>NZ_BRVP01000005.1 GCF_027924145.1 Neptunitalea chrysea | reverse complement strand
ATACTTTCTTATTCTTGTGCAGCCTTGTCTACAACAAGTCTTTCATCTCTGTTGGCTATTTCCCAAGCTGTATAGAAAACTAATTTCGCTCTGTTAGCTAAAAGATCATAGTTGATTTTATCTGGAGTATCGGTTACCTGGTGATAATCGTCGTGAGTACCATTAAAATAGAAAATAATAGGTACATTATGTTTAGCGAAGTTATAATGATCCGATCTGTAATAAAAACGATTTGGATCGTTTTCATCATTGTATCTATAATCTAATTCGATATGCGTATATTTATTATTTACAGCTTCAGATAAGTTATGTAAATCGGTACTTAATTTATCAGCCCCAATAAGGTAGATATAATTTCTATTCCCCTCATATTTAGGGTCAATTCTACCAACCATATCTATATTCAAATCTACCACAGTATTCTCCATAGGAAAAATAGGATGCTCGGAGTAATATTCAGAACCCAATAATCCTTTTTCTTCCCCTGTAACATGTAAGAACACCACACTTCGTTTTGGCCCGTTCCCTTCATCATATGCTTTTTTAAAAGCTTCCGCTATTTCTAATACCGCTGTTGTACCAGAACCGTCATCATCGGCACCATTGTATACCTCTCCGTTTTCTCCCATTCCTAAATGATCTAAATGAGCTGAAATAACCACATATTCTTCGGGTTTCTCAGAGCCTTTTATAAAAGCAATTACATTTTCAGAATCAATATTCTTGGTTTCTTCGCTTTCTAAATGAAATGAAATAGGGATACCTAATTTTTTTGCAACATCAAGAGTATTAATATTTTCGATAAGACCAGTAGCAAGTTTCTCATTTATAAAGAAATATGAGAAATTATTTTCCTCAGAACTCTCTTTTAATGTAATCTCTTTACTAGCTCTGTTTTTTATAAACAAATATTGCATAGCTAATTGACCGAAAGCATCAGGGGCATAATAGAAGATTGCTTTTGCGCCTTTGCTTTTAGCTAGTTCTAACTTTTTAGAGAATCCACTTCTTAATTCTCCCCATGGTGAAGTTTGATCATTTCCAGATATTACATTTGTTCCATCGTTTTTTTTTGGTTCTCCATTTTTTATAAGAACTATTTTGCCTTTAACATCAATTCCTCTGTAATCTGAATAAAAATCGGTCTCAACACCATAACCTGCATAAACCACTTCATTTTCGCTTAATGTTTTAGGATTTACGCTGCTAAGTGTAATTAAATCGGTACCCACTTGATAATTTTCATTCTTTACGGTAACCAAACCGGTAGGTAAAGAACTTACCTGAAGAGGGACTTTTTGAAAATAATTATCATCTGATTGAGCTGCTGAAATAGCATGGTTAATATAAAAGTTTTTGAGATATTCAATCGCCATTTTTTGACCTTTTTCGCCTGTATTTCTACCTTCAAATTTATCACTGGCATATACATATAAAATATCTCTAAGATCTTTTTCGGTAATAGACTCGGCGTAAGTTGTAGGGCCTTTGGGGGATTTATTATTAGTTTTTGTCTGGTCACTTGTTTGCTTAATGGAACCACATCCTAAAATAAGCAAAGAAGCAACAAAGTAAAATACTTTCTTCATTAATTATCTGTTTAAAAATTTGTATAAATTCAAATATATCTAAAATCTTTTGAATTTATGATAAAGCTATTTAAACATATAAATCAATTGAATACTAATGTTTTTTCAATAGGAAGTAATTGTTCGGGAATCATATTATCAATACCAACAGCCCCCACACGCACACGCACCAAACGTAGCGTAGGATAACCTACTGCAGAAGTCATTTTTCGAATTTGTCTAAATTTACCTTCTTTAATAATTACACGTATCCAGGTAACAGGGCCATGTCTGGCATCTCTAATTTTTTTTCCTCTGTCAGGTAAATTAGGTGGGGTAGTTAAAATTTCAACAAAGCATGGCTTCGTTATGTATTTTTCACCATGTAGTCCTATAGAAATCCCTTGTTTTAACTTTTCTATTGATGAATTATCGATGGCTCCATCAACTAAAACAAGGTATTCTTTTTCAATACCACTGCGATTCACAGTGTCGCTAAAAACACCATCGGTAGTTAGCAATAATAAGCCTTCTGATTTTTCATCTAATCTACCAACCGGCATTAAATCTTCCGGTAAGGACTCTAAATCTTTAAGAAATTTTTTTTTTCTTAATTGACGTTTGTCGTTAGATGAAAATTGACTTATAACCCCATAAGGCTTAAATAATTTAAAATATTTATGACTTATTTCTTCTCTTTCTCGTTCCAACAAATAAAATCAGGAGTATTTAGAGGTTTATATAATTTAAAATAAGCATTATCTACCTGAGCTAAAACAACAAATTTTAAACCTTCTTCTTGTTTAGCTTTCGCTACGGTAGCAAAGACATCTAATAAACTATATAAATTTTTAAATGGAAGCTTATCCATTTGTTCAAAAATTAACACAAGTCCATCTTCATCTATTTCATATTCAAGCATACATTCTAAGAGGGATTCAAATGTGTTGTTGTAATAAGAAGGCAAGTATAATCTACTTTTTAATTCAAAATGTAGTTGTTGACTATTAGAAATTTCTTCTATGTCAAATTCAATGATTTTAGCATCATTGTCTTCATAATTATTTATTGCTTTGTCAAAATGATCTACGTTATTAAACAAAACAATTCCTTGGTAATTCATAGTTAATTAAAATAACTGGCTCTAAAATTAAACGCTATTACTATTGGGCTACAAATATTTGTAACAAATAAAAAATCTAATTTATAAGAATATTTAATTACTTCAAAAAATATTTTAATTCTTAAATTAAAATTTAACTTATTGATAACTTGCGAATAAAGGATTTTATTTTATGGTTTTCTGATAGTAAGCATATTTTCACACTTAAATCCTGAATAAAATTTATCTTTTTGTAGAGTTGTGATAAATACTTTTTGATTTTTTTTTCATTTAAACAGCTTCTGATTTCAGTTACATAATCAAATGTTGTTGCATTTAGACCATAAACATCATTATCAACTACAACAGAAAACGAAATTTTATAATTACAATGAGCTTTATAATTATGCTCATAAATAGAAAAGCCTTGTTCTTGTAAAATCTGATTTCCCTAACTAGTATAAAAATAGATATAGTTATCTAAACTAAATCTTCTTACGAATTTTAATGATTCCTTTTTTTTCGCATTTTCATATTCAAAAATTCTACGATAAGAGAAAACGATATAACCATGTATAAATAAGCCTTAGGCACAGCACCTATATGTTTACCCATAATTTCTGCTTCCGATAAATGCATACTTTCAGTTATAAGCATAAAGCCAACTAAAATTAAGAAGGATAGTCCTAAAATTTGTATTGAAGGATTTCTGTTTACAAAATTTCCGACAGGAACAGCAAAAAGCATCATTATAGAAACGGATATGATAACAGCAGCTATCATAATATAAAGAGCTCCTTGAATTCCTGTAGTCATACCAACAGCAGTTAGTATACTATCTACAGAGAAAATCATATCTATAAGAAGAATCTGCACTATAACACCAGTAAAAGACTTGGTCATTGTATTTTTAAGGCTCTCAATTTCTTCGCCTTTATGATCTACCTTTTCATTAATTTCTTTTGTACTCTTATAAACTAAAAACAAACCACCTATTAATAAAATAAGAGCTTGTCCTGTAATATCAGCAGAAAACCATTTCCAGTCAAAAGAAATAAGAACGGTTTTCATTCTAATTAGCAACGTTATACCAAATAATAAAGCAATTCGAAGAAACATAGCAAGTAACAAGCCAACTCTAGTGGCTTTTTTTCTATTTTCTTCAGGAAGCTTACCAGTTACAATAGAAATGAATATAATATTGTCAATTCCTAAAACAATTTCAAGAAAAGTAAGTGTTACTAAAGCGATCCAAGTATCTGGATTGACTAAAAAATGTTCCATGTTAGTCTATTTTTGTAGCAATACCTTTATGTCTGTTCGTAACGTCGCCCACATATGAAAATTCAAATGTGTATGAATCACTATCTGTAGTTAATATTTTAAATAGCAAAGGTTTTTTATCAGCCATTGATTTAGGATGTAAATTCTTAGCTATGAACTCACAGTCATTTACCCAATTAATAGTACTAGAATCAACCTTATGATCACTATAAATTTCAACCTGAATCTCCTGGTATCTAGTAAACTTACCAGTTAATCTTTCTCCATCAAGTTCTACCTCGTACTTAAATTCACCAGTTCTAAAATCTTTACAATTTCTTTCAGGTTGGCCACATCCAATTATACTTACTACAATAAAAGTTAGAAGTGCTAGATATTTCATTCTGTATTTTTTTACGAAAATACTATTTTGTTTTTACGTAAGCAGGCAAATAGGGTATAAACTAGCTAGGCGAGTAGGTGTCAAATGTTTTATCCGTATAAAATATAATAATTTTTTCTACTTCTTTTTTCGAAATATTAGAAGCTAAATTGGTAGTAGGGGCATTGTTTATAATTTCGCTATTTGATTTTTTTGGAGAAAAATTTTCATTTGAGTGAAATAAATCATTTCCCATTGTATTATCTATTTCTTTATAGGGCGTTTCGTTAGTATCTGACGTTTCATTTTCTGTTTTAGGAAATTCCTCTGTTCCATAGAGTAGCCATTCCAGTGAAACATCTTTGTATACATTTGTAATCTTCATAACAAAGTCTAAACTAGGCTTGTTTCTTCCAGAAAGTATGTGGGATATACCAGAGCGTTGAACATTTATACTATCAGCAAAAGCAGATGCTGTTAAGTGGTAACGATCAAGTAACATTTGTAAACGAGAGGTAAATTCATTAATGTTTAACATTGTATACAAAATGAAAATTTATAATGTTTTACAAATGTAATCAGATTTATTTGAATATACAATATATTGAAACAATACTTACGTAAGTTAAACTAAAACTTTAGCTATACACGTATAAACATCTAAATAGCAGTATTTTACATTATTAATTTGTATTAATAGGGTAAACTAAACTTAAATGTTAACCGATGTAAACAAAGGGATAAGGATCATGGTTAACAAAGATAATAAGGTTGTTTACATTGATAACTAAGTTAGCATTACATTTGTGAAATAGGTTATTGCTTTTTGTAAACTTATTATTGTTTAACTTTGTAACAAATATGATTTTAAACATATGTATTTACATTTCCAACATTATCATCTTTATAAATACACGCGTATTTACGGTAGATACTTTCCTTATAGTAAATTAGAGAAGTTTTATGAGGAACATCCTAGATTGAACAAGAAGATATTAGGCCATTCTGTTAATCAACTACCTATTCATTTAATAACAATAGGGAGTGGTTCTAAAAAAGTATTCATGTGGTCTCAGATGCACGGAAATGAAAGCACCACAACAAAGGCTGTTTTAGACATGCTATGTTTGTTTTTAGAGCAAAAGGATGAGTTTACTGAAACTATATTGTCTAATACAACTCTTTATATTATACCAATGCTTAATCCGGATGGAGCGAATGCGTATACAAGACAAAATAGTAATGATATTGACTTAAACAGAGATTCACAAGATTTATCTCAACCGGAGAGTAAGATCTTACGAGCTGCTTTTGAAGATATAAAACCCGATTTATGTTTTAATCTACATGATCAGAGAACCATCTTTGGTGTTGAAAACACTCCTTACCCAGCTACAGTTTCGTTTTTAGCACCTTCTGCAGATGAAAAACGTACCATTACACAACCACGTAAGCTAGCTATGGAACTTATTACTTATATGGTAGATGCAATTAAAGAGTATATACCAAATCAGATAGCACGTTTTGATGATGGGTTTAATATAAATTGTATAGGAGATACATTTACTTATCTAGGTGTCCCAACTGTATTATTTGAAGCAGGTCATTATCCTAATGATTATGAGCGAGAAATAACAAGGAAATATATCTATTTATCGTTATTGTCTGGATTGGATGCAATTAGTACTAAAAATATTACAGGGGAGGGCTATGAACCTTATTTTGACATTAAGAACAACGAAAAGTCATTTTTTGACATATTATTAAAAAACGTTGCTTTTAATGAGGAAGCAACAGAAAACGAAAACGAAATAGGTGTGCTTTTTAAAGAAAATTTACAAAATAATAACATTTTTCTTTTTCCATATGTGGAAAAAATAGGAAATTTGCAAAACTATCATGGTCATCAAACCATTGATGTAAATTTTATAAACGAAAAAATAACCAAGGAAGAATTATTAAAGGCCGACATGCAAACAATTTTGAAAAAACTTTAGTTTTTTAACTAAAAAATTATTTACTTTATAATAAAATTAAAGTAAATTAGTTTTTTCATTTTGTATGTTACCATAATAAGTTTGATTAAATAGTAATTATTGTATGAGTAAGATTAAATTAGACGAGGTAGATCATCAGATATTAGATATGTTGATCGATAATACCAGAACCCCGTTTACAGACATAGCAAAGAAATTATTAATTTCTGCTGGTACGGTTCACGTTCGCGTAAAAAAAATGGAAGATGCCGGGATTATTCAAGGATCTTCTTTAACTCTTGACTACGTAAAATTAGGATATGCTTTTATAGCATATGTAGGTATATATTTGGAAAAAACACACCAAACAAAGTTTGTTATGGAGCGCTTAAATGAAATTCCAAATATTACTGTAGCTCATGTAACTACAGGGAAATTTAATATTTTCTGTAAAGTAAGAGCTAAAAACACTAAACATGCCAAAGAAATCATCTTTATGATAGATGATATTGAAGGTGTATCTAGAACAGAAACTATGATTTCTCTTGAAGAAAGCATTAATGATAAAAAGCGTTTGATGCATTCTATTTTCAATGAGTTAAATTAAAATATAAATTAATATAATTTTTAGCCCTTTCATGACGTGTTATGAAAGGGTTTTTTGTTAAATTTAATAACGAAAAAAAATCAAATATTTTAGTATGCTGAGAAAACCAAAAATTCAACGCTTTAATGAGAGCGTACTTTCTAAGTATCAAATATACAATAGTCTTTTTCTAACTCTTCCGTTTGATGACATTTCTAATACAGGGGCATTTTTACCTTTATTTTCAGAAATCTGTGCGAAGGGATATCAAGATAATCAAGATCCTACTACTATAGTAGATTCTTTTTTCTCTAAGTTTTTTAATGATAAGCCAGAGGAAGAGCGTATTTCATTATTGTTTAAATTTATACAATATATTGAAAGACAGGTTGTTTTGTTTGATGCGATTGAAGATGCGGCCTTTTCTATAGTAAATAACATGGATGGCCATGGTACTTTGCGTAACGTTAAAGAGGAAGCACAAGCAATAGGTAAATTAGAAGCACTGCAATCTCATTTAAAAGAATTTAAAATTAGACCTGTTTTAACAGCACACCCTACACAATTTTATCCAGGTGCTGTTTTAGGTATTATTACCGATTTGGCATTAGCCATTGAGCAAAATGATTTAACTAGTATTAAAAAATTGTTGGCTCAGCTTGGAAAAACTCCATTCTTCAAGAAAAAGAAACCTACTCCTTTTGATGAGGCAGTTAGTCTTATTTGGTATTTAGAGAATGTATTTTACCAATCATCTAGTAAAATTTTCAATTATATTCAAAACAATATTTTTGGAGACAATGAATTGAGTAATGATGTTGTAAAACTTGGTTTTTGGCCAGGAGGAGATAGAGATGGAAATCCTTTTGTTACTCCTGAAATTACATTAAATGTTGCAGATAGATTAAAAACGGCTGTTTTACGCAATTATTACAGAGATATTAGAAAATTAAAAAGGAGAATTACTTTTGATAAGGCTGATGTTATTATAGCCGAATTAGAGATGAGTCTTTATCAAAATATCTTTTTACCTTCTAAAAAAAATACCTTACAAAAGGATACTTTTTTAAGTAAGTTATATGAAATTAAACAAGTCCTTATTGAAAATCATAAATCTCTTTTCATTGAAGAGATTATGGATCTTATTAATAAGGTAAAATTATTCGGGTTTCATTTTGCTTCATTAGACATCCGTCAGGATTCTAGAGTACACCATAATGTTTTAATAGGCATAGTAAAAGATACGATAGAAAATAACCTTGGTATTTTCCCTGATAATTATGAATCATTATCTGAAGCCGAACAAATTGAAGTGCTAACCAAGGTTTCTGGAAAAATAGATCCTGAAATTATTACAGATGAGATGGCGAAGGCTACTTTAAAATCTATATATGTAATGCAGGAGATTCAGAAATATAATGGAGAAGAAGGTTGTAACCGTTATATTATTAGTAATAATCAGACTATTATTAATGTTTTAGAGGCATTTGCAATGATTAAATTAACGGGTTGGACTAAACCGACTGTTGATGTTGTGCCTTTATTTGAAACAGTTGATGATTTACAACATGCCAAAATGGTAATGGAGGCGTTATATAATAATGAAGAATATAAAACTCATTTAGCCTCTAGAGGAAATGTACAACCTATAATGCTAGGCTTCTCAGATGGTACTAAAGATGGGGGGTATTTAATGGCCAACTGGAGTATTTATAAAGCCAAAGAAGAGTTAACGCTTATTTCTAGAAAGTACGATATTAAGGTTGTATTTTTTGATGGTAGAGGTGGTCCTCCAGCTAGAGGAGGAGGTAAAACACATCAATTCTACGCTTCATTAGGTCCAAATATTGAAAATAAGGAGGTTCAATTAACGGTTCAAGGACAAACAATTAGTTCTAACTTTGGTACCGTTGATTCTTGCCAATACAATCTTGAACAGCTTTTAAGTTCAGGAATTCAGGAAATTTTCAATCAGGAAAAGAGTGAACTTAAAGAAGGAGATAGAGCTACTATGCAGCAATTAGCTGATGTTAGTTATCAAGCATATACAGATTTTAAAGCGCATCCTAAGTTTATGCCATATCTAGAAAATATGAGTACTTTAAAATACTATGCTAAAACTAATATTGGTAGCAGACCTTCTAAAAGAGGTAAATCCGATAAGTTATTATTCTCAGATTTAAGAGCCATTCCTTTCGTAGGAAGCTGGAGCCAATTAAAACAAAATGTACCTGGATTTTTTGGTGTGGGTACTGCAATGGCTCATTTTGAAGATAAAGGAGAATTTGATAAGATTAAAAGTCTTTATGAAAATTCATTATTCTTTAAAACGTTAATAGAGAACAGTATGATGAGTTTATCTAAATCGTTTTTCCAATTAACGGCTTATATGCAAAATGATGATGAGTATGGTGAGTTTTGGAATTTGATTCATGATGAATATCTTTTAACTAAAAGGTTATTACTTAAGCTAACAGGGTATAACGAGTTAATGGAAGATCTTGAATCTATGAAGGCTTCTATTAAAGTACGTGAAGAAATAGTACTTCCATTGTTAACTATTCAACAATTTGCCTTGAAGAAAATTCAAGAGTTTGAAAAAGGGAAAGGTGTTGATAGTGCATTAATAGAGGTTTACGAAAAAATGGTAACGAGATCGTTATTTGGTAATATTAATGCTAGTAGAAACTCAGCATAACGTATATGAATACATTTAATCTGCTATCGGTTCTAAATTCTAATGAATTTGTTGAATATCAGGTTGTTTATTTAAATTTAATTAAAGAGGAGGGGATTATAAAAAATCTACACGACTCTTTAATTAAATTTAATGAATTAATTGAAACAATTCCTTCTGAAAAATATTTGTATTCTTATGCAGACGGAAAATGGACTATACAAGAAGTATTGCAACACATAATTGATACAGAACGAATTTTTCAATACAGAGGTATGAGTATTGCAAGAGGAGAAAAGGTCAATTTATTAGGATTTGATGAAAATAACTATGTTAAAAATAGCTATGCAACTAATAGAAATTTTGATAGTTTAATAAGCGAGTTTTGGGCTGTTAGAAAAAGTTCTATAGAATTATTTCAATATTTAGATAATCAAGTTTTAAACAATCTAGGCACTGCAAATAATCATTCAATATCAACCAGAGCAGTCGGATATTTTCTTACAGGACATCTTTTACATCATTTAGAAATTCTAAAAGAGAGGTATTTGTAATAAAATCAAGGTTATATTTTATATATCCTTGATTTATATTAATATGTATCAAAATGTTAGTAATGTTAATTACTAATCATCATCTTCTTCTGTATCAACTGGTACTTCAATGTTATCAGATACATCATCATTAGAATCAAAATCATCCTCATCCTCATCAAAGTTTTCCATAGTATTAGCCAAACGTGTACTTACTTTTACTAAATAAATACAATACTCTGTTTTTACTTCAACAGCTTCTACTGTTTCGTTTTTTAAATTCTTGAAACTGATGATATCATCATCCCCGTATCCATCAGGATATTTCTCTACTAAAAGAGTTAAGATTTCGTTTGTAAGTTTCTTATAATCAACTATTACGCGTTTCATATGTGGCTACCTGTTATATACGTTAAATGTAAATTAAAAATAGTAATATTAACAAGTCTTAATGCAAAAAAAATGCTATATGTCTAGCAAATAAGCAAAGATTAATGAAGCCACGATAGCAGTGTCAGATTCAATAATAAATAGCGATATATCTATATCAAGTTTACCCGATGTGATTTTTTCATTAGGCACAGCACCCAAACATGATTCATAACGAGACCAATTTTTAAGAAACCAATACCGTTATTACTATCATTTTTGTACCTGTTTTGACCGGTACCTAAAGAGTAGGAGGTTAAGATAAAAAACTACTCCCTTTTACCTTATTATTAAATAAAGAAATAGTTTCAGACAGGCTAACATATTAACTTAGTTTTTAATCAACACGGCAAATGTGGATAAAGAAAAAATAAAATTTTGAATTTTATTTTTTATAAAAATGTAATGCCTCTATAATCATTTCATTAGTAACGACAACATCGGTTACAGGATCTCCAATAGATTTTAATAGCACGAAATTAACATTACCATAAGCATTTTTCTTATCGTGCTTCATTAACAATATTATTTGTTCTAATTCTACATCAGATATATCTATAGCAGCAAAATAGTTAAGAATTACTTCTTTTATTTCCGCAACCTTCTTTAATGGAAAATTCAGTTTTTGATAAGATAAATGTGCTGCTAATATCATTCCTATAGCTATTGCTTCTCCATGAAGTAAAGCAGTACGATCTTGGTGGTTTAAGAAATAGGATTCCACAGCATGCCCCAGGGTATGACCAAAGTTCAATATTTTACGAAGATTTTGTTCCTTTAAATCAGAAAGAACCACGTTGTTTTTTATTATAACGGAGTCATATATTAGTTGATTTAGATCGTCTAAAGTAAGATTTCCTAAATTTTTAAATTTATTCCAGTAGTTTTCGTCTGCAATTAAACCATGCTTTAGCATTTCTGCCATTCCACTTCGCATTTCATTAGAAGGTAATGTGTTTAAAAAATCTGTAATAATAAGTACCATTTTAGGGGTACAAAAAACACCTACCTGATTTTTTAAACTGCCTAAATCAACGCCGGTTTTACCACCTACCGATGCATCTACCATTGATAAGAGAGTTGTAGGAACATTAATAAAGTCAATACCTCTCATATAAGTGGCAGCTACAAAACCACCTAAATCGGTTACAACACCGCCCCCTAAATTAATCAGTAAACTTTTTCTATCTCCACCTAATTCAGAAATTGCACTCCATACAGCAGTACAAGTTTCTATATTCTTATAAATTTCCCCATTTTCTATTTCTATAATTTCAAAATCATATTCTCCAGAAATAGCCCCCATAAAGTTAGGTAAGCAGCATACATGTGTATTAGTATCTACTACAATAAATATTTTAGAATATGTATGTTGTTGTAAATATGTATTTAAACTTGTGTACGCATCAACATTAAAGCATACATTATAGTCGGTAGATATTATTGGTTTCAATTTTAAAAAATTTAATTAATAGCAAAATAACAAGATTTTGTCAGCTAAACATAAAGAATAACAAAAATACTTATATCAAAATTGTATAAGATATTAAACAAGTAAAACTGTTAGATTATTAATGTACTTATCTTTACTCAATAATTGCGATTAAATGCTCTGATACTTGTCTCAAAATAGAAATGCAATGCCTACTACATGCTTTGTGTGTTTGCCTCGAAGTAGTTTACTAAACCTGTTAATAAGTTCTTATAATACATCTAAAATTATATGATTTTCTTGAATAATTTATTTATTCCGTGATTGTATATTTGCTTGTTTAATTGTTCTATTCTATATGAAAAAATATTTTGAGAATACAGAGATTGCTTTTGCATTAAAAAGTAACTCTGAACTTAAAAGAGCTTACTTCTTATTTAAAATGATTGCCAATGAACCTTTAGTAAGAATTGGCACGGCAGTTACTAATTTTTGTATTAAAGCAAACTTACCTGTAGATGGACTTATAAAGTATACCGTTTTTGATCATTTCTGTGGTGGTGTAAGTGAAGAAGATTGTTTAAGTAAGGTTTCTAAAATGTTTGAGGCAGGGGTTTCTAGTATATTAGATTATTCTGTTGAGGGTAAAGAAGATGAAAAGCATTTTGATGAAGCTGCTGAGAAAATTATTAAATTAATATCTTTTTCTAAGAATAATAAAGCACTTCCTTTTTCTGTATTTAAACCAACAGGTTTTGGTAGGTTTAAGTTATATGAAATTATTGGTGAAGGTAAAAAACTATCACCAAATGAAGAAGCCGAATGGAGTAGAGTGGAAGCCCGTTTTGATAAAGTTTGTAAAGCAGCTTTTCATAATGATGTACCTGTTTTAATAGATGCAGAAGAGAGTTGGATGCAAGATACTGCAGATATGTTAGTAGAGAAAATGATGGAAAAATATAATAAAGAGAAAGCCATTGTTTATAACACCCTACAAATGTATAGATGGGATAGGCTAAACTACTTAAAAGGATTACACAATAGGGCTAAAACCAAGCAATTTCATATAGGTATGAAAGTTGTTAGAGGAGCCTATATGGAAAAAGAAAATGAAAGAGCCATTGAAAAAGGATATAAGTCTCCTATTTGTGTTTCTAAAATGGCCACCGATGAAAATTATAATAATGCTATAAATTACATGTTAGATCATATAGATACCATGGCAATTTTTGCTGGTACTCATAATGAAGAAAGTTCTTTTATGTTAATGAATCTTTTAAAAGAAAAGAATATTGATATAAATGATAACCGGATTGTTTTTGGTCAACTATACGGCATGAGTGATCATATCACTTATAACCTTGCTGCAGATGGTTATAATGTTTCAAAATATATGCCTTTTGGGCCCGTAAAAGATGTAATGCCTTATTTAATTAGAAGAGCAGAAGAAAACACTTCTGTTGCAGGACAAACAAGTAGGGAGTTAAATTTATTAAAGGCTGAAAAACAAAGAAGGAAACTAATGTTTTAGTTTCCTTTAATGGATATTTCTTTTAAAGTTGCTTTTTCTTCACAATTTTGAACAGTAAGTTTTACGTCTTTTTCCTTCCATATAGCTTCAACAATATAAACTTTACATGGTTTAGACTTAATATCACTTGCGTCAAAATCTACATCTCCATATGTTAGAATATTTTTTAACGCTTCTCTGTCCATTTTGTATGCATCCATTTTTGTTTGCGGTAATGAATCTACGCTAAACGCCTTACTTCTAATATTTTTAAGGACTCTACAATTTGGTAGATAGCAAAAATCTACTTTATTGGGTCTTGTTTGTAAAAAGAAAACTACGAATACAATACCAATTGAAAGTCCTATTAAAAAGAACCCTAATCTTTTAAGTAGTGATGATGACATTTTAAAATATAAGTAAATTTATATCTCTGTAAGACAAATCAAACCATTCTCCCACAGATTTATTAGTTAAAATTCCGTGGTAAAAATACAAACCGTTTCTTAAACCTTTATCAAATCTTAAAAAATTTTCTAAACCACCATGTTCCCCAATTTCTAATAAATATGGAGTAACAATATTACTTATTGATATTGAGGCAGTTCTAGAATATCTTGAAGGTATATTAGGAACACAATAATGTATTACTCCGTGCTTTTCAAAGGTAGGTTCATCATGATTAGTAACTTCGCTAGTTTCTATACAACCACCCATATCAATGCTCACATCTATAATAACAGCACCTTTTTTCATTTGTCTTACCATATCTTCTGTAACTAAGATAGGAGATCTGTTAGTACCTCTTACGGCGCCAATAACTACATCACAACGTTTAAGTGCTTTCAGTAAATTTTTTGGTTGTATGGTAGATGTGTAAATAGGTCTACCTAAATTTGTTTGTACATTTCTTAAACGAGTTATCGAATTGTCAAACAATTTTACACTTGCTCCTAATCCTAATGATGAACGGGCAGCAAACTCTCCTACAGTACCACCTCCTAAAACAACAACACTAACGGGGGGCACACCACATACATTACCAAACATTAATCCATTCCCACAATTTGCATTGGTAAGTAGCTCAGCTGCAATAAGTACCGATGCCGTACCTGCAATTTCACTTAAAGAGCGTACAGCGGGGTAATTCCCGTCGGCATCTTTAATAAATTCAAATCCTAAGGCAGTAATTTTCTTTTGAGCAAGTATCTCAAAATACTTTTTAGATTGTGTTTTAATCTGAAGTGCAGAAATTAAAACAGTTTTAGATTTAATAAGGGTTAGTTCACTAGCTGTTGGTGGTTCTACTTTTAAAATGATAGGACAGCTATAAACTTTTTCTGTATCATGAGTTATTTCACCACCGGCATCTGTATATTCTTTATCAGAAAAATTGGAATCTATTCCGGCTTGTGATTCTATAAGAACTCTATGACCTTGAGCAGTTAGTGCATTAACAGCATCAGGGGTAAGACAAACTCTCTTTTCCTGATAGGAACTCTCTTTAGGAATTCCTATAAATAATTCACCTTTCTTTTTAGAAATTTCAAGCTTTTCTTCTTGAGGAATTAATTCTTCTTTACTAAACGGAGAAAATTGTTGCACCATAAATATTTACAGAAAAAGAGTATTAAGATGTTCTACTATTTATTTTTATTATCAATCTCAACATCATCGGCATCATATTTTTCTAATTCTTCTTCAATTTTCTTTATATCAATACCGTAAACAAACTTCTCAAAAATCTTAATTCTGATTAAATATACAATAGGAGCTATTACTAACATAATTGGAATTATCAAATATATCTCAGCTTCATCATAATATTGTTGTTCATCATTTATAATAGAGAACAATTGAAAAGCATACATAGATATAGGAATAAGTATGATATGATACCACCAATGCTTGCAGGTTAAAAACCATAAAATAAGAAGATAAAGAGGAACAAATTTACCTAGAAATAGCCAAGTTAAATCATTCATATTTAGATAAAACTCACTCTTAAAGGTACCTAAAAAAGTGTCCCAAACGGGACCGTCTGGGACTTCTCTGTATAAATAAAAAATATATGGTGATATTAGAACCAATATAGCAACAATACTGGAAGGTAAAATTCCTAACAGTGTATTGCCAGTGTTACCTTTCTGCTGAAGGTCTAACGATTGGGTCGTTTTTATCTTGTCCTGTTTGGGTATCATATAAATTATCTTCATCTGCAACGCTTGCTGGTGAACAAGATACTCCTAAAGAAATTGCCATTAATGCTAGTACAACAAAAGTTTTAAAATTTTTCATAATTATAATATTTTTATAGGTTTTAGACATGACAAACCTAGAAAAATATAAGTAATTAATAGTAAATACTTTAGTCGTATCTTTACGAGTTAACGTTGTTTGTAGGTTACTGATAGCTCTAACAAATATAGCAAAATATTTATTAGACTTTTCAATATTATTTTTTTTCTATTATCAATTTTCTAATATTTTCGCTTATTTTTTCAATTATTATGGTATAACCATTGTCTGGTATAATATCTAAAGCTACTTCTGGCCACTCTATAAGATTATAATTATCATTATAAAAATATTCTTCTAAACCAATATCATATGCTTCATCAATAACATTTAATCTGTACAAATCAAAATGATTAACAACAGTACCATTTGCCGATTCATATACATTTACAAACCCATAGGTTGGACTACTCGTAGTATCAGATATACCTAAACAGTTTATGATTTCTTTAATTAGCGTTGTTTTTCCAGATCCCATTTCACCTTCAAATAGTAATGTTTTACTGGTGCAGTAATCTAAAATTTGCTCAGCTGTTTGCCTTAATTCTGATAAATTATACGTTATGATCATCTGATTAATTCTATTTAGGTTCTAACACAACAAATGGTATAATCATTTCCTCCAAAGAAATACCTCCATGTTGATAGGTATTTCTATAATAACTAACATAATGATTGTAGTTATTTGGATAGGCAAAGAAATAATCTTCTTTGGCAAAGATAAATGAACTGCTCATGGTAATAGTAGGTAAAAACACGTGTTTTGGGTCTTTAAATGCTAAAACCTCTTTATCTTCAAAAGTTAAGCTTCGTCCTGTTTTATATCGTAGATTTAAACTTGTTTCTTTATCCCCAATAACTTTAGAAGGATTTTTTACGTTAATGGTACCATGATCTGTGGTAATAATAAGTTTAAAACCAAGTTGTTGCGCTTGTTGAATAATTTCTAACAAAGGAGAATTCTTAAACCAACTAGTTGTTAACGATCTATAAGCTTTATCATTAGAAGCCAACTCTTTTACTACTTCCATTTCAGTTTTTGCGTGTGAAAGCATATCTACAAAGTTGTAGACTATTACACATAAGTCATTATCTTTCTGATTTTTAAAGTTGTCGGCTAATTTTTTACCTGCTCTAAGTGAGCTTATTTTATGATATTCCCATTTAATATTTAATCCAAGTCTTCTAATTTGTTCTCTTAGAAAATCGACTTCATGTAAATTTTTACCACCTTCCTCAGTATCGTTCTTCCAATATTGTGGATATAACTTCTCCATTTCCGACGGCATTAAACCTGAGAAAATTGCGTTTCGTGCATACTGAGTTGCAGTGGGTAAAATGCTGCAATAGCTTTCTTCGGTAACAGGCTTATAATAGTTTCCAATAGTACCTTCAATGGTTTTCCATTGATCGTAACGTAAATTATCTATAACCACCATTAATGTAGGTGTTTTTGATTCTAACTGTGGTACTACTTTAGATTTAAATAATTGATGTGACATTACAGGAGCATCGTCTTCATGAAACCAATCTCCGTAGTTCTTACTAATAAACTTAAAGAATTGATTATTAGCTTCACTCTTTTGAGATTCTAATATTTCTCTCATTCCTGCATCTTCGATATTTTCAAGTTCTAATTCCCAAAAAACCAGTTTTTTATAAATATCAACCCACTCATCTATACTGTTAATCATAGATAAGTCCATAGCAATTTTCCTAAATTCCTGTTGGTAATTAGAGGTAGTTTTTTCAGAAATAAGTCTAGAGTGGTCTAAGTTCTTTTTTAAACTAAGCAGTATTTGATTAGGATTTACCGGTTTAATTAAATAATCGGCAATTTTAGATCCAATAGCTTCTTCCATTATATACTCTTCTTCACTCTTAGTAATCATAACTACCGGAATATTGGGCTTTTTAGCTTTAATTTCAGTAAGTGTTTCTAATCCTGAAATACCAGGCATATTTTCATCAAGAAAAATGATATCAAAATTCTCTTCAGCAATAAGCTCAATTGCTTCTAAACCACTCTGTAACGTTGTTACATTATAGTTCTTTTTTTCTAGAAATAAAATGTGAGGCTTCAACAAATCAATCTCATCATCTACCCAAAGTATTTTAATCGTGTTCATATATGTATATTTGCTTTATTATAAATTGCAATTTTTATTTAATTATTTTGAAAAACAGAAATAAATTAAAAATATTTAACGATCCAATTTACGGATTTATTACTATTCCAAATGAGCTGATCTTTGATCTTGTTCAGCATTCATATTTTCAAAGATTAAGAAGAATTACCCAAATGGGACTTTCTTATTTAGTATATCCAGGAGCACACCACACTCGTTTTCATCATGCATTGGGGTGTATGCATTTAATGCTAAAATCTATACAGAACCTTCGTTTTAAAGGAGTTGAAATTTCGGAAGAGGAGGAGCAAGGACTTTTAATAGCAATTTTACTTCATGATATTGGACACGGACCTTTTTCACATGCTATGGAGGAAGCTATTGTAAACGGAGTCTCGCATGAAACTATTTCGTTACTTTTTATGGAGCACCTTAATAAGGAGTTTAACGGAAGTTTAACGATGGCTATAGAAATCTTTATGAAGAAATATCCTCGAAAATTTATGAATCAGCTTGTCTCTAGTCAATTAGACATGGATAGAGCTGATTATTTAAAAAGAGACAGTTTCTATTCTGGCGTTGCTGAGGGAAATATCAATTCTGAACGTATTATTACCATGCTTAACGTACGTAATGAAGAATTGGTAGTTGAAGAAAAAGGAATTTATTCTGTAGAGAAATTTTTAGTTGGTAGACGTTTAATGTATTGGCAAGCATATTTACATAAAACCAGTGTAGTAGCCGAACAATTATTGATTAAAGTATTAAAAAGAGCGAAGCAGCTTATTGAAAATGGAGAAACCTTATATGCAAGTAGTGGACTTCACTTTTTTCTGTATAACCATATTAATATAGAAAATTTTGATACAGATGTTTTAGAAAAATTTTCTAGATTAGATGATACAGATATTATTTCTGCTATGAAAGAGTGGAGATACCATTCAGATTTTGTGCTAAGTAACTTATGTAGTATGATTCTTGATAGACATTTATTAAAAATAAAGTATCGTAAAAAGCCTATAGATAATAAGAAGTTATTACATAGGATAGAAGAGATGCAAAAAGAATATAATATTACGAAAGAAGAGGCTGCTTATTTTGTTTTTAAAGGACAGGTAAGTAATCAAGCTTATGATAAAAATACGCAGCATATTAATATCTTAACAAAAAGTAATAAAGTATTAGATGTGGTAAAAGCTTCTGATCAACTTAATTTAGAAGCACTTTCTAAACCCGTTGTTAAATATTACGTATGTTACCCAAAACACACCCTAATAACAAATTAAAATTAATATAGGTGTTAAATAACTTTTGGTTACTCTTAAATTGTAGTAACTTTTACCATCATTTACAGAAATATATAGTCATGAAAAAGATATATCTTTTTTTGTTTATTGCTATTATAGCATCATTGTACAATTGTAATAATGCTAACAAACAAACTAAGATTGAACATCTTAATATACCATTAGAAAATTTTTTAAAAGACACGTTATCAAAACATAAAGAAATAGACAGTATCCCTATTGCAGAAAAATATTTTGAATATAATGTAGAAGGTTCTAGATTAAATGGAATTTTGTTTAGTACAAACGATTCTTTACAAAAACCTGGGATTATAGTTTTAGGTGAATGGTGGGGCATTAATTATCAGGTAAAAGAAAAGGCTAAAGATTTAGCTAAATTAGGATTTGTTACAGTGGTTCCTGATTTATATGATACTAAAAATGGCAAAAGCCATCCTAGTGACACCAAGAATCTAGCAATGGAACTATATACCAATACCAACATGTTATCGCAACGCTTTAATGTAGTGTTAGATAGTTTAAAACATTTTCAGTTTGTAGATAGCACTAAAATAGGGGTAGTTGGTTATAGTTTTGGGGGTAGTATTGCCTTAATGATGGCTAATTTGGGCACTGATTTAGATGCAGTTGCTGCCTTTCATTCCGGATTGGAGATACCTATTATGCCAAATAAGTCCTTAAAATCGGCTATTTTAATATTCAATGGAGATAACGATTCATTGGTTTCTGCAAAATCTATAAAAATCTATCGTTCAGAATTAAATAAAATCCATGCAACTTACAAATATGTAACCTATAAACAAGCTGAACATGGATTTACAAATAAGAAATCTGATTCTCTTGGAATTCAGTATGATTTGCCCATTTCTTATAATAAAGAAGCTGATGAAAAATCTTGGAAAGAACTTATTTTGTTTTTAAACAAGTACTTACATTAAGTATATGATTAAAGAAAGGGGGTAAGCACCTCTTTAATTTGTTGTTCTTGAACAACACCAGATTGTCGCCATAGTTGTTTTCCCTCTTTAAAAATCATTAATGTAGGAACACCTCTAATTTGATATTTAGCCGCAAGTTCCTGATTTTTATCTACATCAATTTTTAAAATAGAAACTTGATTGCCCATATCATTCTTTACATTATGTAAAATTGGAGCCATCATTTTACAAGGACCGCACCATTCTGCATAGAAGTCTATAAGTACAGGTTTAGATTGATTTATTAAATCTTTAAAGCTGCTCATACGTTTAATATTTAAAAGTTAACTCAAATTTAATTGAAATATGAGTTTTTTAAGGTAACAATAGTTACTACCTAAGATATTTACGATCCATCCAAAAGGTACCAAATGGTATTACTGAGCAAAGCATAATAATGAAAAATTGTTTCGTATTCCAATTTTGTTCATTTTTTAGAGAAAAAGCCATAAATACATAAAGTATAAACAATATACCATGTAGCATACCAATTATTTTATTTGGGGTATGATAATCCATCATATATTTAAGCGGCATTGAAACACTGAAGATTAGTAGTAAAGAAATACCTTCAAGAATGCTAATAATTTTAAAATTTGAAATATTCATATATAAGTTTTGGTATGGCAAAATTAAGGAAATACTAGTAGTATATAAAAGGAGTGTCATTTAAATTTTACTATTTTACATAATATAAATTATAGTTCATTTATATAGGTTTAATAAGAGCTCTAAAAGCCCTGTATTAATAAATACTAATTAAGCAACACCCGTTGTGCATTTATAAAAAGTTGTGCAAACTGCTAAAATGCAGTAAATTGTAGTAACCACACTATAATTTATATGCACAACTTTCAAGCAAATTACGACAAGATACTCAAGGTTTTAAAAGAGTTGGATTGTAAAATGGATTATTTACATCAAATACGCAAACCTAAATTGAGAGATAAACAACTCATTGCCATTGATCTAACATCAGAGTATATGGGTATTGATAGCGAATGTCAACTTTTTCGAATTTTACCTGCTAGTTTATCCAGCAAAATAGAGCGCAGTGTCTACAACAGAAGAAAGCGTAAGTTATTTTCATTTAGAGAATCACTTCGCAAAGCATTGGTAAAGAGGCTGAATAAATCTGAGCATTGTTATATTGTTGACAGTATGCCTTTAGAGGTCTGTAAATTATCAAGAAGCTCCAGAAGTAAGATATGTAAAGAACAGGACTACAGTCTGCCCGAAAAAGGATATTGTGCGAGTCAATCAAGTCATTATTATGGATATAAACTGCATGCTGTCTGTTCTGCACAGGGTGTTATAGAAAGTATGGATATTAGTCCGGCATGTGTGCACGATATCAATTACTTAAAGGATATAAAGCACCAATTACGTGATTGTACATTGCTATATATATAAAAACTCGCTTACAAATCATGTTCGCTAAACTTTAAAGGTGTATATAACCAAACAATATATAAGACAAAAGTAATTTGTAATTTTGCTAAAATTTAAATTTAAAATGGGATATCTAGAGTGGCTTTCAAAATGGTTTTATAACTATCTTTTAGAAAAGAATGTAGATGATCAATTAGCTTCAAATATCAATCTATTAGTTTCGATAGTAGTTATTACTATTATAGTTTTATTGCTAGACTGGTTTTCAAGAAAAGTAATTGTAAACGCCTTTAAAGCTTTTTCTAACAAAACAAAAACAAGCTTTGATGATTTTCTTGTGGAAAGTAATTTTCCAAAATATGTTGGTCATTTACTACCGTTTGCTTTGGTTATCAATACAATACCCTATATATTTTCTGATGATCCCGATTGGAAAACCATCTTATTGAAAATAACCGATATCTATATTATTGTATTGGTTGTTTGGATATGTAGAAGCTTGGTAAAAACAATCAAAGAATTTTTAAAAACAAAAGAAGCCTTTGCAGATAAACCACTAGATAGTTTTGTTCAAATAATTATCATTATTTTTTGGTGTGTTGCCAGTTTATTTATTTTCTCAGAACTAACCAATAAAGATTTACTTACCTCTTTGGGTACTTTTGGGGCTGCTTCGGCTGTTATTCTATTAATATTTAAAGATACCATTTTAGGATTTGTGGCGAGTATTCAGGTTTCTGTAAACGATATGGTACGTGTTGGTGACTGGATTACTCAACAGAAATATGGTGCAGATGGAGATGTTATTGAAATAAACCTAACTACTGTAAAAGTTAGAAATTTTGATAATACTATTACAACCATACCAACATATTCTTTAATATCCGATTCTTTTCAGAACTGGAGAGGTATGCAAGATAGTGGTGGTAGAAGAATTAAAAGAGCTATCTATTTAAAAAGTAATAGTATAAAGTTTTTAAATACTGAAGATCTGGCTAGATTTTCTAAAATACAAGATGTAAAAGAATACATTTATCATAGACAAAAAGACATTGATACATTTAACGATGCTAAAGGATATGATAAAACATACTTGGTAAATGGTAGAGGACAAACCAATATGGGATTGTTTAGAAAATATTGCGATGAATATTTAAAAAATCATCCGGCACTTAATAAAGAAATGCTAATGATGACCAGACAACTCCCCCCTACACCTCAAGGTATTCCGTTAGAAATTTATGCTTTTAGTAGCGATAAACGTTGGGTTAATTACGAACGTATTATGGCAGATGTATTTGAACATCTTATTGCAGCTGTAGCATATTTTGACCTTGAAATATTTGAATATCCTTCAGGAGAGCATCTTATTAATACAGAAAATACTAATCATTTTCTTCCGCCAAGCGATCTCTAACATATTCAATTTTGGTTTTTCCGTGTGGTAAAGGCCTACCATGTTCACCTAGATTAACCATAATAATATTTTCAACAGTTATTATGGTTTCTCGAGTCATCTTATTGCGCACCTCTGATTTAAGTACCAAAGATGACTTACCAAATTTTACAACATCTATTCCTATTTCAACTATATCGCCCTGACGAGCAGAACTCATAAAGTTAATTTCAGACATATATTTTGTTACTACTTTAGAGTTTTCTAATTGAATAATACTATATAAAGCAGCCTCTTCGTCTATCCAAGCTAATAATTTTCCACCGAATAAAGTTCCGTTTGCATTTAAATCTTCCGGTTTAACCCATTTACGTGTGTGAAATCTCATGAAAATAAATTTTTATTTGAAGTTAATGTTTGGGGTATACGTAAGTTGACATTCAACCTTTCATTTAATTGTTCTATAAAATAAGCAGACAACAATGGAGATGCCTCTTCTACGTTTTGATGAATGAAAAAATTAAGTTTTTCCAATCCTAACGATTCCCATGTTACAATTTTATCAATCCATTTATCTAGCCTTGTGTAATCACTATCATGATTAGCGCCTACGTATCTTACAAAAGCTTCTAAATTGGTTAGTCTCATATGTAACAGATCTCTCCTACCTGCGGTATCTACAATAATATTTGTAACATTGTTTTCTCCTAAAAGATGATAAAGTTCCTTGGAAACGACTGAGTCGTTAAACCAATCTGTATGTCTAAATTCTGTTGCTAATGGTAATTCTTTAGGCCATTGTTCTACAAACTTAACTACGCTATCAAAATTTTTCGGTGCAAAGTTATTATGCAATTGTAAAAAGATGGTTCCTAGTTTCTCTTTTAAATGCACAAAACCATCTAAACACTCATCAACGGCTTCTTCAACATCATTTAATCTTTTTAAATGACTTACACGTTGCATAATTTTAGGATAAAACTTAAAGTCTACTGGCACAGCTTCATACCATTTTTCAAATTGAGGTATAGGGAAATTTCTATAGAACGTAGCATTTAACTCAATACTATTAAACTGAGTTGCATAATAGGCTAACTCATTTTTAGTGCCTCTAGGATAGAAATTTTTCAAATCTTGTTTATTCCATTTGGCACACCCCACAGAAACCTGTAATGGCTTATTACCCCTAGATAAAACATCTTTGGTTGTAGGATGGTCATCTGGTAACGAAAAATCTACTAATTCAGGATGTGTAACGCTTCCAAACTTCATAATTTTCTTTTAAACAAAATTACAAAGATCTACTTCAATAAGTATTACTAACAATTGATAGAATTCATTATGGTATCAAATTATCTTATGAAAACGTTATATTTAAGTTTTTTTCAATTAAAATGCCGATATCCAATAAATTCTTTAATATTTATATAACATTCAAAATCTTACAAATATTCTTTACCATCTGTTAATTATCTCTTAAAGCCTTGTAAATAGTCAAAATAATAATAAGTGTAAATTTCACACCACATAAACGATATTATTAATAATTCATAATAATTATTAATAAATATAAAATAAATAGCTAAATTATTGATTATATCAAAAAAACTACTTATACTTGTAGTCTATATAACTATAACTTAAAGTTTAAGAGACTATATAATGAGTTTAAATCAATCAAACAAGGTACCAGGAAAAGGTCTTATCAGAACTTTAACATTTGTTGCTAGTTTAGGTGGACTTCTTTTTGGATATGATACAGCGGTAATATCTGGAGCTGTTGGGTCATTAAACAATTTTTTTGTAGAAGCGTTAGAAACTGTTGGAGACACTACAGGTGCAGCCATCTTACAGTACAAAATAATATTAACTATTTGTATCCTATTAATCTTAGGTCTATTTAGTTCTTTTCTTTATAAATTCTTTCAAAAAATAAAAGCTTCCGGAATCGTTTTAGTTCTATTAATAGTTGGCGGATATTTTTACTATACAGGGTTTTTAAATACCCCTAATGTGTTAACAGAAAACTTGAAAAATTCAATTTTAGGTTTTATGGTAAGTAGTGCTTTAGTAGGTTGCATCATTGGTGCATCATTAGGAGATCGACTTGCGAATTCTATAGGAAGGAGAAATGGTCTTATTTTAGCGGCTATTTTATTTATCATTTCAGCATTAGGTTCAGGATATCCCGATAACTTAAACATATTTGGTGGTAACATCCTTACTTCCTTTATTATTTTTAGAATTATAGGTGGTATTGGCGTTGGTTTGGCTAGTATGCTCTCTCCTCTATATATTGCAGAAATGGCACCCGCCGAAAAAAGAGGAAGCTTAGTTTCCTTTAATCAATTAGCTATCGTAGGTGGTATGCTAATTGTCTATTTTGTAAACTACTTTATAGTTAGAGGTCAAACGGAAGAATGGATTAATACTACTGGATGGCGCTATATGTTTTTATCAGAAAATATTCCTGCCTTGTTGTTCCTTGTTTTATTATTTACTGTTCCTAAAACACCTCGTTTTCAGGTAATGAAAGGACAAGAAGAAGATGCGTTAGACGTTCTTACTCGTTTAAATGGTCCAGACAAAGCAAATAGTATTATTAACAATATTAAAAATTCATTTAGTACTAAAAAAGGACACTGGTTATCATTCGGATGGCTTATTGTAATTATCGGACTTTTACTTTCTGTTTTTCAACAGTTTGTTGGTATTAACGTGGTTCTCTATTATGCTCCAGAGATATTTAAAGGAATGGGAATGGAAACAGATGCCTCTATGTCTCAAACCATTATTGTAGGTCTTATAAATATGGTCTTTACCGTATTAGCAATTGCAACGGTAGACAATTTTGGTAGAAAAAAATTAATGTTAATCGGAAGTATTTTCATGGCTGTTGCTATGATAGGACTTGGGATTACTTTATATGCTGAATCTACAGGTGTTATGGCACTACTATTTATGCTTTTATACATAGCAGCATTTGCCATGTCATGGGGTCCTGTTACGTGGGTACTATTATCTGAAATATTTCCAAATAAAATAAAAGGTGTTATGGCAGTGGCAGTAGCCGTTCAATGGTTGGCTAATCTAGCTGTATCATGGACCTTCCCTATGATGAATAACAACACCTATTTAAATGATAATTTCCATCATGGTTTTGCCTACTGGATTTATGGATTTATGGCTCTAATTTCAGCTATAATCATATGGAAGTTAATTCCTGAAACCAAAGGAAAATCATTAGAGGATATCGAAAATATTTGGTCAAAAAAATAAACTAATAAACTAACTACATATGTATTTCTTAGGTATAGATTTAGGCAGTTCCTCAGTAAAGCTTTCAGTATTTGACGCTGAACAAGGAAACTGTATTGCATCAGTTACCATGCCCGAATCTGAAATGGAAATAAATGCTCCTAAATTTGGATGGGCTGAACAAGACCCTGAACTATGGTGGCAATATACCAAAGAAGGTATAAAAGCCTTGGGAGCGAAACACCATGTTAAACTTAGCCGTATTAAAGCAATTGGTATTGCTTACCAAATGCATGGTTTAGTATTAACAGATGCAAATCTAAAACCAATCCGACCTGCAATTATATGGTGCGATAGTCGTGCTGCTGTTTATGGTTCTCAGGCATATCAGCAAATAGGCGAGGATTATTGCCAAAATACACTTTTAGGTAGTCCTGGTAATTTTACCGCTGCCAAATTAAAGTGGGTGCAGGAACATCAACCTGAAGTTTTAGAAAAAGCGGCGTATATGATGCTACCAGGAGACTTCATAGCCGCTAAACTTTCAGGTATAGCGCAAACTACAGCTTCAGGATTATCTGAGGCCACTTTATGGAATTTTAAAGAAGGTAGATTAGCAAACGAAATTATGGAAGGTATGCAATTACCTGTTGAGATTGTTCCGGAGATTGTACCAAATTTTGGAGAACAAGCTAAAATTAGTCATACAGTGGCTAACGAGCTTGGTTTTTCAGATGATGTAATTATTTCATATCGTGGTGGAGATCAACCAAACAATGCGCTTTCATTAAATACCTTACAACCTGGTGAAATTGCAACTACAGCAGGTACTTCTGCAGTAATTTATGCAGTAAGTGATAAAGACACATATGACAAACAAAACCGTGTAAATACATTTTTACATATTAATAACTCCGAACAAAAAAAACGTAACGGAGTTATGGTTTGTATTAATGGGTCTGGTATTTTATACCAATGGTTACGTAAAACCCTTTCTACTTCTAGTTCAGATTTAATAGCCTATGAGCAATTAAATCAATTGGCTCAAAAAGCAAAACCCGGAAGTAAAGGACTGCGCTTCTACCCTTTTGGTAATGGTGTAGAGCGCATTTTTAATAATAAATCTGCATCCTCAGGTCTTGAGTTTTTGAATTTTAACATGCATCATTCAGAAGAGTTGGTTAGATCAGCTTGTGAAGGTATTGTGTTTGCCTTAAATTTTGGATTCGATATAATGAAAGATATAGGTGTCTCCGGTAAAGTTGTACGCGCTGGTAAAGCAAATTTATTCTTAAGTCCAGTTTTTAGAGAAATTTTTGTGAATACCACTAATACCTCTCTAGAACTTTATAACACTTCAGGAGCTGAAGGAGCTGCAAGAGGTGCCGCATATGGAGCTGGCTATTATGCTTCTTTAAATGAAGCCTTTTCTAATTTAGAAAAGCTAAATCAACTAGAACCTACTAAAGATTTAACGGAACAATATCAAGAAATATATTCTCATTGGAAAAATCATATTAAAACCGATTTTTAATTATGTATACAACAGCAAAAAGTTTTTTTAAAAACATAGAAGAAATAAAATTTGAGGGTAATGAAAGTGACAACCCACTTGCGTTTAAATGGTACGATGAAAACCGTATTGTAGCTGGTAAAAGTTTAAAAGAGCATTTGCGTTTTGCAATGGCATATTGGCATACATTAAATAATAAAGGTGGTGACCCATTTGGTGCTCCTACTGAAATATTTTCTTGGGATGCTAAAGAAAACGTTATAGATAGAGCTAAAGATAAAATGGATGCTGCCTTTGAATTTGCTAGTAAATTAGGAATTCCATTTTATTGCTTTCACGACGTAGATGTAGTAGATGAAGCACCTACTCTAGGCGAGTTTGAAAAGCGTATTCAAACCATGGTAGATTACGCTAAAGAAAAACAAGAAGAAACTGGCATTAAATTACTTTGGGGAACTTCTAACTTGTTTACCAATCCAAGATATATGAATGGTGCTTCTACCAATCCTGATTTTGGTGTATTGTCACATGCAGCGGCACAGGCAAAAATAGCTATTGATGCAACAATTGCGCTAGGTGGAGAAAACTATGTATTCTGGGGAGGACGTGAAGGCTATATGAGCCTTTTAAATACAGATATGCAAAGAGAATTAGATCATTTAGGTCAGTTCTTAACTGTTTGCAAAGACTATGCTAGAAAACAAGGTTTTAAAGGTACGTTCTTAATTGAGCCAAAACCTATGGAACCAACTAAGCATCAGTACGATTTTGATGCGGCTACTTGTTTAGGATTTATGAATAAATATGGACTTCAAGATGATTTTAAACTAAATCTTGAGGTAAATCATGCTACTCTAGCAGGACATACTTTTGAACACGAATTACAAGTGGCTATAGATGCTGGTAAGCTAGGTAGTATTGATGCTAACAGAGGAGATTACCAAAATGGTTGGGATACAGACCAGTTCCCTATTAATCTTTTTGAAGTAACACAAGCCATGCTAATTATTTTAGAAGGTGGTGGAATTCAAGGTGGTGGAATCAACTTTGATGCTAAAGTAAGAAGAAATTCTACTGATCTAGAAGATAAATTTATAGCACACATTTCTGGTATGGACACATTTGCCCGCGGATTAATTTGTGCTGATAATATTCTTAAAAATACTAAATACAGACAATTACGTAAAGAACGATATGAAAGTTTCGACACTGGAAACGGAGCAGAATTTGAGAAAGGAAATTTAAGCCTAGAACAACTTTCTGAAATCGCAAAAGTAACCGGAGAACCACAACAACGCAGTGGTAAACAGGAACTATTCGAACAAATTATTGCAAACGCAATATAATTTTCAATTTCAAACAAATAACAGTTAACCTTAATTAATTATGAAAAACAGATATCTCAACTCTAAGGGATCTTTATTTTTCTGTCTTGCTGTACTAAGTTGTATACTTAGTTTTCAAAGTGTTCATGCACAAGAGAAAACTACTATTACTGGTACAGTAATATCTGCAGAAGATCAGATGATGATTCCGGGGGTAAGTATTATGGAAAAAGGTACTTCTAATGGTACTTCCACAGATTTCGACGGTAACTATACCATAACGGTAGCTCCAGGAGCTACGTTAGAGTTTAGTTACATTGGTTTTATCTCGCAATCGATTGCGATAGATGGAAAAACTAAAATTGATGTTTCTTTACAAACCGACACTCAACAATTAGATGAAGTAATTGTTGTTGGATACGGTGTTCAGAAAAAAGAATTAGTAACAGGAGCCAACCAACAAATTACAGGTGAGAGCATTGCAAAACAAAATACGTTAAACGCAATGCAAGCACTTCAAGGACAAACTGCAGGTGCACAGATTTCATCTACATCAGGACAGCCAGGTGAAGCTATGAAGGTAATTATTCGTGGTGTAGGTACCATTGGTGATGCTACTCCTCTGTATATTGTAGATGGTGTACAAACCGGAGATATTTCGTATTTGAACAGCTCTGATATCGAAAGTATTTCGGTATTGAAAGATGCTGCTTCTGCGGCTATTTATGGTTCACAAGCTGCTAACGGAGTTATTTTAGTTACTACTAAAAGTGGTAAAAAAGGTAAAGCACGTATTACTTTCGACTCGTACTACGGGATACAAACTTTAGCTAAAGAGATAGATTTATTAAATGCTAAGGAGTATATGACTATTCTTAACGAAGCATACATTAACTCTGGGCAAACTTTAGCGATGTCTCAAGAAGAAGTAGATCAATTAGGAGAAGGAACCAATTGGTTAGATCACATGATAGACACAGCTATTATGTCTAACTACTCTCTTGGTATTTCTGGTGGATCAGAAACCTCTTCATATTCTTCTTCATTATCGTATCTAAGCCAAGAAGGTATTGTTAGTGGTGGAGATTTATCTAATTATGACAGATATAATTTCCGTTTTAATTCAGATCATAAATTATTAGATGGTCGTGTAAAATTTGGAGAGAACTTAAGTTTTGCTTGGATTAACAAGCAAGGTATTTCGGTAGGTAACCAATATTCAAATGGGTTAAGAAGTGCATTCAATACATCTCCTATGGTACCCTTCTATGATGCTAATGGAAACTACTATAACACAATATCAGATTCTGATCCATGGATAGCAGGTATGGCAAACCCTTATGCATACATGGTATATACCAATCAAAATCATAACGATAACCAACGATTACTAGGAAATGTATGGGCTGAAATAGAAATCATAGATAATTTAAAATATAGAACGAGTTTAGGATTAGATTATAATTCTTTTTCTTCTCGTACGCTAACTCCTATCTACAGTCTTTCTACATATGCATATAACAACCAAAGTACAGTTACCCAATCAGAAGGTAAAAGATATAGTACCTTAATAGATAACTTACTTACCTATACTTTTGATATTGACGACAAGCACAACTTTGAAACAATGGTTGGTACTTCTTATTATCACTATAACGGTAGTTCTGCTTACGGAAAAAATGTTGATTTAATATATGATGATTTAGAACATGCATGGTTAGATAATGCGACTAACACTGATGGTGCTTTAATGGATATTCAGGGAAGTCCTGAAAATGAAAACAAAAGATTATCTTATTTTGGTCGTTTGAACTATAACTTCGATGGAAAATACATGTTTAGTGCAACCTTTAGAGCTGACGAATCTTCACAGTTTGCAGAAGGCAACAGATGGGGATATTTCCCTTCTGTATCAGCTGGTTGGATTATTACTCGTGAAAATTTCATGACATCTTCAGATAATTGGTTAGATTATTTAAAAATTAGAGCGAGCTGGGGACAAGTAGGTAACCAAAATGCAGGAGCATTCCAATATTTAACTCCAGTTACATATAGTAACACAAATTATATTTTTGGTGAAGATGAAGGTGTGTTAACTCCTGGTGCATATCCTTTACGTTTAGCAAACCCTCTTATAAAATGGGAGACTTCTGAGCAATTAGACTTTGGTTTTGATGCTAGATTACTTAATAATAAATTAAATGTTGCTTTTGACTGGTATCAAAAAACAACTAAAGACTGGTTAATTTTACCTTCTGTACTTGCTACTGCTGGCGCAAATCCTGCGTGGGAAAATGGTGGTAATGTTAAAAACACAGGTGTTGAATTATCATTAACCTATCGTGATTTTATTGGTGACGATTTTAGTTATAGTGTTTCATTAAATGGTGCTTATAACAAAAACACTGTTAACTCTATTAATACAGACGATGGAATTATACATGGTGAAACGGGAAGACTTTGGGACAACTCTCCTGAATTTAACCGTGTAGAAAACGGACATCCTGTAGGTTATTTCTGGGGTTACCAAGTAGCTGGTGTTTTCCAAAACCAAGATGAAGTTGATGCCTACGGTGCACAACCTGATGCCGAACCAGGAGATTTTAAATATGTAGATTTAAATGGTGATGGTACTATAGATGAAAACGATAAATCGCAAATAGGAAATCCTAATCCAGATGTTACTTATGGTTTTGCTATTTCTCTTGAATATAAAGGATTTGATTTCTTTGTTCAAACAAATGGAGTTTTAGGAAATCAAATAGTACAATCATATCGTAACCAAGCTAACGTATATAACAATAATACCACTCAAATATTAGATCGTTGGCATGGTGAAGGTACTTCAAATAGTATAGCAAAAGTTACTACAGATAATAGAAACTATACAGAATTCTCTGATTTCTATGTTAAGGACGGTGATTTCTTAAGAATAAGTACTGTTACTCTAGGATACGATTTATCAAGGTTATTTAAGAAGGATAATTTCTTTGCAGATAAAATCAGAATTTATGGTTCTGTTCAAAATTTATTTACCTTCACCAAATATACAGGTATGGATCCTGAAGTTGGTTTTACAGACGCAAGCGATGTTGACGGAGACGGTTATAGCGATTACGGATTCTCGACTGGTGTAGATGTTGGTTTTTATCCTAGACCAAGAACCTATATGTTAGGATTAAATGTATCATTTTAAAAAATCATCATTATTATGAAATCGATAAAAAATATAGCATTACTAAAAACGATCGCATTAGTATTGGGGGTTTCTCTTTTAAATTCGTGTGATATTGAAAGCGAATTGCTTACTAATATATCAAATGAATCCTTCTACCAAACTCAAGACGATGCTTACGATGCCTTAGTTGCATGTTATGACGGTATGCAAATAGCCACAGGAGGAGTTAAAGAATCTTTTTATACCGCATCAGAAGTAGGTTCTGATGATTGTTTTGGAGGTACTGGTATTTCTGATGGTTATAACTATCAAGTAATAGATGAATTTGATATTAGTAGAGCGCCAAGTTATACTGACCTTTACAATAATATTTGGATTAATTATTATAGAGCAATTTACCGTTGTAATGTACTTTTACAAAAAATGGATCAAATTACATGGGATGATGACAACGCTAGAGCTCAATATGAAGCCGAAGCAAAATTCATACGTGCTTACTCTTACTTTGATATGGTTAGACTATGGGGAAATATTCCTTTAGTTACAGAACCTACTACAGATAATATACCACAATCTGACCCAGATGAAGTTTATACCGTAATTGCTGAAGATCTTTTATATGCAGCAGAAAATCTGCCAGATGAAGTATATTCATCTACAGAAAGTGGTAGAATCACACGTTGGGCAGCTAAATCTATGTTGGCCAGAGTTTATCTGTATTATACTGGTTATTATAGTAAATCTGATTTAGTAGGCTTAGTGAGTCAATCAGATGCATTAGATCATTTAGAAGATGTTATTGCTTCTAGCGGACATGCACTTGTATCTGATTTTGGTACCTTATGGGAAGCTGCAGACGTTGAGAACTATGCGGGTGAAAATAATGAAGAAATTGTTTTCGCTGTAAAATACACTTATACTAGTAATTATACTGGGGATACAGATGGTAACCTTTGGAAGGTTATGTTTGGTATGAGAGGATTAAACCAATACCCTTACGGACAAGGATGGGGAGTTACAGTAAACTCTAAACTTTACGATTTATATGATTCTGGTGATAGCAGAAGATGGGCTACTGTGATTTCTGTAGACGATGAAGATCTTCCTGTTGATATTACCGCACAAAGAGAATATACAGGATACTATAACAAAAAATATACTCCATTATTAACAGAGGATGGAGAATATCCTGGAGCTGCTGCTGGTGGTGATAGCGATTTCCAGCTTAACCAAATGCAAGATTATTTTGTTATAAGATATGCCGATGTTTTATTAATGGCTTCAGAGCTAGGTAGTACTAACGCACAAACATATTTTGATGAAGTTCGTCATCGTGCTTTAGGAAATGATTATACACAACTTACCGTAACTCAAGATAGAATTATGGAAGAGCGTCATAAAGAATTTGCTCTTGAAGGAATCAGATATTGGGATCTATTACGTCAGGGTGTTAGTACTGCAGCAAATACAATTGGCGAAACTACTACTGTATATAGCGGTGGTGTAGAAACTACTAAAACCATTGATGGAGCTCAAATTACAGCTACTCAAGGGTTGTTCCAAATACCAAATACACAAATTTCATTATCAGGTGGTGTTTTACAACAAAACACCGGATGGTAATTAAAAAAATAAGATTATGAAAACAATACATAAAATTAGTTTATTACTGATAGGGATTATGTTCTCATTCGTTTCTTGTGAAGACAAATACGAAATAGGTGGTCTACTTAGTAAGGATGAACTAGACTTCACGGTGGTTCAGGACTATAGTCAGGATACTGGAGGAAATACCGTTATTTTAACCAATTTAACAGAAGGTGCTTCTGCGTATTGGGAATACGAGTTAGGTACTTCTAATAAAGAGGAAGTTACTGTTAAATTCCCATTTGCAGGAACCTATACAATTCAATTTACCGCTATGACAGATGGGGGTTCTGTAGCTGCAGATCCTATAACTGTTACAGTTACCGAAAATAACCTTAACTATGTAAGTGGGGAATTATGGGAAAACATTACCGGTGGTGGTGTTGGATATTCTAAAACATGGTATTTAGATTTAGATGCAGAAGGTGTTTGTAAATACTTCTCTAGCCCTGTATATTATTATGGTCAAAATTACACTTGGTTTGATGACGAATTTCAGTGTACAGACCCTGATGATACTGATACTTGTTGGTCTTGGCCTCCTGAATATTCTACCAACACTTGGATTGGTGATCCTGCAGATCACGGACAAATGACTTTTGGATTAGAAAATGGAGCAACGGCATATGTTAACCATGCACAAATGCCTGCTTTGGGTGAGCAAAATGGTTCTTTCTTTATTGATTCTGATAATTATACTTTATCATTTACTGGTGCAGAAATGTTACACCTTGCAGGTTTTGATGATGTAGTATCTGACTGGTCTAATATTACAATTATTTCTATTGACGAGGATACAATGCAGTTAGCTGCCTGGAGAGATAGCTCTACCGAAGAAGATGCTTGGCTAGTTTTTAACTTTATATCTCAAGAGTACTCTGATAATTGGGTGGCAACAGACGAAGTTGTAGAGCCAGAACTACCAGATGATTGGGAAGATATTGTATCTCAAATAACAAATACTGCAATAGAGTGGAAACTTGACGAAGAAACCCCAATTAACTGGGCTAACTTAGATGGTTCTTTAATGAACGATTGGAACAGTGCAGCTGATTATCCTGATTGGTTAGGCACACCAGATCCTTCTGTTTTTGGAGATTTCTCTATGATTACTGATTCTAGTGATAATTCAGTGATATTTAACACTCCTGACGGAACAATTACTTCTGGCACATATGCCTTAAGTTCTAATGGTACTTATTCTTTTGATATTGCTGTTCCTTCATTCTCTGTTATTGATTGGGCATACTTCTATGCAGATGGTAATAACGAATTAAGAATCCTTGATCTTGATACTGATTCTAATGGAAACGTTACAGACATGTGGCTAGGTGCCGTTAATGATATCAACAATCCGACACAATACACTGCATACCACTTAGTCCCTTCATCTTCGGGAGGTTCAGGCGGCGGTACTACAACCGGCACAGATATTCCTGTAGACAATACATTAATTGATTATGGTGATCTAGAAAACAATGGTAACCTTCGTATAGAAATTTACAACGATTTTGGTTCTACTTCATCAGCTCCTCCTGTAGATACTAGCTTATTTGCATTTGACAATTATGTAGAAGTTACCTTTACCATTAGTGGTACTGGTGTTACAGGAAGCTATGATACAGCTATCTACTATGCCGATTCTGACTGGGCTCCTCAGGGTAACGGAGACACTATTTCTGTAACGGGAGATGGTACATATACCGTTATTTATGATGGCGGCGCTAGTGTAGACGGTTGTATAGTGTTTGTTATAGATATAGCCGGTATGGCTAATGATATTACAGACTTAACGACTGTTACGGCTAATATTGACTCAATAACTATATATTAAATATAGATTCATATGGCAGCAAGACGTACGTCTTGCTGCCATTTATTAAAAAATAAAGCAATGAACCGGTTACCCGTAATTAATAAACTAATTTTTCTGTTAACAGTTTTAATAGTTACAGCGTCATGCACTAGTAAAACTGATGTAGCTACACCTACTACTAGAAAAGTAAATTTTAATACTAACTGGCAATTTTATCTTAAAAATAATGCTACTGAAGATTCTATTGGATCTCATACTAAATGGCGTACTTTAAATCTACCACATGACTATAGTATAGAACAAGAATTTGATGAAAATAGTCTTGCTGGTATTGGCGGAGGTGCTTTAAACGGTGGAATGGGATGGTACAAAAAAACATTTTCGGTAAAAGCAGAAGATAGTCTTTCTATTACCTCTATTATGTTTGATGGGGTTTATCAGGAAAGTAAAGTTTTTATAAATGGCCACTTTTTAGGAAAAAGACCTAATGGTTACATTAGTTTTGAATATGATCTTACTCCTTATCTTAAATATGGAGAAAATACTACCAATGAAATTCTTGTTAAGGTAGACAATAGTAAACAACCAAATTCTAGATGGTATTCCGGTAGTGGAATATATAGAAATGTTTGGTTAAAAACCACCAATAAATTACATGTAAATACATGGGGAACATTTATTACTACCCCTATGGTTACAAAAGACAGTGCACAAATTAAAATGGACATTACTATTAGCAATTCTAATACAACTGCTCAACAAATTAATGTGCAAACAAATATTTATTTTAAGGACAAAAAAATTACTCACTTTAAAGATGAAAATCTTAAAGTTGATGCTCAAGGCGAACAACTACTTACGCAGCAAATTACATTGGAAAATCCAAAATTATGGTCAGTAGAAAATCCTGAGCTTTACACAGCTGTAACAAATATTTATATCAACAATACGTTGGTAGATCAATATACAACCCCTTTTGGTGTAAGATCTTTTACATTTGATTTAGATAAAGGATTTATATTAAACGGAGAACAAGTAAAAATAAAAGGGGTGTGTATGCACCACGATTTAGGTCCCTTAGGTGCTGCTATTAACACTAGAGCTATAGAACGTCAATTAGAAATTCTAAAAGAAATGGGAGTTAATGGAATTCGTACTTCACACAACCCTCCTGCTCCAGAATTATTGACTTTATGTGATGAAATGGGATTTATTGTAATGGATGAAGCTTATGATATGTGGGAAAAACCTAAAACGGAGTTTGATTATGCCAATTACTGGGAAGCATGGCATAAAAGAGATTTAGAAGATTTAATTTTAAGAGATCGTAATCACCCTAGTGTCTTTATATGGAGTATTGGAAACGAAATCCCTGAACAATGGAATGAAAGAGGTGCTGAAATTGGTCATGAACTCGCGGCTATAGTAAAAGCCATTGATAGCACCAGACCAATTACCGCTGCTATGAACCCTCCTATTCATACAGCTGATCCAAGTGTAACAATTCAATTTGAAGAGACTGCCGACCAACCAAATGCATTGGCAGGCTCAGGAGCATTAGATCTAATTGGCTATAATTATGCACATCAAACTTATGTAAAACATCAAATTAATTTTCCTAATACACCTTTTATTGCAACCGAAACAACATCGGCACTAGAAACAAGAGGTTATTATGAGTTCCCGTCAGACAGTACTAAAATCTGGCCGGTACGTTGGGATTTAGTCTTTACGGAAGGAAATGATGATAATACCGTTTCTGCATTTGACCAAACAAGAGCTCCATGGGGTTCACTTCATGAAACTACTTGGAAAATTATTAAGAAACATGATTTCTTATCTGGTTTCTATATATGGACAGGCTTTGATTATATAGGTGAGCCTACACCTTATGTATGGCCATCAAGAAGTTCTTATTTTGGAATTGTGGATCTTGCCGGATTTCCTAAAGATGTTTACTATATGTATCAGAGTGAATGGACAGATAAAGATGTATTACACATTTTACCTCATTGGAATTGGAAGGAAGGACAAATAATTGATGTTTGGGCATATTACAATCATGCCGATGAGGTGGAATTATTTGTTAATGGTAAGTCTATGGGGGTACAATCTAAAAAAGATGACGATTTACATGTAATGTGGCGTATTCCTTATGAAGCAGGTACGCTAAAAGCAATATCAAGAAAAGACGGAAAAAAAGTTCTCGAGAAAATTGTAAAAACGGCTGATAAACCAGCTAAGTTACAATTATCTGCAGACCGGTCTTCCATTATTGCAGATGGTAATGACCTATCGTTTATTACTGTTGAAATAACCGACATTGATAATGTTTTACACCCAACAGCAAATAACGAGATATACTTTTCGGTAAAAGGTCCCGGTGAAATTGTTGGAGTAGCCAGTGGTGACCCCACTAATCATGAGTCTTTTAAGGGAACACAACACAGAGCATTAAATGGAAAATGCCTTGTTATTATACAATCTACAGATAAAGCAGGACAAATTGAAGTAACTGCTAAAGCTGAAGGATTACAGGAAAATACAATTAGTATTAAAACAACAAATCTTTAAGTATAATGAAATTTAACTATTATTTAGTATCACTGTTTACCTTCTGTATTTCTTTTCAAATGGTTGCTCAGTCTTCTAATGAAGTAAGAAAAATAAACATTGACTATACCCATGAAGAAGGCACATTAAATACCATGTTTAAAGCCTGTATTGGTGCCGGAAGAGCCAACGAAGGTTTACGAGCCGACTGGCAGGAACAGCTGGCAATGGTGAAAAATGATTGTGATTTTAAGTATATCAGGATGCATGGCTTACTATCTGATGATATGGGAGTATACAAGGAAGATGAAGAAGGAAACCCTATGTATAATTACCAGTACATTGATGTACTTTATGATTATTTATTAAGCATAGGTATAAAACCTTTTGTTGAACTAGGATTTATGCCCGAAAGTTTAGCTAGCGGAGATAAAACTATTTTCTGGTGGCGAGGAAATATTACTCCGCCTAAAGATTACAATAAATGGAAGGATTTTATACAAAATCTTACCACTCATTTTACAGAACGATATGGAGTACAAGAAGTAAAAACATGGTATTTTGAAGTATGGAATGAACCGAATCTAAAGGATGTGTTTTGGTACGGTACACAAGAAGAGTATTTTAAACTCTACAAATATACTGTTGAAGGGATTAAAAATGTTAATCATGAATATAAGGTTGGTGGTCCTGCAACCGCTGGAGCTGCATGGGTAGAAGAAATGATTGACTATTGTGATAAAAACGAAGTACCTATCGACTTTATTTCTACTCATTCATATGGTGTGAAACATGGATATCTAGATGAATTTGGAACCTCAGGAACTATTTTAGATAAGAATGAATGGAGTGTTAGCGGAGATGTTTTAAACTCGCGCAAACAAATTAGAGAATCAGCTTTTCCAAATCTTGAATTACACTATACCGAGTGGAGTTCCTCGTACACACCTAGCGACCCTATTCATGATAGTTACCACGAGGCTGCTTTTATATTACAAAAAATTAAACAAGTAGACACTAGTGTTAATTCTATGTCATATTGGGTATTTACAGATATATTTGAAGAGGCTGGTCCAAGGTTTACTCCATTTCATGGTGGATTTGGATTGCTTAATACACAAGGAATTAAAAAATCAGCCTATTATGCTTATGAATTTCTAAATAATTTGGGAGCTATAGAACTAGAAAACAAAGATGTTGAATCGATAGCATGCAAAAATTCAGACGGTGACGTACAACTATTAGTATGGGATTTCACTAATACACATCCCGGAGATACCGAATTAAACCAAACTTATTACACACAAGATTTACCTGCACAATCAAAAGGATTTATATCTGTTGAAATTTCCAATTTGCCAAAGGGAACATACACCTTAGAAACTTACAAAGTTGGTTATAAAGTAAACGACCCATATACACTTTACATGGCAATGGGAAGTCCTAATCAACTTACAAAACAACAGGTTACCCTTTTAAAAGAGAATAGTAACGGATTACCTATAAACACTCAGGTAGTAGAAATTTCAGATGATTTAACGTATAAGTCAAAGATAGCAATACGAGAAAATGACGTGTATTTATTAAAGCTTACACATCTTTAAAAGACAAGTACAACAAACAAAAACATAGACAGATGAAAAGAAGTTTCCTATTTCAAATAACCATTGCCCTAACAGGTGTTTTGGGCATTTGGAATGCACAGGCGCAAAAACAGAATGATGATCTTCTGAATGCCCCTGTTGATATTAGCAAAGACTTTGAAAACTATGAGAATACCTTTTACTTTGCGGATGAATTGTCTGATTTTGACTTAGCAACAGGAAAAGGTACTGTTACTTATAAAAGATACGCATACCAAACAAGGCAGGCTTTTAATAACATGCTTGTAAAGCCAGACTCTATTAAAGCCAATGAATTTCCAGCTACGGAATATGAAGCTGCTCCTAAATTACCTTTCGAAATTCAGTTTATATCTACTAGAAGTATTCGAATTAAAATGGCATCTGGACCACAATACCATAATCAGGAAAGCTCTTTAATGCTTGTGAACGGTACAGTAGAAAACCACCCTGAATTGTGGAAGGGCACTAAAACTGCAAATGGATACGCGTACACAAGTGTACATGGAAAAGTAGAAATTGTAGCTAAGCCATGGCATGTTAAAATATATGATGAAAACAGGAAACTACTTACCAGTACACTGCATTATAGTGATGTACAAAATACCTACACTCCGGTACTTCCTTTCTCATATGTGAGAAGAAATAATGACTATTCCAGAAGTTATGCAGCGGTATTCACCCTGCAACCAGATGAAAAAATATTTGGATGCGGAGAGTCGTTTACAGAGTTTAATAAAAGAGGTCAAAAGGTTATACTTTATACAGATGATGCCAATGGAGTTCAGAACGAGACCATGTACAAACCAATTCCATTTTACATGAGTAATCGTGGATATGGCGTTTTCATGCATACCTCCTCTCCTATTACAGTTGATTTTGGTAAATACTTTAGCGGTGCTAATAAGATGATGATTGGAGATGATGTAGCCGATTTATTCCTCTTTATAGGAGAACCTAAAGATATATTAGATGAATATACGGGTGTGACAGGAAAAGCTGAAATGCCTCCTTTATGGTCTTTTGGTTTCTGGATGAGTAGAATCACCTATTTTTCTGAGCAAGAAGGTCGTGATGTCGCTAAAAACCTTAGAAAGTATAAAATCCCTAGTGATGTAATACATTTTGATACAGGTTGGTTTGATGTTGACTGGAGAAATAACTATAAATTTGCATCAGAACGTTTTAATGACCCTGTTGATATGCTTTCAGATATGAAAGACGATGGATTTCATGTTTGTTTATGGCAGTTACCTTACTTTACACCAAAAAATACACTATTCAATGAAATTGTAGAAAATGACTATGCTGTAAGAGACCGTAAAGGAAATTTACCTTATGAGGATGCTGTTTTAGATTTTACAAATCCTGAAACGGTTAACTGGTATCAAGGTAAATTAAAGCATTTGTTAGATCAAGGTGTTAGTGTTTTTAAAGTAGATTTTGGAGAAGCAGCTCCTTTAAACGGTATTTATCACAACGGTCGTACTGGGTTCTATGAGCACAATTTATTCCCTCTACGTTACAATAAAGCTGTTGCAGACATTACCAAAAAAGAAACTGGATATACCTTAATTTGGGCAAGAAGTACTTGGGCTGGTAGTCAACGTTATCCATTACATTGGGGTGGTGATGCGGCTACTACCAATACGGCTATGGCGGCTACTTTAAGAGGTGGTTTGTCTTTAGGATTAAGCGGATTTACTTTCTGGAGTCATGACGTGGGCGGATTTGTAACCAAATCCCCTGAAAACCTTTATCGTAGATGGACACCTTTCGGAATGCTTACTTCACATGTTCGTAGTCATGGTGAACCACCAACAGAACCTTGGGAATATAGCAAAGAATTCTTAAACGACTTTAGAAAGGCAGATAACATGCGTTATCAATTAATGCCATATATCTATGCACAAGCCAAAGAGAGTTCAGAAAAAGGATTACCTATGATGCGTGCTTTATTTGTAGAGTTCCCCAACGATACGGGGTCGTGGTTAGTTGATAATGAATATCTATTTGGATCTAGCATGTTAGTAGCCCCTCTATTTGAAGACGAAACAGAAAGAGCTGTTTATTTACCAGAAGGTACTTGGATTGATTACCAAACCAATAAGGTGTATAAAGCGGGTTGGCATACAATTAAAGCAGGTGATATTCCGATTGTTGTACTTGTTAAAAACGGAACTATTCTACCTCATATTAAACTGGCACAGACTACTAAAGATATGGATTGGAGCAAACTAACCCTTAAGGTATATGCCGATAGTGAAACAACCACAGCCTCTGGTATTGTATATCTTCCTAATGAAGCTAACAGTTCTCATGTGACGGCTACAAAAAAAGGAAATACATTTGAGGTAGAATCAAATCCTTTAAAAGGTAAAACAACATTTAAAACAGATTGGACCAGCAAATAATAATTTGGCCAGGATAACAAAATTATCCCGGCTTAATACATAATTCAAAACAACAAACAAAATGATAAAAAAAGCCCTATTATGTTCATCGGTACTTCTTTCCTTATTGGCCTGTACCGAAACAAAAAAAACTGATTATTCCGTAAGTTCACCGGAAAGTAAAAACACAATTGAGTTTAAACTTTTAGACGGAATGCCTTCATACGCAGTTAAACACGGAGAAAAGGAAGTTCTTACTCCTTCCAAAATGGGTTTTGTATTTAAAGATAATGATTCATTAGCTTCAAATTTTGAGATCGTTACAGCTGAAACAAACGAAGTAGATAATACTTGGGATCAAGTTTGGGGAGAAAAACATACCATAAGAAATCATTATAATCAATTAACAATACACCTACAAGAAAAAGCTGAAACAAAAAGAAAATTAGATATTGAATTTAGAGCTTTTGATGATGGTATTGCCTTTAGATATATTTTCCCTGAACAAGAAATTAAAGACAGTATCTTTATTATGAACGAGCTTACAGAGTTTAACCTTAAGGATGACGGTAATTCTTGGTGGATTCCTGCTTACAAGTCGAACAGATATGAGCATTTATTTACCAAAACAAAAGTAAGTGAAATAGATACCGTACATACACCTTACACTATTAAGAGTGATAATGGACTATACCTAAGTTTTCACGAAGCTGATTTAAAAAACTTTGCTAGTTATACAGTAGCAAAAAAAGAAGGTACTCACCTTGATTTAGATTTAATGCCTTGGCATGATGGTGTAAAGGTTCGTACTACCAAAAGTTTTCAAACTCCATGGAGAACCTTACAAATTGGTGAAAAGCCAGGAGATTTAATAGAGTCTTATTTAGTCTTAAACTTAAATGAGCCAAACAAGTTAGACGACTTAAGTTATATAGAATCTTACAAGTATACCGGAATGTGGTGGGGTATGCACATTAGCAAATACAGCTTTTGGGAAGGTCCTAATCATGGAGCCAGTACTAAAAATTGCCTTGAATATATTGATGAAACCAATGAACTTGGAATTCATCATATGCTAATAGAAGGTTGGAACAAAGGCTGGACACCAGCTTGGTATGAAAATAAAATGCACGAGTTTAGCTTTACTGAACCAACAGATGATTTTGACTACAACACAGTGGTAGATTATGCCAACAAAAAAGGAGTTAAAATTATTGGGTATCACGAAACTGGATCAAACATTATCAATTATAAAAAACAAATTGATGCCGGAATGCAACTGTACAAAGATTTAGGTATTCATGATGTAAAAATTGGTCAGGTTGGCGATAAATTAAATATGATAGAATGGCACGGAAGTCAATTTGGTGTTGAGTACTATCGTTGGGTTTTAGAAAAAGCTGCACAATATCAGTTAACAGTTAACTTCCATGAACCAATTAAAGATACTGGAGAACGTAGAACCTATCCTAATATGATGGCTCGTGAAGGAGCACGTGGACAAGAGTACAATGCATGGAGTGAAGGAAATCCTCCTAGTCATACCGCATTATTACCATTTACCAGAATGCTGGCAGGTCCTATGGACTTTACTCCTGGGGTTTTAGACATTATGGAGACTAAAGGGTATAACAACCGAAGAATTAACACTACTGCTTCTAAACAATTAGCATTATATGTTGTGTTGTACTCTCCTATTCAAATGTTGGCAGATTTACCTGAAAATTATATTGGTAATCCGGCATTCCAATTTTTAGTCGATGTTCCTACAGATTGGGAAAATACCAAAGTATTAGATGCTGAAATTGGAGAATACATTACAACTGTTCGTAAAGATTTAAAATCTGATGACTGGTACCTAGGTAGTATTACTAATGAAAAAGAAAGAAATATAGAAGTAGACCTTTCTTTCTTAGGAGAGGGTTCTTATGAAGCACAAATGTATACAGATGGTGAAACCACCGATATTAACAGCGATCCATCAAATGTAACCATTACAAATAAGGAAGTTACAGCTTCAGATAAACTAAATGTAAGACTTGGTGCTGGTGGTGGCGCAGCAATACGATTTAAAAAACTATAAGGCTAACGAAATAGATAATTGAAGTATGAAAAATAACTGGATATATATATCTGCAATCACAGGGTTATTACTCTTAAATGCTTGTGATCCTAAAACATCATCTGAGGTAAATACGACCAAAGAAGAAGTTGCAGAAGAAACCTATAAAGGAATCCCTATAACCCATGAATATGATGCTACCATTGATAGTCTTATAGCAGAAATGACGCTTGAAGAAAAATCGGGTATGCTACATGGTACAAGTATGTTTGCAACAGAAGCTGTAGCGCATTTAGGAATTCCAGAATTAAAGATGGCTGACGGACCATTGGGTGTCCGTGAAGAAATTTCAAGAAATTCTTGGGCTCCACTAGGGTCTGATGATGACTTTGCTACCTACTACCCTGCCGGTGCTGGATTATCGGCTACTTGGAATCCTGAAATGGCTTATACCTTTGGATTCAGTGTTGGGGAAGAAAGTAAAGCACGTGGTAAAGATGTATTACTATCTCCTGCAATTAACATCATAAGAACACCTCTTGGGGGAAGAACTTATGAATATTTTACAGAAGACCCGTTTTTAAACAAAAAAATAGCGGTTCCTTTTATCGTTGGGTTACAAGAGAATGAAGTGGCTGCTTGTGTAAAACACTTTGCTGCTAACAACCAAGAGACCCATAGAGATTATGTAGATGTACAAATAGATGAAAGAGCTCTAAGAGAAATTTACTTACCGGCGTTCAAAGCAGCTGTACAAGAAGCTGATGCATATAGTTTTATGGGAGCCTACAATAAATTCAGAGGTGAATACCTATGTGAAAACGACTATATGTTAAACAAAGTTCTTAGAGATGAATGGGGCTTTGAAGGGATTGTTATATCTGACTGGGCTGCAGTTCATAGCTCTGTAAAGGCACTTAAAAATGGTACCGATGTAGAAATGGGAACTCCTAAACCATTTAACGACTTCTATTTTGCACAGCCATTAATTGACTCGGTAAAAGCAGGAAAGGTTAATGAAAAAGAACTAGATAAACATGTAAAACGTGTAATGCAAGTTATGTATACCGTTAAAAGCATGGGGAATCAGGAACGTAAAAAAGGGAGCATAGCTACTAAAGAGCATTATCAAGATGCTTATAAAATAGCTTCTGAATCTGTAGTACTTCTTAAAAACAATAATGAGCTACTGCCTTTAAAATTAGACGGCGTTAAAAGTATTGCAGTTATTGGTACCAATGCTAAACAAAAAAATGCCTTAAAAGGTTTTGGTGCCGGTGTTAAAACCAAAGTAGAAGTAACCCCTTTTGAAGGATTAAAAAATCGTTTACCAGATAATATCACCATTAATTATGCTGAAGGGTATAAAGAAAATTACAGTGCAACTGAAAAAGCTGTTTTGGGAGATATTACCTTAAATGCACCTGTAACTATAGACGAACTTGACCCAGCGATGGTTGAAGAAGCTATACAAGCTGCAAAATCATCTGATATTACCGTATTTTTTGGTGGATCTTCTAGAGAATATGAGACAGAAGCTTCAGATAGAGCTAGTTTAAAATTACCATTTGGACAAGAAAAATTATTAGAAAAAATTTTAGAAGTAAATCCAAACACTATTGTTGTAATGATTGCTGGTGCTCCATATGATTTAAATCAAATCAATGAAACATCAAATGCCATTGTTTGGAGTTGGTTTAACGGATCTGAAGGTGGTAATGCACTTGCTGATGTTTTATTAGGAAATGTAAATCCATCTGGTAAGTTACCTTGGACTATGCCTAAGAGAATTGAAGATTCTCCTGCGCATGCTACCAACAGTTTCCCTGGTGATGATACCGTTAAGTATGCAGAAGGTATTCTGGTTGGGTATAGATGGTTTGATACTAAGAATGTAGCTCCTTTATATCCATTTGGTTACGGGTTATCTTATGCTGATTTTGCTATCTCTAATTTGGCAACTTCAAAAAACACCTATACCGAAAAGGAAACAATTACAGTTACAGCAACGGTAAAAAACAATAGTACTCTAGATGGTAAAGAAGTAGTACAATTATACGTTTCTAAACCAGAATCTAAAGTTGAACGTGCCGATAAAGAACTGAAAGGCTTTAGTAAGGTAATGGTAAAAGCTAACGGTACAGCAAATGTTAGCATTACCATACCAGTAAAAGAATTAGCCTTCTATAATGTAAAAACTAAAGCATGGGAAGTAGAAAAAGGAACCTATGTTTTAAAAATAGGAAACTCCTCTAAGAATATAATTTCGGAGCAAAAAATTACAATCAAATAATTATTATTGAATATGAAAGCGATTTATAAATTACTTAGTTTAACAATGGTATTTACCTTATTTATTGGGGTAATGTACTCATGTGATGACGACAATGACATTAACACAGCAGATTTCTCTATAGATGTTACAGAAATGACATTTGAGCAACCAGGAGGTACCAATACTGTAGAAATTACAGCGTTACCTTATACTACATGGGGTATTAGTACCGATGCCGAATGGTTAACCATTACAGACGATCTTGGAGCAACTACTAGTGAAGGGCGTGACTCCGCTACTATCACAGTTACTGCTTCTTTTAATTCTGAAGAAGCTGAAAGAACAGCAATCATAACCGTTTATACTTTTAATAAAAGTTATACTATTAATGTAACACAAGATTACTCATCCTCTAACATTGCTAATGACTCTAGTAACATGAGTGATTACACTGCTGTTGAATTAACAGCGCAATTAGGTTTAGGTTGGAATGTTGGTAACTCATTAGAATCTACAGGTGGTGAAACTGCTTGGGGAAATCCGTTAATTACAAAGGAATTAATTGATGCTGTTAAAGATGCAGGATTTACCACAGTTAGAATTCCTGTTGGATGGAGCAATTATATTGAAGATGGTGATGATAACTATACTATAAGCGCAGCTGGTTTTGCTCGTGTTGAAGAAGTCGTAAATTATGTATTAGATAACGATATGTATGCAATTATAAACATTCACTGGGATGGTGGATGGATGCAACCTACGTATGATGATCAAGATTATGTAAATGATCGTTTGACTAAAATGTGGAAACAAATTGCTATCTATTTTAGAGATTATGACTATCACTTAATCTTTGCAGGTACCAATGAGGTTATGGTTGACGGAGATTATGGTGAGCCTACTGAAGAATATTATACAGTTCAAAATAGTTTCAATGAAACCTTTATGAATACGGTACGAGCAACAGGTGGTAGAAACTATTACAGATACCTTACCATTCAAGGATTTAATACGAATATTGATTATACCGTAGCATACGCTACCCTACCAACTGATGTGGTTAGTAACAGAATGTTAATGGAAGTACACTATTACGATCCTTACAACTTTACTATTAATGAAGATGATACTATTTGGCAATGGGGTCAAAATACAACCGATCCTTCAGCTAATGATGGTTGGGGAGACGAAACTTATGTAGATGCTCAATTTCAAAAAATGAAAACCAATTTCGTAGATCAAGGTATTGGTGTTATTCTAGGTGAATATGGTGCAATGGCCAGAACAAATGTAACCGGAAGTGAAGCCTTTAGAAGCGATTATTTATCGTATGTGACAGCTTCTGCCTTTAGCCATGATTTGACGCCTGTTTATTGGGATAACGGAGGTACCGGTGATCATGGTATGGGGCTATTTGAAAGGAGTACAGCCACTCAAGCATACCCTGATATAATTTCAGCAATGACAAATTCAATTCCTTAAATAAAGTTTGTATTTAGATGGGAGTATGTTTTTAATGCATACTCCCATTTTTCAAATTATTTAAAAATCAATGATACAATATTCTTATAAAGTAGTTATTATTCTAATAGCTTCCATTTTTGTTATTAGCTGTAATAACACTAAAACAAAAGAAGTAAAAGAAAAACCAAAATATAGTGCAAATTGGGATTCGCTTGCAAAATATGACGAAGCACCAGAGTGGTTTATGAATGCTAAATTTGGTATTTATGCCCATTGGGGAGTCTTAAGTGTCCCTGCTTATGCAAATGATTGGTATCCTAGAAATATGCATATTGTAGGATCTGATGAATATAAACATCATGTTGCCACCTATGGTGAACCTAAAGACTTTGGCTACCATGACTTTGTACCTGATTTTAAAGCAGAAAACTTTAACGCAGATGCATGGGCAGATTTGTTTGTAAAATCAGGAGCTAAATTTGCAGGCATTGTTGCTGAACACCACGATGGATGGTCTAACTGGAAAAGTAATACAAACCCATGGAATGCTTATGATATGGGGCCTCATAAAGATTTAGTGGGTGAATTAGAAAAAGCCATTCATGGTAGAGGACTTAAGTTTGTAACTTCTTTTCACAAGGCCAGAAATCTTCAAATATTTCAGAATGATTCGGTGAATTGGTTAAATGATACTTCATACTTTCCGTATAATCCAGATATGCCTACTTCTTCTACAGATTCGCTAATACGTATAATGTACGGTAATATTCCTAAAGAAACATTTTATAAAAATTGGGTAGGTGAACTAAAAGAAGTCATTGACAACTACTCCCCTGACCTTATTTATTTTGATAGCAAACTTGACAAAATTCCTGATGAATATAAAAAGGAATTTGTTACTTATTACCTTAATCATGCTGCCAATAATAATAAAGGAGTTGTAATTACTCATAAAGAAGGCGAGCTTCCAAAATCTGTTAGTCTAGAAGACTTTGAAAAAGGTAGAATGAATAAAATAACATCGGATTATTGGTTAACAGATGAAACAGTATCTGTTGGAAGCTGGAGCTATACTAATACTTTAGGGCTAAAATCTGCCGATGAAATTATAGATATACTAGTAGATGTTGTTAGTAAAAATGGTGCATTAATGCTAAATGTTTCTCCTAAGGCTGATGGTAGTATTCCGCAAAACCAACAAGAGGTATTATTAGAAATAGGTGATTGGTTAAAAATTAACGGACAAGCCATTTATAAATCTTCTACTTGGGAGGTATTTGGTGAAGGACCAACCAAACAAGAAAAATCAGGTATGTTTTTAGATAAACTTACCTATACTAATAAAGATGTACGATATACCAAAAATGAAAATATCATTTATGCTATTGTACTAGGATGGCCTGATAGCAATTTGACACTAACCTCTTTTGCTGGTAAAAATTATAACATTAGTAACATAAGCATGTTAGGTAGCAACGAACCTATAGATTTTGAAATTACCCCTGAAGGATTAAAATTAACTACTCCTAAAACAAAGGTTGATTCAAAAGCTGTTGTTTATAAAATAGTAACCACTGAGTAATTTTAATTATTGAATTAGCTATAATTAAAAAGGGAACATACGTGTTCCCTTTTTTTAGTTGATTACTTTTTTTAATTCTTGTCGATATTGTGAAGCACTTTTACCTGTAAAAGATTTAAACGACTTATTAAAGTGACTAAAATTATTAAAACCGCTTTCAAAACATATTTCTGATATACTCATAGGTTTTTCAGCTAATAACTTTGAAGCATGTACCAATCTATATTCATTTACAAATTGCGTAAAAGTTTTATTGGTTACTTTTTTAAAGTATCTACAAAACGAAGGTACCGTCATGCTTGATAGCATAGCTACTTCATCTAAGGCTATTTGCTCCTGAAAATTATCTTTCACATAATTAAAAACCATATTAATCCGTTCATTATCCTGCATTTGTGTTTCCATGGCAAAACCTTTTGCATTCAAAATTTTAAAATCATTACTTAAAGATAAACTTTGCAATACTTTAAGCATATGTAATAGCCTGTCAAAAGGAGATAGATGCTGCATCTCTTCTATCTGTTCTCCTATAACTCTTTTTGTTTCATTAAAAAAAACAATACCACCAGATGCCTGATCTAACATGGTATAAACTGATTTCATTTCAGGAAGATTAAAAAAATCAGTTCCTAGAAAATCAGGTTTCAAATGAATTACCGTCTCATTTTTATTACCTGTTTCTTTATCTGTAAATCCGCAATGAGGTAAATTACTACCTATCAAAATAAGGTCTCCGTCTGTAAAATAGGAAATATGACTTCCTATTTGTCTTTTTCCACTACCTTCATTTACATATACCAACTCAATTTCTGGATGATGATGCCAAACATGTGTTTTATTATTCATGTTTTCTTTAAACCTATTATAAGAAAACGAGCTACCGAAGGAGGGTTGAATAACTTCAAAAGATGATTTTAAATTTTTAATCATTTCAAAGTGTTAATAAATGTTAATGTAAAACCTTGTATTATACAAATATATGCAATATTACCCTTAAATAATATCATTTTAACCACAATACTAAATAAACATATCACTTAAGTTAATATAGCATAGAAATATGAAAATTTTAGCATTTTTCATGACAAAAAAGTGACCTACTTTAGCACTGTAATTAAAACACTAAAAAATACTCTTATGAAGAAGTTTTTAAAAATCAGTTTAGTATTAGGGATGTTGTTGGTTAGTATGGGAACTTATGCTGCTGCAATAAACATTTCTTTATCTGTTGCCAAAGAGCAAAGTAAAACAATTAACTTTAGATTAGACAACACAGAAGATGTTAAAGTTGTATTGAAAAATGAGCAAGGAATTTCTGTTTACTCTGAAGAAGTTGAAGCTAAAAATGGAAGAATCAATAGAAAATATGATTTAAACCATTTACCAAACGGAAACTATTCATTAAACATTGAAACAGCCACTAAGATTTATTCTTATGATGTTGCTTTAGATGAAAGTACTACCGTAAACCAAAAAGCTAGTGAAATTTTCAAACCTGTAGTTTTCACTAAAGATGGTAATGTAATGTTACAATTATTAGACTTAGAAAAAAGTCCTATTGAAGTAGCTATATACGATAATAACGATAACTTACTTTACACTCAAAAATTCGAAGGAGAAATGAACTTTTCTAAAAAGTTTGCTTTGAAAAAAGTATTCTCTTCAAATTACACATTTGTTATTAAATATAATGACATGACTTTTACTAAAGACATTGCTCTTTAATTAAGGTTTGGCTTAAATATTTGTTTGTTTAAATTGATTACTGGTTAAAGGGGATTCTTTCGAATCCCTTTTTTTAATGTATATATACTGTCTTTATATTTACAAACTCTTTAATGCCATGATGACTTAACTCTCTTCCAAAGCCAGAAATTTTGATTCCTCCAAAAGGTAACCTAGGATCCGACTTTACCATATCATTGATAAATACGGCTCCCTCATCAAATTCTTTAATATAGCCTCTTATTTTAGTAATATCCTCGGTAAAAACTGAAACGCCCAATCCAAATTCCGAATTATTAGAAAGTTCTATTGCGTCTTCAATAGTTTTAAAAGTAACCACCGCAATTACAGGACCAAAGGTTTCCTCTTTAAAAACGGGCATATCCTTTTTGACATTTGCCAATACAGTTGGCTCAAAATATGCTTTATCACGTTTTCCTCCACACAAAATTTTAGCTCCCATTTCTACAGATTTCTGTACTTGTTCTTCTAGTTCTTCTGCCAAATCTTCTCTCGCCATTACACCTATGTAGGTGTCTTCATCTAACGGATTACCTGATTTGGTACTCTTAACTGCATTAACATATTGGGTTAAAAACTCAGATGCTATTTCTTCCTGTAATAATAAACGTTTTGCAGCAATACAACTTTGTCCGGTATTCTGATAACGAGCATTTACAGCCACTTTAACGGCTCTTTCAATATCAGCATCTTTAAGTACTATAAAAGCATTATTACCTCCTAACTCCAATACCGACTTTTTAATTTCCGAAGCCGCTACCGACGCTACTTTACTTCCAGCAGGTTTACTACCAGTTAAAGTAACTGCCTTAACTAAAGGGTTTTTTATAATTTGCTCTACCTTATCACTTTTTATAGTTAAACTTTTAAAGACATCTTTAGGAAAACCTGCTAGTGTAAATACCTCCTCTATTAACTCTGCACATTTCATTACATTAGAAGCATGCTTCAAAAGAGCGGTATTCCCTACCATTAAAGCAGGCGCTGCAAACCGAAACACTTGCCAAAACGGATAGTTCCATGGCATTACTGCTAAAATAGCTCCTAAAGGTTCATAACTCACATAACTTTTAAATGCATCAGTTTTTATATACTCATTTTCCAGAAATCCTTCAGCATTTTGAGCATAATAGGTACATACCCAAGCACACTTTTCTACCTCAGCAATGGCTTGCTTAATAGGTTTCCCCATTTCCTCCGCTATTACACGTCCGTATTCGTGAGCTTTTTCTTTTAAAATGGTAGCAGCCTTCTCCATTAATTCTTTTCTGTAGGCAAAAGAAGTTCTTTTCCAATCTAAAAAAGCCTGATTTACAAACTCTATATGGTTTATAATCTCTTCATCTGAAAGCTCTTGAAATTCGTATATTTTTTCTCCAGTATATGGATTTATGGACTGTATCATATCAATTAATTTAATATAAAATTATGAGTTAATTATTGGGCTAATTCTTAAAATAACGTTATTTGTTTATAAACACGTTGAAAACTATACCTAACCCAGAAAAAAAACGTTTGTTTATTAAGTATCTTTAAGAAAACTAGAAATATTATGGACACACGTACAAAAGAATTACTTGCTATTCGTCCTGAAATTCCATCAGCAAAAGTTACCGAGTTTATGAGTCGTGATGAAAAATTCCAAAACAAAACGTTACGTCCGGTAATAAAACTCCAAAACGATTTACTTATTGAAGCATTCAGAAATTATGTAAACAAACACAAAGGTTTATTCTATACCCTATCGTTACCAAAACGATTAAATTATATTGAGAACGCTATTCAAAGAGACATTAAATTCAGAAACTCACTTAAGGGTATGATTATTGGTCAGTTTACGGTAGAAGAATATACTACGTATATTGAAAATTCTTCTGCACTTAACAAACGTATGATGAATACCGTTATTGAAAGAATTAAAGATCAAGTTCAGTTATTAGAGAACGAAAATGTTGCCTAATTAATTATCAGGCAACATACTTTCACCGTTTAAATCTGTGGTCAAAATTTCGCTCATTAAATTAAAAAATGGGCGAATGGCTTTAAAGCTATCTTCTATTGTTTCCTGAAATTTTGGAGATAACACCTCTTTATTGTCTAATTTCTTAACAAACATAAATTGTTTTTTTCTAATTAAAGAGATGTCTTTATGCTGTTTATCAAAACCTTTGGGAGCTGTTTTTAATTCTTCTCCCTCTAATTCACCCCAGTATTTTTTAATCTCTTCAGTAGCTATCACCTCTTTAAACTCTTCTGCATCTAATTCTAATTCTTTTCGAATACGCATTAAATCATCCTTTTCCGGATTCCAGAAACCTGCTCCTAGAAAAGAGCCATTATTCTCTATATGAATATAATACCCGCCTCTAAGTTTTGGTTTTACTCTATGAAAAGAACACCCAAAATTAGTTTTATAAGGTGCTTTATTCTTTGAAAAACGAACATCTCTATAAATTCTAAACATCTTCATTTTATCAACATCATCATGTACACGTAACCCGGTTAATACTTCATCATTAAATTGTTTAACTTCCTTTTCTAGTTCTTTAAAACATTTTTTATGTTCTGTAAACCAATCACGGTTATTATTTTGATTGAGTTCTTCTAAGAACTGAAATATAGCCTCAGGGATTGTTTTCATCTCATTATTAGATTTAATACTTTCATAAATATACATCAATATAAATATTTAATTGATAAATTTGATATGAATTGCAATGTGAAAAGAATGGACAAAAAACAAATAATTGAAAATATTAAACGGCAACAACCTGCCATCAACTTTAATCTAAAAAAGCGGGTAGAGAATTTTACAGACATCTTGTTTAATTGCTTATTTGATGTCTCTACCGATTTGGAGTCTCATTTAGATGAATTACTTGAAGAATTTAAAATACTAGCAGACATAGTTTGTTGGGATGAAGCCAAAAATTGTACTAAAATTTGGGACCATTTTATTTCTAAATTGCCTGATGTTTTAAGTAAGCTAAATGAAGATGCTCATGCCATTGAAGTAAACGACCCCGCCTCTGAATCACTCGAGGAAGTCTATTTAGCTTATCCCGGATTTTTTGCTATTGCCGTTTACCGATTAAGTCATGAACTCTATGAACTTGGTTTTCCTTTAGTACCTAGACTAATGACAGAGTTTGCCCATAAAATGACAGGTGTAGATATACATCCTGGAGCAAAAATTGGTAAATCGTTTTTTATAGATCATGCAACAGGTGTTGTTATAGGGGAAACAACTAGTATTAAAAACAATGTAAAAATTTATCAGGGAGTTACACTTGGAGCTATGTATGTAGATAAAAATCTAAAAAATACAAAGCGACACCCCACTGTTGAATGCAATGTAACCATTTACGCAAATGCTACCATTTTAGGTGGTGATACGGTTATTGGAAAAAATAGTATTATAGGCGGTAACGTATGGATTACAAGCTCTATTCCGGCTAACTCACTTGTATACCATACTCCGGAAATTAAAGTAAAAGAATTAAAGCTATGAAAAAATCAATTATAGATTTAATAGGAAATACACCTATAGTTAAATCAGATACATTAATTACAAATCCTAATGTGTCTCTTTATTTTAAACTAGAAGGAAACAATCCGGGAGGTAGTGTAAAAGATAGAGCTGCCTATAATATGATAAAAAGTGCTCTTGAAAGAGGTACCATCACTAAGGACACTAAACTAATTGAAGCAACCAGTGGTAATACGGGTATAGCATTGGCCATGATTGCAAGCTTATATAGCCTTGATATTGAGTTAGTAATGCCTAAAAATTCTACTAAAGAGCGTGTACAAACCATGAGAGCCTATGGTGCTAAAGTAACACTTACTCCGAGTGATATTGGTATAGAAGGATCTAGAGACTACGCAGAAAATAAAGTTTCTAATGAAGGTTATATATCTTTAAACCAGTTTGGGAACGATGATAACTGGAAAGCGCATTACAAAACTACCGGTCCTGAAATTTGGAGAGATACCGAAGGCTTAATAACGCATTTTGTATCTGCCATGGGAACTACAGGAACTATTATGGGTACTGCTACCTATTTAAAAGAAAAAAATAGAAATGTGCAAATAGTGGGGGTTCAACCCGGTGAAAATGCTAAAATACCTGGAATACGAAGATGGCCTAAAGAATATCTTCCTACTATTTTTAATCCCGAAAAAGTAGACCAAATTATTGATGTTACTGAAGAGGAAGCAAGAACCATGACGAAACGATTAGCCAAAGAAGAAGGTATCTTTGCAGGCATGAGTAGCGGTGGTAGTGCCGCCGCAGCAGTTAAACTATGTAAAACCCTTGAAAGTGGTATTGTAGTTGCTATTGTATGCGATCGAGGAGACCGTTATTTATCTTCTGATTTATTTGAATAATTATATTATTAAGATATTTAAAAGATGGCTGTTATTTACAGCCATTTTTTTCTTTTAAAATATAAGATCATTAAAAATAATATCACCAGCATAACACCCCAAACTACATAATATCCATATTTATAATGAAGTTCTGGCATATTATCAAAGTTCATCCCATAGATACCGGCAATAAAGGTTAACGGAATAAATATAGTAGCAATGATGGTAAGTACCTTCATAACATTGTTCATTTTGTTACTAATGGTACTCATATACATATCTATAAGCCCCCAAATCATTTCACGATACAATTCTATCGTTTCTATAACTTGTACAATGTTATCATACAAATCTTTAAAATAATTGGTGGTTTGCGGGTATACGTATTTAGTATCTAACTTTTCTAACCTACTCAACACCTCTCGTAAAGGGAATATAGCCTTACGTATACTCAATGCTTCTCTTTTCAACTCTTGTATTTGTTGAGAAGACGTTTCTTCCGAATCCTGAAATAACTGATCTTCCATAAATTCTATCTTTTCACTAATCGCTTCCATAATTAAGAAGTAATTATCTATAATAGAATCTAAAATACAGAACAACAAATAATCTGAATTTTGAGTACGTATTCTTCCCTTTCCGGCTTCTAGTCTTTTTCGTAAACCATCAAAAACATCATATTCAGACTCCTGAAAGGTAAGTACATAACCTTCTCCCATAATAATGGAAATATGCTCTACCACTAACTGATTCTCTTTGTAATACAACATTTTGGCTACCACAAAAACATAGTCATCAAACTCATCAATCTTTGGTCGTTGATAAGGGTCTACAATATCTTCTAATATTAATGGGTGTATGTCATAATAAGCTCCCAACTTTTTTACATCATCTACATTATTCAACCCAGTAATATTGGTCCAAGTAATAGAGTCATCTGTACCTAGCTCAAAAGTTTCTGTAATATCTTTATAGTTTTGTAAACTATATATATCTGCATTATAATCTATTACCTCAACATGAAGACTTATATCTTCTTTATCGCCCATATAGGTAACCGTTCCCGGTGGTAACCCTATCTTTTTCTCAGCCTTAGATGGCTTACGTATCTTAAATTTTCTTTTTGCCATAAACATAATAATGTACGAAGCATTCTAAAATAAGGGGAATATTTGAAAAATATCGTTATAAAAATGATAATTTTCAAATATCAGTTATTTTTTAAACTGAATAAATACTAAAAGATTACCAGAGGTAAATGTTATTTCAACTACATCTTCTGTAATTGTATTTCTTGTACCAATACGTTTAGATAATCCCAAATCTTCCTCTTCTAATGGGTATTTTACTCCTGTAGATGTTATTTTGGTAGCCTCAGGAAACGGGATTAAGGATAATATTTTTCCATTAAACCCATTAATTGTTGTTGTATTCTCACAAAAAAAATAAACGCCATAATCATCAAAACATCTAATGCTAAGTTCATTCTTATATTTAGCTAATGAGTGAATATTTCCTAAAAAATGATCTTGTTCCATACCACTACCACCAAATACCACAATATTTGAATAACCATCATTTTTAATCAGAAAAATAGCCTTTTCAAAATCGGTTAAATCCTGATTAGGTGTATATACCTTTGTTACATCCTCATCTACTTCATCTAGCTTTAAAGAGTCAAAATCTCCAGATACTATATTGGGTTTTATTCCTGCTCTTTTAAGATAAGAATAAGCACCATCGGTACAATAAATACGTTCAAAATTTGAAACATCGGGAAACTCTTTTGGAGGTAATCCATTAATAAATAATAAAACTTCCCCTTCAAAAACATTATCTTTTTCTATCTGCATTCTTAATTATGACGATTTTCTAAAACTGATTCTACATCTTTTAAACTATACCCTTTTGCCTGAAGAAGAATTAGATAATGAAATAATAAATCTGCACTTTCGTTAAGAAAAAGATCATCATTGTTATCTTTTGCCTCAATAACAACCTCTACTGCTTCTTCTCCTACTTTTTGCGCTACTTTATTGATTCCTTTTTTAAATAAAGAAGCCACATAACTACCCTCCATATTAGGATTTTCTTTACGGTTCTTAATCGTTTCTTCTAGTATAGATAAAAATCCATAATCTTTTGAGTTGGCTTCACCCCAACAAGTATCTGCACCTTTATGGCAAGTTGGCCCTTGCGGTTTTACTGCAATTAAAAGCGTATCATTATCACAATCAATTTTAGTTTCTACCAAATTCAAGAAATTACCACTCTCCTCTCCTTTGGTCCACAAACGCTGCTTGGTTCTACTATAAAAAGTAACCTTACCCGTTTCCATGGTTATTTTATAGGCTTCTTCATTCATATAACCTAACATCAGTACATTTTTAGTCTTAGCATCCTGTATTATTGCAGGCACCAATCCATCAGCATTTTTTGTGAAATCTATATTCATTTATCAAAACTTATTCTGTTATTTTAAATATTGAATTAAAACTATATGCTTTCAATCTCATTTCAGATTCTCATCGGAACCCCATGCGTATTCAAATATTGTTTTAATTCTGCTATTCCTATTTCTTTGTAATGAAAAACACTGGCGGCCAAGGCTCCATCTGCTTTTCCTTCTGTAAAGGTATCTAAAAAATGTTGCATAATCCCGGCTCCGCCAGATGCAATTATAGGTATGTTTAATTCCTCAGACAATCTGGCTAATGCTTCATTTGCAAAACCATTTTTAGTACCATCATTATTCATAGAAGTAAATAAAATTTCCCCTGCTCCTCTATCTTCCGCTTCTTTAGCCCAAGTAAATAAATTTAATTCGGTGGATACCTTACCTCCTACCAAATGCACCCTCCAATCATTCTCTATTTCTTTGGCATCTATGGCTACCACTACACATTGACTACCAAACTTTGAAGAAAGCTCATTAATCAATTCTGGTCGCTTTACTGCCGATGAGTTTACAGAAACTTTATCTGCTCCACTATGGAGTAACAGGTCTACATCTGCAATAGACGAAATACCCCCACCAACAGTAAATGGAATATTCACTTTTTCAGCTACACATTCTACAAGGGTAGCTAAAGTTCGTCTTCGTTCTTCTGTAGCCGATATGTCTAAAAGTACTAATTCATCTGCTCCATTGGCAGCATAGGCAGCAGCTAGCTCTACAGGATCACCGGCATCTCGTAAATCCATAAAGTTTACTCCCTTTACCGTTCTACCATTTTTAATATCTAAACACGGAATAATTCTTTTTGTTAACATGTGCTTTCTATTAGCTATTTTCCAATATAAAATTCTCCAATTGTTTTAATGAAATACGTTGCTCATAAATGGCCTTACCTATAATAGTACCTTCACAGCCTAATTCTTTTAACCTAGGTAATTCATCAAATTTCGAAATACCTCCTGAAGCTATTAGCTTTGCACCTTTGGTAGTACTCAAAATTTCTTCATACAATTCAAAAGAAGGGCCTTGTAACATTCCATCTTTACTTATATCTGTACAAATGATATACAATATTCCTTTCTCCTGATACCCTTTAATAAACGGAATTAAATCATGACCAGAATCTTCTTGCCAACCACTAATTGCCACTTTTTTGTTATCAGCATCTGCTCCAAGAATTATTTTATCTGCCCCGTATGTTTCAATCCATTTTGTGAAAACATCTGAATTTTTAACCGCAATACTGCCTCCGGTTATTTGTGACGCACCACTTTCAAAAGCTATGTGAAGGTTATCATCACTCTTCAATCCACCTCCAAAGTCTATTTTCAAAGTTGTTTTAGAAGCTATTTGCTCTAAGACTTTATAATTTACAATATGCCCCCTTTTAGCCCCATCTAAATCTACCAAATGCAAGTATTGTATTCCATGAGCTTCAAACTCTTTAGCAACCTCTAACGGATTTTCATTATATATTTTCTTGGTACCATAATCTCCTTTAGAAAGTCGTACACACTTTCCGTCAATAATATCTATAGCAGGAATAATTCGCATCATTAAATTTTTAAAAAGTTTTCTAAAATTTTCTCTCCGGCCACACTGCTTTTTTCTGGGTGAAACTGTACTCCATAAAAATTGTCTTTTTGCAATGCCGAACTATAGGTAATTCCATAAGTTGTTTGTGCAATAGATGCGCTACACAAAGGAGCATAATAACTATGTACCAAATACATAAACTCTTTTTCTTTAATACCATTAAAAATAGTACTCTCAAGATTTTCTATTTGGTTCCATCCTATTTGTGGTACCTTTACTTCCTTAGAAAATTTAAACACATCTACATTAAAAATACCCAAGCCCTCTGTACTCCCTTCTTCTGTAGACTTACACATTAACTGCATTCCTAAACAAATACCAAGAACAGGTTGTTTCAATGTAGGTATTACTATTGAGAGTCTAGTACTATCTAATTTCCTCATAGCACTACTAGCCTCACCAACTCCAGGAAAAATAACTTTATCAGCAGTTCGTATAGTAGCTTCATCATCAGATAAAATAGCTTGGTACCCCAAACGTTCCACTGCGAACTTTACATTTTTAATATTTCCTGCACCATAATCTATGATCACAATCTTCATAGGCTTATATTTTATAACATTCCTTTAGTAGAAGGTAATATCATCTTATCTGGATCTCTTTTAACAGCCGTTTTAATAGCTTTGGCGAAAGCCTTAAAAATAGCTTCAATCTTATGATGTTCATTTATCCCTTCTGCCTTAACATTCAAATTTGCTTTGGCTCCATCAGTAAACGATTTGAAGAAATGATAAAACATTTCCGTAGGCATTTTGCCTACCATTTCTCTATTAAATTCAGCATCCCAAACCAACCAGTTTCTTCCTCCAAAATCAATGGCAACTTGTGCTAAACAATCATCCATTGGCAAACAGAAACCATATCTTTCAATACCTAATTTATTTCCTAAGGTTTTACTAAACACTTCACCTAATGCAATAGCTGTATCTTCAATAGTATGATGTTCATCTACTTCTAAATCACCATTTACTTTCACTGTTAAATCCATTTGACCGTGACGTGCTATTTGGTCTAACATGTGGTCAAAAAAAGCAATCCCCGTATCTATATCACTATCCCCCGTACCATCTAAATTTAACTTGATGTAAATATTGGTTTCATTGGTAATTCTCTTAATTTCAGCGGTTCTATCTACCAATTTCAAGTACTCATAAATTTTCTCCCAATCATTTGTCTCCAATACAATTGTATCTTCCATAACTACCCTGCTTACAGAAAGTTCATCTGCTCCCAAAGCCTCATGATCATTAATAAAAATTCCTTTGGCTCCTAAATTTTTAGCCAACTCCATATCGGTTAATCTGTCCCCTACCACTAATGACTTAGCTAGATCATAATTCTTGTTTCCTATATATTTAGTTAACATTCCTACACCTGGCTTTCTAGTTGGGGCATTTTCATGCGGATAGGTTTTATCAATAAACATTTCATCAAATGGCACTCCTTCATTTTCAAAAGTTTTTACAATAAAATTGTGCGTTGGCCAAAACGTATCCTTCGGAAATGCATCAGTTCCCAATCCATCCTGATTGGTAACCATAGCTATTTCATAATCCAATTCCTTCTTGATCTTAGCCATATATTGAATCGCCTTAGGATAGAACTCTAATTTTTCTAAACTATCCAATTGATAATCATTTGGCTCATAAACCAAGGTACCGTCTCTATCTACAAATAATACTTTTTTCATTTATGTAAGTTGTTTTAAAGCTGTCAATAAGATATTGTTCTCTTCCTTAGTTCCTATAGTAATGCGTAATGTGTTTTCACATAAAGGTTGTGTTGTTCTATTTCTAATAACAATCCCTTTTTCCAACAATTCATTATAACGTTGAGTAGCATTGTCTACCTTTATTAAAATAAAATTAGCATCTGTAGGATATATAGTATCTACAAAAGATAACGTTTGTAAAGCCTCTATTAATGCTTCTCTTTCTGCTAAAATAATATTAACCTGACGTTCTACAAGGTTAAGGTTTTGTAACTGATCTAGCGCACGCTTTTGGGTTAACTCATTTACATTATAAGGCGGTTTTATTTTATTAAGAATCGTAATAACATCTTCAGATGCATAACAGATTCCTAATCGTATCCCTGCTAAAGCATAGGCTTTAGACATGGTTTGTGTTACTATTAAATTCGGGAAATTTTGCATTTCCGATATCCAGCTATGATTTGAGGTAAAGTCTATATACGCTTCATCTATTACCACTAAACCTGAAAAATTAGTTAATAGTGCCCTTATCTTTTCTGCTTTAAAACTATTTCCGGTAGGATTATTAGGTGAACAAATAAAAAGTAATTTGCTATGCGCATCTGCTATACGTAATATTTCCTCTACGTTTGGTTCAAAATCTTTAGTTAGTAATACCTCTCTATTTTCTATTTCATTTAAATCTGCTAACACCTTATACATACCATATGTTGGCGGTAATGTTATCACAGTATCTTTTCCAGGCTCGCAAAACGCTCTAAAAATAAGATCTAAAGCTTCATCGCTTCCATTACCCAATAACATTTGATTTACTGAACACCCCTTCTGTTCTGCCAGTAATTCTTTTACCTTACGCTGATATGGGTCGGGATATCTGTTTACCCCATTATTGAACGGGTTTTCATTGGCATCTAAAAATACCATATCATTGCACGATGCCGAATATTCATCTCTTGCCGAAGAATACGCTTTTAATTTAGCAATATTTGCTCTTACCAAAGAATTTATATCAAAAGACTTAGTCATTGTTTTCTAAACTTTTTAATCTGATAGTAACGGCATTTTTGTGCGCAAATAAACCTTCTGCATCGGCCATTAACTCAATAGCATTACCAATCGTTTGAATCCCCTGTGCAGATATTTTCTGAAACGTCATACTCTTTAAGAAACTATCAAGGTTTACGCCACTATATTGCTTTGCATATCCATTGGTAGGTAACGTATGGTTGGTACCAGAAGCATAATCTCCAGCGCTTTCTGGTGTATAGTTTCCTATAAAAACAGACCCTGCATTTTGTATACCGTTTACAAAAACGGTCTCATTTTCAGCTGCTATAATAAAGTGTTCAGGTCCGTAAGCATTAATAAAATCTAATGCCGTTTGCTCTTCATCAAAATAGATTAACTTGGTGTGTGCTATAGCCTTGGTGGCTATTTCCTTTCTAGGAAGCTGTACTAATTGCGCTACTAACTCCGTTTCTACTTTACCTATCATTTCTTCAGAAGTAGATACTAAAATTACCTGACTATCGGTACCGTGCTCTGCTTGTGATAACAAATCAGATGCCACAAAAGCTTCGTTTGCACTATCATCTGCAAAAACTAATAATTCTGAAGGCCCTGCTGGCATATCAATAGCTACGCCGTACTTAGTTGCTAATTGTTTTGCTACGGTTACAAATTGATTCCCCGGACCAAATATTTTATAAACCTTAGGAACTGTTTCCGTTCCAAAGGTCATTCCCGCAATAGCTTGTATACCTCCTACTTTAACTATTTTAGTAACACCACATAATTGAGCCGTATATAAAATAGCCGGATTTATTTTTCCTTCTTTATTGGGAGGTGTACATAAAACAACCTCTTCACAGCCTGCCAGTTTTGCTGGTACTGTTAGCATTAATATAGTAGAAAATAAGGGAGCAGAACCTCCTGGAATATACAAACCTACTTTTTGAATAGGCTTCTTTTCTTGCCAACACTCAACACCTTCTTGAGTAACTACTTTTATAGTAGCTGTTTTTTGAGCGGCATGAAATGTTTCGATATTCATTTTTGCCAATTGAATAGCAGCCTTTAAATCATCACTAATTGAATCAATTGCTTCTTCAATTTCAGATTCACATACCAACATACTTGATAATTGTACCCCATCAAACAATTCTGTATACTTATTTATGGCTACATCACCTTTATGGCTAACTTCTGTAAAGATTTCGTGAACTGTTTCTTCAATATCATCTACATTAATAGTAGGTCTTACAATTAAATCGTTCCAACTATTAATTTCCGGATTCGTTAACTTTTCCATTATAATACCATTTTTTCAATTGGACATATTAGTATTCCTTCTGCTCCATTTGTCTTTAACTCATCTATTACTTCCCAGAAGGTTTCTTCGTTAATTACAGAGTGTATAGAAGACCATCCCTCATCTGCTAAAGGTAGCACCGTTGGACTCCGCATTCCAGGAAGAATTTTTATAATGTTCTCTACCCTTTCATTAGGAGCATTTAACAATACATATTTTGATTTCCTAGCTTTTAATACCGACTGAATTCTGAATTGAAGCTTATCAAGGATTTCTTTTGATTCTGCTGAAATCTTTGGAGACATGGTTAAAACCGCTTCACTTCTAACAATCTCTTCAACCTCTTTTAGATTATTTTTAAACAATGTGCTACCACTAGACACTATATCTACAATAGCATCGGCCAATCCTATATTAGGTGCAATCTCAACAGAACCATTAATAAGGTGTATATTGGCCTCTACACTATTTTTATCAAAATATTCACGTACTGTATTTGGATATGAAGTAGCCACTTTTTTTCCATCTAAATCTTTAATAGAATTATAGATAGCATTTTTAGGAACAGCAATACATACTCTACACTTTGAAAAACCTAATTTCTCAATAACAGGTAAATCCTGTCCCTTTTCTATAAGAATGTTTTCTCCTAAAATAGCAATATCTACAACACCATCTCTTAGGTATTGAGGAATATCACCGTTACGTAAATACAAAACTTCTAACGGAAAGTTTCTAGCAGAAGCTTTCAATTGATCTATCCCATTGTCAACTGAAATACCTGAATCTTTAAGGATTCTTAATGAGTCTTCATTAAGGCGTCCCGATTTTTGAATAGCAATTTTTAATTTATTCATTTTAAATTTTTTAATAAAAAAAGCCCGTTTGATTACTCAAACGGGCTCGGTATATTATATATACAACAAAACTACCACCTCATTTGAGTTGTTAGAGTAACGTAGTAATGATGTAATGTTATATTTTTCAATTCTTACCTTTTAATTATACTCAAATTTAGGTATTAATATTTAAAAAAAAAGTACTAAGAGGAAAAAAAAGTGTTTTTTTTACAAATATCTCAATTTAAGTTATTTATGTTTTTTTTAACAAAAAATTATTACTACTTTAAGTGCTCCCAATTACGAGTATTTGTTGAACCCTAAAAATATTGAAATTTATAGCGATGTTATTATTCCTCCCCCTACTAAGTAATTTTGATTACGTTATTATTATTATTATCTGCGCTTTCTGTCTTATTTTAGGCTACATTGGTTTTAAATCTAAAAATTCTTTGGAAAATTCACAACAAACTATTTCTGAAGAAGATACTATTAATGATTATAAGATTTCAAACTTCGGTGTTCCAGGACAAATAAGAGCTATAAAAACATATGATAGAGGTGTGTTTGTACAATCAAATAGTAATGTACATATAAATAATAATAATGAATTAGAAAAAGTTGAGTATCAAACAACTTCAACAAAAGATGATTTACAACTTCTTAAAGGTATTGATACTAAAATAGAAAAAACATTGAATGAAAATGGTTTTTACACCTATGAACAGTTAACTTTATTACCTAAAGAAGATAAGAAAAAGGTATCTAAACTTACTACTTTTTTGCCTAAACAATTAAAGATAGAAGATATAAGCAATCAGGCAAAACTCTTTTGTCGAGGAAAGGAAGAGTTTTCTACCTAATATCATCAAGCTATTTAACCAATTTTCTTTATATATGAGAATGGTGTTTTTATATTTAAAAAACACCATTCTTTTTTATTTAATTAATTGTATCCAACAATTTCTTAAAGCTTAATGCTACTCCATTAGTCCAACCAAATCCATCCTGTGTTTGGTATTCTCCTCCTCCCGACAATAAATGTGTATCTACTACATTATATTTTTCCATCATTTTACCAGTACTTGTATATACCTTCTCATTTAAAGCTAGCCAACGTTTAATAATTTCTCTGGCCTCTTCTTTATATCCATAATTTAGTAATCCTATAACCGACATATATTGTAAAGGTGCCCAGCCATTAGGTGCATCCCATTGTTGCCCCGAATATGTGAGTGTTGTTAGTAAACCTCCAGGTTGTAAAAAATCACTTATTAATCTATTCTTAACGAGTTCAGCTTGCTCTTTAGTTGCTATTTTAAAAAATAAAGGATACACTCCTGCCAAGGTTAACTTAGCAGATGGTTTCTTGCCATAAATAGTATAATCGGTAAAAAATTGAACTTCAGAATTCCAAAATTGTTTTTGAATGAATTTTTTTCGTTTTAGTGCTTTCTTTAAATATAATGACTTTCCAATAGAATCTTTTTTAGCAGAAAAACTATTAGCTATTTGTCTTTCCATAAAGTACAACAAACAGTTTAAATCTATAGGAGCTATTTCTATGGTACTTGTAGAAGCAAACACTTTATCTTTTTTGTACCATCTACTACTAAAATCCCAACCTGAAGCTGCGGCCGATCTTAAATTTTTATAAAGTTTCTCTGAATTTTCTAAAGGGTTATTCTTTGCTAATAAAGAATCTTCTTTAAAGGACTCTTCTCTTGGGCTATTCTTATAATCCCAGTAACGATTTAAAAAAGTACCATCGTTAGTTTTAAAAACAGCATTAATAGGTTTATATATACCCTCGATTTTGTCTTCACCCTTCATCCAATAATTATATTCTTTTAAAATATACGAAGAATACCTATTAACAATAGCGCTATCTCCTTTTGCTAAAGCAGTTACCATAAGTGTATAAAACGGAGGTTGTGAGCGCGATAAATAATAATTTCTATTTCCGTTAGGTATAAAACCTAAAGAGTCTATCAAGAAACTAAAATTATCTACCATATGTTGTGCCAGTTCTCTTTTACCATCAACTAACAGACCTTGCATGGTAAAATAGCTATCCCAATAATATATTTCTCTAAACCTTCCGCCAGGAACAACATAGGGATAGGGTAATGGAATTCTAGAACCATAGGGGTGAAATTTATCGGCATTTCTGGTTAATACAGGCCACATACTCGAAATATGCTGATACATATTCTTTGTAGAATCTGTAATAAAATTAGACTTTATAGATTTTGTGGTTGTAAAGTATTTATCTACAAATTTCTTGAGATTAAAATCGGGGTGTAGCTTTTCATTTTCATATATCTCCAAAATTTTTTGCTTAGAAACATTAGGTTTCATGTCTACAAATGTTTTTGAATCATCGAAAACAGATTCCATCTGTACCCTTTTAAAAAACTCTGACTGATAAAATCCCTGAACTGCATCCTTCTTTACTTCCTGTGTACACGACAAGCTAAAAGAGGTAATCATAATAAGAAGTAGTAGTAATTTTTTATAGTATGAAAAAAACATATACTAGTTTTTTTCTATAAGATAATGAATTAAATTAAAAACCGCCAATAATTAGTTATTACTGGCGGTTTTACCAAAACCAAATAATTAGTAAGCATATTACAACTTAACCCCAATCCCTTTAAAACTGGTTAAAGAGTTTTACTTATTACATTTCAAAAGTATGCCTTTCTTTTTTACAGCGACCTGATAAATATCATTTGCTATAGAGCAACTCAAAAAAATATTTTTTTTAGTAGTAAACTACTTCGGGGCAAGCCCATAAGTCATTTAATAGTAAGCATTGCATTTCTATTTCGAGTCAAGTCTCGGAACATTTTAATCTTAATTATAGAATAAAATAAATGGGGTTGTTTAAAAAGCTTAAAGGCGCTATTTGCTCTGGTAATAACTTTGATTTTATTTAATTAAGCTATTCTTACAATTTAAAATACAGTATTAAAACCTTTAAAGGTCTCAATAATATCTTATAAAAGCTATAAAGCTTAGTCTTTAACTACAACTAACGTAGCCATAAACCCTGTGTAAAGGTTCCATTGCGAAGAAGTTACTAACTGATCATTATCGTCATACATTAATAACTCAGCAGTATTTGGAAATGAAGTTCCCATATTAAGAGCTATAAAATCAAGCTTATTAAATCCAGATGGTATATCTATTTCAAAACCATGATATCCACCTTCCAAAATCATATTATATTTAACTACAGTATCATTAAGCATTATTTTAATTCGATCGCCATCTACATACTGATAATCTCTACAAATAATTTTAAGCTTTTTAGAATTCGTCTTAACATCACCTAAAAACTGATCACGTTTAAACTGTGATAAATCCATACTTCCCTCTTTAAGACTTTTATTAATCTTATTAGCTATCTTGATGTTGTTATTAGATAAGAACTGTTCTTTAGGAAGCATAGAAATTTCATCTTTCTTGTCTCCTAACAACGATTTGGGAGTATCTGTTTGTTCTCCTAACAACAAAGAAGTACTCTGAGAAAGTGTTGTTTTGGTATCAGATTCTGCTTTAATAGTCACATTACCAGACTTTGAGCCATCCACTTGTCCAAATGCTGACGCAGATAAAAGAAACAAAACCGAAAATTTAATATATATGCTTCTCATAAGTATCTATAATACAATTCATTGTAAAATTAATAAAAAATCTATAACTACATTGTTCTCTATTTTTTTTTAACAAAAAAAATGTGTCAACCTAGTATCAAATTTTATAAGTATCTATATACAAAATAAACTCCCATACAAAACGATAGTTTATCTAGATATATTTCCAAAAAAAATGTTTAATTTAAAGTATATCTTTAGTAACTCTTACTGCCTTTTTTAACATTCCCTACTTATCAAATTTCAATTTAACAATGCCAATACTTCTTCTAAAAGAGTTTTGGTAGGTTAAGGTATCATTTAAAAACACCTTTGTAAGTCCAAGTATTTATTTAATTTTGATTAGCCAACAATATAAATTAGCATTTATAAAGTATTTTTAATTCAATATTTTTATACCTAAAATTAACTATAACCGTTATTACTTAATACCAATAAATATGAAAAAAATTATAATGGCATTATCTATAAGTTCTTTCTTATTTACAGGATGTAACTTTATGAATCACGATACCAAAGAAAAAATAAACACTGGTGGTAAAAATGTTGGGAAAACTGCTACAGAATTTTTTGAAGGTGTATCTAAGGGCGTTGAAGAAACATTAGAATGTGAACTTGTTTTGTCTGATGAGTTGCAGTCTAACGGTATAGAAACCGGAGCATTTAAAATAACTACAGATAGTACAAAAACAAGTAAAAATATACTTACCACCTACCTCATTTTTAATAAAAATTTTGATGCCAACATTTCCGCTAAAGCTTTTGACAAAAAAGGCAAAGAAATTGGTAGAGCTATTACAACTGTTAAAGGAACTAAAGGACAAGCAGAATATTTTGATTTTAAATTTAATGACCGTACCGACATAGGTACTAGGAGTAAAATATATTTAGAGTAATTTTAAATGAAGTAATTCAAAGAAAAACGAAAGGAGACTGCCTTTTAAGACAGCCTCCTTTACTCAAAACAATAAACTACTCAGAAAAAGGTTATAAATTATTTACTCCCAGCCACCACCTAAGACTCTGTAAACCTGAACCATGGCGCTTAGCTGTTGCATTTTTGTTTCAATTAGTTCAAACTTAGTTTCTAATGCATCTCGCTGTGTCATTAAAACCTCCATATAATCTGCTCTAGCAGATTTAAATAAAACCCCAGAAATACTAATAGATTTAGAAAGTGCATCTACTTGTTGTGATTTCAACTCGTAACTTTTACTTAAATTATCTATTTTAGAAAGCTGATTGGCTACTTCTATATAGGCATTTAACACAGTTTGTTCATACTTATATACTGCTTGTATTTGCTTTGCGTTAGCTGCGATATAAGTTGCCTTAATTTCATTTCTATTTATTAAAGGCGCCAAAATATCCCCACCAATAGAATACATTAACGACTCTGGAGTATCTAAAAGATACTTTGGATTAAAAGCTTGATAACCAATATTAGCAGAGATTCCTAATGACGGATAAAATCGAGCCTTAGCTACCTTTACATCTAATTTACTAGCCGCTAACTCCATCTCTGCCTGACGTATATCAGGACGGTTCTGCAATAAATCAGAAGGGATTCCTTTTTGTAAAGATTCTGGTAATACATTTAAAAAGACACCCGAATCTCTTTGAATTGGCTGTGGATATCTACCCAGTAAGAAATTGATTTTATTTTCAGCAACTGTTATTTCCTGTTTTACATTATACTGTAAGCTCTTAGAGTTTAATAACTCTGCCTCAAATTTCTTGACTGCAAGTTCGGTTACCTTAGCAGCTTCCTTCTGAAGTTTTACTACTTTTAATGCATTCGTCTGAATTTTTATATTCTGATTAACAATTTTTAATTCATTATCTAACGCTAATAACTCATAGTAAGAGCTCGCTATTTCTGCAACCAGATTGGTCACTACAAAATTCTTTCCCTCTACAGAAGCTAAATATCTGCTTACAGCAGCCTTTTTAGAATTTCGTAATTTCTTCCAAATATCCACTTCCCAGGTTGCGTAAGCTCCAAACAAATAATCTTGTAAAGGTTCGGGCATTTCTTCCCCTGGCCTAATATCAGTAGTAGCTTCACTAGCACCTAAACTGGTATATCTTGCTTTTTTATCTACTCCAGCACCAGCCTTCAAGCCTACACTAGGTAAATACTCCCCTTTTTTAGCTTTTACTTCACTTCGGGCAATTTCAATTTCCTGCAAAGTCATACTTAATTCCTGATTGTTATCAAGAGCCTCAGTAATTAAATCCTGCAAATAGGGATCTTTAAAATATTCTTTCCATGGTGCCAAGGAAACCGTGGTACTGTCATTTTCTTCCTGACCGTATTGGTCAGGAAGATTTATGTTTTCAGATTTCTGAACTACTTCAGGTACTTTACACGACGTAAAGTTTAAAGCAATACCTGCTACAAATACAAATAAATAATACCTCTTATTCATTTTCATAATTTCTTTCTTCTGTTAATGGAGTTTCGTGTTCATCTCTAATTAAATGTCTACCATCTGCTATAGAACCAAATATGTAGTATAGTCCCGGAACAATAATAACCCCGAAAATAGTACCCAATAACATACCTCCTGCTGCCGATGCACCAATGGTTTTATTACCAATAGCTCCTGGACCGGTGGCTATTACCAACGGTATTAAACCAGCTATAAAAGCAAATGATGTCATTAAAATAGGACGGAAACGTACCTTAGCTCCTTCTATAGCTGCTGCCAAAATACTAAATCCTTCATGTCGTTTTTGTATAGCAAACTCAACAATTAAGACGGCATTTTTACCGAGCAACCCTACCAGCATTACCAGACCAACCTGTGCATAAATATCATTAGCAAGTCCCATTAATTTTAATAGTAAGAAAGATCCAAAAATACCTGCAGGTAAAGAGCATATTACTGCCAATGGTAAAATAAAGCTTTCGTACTGAGCAGCTAATACAATGTACACAAAGCCTAATACAATTAAGAAAATATAAATAGCCTCATTTCCACGAGAAACCTCGTCTTTAGACAATCCTAACCAGTCTATATCATACCCTCTAGGCAACGTATCTTTTGCAACTTGTTGTATAATTTTAATAGCTTCACCACTACTGTATCCGGCGGCAGGAGAACCATTAATTGCAGAAGATGTATACATATTGTAACGGGTAATCTCATTAAGTCCTTGTGTTTTATGAATTTTCATAAAAGCAGAGTACGGTACCATCTCATCATTAGCATTCTTTACATATAGTTTCATAAGATCATCTGGTAATCTTCTGTACTCAGGCGCTGCCTGAACATATACCTTATAGAAACTACCAAACCTAATGAATCCTTGTTCGTACGTACTACCAATTAAGATAGAAAGATTATCCATAGCTTTAGCAATTGAAACCCCTTTCTGCATAGCAGCTTTATTATCAATTTCTAACTCATATTGTGGATAATTAGCCGCAAAGAAAGTAAACAAACCTGTTAGCTCTTTTCTCTTTCTTAGAGCAGCCATAAAGTCATCATTTACCTTTTCAAAAGACTTATAATCGCCAGAGTTGGTTTTATCAAGTAATCTGAGAGAGAAACCTCCTGCAGCACCATAACCAGGTACGGCCGGTGGCTGGAAAAACTCAATAGTGGCTCCTGGTATTTCTTTTGCTTGCTCCTCTAATTCTTCAATTATTTCTACCGCCGTGTGTTTACGCTCATCCCAATTTTTAAGGTTGATTAAACAAGTACCTGCATTAGACCCTCTACCTTCTGTAAGCACTTCATATCCTGCAAGCGCAGAAACCGATTCTATTCCTTCTACATGCTCAGCTATTTCTTGCAATTCTCTAGCAATATCATTGGTTCTTTCCAACGTAGAACCCGGAGGGGTTTGAATAATAGCATAAATCATCCCCTGATCCTCTGCAGGAATAAATCCGGCTGGTAAACTATTTGTAGTTACATAGATACCTCCACAGAATGCAATTAACAATCCGAAGGTAACCAATCTTCTGTTTACAATTTTCTCTAAGAAATTACCATATCTACCGGTAAGCTTATCAAAACGAGTATTAAACCATGTAATAAATTTGTTAACCAGAGATTTTTTTCTAGGCTTCCCATGATTATTTTTCAAAATCATGGCACATAATACCGGTGTAAGCGTTAACGCTACTAAACCAGATAATACAATGGATGTTGCCATAGTAATAGAGAACTGTCTATAGAAGATACCAACAGGACCTGTCATAAATGATACTGGTACAAACACCGCCGCCATTAATAACGTAATTGCTATTACTGCCCCACTAATTTCGTGCAATACTTTTTGTACTGCTTTGTAGGGCGAAAGATGCTCTTCTTCCATCTTAGCATGAACAGCCTCCACTACTACAATCGCATCATCCACTACTACCCCAATTGCTAATACTAAAGCAAATAAGGTAATCAGATTAATCGTTAGTCCAAAAAACTGCATAAAGATAAAGGCTCCCACTAAAGATACCGGTACCGCAATGGCCGGAATTAAAGTTGATCGTACATCTCCTAAGAATAAGAATACTACAATAGCTACCAAAATAAATGCTTCTCCTAAAGTGTGTACTACTTTATCAATAGATGCATCGAGGAAGTTAGATACATCATAGCTAATTTGATAATCCATCCCTGGAGGGAAGGATGAATCTTTAATTTCTGCAAGCTTCTCTTTAACTTCCTTGATTACATCATTAGCATTACTACCATAGGTTTGTTTAAGGGTAATTGCTGCGGAAGGATGATTATCTAAATTTGAATAGATATCATAAAATTCACTACCTAATTCAACATCTGCAACATCTTTTAAATGTAATATTTCACCATCTGCATTTGCACGGATAATGATATTCTCATACTGTGAGGTTTCATTATACCTACCTCCATAGGTTAATACATATTCTAACGATTGTGATTTTTTACCAGAACTTCTTCCTAATCTACCAGGAGAACCAATAATACTCTGAGACTCTAGAGCCTCCATCACTTCATCGGTAGAAACATTGTATGCTCTCATACGATCTGGTTTCAACCAAATACGCATTGCATATTGTCTACTCCCTAAAATTTTGGCACTTCCTACACCATTTAAACGTTTTAACTCCGGCAGTATATTTACACTGGCATAATTGTAAAGAAACTTTTGATCGGCCTTTTTATCATTACTAAACAAGTTTACATACATTAACATGTTTGGTTGCGCCTTATTTACAATAATACCTTCTCGCTGTACCAGTTCGGGCAATCGATTAGACACTTGCTCTATCCGGTTCTTAACATTTACAACTGCCTGACTTGGGTCGGTTCCTAAATTAAATACTACCTGTATAGTTGCTTCACCGGCGCTGGTTGCATCCGATGTCATATATTTCATTCCAGGAGTACCGTTAATTGATTTCTCCAACGGTATTAACACGGAGTTTACCAACACATTAGCACTTGCTCCAGGATAAGCAATACTAACCACTACCCTAGGTGGAGCAATTGACGGAAACTGTGATGTTGGTAAATTATTGATAGCCAGTATACCCATGAAAATAATCACAAGAGATATAGCCATAGCTAGTACTGGTCTATGGATAAACTTATTAAACATAAAATTTCTTTTAACTAATGATTTATTCTGCGTATAGTTTTAAATGAGATATAACTTTCTCAGGTTTTTCATAGGTATAGTCAATCTTATCATTGTCTCTTACCTTTCTAATACCTTCCAGAAGAATTTTATCCTTTGTACCCAATCCGTCTCCAACTGCATACAAATCTTCCATCTCCTGATTTACACTAATCTCTTTTGTTTTAACCACATTATCATTATCTACCACAAAAACATATTTTTTGTCAAGTACTTCAAAAGTTGCTTTTTGAGGAATAATAATAGCATCATCCATATTAACAGGTAACAAGATATTTCCTGTTTCACCATGTCTTAATAAACCATCTGGATTAGGGAAAGTAGCTCTAAAAGAAATATTACCAGTTTCATTGTTAAACTCTGCCTCAATGGTTTCAACCTCTCCAGTGTAGTTGAATACCTTATTATTAGCCATTAACAAGTTTACTTTAATAGGATTATCTTTATCAATCTGTGTTTTTAAATTTAAATACTCTGCTTCAGGTACATTAAAATATACCCACATATTACTATTATCAGACAAACTAGAAAGTAACTCACCTTCGTCTACTAAACTTCCTAATCTTACATGAAATCTATCAATGATTCCATCAAATGGTGCACGTATTTCTGTAAATTGTAAATGAACCTGAGCCAATGCCAACTCTGCTTTCGCCTTATCATATTTGGCTTTGGCCATAGCTAATTCATTTGGTGCTACTACATCACCGTCCGCAAGCTTTTTAGTATTATCATATTCAATTCTTGCAAAATCAGCTTCGGCCTGAGCCTTTTGTAATTCGGCTTCATATACTGAAGGCATTATTTTAAAAAGTAGTTCTCCCTTTTTAACATGCTGACCTTCGTCAACATAAATTTTTTCAAGATATCCTCTCTCTTGTGCTCTTAATTCAATGTGTTGAATAGAGCGAATCTGACACACATAATCTTCTGTAACGAGTGTATCCATTTTAACAGGACTAGTTACCAGATAACTTGTTTTTTCCTCTTTTTCTACTTCTTTTTTAGAGGTACAGCTCGTGGCATAACATAATAATGCACCTAAGCTCATAATCATGAGGTTTTTCTTCATAATAATCTTGCTTTTTAAGCGATTTTGGTTTTGAAAAGTTGTATTAAAAATGCTTTTGTAATAGAAATACCCGCGTAGCTTAAAACAATAGAAAGAATCCAATTATTATAACTGACTCATTAAACTATTATTAAAACATTAAGGGCTGTTAGAAGTTATAGGAAAATAACTTCTTAAAGATTTTTAATCATATTCTGAAAACACCGAATACGACGTACCATTTAGTAGAAGGTACAATTTCTGAATACTTACTGAAATAGGACTTTTTCTTTAATGAAGTAATCCCATAATAATCGAAAAGATATGCATAAAATGGCTGAACATAACAATTATGAAAATTAATTCCATGGCATTCAGCTACCTCTTCTTCTTGCTCTTCACTTTCAGTAAGTTCTATATACTTTTCAAGACCGGAAGAAAGGTCTGATGTTTTTACAAATCGCTGTAGGTTAAAACTGTCTGATGAAAATTCAATGTATGCATCTGTTACTTTATTAACAGATAAGACAGTGTCATTAATACATAGATTTTCTGCATGAGAAATAAATCCCACTAGAAGCAAATAACTACTAATTAATAACCTGATCATCGTTTTCATACTGCCAAACTTACACAAAGTAATAGGTACAAACAAATTATTAATAATGAAATCTTATAATCTAAATTATGACACCAATTTTCTATCAGTTTTATAATTCAGTACTTTTATATTCTTGAATCTTTATAAGAACAACACAAAAAAATGATTTTTTTTTTGCCTATTTAATATAGAAAATCTGTTTATCATTTTTTTAACAGTATTAAAATTGAACATCCATGAGTTTAAGTAGTAAACAACTAGCAAGTAGATTAAGTCAAGTAATATTAAATGGTACCTGGATTGCCAATACTAACTACAAAGATCAGTTAACCAACCTTGATTATAAAATTGCCATCTATAAATACAACAATCTAAATTCTATTGCAGAACTCACTTTTCATATATCCTATTATATTGAAGGTATTTTAGCGTATTTTAATACTGGAAAATTAACTATTAAAGACAAACACAGTTTTAACCTACCAAAGATTAATAACCAAGATGAATGGGAAAATTTGCTAACTAACTTTTGGAAACAAACAGAAAGGTTACTTTCTAAAATTGAAGAACTTTCAGAAAGCGATTTTACCAAACCCTTTTTTAATATAGCATATGGTGATTATTTAAGAAACATAAACGGACTTATAGAACATGCATATTACCACCTTGGCCAAATTGTTTTAATAAAAAAACTCATTTCAAAATAAACCATGGCAGTACCTAAAAATAAAACAGAACTGTTACAGCAAAGTAAAGACAACTACAAGAATTTAATGACATATATCTCAAGTCTACCTGAAGAACTTAAAAATAAGGAATTTCCTGAAGGTACTATGAATCGAAACATTAGAGATGTATTGGCGCATTTATATCATTGGCATACCCTATTTTTTAAATGGTATGAAATAGGAATGCAAGGTAAAATACCTAAAATGCCAGATGAATATTTTTCATGGAGAGAAACAGAACAGCTAAACCAAAAGATATGGGAAAACTATCAAAACCATCGTCTAGAAGATATTATAGAGAAATTAAATATAACCCATATCGGCATGATTACAATCATAAAAAATCATACCGATACTGAGTTATTTAAAAAAAAAATATATAAATGGATAGGTACATCCTGTTTAGCAACCTATATAAGATCTAATTGTTCTAGTCACTATAATTGGGCATTTAAGCTTATAAAAAAAGCTACTATAAAGAGGTTAAACCATTAAGTTGTTCATCCTGAGCTACATGTTCATCTTTACCTCCAAAAAATTTACTGATCCCAACACCAAATACCCAAGTATCATAGGCATCTAATTTTACATCATAAATCAATGATATTCCAAATTCAAATTTCTTTGGTAATTCAATACCATACTCTACTCCTGCTCTAGCCATCGAAAAACTCTCTCCTTCAGAAAACTCAACGCCATACCCTCCTATTACCAAAAAATGCTCTAAAGGACGATATACCATTACTGGTACAACAGCAATAGGACTGTTACGTTCAAAAGTTCTGTCTTCTTCAGAATGCTCTACAAGGTAATCCTCTAAAATCAAATCGGTTTGTAATCCTACTGCAACTCTGTTAGAAACCCAATAATCTGCATCAAAATAAAATGAGGCAAGTGAAATTCCATCATCATCATATTGAACTCCCTTTTTTATATGGGCATGACCTATTCCTATGCTTAATCTAACAGATTTTGCTATGGATTTATCATGGTATAGTTCAGCTGTTTCAGCTTGTGAAAAGCCTATATTTTGTGCTACAAAATATAGGCTTATACATAAAAATAACCTGTTCATTATGGTTATGCTGTTAGTTAGTTTCAATTCAAAAGTACCACTGTTTTAGTACCAATTTACATAGGCCAATGCAATGGTTTTAAAACTATGATTTTTATCAGAATTATAACGTTGTAATAAAAAATGCGTTATTTTTAGACACTAAAAAGTTGTAACTTTTTTATTACTTTTTAGTCTATTATTACTCAATATCCACTTAATGAAAAAGGAAACATTACTATTGTTAGGAATTATTATCGTAAAGTTTTTACTTCAATATATCTTAATCGCACCAGAATATGAATTACATCGTGATGAGTTTCTTCATCTAGACCAAGCCAATCATCTAGCCTTAGGGTTTGCATCTGTACCCCCAATAACTTCAATAATATCTTTACTTATTAGTTGGTTAGGTAATGGCGAGTTGTGGGTAAAGTTCTTTCCTGCACTTTTTGGAGCTTTAACAATAGTAGTTGTATGGAAAACCATTAAAAAGCTTAATGGTACTATCTATGCCATGGTACTAGGGGCTAGCTGTGTTCTATTCTCTGCTTTATTAAGACTTAACACATTATACCAACCAAACTCTTTAGATGTTTTAAGCTGGACAGCTTTATTTTACTTTATCATTTCTTATGTTAAAACAGAACGAGTAAAATACATTTATTTTGCTGCTATAGTATTTTCTATAGGCTTACTAAATAAATATAATATTTTGTTTTTAGTAATTGCTTTAATACCTGCCTTAGTATTAACTAAAACAAGAATTATATTCACCAAAAAGGAAATATATTTTGCAGCTATAATAGTCATAATATTAATTGCACCCAATATTTATTGGCAATACGTAAATAACTTTCCGGTCATTACTCACATGAAAATTTTAGCCTCAACACAACTAATTCATGTGAATAGATTTGACTTCTTGTCTGGTCAACTTTTTTTCTTTCTCGGCTCTACTATTGTTCTACTAGCCGGATTAATTGCATTAATACTATATCATCCATTTAAAAAATATAGGTTTTTATTTTTCTCATTTGTATTTACGTTAGCTCTATTCACCTATTTAAAAGCGAAAGATTACTATGCTATAGGTCTATACCCTATTTATATTGCATTTGGATCTGTTTATTTAGTTAATGTATTACAAGAAACAAGATTTAAACTAGCAATACCCATATTAATAGCATGCCCAATACTACTTTTTATTCCTATGTACTCCATTGCTTTTCCTAATAAACCTGCTTCCTATATAAAACAACATAAAGATGTATACAAAAACTATGGTATGCTACGTTGGGAAGACGGAAAAGATCATGACATTCCACAAGATTACGCAGACATGCTTGGATGGAAAGAATTAGCAAATAAAGTTGAAAAAGTTTATAACCAAATGCCAAACCCAAAGACTACTTTAATCCTATGTGACAATTATGGACAGGCAGGAGCCATAAACTATTATACTAAACACAGAGTTATAGCTAATTCATTTGAAGCCGATTACATTAATTGGTTTAATCTTGAAACCAAGTATCATCATTTTATAAGAATAAAAAGTGCACAGAATAAAGGCAATGAATTTGAAGAGACAAGTCCTTTTTTCGAAAAATCATATATAGCCGATTCAATAACCAATCCATATGCGAGAGAATCTGGTACAACAATCTTTGTTTTTGAAAACTCAAAAGTTAATATTAACGATAGAATAAAGCACAAATTATTGCAATTAGATGATGAGTAAACTACTTCGAGGCAAGCCACACGAAACATTTTTAGTAAGCATTGCATTTCTATTTCGAGATAAGTCTCATTACATTTCATATAGATATTATCTAGTAACTAGCGTTTTTTCTAATTTATATAGCACGGCATTTCTTGTTTTACTATCTTCGAGTTACCTAACCTATTCTAAAATAATCTATGAATACAATTTTTAAACAATTTATAATTGCTTTCTTATTGTTACTATGCTCTTTAAAAATGTATGCTCAACACGGTGAATACCAATGGTGGTATGATCAGTACAACTATTCTGGTGATTATACAAAGTTATTGCCTATTTCGCCCGCTTATATGGGACCTAATGCATTACCTGTGCCAAAAATATTAAATGGTAAATTACCCGAAAAAAGTTATATTAAAGCTGGTTCAGAAGTTCATTTTAGCAAAGGTGATGATACACAAAATGGTTATTTAGAAGTATATGTTCCCTTGTTTAGTAAAAAAGCTGGTTTACGTATTAATATGGTACCTTACGAACACTACAAAATGGATACCATTACCCGAGATCTTAGAAAAGCAATGGATTATGACGCTCAAGGAACTGCTACTGGCGATGTACACATAGCAACCAATATTCAGCTGTTGGAAAACCATAAATTTTGGCCTGACGTTGTTTTATCTATAAATCTTAAAACGGCTTCGGGGTCTAACTTAAGAGGAATGAGATATACCGATACTCCAGGATATTCGTTTTATTTTTCTTTAGGAAAAACATACCAAACTAATGGCTTTATAGAAAGTATCAGACCCCATGGTATTACAGGGTTATATGTATACCAAACCTTTCATACTGTTTTTAGACAAAACGATTGTTTACTCTATGGAATTGGTTTAGATACCAATATGAAAAAAGTTAAGTTTACAAATGCCTTAGGAGGTTATCAAGGATATATAGGAAATGACGATCATCCGATGGTCTATAGAGCTACCCTTACTAGTACCTTTAATTCAAGGTTTAATTTTGATGTCAGATTTCAAAAAGGGTTAAGAGATTTTGAGTATACTTCACTAAGATTTAGCTGTATCTACAATCTATCTAACTAAACGTTAAAACTATAAACTACTTCCCGTTTCTTACAAGAAGTAGTTTATGAAGCTTCATTTTATTTATAGACAGGGTTTCTAAGTACTACATTTAATTTATCGAATTAAAACAAATCAACCTGTCCGTCATCAGTATCTTTTTCTTCTTCTTTTTCCTCCGGCTCCTCATAAGGTAACGGATCCAACATATTTATGGTTTTTATTTTATCTAAGGTCAATTGATTCCCCAATGCCTTAATACCTTTTACAGCAATAAAGTCTTCCATATCTACCGTAAGATTAGGCTTAGGATCTTTTCCTCTAGGCTTATAGAATTCTATATCAGCCATTGGTCTCCAATCCGTAGAAACCTTTTCCATGGTAGATTTAGGATGCTCTGTAATTACAAGCTCTTCTTTATTTTCATTCTCAATTAAAAAACGTTTCAGATAGTAACGTTCCTTTTCTCCATCAAAATAAATCACAGAAACGGGCTTATTTTTCACCCATTTTTCAAGAATAACCATATTATTATCAAAGTGCAGTGTCAACTCAGGAGATACAGTTTTGACTAGTCCATTCTTTCTCATAATTAGTAACTTGTCTTCTCCCTTAAACTCACCTAATAATTTTCCTCTGCCATCTACATTCAAACGCTTCACAATTGAGTCAAACCAAATTTTTCTAGGTTGTAACGTAGATATCCCTTTTTCTTTAAAGTCTACCCTTTTTACATTGTGCTTAGATACTATGTTTCCTTTAGAACTTCTTCCTTTAATTAAAATATCTGAAAAATCTACATCCCATTTTAACGATCTAACAGTACTCACTGCTCTCAAGTGCACTGTTACTATTTCAGCTTCTCCGTTAGGATTTGCCGTAAAGTGCAACACTCTACTTACTGGTTTACCCTGCGTTAAATCGTATTCTCTATCTCTAGTAACACTTGTTACATTGAAGCGTTTTATAAAAGAGGCTCCGTTTTTACCATCCTTATAAATCATGTTATAAGTAGTACGTTTATCACCTTTCTTAAATACAGCTACGTGTATAATGTTTTTTCCAATATAGGTTTTGTCAGCTACTTTGGTCACTTGCATTTTACCATCTTCGGTAAATACAATTACGTCATCAATATCACTACAATCGGTAACGTATTCATTTCGTTTTAAAGAGGTTCCTATAAAGCCCTCTTCTCTATTAACATATAGCTTATTATTTCTAATAACTACTTTTGTAGCTTCAATATTATCAAAAGGTTTTATCTCGGTTTTACGGTCTTTATCGGCTCCATAGGTTTTCTTAAGATTTTTAAAATAATCTATAGCAAAGTCTATAAGATGCTCCAAATGATATTTTACTTCAGCAATCTTAGCCTCTAAAGCTTCAATGATTTGTTGTGCCTTATTAATATCAAACTTCGAAATTCTCTTAATTCTAATCTCGGTAAGTTTTACAATATCGTCTGCGGTTACTGCTCTTTTTAAGTGAGCAATATGAGGTTTTAAACCAGTATCAATAGCAGTTATAACACCTTCCCAAGTTTCTTCTTCTTCAATTAATCGATATATTTTATTTTCTATGAAAATACGTTCTAAAGAAGCAAAATGCCATTGATCTTCAAACTCCCCTAACTGAAACTCCAATTCCTGTTTCAGTAGTAGAACGGTATTATCAGTTGATCTTCTCAGAATCTCAGATACCCCTGTAAACAATGGCTTATTATCATCAATAATACAACCCAACGGAGAAATAGGGCTTTCACATGCTGTGAAGGCATATAACGCATCAATCGTTTTATCTGGAGATATTCCATTAGGCAAATGCACTAAAATTTCAACTTCTGCAGCAGTGTTATCTTCTATCTTCTTAATCTTTATTTTTCCTTTATCATTTGCCTTAAGAATAGAATCTATTAATGATGTTGTTGTTGTAGAAAACGGAATCTCATTAATAACCAATGTGGTTTTATCTAACTGATTAATTTTTGCACGTACCCTAACTTTTCCGCCACGTACACCATCGTTATAATTAGACACATCTATTACTCCTCCTGTAGGAAAATCGGGATACAACTCAAAACTTCTTCCTTTTAAATGTTTAATAGAGGCCTCTATTAATTCATTAAAATTATGTGGTAGTATTTTAGTAGACAAACCTACGGCAATTCCTTCTGCTCCTTGCGCTAGCAATAATGGAAATTTCACAGGTAAGTTAATAGGCTCCTTTTTTCTACCATCATAGCTAGACTGCCATTCGGTAATTTTAGGACTATACACAACCTCTAAAGCAAACTTAGACAGTCTTGCTTCAATATATCTCGATGCTGCAGCACCATCACCCGTTAGAATATTACCCCAGTTTCCCTGAGTATCAATCAATAAATCTTTCTGACCAATTTGTACCATAGCATCGGCAATACTAGCATCCCCGTGAGGGTGATATTGCATAGTGTGCCCAACAATATTTGCTACCTTATTGTACCTACCATCATCTAACTCTTTTAAGGAATGCATAATTCTACGTTGTACAGGCTTAAAACCATCTTCTATAGCGGGTACAGCACGTTCCAGAATTACATAAGAAGCATAATCCAAAAACCAGTCTTTATACATACCGGTAATACGTTTTATAACATCTTGCTGTTCCTCTTTATTAGAATTCTCTTCAGGATTTAATTCTTCAGGTTGGTCGTTACTCATTGGTTACTTTCAAAAGGATTTTTAGTAGTATAAACAATATTTATGATCGATTCTTTTTTAGGACTTAAAACACCCTTAAAGGGTTTACTTATTATGATTTTTCAATGATATCAAGTTCTACCTTCAGGTTGTTAATAATAAATTCTTGTCGGTCTGGAGTATTTTTCCCCATATAAAAACTTAACAACTCTTCTGTTGTGGTTGCCTTATCCAACATCACCGGATCTAACCTTATATTCTCACCAATAAAGTTCTTAAACTCATCTGGCGAAATTTCTCCCAAACCTTTAAATCGGGTTATTTCAGGTTTCCCTCTTAATTTATTCATAGCCTCTTGCTTTTCTTCTTCACTATAACAATAATAGGTTTCCTTTTTATTCCGAACTCTAAACAAAGGTGTTTGTAAAATATACAAATGCCCTTCTTTTATAATTTCAGGAAAGAACTGCAAAAAGAACGTTATTAATAATAATCTAATGTGCATACCATCTACATCGGCATCGGTTGCTATAACAATATTATTATATCGAAGATCTTCCATAGACTCTTCTATATTCAATGCTGCCTGTAGTAAATTGAACTCTTCATTCTCATACACAATCTTTTTAGACATACCATAGGTATTTAAAGGTTTACCACGTAAACTAAACACCGCTTGCGTATTCACATCTCTAGATTTAGTAATACTACCAGATGCGGAATCTCCCTCTGTTATAAACAAAGTAGATTCTAAATATCTATCTTTTTTAGAGTCTGGTAAATGAACCCTACAATCTCTTAATTTTTTATTGTGTAAACTTGCTTTTTTAGCTCGTTCTTTAGCCAATTTTCTAATTCCTGATAACTCTTTACGTTCTTTCTCCGCCTGAATTATTTTTCGCTGTAATTTTTCAGCAGTTTCAGGGTTCTTATGTAAAAAGTTGTCTAAATAGGTTTTTACAAAGTCATTAATATAAGTTCGTACGGTTGGTAGTTTACCACCCATATCTGTAGAACCTAACTTAGTTTTGGTCTGACTTTCAAAAACAGGTTCCATCACTTTAATGGAAATAGCCGCAATTACCGACTTTCTAATATCTGAGGCATCGTAAGCTTTACCATAAAACTCTCTAATAGTTTTTACCAAAGCCTCTCTAAACGCTGTTAAATGTGTTCCTCCCTGTGTGGTATTTTGTCCGTTCACAAACGAGTAATACTCCTCAGAATATTGAGACCTGCTATGCGTTATGGCAACCTCTATATCATTTCCTCTTAAATGTACTATAGGATATAAGAAATCTTCTTCATTGTTATTATCCAGTAATAAATCTTTTAAACCATTTTCAGAATAAAATTTCTTACCATTGAATACAATAGTTAACCCAGGATTAAGATAGACATAATTTTTAAGCATGCGCTCTATATATTCATGTCTGAATCTATAATTTTTGAAGATTTGCGGATCTGGGATAAACGTTACCTTAGTTCCTTTTCTTTTACTACTTTCAGTTACTACCTCTTCATTAATTAGATTTCCTTGTTCAAATTCTGCACCTTTTGTCTGGCCATCTCTAACAGATTCTACTCTAAAAAAGTTAGAAAGCGCATTGACCGCTTTAGTACCAACACCATTTAATCCAACAGACTTTTTAAAGGCACGAGTATCATACTTACCTCCCGTATTCATTTTAGAAACAACATCCACTACTTTTCCTAATGGAATACCCCTACCATAATCCCTTACTGTAACTTTACTTTCCTGAACCGAAATTTCAATCGTTTTTCCGGCTCCCATAACAAATTCGTCAATACTGTTGTCAAGTACTTCTTTTAGAAGGATATAAATACCATCATCAGCAGAAGATCCATCTCCTAACTTCCCAATATACATACCAGGACGCATTCTAATATGTTCTTTCCAGTCTAACGAACGTATATTATCTTCTGTATACTTAGTTTCCGCCATAAATAATGTAGAGATTTTGTGGATGTGCGTTGCTAATATACTATTTATGAATTACTATTAAAAGTATACTGGCAGCAAAATAATTAACAAATTTATATCTTTTAAGATAGGTATTTGTTCAGTATTTCCAATAATTTTGATTTATTGAACGGTTTTATAAGAATATCATTCATACCCGCCTCAAAGGCAAAATCCTCTATTTCAGTGAGTTCAGATGCAGTAACAGCCACTATTGGCAATTCCTTATCAAACTTCCTTACTCTTTCTGTGATTTCGTAACCATTTAATCCGGGGATATTTATGTCTAAAAGTGCTAGATCATACTTATTACTTGAAATAGATTCAAATCCTGAATCACCATCAGAAAAAACTTCGAGTTGTACTTCATAACAATCTAAAAACTTTTTTAAAACAAGTTTATTAATTTCATTATCTTCTACTAAAATAATTTTTTTCCCTTTAAAGTTTACGTTTTTTTCCTGTAAATCATCTATATCTACTTCTTTAGTATCCGCTACCAAATCTGTAGTTACATCAAAATAAAACCGAGCCCCTTGATTTGGCTTACTCTCTAAATGAATTTCACTATTCATCTGTTCCAAAAGACTTTTAACTATTGATAAACCTAAACCAGCTCCTTCCATGATACTTTGGTTTTCTATAAGCTGGGAAAATTTTTGAAAAATCTGTTTCTTTTGTTCTTCAGGTATTCCTATACCATCATCCAAAACCGTAAATCTTAAAACAACGGTATCTTCATTATTCCTGATCTTTTCTATACCTACAGAAACATTCCCATTATGAGAAAATTTTATTGCGTTTTCCATAAGATTTATTAATACTTCAGAAAGTATGTTTTCATCTAAAACAATTACTTTAGGAACATCTTTACCAATTAAAAAATTGAGCTTTACGTTCTTTTTAACTGCTGAATATTCAACAGAATGTTTTAAATTTTCAAAGAAAAAAGAAACCTTAAAAGGCTTAGGTATTATTTTAATTTTATTGTTGTCTATTTTGCTAATTAATAGCACATTATTAATTAAACTTAAGAGATAATCTCCAGAAAACTTAAGTGATTTTAAAAGTCTCTTATTTTTTTCAGATATTTCTTTTTCTCCTAATAACAACGAGGTTATACCAATAACACCGTGTAACGGAGTTCTTAATTCATGACTTACATTAGATACAAAATTAGTTTTTGCTTCTGCCGCCTTAGAGGCTTGTTTTTTAGCAAGAGCTAGCTCTTGATTGTTTTTGTGAAGACTTTTGATTAATTTTTTCTTGCTCAGATTCTCTCTATAAATAAAAACTAAGCTTAATAATAGTAAAAAGGATACAACTAAATAAACCGTATTTAATTTACTTTTTGAGGCTGCAACAGAATCTGCTAACTTCTTTTCCTTCTCAGCAACCTCCAATGTCCGCTCATATTCCTGCAGCTTGTACTTTACTTCTTCAATCTGCATTTTATTTAACATAGCAAGCTTTGAATTTTTCTTGTAAGCCGAAATATAATCCTCCAAAGCCTTGTAAGCCTTATCAGGTCGATTCAATCCAATATACAACTCCGCTCTCGCTTTATAAGCATCAGCTTCTTCTTCGTCCAAATCAAATTCCTTGGCAATGGCAACAGCCTTATCTAAATAGTCTGATCCTTTATCAAACTCTTTAATACCAGCATAATATCTTCCTAAAATATAAAAAACATGACACTTATCCCCTGCATCAGAAGGGTCTGTAACCGTTTTATTACCGTCTAAATATTGCTGTAAATCTTTTAAATAAGCAGGTACTTCCTTATATTCCTTTGCATCTAAATATTCCCAACACAGATTAATTATAAAAGTTATTCTATCTGTATTATTTATTTTATCGCTTAATTCAAGAGCCTTTAAATAATACTCTCTAGATTTTTGATGGTCATTATCATAAACGGCAGCAATATTCCCTAAACCATTGTACACATCTATAACAAATAAGGTATCGCGAAGTTTTTCTGCAATCTCAATAACCTTATTATATTTTTCTTTAGCTCTTGCGTATTCTTCAACTGCCTCATCATTAATTGCTAATAAATAGAGTGCTTCTGCCTCATATTCTAAATCATTACTATCATATGATCTTTGTAATAGTAATCGACCTAACCTAACAGACTCAGGATAATCGTTATGACTAAACTCATAATACCCTTTGTTTAATAAAACTTTCAAAGAATCTTTTGGGTATGTATTTGCAAGAGAAGTTGTACTTATAAAAAGTAAAAAAAAGATAAATATAATATTATAGAGTTTATTCATACACCCTGTGTCTTAAAAGAATACAAAACTTTAACTTTCAATCATTTACAATAGAAACAAAGCCAATATTAGTAATAATTATTTAAATGCTAATTTAATATCAGGGTAAAAAAAAATCGCCTTATAGGCGATTTTAATAATCTTATGTTATTTAAACATTAAACCTAAAATGCATAATGTCTCCGTCTTTAACTATGTATTCTTTACCTTCTACACGCATTTTTCCACCCTCTTTCACCTTTGCTTCACTACCATAAGCAACATAATCATTATAGGCTATTACTTCTGCTCTAATAAACCCTTTTTCAAAATCGGTATGAATAACTCCTGCAGCTTGTGGTGCCGTTGCCCCAACTTCTACCGTCCAAGCTCTAACCTCTTTTACACCGGCTGTAAAGTACGTTTGTAAATTAAGTAATTTATACGCTGCCCTAACTAAACGAGAAACACCTGGCTCATCCAGTCCTATATCTTCTAAAAAGATTTGTCTTTCCTCATAAGTTTCGAGCTCGGTTATATCTGCCTCTGTAGCTACAGCTAATACAATAACCTCGGCATTTTCATCTTTTACTGCCTCTTTCACCTGATCTACATAATCGTTTCCATCTTTAGCGGAAGCCTCATCTACATTACAAACATATAAAATAGGTTTCGCCGTAAGTAATTGAAACCCTTTCATTAATAATGCTTCATCCTCATCTACTTCTACAGAACGAGCAGAAATACCACTTTCTAAGGCTGTTTTAAACTTTAGTAAAATAGCCTGCTCTTTTTGAGCATCTTTATCTCCTGTCTTAGCAGCTCTGTTAACTTTTTCTAATCTCTTGTCAACAGTTTCAAGATCTTTTAATTGTAATTCAATATCAATAGTCTCCTTATCTCTAATAGGATTCACATTTCCGTCTACGTGTACAATATTATCATTCTCAAAACAACGTAATACATGTATTATAGCATTACATTCCCTAATATTTCCTAAAAACTGATTTCCTAAACCTTCTCCTTTACTTGCCCCACGAACCAACCCTGCAATATCAACAATTTCCACTGTAGCTGGTTGTACTCTCTCTGGGTCAACTAATTCTTCTAGTTTTTCCAAACGCTCGTCAGGTACATTTACCACTCCTAAGTTTGGTTCTATAGTACAAAACGGGAAATTAGCACTCTGTGCCTTTGCACTCGATAAACAATTAAATAATGTTGATTTACCAACATTTGGTAATCCTACGATTCCGGCTTTCATGTTTTTAATTTTTGTCGCCGCAAATATACATTTCTTTATTAAAAAATGTACTAACCAAAATAAGCTAACTTACCAAACCACAATCATTAACATACATGTAAGCATTATTAACATGGTTTTAAAAGCCTAAAAATGTGAGATTCAATAATTTTAAGTAACATAAAAAAAGAATACTGCAGAAAAAACCACTGTTACTACTATTGAAATTAACAATGGTTGAAAAAAAACTAAAGAAGTTACCTTAGAGAAACAAGACACAATTGTTTTTTATAAATCTAAAAATAGAATACCTGAAAATGGTTGGTTTGTTATTAAAAAAGCCGCTTTAACAGAAATGTTAAGCGGCTTACCTATGTATTTTTTTATATAATCTCATTACACCAAACTATTCTGGGTGCATAAAACGTTGTTTTGCTAGTAACACATCTTCAGATTCTACATGATCATCATCTGGTACACAACAGTCTACAGGGCATACAGCAGCACATTGAGGCTCCTCATGGAAACCTTTACATTCTGTACATTTATCTGGAACAATATAATAGAATTCATCAGAAACAGGTGTTTGTGCATCGTCTGCATTAGCAGCTTTACCATCTGGTAACACAATACTTCCTTTTAATTGTGTTCCATCACTATAACGCCAATCATCTGCTCCTTCATATATTGCTGTATTTGGGCATTCTGGTTCACAGGCTCCACAATTTATACATTCGTCTGTTATTATTATAGCCATATTTTTTTCTTTACATAAATTTGTACAAAAATAAAGCCATTATAATATAAAAACAAACCTTTATGGACTTTAATGCAAGGATCAATGCTTTTACAACATTAGGAAACTTTTTAAGTCAGTTTTCTAACAAAGGAATTATTAAAAAAAATAATATTGAAAAAAATGAAATATTTTTTGATTTGTTCTCAGATCAAATCAACATGGCTTATATACACAACTCATGGTTTACCAAAGAGCAAGTACTATTTGCATGTGAAAGTTGGTCTACTGTATTAACTAAAGAAAACATCACTAAATGGCTTGCTAACTACAATTTAGAAGATGTCAATACCAAAACGCCTAAGAGTGTCGCTATTATTATGGCGGGTAACATTCCATTAGTTGGTTTTCACGATTTTTTATCTGTTTTAATAAGTGGTCATAAGGCAATTATAAAACAGTCTACAAGTGACAACATCTTATTACCTATTCTAGCAAAATACCTAATGGAAATTGAAGCTGAATTTAAAGGTAAGATTGAATTCACAACAGAACGTATTCCTCATTTTGATGCAGTTATTGCTACCGGAAGTAACAATACAGCACGTTATTTTGAATACTATTTTAAAGACAAGCCTAGTATCATTAGAAAAAATAGAAATTCGGCCGCAGTTTTAACGGGGCATGAAACAAATGAAGAATTACTAGCTCTGGGAGAAGACATTTTTAGATATTATGGTTTAGGATGCAGAAATGTTTCGAAACTATTTGTTCCAAAAGATTATGACTTCGATATTTTCTTTAAAGCTATTTATGCGTATAAAGAAATTATTGAAGAGAAAAAATATGCTAATAATTACGATTATAACAAAGCTATTTTTTTAATGAGTCTGTTTAAATTGATTGAGAATGGCTTTTTAATGCTTAAAAAAGACGAAAGCTTCTCCTCTCCTATAGCCACACTTTTTTATGAAGAATACGAGGACTTAAACAAGCTAAGAAACTATCTATCAAACAAAAAAGATCAAATTCAGTGTTTGGTTGGAAATGTTTCTGTAATAACCACAGTGAGATTTGGATTAACACAAAAACCGCAATTATGGGAATACGCTGATAATATAGACACTGTTGATTTCTTGTTAAAAATATATTAGAAAAATATCGTTTTTATATTACTAATTAAAACAATATTTAGCACCTTTGCAGTTTGATTAACACAAATACTTTTATTTTAAGTTACGATTTATGAAAAAGCATAATTTTAGTGCAGGACCATGTGTTTTACCGCAGGAAGTTTTTCAAAAAGCCTCTGAGGCCTTGATTAACTTTAATAATATGGGCTTATCTATTATTGAAATTTCGCATAGAGATAAGAATTTTATTGCGGTAATGGATAAAGCGCAGGCTTTAGCCTTAGAACTTTTAGGATTAAATGATAAAGGATATAAAGCACTATTTTTACAAGGAGGAGCTAGCATGCAATTCCTAATGGCTGCTTACAACCTTCTAGAAAACAAAGCGGTTTACGCTGATACAGGTTCATGGTCTTCAAAGGCTATTAAAGAAGCTAAATTATTTGGTGAAATTGAAGTAATAGCTTCTTCTAAAGATAAAAACTACAATTACATACCAAAAGGATACGCTGTACCTTCAGATGCAGATTATTTCCATTGTACTTCTAACAATACTATTTTTGGTACTCAATACAAAGAGTTTCCCGAAACTAACATTCCGTTAGTTTGTGATATGAGTTCTGATATTTTTTCTCGTCAACTTGATTTTTCTAAGTTCGACTTAATATATGCCGGAGCACAAAAAAATATAGGCCCTGCTGGTACTTCATTAGTAGTAGTTAAAGAAGATGTTTTAGAAAAAGTTTCAAGAACAATTCCTTCTATGCTAGATTATAAAGTACATTTAGACAAGGATAGCATGTTTAACACTCCTCCTGTGTTTGCTGTTTATGTTTCTATGCTTAATTTAGATTGGTTACAAAACCTTGGCGGTATTCAGGAAATTGAAAAATTGAATAACCAAAAGGCTGATTTATTATACACCGAAATTGATAGAAACCCATTATTTACAGGTTTTGCGACTAAAGAAGACCGTTCTGTTATGAATGCTACCTTTAACTTAGTAGATGAAAGTCATAAGGAAGTATTTGACAAAATGTGGAAAGAAGCAAACATTAATGGATTAAACGGACATAGAAGTGTAGGTGGATACAGAGCGTCTATGTACAATGGATTAACATTGGAAAGCGTAGAAGTACTTGTTGAAACCATGAAAAAGTTTGAAAACACAATATAATTAGATAAGTCAAAAAAATGAAAGTTTTAGCTAATGATGGAATTTCACAAAGTGGAATTGATGCCTTAGAAAAAGTTGGAGTTGAAGTTATTACAACCAAAGTAGCACAAGAACAATTAATTAACTATGTGAACGAACATCAAATTGATGTAATCTTGGTGCGTTCTGCTACCAAGGTACGTAAAGATGTTATTGACACTTGCCCATCAGTAAAAATTATTGGTCGTGGTGGTGTTGGTATGGACAACATTGACGTTGCTTATGCACGTGAAAAAGGGTTACATGTTATTAACACCCCTGGAGCTTCTTCAGAATCTGTAGCAGAACTTGTTTTTGCACATTTATTTACAGGAGTTCGTTTCTTGCACGATGCAAACAGAAACATGCCTTTAGAAGGTGAAACTAATTTTGCTGCACTTAAAAAAGCGTATGCAAAGGGTACAGAACTTAGAGGTAAAACCATTGGTATTGTTGGCTTTGGACGTATTGGTAGAGCAGTTGCTAAAATCGCCCTAGGATTAGGAATGAAAGTTATTGCTGCCGATAAGTTTGTAGACAAATCTGAAGTTAGAGTAGATTTCTACAATGGTCAATTCATTAATGTTGAGATTGAAACACAACCTTTAGAAGACATCTTTAAATTAGCTGACTTTATTACATTACACGTTCCTGCTCAGGACGGATATGTATTAAGCTCTAAAGAATTTGCCCTATTAAAAGATGGTGTAGGTATTGTAAATGCTGCACGTGGCGGGGTAATTGATGAAGTTGCTTTAATTGATGCTATAGAAAGTGATAAAGTTGCATTTGCTGGATTAGACGTTTTTGAAAACGAACCAACTCCAGCAATTAAAGTTTTAATGAACCCTAAAATTTCGTTAACTCCTCATATCGGTGCTGCAACTAATGAAGCCCAAGATAGAATTGGAGTTGAGCTAGCAGAACAAATTATTAGTATTCTGCAACTACAATAGTATTCGTACAAATATTGTTCAATTATAAAAAACAGTCCTGAAATTTCAGGACTGTTTTTTTTTAACATCCCATCCATTTGTGTTTTAACAAAGTTTTAACCAACAATCATTAAACCTAAGGACATCTTTGCAATCCTAAGCGTTGTATGAACCATTAACACATTATGAAAAAACTCAAATTTTTAACATGCCTTTGTAGCATGCTTATTTTTTTTATGGGGTACTCCCAACAAAGCAAATCAATTAAAGTCTATGGAACTGTTGTAGACAAAGACACTAAAGAACCACTGGAATATGCAACTTTAGTTTTACAAAATGTAGCAACAAACAATGTAACTGGTGGAGTTACAGATATGAATGGAAAATTTAATGTAGAAGCTCCCGCAGGAACCTATAATATTAGATTAGAATTTATTTCCTATAAATCATATCAACTATCCAATCAAAACTTAACCACAGATAAAGATATGGGAACTATTACCCTAGCTTTAGATGTTGCACAGTTAGATGCAGTAGAAGTTACCGCAGACAAAACCACTGTTGAACTACGTTTAGATAAAAAAGTTTATAACGTAGGATCTGATATGACCGTAAAAGGTGGTGCTATTACAGATGTACTAGATAATGTACCATCGGTATCGGTAGACGTTGAAGGAGGAATATCTTTAAGAGGTAATGATAATGTGCGTATTCTTATAAATGGAAAACCATCAGCACTTTCAGGTTTAGATAATGCTGCATTACAACAACTACCAGCAGATGCTATTGAAAAAGTAGAAGTTATCACTAACCCTTCTTCCCGATATGATGCAGAAGGTACTGCCGGTATTATTAACATTATATTAAAACAAGGAAAAGCTCTTGGGGTTAACGGGTCTGTTAATGCCTTTGCAGGAAATCCGGATAATTTTGGTGGTGGATTTAACCTTAACTTCAGAACCAAACATTTTAATATTTTTACCAATTCATCATATAGATATAGAAAAGGACCAGGAGAAGCTCTTTTTGAACAGGAAAACTATAATGATGATGGTACTATTGAAAGTTATCAGAACGAATATAGGGACTATGACCGTATGGGTAAAAACTGGAATAACAACATAGGAATTGAAGTATTTATAGATTCTACCAGTTCATTTACCAATTCATTTGTATATTCTAAAGGAGATGGAGAAGATCATACCAATATTGATTTCTTGAACTATGATGAAAACAGAGACCTCGTTGCCAAAAGAAACCGATTTACTGTAGAGGGTGAAGATGAAAAGAGTATTCAATATTCATTTAATTATGAGAAAAGATTTAAAACCGATGGCCATAAACTAACAGTGGATTATCAATACTCTGAAAGTGACGAAATAGAAGACTCTACCATAGATGAGACCAACTTAACAACCAGTACTCAAGAAGATACGGAACGTACCGTAAATGATCAGAATCAGAAAAAAAGTCTACTTCAAGCAGATTATGTACTTCCATTTGGCAAAGAATTTCAAAGTCAGTTAGAAGCAGGATATAGAGGAAACTTTAATAAGTATCTAACCGATTACCAATACGGTATTATGGAAGACGATGGTACTTTTACATTAAATTACGATTACACAAATGTTTTAGATTACCGTGAAAACATTAACGCAGCCTACGCTCAATTAGGAACCAAGTTAGGTAAATGGAATTTATTAGGTGGTTTACGTATGGAATCTACAGACATAGATATAACTTTAGTTAACACTAATGAAACTTCTAATAAAAAATATACCAATCTTTTCCCTTCTGTATTTTTAGGGTATGAATTTTCAGAAAAAACACAAGCTACTATTAGCTATAGTAGACGTTTAAGAAGACCATGGTCACGATTTATTAACCCATTCCCTACCCGATCTAGTAATACGAATTTCTTTCAGGGTAATCCAGATTTAGATCCCACTTTTACCAATGCATTTGATTTAGGACTTATTAAAAGATGGGATAAGTTTACCTTAAACACTTCTGCCTATTACAATCACTCCACACAAGTATTCCAATTTGTTAGTCAGGAATCTGGTGAATTTGTAGACGTAGAAGGTACACAGGTTCCCGTAATGCTACGTTACCCCATTAACTTAGCTACAGAAGACCGTTGGGGAGTTGAATTTACAACAACCTATAATCCGTTTAAAAAATGGAGATTATCAAGTAATATAAACATATTCCAACAAACTCAGGAAGGAGATTTTGTATATACCGACTATTTAGGAGATGAGGTTACGCAGAATTTTGATTCTGAAAACTTCAGTTGGTTTGCTCGTATAAGCTCTAAATTAACTTTACCTGCGGCTATCGACTTCCAAACAAATATGATGTATAGAGGTCCTAACAAATCGGCTCAGAGAGAAAATAAAGGACAATTCCATACCAACCTTGCATTTAGTAAAGATGTATTCAAAGAAAATGCTACGATATCTTTAAATGTAAGCGACCTTTTTAACACACGTATAAGAAAAGCTACTACTATTACAGACAATGTAAATACGTACAATGAATTTCAGTGGAGGAAGCGTCAAATAACTTTAAACTTTACCTACCGTTTTAACATGAAAAAAGAGGAACGCGGAAACAGAGGTAATAATGAAGGCGGAGGCATGCAATATGAAGGATAGACAACGCCTTAAAATAATAGATAAAAAAAAGAAGCCATATGGCTTCTTTTTTTATTCTTCTAATTTAGCTCTTTTAGCATCTCTCTTTTCTTTTAGGAACTCCATAAGTCCTCCGCCAACCCAGTAAGGAACTACAAAGGTTAGCAAGAAAATCATTAACCAAAATCCCATTGTAAGGATAGTTAAAAAAGCTAAGAAGCCTAGATACTGTTGAAATTCAAACATAATTTCCGGAAATTTTCGAATTTGATTACAAATATAGTTTTATTTCTTAGTTTTTAAAACGTTTATTTAAAAACTTTTCTATTCAAATATTTACATTTTTACACGTCTGAAATGGGCTATATTGCGTAAATTTGTTAGTATATTTATTGTATTAATAACAACACACATTCTTATGGAATATAGAATAGAAAAAGACACGATGGGTGAAGTTCAGGTTCCTGCTGACAAGCTATGGGGAGCCCAAACAGAACGCTCAAGAAACAACTTTAAGATTGGTCCTTCTGCTTCAATGCCAAAAGAAATTATTGAAGGTTTTGCTTACTTAAAAAAAGCTGCTGCCTATACAAATCATGAAGCTGGGGTTTTACCTGTTGAAAAAAGAGATTTAATTGCCGCTGTTTGTGATGAAATTCTTGAGGGTAAACATGACGATCAATTTCCTTTAGTTATTTGGCAAACCGGTTCTGGTACACAATCTAACATGAACGTTAATGAGGTTATTGCTAATCGTGCACATCAATTAGCTGGTAAAGTTATTGGTGAAGGAGATAAAACATTACAACCAAACGATGATGCAAACAAGTCTCAATCATCTAACGACACCTTCCCTACGGGAATGCACATTGCTGCTTACAAAAGAATTGTAGAAACTACAATTCCGGGTGTTGAACAACTTAGAAATACCTTAAAAGCAAAATCTGAAGAGTTTAAAGACGTAGTTAAAATTGGTAGAACGCATCTTATGGATGCAACACCATTAACTTTAGGTCAGGAATTCTCTGGTTATGTATCTCAATTAGATCACGGATTAAAAGCACTAAGAAACACATTAGAACACTTAGCTGAGTTAGCGTTAGGTGGTACAGCTGTAGGAACAGGTATTAATACTCCTGAAGGATACGCTGTTCGTGTGGCTCAATATATTGCTCAGTTTACAGGACTTCCTTTTTCTTCTGCCGCAAACAAGTTTGAAGCACTTGCTGCTCACGATGCTTTAGTAGAAACTCACGGAGCTTTAAAACAGCTAGCGGTTTCTTTAAACAAGATAGCGAACGATATTCGTATGATGGCATCAGGACCAAGAAGTGGTATTGGTGAAATTATTATTCCTGCAAACGAGCCTGGTAGTTCTATTATGCCAGGTAAAGTAAACCCAACACAATGTGAGGCTATGACAATGGTTTGTGCTCAGGTAATGGGTAACGACGTTGCTGTAACTGTTGGTGGTACTCAAGGACATTATGAATTAAACGTATTTAAACCTGTTATGGCTGCTAACGTATTACAGTCTGCTCGTTTAATTGGTGATGCTTGTGTTAGCTTTGAAGAACACTGTGCTGCTGGTATTGAACCAAACCACACAAGAATTAAGGAGTTAGTAAGTAACAGTTTAATGTTAGTTACTGCTTTAAATACTAAAATTGGTTATTACAAAGCTGCTGAAATAGCAAATACCGCTCATAAGAACGGAACAACATTAAAAGAAGAAGCTGTTAATTTAGGTTATGTAACCCCAGAAGAATTTGACGAATGGGTAAAACCTGAAGACATGGTTGGTTCTTTAAAATCTTAATAACTATATTAAGTTGCATAAATAGATCCGGGGTATGATAATACATGCTCCGGATTTTTCTTTTAAACATGTGCTTCTTACATACGATTATCTTAGCCTAAACCAGCGGTATACTTTACAAGCATAAACTGCTACTTCCCTAAATGGAGGTTTTACAAAATACAAACCTCCACTACCTTGGCTTTATCATATAAAACAAGGTATTATGAAAAAGCTATTACTAATTTTTATTCCTTTTTGGGTGTTTGCTAATAACCCCATAAAAGAAACTCCGTCTACCATTACCAATGCTACCGTATATCTATCGGGTGCACATATAGAAAGAACTGCAAAATGCTATCTTCCAACAGGAGAAACCGTCTTTAGATTCACAAACCTTTCTCCTTTTATTGATGAAAACTCAATTCAGATAAGTGGTCTAAGTAAAGCTGCTATTTCAGCCATGAACTTTAATACTACATATATCTTTGCGAAAACAGGTACTGAAAGAACTAAGCAACTACAGCAGTTCATGAAAGCCAACCAAAAAGAGATTGCACTTATTGATAACATGGTTAAAGGACTAAATGAGGAGGAAACACTGCTATTAAACAATAGAAAAGTACTTTCTGAAGAGAATGCTTCTTTAGATAAGCTAAAACAATTTGCTACCTATTTTAGAGAGCGTACGCATCAAATTGCAGATGAAAAATATCATCACTCCTTAGCTAAAGATAGTATTGCCGAGTTGTTAGAAACCTACCAAAATGAATTAAACGTACTTGGTTCTAAAAACAAAGAGCAAAAAGGAGTCCTTACTGTAACTCTTAATACCAATAAGCCCATTCAATTAGATTTACACATCAACTATAATGTTACTAATGCCGGATGGTTTCCTGTATATGATATTAAAACCGCCTCTACCGATAGTAATCTCGATATATTCTTCAAAGCACATGTGTATCAGGATACTGGAGAAAATTGGGATGATGTAGCCGTTACCCTTTCTACTGCAGACCCTACCGTAAATACTGAAAATCCCAAACTAACACCTCATTATCTTAATTTCTCATACAATACAAATTACTCGGTAAACAGCAGTGGCAAAAACACTTCTTATAAGTACAATCCTTTTGTAAAAGAAATCATAGGGATAGTAACCGACTCAAAAGGAAAATCACTTCAGGGAGCTACAGTTACTATTGAAGAAACATCTAATAGTACAACTACAGATGTGAATGGTAAATATAAAATTAAAGTGGGTAATGGTAGAAATCTAAATATCTCATACGTTGGTTTTATTCCTGAAAAAATACCTGTTTATAATTCACTTATTAATCTAACATTACAACCAGATATTTATACATTAGATGATATGGTACTTATCGATAAAAAAAATAAGTCTTCTGTAAACGATGCTTTAAGTGGTTATGTTGGTGGTATTAATGTTGTTACTACAAACGGAGCACCTAGAAGTAGTGACAACATTAGAATAAGAGGACTTGTAAGTACCAATGAAAACCAACCTCCAGTTTATATTATAGATGGTACACCACAAACAAGTGATTATTTTAACAGTCTTGATCCTAATTCCATAAAATCCATGCAAGTGTTAAAAAATAGTAGCAAAACATCTACATCTTTATATGGATCTAAAGCAGCTAATGGTGTTATAGTTATTACCACTAAAGAAGTTTTTGAAAAACAAAATATTACATCCGTAGAATACAAAATAAAGAAACATCAAAATATCTCGTCTGTAATGGATGTTACGGTAGTAGATATTGATCAAATGTCTGTAAAGGCAACATACGAATATGTAACAGCACCAGTACTAAACGAAAATGTATTTTTAACAGCTACATTAGAAAACTGGAAAGATCTTAAACTACTCCCGGGAGAATGTAATGTCTATTTTTCAGGACTATATGTTGGTAAAACGTTTATAAATCCGTTACAAACCAGAAAAGATATGGTTGTATCTTTAGGGGTTGCACCAGCTATCACCGTAAAAAGAACCTTAGATAATAATTATAAATCGACTCCATTTATTGGTAATACTCGTATAGTAGACAGAGCCTACACCATTTCTTTACAAAACACAGGAAATAAAAAAATTACCGTAAAACTCTTAGATAGAATTCCTATCTCTCAAAATAAAGAAATCAAGGTTAGTGAATCGAATTATGATGCTGACACCTATGATGAAGAAAAAGGCATACTGGAATGGAGGATTCCTATAAATGCTGGTGAACATTTAGAAAAACATGTATCCTACCAAATTAAGCATCCAAGAGGAAGTAACATAAATTTAAATTAAAAGGTAAGAGGATGTCTAAAAGGCATCCTCTTGTTTCTTTTTAATATAAAACCATCTTTATTTATTCTAAATTAGGCGATACTTCATTGTTAACATAACTCTCTGCTACCATCACAATAATCGATTATAGAGATTAAAGATCTCATTCCCAAAATACAGCTTATTATTTCTGATGATAATTATCGTCCCATTCTTTAGGCTTGGGTGTATGTAGTTTACCTACCGATTTTGCCACTAACATAGACACTGCAGCATCCCCTGTAACATTTACGGTTGTTCTACACATATCTAAAGGTCTGTCTATAGCAAAAATAAGAGCTAAACCAGCTGCTGGTATACCTGCCTGTCCTAAAACAATTACCAACATTACCATACCTGCTCCAGGCACAGCCGCCGAGCCTATAGAAGCTAATGTAGCTGTAGCAATTATACCTAACTGCGTAGTAAAATCTAAATCCATACCAAATGCTTGAGCTATAAATACTGCGGCAACCGCTTGATACAAACTAGTTCCATCCATATTAATTGTAGCACCAATTGGCAACACAAAACTAGTCACCTCTTCATCTACTCCTAAATGCTCTTCTACACGCTCCATCGTTACAGGTAATGTTGCAGCACTAGAACTTGTAGAAAAAGCTAATAATTGTGCTGGTGAAATCCCTTTAAAGAAATATGCTGGTGATTTACCTGTAAATATCCAAACAATGATTGCATATATCCCCAACATAATAGAAAGACCCCCCACAACGCAAAGGGCATAATAAAATAGCGAAACAAATAAATCTGCACTAGGTGACTCTACAATTAATGCAGCTAATAGCGCAAAAACCCCATAAGGAGCCGCTAACATTATAACATCTATGAGTTTGAGAATAACCGCATTAAATCCGTCAAAAAATGCTTTTACAGGTTTTGCCTGTTCTTCCGGAATTAAAATTAAACCTATACCAAAGAAAATCGCAAAAAAGATAACCTGTAACATATTACCATTATCTGTAGCAGCTTTAAAAATATTGCTCGGAACTAAATCTTCTAATGCCTGTAATGGGCCAGTTTCCTTCTGTTTTTCAGCATCTGCAATTTTTTTGTCCGCATCTCCCTTATAATTTTCTAACAATTCATTCCTTGTCTCTTCCGTAATGGTTCTTCCTGGTTTTACCACATTTACTATAGCCAAACCAATAGACACGGCAATAACAGTAGTTACTATGTAGGTAATAATCGTTCTGCCCCCCATTTTAGAAAGCTTTGAAATATCTTTCAAATCAGAAACTCCTTTAATTAAAGAAGCTAATATTAAAGGAACTGCTATCAACTTTAAGGAATTGATAAAAATACTTCCAAATGGTTTTATCCAGTCTTTTACAAAATCAGGACCCCAGGAAAATTGAACCATTCCAAGTGCAAAAAGCACCCCGAATAACATTCCTAATAATATTTGCCAATGTAAAGCGAGCTTCTTCATGTATAATGATTTGATTTAGTGTTGGTTATTTGTTGGTTATTTATACGTTTTATTAAGCAAGTAGTAATCGGCTAATACCAATGCCGCCATTGCTTCCACGATAGGCACGGCACGTGGTACCACACAAGGATCATGACGACCTTTACCTTGCATTTCTACTATATTTCCATCTTTATCTATCGTATCTTGTGTTTGCATAATGGTAGCTACGGGTTTAAATGCCACCTTAAAATAGATGTCCATACCGTTGCTAATACCTCCTTGTATACCACCTGATAAATTAGTCATGGTAGTTCCATCGGTATTAAATATATCATTATGTTCAGAACCTCTCATTTTAGCACCTTCAAAGCCACTACCATATTCAAAACCTTTCACCGCATTTATAGACAGCATTGACTTTCCTAATTCTGCATGTAATCTATCAAAAACAGGTTCTCCCAATCCTACAGGTACATTTTGTATCACACAGGTTACTACTCCACCCACAGTATCTCCTTGTTTGCGTATTTCTTTAATGTAGCTTTCCATTTTTTTAGCTACTTCTATGTCAGGACAACGCACCGGCGTCTCCTCAATTGATTTAAAATCTACCTCCTGATAAGGAGTTTCCATCGTAATATGGCCAACGGAAGACACAAACGCTTGTATTTTAACCTCTTTCAATACCTGTTTCGCAATAGCACCTGCTACTACTCTGCAAGCTGTTTCTCTGGCAGAACTACGCCCTCCTCCTCTATAGTCTCTAACCCCATATTTCTGATCATACACATAGTCTGCATGACTTGGCCTGTAAGCATCCTTTATGTGTGAATAATCATGTGATTTTTGATTGGTATTTTCGATAACAAATCCGATAGGTGTACCCGTTGTTTTACCTTCAAAAATACCAGAAAGAAAGCGAACCTCATCGGGCTCCTTGCGCTGTGTAACAATAGCAGATTGCCCCGGCTTACGACGGTTCATTTCTATTTGAACAGCTTCTAAATCAATTTCTATATTTGGTGGACATCCATCTATTACTCCTCCTAATGCAGCTCCGTGCGATTCTCCAAACGTAGACAACCTAAAAAGGTTTCCAAAAACATTTCCTGCCATGCTAATTATTTGTAATGTAAGCGAAAATAAGGAATCCGATTTTTTTTGCCTAATCTTTTTAAATTAAATAAAACCTAACATAAACACCTTTTTACAAAATAAGTTCACCTTAATTTAACAAAAGTCTAATCTACTCTTAATTAGTGCTTAATGTTCTGGTTAAATTATAGCCCGTATTTTGTTGAAAACAAATTCCATTGAGAAAACGTAAAGTAGATATTGCCGTAATTTCTGATGTACACCTAGGTACTTTCGGTTGTCAGGCCAATGAATTATTATCGTATTTAAGCAGTATTAATGCCAAAACGCTGATATTGAACGGTGATATTATAGATATATGGCAATTTAGAAAAAGATATTTTCCTAAATCACATCTTCAGGTTATTAAAAAGATAATAGATCTTTCAACCAAAGGAACCGAAGTGATTTATATTACCGGAAATCATGATGAAATGCTTAGAAAGTTTACTGATGTTAAAATGGGGAACATCTCTATTGTTAACAAAGCTGTATTAGATTTAGACGGAAAAAAAGCATGGGTTTTTCACGGGGATGTTTTTGATGCCTCTATTCAACATACCAAATGGATAGCCAAATTAGGTGGATGGGGCTATGATTTTCTTATCTTACTTAATCAGTTAATTAACTGGTGTTTGGTTAAAATGGGAAGAGAAAAATACTCCCTTTCTAAAAAGATAAAAAATAGTGTTAAGAAAGCGGTTAAATATGTAGGCGACTTTGAAAAAGTGGCTGCCGATTTAGCTATAGATAATGGATACAAATATGTTATTTGTGGCCATATTCATCAACCACAATTAGTTAGAAAAGTAAATAAAAACGGTACTTGCTTATACCTTAATTCAGGGGACTGGATTGAAAATCTTACCGCATTAGAGTATAGTAATAAAAAATGGAAATTGTACCATTACTCTGAAGACAAGTTAAGTCCCTTCTACTCAGACGATGAACTTAAAGATATGAATTACAAAGATTTACTAGCAGCAATTACGGTTACCGGAAAATTATAATATTACAAAAGCGCATCTTTAAACACTGTTATAGGATGTAATGCTATTCTTCCGGTTCCGTCATATATTTGATGTCTACAACTAGTTCCGTTTGCTACAATAATTGAAGACGGTGCAGATTTTCTTATTTTCGGAAACAACTTAAGTCCACCTATCTTCATACTAACGTCATAATGTTCTTTCTCATATCCAAAAGCACCTGCCATACCACAACATCCGGTATTTAAAATAGCTACTTCATAATTAACAGGTATATTAAGCATATCAAAAGTTACTTTTTGATTGGATAATGCTTTTTGATAACAGTGAGCATGAATTTTAATACGCTTTTTCTCTTCGGTAAACATTGTTGTTTTAATGGTTCCATTGGTGATTTCCTTAGCAAGAAACTCCTCTATCAAAAAGCAGTTACCCGCCAATGTTTTAGCATCATCAGCATACTCTACCAACCTAATATATTCATCTCTAAATGTTAATATTGCAGAAGGCTCTATTCCTATTAATGGTATTTTAGGAGTTACTTTATTTTTAAGACTCTTTACATTCCTTATAGCCAATTCCTTGGCCTCCTGTAAATATCCTTTAGATATATGTGCTCTTCCACTCTCACCATAGTACAACTCCACATAATACCCTAATCTATACAATACTTCTAACGTATCTTTAGCTACAAGTACATCATTGTATCTAGAAAACTCATCTATAAACAAAACTACTTTATTATAACTTATTGAGGTATCTTGTAACTGTTCATTAAACTTATTAAGGTTAAAAGAATATACTTTTGGTAAGCTTCTGTAACGTGCAACCCCCAATATTTTTTTTATAACCGATGAAAAAGTTTTACTCTTAAAAAAGTAATTTGTAATACCCGGTAAAACAGCAGCTATTTTATTATAATCATAATTATGAGCCAAAATTTTATCTCTTAAAGGCCTTTTATGATTTTTATAATATTGATGTAAAAATTCTGCTTTCATCAGCGAAGCATCAACATTACTTGGGCATTCGGTACCGCAGGCTTTACAACTAATACATAAATCAAAAACTTCTTTTAATTCAGGTGAATCAAATTTATTTTCGTTCTCATTGTGTATTAAAATTTCTCTTAAAACATTAGCTCTGGCTCTTGTCGTATTTTTTTCTTCCTTAGTAGCATGGTAACTAGGACACATAACCCCATTAAATTGATCAGATTTTCTACAATCACCACTCCCATTACATTTTTCTGCCACTCTTAAAATTCCCAATGAGTCAGAAAAGTCAAGAAGGGTTTTTACTTCAGAAACTTCCTTTCCATATTGAGTTCTTAAAGACGTATCCATAGGAGCTCCTTCAATAATTTTATTCGGATTAAATAGTAAATGAGGATCAAATAGATTTTTAATCTCTTTTAAAAGTTCATAATTTTTAGACCCAATCATAAACTCCAAAAATTCGGCTCGTACCCTTCCATCACCATGCTCACCGCTTAATGATCCGTTATATTTTTTCACTAAGGCCGCTACATCGGTAGTAATTTGTCTGAACAACTTAACATCTGAAGCTTTCTTTAAGTTCAAGATAGGTCGTAAATGAAGCTCTCCTGCACCGGCATGAGCATAATAAACAGCTTGTTGATTATACTTTTTCATAAGCAAACTAAACTCTTGAATATAGTTTGCCAAGTCTTCTATAGCAACTGCTGTATCTTCTATACATGCAACGGCCTTTTTATCTCCTACCATATTACCAAGTAACCCTAAACCAGCCTTTCGAAGCTCAAAGGCTTTTACTATATCTTCTCCATATAAACAGGGTGAAGCATATGCTTTTGTCTCATCTTCTATACAATCTAACAAACTTCTTAGCTTTTTACTAAGCTCTAATTTAGAGCCCGCCATAATTTCTATCATTAAAATGGCCTGTGGATCTTCTTCTATAAAAAATCTATTACCAGCCTGAAGTTTATTATTTTTTGTACAATCGAGTATTACCTTATCCATCATTTCGCAGGTATACAAATTGTGTTTCATTACTTTTTGTACTGCATTACAACAGTCTGCTATACTATAAAAATGAGCTGCCACCATAACATTTCGCTTAGGAGGTAAATCATCTAATTGTAATGTAATTTTAGTAGTAAAACCTAATGTACCTTCACTACCCGATAAAAGCTTACATATATCAAAATCCTTCCCCGAAGGATTAATTGGTTTCATTTTTATTAATTCATCAACGGCATAACCCGTATTTCTTCTATGAATAGAGGCCTTTGGAAACTGATTTTCAATTTCTCTTTGTACCATCGGATTATTCAATAACTCTATTAGTCCTTTATAAATTTGACCTTCGGTAGTAGATAAACTCATCTTATGCTGTAACCTACTTTCCTGTAATGGACGGCATCTCATTGTACTTCCATCATACAACATAATTTCCATTTCAAGAACTTTATCGCGCGTAACTCCATACTGAATAGAAGTTGTTCCGCTAGAATTATTACCTACCATTCCGCCAATGGTACATCTATTAGAAGTAGAAGTATTGGGTGCAAAAAATAAACCATAAGGCTCTAATACATGATTTAACTCATCTCTTACTACTCCAGGTTCTACAGTTACAGTTTTAGCTTTTTCATCGATAGCTAAAATATTGGTGAAATTTTTGGATATATCTACTACAATCCCCTTACCAACACACTGTCCTGCTAATGAGGTGCCAGCAGCCCTTGGAATAATGCCTATTTTATTGTCTAACGCATATTTTATAACCTCTCTAAGCTCTTCTGCATCTTTAGGATAGGAAACCCCAACTGGATTTTCGGCATATACTGAAGCATCTGTTGCATACATCAACTTATACAAATTATCAGTAATAACAAGGGGTTCAGGATTATTTTGAGATTTTTTGGGTGTAGTATTATGATTCATTTAACGTCTTATTACAGTAAGACCACATAAATTTGTAGTCATAATATAAAACTAAAAAAAAAGTATGAGAAAAATTGTTTTACTACTAGTATTTGCTGTTGCAGCAATTACAAGTGGACAAGCACAAGAGATATCTAAAAATGCATTAGGTTTAAGATTAGGAGATAATGATGGATTTGGAGGGGAAGTTTCTTACCAAAGAGCCTTAAAGAATACTAACAGATTGGAAGCCGATCTAGGATGGCGTAACAGTAATTATGTAGATGCCATTAAAGTTTCAGCGCTATACCAATGGGTATGGAATATTGATGATGGCTTTAATTGGTATGCAGGTGCAGGGGGTGGATTAGGATCATGGTCATACGATAATGAAATGGATGGGTACGACGGAGATAATAGTGGAGCCTTTGCTTTTTTAGCAGGCGACATAGGTATTGAATATAACTTTGATATTCCATTATTAATTTCATTAGACTTTAGACCAGAACTTTACTTTGATTCTGACAGTTGGAGAAATGATAATTTTGGACCAGATATCGCCTTAGGTGTTAGATATCAATTCTAAAATAAATCTGAATATAAATGTTAAAACCCTCTTAAATAAAAGAGGGTTTTCATTTTTTTACCATTTAACTAATACATTTGTTCTTTAATTCACTAAATAATGAGAAAAATTCTATTCGTAATTTCAATTGCATTAGTCACTATGGTTTCCTGTAAAAATAATAACGGAAGCTTTCATATAGAAGCTAATGCTCAAGGTGTTTCAGACGGAACATTCGTTTATCTAAAACAAAAAGACACATTAAATAAAATTATTACATTAGACACTGCCGTTGTTAGTAATGGCAAATTTATAATGGATATGAACCCAACATATCCACAAATGGGATTTATTTTGGTAGATAGCGTTCAAGGCGGTTTACCAATTATTGTTGAAAAATCAGGTAATCTAAAAATTGAATTTAGAAAAGACTCTCTTTATCAATCAAAATTTGGAGGAACTCCATACAACGATGATTTTTTTAAAATATTCACAAGATCTAATGCTGCCGATGATAGCATTAGAAATCTTAGTAATACTGCTAATATTCTAAACCAAAAGCATGATACTTTAGGGCTTCAAAAATTGCAAGAAAAATTATCAAGTATTAGAAAAAATGTAAATGATTTTAATATTGACTTTATAAAAAATAATCCAAACTCATTTGCAAGCGCAATGATAATTGACCGACGTTTAGTACCTGGACCAAGTGGAAATTCAGAGGATCAGAAAATGATGATTGATATGTTTAATGGATTAACTGATGAAGTTAAATCAACTCCTACAGGGAAAAAAATTCAGGAAAGTATAGCCGAAATAAAGAGAACTGGTGTGGGTAGCATTGCTCCTAATGTTAATGGAATTACCCCTACAGGAGAAACACTGTCTCTTAATGATGTGAAGCAAAAGGTAACTATGATTGATTTTTGGGCTTCGTGGTGCCAACCATGTAGAAAAGAAAATCCTAATTTAGTAAAGTTATATAATGCATATAAAAAAGATGGTTTTACCATTTATTCTATTTCTACAGATAGAGACGAAAAAGCTTGGAAAAGAGCGATTGACGTAGATCAATTAACTTTCCCTCTAGTACGTTCTGAAGAAGCTGCAAAAACTTATAAAATTAGATTTATGCCTACCTCTCTTTTACTAGACAGTAAAGGTGCTATTATTGAGAAAAATAAATATGGTAAAGATTTAGAAGCACTTATTGCTGAAAATCTTGGTGTAGAAAATAAAAATATAATAAGCGAATAAATAAAAATTTATAAGCTTATCATATTAAAAAAGGCATTCAATAAAATATTGAATGCCTTTTTTAATTTCTTTCTAGTTTAAAACAGATTTAAACTGAATGTTTTTATGTTCTACTATTCTCAAAGCTTTAGAATAGCTTAATAAAAGAGAAATTGTTTCTTTTTTAGGTGCCACACATTCCATTTGAAATGATTCTTCTTTAGAGTATATTTTTGCCATATCATTAAGCGTATGATTAACTATATTTTAATAACGTAGCAAAAACACATTTATTGTTTTAATTTACCAAAACAATGTTATTTTTTTCAATTAATTTTCTTAGGTTAATTAAAGCATACCGCATTCTACCTAAGGCTGTATTTATACTAACACCAGTTGTTTCAGAAATTTCTTTAAAACTCATGTTCTTATAAATCCTCATAATTAGCACTTCTCGCTGATCATCAGGCAGCTCATCTATTAATTTTCTAACGTCTGTATCTACCTGATCTTTTATAATCTGGTTTTCTACATTTAAAGATGAATCGCCTATAACAGAAAAAATATTAAAGTCGTCACTTCCTTCAAATTTTGGCATTCGCTTATTTCTTCTAAAATGATCTATGACCAAATTATGAGCTATTCGCATTACCCAAGGCAAAAATTTACCTTCTTCATTGTATTTTCCTTTTTTCAGTGTATTAATAACTTTGATAAAAGTATCCTGAAAAATATCATCGGCAACGTCCTTATCCATTACTTTAGAAAAGATGAAACTAAAAACACGTTGATTATGCCTGTCAATTAATACCTCAAGAGCATACTCGTTGCCCTTTATGTATTCTTTTACTAATTCCGAGTCTTGTTGTAGATTTCCCATGTTGTTACTCCAAAATAATTTAAGTACACGAATTGCTTCGTATAGATTGGTTCAACTTAAATTTTTAAAGTAATCTTATAACAATAGGCTAATAATTTGCGAGGTTATGTCCCAAATATAACTACTAATAATTTAAAAAAGCAAAGAAAATCTTAAAATTTAACATTTAATGAATATTCTTTCTATTTTAAGTACTCATAATTGATTCGTAAATTTGCCGTTTTGCATTCATTATGACAGATATCGCTAATCTAAATACAAAAGAGAATATTTTAATTCTCGGAGCCAAACTCCACAACCTTAAAAATATTTCGGTTGCCATTCCTCGAAACAAACTTGTTGTATTAACAGGGCTATCAGGTTCAGGAAAATCGAGCCTCGCATTTGACACCTTATATGCAGAAGGACAAAGACGTTATGTAGAGAGTCTTTCTTCTTATGCTCGTCAGTTCTTAGGAAGGCTAGATAAACCTAAAGTAGATGCTATTAAAGGTATAGCTCCGGCAATTGCTATTGAACAAAAAGTAAATAGTACTAACCCCAGATCTACAGTAGGTACCACTACGGAAATCTATGACTATCTAAAATTACTATATGCAAGAATAGGCAAAACCTACTCTCCTATCTCAGGCAAAGAGGTTAAAAAGCACACAGTTACCGATGCAGTGAACTACATTGCATCATTTGAAGAACGTGAAAAATTATTACTCCTAGCTGAAATCCAAATTCCAGAGAACAGATCTGTTTATGAAACTATAAAAATTCTTGAGCAACAAGGGTTTGCCAGAATTAAGTCTGGGGATGATGTGATAAGAATAGATGAACTACCTGAAGGCTTCTCTAATAACTTTGAGTTGGTTGTAGATCGTATTATAGTAAAACATGACGAAGATTTTAATAATCGTCTTGCAGATGCTATAGATACCGCTTTTTTTGAAGGTAAAGGTGAATGCATTGTTGAAGAACTAAAAACAGGTAACCGCCAAATTTTTAGCAATAAGTTTCAATTAGATGGAATTTCGTTCCTAGAACCTAATGTTCACTTGTTTAGTTTCAACAATCCGTACGGAGCTTGTCCTAAATGTGAAGGTTATGGAGATGTCATAGGTATAGATGAAGATCTAGTGATTCCTAACACCGGACTATCTATCTATGACAATGCAATTTTTCCTTGGCGTGGAGAAAGTATGGGCTATTATAGAGATCAACTTGTTAACAATGCCTATGAATTCAACTTCCCTATTCACAAACCATGGTTTGAACTTACAGATGATCAGAAGAGTTTAGTTTGGGATGGAAACCAATATTTTACGGGATTAAATGCCTTTTTTCAAGAGTTAGAAGAAAAAAGTTATAAAATTCAAAACCGAGTAATGTTATCTCGTTACAGAGGTAAAACAAAATGTAGTGCTTGTAAAGGAAAGCGGTTAAGAGAAGAGGCCAATTATGTAAAAGTGGCAAATAAAACTATTACAGAACTAGTAGAGTTGCCATTAGAAAAGCTAACTATCTTTTTCAAAAATTTAGAACTTTCTGAATTCGACCAAAAAGTAGCCTCTCGTTTATTAAAAGAAATAAATTCTCGTCTTAGCTTTTTATCTGAAGTAGGCTTACAGTACCTTACTTTAAATAGAAAATCTAACACGCTATCTGGTGGAGAAAGTCAGCGCATTAATTTAGCAACTTCGTTAGGAAGTAGTTTAGTAGGCTCTATGTATATTTTAGATGAGCCTAGTATTGGTTTACATCCAAAAGATACAGAAAAACTTATAGGGGTATTAAAATCACTTAGAGATTTAGGAAATACAGTGATAGTAGTAGAACATGATGAAGATATTATGAAAGCTGCTGATGAAATTATTGATATAGGTCCTGAAGCGGGTACGTATGGTGGAGAAGTTGTTAGTGCTGGCACCTATGATGAGTTGTTACTGGCAAATACGTTAACCGGTAAATATTTAAGTGGTCGATTAGCCATTGAAGTACCTTCAAAAAGAAGACCTTACAAAAACTATATTGAGGTTATAGGAGCTCGTGAAAATAACCTTAAAAACATAGATGTAACTTTTCCTTTAAATACGTTAACGGTGGTTACAGGTGTTTCCGGTAGCGGAAAAAGTACATTGGTCAAAAAAATTGTATATCCCGCAATGCTAAAAGAACTTGGTGGGTACGGAGAAAAATCTGGCCAATTCACAGAACTCACCGGAAAGTATTCAAATATCAAAACCATAGAATTTGTAGATCAAAATCCTATTGGCCGTTCTTCACGTTCTAACCCTGTTACTTATATTAAAGCTTACGACGATATCAGAGATTTATTCTCTAAACAAAAAGTAGCAAAATTACGTGGTTATATGCCAAAACATTTTTCTTTTAATGTAGATGGTGGAAGATGTGAAACCTGTAAAGGAGAAGGTGAAGTAACTATTGAAATGCAATTTATGGCCGATGTGCATTTGAAATGCGAAACATGTGGGGGTAAAAGATTTAAAAAAGAAATACTAGAAGTTAAGTTTGAAGATAAAAACATTGATGACATCCTTAATTTAACTATTGATGATGCTATAGATTTCTTTAAAAAGCATAATCAGCATAAAATTTTTAATAAACTGAGTCCGCTACAAGATGTAGGTTTAGGATATGTAAGTTTAGGTCAATCATCCTCTACCCTTTCTGGTGGTGAAGCGCAACGTATTAAACTTGCATCTTTCCTTATAAAGGGAAACTCAAAGGAAAAAACCTTATTTATTTTTGATGAACCTACAACGGGGTTACATTTTCACGATATAAAGAAATTATTGGCATCGTTTGATGCTCTATTAGATAGAGGACATTCTATTATTGTAGTAGAACACAATATAGATCTTATTAAGTGTGCAGATTATATAATAGACTTAGGGAAAGATGGAGGTGAAAAAGGTGGTAACTTAATCTTTGCTGGTACCCCTGAAGAAATTCTATCATGCAAGGAAAGCTACACAGCTCAATACCTAGTTGATAAGCTTTAACACAACTTTATAACCTTATACACATCATAATGTATGGTTTGGCATAGGTTTTGAAATATATACTGTGAAATAAATTTACTACTGGTCTGTAATTATTTTGTAAATAGTGCGACTAAGTATATAAAGAAATTTCATAGTTAGATTTTTTTGGTTGGTTAGTTAGTTGGAAACCCCTAAAAGCAAATAAGCTTTCAGGGGTTTCTTTTTGTAGTAACGGTTCATTTTTATATAGAAATAACTTTGGCACGGTGCTTGTAATATTCAAAATGTTAATCACAACGTACTATACGTTCAAAAACTTTGAATTATGAAAAAGATTATCACTTTTATAGCAATTACCCTTCTAGGAACCTTATCTATAAGGGCAAATGATACAAATACACTTACTGCAAGCAATACGAACTATATTAATGGTTACGGTAATGAATTCATCTTTGATGAAAGCGGAATAACATTTTCAGTTTATCCAAATGGAGAATTTGATTTTTATATACGTCAATATGCAGGTGTAAGCGCTAATGTAAATTTAGGTGCTGTAAATATATCATTTAATTCAGGGTATAATTATGACTCATATGTACAATATGATGACTATGGCGCTATCATTCAAATAGAAAATGTACCTATTTACTATGATTATTATGGTAGGGTTAGTGCTATAGGATCTGTAAATATACTGTACAACACGGGTAGATTAGTACAAATTGGAGGACTACATGTATTTTATAATACCGGATATTTTAGTCATTGCACAGGATATATAAATAGTTATAACAGATCCTATATATACAGACCATTCTATAGATGTTTTGCCAGACCAACATATCATGTAGTATATACGTCTCCATATAGAAGATATTATACCCCAAGGAGATATACCTATTATGGTCCTTTTTATAAAAATAACAGACGAGCTACTGTAGCAGTTGGTAGATTTCATAGAGCTAATTACAATAGTAAAGGTGCCAGATACTATGCAAATAAAAGTAATAGAAGAACTGTAGCAACTACTACAAGACGTTCTACTAATACAGCAAATAACAGAACAAGAACTAGTACCCGTAATAATTCTGGTAACACTACAAGAAATGCACAACAAACCACCAGAAGAACGTACAATAACACGAATAGAAAAGTTAATAGTACTCCAAAAGCACAAACTAGAACAAAACAAACAAGGGTTACTACTAGAACAAGTACCCCAAAAGTAAAGTCTAGTACCGGAAATACCACTAGTAACAGATCTACCTCTGTTAAACGATCTACTTCTAACACTCAAAGAAGTACCTCAAAAACTACTTCTAGAGGCAGACGATAATTATAATTTTAGTTAGTTAGGAGGCAGTAACCCAAAGGTTACTGCCTTTTTTGTTAAACTACTCTAAAAATTAAAAATTACTATTTAAACACTAAAATTCTCACCCCAAAATTTTGTATTTTTACCGTATATGGTTTTAAAACGTTTTACATATCATATTTTAGGCATCGCACTTTTACTGTTCATTATTTTTGTTTCATGTAAACCTCAAACTCCTACGGTTTCAGATACAGAAACTGAAATTTTTAATAGTAAAGAAAGTGATACCATTACTATTGCTAATGACTCATTAGAATATGAAGTAATTATTATTGAACCAGGCTTTTATGCTTGGCTTCAGTCTATGGCTAGACCAAGAGGATTTTATTCGCAAACATTCTTAGAAAACAGAAATATATTGTTTGTTAATGAATGGAACAGAAGAGTTACAATGCCTCAGCGTTACAATCCTAATTTATACGAATTACAAATAAATTATACACCTAATATAGACTACGGATATGAAGTTAATTATCAAATGTATAATTACTTTATTTATTTTCAGAGAAAATATAATCAACGATTAACCGGACTCATTCCTAGAATTTGACGTATCGCCTATGGGAAGCTTAAAAGAACGCTGGAACGTTAAATCTAATCTTCAATTTACTTTAATTTTAATTGTATTTGCTATTACCGGTTCTACTTCTGCATATATTATTAGGCCTATTTTTAGCTCTATTGGGTTTACCAGAAATATTTTAGGGGTAGAATGGTATTGGGGTATCGTTTATTTTATTATAGAAATCATTGCAATATTACCTATTTACTTCCCTTTACTATTATTTGTAGGTACTGTATTTGGGCAGTTTAAATTTTTCTGGAATTTTGAAAAAAAGATGTTATCAAGAATAGGATTTTCTTCACTAAAGAAAAATTAACTTTTTGTTTTTTTTTAACACCTCAGTAGAGTTCTTATATGTAAGTTTGTACCGAATTTATGAAACAAGGACTAAAACATAGCATCGTTTACTTTTTTTTAATCGTATTTATTTCGATTAAATTATCGAACCTACATGCCTTTTTTCATATTCTAGAGAATGAGAAATCTAAAATAGAGCATTGCGATGTTTGTAAGTTTACACTAACGCAAGATGTAACTCCTGTTTTAAGTGCAGAAAGTTTTAGTTTCGAATTTCTACCTCAGGTACAACTACCAAATAATTATTTGGAAACGTACGTGCCAGTTTATTTTAACAAATTACACTCGCTTACACTATACAACAAGCCTCCTCCTTTTTTAAGTTAACAGATCGTTTTTAACAATGACTACTCAGTCATCATCTGTCTTAACTTATATTTTTAATATGAAAAAATTATTTGTTACCATAATTTTTGTGGTAATTTCGATGATTGCTTCAGCTCAGAAATGTTCCTATACATTTAAAGGAAAAATAACTGATTATCATGATGGGTCTCCACTTTTTGGAGCTCTTATACAAATAATTGGAACTGATGTTGAAGTATACTCAGATTTTGATGGAAATTTCAAAATCGAAAATTTATGTGAAGGTACCATTGAATTACAAATTTCGCATCCAGAATGTGATAGTATCTTAAAAACTATTGCAATACAAGGAGATACTACAGAAAATATTAAACTGGAACATCACCTTGAAGAAATTGGAGAAGTTATAGTTACCGACAACCATTTAAAAAGCACTACAAACTCTGGAGCAGAGTCTACTATTTCAGAAAAGGTTATTCAACAATATAGCAATGGTAGTATTGGTGATGCCTTAAAAGAAATAAGTGGTATTTCATCTCTTAACACAGGTGGATCTATAGTAAAACCGGTTGTAAATGGTATGCATAGCAGTCGTGTACTAATTATTAATAATGGTGTACGCATGCAAGACCAAGAATGGGGTGTAGAACATGCTCCTAACGTTGATATTAATACTGCCAGTAGTATTACGGTAGTTAAAGGTGCTTCGGCGTTAAGATATGGTGGAGATGCTGTAGGAGGCACTATTGTAATTGATGGTACACAACCTCTAAAAGCAGATTCTATATATGGCAAAACTGTTTTAACCGGTGTAAGTAATGGTCGTGGCGGAAGTATTACTTCTTCTATTATTAGTACAAAGAAAAGTGGTTGGTATGCAAAAGGGCAAGGTACTTTTAAATACCTTGGTGACTATGAAGCTCCTGATTATATATTATCAAATACCGGATCTAGAGAAAAAGATTTTTCAATTGGTGGCGGATTGCGTAAACTAGAATATGGTTTTAACACCTATTATAGTTATTACAATACACAAATTGGTATTTTAAGAGCCTCGCATATTGGTAGTGTTAGTGATTTAGTTAAAGCACTAGAAAGCAACACCCCTACTGTTATTAATGATTTTACTTATAACATTAATGCTCCATACCAGGATGTAACGCATCACTTAGCTAAATTTGATTTTTATAGAAGATTTTCAGAGTTGGGAAAACTTAGTTTTCAATACGATTTTCAGAAAAACAATCGTAAAGAATATGATATAAGACGTGGGGACGACAAAGACAAACCATCTATGGATATGGTTTTAAATACCCATTCCCTTTCTACTGTTTTTGATTTTGACGCAGTACAATCAAACAAGTTTTCTATAGGTATTTCGGGTAATTATCAAAAAAATACGCCTAACCCTGAAACGGGTGTAAGAAGACTAATACCTGATTATGAACAACTCAATTTGGGTGTGTTTGGTAGTTTAGATCATCAATTATCTGAAAATACCATTTTAGATATTGGAGCCCGATATGATTTCAATCATATAGATGCTAAAAAATACTATATAACATCGAGATGGGTAGAACGTGGGTACGATGAAGAATTTGCTGATATTATTGTAGATGAGTACGATACCCAATTGTTAACAAATCCTATATTTAATTTCCATAACATATCTGGAACAATAGGTTTAAAAACTGTTTTAAAAAACAATAACAATCTACTAGTTAACGTAAGTTTAGCCAGTCGTTCACCTAATGCTTCAGAACTATTTAGTGATGGTTTACATCACTCGGCTGCCATTATAGAATTAGGTGACTTACGCATGAAACAAGAGGTTTCTAAAAAGCTAAGCTTAAATTATTCAAAACAATCAAATAATATATCATTTGACATCAACCCTTATATAAATCTTATTAAAGATTTTATAGTGCTACAACCTACAGGTATCGAACAAACCACAAGGGGGGCGTTCCCTGTTTGGGAATACAGCCAAATTAATGCCTTATTTACAGGAATTGATGCTTCATTAGATTATACAATTGTACCTAATCTAAGCTTTTCATCGAAAGCCGCATATATATATGCACAAGACACAGAGAATGATCGGCCGATAATTGATATTCCGGCAACAAATTGGACAAACAGTATCTTATTTACACGTTCTGACTGGAATTCATTTGAGGCAGGCTTAAAATATGAAACCGTTTTTAAACAAACCAGGTTTCCAAATAACGACTTTGATATTTCATACACGACCACTACTAATGGAACTATTACCAAAACTGTAGCTCTTAGTGAACCTCCTAAAGGGTATGGACTTTTACACTTTAATACACAGTGTACCTTTAACTGGTTCAAAAAATCAGATCTTACAGTTGGGTTTAGTATTCAAAATCTGCTTAATACACGTTACAGAGATTATCTGAACAGACAACGCTATTATGCAGATGATTTGGGCAGAAATTTCAAAGTTCAATTAACATTTACATACTAATACATATTAATTATAAATATTATGAAAATTTTAAAATATCCTTTTATAGCACTACTTGTATCCTTTTCATTCATGAGTTGTTCAAGTGATGACGACACCCCTGAAGTAATCAACGAAGAAGAAGTGATTACCACTATGAATGTAACACTAACTAATGGTTCACAAGTAATTACTTTACAATCTCAGGATTTAGATGGTGATGGACCAAATGATCCTGTACTAACTGTTTCAGGAAACTTAGCTGCAAATACAACTTACAGCGGAGTAATAGAACTATTAAATGAAACTGAAAGTCCGGCTGAAGATGTAACAGAAGAAGTTGCTGACGAAAATACAGATCACCAATTCTTTTTTATTACAGGAGGAAGCGCTATTGCTTCAACTAGTTATAGCGATACCGATGACGATGGAAAACCTCTTGGAATAGATTTTTCATTAGTAACAGGAAGTGCCGGTACTGCTTCATTAACTATTACATTAATTCACCAACCAGATAAAGATGCGTCTGGTGTTAGTGATGGTGATATTACCAATGCCGGTGGTGAAACTGATTTCACAGCTACCTACGCTATTACCGTAGAGTAGTAATTTTACAATAGTCCATACCCAAAAAATAAATAAGTATAGCCTTTAAAAAGGCTATACTTATTATATATTAATCAAAGGATGTACCCCTCGCCTTTTCTAAAATATAATTACAATGATTAATATCTGTTTGATTTAACTTCAGAACTCCTGTAATTGTAATTATTTTATCTGTTTTATATTGTTCCTCTTTTTTAGCAAAATGAATTTCTATTACTGTTTCAGGACCACCGGCTCCACAAAAAAAACACGCAGACATAGGACTTTTAGAAAGCATAAAGGATTTTGTACTAGCATCTAGATTTAGAAAATAGCCGGTTACACTAATTTCTTTACCTTCAATTTTTTTAATGGCATCTCCAAAAACCGGAATCAAAACATCTCCATCTTCACTTTCTACATATTTGGTTGAGAATTTAACATTTGCTAAATCTTTCCAAGTAATCTCTTGTTGCGCATAAGCCCCAATGAAAACTCCAAAAAAAAGTAATACTAATAACTTACTATTCATCTGCTAATACTTTTGATACATTCATTTTAAAAATTGGTATAACAGCCAATAACGTAGCCAGTATTATAGTACCAAATACGCCCAAGATAACGTATCCTTCCTCAGGAAGTAAAAACAATACTTTAACGTTAAGTTTATACCCTGTTTCTATATAGTTTTTCAAAACATTTAATGCCAATTTACTAAGTATAAAACCACCTAGAACCCCTATAACACCAACCAAAAACCCCTCTATTAATACAATTATGAACAATTGTAATCTACTAGCTCCATACGTTCTCATTAAAGCTATTTCATACTTACGTTCTTTAATTACTCTATACAAACTTATAAATATACTTAGACCAGATACCAATAAAATAGCTAACCCTATCATAGAAATTGCCTTGAAACCAACTCCCATTAAACCATAAAGCCTATCTAGTTCAAACTTAGGCAAAGCTGCTTGCATTCCGGGGACTGCATTTACTCTTCTGGGCATTTGTAACATTGCCATTGGGTTTTTAAAAGACACCAACATTGCAGTAATTTCTTTTTCATGCGCTTCAAGCTCCTCTCCTTTATGCTCGTGTACATGCCAAACAGTCTCCAAAGGCGTTATTAATAATTGATCTATAATAGTACCTGTTGGCTTTAATATTCCAGTAATAATTAATTTATCGTCATGTTCTTCAATCCCCTCTGTCAATCCATGAGAACTAGTAATTTTATCCCCAATTTTTAGGTGTAATTGTCTGGCTAATTCATAGCCTACCACAAGTTCTTTAACTTTCGAAAATAATTGTCCTTCAAGTATGCTAGCATGATACACTTTTAAAAATTCTGGAGTACTACCAATAATTCTGTATCCCTTATAATTATCTCCATAAGAAATAGGAACAGCACTCTTTATATAAACATTACGTGTAAGTTGCTTCGCTTTATCATAATTAATATTTCCTGTAGGAGCATCTATATGTAACACAGAAGACAAAACTAATTGTAACGGGCTACCCTTGGCTCCTATTACCATATCAATATCTAAAATATTGGCCGTTATCTGATTCTCATAAAGCTTTTTTAAATGGAACGAGCCGCTTATTAAAGCTACACTAAGAGCCAATAGTAATATACTTAAAAAAGTATTAAGGGGTTTAAACAGCATATTCTTAATTGCTAACCTCCAAAGACTCATAGTTCTATAGTTTTACTAAAATATTCTTTAATTCTATGATCATGTGTAATTACCACCAAATTCGCTTTTTGTTTACGAGCTTCAGACAATAGTAAGGTTATTACATTTTTAGCGTTTAAATCATCGAGGCTAGCCGTTGGCTCATCTGCCAAAATTAGTTTTGGTTTATTGCTTAATGCTATAGCTATAGACAGTCGTTGCTTTTGACCTTCACTTAGTTTTTGAACCAAGCTATCTTTTTTATCAACAAGATTTAAAGTGGTTAATAAAGAGGTTATATCTTCAGTAGATAAGGTAGTCTCTGTAAAAAATAATTTAGCCTTTATATTATCAATAACAGATAACGATTGAATAAATATGGCTTTCTGAAAAACAATACCAATATGTTCACCTCTAAAAGTATCCATTTTTCGCTGGCTTAACTTTTGAATTCCCTGATTAGCAAGCGTAATACTACCACTATCAGGTTTTAAAAGTCCGCCCATTAAATGTAATAAGGTAGTTTTCCCTACACCAGAAGCCCCCAAAATTAATAAGTCTTCATCTTCTTCAAGACTAATATCAGGAAATTTGAGTGCAGTTCCTGATGCATAGGTATAAGATAGATTTTGGGTTGTAAGCATATGGTAAAACTAATACATTTACAGTACAACCCTATAAAAAAAGCACCTTTTAACAAGTACTTAAGATCGTACCCTAATTGGGATCAACTTTCCCGTATTTTCGTCCTCCGATTTAATAATATAGGTATAAACCCACATTAGTGTAAATGTTGGTATAAAATCCAATCCTGGTAAGCCTTCTTCAATCAACGATATAATAGAAGCCACTTTACCCGATATCCCTTTATACATCTTATTCATTACTAAACTCGAAATAGGAGCCCATACGATATCAATTAATTCACCAAACAACGGAAATGCATAAGATAACATTCCCAATCCATCCATCACTATTCCAAGAATAAGATATTTTATTTTTTTCTCCCTCATATAACCTTTTCTGTTTTTCTCTCAAAAACAATACCAAAACGATATTATTCTTTAGTTAGTATTCTACTTTTATTTTTTGAGAATACATGGTTTGTAATTTTCTAAGTTTTGGGTGTATCACAACTTGACAATAGGGCTGAAACCTATTATTGTCATAATAGTTATGATGGTAATCTTCAGCACTATAAAATGGCTGCTCTATACTAATAGCTGTTACAATAGGATTTCTAAAAATATTCTCTGCTTCTAACAACTTTATATATTCCCTCGCTTTTTTCTTTTGCTCATCGGAAGTACAAAAAATTTCAGAACGATACTGCGTACCTATGTCATTACCCTGCTGATTTAATGTGGTAGGGTTATGTGTAGCAAAAAATATTTCTAATAATAAATCATAGGAAACGACTAATGGATCATATTCAATTTTCACCGCCTCTGCATGTCCCGTAACTCCCATTGCTACCTCTCTATAACAAGGGTTTTTAATGGTACCACCTAAGTACCCAGGCACTACCTTCAGAACCCCTTGTACTCTTTTAAATACAGCCTCAGTACACCAAAAACAGCCACCAGCAAAAATTGCGATTCCATTCATATTACTCATATTATAAAAATACTACAATTACTTATAATTGTCTACCTTTTTAACGTATTATTAGTAAGTATTTATTTTGTAAACCAATTTTATGTAGCACATTTGCAGCAATACTATTTTTTAAAATATGATTAAGGCTAAAAATATTTATAAAACTTTTGATAAACTGGAAGTACTTAAGGGAGTTGATATCCATATTGAAAAAAGTGAAATAGTAGCCATAGTAGGCTCTAGTGGCGCAGGTAAAACTACCCTTTTGCAAATTTTAGGAACACTTGATAACCCTGATAAGAGAAAGGAAAGCGAAATTTTAATAAACGACACTTCTGTCGTAGATTTAAAAAACAATCAACTTTCTAAGTTTAGAAATAAAAACATTGGTTTTATATTTCAATTTCATCAACTACTACCCGAATTTACTGCTTTAGAAAATGTTTGTATCCCAGCTTTTATTAATGGTACATCTAAATCTGATGCCAATAAAAAGGCAATGGAATTACTTACTTTTTTAGGTTTAGAAGAACGAGCACATCACAAACCCGGTGAATTATCTGGAGGCGAACAACAACGTGTAGCCGTTGCCAGAGCTTTAATTAATAATCCGGATGTTGTATTTGCCGACGAACCTAGCGGAAATTTAGATTCTGAATCTGCCGACAAACTACACAACCTATTCTTTGAATTGAGAGATAAGTTTGGGCAAACCTTTGTTATTGTAACTCACAATAAAGAATTGGCAGATATGGCCGACAGAAAACTTACAATGAAAGATGGCACTATTAGTAGTTAAAAACAGTTGATTTGAGCAACATACCTTTAGAAAAATCACTTTTAAAAGAGTACTTAGACGAGAAAGTACATTTATACAACAATCCTGATTTTATAACATCAGACCCTATTCAGGTTCCACATCAATATGCTTTGAAAGAAGATATTGAAATAGCTGGTTTTCTTGCTGCTACAATAGCTTGGGGAAACAGAAAAAGTATTATTACCAATGCTAACAAACTAATGGAATTAATGGGGAATTCCCCTTATGACTTTGTTATGAGCCATAAAGGTGAAGACCTTGAACGTTTTGATTCTTTTGTACATAGAACCTTTAATAGTATAGATATAAGTTACTTCATAAAAAGTTTGAAGAATATTTATTCAAATTATATAGGGCTTGAAAATGTTATTTCTATGAATGTAGCTAATGGTTCAACTCAGAAGGCAATTTCAGAATTTAAAAAAATATTTTTTGAATTAGAGCATCCATCCAGAACTACAAAACACGTTAGTGACCCATTAAAAGGTTCTGCTGCTAAGAGAATTAACATGTTCTTACGCTGGATGGTACGAAATGATACAGCGGGTGTAGATTTTGGTATATGGAAATCTATTCCTACCGCTCACCTATCTTGTCCTTTAGACGTGCACTCGGGTAACGTTGCCAGAAAATTAGGACTACTAAACCGAAAACAGAATGATGCCAAAGCGTTGAATTTACTGGACACCTCTTTAAGAGAACTTGACCCTATAGACCCTGTTAAATATGATTTTGCTCTTTTTGGATTAGGAGTATTTGAAAAATTATGATTTCCTTAACATTTTTTATACTTTTGAAAAAAAGCTAAGGACGTCTAAAAATGAAAACTACATTAAAGAAAAATGAAGCCCGCCGCTTAAAGGATATTAAGCGTTTACAAATATTAGACACCCTTCCTGAACAAGATTTTGATGAAATCACAAAACTGGCTTCTCATATTTGTGAAACTCCAGTTGCTTTAATTTCTATTATTGATAAAGACCGTCAATGGTTTAAATCTAAAGTAGGGTTAGATATTTCTGAAACTCCACGTGAAGTTGCATTTTGTAATTATGCTATAGCAAAACCTGAGGAAATTCTAGAAGTAGAAAATGCCCTAAACGATGACCGCTTTAGCAGTAATCCGTTAGTGCATGGTGAAAACCCTGTGATAGCCTACACGGGGATTCCCTTAGTAAGTGAAAAAGGGTTTGCTATTGGTACACTTTGTACCATAGACCATAAACCCAAGCTGCTTACCAAAGAACAGAAAGAGAGTTTAAAAATTTTAGCTTCTCAAGTAGTCAGAATTTTTGAATTAAGAAAAGCCAATATAGAACTTAGTCATACAACAAAAGAGCTTAAAAAACGATATGAAGAGTTAGAGCTATTTGCCGGTGTTGTATCACATGATATGAAATCTCCATTGGCTAACATTTCACTTACCATAGATACCTTAAAGAAAAAGCTAGATTTATATGAGCTGGAAGATGAAATTGTAAACACCTACCTAGGATATTTAAAAGGTAGCTCTATGTCTATGAGTAACTACATACAAGGTATTTTAGATTATTATAAAAGTGATCATACGGCAAATGACGATGTTAAAAAAATAGAGCTTAGACCACTACTTAAAAAGTTAATGGATATTTTAGATGTAGATCATGCTTATAAAATAAAACTACCTCCAAAAGAAACCGTTCTATACGCAAACGAAAATGCTTTACATCAAATACTCTTAAATATAATTACCAATAGTATTAAATATTGCGATAAAGAAACTCCAAAAATAACCGTCTCTTTCGCTGAAGATAAAGAACATTACATTTTATCTGTAGAAGATAATGGACCAGGGATTAAAAAGGAAGATCAAAGCAAAATATTTGAACTATTTAATAATTTAGATACTACAGACCGATTTGGAAAACGCGGAACTGGCATAGGCTTGGCTACCGTTAAAAAATTGGTTTATAGTTTAGATGGCACTATTAGAGTTGAGTCTAAATTAGGAAAAGGCACTAATTTCATATTTGAAATTCCGAAACCTTACGAAATGACGGTCATTTAATTTTCACTTTTAATAAATAGAATAAATTACCTCATTAAGCTTTATATAGAAACATTTGGCATGTGCTGTTTATATTTCCTAAAAATTAAATTATATTTGGCTTACTTAATCTTTAGGAATGCAATTTAAACATCCGGAACTTTTTTGGGCTTTACTATTACTTATCATCCCTATTCTTATTCATTTATTTCAACTACGCCGTTTTCAAAAAGTTTGGTTTACCAATGTAGCTTTTCTTAGCAAAATAAAATTGCAAACTCGCAAGAGTGAAAAACTAAAAAAATGGGTCATCCTTTTAACTCGTTTACTAGCACTTGCAGCTATTATTTTTGCATTTACAGAACCGTACTTTATTGATAAAAATGCTGCTATACATACCTTAGAAAAAGAAACTGTAATATACCTTGACAACTCTTTTAGCATGCAGGCTAAAGGAAAAAAAGGACCTCTTTTTGAAAGAGCAGTTTTAGACATATTAAGTAATATAGACAGTAAATCAACTTTTACATTATACACAAATGATAAAACTTTTAAAGACACCAATGTGTCTAACGTAAGAAATACGTTAACAACACTTCCTTATAGTAATTTTCAATTAGATTATAACCAAGCTTATTTAAAGGGCTTATCCTTCTTTACAAACAAGGTTAATACTGAAAAGCATTTTATATTTATTTCAGATTTTCAAGTAAAACCAAAGGGCTCTAATCTTATACAAGATCCTAAAGTAAAAAATCATTTTGTACAACTTACACCTGAAAATCTACAAAACATTAGTATCAATACGATTCGTATTTCAAAGAGAGAGGCTGGTAATATTGAGTTAGCTTCTGAAATTTCTTCTTTAGAACCTGTAGACAACATTACTGTATCGTTAACCAATAACAATCAAGTAATAGGTAAAACAGCTATCTCATTAGATTCAGATAAACCAAGCGAAGCAATTTTTACAATCCCTGAACAAACAGATTTTAACGGATACATCTCATTAAAAGATGAAAATCTATCTTATGATAACAGTTTATACTTTAGTCTACAAAAACCTAAGAAAATAAATATTCTCACCATTACTGATGGTTCGTCAGATTTTTTAAAAAGGCTTTATGAAAAAGACGAGGAATTCAATTACGAGGAACAACAAATAGATCAGTTAGATTTTAATAGTCTTACCAAACAAAATTTAATAATACTAAATCAGCTTGATGATTTAAGTAGTGGTTTAATTACTACATTACAAACTTTTGTAAAAAATGGGGGGCATATTATGGTTATTCCATCATCTACAATCTCTAGTAATGCATATAATCAATTGCTACATACAACAGGTATTAGATTTGGAGAGATATTCACACAGAAAAAATATATTACTACAATAAAATTTGAACATCCTCTATATGCTGATGTTTTTGAAAAGTCAGTTACAAACTTTCAATATCCAAGTATAAATTCATATTACAGTATTCAAGGAGGTACAGCTGCATTAACTTTAGAAAATGAAAATTCTTTTCTTACAACCTCAAAAGGCTATTTTGTTTTTTCGGCTCCTATAAATCAAGAAAACTCAAATTTCACTGAACTTAGAGACTTATTTGTTCCTACATTATACAATATTGGTAAAGCTAGTATTCAGCTCCCTACACTCTATTACACAATAAACAATACAAATATTATTGAAGTTTCAACTCAATTACCAGACGATACTGTTTTAGAAATAAAAGGTAATAACGAATCTTTTATTCCTTTGCAGGAAGCTTCTTCTAACAAGGTTAAAATAACGACTAAAAAATTACCTGAATTATCAGGTAACTACACTATTACCTATGAAGATACCTCTGTTGCCCTAGTTAGTTATAACTATAACCGAGATGAGGGTAATTTAACCTATCAAAACTTACAATCAAATCAAATAAATACAGTAGACAATATACCTTCTTTATTTAATGATTTAAAATCTATCAATAATAATAATGAGCTTTGGAAATGGTTTATTATTTTTGCAGTAATTTGCTTATGTATAGAAATGTTCATTATAAAATTTCTTAAATGAAAACGCTTTTAAAGTCAGCTACTATAATAGATCCTACCGGTAAATACCACCATCAACAAAAAGATATTTTAATTGAGAACGGCATTTTTTCTAAAATTGAAGACACGATAACAGACAGCAATGCACAGGTAATTGAATTGCCTAATTTGCATATATCTAAAGGCTGGTTTGATAGTAGTGTATGTTTTGGAGAACCCGGATTAGAAGAATGTGAAACTATTGCCAACGGTATACACACAACCGCTAAAAGTGGTTTTACTTCTATCCTATTAAATCCTAAAGCTAAGCCAGTAATTGATAACAAATCTGCTATTACTTTTATTAATGCTCGCACAAAAGAAAGTGCTGTTAATGTACATCCTATTGGAGCATTAACAATGAAAAGTGAAAGTATAGATTTGGCAGAACTTTACGATATGGCTTCTGAAGGAGCCGTTGCTTTTGGTGACTTTAAAACACCGGTTAGCAATCCTAACCTGCTAAAAATTGCTTTACAATACGCTCAAAATTTTGATAGTCTTATAATATCTTTTGCTAATGAGAAAAAAATTGCCGGCAAAGGTGTTGTTAATGAAGAAGTGGTAGGAACCAGACTAGGACTTAAAGGAATACCAGCCCTAGCGGAATCTTTACAGGTTGCTCGTGATTTATATATATTAGAATATACAGAAGGTAAACTACACATACCAACTATTTCAACAGCTGCATCGGTTGATCTTATTAGAACGGCAAAAGCAAAAGGACTAAATGTAACTTCTAGTGTAGCCATCCACAACCTTTTCTTTTCTGATGATGTATTAGAAGGGTTTGATAGTAACTTTAAGGTACTCCCTCCATTAAGAACATTAAAAGACATTGACGCTTTAAAAGAAGGTATCTTAGACGGTACCATTGATATGGTTACTACAGATCACACTCCTATAGTTATTGAAAATAAGAAATTGGAGTTCGATTTAGCTGAATATGGCACTATTGGACTAGAAAGTGCTTTTGGTGCCTTGAATACATTGTTTGGAATCGATAAGGCCATAGAACTATTATTAAAAGGAAAAGAAAGATTTGGATTAACCACAAATTCAATTGATGTTAACTCCACTGCCGAAATCACTCTCTTTAACCCTATAAAGGAGTACACTTTTAAAGAAAGTGATATTTTATCTTCCTCTAAAAACAGCGCTTTTATAGGTAGCAAACTTTTAGGAGATGTATATGGCATATACAATAAATCGCAATTAATTATAGAGTAACAATGGATAATGAAAAGAATCTAGGAATATTAGCATATATTACTTTTGTAGGTACCATTCTTGCTTTTTTTATGAATGATGAAAAGAAAAGTGAATATGTATATTTTCACATCAGACAAATGTTAGGATTATTTATTCTTTTTATTATTTGTAATGTTATTGCAGAATTATATATAATTATGAGCTTAGGATTTTGGGTGGTTTCTTTTATATGTTGGCTACTTGGGCTAATAAGCGCTATACAATACAAACAAGAGCCCATACCAATTATTGGTAAGTATTTTCAAAAATGGTTCCACGCTGTAAAATAAATTAAATGAGCAATTCATTATCATTACATCATATTACAAGACCTTCTAACACCATAACTAATGAAACACCTGTTTTATTCATGTTTCATGGTTATGGGAGTAATGAGGAAGATTTATTCTCATTTGCTTCAGAATTACCTGAGGATATTTTTGTTATATCTGTTCAGGCTCCATATCAGCTACCTCCTTATGGTTATGCTTGGTATGCGATTGAATTTGATGCTAATGGGGCTAAATGGAGTGATGATAACCAAGCAAGAGCTTCAAGAGATTTAATGGCTAACTTTATTACAGAAGCTTGTGAATATTACAACCTTACTAAAGATAATGTGACCTTACTAGGCTTTAGTCAAGGTACTATACTTAGTTATGCTGTAGCTCTATCCTACCCTGAAAAGGTAAAAAACGTAATTGCGCTAAGTGGTTATATTAACAAAGATATCTTACAAGAAGATTACCAAAGTTTAGACCATAAAAACTTAAACTTTTATGTATCACATGGTACCGTAGACCAAGTATTACCTATTGAATGGGCAAGAGATTCTAAAAAAGTTTTAGACGCTTTAAATATCAATTATGTTTTTGAAGAATACCCTGTAGGTCATGGTGTGGCACCACAAAATTTTTATTCTTTCAAAAATTGGCTTGCCAATAAAATATAATTATTTACATACTCGATGGTTTTTCATTGGATGTTGTGAATATCGATAATAATACACCTCCTAATAAAGAGACTCCAATAACAGTTAGTGAAACCCATTCTTTAAATTCGATTTCAAAACCTGCTAAAATCAATTTAACTCCAACAAAAGAGAGAATCACCACTAAACTATAGTGAAGTTTCTTGAACTTATTGAGCATATTAGCCAAAAAGAAATACATTGATCGTAATCCTAATATAGCCATAATATTAGAGCTAAACACTAAAAATGAATCTCTGGTAATACCTAAAATAGCCGGTATACTGTCTAAAGCAAATAAGATATCGGTAAACTCTATTACAATAAGAGCTATAAATAAAGGAGTTGCTATTCGTTTATGATCTTTATGAATAAAAAAGTGTTCCCCATCAATCGAATCACTAACCGGAATTATCTTTTGAATCCATTTGTAAATTAAAGATTTTTTGGGATTATAGCTTTCTTCTTCTTTAGCAAACAACATCTTTATGGCCGTATATAACAAGAAGCCTCCAAAAATATAGGTTAACCATTCAAACTTATTAATTAACGTTACCCCAAATAATATCATACTAGCCCTAAATAATATGGCTCCTATAATACCCCAAAACAAAACTCTATGTTGATATTTATGAGGAACTTTAAAAGACGAAAAGATTACTGCAATTATAAAGATATTATCTACACTAAGAGATAATTCAATTAGATATCCCGTAATATACTTAATCATTGCCCTTGAGGCAGACAATCCTTCAACATTCTTTATCAGTTCATACTTATAGATAAAAAATATCCCTAAAGAAAATAATAACGCTACAGAAACCCACACAACTGTCCATAATGCGGCTTCTTTATTAGAAACAACATGTGCGTTTTTATTAAACACACCCAAATCTAACGCTAAAAAAACTAAGATCAGCGCTATAAAAACAATCCAAACTATCATACAATCTATTTACTCTCAAAATGAGATATGAGAACCTTATTTATTTGTATATAACAACATCAGATATTGTTACAAAAAATATGGTTTTATCCTTTTTAAGTGTATACTCTAAAAATAGTTGCCCCCAATATTCACCATTCGTAAAATCGCAAACAATCCATTTATGGTTAATCACATTTACCTTGTTAATTTTTAATCCTTCTATTAACTCAGAAGAAGGAATTAACGGGTTCTCTTTAATAGAATTGGTTTCCAACAATTTTTGTGTCACATACTTTGAAACGTCACCTATATCAGAATCCTTAAAATAATCTAGAGCTTGATTATCATTTTTTAAGGTAAAATAGGCTACATCTGAAAACTTAATAAGGTTATTTTTTAATGAATCACTTAATTTTTTGGTTTCATCTTTAAGTTTTCTATTCTTAATTCTCAACTCATTAATTACATTACTCGTTTCTTTATAAGCCTTAGAAGCACTTACAAACTGAAAAATAATTAACAAAATAGCGAATATGAATAGCAACTGAAAAATTTGCTTTTTCATACAATTACGGAGTTAAATAGATATTTTTAAATTATCGTACGCCAAAAATACGTTATCCGGAAGACTTTTTTCTACTTCTTCATGAAAACCTAACAAATGACTTATATGCGTGAAATATGTTTTCTCAGGTTTTACCTTAGCCACAAATTCAAGGGCTTCTTCAAGATTAAAATGAGAATGATGAGATTTTATACGTAAAGCATTCACCACCAACACTTTTAAACCTTGTAATTTTTGCATCTCTTCCTCTTCAATAGTTTTGACATCTGTTAAATACGCAAAATCAAAAAAACGAAACCCAAATACCTGCAATCTGTTATGATACACATTTATAGGAGTCACATATGTATTCCCCAATTTAAAAGCTTCATTTTTCACCTCAAATTCTTTTACTGCAGGAGCACCAGGATACCTGTCTTCGGTTGCAAAAATATAAGCAAATCTAACTTTTAACTGCTCTAAAACACGCTGGTGTGCATATATAGGAATATCTCCTTGTCTAAAAAAAAATGGTCTTATATCATCCAATCCAGCGGTATGATCTGCATGTTCATGCGTAAATAAAATACCGTCTATTTTACTTATATTATTAGTTAGCATTTGCATTCTAAAATCTGGACCACAATCAATTACATACGTGTAATCATCCCATTCTATTAAGACCGAAACACGTAATCTTTTATCTCTACTATCTGTGCTTAAACATACAGGATGTTTACTCCCAATTATTGGAATACCTTGTGAAGTACCGGTTCCAAGAAATGTAACTTGCATATTGCTAATTTTATTCAAATTTATGAGTTTTTTAATGAAAACATGATGAAACTTTTTAACTTTGTCAAAACCACAACAAATAAAAATGGCTATTATACTTAAAGGAGATAAAGAGATAGAGAACATTCCTTCGATAAAAGCTAAGTCTTTACGTATTAATTTAAACAAAGATATCTACGGTACTTTTGCTGAGATTGGTGCGGGTCAGGAAACCGTTCGAAACTTTTTTAGAGCAGGTGGTGCTTCAGGAACCATTGCCAAAGCAATGAGTGCTTACGACAAAGATTTTAGTGATGCTATTTATGGAGCAGAAAATGATGGCCGTTATGTAACGGAACCGCGTCTAAAAAAAATGCTTAGTCATGAGATGCGATTAATGGAAGAACGTTTACGTGGTAAATATCCTGAAAAGCTTTTCTTTTCGTATGCTAATACGGTTACTACAATCGATTTTGCTAAAAAGTATAAAGGTCATGGATGGGTTGGTATTCGTTTTCAAGTAGACCCGTCTGAAGATTATAATGAAATAATTCTACACATACGTTTTCACCAAACAGAAGCAAGATTACAACAAGAAACGTTAGGTAAACTAGGAGTAAACCTTATCTATGGTGCATTTTACAAACATAATAAACCAAAGAAGCTTTTAAAATATTTGTACGATCATCTTGAAAGAGATACCATTGAAATTGATACCATTAATTTCTCAGGGCCTCGTTTTAAAGATGTAGATAACCGTTTAATGAGCTTGCAATTAGTGAAAAACGGTATGACAGAAGCGGTAATGTTTGATAAAAATGGAAACAATGTATTAGCTGCCGCACTACTCTACAAAAAAAACGTACTTGCTTTAAGAGGTAGTTTTAGACCTGTTACCAAGGTTAATATGAGTATGTATAAAGAATCATACGAAATGTTTCTTTCTGAAAACAAAGTAGATAGAGATAAAACAGAAGTTATTTTTGAAATTACTTTATCGAATCTTAAATCATTAGGAGAAATCGACGAAGTAGACTTTATAGATAGAGCTGATTTACTATGCTCTTTAGGACAAACGGTAATGATTTCTAACTTTAAAGAATACTATAGAGTTGTTGAATATTTCTCTAACTATACCAAAGCTCGCATGGGATTAGCAATGGGGGTTAACAATTTGGTTGAAATTTTTGATGAAAACTATTATAGACATTTAAGCGGTGGAATATTAGAAGCATTTGGTAAATTATTCTACAGAGACCTTAAAGTGTATCTACACCCTATGAAAGATCCACATACGGGGCAAATTATAGATAGCGATAGCCTTAAAGTGCATCCAAGAATGAAAGAACTTTATAAGTTCTTTAAATTTAACGGAAAGGTAGTTGACATTACAAACTATGATTTAAAGGGTCTTGATATATTCTCTAGATCTGTGCTTAGCAAAATTGAAGAAGGTACAAATGATTGGCAAGATATGTTACCAGAAGGTATTGCCGATTTAATTATGGAGAAAGGATTATTTGGTTGGTCTTCTAAAAAAAATAAAACTGAACAAACACTTTAAAAAACTTATAACATAAAAATATGAAGGTGGTTTATACAAGCCACCTTTTTATTTTACACTCCATGAGGTTTTACCAATTACATTTAAATTATGTTTAGGTATATAAAAACACCTCATTGTACTCTTCACATATTTTATAGTCTACTTAAAGAATAGCTACTTTTAATGGTAACGTTTGAACATTTTACAGAAATCACATTCTGTTAAATTTATAATTTTAACAGATCAAAATGTTATAATTTAGTTAACTTGCGCGCTTATAATTATTAATTTAACAAAAAAATGAAGAAAATTACCACTATTCTACTATTATTACTTTGTAGTTTGTATGGTTTTTCTCAAGGAAATGATTTTTCAAATCCCATTGTAATATCTTCCTTACCCTACACAACTAACGATAATACAGCCAATTACGGCAACACTTATGTCGATTCTGACAGCCCATGCTCTACTAATTACTTAAGTGGAGATGATGTAGTGTATTCATTTACTCCATCAATAGATGGAACCTTTATTTTTGATTTAACCAATATTAGCGACACCTACGCAGGAATCATTGTTTTAGATGGCCTAATAGATGACGCCTCTACCACATGTGTAAGCACTTTAACAAACTCAAACAGTACTGACGACATGAGCTTACACGTGCCCTTAACAGTAGGTGTTACATATTACATTTTAATTTCAACGTGGGCAGATCCTCAAAGCATAAGTTACACGTTAGATGTTAATGAATTATCATGTATATCTGCTGAAGCAACTGCTGCCGTAGTAAGTCCAGATTGTGATGATCAATTGTATTATATAGATGTTGACGTTACTACTTTAGGTAATGCAACTGGTATTACTGATGGAACCACAACATGGCCAATCTCAGGTACGGGAGTTACTCAAATAGGTCCTTTTGCTACAGGCACCTACGCTACTTTAAACATGGTTCATTCCGATGCTTTATGTGATTATGAGTTAGGAACTTACAGCTATTTCTGTCCTGCTATGAATGATGATTGTTCTGATGCTATTGAAATTACAGTGAATTCCGATTTTAATTGTGGTAGTACCGTAAGCGGTACAACAGTAGGTGCAACAGAGTCTGCGCAAGATAACAGTAATGCTGCCGGTACAGCCAATGATGATGTATGGTTCTATTTTACAGCAACAAATACAGAACACAGAATATCATTAAACAATGTGACTTATGTTGGAGGTACTTATACTAGTACAGATATGGTAATGGCAGTTTATGATGGTACTACCGGATGTAGTTCATTAACCTATTTTGATGATAGTGACCCTGATATATTAGACTTAACAGGTTTAACTGTTGGTAACATGTATTACGTTAGAGTATACAGTTACTATTCTGATGAGCAATATAATACTTTTGACATTTGTGTTGGTACGCCTCCCGTAAATAACTCATGTGCAGGTGCAGAAAGTATTACTATTGGTACTTACGGAAACTGTAACAGCCTTTTATTTGATACTAACAATGCATCTGATAGTGGTGTTATAGGTAGCTGTGAACTATATGACTATACTGAAAATGATTTATGGTTTACATTTACTACTAACGCTACTGCAGGGGTTACTTTTGAAGTAATTTCGGGTACTGTTAGCAATTTAAAGGCTGCGATTTATGATAGCTGTGGAGGTTCAGAAGTATATTGCCAGTCTAATTTCACAAGTGGAGAAAACGTAATTACTGTTTTACAACCTAACACTACTTATTTATTACAAGTATGGACAGATGATTACTCGGCTGAAGCATATGAAGTATGTATTACTGACTTACCTGCTTGTCCTGCTCCTTCTTATTTAGGTATAGATACTATAACTTCTACTACCGCAATGCTTGAATGGACAGAAAATGGATCTTCCTTAAACTGGGATATTGAATGGGGAACAACCGGATTTACTCCAACAGGTACTCCTAACATAAATGATACTGCCGATAATCCATACCTTTTAGAAGGATTATCTGCTTCAACCGACTATGATTTCTATGTGAGAGCAGATTGCGGTATGAATGACACAGATACAAGTATATGGTTAGGACCTTATTCATTTAATACCCTAGCTCCACCTCCATCAAATGATGAATGCGACAACCCTACTGCCTTAACAGTAAATGCTGACCTAGAATGTGGTGTTACAACCACTGGTACAACAACTGCAGCTACTACCTCTGCTCAAGATGCTACAGATGTTTCTGGTACTGCTAACGATGATGTTTGGTTTTCTTTTGAAGCTACAGCTACAAACCACTTGATTACCTTAAGTAATGTAACAAATGTAGACGGGGGATGGACTACCGATATGGGAATGGCACTTTATGATGCTACCGGGGGGTGTAATGCATTAACCTTTTTAGCTACAAGCGACCCGAATCAATTATATGTTGGATCACTTACTATTGGAGACACTTATTTAGTTAGAGTATACAGCTGGTATGATGGTAGTAATTACATTGATTTTGATATTTGTGTAGGTACACCCAACAATACTACCACACAACCTAATGACGATTGCGACAATGCAATTGCATTAACAGTAAATGCTGATTTAAATTGTGGTGTAACAACTGCAGGGTCTATTGAAGGAGCTACACCATCTGCACAAGAAGACATTATTACAGGTATTCCTAATACCGATGTTTGGTATTCATTTGTAGCTACCACAACTTCTCACAAAGTAAGTTTAAGCAACGTAGCAGACGTTAGTGGTGGAGCCACAAATATTAATTCAAGTACTAGTATGGGTATGGCTGTATACGATACTACAGGAGGATGTAGTGCTCTTACATTAATTAATGATAGTGACACAGATACGCTAGATGTTTTTGGTTTAACCGCAGGAAACACTTATTATGTAAGAGTGTACGGATGGACAACAGGTATTCAATACACAACTTTTGATATTTGTGTAGGAACTCCTCCTCCTCCTCCTGCAAACGATGAATGTTCTGGTGCTATTTCGTTAACCGTTGAAAATAATATTTCTTCTTTAGCTGATGCTACTCAAATATCTGGTACAATTATTTCTGCAACAGATTCTGGTATAACAGCTCAAGCAGGTACTGCTAACGATGACGTTTGGTATTCCTTTGTAGCTACTACCAATAACATTACTATTGATGTTACAGATGACTTTGACGGTGTTATTGAAGTTTTCTCTGGTAGTTGTGGTAGCTTAACATCAATTGACTATAGTGATTATAGCTTTTCTACCTATTATCCTAGAATCGACAGAGATGATTATGTAATTGGTGAAACTTATTATATTCGTGTATATTACTATTATGATGATACACCTTCAAGCACAGATTTCACTATTGCCGTATGGAGTCCTGATGCTTTAAGTAATGAAACATTTGATAATACAGGATTTACTTATTACCCTAACCCTGTAAATGGTGTTTTAAACTTAAAAGCAAATGAAACAATACAAAACGTAGCTGTTTACAACTTAGTTGGTCAACAGGTATTAACTATTACTCCAGAAGCTAGCACTTATGAAGTAAACATGTCTAACTTAGTAACAGGAACTTACTTTGTAAATGTTACTATTGGAGATAAAACAAAAACTGTAAAAATTATAAAGAATTAATTCTTTATAATTAAACAACTATAAAGCTACCCAAATGGGTAGCTTTTTTTTTTGAATATAGCTACATTTGCTTTATGGAGCTTAATTTTTCACTAGTCATTCCTGTATACAATAGGCCTGATGAAATAGACGAACTTTTAGAAAGTCTGACTTCTCAAACATACCATCAAAATTATGAAATAGTAATTATTGAAGATGGTTCAGATATTAATGCTAAAGAAGTTATTGAGAACTATTCAGATAGACTTCATATTTCGTATTATTACAAATCAAATTCAGGTCCGGGCGACTCCAGAAACTACGGAATGCAAAAGGCAAAGGGAAATTATTTTATAATACTGGATTCCGATTGTATTATTCCGCCTGACTACCTCACCAATGTGAGCACTTACTTAAAAAAAAACTATGTTGAATGTTTTGGAGGTAGAGATGCTGAACATAAGTCCTTTTCTGCTTTACAAAAAGCCATTAGCTATAGTATGACTTCCTTTTTTACCACTGGTGGAATAAGAGGTAGTAAAAAAGCTATAAATAAGTTTCAACCCAGAAGCTTTAACATGGGTATTTCTAAAAAAGCTTTTGAAACAACACAAGGTTTTGGTAAAATTCATCCTGGAGAAGACCCTGATCTTACTTTAAGAATATGGAAAGCGGGATTTGAAACTGCTTATATTGATAGTGCTTTTGTGTATCATAAAAGAAGAATATCATGGAAAAGTTTTTATAAACAAGTGTACAAGTTCGGGTTAACAAGACCCATTTTAAATACCTGGCACCCTGAAAGTAAAAAAATAACGTATTGGTTTCCTTCGGTATTTATTACCGGGCTTCTATTTAGCCTATTCATGTTACTATTTAACATGCATTACTTTATTTATGGATATATTTTATATTTTCTCCTTATCTTCTCTGAAAGTATGTTAAAAAACAAAAGTTTTAAAATAGCTGTATTATCTTTAGTAGCTGTTGTAATTCAATTTTCAGGATATGGTTATGCCTTTTTAAAGGCAACTATCAAGTTAAATACATCAGAAAAAAAACCAGAGGATTTGTTTCCACAAGTATTCTTTAAATAAAATTGAAGTGAGTAAAAGTAAATCTATAAAAACAATATTTAGAAACAAGAAAACAATTACTTTTCTTGTTTTTCTTGGATTCTCTTTTATTATATGGTTACTAATTAAGCTTTCTAAAGAATACGAGCAAAACTATACAGTGACCTTACAATTTTATGAGACAGATAAACAAAAGATAATTTCCGATCAATCGTTAGAAAAGGTTAATGTACTGGTAAAATCTACCGGTTTTCAATTGTTAAGACACAATCTATCTAGTAAGGAGTTTAATATTGACGTTACTAATTTAGGAGAACATAAAATTACCGTTGACTTATCTAATAGCCGATACAAAAATGCTTTGGAACGTCAACTATTTAAAAGGAGTAATGTACTTGCTGTAACGCCTGAATCTGTATCTATTCAAATAGACACTCTAAAAAGTAAACGGCTTTTGGTAAAACCATTAATTCAGTTGATTTATAAAAATGGTTACCAATTAAAAGGTGCTATTGCAGTAGAACCTAAATTTATTACAGCTTATGGCCCTTCTGAAATATTAGATAGTATTTCAATTGTAAATACTGATTATAAAAGTATAGAAAACGTGTATAAAGACTTCAGTTTTACTATAGCGTTAGCAACGCCTCCTTCAGGAGATATATCGTATTCTGAAAATGAGGTAAAACTTAGTGGTATAGTCGAACGCTTTTCCGAAAAAGAAATTAGTTTACCTGTTAGATTTATAAACGTACCTAAAAATATTACTATAAAACCTTTTCCTGAAAAAATAAAAGTATTATGTAAGGGTAGTTTAAATAATCTTAAAACATTGTCTACAAACGATTTTGATTTGGTTTGTGATTACACCGCTATAGACTCTACCTCCACTTTTGCTAAAACTTTTATAAGAAGTAAACCAGATAATATTGAAATTCTAGAAATAAACGATAGTAACTTTCAGGTATTAATGCGCAAAAAATAATATGATAGTAGGATTAACAGGAGGTATTGGTAGCGGCAAATCTACAGTTGCCAAAATGTTTGAAGAATTAGGCGTTCCTGTATACATTACAGATTTAGCAGCAAGAAGCTTGATAGAGTCCTCTAAAAAAATAAAAAATTCTTTAATTGATCTTTTGGGTAAAGAAGCCATTATTGACAATAAACCAAACAGACCTTTTATTGCCCAACAGGTATTTCACAATAAAGAACTACTTGAAAAATTGAACGCCATTGTACACCCCGAAGTGCATGCCGATTTTAAGAATTGGTATCATGAACAAAAAACTCCGTTTGTTATAAAAGAATCTGCCATTTTATTTGAATCTGGAGGAGATGAACATTGTGATGTCATTATTACGGTAACAGCTCCTAAAGAAATTAAAATTCAACGAGTTTTAGAGCGTGATCATACTACTAAAGAAGCCATAGAAGCAAGAATGAAAAATCAGTGGAGTGATGCACAAAAAACTGCTCAATCTGATTATGTTATAACAAATAAAGATTTAGAAAACACGCGTCTTCAAGTACATGAAATACTTCAAATTCTTTCTAAAAAATAGCATACCACTTAAAGTTTTAACATTATTGTTAAGGTTAGGTTAAAAGCCCTGAAATGTTAAAATTAAACTGTTAATTTTGATCCGATGGGTAAGAAATTATTCGTATTGCTAGTTATCTTAATGAGTCTGTCACTCATTGGAATTATATTTGTTCAAGGATATTGGATCAAGACATCAGTGGATGATAAGGAGGATCAATTTTCCATGAATGTCTCGTTGGCATTAACTGCCGTTACTAACGAAATCCAAAACCAAGAAATAAAACATTTCGTTGAGACACTTATTAATAATAACATAGACTCTATTGAACCAACTATTAAATCTATTCGACAACTTTACTTAAAAGGAATAGATGAAAAAACGAATCAACCGTTTATTTACTCAAATGAAATTTTAGAAGAAAATTTTGGGTATTCACCGCTCTTTGAAAACAGCTTAGATTCTATTCAATTAAAAAGGTACATTAATGTTAGTACAATAACTACCGAAAATGAAGCGTTGATTGATAATAAAAGAATTAGATCTCCTCAAGATAATATAAGTAAAATAAGAAGGTTAAGCGATCTTGATAAGGCAATGTATTTAAATGCTTATAAAGATGTGGCAAAAACGTTTCCTATTACACGCAGGACATCTAAAGAGAAAATTAAAGAGTTATTAAAAAAGGAATTAAAAGCGCGTAATTTAGATCTTAAATTCGAGTATGGTATTTATAGTGATGCCCTTGCTACCAAAATAAGATCTGATAACTTTGAGATTGCTAACGGAAGTCAATATTCAGCTCCTTTATTTACAGATAATGAAAATAAAATTGAATACGATTTAATAGTAAGTTTCCCTAGTAAGAAAAAATATTTAATTTCTTCTATAATTGTAATGGTTGTACTTTCTATAGCCTTTACACTTATTATCATCATTGCATACTCAAGCGCCTTACTTCAATTATTGAGACAGCGTCAAATTTCTGAAATAAAGACCGACTTTATTAATAATATGACGCATGAGTTTAAAACGCCTATTGCAACAATAAACTTGGCTTTAGACTCTGTAAAATCTCCTAAAATAATGGGAGATACTCAAAAGTTAAATCACTATTTAAATGTGATTAAAGAAGAAAATAAAAGAATGCATGCGCAAGTAGAAAATGTGTTAAGAATATCTCGTTTGGAGAAAAACGAACTAAATATTAGTAAAGAAAGACTTGATGTACATGATCTTATAACAGACGCTATTACACATGTACTATTAATTGTAGAAGATCGTGGAGGATATATTAATGAACACCTGCAAGCAGAAAAAACTGAAGTTCTTGCAAATGATGTTCACTTCACGAATGTCTTGGTTAATATTTTAGATAATGCGGTTAAATATTCTGAGGGACCACCACAAATTGAGGTCTATACAGAAGTTGTTAATAATAGCGTTATTATTAAAATACAAGATAACGGAATTGGAATGAACAAAGCCGTTTTGAAAAAAGCTTTTGAAAAGTTTTATAGAGAACATACGGGAGATATACACAACGTAAAGGGGCATGGATTAGGTCTTGCGTATGTTAAGAAAATAGTAGATGATCATCAAGGAGAGGTATATGCTGAAAGCGAAAAAGGCAAAGGAAGTACCTTTTATATAAAGTTACCTTTAATTTAAAAAAACTATGGAGACAGTTAACAAAAAGATTTTATTAGTAGAAGACGATCCAAATTTTGGAATTGTTCTAAAAGATTATTTATCTATGAACGATTTTGATGTTGTATTGGCTAAAAACGGAATGGAAGGTTTTGAAAAATTTAAGAAAGATAATTACGACCTTTGTATTTTAGATGTAATGATGCCATATAAAGATGGATTTACTTTAGCTAAAGAAATTAGAGAAAAAAATGATACAGTGCCAATCGTCTTTCTTACCGCTAAAACAATGAAAGAAGATGTTTTGAAAGGATATAAAGTAGGCGCTGACGATTACTTAAATAAACCTTTCGATTCTGAAGTTTTACTTGCTAAAATTCAAAGTATTATTAGCAGAAAATCTGTTGATTCAATAGCCGACAGCAAACAATTTGAATTTACTATTGGTAAATTTAAATTAAACTCTAAATTACGTTTCCTTACATTTGAAGAAGAAGAGCCAATTAAACTATCTCCAAAAGAAAACGAATTATTACGTTTATTAGCATTGCATGAAAATGATCTTATGCCACGTGAGCTAGCATTAACAAAAATATGGAGAGATGACAACTACTTTACTTCAAGAAGTATGGATGTATACATTGCTAAATTAAGAAAGTACTTAAAAAGAGATGAAGACGTTGAGATTTTAAATATCCACGGAGAAGGTTTCCGTTTAGTAATTAAAAGCGAAGCTTAAATGTAAATAATATATTTACCAATATTAGTATCTCATTAAGTACAAAGTAGTAGAATTCTATGAATGTCTATTACAATCCAAAAAAATAAACTTACCTACCTTAAAAAAGAGAAATAAATTCTTTCTCTATAAAACAAAACAGTAAGAACGTAATACTCTTACTGTTTTTTTATAGTTTCAAAAACAGAATCCTATTTATTCATATCCCGGGTTTTGATAAGCACTTATATCAGTTTCCGACATTTCCATAGCATCTAACTGACCTTGAGGTATGGGTCTTAGATACATATAGTTTTCTATAGTTCGTGTAAAAGTCTCAGGGGTATGATCCCCTAAACCAGGGCCACATATTTGATAGGAAGCCGCATACTCACTCCACTTTTGAGTTCTTACCAAATCATACCAACGATATCCTTCACCATAATACTCTCTAGAACGTTCTGCCAAAATATAATCAATGTCAATTACAGATGGAGTAGCTGCCATCATTTCAGAGCTATCATCTTCTATTTTCTCAATATTTCCATTGTTATCCCATCTCCAAACACCCGCTCTTGCTCTAATAACATTTACAAGCTCACGAGCACTCATACTACCAGAAGCTCCTTTCACTGCTGCTTCTGCTGCTATAAAATAAAGCTCAGAGAATTTAGCTATAGGGAAAGGTCTTGTAATCCCTCCATTAGGTTGTCCAAGTCCATCCCCATTATCCGTTCTATAGGTTCCTATTTTCCAAAGATTAGGCCAAGCATAACGACTAATTCCATGAGGTGAAATCACAAAATCAGATCGTCCTGGTAACACCCCAGCACCCACATTGCTATCATAAGATGAATTGGAATAATCAATAGCATCGGAAGGCTCTTCATCCAAAAAAGTAAGAATAGCGTCACCGGGTTCTACTGCTAAACCATTGGCATTATACAATACACTATTAGTCAATCCTCCTTTATTCCAGTTTCCTCTAAAAGAAGTAACAAATGTTCCATCATATCGTGAGTCATTAGTCTTATCCGCAAACGTATTTGTGAAAACTCCAATAGGGGGAGCCATACATTTCCAAGGACGCCCATAAGCCTGAGCCGCTTCTCGTTGTACAGATCTAACCACAGAGCTCCAACTAGTATCTTCGGCACTCTGTAAGAAGGTGTAATCCCATGTAACCATCCATACCGCAAAATTACCTGGAGATGATCCTGAATTATAGGAATGACTAGAGCCATCATAATATTCACTCCCTTCCGTATGATCTGCATATAATAACATTTCTTTATTTCGATCATTCGATCCCACATTCACATCGTAATACGTATCCTCCAATCCGAAAGGTCCTGGATCATTGATAGCCTCCATTGCAACATCATATGCTTGTTGATAATACCATTGAGCATCATGTCCATCCGGATCCGTACGGTTCGCCTCAGGATAGGTAGCTATATTATTAGGGTTTTCTAACCACCAACCATAGGTAAGATAGGCCTTTGATAAATACAATCTTGCAAGTGTTTTTGTAACTCCCCCTGTAACACGACCATTACTAGGTAAATTATTGACCGTAGAAATTAAATCTGGAAAAACAGCCAGCGTATACACTTCTGGAACCGTATTTCTGATTGACGTTCTTACAGTACTAGTGTTAAAAGCCAAATCTCCTGCACCCAAATCTAAAGGTACTCCCCCAAAAGTTTGCACTAATAAGAAATAATCAAATGCTCTAAAAAACTGAGCTTCTGCGATTAAGTCTTCTGTTATTCCTACAGCAGAAGCATTCTCAATAATTCCACTAGCTGTATTGATATTGTAAAATGTATTATTCCAAAGGACATCCGAACGACTAGAAGAAGCTGTTAAAGTACCTACACCTGAAAGATCCATATTCTTAAAATTACCATCTGCACCATGACCATACGTATACTCATCTGTTCCTGTTAAACAAGCATTTAGGTAATATCCGTTTCCATAAATATACCTAAGGTGGGCATATAATGAAGTAAGTCCTGAATACACACCTTCTTCTGTTTTAAAATAATCGGGAGTATAAATACTTCTTGGTTCCTCTTCTAAGATATCTGAACAACCAACCGTAAATAAAACCGCTAAAAAGATTCCTACAATTTGTTTTATATTTTTACGTTTCATCATTGTTTTTTTTTAAAATGTTAAGTTCAAACCTAATAAGAAGTTTCTGTTGGAAGGGGTGTTAGTTCCAATCACTAAAAATCTTTCTTTGTAAGATGCTACTGCCTGGTTCTCATCCCCATAGGAATTTGTTTCAGGATCCATTCCAGATTCTTTATAATAAGGAGAAAAAAGAACAAAAGGATTCTGAACTGTAAAATAAAGTCGGCAATTGTCTATACCAACATCCTTAATAAATTGTTGGTTAAAATTATACCCTAATGTAATGGCTCGTATTTTTACATAAGAAGCATCAAAATATCCAAGAGTAGATCCATATTTTGGATTATTGCTATTCTCTATTCCCCCTGGTTTCGGATATTTAGCATTTGTGTTATCTTCGGTCCAATAATCTACATCAACATTATTTCTTCGCCCGCTTAACATATTAAGATATCCTGCTGATGAATATAACGTACTTATAAGTAAGCCTCCACTTTTAAATGCTCCTACTAAGCTTAAATCAAAATTTTTATAGGTTGCACGTGTATTAAATCCCCCTTGAAAATCTGGATCCACATTCATGATTTGGCGATCATCAGCATTAACCTGTCTTAATGGTACACCATCGTCATCATAGCCTCCAGTATACTTCACTTTAATCATTCCTACATTTCCACCAGGCTCTAAAATATCTAAATACGGATCCCCTTCTTGCCAAAGACCTTCATATTTATAATCATAAATAGAATTAATAGAATGTCCTACAAACCACCAATTTGATTCATCTCTATCTTGTCCTGATGCCAAGGAAACAATCTTATTTTTATTGGCATAAATATTAATTCCGGCATCCCAAGTGAAATCATCCGTTTCAACTATCACTCCTTTTAAAGAAAACTCAATTCCTTTATTCTCTGTTGCTCCTACATTCCCTGTATAACTACTAACCCCTGAAGTTGAAGGTAAATTAACTCCTAATAGCAAATCCTTGGTGTTAGTTACATAATATTCTATGGTTCCTGACAATCGATTATCAAAAAGACCAAAGTCTACCCCATAGTTCCAGGTGGTCGAATATTCCCAACCCAAATTTGGATTTGGTAATGTCGTTACATATAAACCAGTCACATAATCATCTCCAAAATTATAAGGTCTTGAAGTAAGTCTACCTAAAGTAGCATAAGGGTCTACAGATTGATTCGAAGTTTCTCCATAACCCACTCTGAATTTTAATTGATTGATTACTTTAATATCCTTCATGAAATTTTCGCTTGTAACGTTCCATCCTGCTGAAACCGCTGGATAGCTATGCCACTCATGACCTGAAGCCAGTCTCGAAGAACCATCGTTACGCCAGGTTGCAGAAAACATATACTTATTATCATAGTCATACATGATTCTTGCCATGTAAGACATTAAACCACTTTTATAATACCCTTGATAATCAGGATTTACAGTGATTTCTCCTTGAGCTTGTCCTAAATTATAAAATTGAAAGGCATCTGAAGGAATATCAGTAGCAGAAGTATATGTACTATTGTACTGACGCTCTTCTGCTGAATACAATCCAACAACATTAAAATGATGCTTTTTAGCAAAGGTACGATCATAGGTTAGTAAATTTTCCAATACCCAATGAGTTAAGAAAGAATTTCCTACGGAAGCTCTTGATAAAGTTGTAGGCTCTGAACTAAATACGCCTTCTCCTGTATAAGAACCACTATTGGAAACTCTTAAGTTTAAACCTATATTAGTACGATAACTCAACCCTTCAACTCCTGGTATTTCTACTTCTCCATAAAGGTTATTATAGGTACCGAAAGCCCTAGTTCTATCAATCCATTTATCTCCTAATCCTTCTATACGCTCTTTCGTATACACATACTGATTATCCGCCGACAATTTTACAATGTCTTTTAAAGATCCATCTTCATTATAAGGATTAGCTATAGGTGTTGTACTTAGGGTTGTGTAAAGACCTAAGTTATTTCCATTTGAAACAGAATAGTTGTTATTGGTTGTAATTCCGAATTTAAAAACTCCTATCTCCTGATTTACAGTACCTCTTAATGAGTATCGTTGATAGTCTTGCCCAGGAAGTACAGATTCTTCACGGTAATATCCTGACCCAAAATTATAACTTCCTTTTTCACCTCCACCTGAAACACCAAAATCATGACTTGTGAGAAGAGCATTTGAGTACAATAAATCCTGCCAATCTGTATTCACATCATCATATTCGTCTTCTCCGTTTTGAGTAAACATCCCAGCATATGCTCGCAACTTAACAAATTCTGGACCATTCATCATTGGGTACCTTGCAAATAATGTTTTTAACCCCACATAACTATTATAGGTGAATTTAGCTGTTTGTCCTTTGTATCCCTTGGTGGTTGTAATCAAAATAACACCATTAGCTCCTCGAGATCCATAAATAGCTGTGGCCGATGCATCTTTCAAAATATCTAAACTTTTAATATCATTAGGGTTGATATCTCCAATAGAACCGAAAAAAGGAATTCCATCCAACACTATTAACGGATCATTATTTGCTGTTAAAGAACGCGTACCTCGAATACGAATCTGCATAGCTGCCCCTGGCTTTGAAGAAGTTTGAGACAGCTCAACTCCTACAACCCTACCTTGTAAAGCCTGCGATACATTAGGAGATGGTACTTCTTTAAGCTCATCACTGGCCAAAGAAGCAACAGAACCAGTTATAGCTTCCTTTCTTTGAGTACCATATCCAACCACTACTACTTCTCCAAGTTGTTCAAGATCATCTGACATAGTGATGTTAATAACTTTCTGATTACCTACAAGTACCTCTTCGTTCTTAAAACCTACATATGAAAAAACTAATACAGCATCTTTTGTAGGTGCCTCAATAGTATAATTACCATCAAAGTCACTTGACGTTCCTTTATCAGTTCCTTTTACCTGAATACTTACTCCAGGTAAAGGCACCTTATCTTTGTCTGTTATTTTACCTGTAACGGTTTCCTGACCATACATGAAAACCGAAAATAAAATCAAAATTAAAGAACAGACTATTTTAGCTCTTCTTGAATCTCCAAATCGTTGGGAAGAACTCTTTAAAACTACACTTTGCATAAAATAAATTTTGATAGGTTAAAGCTGTAGAATAAGCATCATATACCTAAAAACTACAACGTTTTCTTTTTGATTGTTTAAATTACAATTCGAAGATAAAATTTACTTTTTCCAAAGGGCTACACATTTGTTACATATAATTTTCAGTAGGTTACAAAATGCGTTTTTAACATTTATTTAACAATTTAGAACACCTATATAAAGTCGCCATAATAAAATGAAAAACAAACACTTAGACAATAACCACCATACAATCTATACCTCATAAGCATATTTATGATGACAATCATATCTAACAAAACATTTATCCGTTGTTAGCAAATAATTTTTGTAGAAATAGTTATTAGTAATGCCATAAAAATATTATTTTGTAGTTAAGAAGTCTTCTAATACTTTACAACTATCCTATCCATATCAACGAAATAACCCCTTAGAATATAATTAAATTCTAAAGGGTTATTTATCCAAATATAAAAATCTTTATTTACACCAAATCATCTACCAATTATCGGTACGAAAAGGAGAGGCTGGAAATTCTTCTTTATTATATAAATTCGCATGTACTGGATTATTTGACCAAGCATAGCGAACAGCTACCGGACTAGATACCTCCTTGCTGCTCACAATAACGGTATTCCCATCAATGATAGCATGAGCCCAATAAAATATTCCATCGGAACCTGCAATTGAGAATTCTCCTAACTCTTGCCCATTCTTAACCATTAATCCGCTTCCCGTCTGATTAAACGATAGTATAATCGCATCATCTTGTATTTTAAACGATTTATATATAGGCCCGCCTACTACCTGTTTCTCATGATATACTAAACATTCTGCTGCATTCGCCAACCTATCTCCTACAGTCTTTTTATCAAGTGGATGAATATCATTCCACTCCCCTACATCAATAGTAACAACCATTGCTGTATTTGGTAATTCAAGTGTTTGCAATTGTGCCTCGCGTAATCTAGCCCAATTAGAATCTGTTGGAACCTTAGAAGGTTCCATAAAATTAGCCAATTGCACATACAAAAAAGGAATATTTGAATTCCATTGTTTTCTCCAACACTGAATTAGTGTTTCAAACAACTCCTTATATTCGTTAGGGTTATTTGTATTAGACTCCCCTTGGTACCACAGTACCCCATTGATACTATAATTACTTAAAGGATGAATCATGGCGTTGTAAAGACCAGTAGGTTTCCATCTAAAAAAACGCTGTGGTTGTAACGCAGGCATTATTGTTCCAATTTTACAGTACCAAATTCCAGATAAATCAATTTCAGTATCTGCTGTATTCAATTGATAAGGTTTGTCAGTTATAAATCCTCCGTCACCTCTTTCATTAATTACTTTCACCACAAGGGTATTCTCACCTTCCTTTAAAATTCCACTAGGAATTTGATATCTTCTTGGAGGATACTGATATGTGGTATTTCCAACAAAAACGCCATTCACAAAAACGGAATCTGCATCTACAATACGCCCAAGTAAAAGCTTAGCCTCTTTGCCATCGTCCTTTTTTTCAAGCATAAACTTTTTTTGGTACCAAACTACTCCATGTATATCTCCTAAAGTTTGTTTCCAAAAACCAGGAACATGTATCTTCTCCCAGTCTAACACACCAAACCTACCCTTTTTCTCATTTAATGCATCTCCTATATACGTCGTTTGGTACCACTCTTTAATACGTTCTTGATCCTCTTGTTCCAATCGCTGTATAGCTCCTTTTATTTTTAAAGGTTCAATGTCTTTAACATAGGTAGGAAAGTCTTTTAAATACTCCTCACTAATCCAAGCTTGAACCGGAGACCCTCCCAAGCTTGCATCAATAATTCCTATTGGAATATTATATGTATTATGTAAATTCTTGGCATAAAAGTAAGCTACAGCCGAAAAATCTGATAAATTCTCTGGAGTAACCGGTAACCAGCTACCACCACTAATATCGTTTTGCCTGCCCTCCAAGGTATATTCTTTTGGCACCTTAAAATACCGTATACTTAAATTATTAGCTTGCTCTATTTCTCCTGGATATTTAGGCGCTACTCTATACATTGGTAACTCCATATTGGATTGCCCAGAACATAAATAAACATCCCCTACATAAACATCTTTTAAATTGATGGTATTAGTCCCTTGAACAACCATATTATACGGTCCTCCTACAGTTAAATCAGAAAACTTTACTGACCAATTACGATCTTCATTGGTAATTACTGTTTGATGTTGTTGCTGAAAAGTAACTGTAACCTTTTCACCTGGAGATGCCCACCCCCAAATTCTTACTTCAGCATTTCGCTGTAACACCATACCATTAGTTATCAGCTTAGGCAAGTTTATTTGGGCATACATACACCCTCCTAAAAGCAATGTTATTAACAACATCCTCATTTCTAGAAGGTTTATATTTATAGTCTTCATACAATATATCTTTGTTTGTAACTCATTTAAACGACGAGAACTTTTCCTTACGGATTAAAAAAAACAATCGATTGCGTAAATTTACACAATTTAAATTCAAACAAAGCCTCTATTTCTATTTTAACACAAAAACCCAAAAACATAGAGAAATCGCCCAAAAACCACCTCATTGCTTTAGCATACTTTCATTTTTAATATATTTACACTTCCAAAATTAATTACGCAACTAAACATTATTGCACGCCATGAGTATAACCATCTACGATCTTGCTAAAAAACTCAACTACTCACCAAGCACTATTTCACGAGCCCTAAACAACCATAAGAGCATCGGAAAAAAAACTACCTTAAATATTCAAAAAGCTGCTAAAGAAATGGGATACAAACCCAACACACAAGCAGCCAGTTTAAGAAGCAAACAAAGCAAAACGATTGGGATACTCATTTCTCGTATTAACCGTCCGTTTGTATCTACACTTATTAGCGGTATTGAAGATGCTGCTAGAAAATCAGGGTACAACGTTTTAATTAGTCAATCAAACGATCATTATAAGGATGAAATTACAAACGCAAATACCCTTCTCCAAAGCAGAGTTAGTGGTTTAATTGTTTCACTCTCCATGGAAACCAAAAACACCGACCACTTCAAAGAGTTTACAGACCAAGGCATCCCAGTAGTATTTGTAGACAGAGTTCCGCTTTCATTTAACAGCTACAAAGTTATCATAGACAACTACAACTCGGCTTTCCAAGCCACACAACACCTTATTGAACAAGGCTGCAAACGAATTGCTCACTTTGCCGGATCACAGCATTTAAACGTATATAACCAACGAAGAAGTGGCTATCTTGATGCCTTGAAACACCATAACATTCCTATAGACAAAGAACTCATCATAAACTTGAAATCCCTCAGCTTTGAAGAAGGAAAAATAGCTACCGAAAAATTGTTAAAACTTCCCCTACCACCCGACGGAATATTCTCTGCAAATGACACCGCAGCCCTGAGTGCTATTACATATTTAAAAGAACAACAAATACGAATTCCTGAAGATATTGCCATCATCGGTTTTAACGACGACCCCATAGCTTCTATTATAGAACCCAGCCTTTCTACCGTATCACATCCTGCTTATAAAATGGGAGAGCTTTCATTTCAACGAATTCTTGAACACACCACAGATAGAACTATAGCCGGTGTTTCCGAAATATTTGTTTTAGACACAAGCATCATTATTAGAAAATCTTCGAAACGCTATTAACACAACAACCATAACCGCTAACATCTTCTAAAAACACAATACGCAACATTCATGCAATCGATTGAGTGATTTTTTTGTTTTTATTCGTTTTTTTATCTATTTTTGATGGTATCAACCGATTGAATAAAAAGCAACATGCTCATCATGAATAGATACAATTCACTTATTGGCTTACTCATTCTTTTTTTTTCGTGCAATTTTTGTTTTTCTCAGAGTAGCGAAGAACTATGGCTTTCCTATTCTCAACCACTGAACAATAAACTCAAAGAAACGTATACCTCAAAAATTAAACATATACAAATAAAGACCTTCTCTGAAACTGGGGAAATTATAAAAACTGAATTACAAATGCTGGCAACCAAAATGTTAGATACCAGTATTTCATTTACCTCAACTACCCCTCAAATAATTATTGCTAAAATTGACAATCTTGATTCTAAGTTTAAGCAAAAAATCAATTCACAATCACTCGTAAACAACGAAAGTTTCATTATTCAAACAATAACAGTTCATCAAAAAGACCTCCTTATTATTACAGGTAAAACCGATATTAGTTTATTGTATGGAACCTATTGCTTTATAAAACAATTGCAACTTCACAAAGACATTTCCTCAATATCTATAACCGATAGTCCTAAGATACAATTAAGGATTCTGAATCATTGGGACAACTTAGACGGTACGGTTGAACGTGGATACGCTGGTTTTTCAATTTGGGACTGGCATTTATTACCAGGGTTTAAAAAGGAAATTTATTATGAATATGCCAGAGCAAATGCATCAATTGGTATTAATGGCACAGTGTTAAATAATGTCAATTCCAATGCGTATATATTGACCTCTCCATACCTGCAAAAAGTGAAAACATTGGCTGATATTTTTAGACCTTATGGTATAAAGGTTTACTTAACAGCCCGATTTTCGGCTCCTATTGAATTGGGCAAACTTCCAACAGCAGATCCTTTAAATGAAGAGGTAATTCAATGGTGGAAGTCAAAAATTAGCGAAATCTATAAAGAAATCCCAGATTTTGGAGGATTTCTGATAAAAGCGAATTCAGAGGGGCAACCCGGCCCCAACACATATGGAAGATCTCATGTAGAAGGAGCTAACATGCTTGCTACTCTTTTAGAACCTTATCAGGGTGTAGTTATGTGGCGTGCTTTCGTATATTCTGAACAACAATCCGAAGATCGTGCGAAGCAAGCCTTTAATGAATTTGCTCCTTTCGATGGAGCCTTTAAAGAAAACGTTTTAGTGCAAGTAAAAAATGGTCCCATAGATTTTCAACCAAGAGAACCGTACCATCCTTTATTTGGAGCCATGCCAAAAACGTCTTTAATGATGGAATTTCAAATCACTCAAGAATACTTAGGACAAGGTTCTCACCTTGTTTTCTTACCTAAATTATATGAGGAAGTACTCTCTACTGACACTTATGCTAAAGGAAAAGGAAGTACTATTGCTAAAATAATTGATGGTGAATTATATCAAGATCATAGAATTACAGGGATGGCTGGAGTGGCTAATATTGGTACAGAAACGAACTGGACAGGACATCCGTTCGCTCAAGCCAATTGGTATGGATTTGGTAGACAAGCCTGGGATCCTACCACAAGTGCAGAATCCATTGCAAAAGAATGGCTAAGTATGACCTTTACAACTGATTCCTTATTCATTCAGCAAATGACTCCCTTACTTATCAATTCACGAGAAGCTGTAGTGAATTATATGACTCCTCTTGGGCTTCATCATATTATGAATGCAGAGCATCATTATGGCCCTGGACCATGGATTGCAAATATGTCAAGACCCGATTGGAATTCCATATACTATCATAGAGCTGACTCCCTTGGTCTCGGATTCGATCGTACACAAACCGGTAGTAATGCATTAGAACAATATCCGAAAGAAATTCAAGAACAATTTTCTAACATTCATACTATTCCCGAAGCCTATCTATTATGGTTTTATCATGTTCCATGGGATTTTAAAATGAAAAATGGACATACCCTATGGTATACAATGGCTTGGTACTATCAGCAAGGAGTCAACGAAGTTAAGAACATGCAACAAACATGGGAACATATGCAGCCCTATGTAAACAACGACATCTATCAAGATACGCGTATGTTACTAGAAATTCAATATTCAGAAGCTCAATGGTGGAGAAATGCCTGCTTGTTATATTTTCAACAATTTGCTAAAATGCCACTTCCAGAATTTATCCCTGAAATCCCACATACATTAGACTATTATAAAGCTTTGAAGTTTCCGTATGCACCTGGCATACATCCTTCATGGAATTAATCTTATTATATGAAAACAAATAAAGTTGCCATTGTAACCGGAGGTAATGCCGGACTTGGTTTTGCTATTGCTAAGAAATTATGTGCTGAAAACATCCGCACTTACATCATTGGAAGAAATGAAGAAAAAACAAAGCTCGCTTGTGAAGCTTTAGGAACTAATGCCAACTATATTCTTCACGATCTTACAGACCTTTCTAAAATACCCGATATAATTCATCACATAAAAAAGAAAGAAGGGCATATTGATATCTTGATAAACAATGCGGGAATTAACATGAAAAAGGACTTCTTCGAAGTTACCACATCAGAATTTCAAGACATCATTCATACCAACCTCACCAGTGTTTTTGTAATAAGTCGTGAAGTGGCCAGTGTAATGCAAGGACAACTCAAAGGATCTATTGTTAATATAAGTTCTATGGCCGCTATATATGGTATTCCGCAAGTACCTGCCTATAGCGCTAGTAAAGCCGCGATAGAAGGACTTACAAGGTCTATGGCTGTAGATTTAGCCCCTTACGGTATACGGGTAAACTGTGTTGCTCCAGGGTTTATAAAAACAAACATGTCTTCTAAAGCGCTAGATAATGATCCAGATAGAAAGCACAAAGTACTCAGTAGAACTCCTTTAAATAAACTCGGAGAGCCCTCAGATATTGCTGAAGCTGTTTTCTATTATGCCTCAGAAGCTGCAAAATACACTACCGGAACCATTTTACCAATAGATGGAGGTAACTCAATTGGGTTTTAATGAAAAGTAATATAATAAAAACAATGCGGTGGTACGGAGCGGGAGATATCCTAAGCCTATCCGATCTCAAACAAGCTGGAATTACAGGAATTGTAACCTCATTACACCACATTCCGGTAGGAGAAATATGGTCTAAAGAAGAAATAGCCAACACAAAACAAATTATTGAAAGTGATGGATTGACATGGGAAGTAGTAGAAAGCCTACCTGTTCATGAACACATAAAACAAAGAACAGGAAACTTCGAGAAACTTATCGAAAACTATATCACTAGTTTAAAGCATCTCGCCGAGCAAGGGATTAAAGTTGTTACTTACAATTTCATGCCTGTATTAGATTGGGTTCGCACCGATCATTTTTTTAAAAATCACCTAGGAGCAGAAGTTCTTCTTTTTAATCCTGTAAAATTTAGCGTTTTTGATTTATTTATATTACAAAGACCTTTAGCTAGTCAAGACTACACGCAGCCTGAGATTCAAGAAGCAAAAGCATATTATATCTCCATGTCAGAAGCTGACAAGTCTGCACTTTCTAAAAGCATTTTATTAGGGCTCCCCGGTAGTAACGATAACTTTACGTTACAACAATTACTAGAGCAAATAAAAGAATATCAAAAAATTAGCACTAAAGATCTGCAAAACAACTTGATTGCTTTTTTAAAAGCAATATGTCCCACTGCAGAAGCTCTTGGAATTAAACTGGCGATTCACCCAGATGATCCTCCATTTTCAATACTAGGACTTCCTCGTATTGTAAGTACAGCGCAACAATTGAATTTTATATTCTCACAAGTTCCCTCTCCTTCCAATGGTCTATGTTATTGTACTGGTTCTTTAGGTGCTGGTAACGCAACCTCTTTAGTTTCGATATTTGAAACTCATAAAGAGCGCATTCACTTTTTACATTTAAGGAATGTTACTAAATCATCTAACGGTGTTTTTTATGAATCAAACCATCTTGAAGGAGATGTTCCTATGAAGACAATTATGAAGCTAATTCTACAATATACAAGACATACCGGCAAACAAATTCCGATGCGCCCAGATCATGGTTACCTGCACTCTCTTGAAAAAGAGAAACCCTATTACGCAGGATATTCCTTTATTGGTCGTCTCAAAGGTCTTGCTGAGCTAACAGGACTCGAGGTAGGATTGATAGACAACGTTGAAAATTCAATATAAATTACAACACATTATTATGTGATCGATACAGTTAAATTCTATCCTTTACTATTGACATTATGCATCAATTACCGAAAACGTTATAATACTATGAATCTTACCACTAAATGCAAAAATAGTTGCCTATTCGGCCTGCTGTTGATGCTAATTTGCCTGCCCATACAAATGACCGCTCAAATTTTTGAAGTCTCTTATACAAAAACAGATGGGAGTACTTTTCCTTTGGTGACTGAAAATTCAACCGCCACTCTTGTCATGGATACCAATGATTATGAAGGAATTAAAATTGCCCTGAATAATCTTAAAGCAGATCTTAAAAAGGTTACAAAAAAGGATTGTGAAATTGTTTACAACCAACTTGAGCATTACAACATAATTGTTGGTAGCTTACACTCTCCCTTTATTGACAGCCTTGTGGTGGCCGATCATATTGATACTTCCGGTATCAAATCAAAATGGGAGGCTTACCTGATAACTCAAAGCCCATCAAATCCTCATAATATCTATATTTTAGGAAGTGATAAACGTGGCACTATATACGGAATTTATGAACTCTCTAAAAAAATTGGAGTATCCCCATGGTATTGGTGGGCAGATGTACCTATCCCCCATTCAGAAGAATTATATCTCAAAGCTATCAATTTTAGTGATCCAGGGCCAAAGGTACAATACAGAGGTATTTTTATAAATGATGAAGCTCCTTCCTTAACCAATTGGGCTTATGAAAAATTTGGGGGGTTCAACCATCAGTTTTACGAAAAAGTTTTTGAATTAATCTTACGACTCAAAGGAAATTTTTTATGGCCCGCTATGTGGGGAAAAGCTTTTTACGACGATGATATTCTTAACCCTGAAATAGCCAATCGATATGGTGTTGTGATAAGTACCTCTCATCATGAGCCTTTAATGAGAGCTCATGATGAATGGAGAAGATATGGAATAGGAGAATGGAATTATACAACAAATTCCGAGCAATTAAATGCCTTCTGGAAAAAAGGAATACAACGAATGCAAGACTATGAAAGCATTGTAACCGTAGGCATGCGAGGAGATGGAGACGAACCGATGACGAAGGGAACCGCTATTGAATTACTTGAAAATATTGTAAAAAACCAACGTCTTATTATTGAAGAGGTAACCGAAAAGCCTGCTGAAGAAACTCCGCAAGTTTGGGCTTTATATAAAGAAGTACAAGAATATTACGATCAAGGAATGCGAGTGCCTGATGATGTTACACTCTTACTATCTGATGATAATTGGGGGAATTTAAGAATGTTACCAAATCCAAAAGCTCCTCCCCGCAAAGGAGGGTACGGAATCTATTACCATTTGGATTATGTAGGGGCCCCTAGAAGCTATAAATGGATCAATGTTACTCAAATTTCGCGGATCTATGAACAAATGTCTTTAGCTTATGCCTACCAAGCCAGAAAAATATGGATTGTAAATGTAGGTGATATCAAACCTATGGAATACCCAATTAACTTCTTCTTAGACTATGCTTGGAATCCTGAAAAAATAGGTCTAAAAGAGCTGGAAAAATATCCAGAAAATTGGGCAGCAATACAATTTGGCACAGCCCATGCCAAAACCATCGGAGCGCTACTCCAAAAATATACAACCTACAACAGTCGAAGAACTCCAGAATTACTTTCTGAAAAAACATACAGTTTATCCTATAATAATGAGGCGAACCTTATTACTTCAGAATATGACGTAATGAATGCAAAAGCAGACAGTATAGCCAATCTATTACCATCAACATATCAATCAGCCTATTATCAATTGGTTCAATATCCTGTAAATGCTGTTGCAAACTTAACTAAAATGTATGTTGCTTCCGCTAAAAACAAAATGTATGCTGTAGAAAAACGCAATACCACAAATAAGTATGGTAAACAAGTGCAACAGTTATTTCAAAAGGATGCAACACTTTCAAAAAAATACCATTTACTCAATCATGGAAAGTGGGATCATTTTATGGATCAAACCCATATTGGTTATTCTTCCTGGTCTGATCCAAAAGAAAATATAGTACCAGATACTTATACTATTGAATTACCAGATGAAGGACTAATGGGAATTGCTGTTCCTAACCAAATAAATTATTTTCCCAGTACAAAGATTCTTACGCTTCCTCCATTGGACAGCCTACATCAACAGACAAGTTTTCAAATTTTTAATCAAGGAAAAAAACCTTTTAAATTTCAGATAAAGAATGTACCTAAATGGCTTTCCCTCTCTGCTACAAAAGGAACGGTAGACTCCGTTTATACGGTGTATGTAAAAGTGAAAGAGTCGCAAATTCTATCCCACATACAAAAAGGGGTATTTAAGATTACCTCCCCCAAGCGGTCCGCTACAATAAAAGTAGACTTCGTTCCTTATAGCTTTACTCCTAAAGGTTTTGTTGAATACAATGATGTAGTAAGCTTTAAGGCAACCCATTTTAACTCTAACAGTGGATGGGAACAAATTCCATATCTAGGTAGAAAAGACTCCGCTATAAGACCTGTAAAAATGTTTTCCGATAGTATAACCCTTCAGGACAAGGTAACTTATGCGTTTACGGTTCAAAGCAATGAGTCACGTACGCTATTATTTTATGTATCTCCTACGTTGGATTTTATGAATAAAGGGGGACTCCAATTTGCTTACGCTATTGATGACAATGAACCAACAACACTAACGCTTCTAAAAGACACCAACGATAACTGGAATGATATGGTCCGTAATCATTGTATACAAGTACATACAGACGAGTTACTGAGTGAAGGGGCACACACCTTAACAATTTATGCTATTGATCCAGGTGTTGTCCTACAACAAATTGTATTTACAACCAAGCAACTCCATACCTATTTATCTCCAATTGAAAGTATTTATCAAAAGTAAATTATGAAACCTATGACACATGCTAATACCCATAAAAAATATAGAAAGTGGATCCAAAATCTTTTTATTTTAGCACTCCTTTCTTCATGTAATTCCAAAATAACATCTCCTTTGTCTCCTCCAAGAGAACGCATAAGCTTAAATAATGGTTGGACATTTTTTAAATATGATAGCGAAAAAACAGCAGATAGCTTATGTTATGATCTGCGTCCTGAAATAAAAGAAATACAAGAAGCGCGTCCGGCTGATCAGGAACCTACAGCTCCTGAGATAATGACAGCTGATAACCACGTGTTAAAACCATACATTTTACCTACTGGTAATGAGTTTTTAGCAGACTCATCAAAACATTACAAAAGACCACAAGGAGACCCTGGATCTAATTTTCCTTTTGTTCAATATGACTTTGATGATAGCGCTTGGGAACAAGTTAATTTACCTCATGATTGGGCTATAAATGGTCCTTTTATGGAGGGGTGGAATGCAAAAGTTGGAGGTGGAATGGGACGTCTCCCTAGCGACGGGATAGCGTGGTATCGTAAAAAAATAGATATCCCAATTTCAGATCAGGGGAAAAGTATTTATTTAGATCTTGATGGAGCCATGTCCTATGCAATTGTTTGGGTTAACGGACATTTAGTTGGCGGATGGCCTTATGGATATAGTTCTTGGAGAGTTGCTTTGACTCCGTATCTAAATTTTGGTGCTCCAAACCAAATTGCCATTAGAATAGACAACCCTAACCATTCCTCCAGGTGGTATCCTGGCGGCGGTATTTACAGAAATGTTTGGCTCGTTAAAACTCATAGCCTACATATTGATCATTGGGGAACCCGCATTACATCAACAGATGTATCATCGGCATCTGCCATAATTTCTATGGATGTCAAGCTTAAAAACACCTCGGGCCAGAAAATGCCTGTTGAAATTCTAACCAAAATTTACGAGTCAGAAGACTTGAATAAAGTCATTACTTCGTTTCCTATACAATCTTGTACCGTTGATGCTTACCATACATCACTTTTTTCTTCAAAGGTAACGTTACAAAATCCTAAACTCTGGGGCCCTCCCCCTACTCAATCTCCCAACCTCTATGTGGCTGTTACAGAAGTAAAGAATAACGGTCAGATTATAGATCGTTATGAAACTACCTTTGGGGTACGAACTATTTCTTATGATGCCAACAAAGGTATTTTTGTCAATGGAGAAAAAATATATATCCAGGGAGTCAATCAACACCATGACCTCGGTAGTTTAGGTGCTGCTTTTAATGTAAAAGCAGCTAAAAGACAACTTACTATGCTTGCAGAAATGGGCGTTAATGCCATTCGCCTAGCGCATAACCCTCCTGCACCAGAGCTTCTAGATTTAACCGATAAAATGGGTTTTCTAGTAGTAGATGAAATGTTTGATGGATGGCAGCGTAAAAAGAATCCGCATGATTTTCATTTAATATTTGACGACTGGTATGAACAAGATGTGAGAGCCTGGGTTAGAAGAGATAAAAATCATCCTTCCATAATTATATGGAGTACAGGCAATGAAGTGGGAGAACAATATACCGGAATATCAGGTGCTGAAATATCTAAACGCCTTAAGTTGATTGTAAAAGAAGAAGATCCTACAAGACCTGTGACCGCATCTATGAATTACGCTAAACCTGATATGCCTTTGCCCGAAACCCTCGATGTTATTAGCCTTAACTACCAAGGTGAAGGCATCCGAAATGCACCCGCTTATGCACACCTCAAAGGAATTAATACAGCTCCTTTATACCCTAAATTTCATAAAACCTTTCCTGATAAAGTAATTTTAAGTAGCGAAAATGCTGCGGCACTTAGTAGTCGTGGCACTTATATATTCCCTGTAACAGAACGAATCAGTGCTCCTGTATCGGATAGTACCGGAGGGGATTCCAAAAACATGCATGTTAGTGCTTATGAGTTATACACAGCTCCTTTTGGGTCATCGGCTGATAAAGTCTTTGCCTCACTCGATCAACATCCTTACGTGGCAGGTGGGTTTGTATGGAGTGGTTGGGACTATCTTGGAGAACCCTCCCCTTATTACTTGGCAAGAAGCTCTTATTATGGAGTTATTGATTTAGCTGGATTTAAAAAAGATCGTTTTTATTTGTACCAGTCTAAATGGCGTCCAAATTTTCCGATGGCTCATATTCTTCCCCATTGGAATTGGCCGGATCGTATTGGTAAAAAAACTCCAGTACATGTTTTTACTTCTGGGGATGAAGCTGAATTATTTCTAAATGGAAAGTCCATGGGAAGAAAGAAAAAAGGCGCTTATGAATATCGTCTACGCTGGGATACTATTAAATACAACCCTGGAACACTAAAAGTAATAGCCTACAAGAACGGACAAAAGTGGGCTGAAGATAGTGTAACAACTTCTATGGCTCCACACCAGTTAAAAATTGAAACAGTTTCTACTCAAATGATTGCTAATGGGGAAGATCTCTGTTTCGTTACTGTTCAAGTAGTAGACGCTAAAGGGATTCCTGTACCCACCGCAAATAACGAGATCTCTTTTGAAATAAGTGGTCCTGGGGTATTTATCGCTTCAGATAATGGGGATCCTTCAGATATGACTTCTTTTGGATCGTCTAAAAGAAACGCCTTTAATGGAAAAATTCTTGCTATCCTAAAATCTACAAATACTCCTGGTATAATTCAACTTACTGCAAGAGCTTCCGGACTTCAATCCGCACAAATTAACATTCATTCCGTAATCCAATGACCTTTACGATATTTACATTAGCACCTTTCATTGTTTTGCGTATCGGCCATACCCAAAACATACCACAGAAGATTCCCCCATGACATCGATTTTGCTTATTTTGAACGAGGCTAAATACACGGTCTTATCCCCTATTTTGAGCAACACTATAGATATTGGATATCAACTGTTTCGAATACTACCTGATTAATATCTTTAATGATAGAGCAGAGTATTTATAATCCTACCCACCCATATTTACAAGAAAAAGATATTCCTCATATTTTCTTCTATTCCGTTTTACTTAACTTCTTTTTAAAGATTAAATTCTAAATGCTATTCAAAACAAAAAGAGATATTTTCTAAGCCCAGAAAATATCTCTTTTAACAACAAACAAATAAATATATCTATAATTATGGATAAATCATTTTCAATGTTCCATCAGGCAGATGCTCTAATTCTGTTACTTTAATATTTCGTAACCAAGTTTTACCAGATAGTTCGGTGTCATGATAAAAAAGGTACCATTTTCCATTACTTTCAATAATAGAATGATGCGTAGTCCATCCTTGAACCGGAGTCATAAAATGTCCTGCATAAGTAAGTGGTCCTAAAGGAGATTCTCCTATAGCATATGCTAAGTAATGCGTATCACCAGTAGAATACGAAAAGTAATACTTACCATGATACTTATGCATCCAAGAACCCTCAAAAAATCGTCTATCATAATCCCCTGTTCGTAATTCTTGTCCCAAGCTATCAAGAATAATAACATCTCTTACAGGCTCATCGAACTTCAACATATTGGAGCTAAGCTTAGCTACCTTACAACTAAGAGCTGGCAGAGAATCTACCTCTAAATCTGTCATTGAACCTTCTGAATCGTATATACCATTGGTCCATCGTTGAAGCTGTCCTCCCCATATACCGCCAAAATACATATAAGTACTTCCATCAGTATCGGTAAAGACCGCCGGATCAATACTAAAACTTCCTAAAATAGGTTCTTTTTGTGGTTTAAAGGGTCCGTAAGGAGTATCAGAAGTTGCTACTCCGATTCTAAAAATATCATTGGCATCTTTGGCAGGGAAATACAAAAAATACGTTCCGTCTTTATAAGCTGCATCCGGTGCCCACATTTGTCTTTTAGCCCAAGGTACATCCGAAACATCTAATACCATTCCATGATCTGTAACCTTTCCCCCAATACTATCCATAGAATACACATGATAATCCTTCATCGCAAAGTGATCTCCATTATCATTTTCAGGAATCTCTGCATCAATATCATGAGATGGGTAAATATAAATTTTATTTTCAAAAACATGTGCCGAAGGATCGGCAGTAAATAAATCTTCTATCAAAGGAGAAGTAAGATACTTCTTCCCTCCGCTTTTTTCTGTATTCTTATTTTCTTTCGGTTTTTCATCACAGGAAATGCTACATATGAACACCAGTCCTACGCTAAAACCTAAAAATATCTTTGCTCTTTTTTTCATTTATATACTCATTTATATTATTCGTTATGAAACTTCCCTTCCGCTAGTAACAAGTAGCTTCATTTCTTCTAAAACTAAAAAGACCTTTTACAGGGGTGTTTTCAGTGAGATGAAGTAAACTCTCTTTAAAAACAAACTCCATAAGTACTAGCCACATTTACTTAAATTACACTACCAAGGCTTACATCGATGAAGAAAATTTCAAATAAAATTAGTCTAAATGCTTTTAAATACTATTTGCTATAATTTGTTCATAAAGTTCTTGTTTACCGCTAATTTTTTGAGGTTCAACAGCAGCTTTACCTATTTCAGAAAGTTGTTCTAAGGTTAGTGTCCCTTTCTCAAAATTAGCTCCATTTCCAGTATCATAACTTGCATAGCGTTCTTGTCTAAGCTTTTTATAAGCTGTATGTTCTAAAATTTTATCTGCAGAGATGAGTGCTCTCGCAAAGGTATCCATGCCCGCTATATGGGCTATAAATTTATCATTCAAGTCGGTTGAATTTCTTCTCACCTTAGCATCAAAATTGATACCCCCTCCTTTAATACCGCCACCTTCAAGTATTACAAGCATGGCTTGTGTAACTTCAAATACATTAATAGGAAACTGGTCTGTATCCCATCCGTTTTGGTAATCTCCACGGTTAGCATCTATACTTCCTAATTTCCCTGCATCTACAGCTACTTGTAGTTCATGCTGAAAAGTATGTCCTGCTAAGGTAGCATGGTTCACTTCTAAGTTTAATTTAAAATCGTTCTGTAAACCATACTTATTTATAAACCCTAAACAAGTAGCAGCATCAAAATCATATTGATGTTTTGTAGGTTCCATAGGTTTAGGTTCAATTAAAAAAGTACCTTTAAAACCTTGTTTGCGCGCATAATCTCTACACATCCCTAAAAACTGTGCCATGTGTTCTTGTTCTCTTTTCATGTTGGTGTTTAAAAGGCTCATATACCCTTCTCTACCACCCCAGAAAACATAATTTTCTCCCCCAAGAGCTATAGTAGCATCTATTGCTATCTTTACTTGAGCTCCGGCATAAGCTACCACATCAAAATTAGGATTGGTAGAAGCTCCATTCATATAACGTGGGTTCGTAAAAAGATTAGAAGTTCCCCATAATAGCTTTATGCCAGTTTCATCTTGTTTTTCTTTGGCATAATCTACCATTGTTTGAATTCTTTTTTCAAATTCTGCAAGTGTAGGCGCCTCATCTACAATATCTACATCATGAAAGCAGTAGTACGGAATTCCCATTTTAAAAGCAAATTCAAAAGCAGCATCCATTTTATCTTTAGCTCGTTCAATAACATCGTCTTTAGCATCCCATTCAAATGTTTCGGTAGGTGCCCCAAAGGGGTCGCCACCTTTATTATTAAGTGTATGCCAGTATGCCATGGCAAAGCGTAAATGCTCTTTTAAAGTTTTACCTCTTACAATTCTATTTTCGTCATACCATTTAAAGGCTAGCGGATTATCACTCTCTATACCTTCAAAGGCTATTTTATCTGTGTTTTTAAAAAATTCTGTCATTTTATATTATATATTTAACACCTATTTATTAGCTACATACGTGGTTAATTGCTTTAAAATTTCTTTAGGTTTATGATTCCTTCCTATCAATAAAGGATAATCTGTACGACCTGTAATAGGCCAATCATTCTTCCATGAATATTCATCACTTACTCCCCATACCGTTACTCTTGTGATGGCTTTATCATACTTTAAAAAGAGCTTAAAAAAATCAAAGCACCTATCATTGAACTTTTGCTGAATAGTATCTGGCAATTTTTCTTTATATGGATTCAATTGCTCTTTATAACTTACAGTGGTATTTATATCTGCCCCTAAGTGCTCATTCGGAAACGGTAGCACCGAAATATCAAATTCTGTAATCATTACTTTAACTCCGAGATCTGCGTAAGCAACAATACTATTTTCAAATGCTTCTATACTAGGAGATGTAAGATTTACATGCCCTTGCATACCAATACCATCTACTCTTATTCCCTGTCGTTGCAATGCTCTTATCATTCTAATAACACCCGCTCTTTTTTCTGGCAATGTCATAGAATAATCATTATAATATAGCTCTGCTTTTGGATCGGCTTCTCGTGCAAATTTAAAAGCAAGGTTAATATATTCAGGTCCAATAATTTTGTAAAACTTAGTTTCCCTATATGAACCATCATCTTCAATCGCTTCATTAACAACATCCCAGCCTTTTATAAAGTCTTTATACCTATGTACTAATGTTGTTATATGATCCTTCATACGATGTATCAATTCATCACGTTTTACCTCATTTCCATTACTATCTTTAAAAAACCAATCAGGAGTTTGAGAATGCCATATAAGGGTATGACCTGTCATCCACATATCATGTTGTAAGCCATATTCAATAAATCGATCTGCTAATGTAAAATTATACACTTCCTTTTGCGGGTGTATTAAAGCACTCTTCATACAATTTTCAGGAACAATGGCATTGAATTGATTAGCAGCTTCTCTTAAAATTTTATTATCTTCTCTTATCAATTGTTCATTACTCAAAGCTGTTCCAATATAAAATCTATTATTTAGTACTCCTTTAAAACTGTCTAAAGAGTTCTTTTCTATAGGTTTGGTACAACTGATTATACCTACAAAACATATCCACAAAAAATTTCTAATTTTCATCTTTTCTGAATTCGATATTCATAATTTGGCCTACTTAAAGTAGAAATACCTTACTGGTACGTATTAACACCTCTATAGCAAATGTATTCTTAAAGCCAGTGATAGTGCCTAAATTTTGTTACAAAGATTTATTCTTAGGTTACATCTATTTTTTATTGTCATCTTATAGAAGAAAAGACATTTTATAGAACAACTTCTATAAAAAAAAGCAAGAGGAGATTGATATCTCCTCTAAGCTAACCAAAATTAATATCCCTAGCTATCTCAACTCGGGTTATCCTCTATATCTTTATTAAATGATTCCTTATGAACGCCGTAATTAATTGTTTACTAATTACTATGCGAAGTTAGTAACTCCAATATAAATCTATAGTTCCCCTCGTTACAATTTATGTTCTCTAGGTTACAATCTGTACTTTTATATACTAATTTTTAAAATTTTTAATCGCTTATAAAAAAGAATTACAAAAGCATTTGAGCACTCACACATTGTGGTTAAATTATATTTTAAACAAATAATACATTTAAAAAAATACAATTACACAATAATATATAGGTAAATATTGAAAATATTAAAATCATTACATATCTTGTAGTCTATTAAACTATATGCATTCATATAACTACCATGTAATTCAATACATGATTACGTATAAAGCTATACGAAAACGAAATAGTTTACCGAAGTAATCAACAAGCAATTAATATTTCTAATGAGATCAACCACATTATTCGTTATACTCTTCTTATGCTGCTTTACAAGAGCACTAGGACAAAAAGGTAGACTATTTTCAACAGATACCGAATTATCCAGTAGCTTGATCAACCAAGTTTTTCAAGATTCTAATGGAACTATTTGGATTACTACAGAAGACGGGCTAAATAAATTTGATGGGGCTAAAATGAAGGTGTTCAAACATCAAAAAGGGGACGCCACGACGGTTTTAGATAATTATTCCCGAGCTATTTTTGAGGATTTGAAAGGGAATTTATTTTTTGGTTTCATTAATGGTTTGCAACAATACGATCATAAAAATCAATCTTTCTCACAAGTTTCTTTGTATAACAACTCTAGAAAAGAAGTATTTCCCCATATATTTTCAATGATTCAACGTAAGAATGGTGATATTCTCATTGCTACTTCAGGAGAAGGAATATTTAAACTACACACCAAAGAAGGTACAATTTACGGCCAACAGTTAACCGGCCTAACCCCTACTCGATTTATTTATAAATTATTTGAAGACCATGATGAAAATCTATGGATTATTACCCAAAACAAAGGATTGTATAAATATGATGTAGATAAAAAAAGCACCCATTATTTTCAATACGATGAGCCTGATGGTAATATAACAAGTATTGTTGAAGACCATCATCATACCCTTTATGTTGGTAAACTCAATGGTGGCCTCTATGCATATGACGCTTCAAATAATATTTTTAAAAAAATAAAAGATCCATATAACGATAATCTTCCAATAAAAACTCTTTACCTAACTGAAAAAAAACAGTTGTTAATAGGTTCAGATGGCTGCGGGATTAAATCATTCAATACCGATACACAACAGATTATAGCGTCCAATTTTGGAATTTCACAATTTAATTTATCCAAAGCTAAAGTACATTCCATCATCATTGACAACACAGGAAACCTATGGTTAGGTATCTTTCAAAAAGGGTTACTTCAAGTACCTCCCACCGCAAACAAATTCCATTACATCGGAAATAAATCATTTGAAAAAAATCTTATTGGTTCAAACTATATAACCGCACTCTACAAAGACAAGCAACATACCTTATGGGTTGGTACTGATGGTGATGGTATTTATGGAATTCGTGAAGATGGCCATACAATTCATTATCGTAGTGGTATCAATACAACTATTTTATGTGTTTATGAAGATAGTCATTATAATCTATGGGTTGGAACATATCTAAATGGTCTTGCTTTAGTAGATAAAATCCATGGAACTTTTAACTATATGGATAATCTAAGTGGCTCCCAAAGTCAAAAAGTAGAACACATTTATGATATAACCGAAGACACACAAAACAATCTATGGATTGCTACAATGGGCTCCGGAATATATTCTATGAATATAGATTCTGGAAAAATCTCAAATTATGGTTTTATAGAAGAATCTGAAACCCCAGTAGATGCAAAAGAAAATAGATTGTTCAATAATTGGGTAAACTGTTTGCACCTTGGAACCAACAATACTTTATATATAGGAACGTACGCTGGACTATGTGCCTTAAACCTCTCTAACGGTAGCTTTATCGATACATTAGGCGCCAATCATATCCTTGACACCAAAGTTATTAACACCATTTATGAGGATACGCTAGGAAATCTATGGATTGGCACCACTGATGGTATATTTTACAAAGAAGTAAATAACCAAAAACTAATTCACTACACTGATAGTGATGGTCTTCCTTCCAATTTTATTTGCGCCATAAAGGAAGACAATGATCACCATCTATGGATTAGTACCCATTATGGAATTTCAAAATTTGATATGACCAAAAAACAATTTACAAATTACTTTTACAATGATGGTCTACAAGGAAATGAATTTACCAAAGGTGCTGCCTGTAATGATTATGAGTCTAACCTTTACTTTGGAGGTATCAATGGCATTACCTATTTTGATCCTGAACATATTACTGATGAAGGAAAAATTCCTGATTTAAAAATTACGGCTCTATATCTTAATAATAAAGAAGTTGTGAAAGGAACTAAATCTGGAAAAAACAATATACTAAATGACCAAATATCTAAGGTAAAGAATATTAACTTAGCCTACAACGACAACACTTTTGCTATAGAGTTTGCGACATCAAACTATATCGAATCTGAAAGACTTACCTACTTTTACTCCATGAACAATGAAAAGTGGAATCAACTTCCGCAAGGTGTCAATTTGGCTACATTCAATGATTTACCCCCAGGAACCTATAATATCAAAATAAAAGCTAAAGAGTACAAGACCTTTTCTCCTGAAAAAAGTATCTCTATAATAATCCGCAACCCTTGGTATTTAACTCCCTTAGCTATTGCAATCTATATATGTATTGTGTTATCAATAGCCTCTGCAATCATTATCTTATATCGTCAAAAATTTAAAACACGAGAAAAAATCAGAGAGCAAAACTATATTAACCAAATTCATGAAGCCAAATTACAGTTTTTTACAAATATAGCTCATGAAATAAAGACCCCTATTTCATTATTAGCCAATCCTCTAAGAAAATTAATTGTAACCGATACAGATGTAAAAAGACAATATTCCTATAAAATAATGAAGCGAAACTGTGATCGGATTATGTTGTTAATTGATCAATTAATGGATATGCGAAAAATAGATGCAGGTCAAATTCAAATGAAATTTCAAAAAACAGAAATCATCACTCTTATAGAAGAGATGGCATCTTTATTTGAAGATCAGCGAGAAGATAAAAATATAGAATTTGAATTTGAACATGAGCTACCCTTTTTGTTTGTAGATGTAGATCCTAGATATTTTGATAAAATTATACAGAATATACTTTCGAATGCGTATAAGTTCACTCCTAATAATGGTAAAATAAAAATTGAACTTAGTCTTTGTGAATTAGCACATAAAGAAGATACTCTTCAGATTAAAATTATAGACAATGGAAAAGGAATAGAAGAAAAAGATACAACCCACATATTTGATAGATTTTACCAATCTCCCGGGAATATCACAAAAGGTACGGGAATCGGTTTACATTTGACAAAATCCATTGTAAAATCGCATCATGGAACCATCAAAGCCGAAAATAATCTAGACAAAAAAGGCAGTTGTTTCATTATTGAAATTCCAGTAAAAAATTCACTTTTATCTAATAGCGATAAATTTGAAGAGTCTATAAACACCACAAACTCGTTAGATGAATATCAGCCCATACCAATCATAACCGATCTATCCATTAAAAATGAAAAAAACAAAAATAAAAGCAAATATAAAATCCTTATTGTAGATGACGATGCCGAGATGAGAGCGTATCTTACCAAGGAATTCTCTGAACACTATCATGTATCACAAAGTAAGAATGGAAAAGAGGCTTTATCTATGATATTAAAAACTCCATATGATTTAGTCATCAGTGATGTAAAAATGCCAGAGCTAGACGGTATTAGCTTGTGCAAAAAAATAAAACAACACATCAATATTAATCACATTCCGGTCATTCTTCTTACAGCTAAATCTAGAGAAAAAGATAATTTAGAAGGCTTAAATATTGGTGCCGATGCCTACCTTCCAAAACCATTTAATCTTCAAATTTTAACAAAAACTGTTCAAAATTTAATTCACAATCGTGAACTACTTAAAAACACCTATAGAGGCAACCAAATCCCGGAAGAACAATTAGATAAAATTTCCATAAAATCTTCGGATGAAAAATTAATACAAAAAATTATTACTGTAATTAATGAAAATTTGAACAATCCTGAATTGAATGTTGAAATGTTGGCTTCTGAAATTGGCTTAAGCAGGGTTCACTTATATAGAAAATTGAAAGAGCTAACTAATCAGTCAGCTCGAGATTTAATCAAAAATATACGATTAAAACAAGCAGGGATCTTACTATCTGACAAAAAATTAACCATCTCTGAAGTTACTTATGCAACTGGATTTTCAAACATTTCAAAATTCTCTTCCTCTTTTAAAAACTTTTATGGCATTTCTCCTAAAGCCTATCGAGAAACAAAATTGAATCTAAAAGAAGAAGAAAGTTTGAACAGCTTTGATCTAGACTTGCAACAAGAAACTGTACGACTAGTTGAATGACTAAACTGCTAGTTTAAGGTTATACATATCAAATTCTATGATAGTTTTATTCCTTATATAGGCAATGATTTTTTCTATTAGTGTGCTAACCTTTTTCTCTAATTTGGGTAAATCTGATATAAAGGTTATGAATAGAACAAATTATTTCAGTAATTTTATCTTTAGAAATTATAGCGAATTATTCCGTTTTATATCGAACTCGCTTTATTTTAGTGACTACTAAACTAAGTAATTTACATTTGTTATATGAAGCACAAAAAAAGGCTTACTACTCTATTCTTAATTTTTATTTCATTAATTAGTTTAAATGCCCAACAAATTTCCGGTCATATTCAAGATATTCATGAGGCTCCCATTCCCTATGCTACTATACAAATAGGAGATCGTAATGGTGTACTGTCAAATGGCGAAGGTGATTTTTCAATTCTAATCCCTACACATTTAAAAGATTCCATTATGAAAATATCATTTATGGGGTATGAAACATTTGAAGTGGCTGTCTCCGAAATTGAAAATAATCATACATATACACTCATTGAGCAAGTAACAGAACTTGGGGAAGTTTTGGTATCTAATAAACAATTAACTCCTTTAGAAATTGTTAATAAGATGATTGAAATGGCTCCTTCTAATTATGTTACGGAAAATATAAACCAAACATTTTTTATTAGAAATACTAATAAAAGTAAGCTTGAAGACTTAGAGCTTGAATTAAATAAATTAACTGATTTAGATAGAAAGGAAAGAAAAAAACTCAATGAAGAAATTGAAGATTTTACAAAGAGCTATAAGAATTCGAATTTTGAATTTTTTGATGAATACTATGGAAAGTTTTTTACTTATAAAGACTCCTCTAAAATTCAAATAAAAAAGGCTGTATTATTAAAAAATAATGATAAGGATATTAATTCTGAAAAGCTAACTACAAAGGTAGTCGATTTATTAACCAAATACTTAGACACTACTGCTACATATAAAGTTAAATCGGGAATGTTTAAGATGGAAGATTCTATTACTACTAAAGAATTTTTAGTTACTGAAAATGAAAAAGATAGCACCAGTAGCACCAATTTCTTAAGAAATCAATTAAGCTATAAATATAAATCATTAAATATGTTTTACGAAAACGAAGATGTTGATTTTTTCGATAAACAGAATAGATATGAATATACCTTAGAAGGCTATACAACTATAAATAATGAGATGGCTTATATTATCAGATTTGTACCAAGAAAAGGAAGTGCCTTATATTATGGTAAAATGTATATAAACGTAATGGATTATGCCTTAGTACGATTAGATTGCCAAATGTTGGAAAGTGAAAACCTCCATAACTTAAATCTAAAATTCTTAGTAGGTGTTCACGTAAAACAAGACCGTATTGGAATTTCTTGGGTTTTTGAGAAAAACAGTAAAGGGAAGTATAACCTTAAGTTTGCCAAAAAAGAAGAAGGTGTTTATGCCTATATAAGTAGACCCATAAAATTTAAGAAAAACAAAACCAATCGTTCAGATGACAAAAGCGTTTTTAAGATAAACTTTACTTTTGAAACAAACTCTTTTAGTATAACAGAATTTTATGCTTTAGAAAATGCTATTATTGATGAAGCTGAATTTTCTAAAATCGAAAATCAGGATTCGTATAAGTGTATTGAGTTAAAAAAATATGATCCTAATGTATGGGAAGGGTATAATATAATTGCACCAATAGAGTCTATTAAAAATTATGGACTAAACGATTAAATCTTACTTATGTGCTACTATACGTAGTCGTTTATAATCTGCATACCAATTTTCATCTTTAAATAATACGGGGTACAACTTTTGTTGTACCTCTGTACATATATCACCTACCAAATCAGTTGGTATTCCCTTAAAAAAACTAGTTGCAAACATATATAACCAATCTTCAATTCCTTTTTCAGTATCTGCTAATAAGGTAGGTCTATCATATGTAGGCTTACCCAAAATCAGACATTACTAAATTCGACAAATTTTTATTCATTTCCTCAGAAGCGTCGATTCCAATCACCTGACACCCCTTTTCTCTAATTTGAGCAGTTAATTGTCCTGTTCCACAACCAACATCAAGAATATTTTCGCCCGATTGAGGATTTAATACATCTATTAACCCTGTTCCATATTTATATACAAACGCATGTTTATCTACATATAAAGAAGTATCCCAATTTTGTTCTTTTGATTTCATTTTTGATAGAGAAAAAGGCTAAACGTAATTTAATAACTCTTTTAAAGAAGATAAGGTAACAATGTTAGTTTCTCCAACCACCTTTTCAGACACCTTCTCATGTGCCCAAGTAATATGAAAAGGAACATGCACGGCATTACTCCCCATTTTCAACAAGGGTAACACATCCGATTTTAAAGAATTACCCACCATCAGAAACTCTTCTGGTTGAATATCTAAGTGTTTTAAAACCTCTCCATAATCTTTTTCAGATTTCTCGGTCATTACCTCTATATGGTGAAAATAACCACTTAGATTCGATTTTTCAAGTTTTCTTTTTTGGTCTAAAAGATCTCCTTTCGTTAATACTATAAGTGTAAACTTACCATAAAGGGCCTCTAAAACTTCAGTAACCCCATCAAGCAATTCAACAGGTTTAGAAAGCATTTGCTTCCCTAAATTTAAAATTTCTTCAATAATCTCTGCAGATATGGTTCCGTTAGATAATTCTATAGCCGATTCTACCATAGATAAAACAAAGCCTTTAACACCATATCCATAGATTTCCAGGTTTTCTATTTCTTTTTTAAAAAGCTCCTGATCTATTTTATTGGGTGTTTCATATCCCGAAAGCAATTTTCCAAAAACTGCTTCCGTATCTCTAAAATAGGTTTCATTTACCCAAAGGGTATCGTCAGCATCAAATCCAATTACTTTAATTTTATCAAACATCAGATAACATTTTCTTTGCTTTTTCTAAATCTTCAGGAGTATCTATTTCAATACCGGTCACGTCTGTCTCTACCATCTTTATTTTCTTACCATACTCCAAATATCTTATGGCCTCAATTTTTTCGGTAGCTTCTAGCATTTTCATTTCCATTTTAGGAAAAGCCAATAACGCTTCTTTTCTAAATGCATAAATACCTTTATGCTTATAATAGGTAGCCTCAATTTCTTTACCTCTAGGGTAAGGTATAGGAGATCTAGAAAAGTACAACGCAAAACTTCGGTTATCTACAATAACCTTTACATTATTAGGATTCTCTACATCTTCCCAATCAGATAACGGAGTCATTAACGATGCTAAATCAATCTCTCTATCATGATCGTCTTTAAAAACTTCAATAACCTTGCTAAGACTTTTAGCCTCGGTAAATGGCTCATCACCTTGAACATTAATAACAATATCTACATCCATATTAGCTACTGCTTCCGCAATTCTATCACTTCCACATTCATGTTCCTTTATGCTCATAATAGCTTTCCCACCATTACCTTCTATTTCGTTAAAAATAATATCGCTATCAGTAACTACATATACCGCATCAAACAAGCCTGTATTTACAGCTGCCTCATACGTTCTTAAAATAACTGTTTTACCCCCAAGTTCTTGCATTAATTTTGCCGGAAACCTAGAAGCTGCATACCTCGCAGGTATCATTGCTATAACTTTCATAAATATTATATCTATTATATGCTAAGGTAATACTAATTAAAATTCTTACCTTTTTAATTTATAAAGAAATCATCTTTAAAGCCTATCAAGTAGAGTTTTTCTTTAGCCCTGGTAATAGCCGTATACAACCATCTTAAATAGTCAATACTAATACCATCTGGTAAATAAGGTTGCTCTATAAAAACAGTATTCCATTGTCCTCCTTGTGACTTATGACAAGTTACGGCGTATGAAAATTTTACTTGAAGGGCATTAAAAAAAGGATTGTTCTTCACCTTTAAAAACTTCTTATAGTTAGAAGTTTCCTCTTCATAATCTTTCATCACCTCCTGATATAATCGATTACTTTCTTCATATGATAGCGAAGGTGACTCCGCCTTTATAGTATCAAGCAAAAGCACAGTTTCAAAAGGTTTCATACTAGGATAATCAACCATTTGTACTTTTACTTCTGCAAATCGAAAACCGTACAACTCTTTAATAGAAAATATTTCTAAAACTTCTAAAATATCGCCATTAGCTATAAATCCGGCCTCTGTAGTAGCTTTAATCCAGAAATAATTATTTTTAACTACCATTACAAAATCACCTGGAGTCAACTCATTTTCATTAAATAAAATTTTACTCCTTATTTGCTGATTATATAGATTAGCCCTTTTATTGGAACGTACAATAAGCACCGTTTCTTCTCTCCCTACAGTGGAATAAGCTTGATCTATTGCCTCCTGAATTTCAAAACCATCTACTAAACGAATTATATCAGTAAAGCCGTTAATCTGAAATTGAAAATTCTCTGTGAAATAAGTCGCAATTTGCTCCCTAATATTGGTAGCATTATAAAGAATACCCGAATCTTCTGCCTGACGCATTACTTCATCCATTTCCAAAGATGTAACTTCTTTATTATAATGATTACTTAATGTATGTTCTTCAAGAGCAGGACTCACACTTAAATTTACAGGAGGTAACTGAGCTGTATCTCCTATTAAAAGTAGCTTACATTGGTGTCCAGAATATACATATTGCACCAAATCATCTAATAAAGATCCGTTTTCAAACAACTTTGAATCGGTATTGATATCGGGTATCATAGAAGCTTCATCTACAATAAAAACCGTATTTCTATGCTTATTGGGCTGTAATGTAAAAGAGACCCCGCCATTTTTCTGCTTCTTAGGAAAATAAATTTTCTTATGAATTGTGTATGCAGTTGTGTTAGAATAACTGGTAATAACTTTAGCTGCTCTACCGGTTGGTGCTAGTAATACCGCTTTTAATTTGGCATGCCACAGATTAATCACTGTAGTGGCTATGATGGTAGTTTTACCTGTTCCGGCAAACCCTTTCAGTAAGAAAACACGATTGTTATCCTTTGATAATAAGAACTCTGCTAACTTTTGCAACACTATGTCTTGCATTGAAGTAGGTTCAAAGGGGAATTTCGTTTTTAGAAGTTTGTAAAATGCTAAAGAATCCATTCAAATTGATTGAAGGTCAAATTTAAAAAAGAAAAATGGTTACTCATCATTTTTGGCATTATTCTTGTAAATAAATAGTCAAAATGATTTTATTGTTAAATCCTTTTTGGAATTAAAAAAAATTGTAGCTTTGCGTAAACCAGTATAAAATAATTTCACAATTAATAAAATGAAAATAGTAGCACAAGTTGTCCTTTGGATATTAAGCGGTTTTTTCTGTTACATGATTTATAAATCTGTTTCAGGTCCTTTAGAATTTAAAAAACTTAAAGAAAAACGTTATGCTAAAGTTGTTAGAACTCTGAAAGATATCAGAAATAGCGAAGAAGCTTATAAAACTGTAAATGGTAAGTATACCGGAAGTTTTGATACGTTAGTTACATTTATTGAAACAGGTGAATTTACACTTACTTCTCAAAGAGATACTTCTTGGACGGAATATGATAAAGCGTACGCTATTGATGTTCTTAAAGAAGGAAAAATTATTGATACTATTGGAACTGTTTCTGTAAAAGACTCATTATTTAAAAAATCGGACAGATATAAGAAAATGATGTTTGTTCCTTATACAGATAATAAAAAATTTGATTTAGAAGCTGCTACAATTATAAAGAATAATTATAGTGCTCCTGTATTTTTGGTTAAAGCTAATAAAGAAGATATTCTTGCAGATCAGCCTGCTGACTTAGTTGAACAGGAGAAAAATTCTGAAAATATTACAGAAGATATTACAGGACCAGAAATTTTGGTAGGTTCTCTTGATGAAGTTAGTACAAATGGTAACTGGCCAACAATTTATGACGCAAAAACTAACAAGAAATAATATCTTACATAAAACGTATAAAGAACTGTCCATTCAGATTAGTCTGAGTGGACTTTCTTTTTGTATTTATAATACCATTGGCAATACCGTAGAAGAACTTCAGTCGGTTACATTTGCCACTCGTAACAATTCTCCTGAATCACTCTTAGAAGAAGTAAAAAAGATTATAAATAGTACCGAAATTCTAAAACAAAATTTTGATACTCTTAAAGTTATTTATCTAAATAATTTATCGGCTTTTGTACCTGACGCAGTTTTTAATGAAGAGTTACTTGCAGAATATTTAAAATATAATATTAAAATTCTTCCTAACGACTTTATTACGTACGATAAGATTGAAGGGAAAGAACTCGTTAATGTATACATCCCTTTTGTTAATATTAATAACTTTTTTCTAGACTGGTTTGGCGAATTTGAATATGAGCATATAGCTACTGTATTAGTAAACAAGTTACTTAATATCTCTAAAGCTAGTGAAGGCTCTAAAGTGTTTATTCACTTAACAAATACAAATGAATTTCAGCTTATCGTTATCAACCAGAAGAAACTAATTTTATATAATAGTTTTAATTACAATACTCCTGAAGACTTTATTTATTATGTATTATTTGTATTTGAACAATTAGAATTAGATACCGAGAATATACCCGCTATTCTTATAGCAAATACAAAAGACGATCATCCATTATATAAAATACTCTACACTTATATTAGATTTGTAGACATATACTCTGAACAAGCATTATTTAATAAATATATAAACCTTACTAAAGAAGAGGTTTTAGAAAATTTTGCTCTAATAAACATGCAATAGTGAGAATCATTTCTGGTAAACATAAAGGAAAACGTTTAATGGCACCGGCTAAATTACCGGTAAGACCTACAACAGATTTTGCTAAAGAATCACTTTTCAACATCTTAAATAATTACTATTATTTTAATGAAGTATCATTATTAGATCTCTTTACGGGGACAGGAAATATTAGTTATGAATTTGCTAGTAGAGGTTGTACAGAAATCACAGCGGTAGATCAAAATCAGGGATGTGTTCAGTTTGTTTCTAAAACCAGTGAAGAACTCGATTTTAATATCAACACTATTAAAAGTGATGTTTTTAAATTCTTGGGGAAAACATTAATTTCAGCCGATATTGTCTTTGCTGATCCTCCTTATGATTTCTCAGACGAACAATTTGCTACCATAACAAAATTAGTCTTTGAAAGAAATTTAGTTTCTGAGGAAGGTTTCTTAATCATTGAACATTCTAAACATACCGACCTATCGCAATTGCCTAACTTCAGCTTTTTAAAAAGATACGGAGGAAGTGTTTTTAGCTTCTTTGAAATTCCTGAAAGTGAAGACGACGATACCGAAGAAGAAAATTAAAAGCAGGCCATAAGCCGGATTCTGTCTAAGCCTTACCATTTATCTAGACATACAGTTACCCGTACATTCTAACCGCCTACCCTCCAACATTGAACGAGCAGCTCTCAAACGTTGGTTTACATGGCGTTGCACCGTATAGAGTTTACCTGATTTCACTACAGCATTACCTGTACATTCTTTCTGTTGCACTGGTCCTCGCCTTACAACGGACGGCTGTTAGCCGCTATACTTACTCTATGGTGTCCGGACTTTCCTCTCGAAAAACCGAGCGATAAGGTAGCCTGCTTCTAGCCACAAAAGTAGCTTTTTTAGTTGATATGTAATAATATTTACTTGCTATCTACCAATTAACATGCGTAACAATGTTAATAAGTCCTTATAAATACAAAAACAGTAGTAACAATAATTCAAAGGTCATTTTTTATATTTGCCCTTACGTATGGAGCATTTTATAGTATCTGCAAGAAAATATCGTCCGCAAACCTTTAGAGATGTAGTTGGTCAAAAAGCAATTACCAATACATTACTTAATGCCATTGAGAATAATCATCTGGCACAAGCTTTATTATTTTGCGGTCCTAGAGGTGTTGGTAAAACTACCTGTGCCCGTATTCTTGCTAAAATGATTAATGCTGATGGAAGCGAACAAGAAGATGAAGATTTTGCATTCAATATTTTTGAGCTTGATGCTGCTTCTAACAACTCGGTAGACGACATACGTAATCTTATAGATCAGGTTCGTATACCGCCTCAAGTAGGTAAATATAAAGTGTATATTATAGATGAGGTTCACATGTTGTCTTCTGCTGCATTTAATGCCTTTTTAAAAACACTTGAAGAGCCCCCTAAACATGCTATTTTTATATTAGCTACTACAGAAAAGCATAAAATAATTCCTACGATTCTTTCTCGTTGTCAGATATTTGATTTTAAACGAATTACGGTAACAGACGCAAAGGAATATTTAAAATATATAGCCGAAGAACAGGGTATAGAAGCTGAAGATGATGCACTACATATTATTGCTCAAAAGGCTGATGGTGCCATGCGTGATGCCCTTTCTATATTTGACAGAGTAGTTTCTTTTTCTGGTAAAAAGCTTACACGAAAAGCAGTAACAGAAAACCTAAATGTATTAGATTTTGAAACGTACTTTGCCGCTACTGAGGCTATTTTAGAGAATAAGATTCCTGACTTACTAATTCAATTTAATGAAATATTAAGTAGAGGTTTTGATGCACATCATTTTATCTCAGGGCTAGCGAGTCATTTTAGAGATTTAATGGTTTGTAAAAATGAGGCAACGTTAAGCTTACTAGAAGTTGGTGATGAAGCCAAACAAAAATATGCTGAACAAAGCAGGAAAACATCCATGCCATTTCTGTTACAAGCACTGCAGCTAGCCAATGAATGCGACCTCAACTACAAGACAAGTAAAAATCAACGATTATTAATTGAACTTTGTCTTATGCAACTTGCCTCTATCACTTATGATGGAGAAAAAAAAAAAGGTAGCAACTTTATAATTCCTTCTTCCTTTTTTATAAGTACACACCCTGTTGAAGTTAAAGAGGCTACTCCACATACAACAACATCTAACAACACTGATACTTCAGCTAAAGTAGCACAACCTAAGTCACTGGATACTAAAGATGATGCTAAAAAAGAAATCCCTAAAATTGATTTAAAAAATCTACCCAAAAGAGTTTCAGGGCTCTCTTTAAACAGTATCAGAACAAAAAAAGAATTTGAAGCCAATAAAAGAGAGGAAGTAATAGATGAATCCAACCTTCCGAAAGAAAAGTTTACCGAAAAACAAATGCAGGAATACTGGCAAAAGTATGTTGCTAAACTTGAAAAAGAAGGTAAAAAAATAATGGCTTCTAACCTTACGGTAGATACACCTACTTTAAAGAATGAAACTACTATTTGGATTGAGTCTCCAAACGAAGGTATTAAGCACGATATTATTCATCAACAGAATGCTTTACTGGCATACCTTAAAAAGAAGCTTAGAAATTATCACCTATCGTTACACGTTACTGTAAACGAAGAAACTTCTAAGAAGTTTATCTTTACACCACAAGAAAAATATGAGAAATTAAGGGAAGTAAACCCTTATATAGATTTACTTAGAAAAGAATTCGATTTGGATATTTAAAACTAAAAAGCTATGCCTACATACATTTGTCTATTACGAAGTATAAACGTTTCTGGTACAAACATTATTAAAATGGCTGACTTAAAACTTTTTTGGACATCACTTGGTTTTAAGAATGTTGCCACCTATATACAAAGTGGTAATATTATTTTTGAAAGTGACACTACTCCTAATGCTTCTGAATTAGAACAAAAGATTGAAGAAAAATTTAGTACTAAAAATGTTTCTGTTATTATAAAAACACCCTATGAAATGGAAACTATACTAACTAACAATCCGTACACCAATCTTTCTGACTTTGACTTAAAAAAAATGTATGTATGTTACCTTCAAAATATTCCGGCATCTAAAGAAATCGAAACTTTTTTAGATATGAATTTTGGAACCGATAAATTCACGGTTACTAATGATGTTGTCTACATTTATTATAGGGAATCTGCCGGTAAATCTAAACTTACTAATAAGGTGATAGAAAAAGCATTACAAACCGCTAGCACTGCAAGAAACTGGAATACCACAAACAAAATTGTTCAACTCTCAAAATAAATTAATTTTTTAAACGCAACCTTTTTAAGTTTTATGCGTCTAATAGGTACAAGTAAAAAATTGCAATTGCCATATTTAAAAAAGGCATTTCGGGTTAGGGCGAAATGTCTTTTTTATTTTATTTACTTTTGTGCAAAACAACGTAATTATGCTGGGCTTAAAACTTCCTACCGACCCAAGATGGGTAAATATTGTTGAGAAAAACATTCATGAAATTTTAACCGATCACGCTTTTTGTGAACAAAAAGCTACTAGTACCGCCATATCTTTTATTGTACTTTTTCCTGAATATACAGACTTAGTACAAGAAATGACCGCTCTTGTAAAAGAAGAGATTAGTCATTTTAAAATGGTACACGATAGAATTATTGCTCGTGGCTGGACATTGGGTAGAGACCGTAAAGATGAATATGTAAACCGATTAATGACCTTTTTCCCTAAAGGAGGTTCCAGAGTTAATTTCATGGTAAACAAACTTCTATATGCCGCTCTAATAGAAGCCAGAAGCTGTGAGCGTTTCAGATTACTATCTGAAGAAATAAACGACCCTGAATTAGCAGAATTCTACAAAAATTTAATGGCAAGTGAAGCAAATCACTACACCATGTTCTTAGGCTTTGCCAGAAAATATGGAAAACGTGAAGAAGTAGATCAAAAATGGCAAGACCTACTTACCTTTGAAGCAGAAATAATGCTTGATTTAGGTAAAAAAGAAACCATGCACGGATAAACTATACAAGGGTAGATACTTATTCAGTATCTACCACTTTATTCCCTTCTATGGTGCTATAATATAAACTTTTTACAATACCATCAGACAATCCTATCTTAGGAACATAAATCTTAATAGCCTTACTCCATTTCATAGCACTTATATAAATACGTGCTGCCGGAATAATAACATCTGCCCTATCTTGGTTTAACCCTAAAATAGAGATGCGTTCTTCATAAGAAAACGACATTAAAAACTGGTAGTAACTACTTAAGTACTTATATGTTAATGGTGTACCTTCCTTTTTACCAGATATTTTGAAAATTTTATTAATATTTCCTCCAGAACCTATTAAAGATATTTTTGAAAAGTCTTTGGTATTCTCTCTAATCCATTGTTCTACCTCAACCCAGGTTTCATGTTTTACCATTTCATTTAAAATACGAACAGTCCCAATTTTAAAAGATTTAGAAGCAATAGTTTCTCCATTAGAATACACAGTAAACTCGGTACTCCCCCCACCTACGTCTACATATAAATACGCTTTATCTCCTTCAATAAGTGCTTGTAAATCTGTATTTGCAATAATAGCCGCTTCATCAGAACCGTCTATAATGTTTATTTGAACGCCCGACTTTTTCTTTATCAGTTTGGTAAGTTCTTCTCCGTTTTTAGCCTCGCGCATTGCCGATGTAGCACATGCCTTATAAGCTTCTACCTTATGAACCCCCATTAGCAATTTAAATGCTTTCATAGATTCTGCTAAACGCTCAGCGTTCTCATCAGATACCTTCCCGTTCAAAAATACATCTGTTCCTAAACGAATTGGTACCCTAACCAAACTGCTTTTAGAGAATACAGGAGATGCCCCATCTACTTCTAAAACATTTGAAATTAACAACCTAACTGCATTGGAACCTATATCAATTGCGGCAAACTTTCTAACTTTCATAATAGCATTCTTTAAATTATTTCAGAACCTTACTCTTCTTAAGATAATACTCATAAGTAGCAAACTGTGAGCGTACTTTAGCCTTATCATTGGTTCTATATTTATTATTTTGTTGTTCATTAATACGTCTGGCTTTTACATTATCATTCCAGCATATCTCAAACGTATCCATAAGTTCTTTTTTAATATCTTCATCATAAACAGGACAAGATACCTCTACTCTGTTTTCAATATTTCGAGTCATCCAATCGGCAGATGATATATAATATACCGGATCGCCCCCATTACCAAAAATGTATAACCTAGGGTGCTCTAAAAATTTATCCACTATACTAATTACCTGAATGTTCTCGCTCAAACCTTCAATTCCAGGTACTAAGCAACAAACACCCCTAACAATCATTTGTATTTTCACACCTGCCTTACTCGCTTCATACAGCCTATCAACCATTTTATAGCTAGTTAAGCTATTCATCTTTAACTTTATAAAAGCAGGCTTCCCTGCTTCTGCATTCTTAATCTCATTCTTAATCAATCGAGAGAAAGAACTCTTAGTATAATGCGGAGAAACAATTAAATGTTTGTACTTATGAATACGGTAATTAGTTTCAAAAAACTCAAATACCTTATTCACTTCTTTTAATATTGGCTGATGCGATGTAAATATGGTATAATCGGTATATATCTTAGCGGTAGACTCATTAAAGTTACCAGTACTAATAAATCCGTAATACTTTACATTACCTTCCTCTAATCGCTCTATAACACAAATTTTACTATGTACTTTCAATCCAGGAACACCAAATTTTAAATCTACCCCTTCAGATTGTAAAAGCTCTGCATATTTAATATTAGCCTCCTCATCAAATCGTGCTTGTAATTCTATCTGAACAGTAACTTTTTTACCGTTTTTAACCGCATTAATTAATGAGCTAGCCACCTGAGACAATTTCGCCAAACGATAAATAGTAATCTTTATGGTTTTTACCTGTGGGTCTAAAGCTGCTTCTCTTAAAAAACGTATGATATAAGAAAAAGTATGATACGGAGTATATTGCAAGTAATCTTTCTTTGCAATAACTGGTAACAATCTGCCCTCCATATCTAGGCCTTTAATAGGCAAAGGTGGATAGCTATTGTATTGTAAATCGGTTCTACCAAGACTTGGGAAGCCCATATAATCTTTTCTGAAATGATATTTTCCTCCAGGAATAACACTATCCATATCGTCTATTCCCATTTTCTTCATCAGATAATTAAGAGTTTCTTTTTCTATCTTCTCATCATACACAAAACGTACTGGTTCACTACTACTTCTTCCCTTAACACTACTATGTATTTTTTCAATAAAACTCTTAGAAAGGTCATTATCTATATCAAGTTCAGCATCACGAGTAATCTTAATCATATGCGCAGAAATCTCATCATACTCAAAAATACCAAAAATAGAATTTAAAGAATAGCGAATTAAATCATCTAGCATGATAATATAATTAACATCCCCTATTTTTGGTAGCACAATAAACCTATCAATAGTTCTAGGTACTTCAATAAGAGCATATCTGCTTTCATTTATAACCGCTACAGATTTCATAAAACGTTTGATACCAGAAGCCTGAGCTTCCTTTTTAGAAATCATTCGAACCGCTAAATAAGCCACACTATCTTTTAAAACGGGAAACTCATTAAGCTCATTCAAAATGATAGTCACTAAAGCCGGTGCTACTTTCGTAAGGTAATAATCTTTAATAAAAGCCTTATGAGCTTCTAAAACTCCAGTCTCATCAATAATATAAATATGCTCTTCTCGTAACTGCTTTTCAATTTCACTAAGAATATCTAAACTTTCTGACTGTTGTTTAATTACTATTTCGGTAATATCTTCTAAAAGATCTTTTGCTGCTCTACCTCCAAGTACATTCTCTCCTGTTTCAGATGAATGAGCTATACGTTTTACCGTAGCATAACGTACTTTAAAAAATTCATCTAAATTATTAGAAAATATACCAATAAACCTCAACCTATCCAACAAAGGTACTGTTGGATCGGCCGCTTCTTGTAGTACTCGTGCATTAAACTGAAGCCAGCTTAGCTCCCTATTAACGTATTGTTTTTTTACAGTATCCATTTAGTTTTTTAGTTGCTTTGGAAATAATGTTTTAACTGTTGTTCCTGTCTGTTTTATATGCCAATCATTTGTATTAAAAGAAATCCAAACAACGCCAGTTGTTGGCACATTGGATATACTTACACTACCTAACGAGTTTACCAATGCCGTAAAAGCATGATTGTGCCCAAATAGTATTACTGTATCCAAATCCTCTTCTAAATTTATAATAAAGTTAAGAACTCTTTTACCATCAAAATCATATAATAACTCCGAAATTTCAACATTATCTATATCATAACCAATTTTTTCAGAGATTATCTTACATGTGTCGTATGCTCTCTTAGCCGGACTCGAAAAAATAGCATCAGGATTTAAATTCCATGTTATCAATTCTTCCCCTATTAATTTTCCGTCTTCAACACCACGTTTTTTTAATGGCCTTAAATCGTCGGCAAAATCATAATCCCAAGAAGATTTCCCATGTCTTATAAATACAAGATTTTTCATGGTATAGTTTTAAGGAGCTAAACGCTCTAATTTCCACTCGTAATCGGGTTGTAATGTATAGCGCAGTCTGTCATGTAATCTGTTAGGTCTACCCTGCCAAAACTCCATCGACTGCGGACGTACTAAATAACCACCCCAATGTGGTGGTCTCGGTACATCTTTCCCTTTAAATTGTTCTTCTAAAACATTCAATTCATTCTCTAACACCGACCTATTAGCTATCACAGCACTTTGATGAGACACCAATGCCCCTAGTTGACTCCCGTGCGGACGCGATTCAAAGTACCCATCCGACATATTACCAGGTACTTTTTCAGCTGTTCCTTTTATAATAATTTGACGTTCGCTACCCGGCCAAAAAAAAGATAAACACACATGCGGATTATGTGCTATAGCATGTCCCTTTTCACTATCATAATTTGTATAAAAAATAAACCCCTCATGGGTATACTTTTTAAGTAATACCACTCGTGTTTTCGGAAAACCATCTGCTCCTATGGTTGCCACGCTCATCGCATTTGCTTCATCTACCGTATTTTGGTTATCCACTTCATAAAACCAAGTCTGAAACAATTGCATAGGATTATCAGGAACCTCATTTTCCAATAGTTCACTTTTCTGATATACTTTTCTATACTCGCCTAAATCTTTTTGCATATTCTAAATTTGATAAGCAATTTACGAGTTCTAGTTATCTTTTAAAAGAAGTTATACGTGTGTTTACCTAATTTTTATGAAGATTTTACAAACACCATTCTTGAATGAAATAATTCAGGTACTAAAAGAAGCTATTTCTTACGAGACAATTAAAATTCTAAAACTTTTCCATCTTCGGCAAGATGAACATTTTCAAAAACTGTTTGCGCCTCTTTTTTAAAGTCGTGAATATTATCGTACCGTGTAGAATAATGTCCTAATATTAAATTAGCCACATTTGCCTCCTTAGCAATTGACCCTGCCTCATACGCCGTTGTATGTTTGGTATGCGCACATAAATGTTTGTGCTTATCTAAAAAGGTAGATTCGTGATATAAGGTGGTTACCTTTTCTATTATAGGTACAATATCTGGTTTATAAATAGTATCACTACAAAAGGCATAGCTTTTAGAAGGAGGAGCATCAAAAGTTAAGACTTCATTGGAAACAACCGTTCCGTCATCAAGGGTAACATCTTTACCATTCTTAATATTCTGATAATAGCATTTATCTATCTCATAATTAAGAACTGCATTAATATTTAACTTACGTTCCTTTGGTTTTTCCTTAAACAAATAGCCATTGGTATACACTCTATGTTTTAGAGGAATAGTACTTACAGTTACTTTTTCATCATCTAAAATTATCTCAGATTCTGCACCGGTAAGCTCATGAAATATAAGCGGGTAACTGGTATATGAATTCCCTAATTTTAAATACAAAAGTACGGCCTCTTTAATTCCTTTAGGACCATAAATATGTAATTCGGTTTCGCGTCCTAGCATTTGAAATGTTGACACCAAACCCGGAAGTCCAAAAAAGTGATCTCCATGTAAATGTGATATAAACACATGTTTTATACGAGAAAACTTAATTTTATGTTTTCTAAGCTGTACTTGTGTACCCTCACCACAATCAATAAGAAATATCCTATTATTAATTTCCAACACCTGAGATGTTGGATTATTTAACGTTCGTGGAGTAGCACTATAACAACCTAAAATGGTAACCTTCATTATTCTTCAAAATCTAAATCACGCTCAATCTCTTCCATTTCAACAATGTCATGAGCTTCTTGTAAAGTAGGTACAATCTCTAATTCTTCTGGTATCTCGTCATATTTAATACCTGTAGCTACTATTACAAACGACTTGTTTTTACCCCTATGCTCATTAGATAATGGTAAAAACTCTAATATATCACTAGTTCCTATTTTATTAATTGAAAACAAATTAATAATAATATGATCATTTTTGATTTCGTTGTAAGACTCCTTTAGTTTCGCTAAAAAGTCTGTTACGGTCATTTTCTCATTAGTAACAATACTTGTATTGTTGCTTTTTGTTACAATCATAACTTACTTAATTTTAGATGCTAATAAATAAATTACCGCCATCCTAACAGCAACTCCATTTTCAACCTGATCAAGGATAATTGCCTGTTCAGAATCGGCTACGTCACTTGTAATTTCAACACCACGATTAATAGGTCCTGGGTGCATAATTACAATTTCTTTGTCTAGTCTGTCTAACATTGGTTTAGTTAAACCATATTGTTGCACATATTCTCTGGTAGATGGAAAATAACTAATATCTAATCGCTCATTCTGAATACGAAGCATATTAGCCACATCACACCACTCTATAGCTTTCTGTAAATTAGTTTCAACCTCAACTCCTAACGAAGTTATATATTTTGGGATAAGTGTTTTTGGGCCACACACTTTTACGTTGGCTCCTTGCAACTTAAGTGCAAAAATATTTGATAGTGCTACCCTAGAATGTAAAATATCACCCACAATTACCACATTTTTTCCTGCTACATCTCCTAAACGCTCTCTAATAGAATACGAATCTAACAAAGCCTGTGTAGGATGTTCATGAGCCCCATCGCCTGCATTTACAATACTTGCTTTTACATTTTTAGATAAAAACACGCCTGCTCCTGGGTTTGGGTGCCTCATAACTACCATATCTACTTTCATAGATAAGATGTTATTAACGGTATCTATAAGTGTTTCTCCTTTTTTTACAGAAGACTGTGCCGCCGAAAAATTAACCACATCAGCAGACAACCTTTTCTCTGCTAACTCAAAGGATAGTCTGGTTCGGGTACTATTCTCAAAAAATAAGTTGGCAATAGTAATATCTCTTAACGAAGGCACCTTTTTAATAGGACGATTAATTATTTCCTTAAAGTGATCTGCTGTCTCAAAAATCAATTGAATATCTGCTTCGTTAATATACTTTATCCCTAATAAGTGTGGTACACTTAACTCACTCATTTTCTATAAATTTACTGGTATAATTAATTATCTATTTACAAGGTACACTGTATCTTCCCCATTTTGTTCTTCCCAGTGTACAATAACTTTTTCTTTATTAATTGCATCTACCTGACGACCTCTATACGTAGGTTGTATAGGTAAATGTCTGCTAAAACGTCTGTCTATTAACGTTAATAACTCAATTGCTTTTGGTCTTCCAAATGACTGAATAGCAGTTAATGCCGATCGAATACTTCTACCCGTATAGAGTACATCATCTATAAAAACCACATTTTTATCATCTACTAAAAAGTTAATCTTAGTAGAATTTGCTTCTAAAGGTTTATCACTCCTTCTAAAGTCATCTCTAAAAAAAGTAATATCTAAATTCCCTACTTTTATGTTATCTATTCCATAAAACTCCGACAACATTTTTGCCAATCTGTCTGCTAAAAAAACACCTCTCGGTTGAATTCCCACAAGTACAGTATCACTAAAATCTAAATGATTTTCAATAAGTTGACAAGCCAAACGATGAAGGATTACATTTATCTCTTTTGAAGAAAGAAGAACTTTTTGACTCATAATTATATTTCCAAAAGTATTTGGTTTGTAAAATTAAGAATTTTTTATTTATAAATTTACTTGCTCACTCAAAATACAAAATAAGTTTTGAAAAAAAACCTGTTTATTAGAATACTTAGTTTTATATTTCCGGTTACCACGAACAAATATCAATCTAATTTTAGTGGAACCATTGAAATTACCCTATTCAATGGAAAAAAAATGGTGGATACTGAAAATGCAAATTACTCTTACGGATCACTTCAAAAAATATTGAAATTCGGGTTACATAAAATTCCGCTAGATAAGATTGAATCAATTCTTATATTAGGATTAGGAGCAGGAAGTGTGATTGAAACCTTACAAAAACTCAACTATAACAATACGATTACTGCTGTAGAGATAGATCCTTTAATGATTACAATAGCCAAAGAAGAATTTGGAATTGCAAACAGCGATACCACTACCATAATAAAAGCAGATGCCTTTGAGTTTTTAAAACAGCATCAACACTCGTTCGATTTAATTATCATCGATTTATTTATTGACACTGAAGTACCCAACTTAGTCTACGAATCTGAATTTCTAGTCAATCTTAAAAATTCAATTAATACAAACGGATGGTTTATTTTTAACGCGGCACTTACTGATAATAACGAAAAACAAACCCAAACGCTGGAAACTTTTTTTAATGCTTCTTTCAACCTACAAACCTTTAAAAAGGTACGAAATACAAATACCTTATTAATAGGACAAAAAAATGGCTAGTTTATATGGCAAACAATACTAGCTACGCAAATATAATCTTCGCTTAAGTGCGTTTCTATATTCACATGACGAGATAATTTCTTTGAAAATAAAATAACAACAGAAACCCGAAATAAGAGCTTTTTTTACTTTTATGTTTTACTCAATAATTGAGATGAAATGCTCCGAGACTTGTCTCGAAGTAGAAATGCAATGCTTACTAATTACTTCGTAGGCTTAGCCCAAAGTAGTTTACTAAAATCCTTACTGAAAATTTAGTTTTAAGAACATAAGGAAACTTCTTTAAATAGTTACTAAATTTGTGAGCTTTCTTAAAGCAACTATTTTAAAATTATTACATCTACTAGATAAACTTATTATCATGAAATTTATATCGTACACTGCGTTTTTAATATTTAGCTTACTTTTTGTTGCATGTGCCGAGGAAGATTATAAACTTACATTTGAAGAAGATACCATTAAGCTACAAGAAAAGTTTGATAAAATTGTTGAGTTTGGTCAAAGCGTGGAGTGTACAGATGCCTCTGAATGGGATTATACAGCTGTAGGAGAAAAAGCATGTGGTGGTCCATCTGCGTATATAGCCTACAATACGACTTTAAATACGGATCAATTTTTCGCCTTAGTTGAAGACTACAATAGCTTTCAGAACATTTATAATAATAAATGGGAGATGGTTTCTACCTGTGATGTCCCTCAAGAACCTGCAGGGGTTGAATGTGTAGATAGTGCACCCGTATTGATATATTAAATACTATTACCTGTTTCGTTATAAAAACTAAAAAACTGCAACACAAACAGTTCATTTAGTTTGTTTTAATGATACAAACTTTCTTAGTATTCAAAAAGTGTTACAAGACTAATAACCTGTTAAAAACTATTCTATCATAGTTCTTTTAAGGGTTATAAATTTACGCCCGTAAATTTTAAATTATAATAACCAATGTTAAAGAAGCTTTGCGTAGCAGCTATCATCTTTGTTACTACAACTGCATTTACGACCAACACTACAGTTAACCATCAACCAAAAAAAGGAGACGTGTATGTAATTAATACACCAAAAGGAAATGAATTTCATACTATTGATTTCCCTAAATTAAACACACTTATAAAAAGAGGCACCGTTGCCAATTATAAGAGTGTTTATAATACTCCTATTGTAATAACGGAAGTTGGCAAAAATAATGAAGTAACCATTGCTAGAAAAGATGGTAAAAAATTCTTCCGATTTTATAAAACCGTTACGGTTGATTTAAACAAGGCATTAGAAAGTGGTGAACTTTCTTTAGTCAATTAATGCTATTTAGAGACAAGTCTTTGAGCATTTCATCTCAATTATAGAGTAAAATTCAACATTTAAACACTTGTGAAATTCACAGGTGTTTTTTTGTTTATAGCATTATTACACAATTTATATTCCCTCTTTTATTTTTATCTTTACCGTTCAAAAAAATTCAATAATTCATGTCAGAAACCATTATTGCTATCATTACATTAATTCTAGGAGGCGCTATAGGATTCTATATCGGAAAAACGATTGCAACTTCTAAAAACAATGCAAATTCCCAAGGGTTACAATCTAAGTTAGACGCTTTAACCGCTCAGCAAAAAACCATTGAACAGCAATGGTTACAACAAAAAGAGCAGTTTCAAAAGCAATTAGAAATATACCATAATGAGACAGAAAAACTACGTCAGGAAAAAGAAGCAATAGCTATTCAGCTTTCTAAAAAAGAAGCAGACTATGTACACTTGCATGAACGTTCTCAAGAACAAAAAGGAGAATTAGAAAAGTTACAAGAAAAATTTACTAAGGAGTTTGAAAACCTTGCTAACAAAATATTAGAAGAAAAGAGTTCTAAGTTTACAGAACAGAACAAAGAGAACATTAAAAACATATTAAGTCCGTTACAAGAAAAAATTCAGCTCTTTGAGAAAAAGGTTGACGACTCAAATAAAGAAAATGTAATTAGACATACGTCTATGACAGAGCAATTAAAGAGCCTGCGCGAACTCAACCAACAAATAACTAAGGAAGCCAGCAATCTTACCAAAGCACTTAAGGGAGATACTAAAATGCAAGGAAACTGGGGCGAATTAGTTTTAGAGCGTGTACTAGAAAAATCAGGACTTGAAAAAGGTAGTGAATATACTGTACAAAACAGTTTTACCACAGAAGAAGGTAAACGCGTATTACCCGATGTAATTATTCATTTACCCGAAAACAAAAAAATGATTGTCGACTCTAAGGTTTCCCTTATAGCCTATGAACGCTATGTAAATGAAGAGGATGAAACCTTAAAACCTGCTCTATTAAAAGAGCACTTATTTTCTGTTAAGAAACATGTTGAGCAATTAAGCGCTAAAAACTATCAAGATTTATATAAAATAGAAAGTCCTGATTTTGTACTCTTATTTATTCCGTTAGAACCAGCCTTTGCTGCTGCCTCACAGGTAGACACCAATTTATATTCTTGGGCTTTTGAAAAAAACATTGTAATTGTTACTCCTTCTACCCTATTAGCAACATTGCGTACCATAGATAGTATGTGGCAAAACGAAAAGCAACATAAGAATGCTTTAGAAATTGCAATTCAGGCAGGTAGACTATACGACCAGTTTAAAGGACTACTAGAAGATTTTGAAAAAATAGGAAAACAAATTCAAACTGTACAAAACAGTTACTCCGGAACCATGACTAAACTTACTGGTAGAGGAAATCTGCTTACCAAAGTAGAAAAACTAAAAAAATTAGGTGCTAAAGCTAGTAAACAAATAGACCAAAAATGGTTAACTAGAGTAGATGACGATACGGAAGAGTAACTCTTTCTATAAAAACAATTATCAAAAAAGCTCTACTGTCTTAAAATATATTTTTTGAGTGTACTCATTATTTTCATACAAGTAAAGCGTATCATTTGTATTTACTGATGGGGTTTTAACATAAATACCTACTAAATCTTTTTTTGAATAACTACACCCAAAAAATATAAGCAAGAACAACAAGTAAACTAATAAATTTCTCATAGTTAATCTTCTACATTATTATCTATCCATATATATGTTTGATTTGTAGTACTCTCCTAAAAATTGGTAATGTTTTGATATATAATCTTGCCCCCACCTTGTGCTTACTAAATATACATATTTGACACAAATTCACCAAATGGTTTTTATATAAAAGAAGCTGTTTAAAAAGGTAATCTTTTTACAATAAATACTCATAATTGTGTATTTATTTCGGACGTTTAAACTGTATTTTTACCACTACCGTTAACGAATAATTGTGTTATGAATATTCATAAGTACTCAATTGCTATTATACCTGATGATAGCACTGTAAAGCACGTAAGAGCTCTAAAACTAAGACTATCTGATTGTATAGGATGGTATCATAGTAAAAATTCGATGGCTCATTTTACTATTGGAGAGTTTGAAGGAAACAGTAACTCTTTACAACATATACACGAACAAATAATAAGTGTCTGTAACGTTTTAAAATCGTTTCAAATTCACTTAGCTGAAATTAAAAGTTTTGATAAAACTGGTACGCTCTACATTGCCCCAAATAGTACTTCTAAAGATCATATTATAAACGTTATGAGACTATTTCATCAAAAGCTTAGTTTACAAGGAGATGTAGTAAATCCGCATTTAACTATTGGAAGAAGACTACATCCTGAACATATTGAAAAAGGTAAGAAAGTATTAAAATTTCATCCAACTTCTTTTGATTGCAACGCTATCTACCTAAGAAAATACAATCCACTTATTAAGCAATATGACGTGGTACATACCTATTATTTAAAATGAAAAAGCTGCTCTTTCGAACAGCTTTTTCATTTTATTATTAAAGATCACTTATAGTGCCTTCCACTCTCTTAAGGTATCTTCATTCATTTTAACATAATCCTGATTTCCCACTTCCTTAGATTTCTGTAAAGAAATTCTTGCTGCTTTTATAGCTCCTTTTCTATCACCCGCTTTATCATGAATTAATGACTGCTGACGATACATATAAAATGCCGCCTTATCACCTTCCATTTCAATTGCTTTGTCAATCATTTCTACAGCCTTTTTCATTTCCATATTCTCAGTGTAATAAAAAACAGCAGCACTATAATAATCACGAGAAGATGGTCCGCTCATTACCTTTTTAATATTATTTACTGTTTGCTCTTTAGTCATAGTTTTAATAGGAAATGCGACATATACATTAGACCAAATCATTTCTAAATCTGCACCACTGTTTCTTAAATTATTAAAGTCAATAGTAAATGTTTCTACCTGAAAAGGTACTTCCATTACTTCTGCCGTAGCCTTTGCTACCACTTTTTCCATATCAAAATCTCTAGGAGCACCCCAATTGTTAGTATCAGCATATAAATACATTTCCCAACTCTTTTTCCCCGGTTTCGTATAGATAGCGTATGAACCTTTTTCTACTTCGGTGTTACCAAAAAATACATTTTCACTAAATGTAATTACTGTATTGGCATTGGCACCCGTTCTCCAAATTTTATCATAAGGAACTAAGTCTCCAAAAATCTCACGTCCTTTCATAGAAGGTCTTGAATAGGTAACAGTAACTTCTGTTAAACCAATTGTTTGTTCAATTTTAGCTCCTGGGCTAGCTTGTGGTGTTTTTATTTGAGCATAACTCATAAACCCAACAAATGCACAAATAATGGCAAGTGTAATATTCTTCATTTTAATTAGTTTTTGATTAAGCCTAAAATTAAACAAAGACATTATCGTAGATGTTAATATTTACTTAAAATAAACGTATTCTATTTTGTTTAATATTTTTTAAAATCTATTAAACAAAATTATTGTATCTTTAATTTCATGAAGATGTATCAATTAAAATCAGTTCAAGGTTTACCCATATCGTTAGAAGAAGCATGGGAATTTTTATGTGCACCAGAAAATTTAAAAACTATTACCCCTGACTATATGGGATTTAATATACTCTCAGGTACTGAGGATAAAATGTTCCAAGGTCAAATTATTCAATATATTGTTACGCCCGTAGCCAACATTAAAACCAAGTGGGTTACAGAAATCACTCATGTACAAGACAAAGAGTATTTTGTTGATGAACAACGTTTTGGTCCTTATCAGCTTTGGCATCACAAACATTTTTTAGAGGTTACAGATGGCGGCATCATCATGAGAGATGTGGTAGACTATAAATTACCTGGCGGTATACTAGGGCAAATGGCACACCCTATAATGGTACTTCCTAAACTCAAAGAAATATTTCATTATAGAGCTGATAAATTAGCTTCTATTTTCGGCAAATTAGAGCACATTCCTACGACTTTACAATTCAATTCTTTTTAAAATGAAAGAGCAGCCGCGGGTCATTTTTTGGTTTAGAAGAGATTTACGCTTGTATGATAATAAAGGGCTTTATAATGCTTTAAAAAGCGGTTATAAGGTGTTCCCTATATTCATATTCGACAAAGAAATTCTAGCTTCTTTACAGAAAGATGATGCAAGAGTAACTTTTATCTTTGATCAATTACAAAGTTTACGGTCGGAACTACAAAACAAACATAATAGCTCTATTGCAATATATTATGATACTCCTGAGAATGTATTTAAAAAGTTACTTTCAAAATATACGATTAAAGAGGTTTATACCAATCACGATTATGAACCCTATGCACTACAAAGGGATAAAGAGATTGCAGTCTTTTTAAAATCTAAAGACTGCACATTGTATACTTTTAAAGATCAGGTAATATTTGAAAAAAATGAGATCGTAAAATCAGATGGAAATCCGTATTTGGTTTATACACCATATATGAAAAAATGGAAAGAAATATTTACTCCTGAAATGATTAATAAATTTCCTTCTGACAAGGTATTAGATAATATGTACCAGCACTCTTCACTCCCCAACGTTTCCTTGTCCGACATTGATTTTACCCATTCAAAAATAAAAGTAAAGCCATTTAATACTTCTATATCACTTATAAATAATTATGAAAAAACACGAAATTTTCCTGGTAAAGAGAGTACATCTAATCTAAGTCCACATCTACGTTTTGGCACAGTAAGTACTAGAGAAATGGTGAAAACTGCCAAACAATCGGGTAATGAAACCTTTTTAAATGAACTCATTTGGAGAGAGTTTTTCATGCAAATATTATGGCATTTTCCTCATTCCATTACCAAAAGCTTTAAACCTGCTTACGATGCCATACAATGGCGAAACGATGAATCTGAATTTGAACTTTGGAAAGAAGGAAAAACAGGTTACCCAATGGTAGATGCTGGTATGAGAGAACTAAACAAAACCGGATATATGCATAATAGAGTACGTATGGTAGTAGGTAGCTTTCTATGCAAACATTTACTTATTGACTGGAAATGGGGTGAAACTTATTTCGCCGAAAAATTGTTAGACTACGAAATGGCTAGTAACATTGGTAATTGGCAATGGGTTGCTGGTTCTGGGGTAGATGCAGCTCCTTACTTTAGAATATTTAATCCGAAAACACAATTAGACAAATTTGATAAACATCATAAATATGTAAAAAAATGGATTCCTGAATTCGGAACCTCTAAATATCCAAATCCTATAGTGGAGCATTCGTTTGCAAGAAACAGATGCTTAAATACTTACAAGGAGGCTTTAAATAGTGAATGATTTTTGTATTTTTAGAAAAAATAAACAAGTATGAAATCTAACCTCTTGTGTTTATTCTTTCTTTTCCTAAGTGTTTTTGTGTATTCACAAAATAAACTTGTTCAATTATTTTATGGTATGGATGTACATACGCTAACCAAAGAACAAAAACAATTATTATCTAAAACACTTGATACGCTTAACAATGGTAATAATTACTATTTCAATATTACAGGATATACGGATTATGTGGCTTCTGAAGACTATAATATGAAATTAGCCAAAAAGCGTGCTGATATTATTAAAGACTTCATTAAACAAAACTATCCGCAACTTATAAATAGCATTAATACTTCTGCACACGGAGAGCTGGTTTCAAAAGAAACCTTAGTACAACACAATGCCAAAAAGGGAGATCTTGAAAGCAGACGTGTTGATGTTGTGATTATGTTTGCAGAAAAAACAGGATACATACCACTTAACCCTAATGAATTTATGGGGAAACCTTTTACTAATGTTAAGCCCGGAGACTCTATTGAATTGAAAAATTTGCACTTTGTTTTGAACACCACAAATCTTGAAGAAGAATCTCAGAAAATATTAGATACATTAGTACAGGAACTTAAAAACCATAAAAGTGTGCAAATAAGAATTGAAGGACATGTATGCTGTGGAGATGTATATACTTATTACAGAGAAACCTTTAAGCAAAAGCAAATGAAACTATCTAAAGATAGAGCAAATGCTGTATTTAATTATCTTGTAGTAAGAGGTATAAGAGAAAGTAGACTTTCGTACATAGGTTATGGGTTTAAAAAACCCAAAGTATATCCTGAAAAAACGGAGGAAGATAAAGCCGCCAATCGTAGAGTTATGGTAAAAATAACTTATTTATAAAGCATCTTCCTTGTTTACTGTTTTATCTACCGTTTTAGTTTGGTTTACTATTGAAGATATTGTTTCATCTAACTCTTCAGCACAATGCTTAAGTTTTTCCAAATAAAGATCATTCAATTCTTCTCTATCATCAAACTCAATAAGATGCACTAAACCTAAAATATTGGCAAGTGGTTTCCTTAATTTATGCGATTGTATCTGAGCAATTTTTTCAAGTTTTGTATTTTTTAACTTAAGCTCTACTTCTGATTTTTGAATTTCTAACACTTGTTCTTCTAATCGTTTACTTATAGGCTTATAAATTAAAAGAACCTCTGCAACAATTACTCCTATTGAAATAAGTGCTAAAATAATCTCAGTTATAATTATGAAAGTTAATTTTCTATTAGCACTATTTTCTAAGGCCTTTACCGTAATATCCATTTCAACTAAAAACAAATCTAATTTAACAGATAAATCTTTAAGTGAAGTCTCACTTAAATACCTCTCTTTAGAAATATCATTAGCGATACTCTTCATTCTAGAAGTTAGGCCATTTAATAATGCTAATGATTTTGTATCCTCTACCCCCGTAAAATTAAGACTTTCATTTCCATGAAGTAGCATTTCATGGGCATCTAGCCATTGCTTCTCTAATTTCTCAAGTGTTTCGGTATTTGTATGATCATTGTGTATTTTATAAAGCTCAAGATTAATACGCTGACTTAACATACGTTGTCTACCAGCAATATTAATAATTTCAGCATCTTCCTTCTTTTTCTGTAACCAATATTGTATAAATACTTGGTTACAGGTAAGTACTACTACCGAAATTATAACTCCTATAATATACTTTTTTGTCATATAACGATATCCTATTCTTGATTTTAGATTATTACTTAAAAGTAAACTAAAATTTTTAAAGATTAACTTACTCTAACAATTCTAGCACCAATTGCTCTTAAACGTGTATCAATAAACTCGTACCCTCTATCTATTTGCTCAATATTATGTATGGTAGAAGTACCCTTAGCAGAAAGCGCTGCAATTAATAAAGACACCCCTGCTCTAATATCAGGTGAAGTCATAGTTGTTGCCTTTAAAGTAGATTTAAAATCATGTCCTATAACTGTTGCACGGTGCGGATCACATAAAATAATCTTAGCTCCCATATCAATTAGTTTATCCACAAAGAATAATCTACTCTCAAACATTTTCTGATGTATCAATACCTCGCCTCTAGCCTGAGTGGCAACTACCAGAATAATACTTAATAAATCTGGGGTAAATCCTGGCCATGGTGCATCAGATATAGTTAAAATAGAACCATCTATAAAATTCTGAATTTCGTATCCATCAACATGAGCAGGTATAAAAATATCGTCACCTTTCTTTTCTACAGTAATCCCTAATTTTCTAAATACATTAGGTATCAACCCTAACATATCCCAGTTCACATTTTTAATGGTTAACTCACTCTTTGTCATAGCCGCCAAACCAATCCAGCTACCAATTTCAATCATGTCGGGTAACATAGTGTGCTCACATCCACCTAACTTATCAACCCCTGTAATGGTTAATAAATTGGAACTAACACCTGTAATATTTGCTCCCATCGAATTCAACATAGTACACAACTGTTGCAGATAGGGTTCGCAAGCCGCATTATAAATGGTAGTAACTCCTTCTGCTAAAACAGCAGCCATAATAATATTAGCGGTACCCGTTACAGAAGCCTCGTCAAGTAACATATTAGCACCTGTTAGTTTTTCAGCTTCTACACCGTAAAAATGCTCTTCCTTATTATATCTAAATGTTGCCCCTAGTTTTATAAAACCTTCAAAATGCGTATCTAAACGTCTTCTACCTATTTTATCTCCCCCTGGTTTAGGAATATAGCCCTTACCAAAACGACCTAATAAAGGGCCTACCAACATAATAGAACCACGAAGTCCTCTTCCTTCTTCCTTAAACTGCTCTGAATGTAAATAATTTAAATCTACATCATCTGCCTGGAAAATATAACTTCCCTTGCCCTTTTTCTGGATTTTAACTCCTAGGTTTTCTAAAAGATTAATTAATTTATTTACATCAACAATATCTGGAATATTGTGAATTGTAATTTTTTCGTCTGTTAACAAAACAGCACATAATATCTGTAAAGCCTCATTTTTTGCTCCTTGAGGTGTAATTTCCCCTTGAAGCTTGTGGCCTCCCTCTATCTTAAAAGTTCCCATTAAAATTCAGGTAATTAATAACGTTTTTTAATATAACCTTTTCCTTTATTTCTATTGTTATTTTTGTTATTTGTACGTTGTTTTTGTTTACTACGTAAAAGGTCTGAGCTAGAAGAAAGATCTTCTTCAAATCTAGCCAAATTTATTTTCCCATCGCTAAGCTCATAAAGATGTTTAAAGATCGCTTCATCTTCTACCACATCTTTATTCCAGTTCAAATAACTTTTTTTCATGTGGTTAGCAATACTAAACTTCAATGCTTGTTTTAGGTCGCCTTCTTCCCAGCTGTTACAAACATCAATCATACGTTTAATATTATTTCCATAGAAACGATACTTTGGATAGTTCTGCGGATAATTTAAAGGTTCTGGACGCTGCGCATATAATTCTCTTGAAGGAGTAGGATATGGTGAATCTACATCTAAATCAAAATCGGCCATAATAAATAGCTGATCCCATAATTTATGCTGAAAATCTGGCACATCTCTTAAGTGCGGATTTAAATTTCCCATTACTCCTATAATTGATTGTGCAACCTTATTTCTCTCTGCCCTATCAGCTATAGATTTGCAATAATTAACCATTTTCTGAATATGTCTTCCATATTCTGGTATAATTAGTTTTTCTCTTTCAGTATTATATTCAATAGCGTCTATCAAAATCTCAATTTATTAAAGAATCAATATATTTATTTGCAAAATAATAAAAAACATTTAGTTATAATGCTATTACTCCTTCTATTTTTCCAACTTCTTTATAATAGTAAATAACTTCATCCGGATTTTTCAATTTCAATTTTATTGAAATACTACAAAATTTACCGGTAGCAGATTCTTTTGTTTTTATATCTGCATTTTTACCATTAAATAAACCTTCTATATAAGCCATTTTTTCAGCATCGCTAGGTATAATAAATTTATACAAATATTCTGATGGCCATAAAGAAGTGTTACCCAATTCTTCTTTTAATCTACTATAAAATTCTTCTTCTTTTTCAGTACTCATATTCTTTTATTAATAGTGCAAAGATACTCAATCTTTCCTATTAATTTCTTCTTTTAAATTTAGGGGTTGTGCTAATACTGGTAAATAAGTACTTTTACAACCTGTTTACAGTATGTATGAGTTCAAAAAAAATTGTAATTACCGGCGGACCAGGTTCAGGAAAAACTTCTATAATTAACGAACTGTTAAAAAGGAAACATCATTGTTTACCTGAAATATCCCGAGAAATTATTCTTGAAGCCAAACGTGAAGGGATAGATCAACTATTTTTAAAAGACCCTATCTTGTTTAGCGAACGCCTTTTGCATGGTAGAATAGTACAATACAAAACAATTCATTTAGATACTCCATATCTTTTTTTTGATAGAGGGATACATGATGTTGTGGCTTATATGGATTTTATTAATAACACCTATCCTCCTATCTTTGTAAATGCATGTGAACAGTATATTTACGACACTATATTTATTTTACCCCCCTGGAAAGAAATTTACATTTCTGATAACGAACGTTATGAGAACTATGAGCAGGCTATTTTAATTTTTGAAAATCTTAAAACCACCTACAAAAAGTACGGTTACAACTTAATTGAGGTGCCTTTTGGTACTATTGAAGAAAGAGCCGATTTTATACTAAGTACTCTTAATAACAGTTAATTAATGCCAACACCAAAGGAGATATTAAAGCATTATTGGAAATTTAACGATTTCCGAAGCCTACAAGAAAATATTGTTACCTCTGTTTTAAACAACAAAGACACTATTGCTTTGTTACCAACAGGAGGTGGTAAAACTATTTGCTTTCAGGTACCTGCAATGGTTAAGGACGGTATTTGCATTGTGGTATCTCCGCTAGTAGCCTTAATGAAGGAACAGATGCAAAAGCTTACCGAAAAAAATATAAGAGCGCTGGCTATTACAGGTGGATTATCTAAAGCTGATTTAGATGCTACTCTGGATAATGCTATTTACGGTAATTATAAATTTTTGTATCTCTCTCCTGAGCGTCTTCAGCAAGAACTCGTTATAGAACGCATAAAACGAATGGATGTTTCTATGATAGCTATTGACGAAGCTCATTGTATTAGTCAGTGGGGTAATAATTTTAGACCAGCATATAGAAATTGTAAAATTTTAAAAGAGTTATTTCCTACCTGTCCGTTAATAGCGCTTACCGCCACCGCCACCAAACAGGTTTTAGAAGATATTCAGGAGAATCTAAGTATTCAAAACGCAACGTTATTTAAAAGCTCTTTTGCGAGACCTAACGTAGCCTACATGACGCTAAAAGAGGAAAATCCGAATTTTAAATTAGTTCAAATTTTAAGAAAAAATACAGGTACTTCTATTATATATGTTAGAAACAGAAGAGCCACACAAGAAGTAAGTACATTTCTTGAAAAAGAAAATTTCAAGGCTACTTACTTTCATGGTGGACTTACCGCTAATGAAAAAGTGGTTAGACTAAACCAGTGGCTTTCTAATGAAATACAGGTAATGGTAGCTACCAATGCCTTTGGAATGGGGATTGATAAACCTGATGTACGTACTGTAATTCATCTTAGTTATCCAGATTGCATTGAAAGTTACTTTCAAGAAGCTGGTAGAGCTGGTAGAGATGGTAAAAAGTCGTTTGCTATTTTGTTTAAAAATAAAGCAGAAGAATACAAGGCCATTAATCAGTATATAGATGTATTACCAAATGTTGATATTATAAAATTCATTTACCGAAAACTAACCAATTATTTTCAAATTCCTTTTGGTGAAGGTTCAGGTGAAACCTGTTCCTTTAATTTTAATGAATTTTGTAATAGCTATAAACTTTCACAATCGGTAACCTATTTGGCACTACAAATGCTCGATCGGTTTTCTATTATATCACTAAGTGAAAATTTCTTTGAAAAGCACCTTATACATATTCATACTTCCCAAGCTACTTTTGAAAATTATGTAGCCAAATATTCGTATGTAAAACAGCCTATGGACGTAATTTTAAGAACCTATGGAGGTGTCTTTAATTATGAAACCAACATTAATCCGTCACTTATTGCTACTAAATGTGGTACTAAAGAAACTACTATTATAGAGTTGCTTAATCAATTGCAAAAAAATGATATTATAACATACAATAGTACCAAGGCCGATACTGAAATTACATTTTTAACACCACGAGAAGACAATCAAACAATTAATACAATAGCCAAACAAATTGTACAACAGAATACACATATAAAAAAGCAAGTATTGTCTCTAATCTCGTTTATTAATAACGATTCAGTTTGCAAAAGCCAACAACTCTTAGCCTATTTTGGAGAAACCGATACCGAGGAGTGTAAAATATGTTCGGTATGTATTGCAGATAAACTAAAACTATCTGAACCTACATACGAAAAGGTAAAACAAGATATTATACATATATTAAATCAAGCTCCGGCTACATCACAAAAATTATACAGTACTTTACAATTTACTGAAAAACACATCTTGAATACATTAAAAAAAATGATGGAAGACGAGATCATTAATATAAATACCAAAAACGAATTTGACCTATTATAATATGAGAGACTTGCGAATAGTTTTTATGGGTACACCAGAATTTGCGGTTACCATTTTAGATAAATTAGTTGAAGAAAACTATAACATAGTAGGTGTTATTACTGCACCAGACAAACCAGCCGGTAGAGGTAGAAAACTACAATATTCGGCTGTGAAACAATACGCTCTAGAAAAAAACCTGAATATATTACAGCCTACCAACTTAAAAGACGAGGACTTTACTAAAGAATTAATAGCTTTAAAGGTCAACTTACAAATAGTGGTTGCCTTTAGAATGTTACCTAAAGTGGTATGGCAATTACCAGAATACGGAACTTTTAATTTACATGCCTCTTTATTACCAAACTACCGTGGAGCAGCACCAATTAACTGGGCTATTATAAATGGCGAAGAAAAAACCGGAGTAACTACTTTTTTCATTGACGAAAAAATTGACACCGGTGCAATGATTTTACAAGAAGAAGTAGCTATTGATGAAAAAGATACCGCCGGAACACTGCATGATAAACTAATGCATGTTGGTGCAAATTTAGTAGTGAAAACCGTAGCACAAATAAAAACAGACACTATTAGTACTACGTTACAAGATGATAATCAAATTACAAAAGATGCTTTTAAAATACATAAAAACACTTGTAAAATAAATTGGGATGATACCGTTAAAAACGTTTATAACTTTATTAGAGGTATGAGTCCGTATCCTACAGCATGGACACTATTACAACAAGAAGGAGAATCATATAACATAAAAGTTTATGATGTAAGCAAAGAAATTGTTTCGGTAGCAGAAAAACCAGGAACTTTAGTAGTTTCCAAAAAAAGTGTAAAAGTAGCTGTACAAGATGGATACATAAAATTAAACGAAATACAAATGCCAGCAAAAAAACGAATGCATATTAGTGCCGTTTTAAATGGCTTTAACTTTGCACCCAACGCGTTAATGGATTAACCCTTGTAAACACTGGCAATATTAAAAAAGCCTTAAGATAAAAGCGCGTTTATTAACAATGGTGTTAAGTTATTAACAAATATACCGATTTAACCTTGAAATACTTGTGTAATAACGAAATCCGTATAAATTTGTTATGGTTTTACAAAAATTAGTGAACCCAAATTATAATTTAAATTTAAACTTATGAACAAGACAGAATTAATTGATGCAATGGCAGCAGATGCTGGTATAACAAAAGCAGCAGCTAAAAAATCTTTAGAATCATTTTTAGGAAATGTTGAAAAAACTTTAAAAGAAGGTGGTAAAATCTCTTTAGTAGGTTTTGGATCATGGTCTGTATCTGAAAGAGCAGCAAGAGAAGGAAGAAATCCACAAACTGGAGCTACAATTCAAATTGCCGCTAAAAAAGTTGTTAAATTTAAAGCAGGTGCAGAATTAAGCGACGCTATTAATTAATATCCTTACGATATATCATATACCAAAGCACCTTAAAGTAAGGTGCTTTTTTTATTGTATGCTTTATTTGTTATTCTAAATAAAATATTTTAAGTTTAATTAAAAGTTATTGCGTATGGAAGCTCTAAAACCCCAGAAAGGACTTTTACTTATTGCCGAGCCTTCCATTATTGGTGACATTTCCTTTAATAGGTCGGTGATCTTATTAGCAGATCATAACACAATTGGTTCGGTAGGATTTATTTTAAATAAACCGTTAGACTTTAAATTAAATGAACTTGTTCCTGAAATTCATAAAACCTTTAAGGTATATAATGGAGGACCGGTAGAACAAGAAAACCTTTATTTTATACATAAGATTCCTGAAATGATACCTAACAGTATAGAAATAGCTTCAGGTATTTATTGGGGTGGCGATTTTGAAAGCATTATTCATCTTATTAATGACAGCAAAATAAGAGAATCTGATATTAAATTCTTTTTAGGTTATTCAGGGTGGGAAGCGGAACAGCTAATAGACGAACTTAATGCCAACTCATGGGTTATTGCCAAAAACACCTATAGCAGTAATGTTATTAGAAAACCATCTCGTACCTTCTGGAAAGAGAAAATACAAGAGTTGGGAGGAGATTACCTTTTATGGGCAAACGCCCCAGAAAACCCTAGTTTTAATTAATTTTTTAGATTGTATATAATACCTCTAAGCTACCCTAAACGTGCAACAGCGTTTAGCTTACCTATCAACCCTTTTGCAAAAGTAGTTGTAAATTCTTTTTTGCGATATTTTTTTATGGGTTGAATACCAATAACCGAATTCGTAATAAACAATTCATCTGCCTTTTGTAATTCAAACGGAGAAATAGATACTTCCTCTACGGTATACCCTTCAAGTTTCTGAAGTAGTTTTAAAACCTGTTTTCTTACTATCCCATTTAAACAACCATCTGCAATGGGAGGTGTTTTAATAGTAGTCCCTTTTACTAAAAATAAATTTCCGTTTAACGCCTCTATTACACTTTTATTAGTGTTTAATACCAAACAATTCTGTAAATCATTTTCCTTTGCATACACACCCCCTATAATTTGCAAAGCTTTATTGGTTGTTTTAAGTGAAGACAATAAACCCGGCGCCTGGTAAAAATCTTTAAAAATATCTACCCCATAAACATCATCTGTAATAATATAAAAGGCATTTTTTAGCGGAGTAGCCTGTATATAAAACGTAACATCATTATTTACAGGTGTGTACAACCCTCCATCGTTTCTAAAAACATTAAACCTAACCTTAACAGGCTTTCCTTTCATTCCGGTTGCGTTAACAAGTCTAAGAATTTCACTTTCAAAAAATTCAAGTGTATATTCCATAGGTATTTCCATACGCATAATACGCATAGATGCCATTAACCTCAAATAGTGTTCCTCTCCAAAAATTACCTTTCCATCAATCACTCTAATGGTTTCAAAAAGTGCATCACCATACTTAAAACCTCTATTATTAAAGGTAAGTTGCTTGTTATCTGTAGGTTGTATTGTACCGTTATAATTAATCATAAAAAAAGCCCTGAAAATTTCAGGGCAAAGATACTTAATTCTATATTTTTAGAAGAATTAGGCAGAACCCAAAACTTGTTTTAAATCAGATATCTGATTTTCCCACAACATTTTAGCCTCATCCACTTCATCTTCATCTGCAAAGTCAGTAATTAAAAGTGATACATCTTTTGTAATTTCATCAACAACAATCTTCATTTCAAAAAACGATATATCATCGTTAGCTGCCCAATGAAATTTTACTAATTCGCCATTTTTCTTTTTAACCAATTTTGCTTCTTCCTCTGCTCCATCCCAAATAAAAGTGAATAACTCACCTCTCGAATTTACATTATCTGCAAACCATTCTGAAAGGCCTGAAGGTGTTGAAATATATTGATATAACAAAGATGGTGATGATTGAACCACAAATTCTAACTCATACTTTATTTTTTCTTCCATAGAAATGCTCGTTAATTGTAAAAATTATATCAGAACGACAATATAGGTATTTAATTAAAAAATCAAAATAAAAAGAGAAATAATTATTTTTTCAATTAGTATTTGGAGTATTTAAATTAAGTTATATATTTGCACCCGCATTGAGAGATGCACAACATATGGCGAGGTAGCTCAGTTGGTTAGAGCGCAGGATTCATAACCCTGAGGTCACGGGTTCAACTCCCGTCTTCGCTACAAGATAAACCAAGGCTTTTGAGAAATCAAAGGCCTTTTTTTGTGCCACTTGGTTAAACAATGGTTAAACAAAAAGTGGTTTTTTATGACGTGAAATGGTTTGTTTTGATACAAAGGAAATGGCCATTATCCATATTTAATCATATTAAATTCCAAAATTTCTGACAGCTTTTAAATTGTAACCTTAAGAATTATAGTTTTATTCTAAGATTCAGAAGCCTTTACTCCGCTAATACTGATTCAAACAGTTGTGAATTACTTTACTCTACGCATAGAAATCAAAAATTGGAATATATTAAAACCATCGTCTCTAAAACTAAAATCGAACCGATACTAAACAATATAAAGGTCTGAACAGCATTAAAGACTCTAAATAATAATAACCTTTGTTTTTGAGTTGAATGATTTTATCTTACTTAATTGTAGGGTAGTTTTTATATCTTTGTAAAGATTGATGACTGGATTAGTGAATATTAATCAGTAGCAAAGATAGCATTGGAGGATAATCAACAATTAATAGATTCATTGGGTAAATTGGTAAGAAGCTAGTTTGCCAACCCTATTTGTTAGCA
>NZ_BRVP01000004.1 GCF_027924145.1 Neptunitalea chrysea | reverse complement strand
GACATTATAATAGTTTGTGCTTTAGCATTTTCATATCCACTCCCAATTTCTCTTCCAATACGCGCGCATACACTTGTGTCGTAGTCAACTTTGTATGTCCCAATAATTTAGAAACGGTTTCAATAGGTACCCCATTAGCCAATGTTACCGTAGTGGCAAAGGTATGCCGCGCGATATGAAAAGTCAAAGGCTTATGAATTTCTGTTAAGTCAGCAATCTCTTTTAAATAGGCATTTAGATTTTGATTGGACATTTTTGGAAATAACAACGCTTCTTTATATACTCCCACCTCACTACCACTGTATTTTTGAATCAACTCCAAGGCTTTGGGGAGTAGCGGTATTTTCACAGGTGTTTTTGTTTTTTGCCGTTGCGTAAACACCCAAGGCGTATCATCAATCCCCAAGACCACATGCTTTTGCTGCAATCGCATCATGTCTCCATAAGCGATCCCAGTATAACAACTGAACACAAAAAAATCACGAACGGTCTCTAAACGTTTGATAGGCGTTGTAAAGTTTTCAATTCGTTCCAATTCCTCTTGCGTTAAAAATGCACGCTCTTTCTTCTCTGTTTTACATTTATACTTAATAAACGGATCACGCTCCAACCACTCCAAATGAAACACCAAGGTGACTAATTTTCGTAAGCGTTGCAGATGTTTCATGATGGTATTGTTACTTATCCTCATATGTTTCTGTTCACTCACCATACACCTTAAAAATGCTTCAAACTGTACAATAAAGGAATAATTCAATTCACTTAAAAAAAGATCCTCCCTATTGAGTTTTTCCCGCACAAACTTTCGAATATAGCGTTGACTGGTTTGGTAGTGTCTCAAGGTATGGGGATGCAGAACTCCTTGCATGGCATCCGTATGATATTCCATAATGTCTTCCAAAGAATATTGTTTCTTAACCGTTCCTAAAAAATGTGCTTTGATCAATTCTCCAGTGACGGGTGTAGGCGTTTGCCGTAATTCATTGTAAAGCTGAAATAACTCAGCATAGGTTTCATCTAAAAAAGCATTAAGATCTTGGCTTACTAGATCTTTACCCTTAGAGCGTTGCAATTTCCCATCCCAAAGTTGGGTTTTTACTTTTATTTTTAAACTAAAATTGGTGATTTGCCCTGTGACCGTAAGTCTGGCATAGATAACATTTTCAGATTTAGCGGTAGATCGCGCTCTGTTAATCCAAAATAAAATTCCAAAGGTTTCTGAAGTACGCATACGTTTCGTTTTTAAAAATTAAACAATCATTACCAACGAAAGTCAAATCAATATGCAGTCCTCAAAGAAAAGCTTGTTATGACAAACTCTCAAGAGTTTTCCCACAACAGTAAGCCTTAAATTACAGTTTTTATTTTTACCACCGACAACACCTTCTTTTTTTAACACATCCATACATTCATTTACAAAGAAGGATACCGAATTCGAATCCAAACGGATTCAGGAAATCGTCAATCATTTTATTCTCACCGTCAATCATTTTTAAAAAGTGTAAAATTTTGTCTTACAACAACTTAGAATAAAATATTCAAGTAATCGTCAATCATTTTAATCCCAAAACGAAATGATTGACGAAAAGAACTCATTTTAGTTGCTTTTAAATGATTTCAAATGAAGGTAGTAAAAATAAAAAAGCCTGTAAATCAATTGTTTACAGGCTTTTTAGTTGTAATTAAATTACTTATAGTGATCGCGACAGGATTCGAACCTGTGACCGTCTGCTTAGAAGGCAGATGCTCTATCCAACTGAGCTACGCGACCAGTATTTCATTTTTGTCGGGGTGGCAGGATTCGAACCTGCGACCTCCTGCTCCCAAAGCAGGCGCGATGACCGGGCTACGCTACACCCCGTCGACAATTTTTAAGAGTTATCAACTCTTCAGCGGAGAGACCGGGATTCGAACCCGGGGACCAGAAACCCGGTCACAGCTTAGCAGGCTGCTGCATTACCACTCTGCCACCTCTCCTTTGGCCATTCTATTAAGAACTGCGCAATTCTCAAATTGCGGATGCAAATGTAGTGGTTCAGATTATAGAACGCAACTATTCTTTACACTTTTTTAATTATTTTTTCACCTCTCCTTCTATCTTAATGAAATACAGTAAATTATAATTAAACTCATCAGAGCACTTTTTATGATTCTATAGAAAACATACGTCTATTCGGGGTATTCTACTCGTAAATGATAAATGTTTACCAGCTTTTGTTTGAGTATCTTTTTTATCTGTTCTATTTCTTTAAACGTAATGTTGGCATTTAAAAATTGTCCTTCATCCATCTGCTTATTAATAATCTTCTCTACAAAAGTATCTATAATGCCATAGGTAGGGTTTTTTAAGCTTTTTGAGGCCGCTTCTACAGAATCTGACATCATAAGTATAGCTGTCTCTTTAGAGAACGGTATAGCCCCTCTATATCTAAAATCTTCTTCTTTTACAGCTTCGCCTTCCAAGTCAATTTGCTTTTTGTAAAAATAGTAGACCAACGAGGTGCCGTGATGGGTACGTATAAAATCTATAATTCTATCGGGGAGATTGTTCTTTTTAGCCAAGGCAATACCATCAATTACATGGTGTATAATAATAGAGGCACTCTCTTTAGGTTCTAACTCATCATGTGGGTTAATAGATCCTTTTTGGTTTTCGGTAAAGAAGGTCGGGTTATTCATTTTTCCTATATCATGGTACAAAGCTCCTACCCTCACTAACATGGCATTAGCTCCAATTTCTATAGCCGCTGCCTCGGCCAAGTTAGCCACCTGTAAACTATGATGAAAGGTCCCTGGAGCTTTTTCAGATAACTCGCGTAACAATCTGGAATTGGTATCGGATAACTCTAATAGCGATACATCAGAATCCAAGCCAAAAATCTTTTCATAAATATAAATAAGGGATTGGGCCGAAACCACTGTAATCAATCCGTTTAGTAAAAAGAAGCCTAATATCCACCATAAATCTTCCGAGCTAAAGGCTCCCTCACTAATCAGATAAAAAGCAATATAAGAAAGTAAATACACCAACGTAATTTGCCCTACCGAAATAAATAAATTGGCTCTTTTATAGAGCTCAGACACAGTAAGAATGGTAACAATACCAGCCATAATCTGAATAAAAATATACTCAAAGCTATTAGGTACTAAAAAGCCTAAAATCAATATCGTTAGAACGTGCACAAAAAGTCCGGTACGGGCATCAAAAAAGGCTTTTAATACAATAGGCAATATACTCAATGGTACAATGTAAATATAAAGTACATTGTATTGTATGGCAAAACTAGTAAGAAACACCATTAGCATGATGTTCATAAAAATAAAGGTAACTTTGGTGTTGTTGTTGTAAATTTCGTTTCGGTATTTATTTAAAAACAATAACAACATAAGCAGTACAAGGGCAATTAATAACACATAGCCAACTACAATCCAGGTATAGTTACTTTCGCTCCACAATTGCGATTCATATTCTTTCTTCAATGAATTCAGAATATTGAATTTTTCTCCTTCTACTACTTCCCCCTTAACAATAATAAGCTTTCCAGAAGTCACTGTACCACGGGTATACGATATTTTACTCAAGGCTTCTTCTTTGGCCTTTTTAGTAAAGTTTTCGTTCTTACTAACATTAGGCTCCATAACATCCATAAGCAACTCGTAGATATGATCTGTATAATCTGCATACGGTTCCTTATCAAATGTTTTAATAACAAAATTGTGTAACTGACTTAATTTAAATACCGAAGTCGTTTTTACTTCTTTTACCTTATTGCCTTCTTCTATTAAATTAATAACACCCGCATCTTCTTTAGCAAAAGAGACCACCACTCCTTTCTTGTATACATTTGCTACTACCGATTCTATTTTAGATTTTACCACTGCTGGCAGGGTATCAGACAGATAATTTTCTAATTGTTCTTCTATCTTTGCCTCTACAATAGGCTGTATAGAAGCATTGTAATTATAATAGGGTTTTACGGTTTTTAAAACCTTATCTTTTTCTATAGCTATCTCATCGTTAGATTTGTGTATGGGAAAATCAAATGGCGCCAACAGGTTTTCATACTGCCATGGTTTCCCTTTTTGAAACTCATATTTAAACTGTCCTCCCTTAGGAAATAGATATAAAATACCTACTACCGTAGCCACATACAAAAAGAACTTATAAACTAAAGATTGATTTCTATATAATTGATCGGATATTTTCTTCATGAACTTATGCTATGAATCTCAAAAATAACTAAAATTACTTAGTCTCACACATATCAAAATCAGAATATCTCCATGTATTTCTGTATAATTTAATTAAATTCGCAAAACACAAAAGATTTTATACAAATGACAAAAAATGTTGTTATAGTATCCGCAGCCCGTACTCCTATTGGAAGCTTTATGGGAAATTTGTCGGGTATCCCTGCTCCTCAGTTAGGAGCATTTGCCATTAAAGGCGCGTTAGAGAAAATTAACTTAGATGCTACTCTTGTAGACGAAGTACTTATGGGAAATGTGGTACAAGCTGGAGAAGGACAAGCACCTGCACGACAGGCTGCTATCTTAGCCGGAATTCCAAATACGGTTCCTTGTACTACGGTTAACAAAGTATGCTCTAGTGGTATGAAAGCGGTAATGCAAGCAGCTCAATCTATTGCCTTAGGCGATACCGATGTGGTAGTTGCCGGAGGTATGGAAAACATGAGCATGATACCGCATTACGTACACATGAGAAACGGTGTTAAATTTGGTGCTACCAGTTTAATAGACGGTATGCAAAAAGACGGTCTTTTAGACGCTTACAATAATGAAGCGATGGGAGTTTGTGCAGATACTTGCGCGGTTGAATACAACTTCTCAAGAGAAGATCAGGACAATTTTGCTATCACCTCTTATACCCGATCACAACAAGCTTGGGAAGCCGGCAAATTTAAAGACGAGGTAGTTCCGGTAGCAGTTCCACAACGAAGAGGTGAACCTATTATTGTTTCAGAAGATGAGGAATTTAAAAATGTAAAGCTTGATAAAATCCCCTCCTTACGTCCTGCATTTACAAAAGGTGGTACCGTAACAGCTGCCAATGCTTCTACCATTAATGATGGAGCGGGAGCGGTAATATTAATGAGTGAAGAAAAAGCGAAAGCATTAAACTTAACTCCATTGGCTACCATTAAAGCATACGCAGATGCTGCACACGAACCAGAATGGTTTACTACGGCTCCTGCTAAAGCTTTACCAAAAGCTTTAGCCAAAGCCAATATAGCCATAGAAGACGTTGACTTTTTTGAATTTAACGAAGCTTTTTCAGTTGTTGGTTTAGCAAATACAAAATTATTAAATTTAGACCCTGAAAAAGTGAATGTAAATGGTGGTGCAGTTTCATTGGGTCACCCACTAGGATGCTCAGGGGTTCGTATTATTATTACTTTATTGAGCGTATTGCAGCAAAATAATGCAAAAATTGGAGCTGCTGCAATTTGTAATGGTGGTGGCGGTGCTTCTGCAATTGTTATAGAAAAAAATTAACTTTTTAATATATTGGTTAAAAACCCTTTTATGAGTTAATTAGCACTTTGTAATAAACTCATAAAAGGGTTAAAAATTTAAATTAAATACATGCTATTCGGAATTTGTAACCTAAGTATTGTTCCTTTACGATTAGAACCATCAGACAGTAGCGAAATGGTTTCGCAAATACTTTACGGCGAACATTTTAAAATACTTGAACAACGAAAAAAATGGAGTCGAGTTCGGGTAGCATACGATACGTATGAAGGTTGGATTGACAACAAACAACTACTACTTATAGAAGAAGAAGTATATAAAACTATAGATAATAGTACTGCTGCTTTTTCGTCTGACATTATTGAATTTATAGAAACCAACAATCAGCTTGCACATATCCCTCTAGGCGCCGTAGTAAGCAACTCAAATATATTAAATGCATCTTATGATGGGGCTTTTATATCAGGTGTTCAACCTAAAGAGCAAATTGTAAACACCTCTTTTAAATACTTAAATACACCATATTTATGGGGTGGTAAAACACCTTTTGGTATTGATTGCTCGGGCTTCACCCAAATGGTGTATAAACTAAACGGATATCAATTACTTAGAGACGCATCCCAACAAGCTACACAAGGAGAACCTTTAAGTTTTATTGAAGAAAGCGAACCAGGTGATCTTGCCTTTTTTGATAACGAAGAAGGACAAATTATTCATGTTGGTGTCATGATGCAAGACAACTACATTATACACTCTCATGGTAAGGTTAGAATAGACCGTATAGATCATTCTGGCATCTTCAACGTAGATTTACGGAAACACACGCATCAACTACGTGTTATTAAAAAGATTATATAATAAAAAACCCTCTTTAAAAGAGGGTTTTTAGTATATTAATAGTTAGTGAGTAAATTACTCTCCTAACATATCTTTAATTCTTTTGAAGTTTTCAGTATCACTAACTGCTCCATAAATTTGCTTTAAGAAGTCAAGTAACTTAGGGTCTGTAGTTCCAGTTTCCTTAAGATACGCTTCTAACACATTTGCAGCATTATAGTATAACTCTTCTTTTTGCTTAGCATACACCTCAAATTTCTCATTATCTTCTTTCGTATTACCTAAAGCATTCATTTTTTCAATAACTCCATTTCCTTCATCTAGGTAAGTAGTAGATAAGTTTGTAGCAGCATCTTTATAAGTAGGCTTAATCTCAAGCGCTCTCTTATAGGCAGCTTTAGCACCTTCATAGTCTTTTAGTTTACCACTAGCTACTCCAATGTTAAATTGAATTTCAGCATTATCAGGTGCCATTTCAGAAGCTCTTTGCATCAACTCCTTAAACTTAGCGTTATCTCCCATTTCGTAGTAAACAAACGCTTGACTCATAATTAAGTCAACATTATCTGGCTCATTTGCAATAGCTTGGTCAAATGCAGCAATTGCTTTATCATTTTCTCCTTGCTCTACATAAATCAAAGCCAATCTTTTAATTATCTCAGGTCTTTGAGAAGGCGTTTTCTTATCTTCAGGGTCTTTATAAGCCCCACTCTTTACATATAAATCTCTTGTTTTTTTATCTGTAAAAGGAGTAACATCGTTTGTTGCTACATCAGTTGCAAAATACTGCACTGTAGATCCATCATACCCAATCTCTAAAAGATCGTTGTAAATTTTAATCGCCCTATCATAATCTTTAGCAATACCTGCAGTAATAGCAGCATTACTGTAACTAGCCGTATCTATAGGCTTTAATCTATATACTAATTCAAATTCTTTTGAAGCAACATCAAATTCTTTTTTTTCGTTACTAGCAAAAGCAGCGTTTTTAACAGTATCAGCTACTGCACTCTTTAAAGCCAAAGCCTCGTCAGTATACTTAGCCTTATTTTCTTTTTCAAAAGCAACTAATTTATCAAAAGCTTCCATTCCGCTTTTCACATAATCAACTTTGATACTTTCTTTATTAGGCGCACCTAACATCATGTTAGACTTCCCAAGATAAAAATAGTACTTACCTTTTAATTTTGCATCAGCAGAATTTCCATCTACAGAAGATAAAGTAGAAAGTGCCGCCTCATAATCATTACTTTTCAAGGCTTTTTCTGCGCTTTTTATTTCGTCTTTTTGACCAAATGAAAGCATACTTGATGAAAGTAAAGCTCCCATTATTAGCTTATTTCTCATTTTAATTTCTATTTATATTTACGTTAGTTTAATCAATATCTGTTCCGTTTTCAATTTCATCTACTCCATCGGTGATATCTTCTTCACCTTCTTCCTCTTTCATTACTTTAGCCACAGCAGCTATAGAGTCATTTCCTTTTATATTAATTAATTTAACCCCTTGAGTAGCTCTTCCCATAATACGAAGATTCTCTAACCCAAGACGAATAGCAATACCCGATTTATTAATAATCATTAAATCGTCATTATCTGTAACGCTCTTAATAGCTACTAACTGTCCTGTTTTTTCAGTAATAGAAATGGTTTTAACCCCTTTACCTCCACGGTTGGTTACACGATATACAGGCTCCCCATCTTCTGGATCATCTATATATGTACGTTTACCATACCCATTCTCAGAAACTACTAATACAGTTTCTTCCTGAGAGTTTTCAATAGCAATCATTCCTACCACTTCATCAGCATCATCTGCCAAAGTAATTCCTCTTACCCCAGAAGCACTTCTACCCATAGGTCGAGTTTTACTTTCCTCAAAACGAATTGCTTTACCTGATTTCACCGCTAACATTACCTGACTGTTACCAGTAGTTAATTTAGCCTCTAGCAACTCATCCCCTTCTCTAACTGTAATGGCGTTAATACCATTTTGTCTAGGTCTTGAATACGCCTCTAAAGAAGTTTTCTTAACAACTCCTTTTTTAGTAGCCATCATTACATAATGACTATTAATATATTCTTCGTCCTTAAGATCCTGAGTACAAATAAATGCTTTTACCTTATCATCCATTTCTATATTAATAAGGTTTTGTATTGCTCTACCCTTTGATGTTTTACTACCTTCAGGTATTTCAAATACACGCATCCAGAAACATTTTCCTTTTTGTGTAAAGAACAGCATGTACTGGTGATTGGTACCAACAAATAAATATTCAAGGAAATCCTCATTACGTGTGGTAGACGCTTTTTGCCCTACACCGCCACGGTTTTGAGTTTTGTATTCAGAAAGTGGTGTACGCTTAATATAACCCGCATGCGAAATAGTAATTACCACTTGTTCATCGGCAATCATATCCTCCATACTAAAGTCACCTCCCGCATACTCTATAACAGATCTTCTTTCGTCTCCGTACTTATCTTTTACCTCAAGAAGTTCTGTTTTAATGATATCCATCCTACGCTCTTTACGCGCTAAAATATCTTTACACTCTTCAATAAACTTCATGATTTCATCATATTCATTACGAAGTTTATCTTGTTCAAGCCCCGTTAACTGACGAAGTCTCATTTCTACAATAGCACGTGCCTGAATTTGAGACAGACTAAAACGCTCTATTAGTTTAGAACGTGCTTCGTCAGGACTTTGAGAACCTCGAATAATAGCAATAACTTCATCTATATTATCAGATGCGATAATAAGTCCTTCTAAAATATGAGCTCTTTCTTCTGCTTTACGTAGCTCGTATTCAGTTCTTCTAACAACTACCTCATGTCTGTGTTCCACAAAATAATGAATCATATCTTTTAGATTCAATGTAAGTGGTCTACCCTTAACTAAAGCAATGTTATTAACACTAAATGACGACTGTAATGCAGTATACTTATAAAGTAAATTTAAAACAATATTAGGAATAGCGTCACGCTTTAACACGTATACAATACGCATCCCTTTACGGTCAGACTCATCACGGATTGTAGAAATACCTTCAATCCTCTTATCATTAACAAGATCGGCCGTTTTCTTAATCATATCCGCTTTATTCACCTGATATGGTATTTCCGTAACTACTATACATTCTTTACCATGAACTTCTTCAAAGTTAGCTTTTGCACGTATCACTACTCTACCCCTACCGGTTTTAAAAGCCTCTCTAACACCATCGTACCCATAAATAGTACCACCCGTTGGAAAATCAGGCGCTTTAACATACTGAATTAGCTCATCTATTTCAATATCATTGTTCTCTATATACGCAATAGTCCCATCTACTACCTCACTTAAGTTATGAGGAGGCATATTAGTAGCCATACCTACCGCAATACCAGACGCTCCATTCACTAATAAGTTAGGAACTCTAGTTGGTAAAACTATTGGTTCTTTTAAGGTGTCGTCAAAGTTTAATTGTTGGTCAACTGTCTCTTTGTCAATATCTGCCAACATGTCTTCAGCAATTTTTCGCATACGTGCTTCCGTATAACGCATTGCTGCCGGACTATCACCATCTACAGATCCGAAGTTCCCTTGACCATCTACCAACATATAGCGTAAGCTCCATTCTTGCGCCATACGTACCATAGCATCGTATACCGAACTATCACCATGAGGGTGATATTTACCTAAAACTTCTCCTACTATTCTTGCTGATTTTTTATGGGCTCTGTTACTTAGTACTCCTAATTCATACATTCCGAATAAAACCCTTCTATGAACTGGCTTTAGACCGTCTCTTACGTCTGGTAAAGCTCTGGAAACAATCACCGACATTGAGTAATCAATGTACGCCGATTTCATTTCATCTTCAATATTAATAGGAATCAGTTTTTCCCCTTCTGCCATATCAAAAATTTAATTAAACGCTAATTTATTAACCTCGCTAATATACATAATTTAAATAGGGTATTAAGAGACAAAAATCCTTTTTTTCCCAATTTTATTAACAGTTAAAACTATTATAAAGGTTAAAAAAACACACTTACAAATATTGTTTTTGTCTATTATTTTTCGTCACTTAGCAAGTAGAAGACAATTTAGGGTATAATTATTGCCATTGGTATATTAAAATTTTTGAAATTTTATAATTGAAAGGAGTAATTTATGGATGATAATTTTTCACCAAGAGTAAAAGATGTGATTGCATATAGTAAGGAAGAAGCCTTACGATTAGGTCATGACTTTATTGGTACGGAGCATCTAATGTTGGGGTTGTTAAGAGATGGCAATGGAAAAGCTATTAGCATTTTGCATGCACTAGATATAGATTTAGAGTTATTAAGACGAAAAGTTGAAATTCTAAGTCCGACCAATCCAGAATACGCGCAATCGCAAAACAAACAAAACTTACATTTAACAAGACAGGCTGAACGTGCACTGAAAACAACATTTTTAGAAGCTAAGCTTTTTCAGAGCTCTTCTATTAATACAGCACACCTGCTACTTTGTATTTTAAGAAACGAGAACGACCCTACAACAAAGTTATTAAACAAGTTGAGGGTAGATTATGACAATGTTAAAGAACAATTTAAACTTATGATAACAAGTGACGATGATTATATAGAATCTCCTTCTGCTGAATCATTTTCTGATGATGCAGGGAATTCAGATGACCTTTCGAAAGATGGCCCATTTGGTGGGGGTGCCTCTGGCAGCTCTTCTAAATCCAACAAAAAATCTAAAACTCCTGTTTTAGATAATTTTGGTAGAGACTTAACGCAACTTGCCGAAGAAGGTAAACTTGACCCTGTTGTAGGTAGAGAAAAAGAAATTGAGCGTGTTTCTCAAATTTTAAGTAGAAGAAAGAAAAACAACCCGCTTCTTATTGGAGAACCAGGAGTTGGTAAAAGCGCCATTGCTGAAGGTTTGGCTTTGCGTATTATTAAAAAGAAAGTATCGAGAATACTTTATAATAAACGCGTAGTTACGCTTGACCTAGCTTCCTTAGTAGCTGGTACAAAATACAGAGGACAATTTGAAGAGCGTATGAAAGCCGTAATGAATGAGCTTGAAAAGAATGACGATCTTATTTTGTTTATAGATGAAATTCACACCATTGTAGGTGCTGGTGGTGCTACAGGTAGTTTAGACGCTTCTAACATGTTTAAGCCTGCATTGGCAAGAGGTGAAATTCAATGTATTGGAGCTACCACTCTAGACGAATATCGTCAATACATTGAGAAAGACGGAGCTTTAGAAAGACGTTTCCAAAAAGTAATTGTAGAACCTACAACAGTAGATGAAACCATTCAGATTCTTCATAACATTAAGGAAAAATATGAAGAGCACCATAATGTAAAGTACACTGACGAAGCAATTGAGGCTTGTGTAAAATTAACAAACAGATATATAACCGATCGTTTTTTACCAGACAAGGCTATTGATGCTTTAGATGAAGCAGGTTCTAGAGTACACATCACAAACATGGATGTTCCTAAACAAATTATAGACCTTGAAAAACAATTAGAAGAGGTTAAAGAACTTAAAAACTCCGTTGTTAAGAAACAGAAATACGAAGAGGCAGCAAAGCTTAGAGACGATGAGAAACGTATTGAAAAGGAACTGTTAATTGCTCAAGAAAAATGGGAAGAAGAATCTAAACTTCATAAAGAAACTGTAAACGAAGACAATGTAGCGGATGTTGTTTCTATGATGAGCGGTATTCCTGTAAACAGAATTGCCCAAAAAGAAATTAACAAATTAGCGAAGTTACCCGAACACATTAGAGGTAAAGTTATTGGGCAAGATGAAGCTGTTAATAAAGTAGCCAAAGCGATTCAACGTAACAGAGCCGGATTAAAAGATCCGAACAAACCAATTGGCTCCTTCATATTCTTAGGTCAAACTGGGGTTGGTAAAACTCAACTGGCTAAAATTTTAGCCAAAGAATTATTTGATTCTGAAGATGCTCTGGTACGTATTGATATGAGTGAATATATGGAGAAATTCGCCATCTCTAGATTAGTAGGGGCACCTCCGGGATATGTTGGATATGAAGAAGGTGGACAGTTAACTGAAAAAATTAGAAGAAAACCATATTCTGTTGTACTATTAGACGAGGTTGAAAAAGCACACCCTGACATCTTTAACATGATGCTACAAGTGTTAGATGATGGATTTTTAACAGATAGTCTTGGTAGAAAAATTGATTTTAGAAACACTATTATCATTATGACTTCTAATATTGGAGCTCGTCAGCTTAAAGATTTTGGTCAGGGAGTTGGTTTTGGAACCTCTGCAAAAGTATCACAAGCAGACCAACACCAGAAAAGTGTTATTGAAAATGCTTTGAAAAAGGCTTTTGCTCCTGAGTTCTTAAACAGAATTGATGATGTTATTGTATTCAACGCTTTAGAAAAAGAAGATATCTTTAAAATTATTGATATAGAACTTGAAAAACTATTGTTAAGAATTAAAGATTTAGGTTATGAACTAACTTTAACCGAAAAAGCGAAAAACCATATTGCTGAAAAAGGATTTGACAGACAATATGGTGCGCGACCTCTTAAAAGAGCCATTCAGAAATATATTGAAGATGCCTTAGCCGAAGAAATTGTTTCTGCTAAACTTGACGAGGGAGATAAAATTCTAATGGATCTTGAAGATGGCGAAGATGAATTAAACATCACTATAACGAAGGCTGAAAAATCTTCTTAATTATAATCTATTTTGAGGCAATTCCTCAAAGTATGTAATCTCGATTATAGAGTAATATTGTTTAAATAATAAGTAGCCCCCGAAGATTAAATCTTCGGGGGCTTTATTTCTACAAATCAAATACCCCTATAACATAAAGAACACTATCTCTAAAGGTTTCACCAAGAATGTGTCTACTGTAATTACCATAACAAACAAGAAAGAGATTCTTTTGTCAGGCCTCCTTTTTGCCGTTGGCATGTAGTTTCCTCCTCTAGGTGACTCTCTTGCAAGATACACCAATCTTACTTTACATAATAAAGGCTAGATAATTTGAATCGAAAAACAGTTTGTAAATACCTTTAAAATTAGTAGGTATATAGCAAATCTGAATTTAATCCATCTATAGAGAGTGTTACACTATTACTTCCTGCAACCTGAAGATTGGTTAAATCAAAAACAAACTCAACACTCGGCAATGCTAAACATATCTCTAAATTAATTATATCTACTCTTGAATCATAAGTAACTTGCCCATTAGACGTTTGCGGATTCGCAGCAAAAAAACTAGCTTCCCATGTACTTCCATCGCAACCTGAAGAGGACACCATAACTGTTAAACAATCTCCATCTATAATTGCGGAGACCACAGAAGATTGATAAGATGGAGTTGCTGAATAATCTGTAGGACTTACTAAAACAGAATTCTCGCTACAGGGATTAACATTTCCCGTATTTGCATCGTCTTCAGAACACGATAACAAACAGATACAAAATAGTAACGCGATAATACTTAGAGTTGTAATTGATTTCATTTTAAGGCTCTTTTCGTTAAACATTCTATCTACTAGATATGATTTTTTAAAAACAGTTGCGTGTATAATGGGTATTTCATAAAAATTGTAAAAAAAATAAGACTCACCCAACAAGTTCTAAATCAAGATAGTATTTTTGCCACCTTTATACCAAAAACCCCATTTCATATAATTATGAAGCAACTTTTAAACTTATTCGACCTTAAACAAAAGGTTAATTATAAAACAGAAATTTTAGCCGGCTTAACCGTGGCTATGACCATGATACCAGAATCGTTATCGTTTGCCTTACTCGCAGGCTTTCCTCCTTTAGTTGGTTTATACGGTGCATTTATCATGGGATTAATTACTTCCATCCTTGGAGGTCGCCCAGGATTAATATCTGGTGGTGCAGGTGCTACAGTAGTGGTTCTTATTGCACTAATGAAATCTAATGGTCTTGAATATGTTTTTGGAGCTATTATAGTTGCAGGTATTATACAAATCGCTGTAGGTCTATTCAAACTAGGTAAATTCATTCGTTTGGTACCCCAATCGGTTATGTACGGATTTGTAAATGGGTTGGCTATTATCATTTTTATGTCTCAGTTAAAACCATTTCAAGTAGAATCCAACGATGTTACTACTTGGTTAAGCGGCACTCCACTTCTAATAATGGCAGGCTTAGTTGCTCTAACCATAGCTATTATATTAATTCTACCTAAAATAACCAAAGCAGTACCCTCCTCTTTGGTTGCCATTATTGTGGTTTTTGCTATTGTATACTTCTTTCAAATAGATACCGAACAAATAAGAGACAAAGCTTCTATTAGTGGCTCTTTGCCTCCTTTTCATATTCCTCAAATCCCATTTACATTAAAAGCTTTACAAATTATTATTCCTTATGGATTAATTATGGCAATGGTAGGATTAACCGAAGGCCTTTTAACACTAAACTTAGTAGATGAGATAACCGGAACCAGAGGACGAAGCAATAAAGAATGTGTAGCGCAAGGAACCGCTAACATTGCGAATGGTTTCTTTTTTGGAATGGGGGGATGCCCCATGATTGCGCAAACACTAGTAAATTTATCTGCCGGATCAAGAGCTCGTTTATCAGGTATTGTAGCATCTTTAACTATTTTAATAATTATAATCGTTGGAGGACCTGTAATTGAATTATTACCTATTGCAGCTTTAACAGGAGTTATGTTTATGGTAGCTATTGGTACTTTTGAGTGGACCAGTTTAAAAGTATTTGGTAAAATGCCGTTAACAGATGTTATTGTTATGCTTATTGTAATGGCAGTAACTGTATTTATGCACAACCTAGCATTAGCGGTATTAATAGGAATTATTATTTCAGCATTAGCATTTGCTTGGGAAAATGCAAAACGCATTAGAGCCCGAAAATACATTGATGATAACGGTATTAAGCACTATGAGATATACGGACCTCTATTTTTCGGTTCAACAACAGCCTTTAATCAAAAATTTGATATTAAAGGCGATCCGAAAGAAGTAATCATCGATTTCTCTGAAAGTAGAGTTGCCGATATGTCTGCTATTGAAGCTCTCAATACGTTAACCGAAAAATATCAAAAAGCAGGTAAAAAAATCCATTTAAAACATTTAAGTCAAGATTGTATTAAGCTCTTAAAAAATGCTGACAAAATAGTGGATGTTAATATTCTAGAAGATCCTAACTACAAAGTAATGACTAACGAACTATAAATTAAAAAAGCATCCTTCTAGGGTGCTTTTTTAATTCTATCCAATTGCTATTTCTTTTCGTTTGGCCATTTTTTCAGCTATAACAGCAATAATTAATATTTGAGAAATATGATAAAGCATTACTGGTATAATAAATAAACTACCTTGCGGTGTTGCCCCAAACATTACATTTACCATAACAGAGCCATGCACTAGAGACTTCTTAGAACCGCAAAATAAAGCTGTTATTCTATCTTCTACCGTAAATTTTAGAACCTTTTTAGCAAGCATATAGACAATAAACATTACTCCGAAAAATAAAACTAATACAGCCACATACAAAAACACAAAATGTGTCCATTCCATATCTCTGAATAAATGAGAAATAAAGGAATTACTAAAACTAGAATATACAATTAAAACAATAATTGTCTTATCAAAATTACTAATCCAATTTTTTCTTTTAGCTGCAATACCACCAAACTTCTTGTTCAGAAAAAGGCCTAAAGTTATTGGAATTATAATTTGTATCAACAGCTTTACAAACACATCTAAAAAAGATACATTTCCTACTTCTTGCACTACCATACCTAACCATACTGGCGTTACTACCACTCCTATTAAACCAGAAATTGTAGCATTAAAAATAGCACCAGGCACATTACCTCTCGCTAAAGAAACCATTACTACCGAAGACGATACAGACGATGGCAAAACGGCAAGAAAAAACAAACCAATCCATAGCATATTACCTATACCAGATTCTAATAGCGGCTTACATGCTAAAACAATTAGTGGAAATAAAATAAAGGTACTGCACTGTACTAAAATGTGTAATCTATAATTTGACAATCCTTGTTTTACTTCTTTAAAAGAAAGTTTTAGCCCATAGAAAAAAAAGATAAAGCCAATACCTATATTGGTAATCTCATGAACATGTAACAACTCCGATCCCTCTGGAAAAAAGTACGCAATAATAATTGCTGTTAAAAGCGATACAATAAAACCATTTACCTGTACTCTCTTAATTCTCATACCTTTTTTATCAAAAATTAAAATTCTATTATCAAGTAAACTACTTCGGGGCAAGCTTACAAATCATTTAGTAAGCATTGCATTTCTATTTCGAGACAAGTCTCAGAGCATTTAATCTCAATTATTAAGTAAAAATACATTTATTTAGAGTAGCCAACCATTAAATTACTCCTAAAACTATTAGATAAAGTATATTTGTACAAGAAATAAGAAATAAAAAAATATGAATATTGCAAGATATATAGATCACACTCTTTTAAAAGCTGTTGCTACCCCTACCGACATAAAAAAGCTATGTAACGAAGCGCTGAAATATAATTTTTTTTCTGTTTGTGTAAATAGCTGCTATGTAAAAGAAGCATACTCATATGTAAAAGACAGTGAAACTAAAGTTTGTAGTGTTATTGGATTCCCGTTAGGTGCCATGAGCACAGAAGCTAAAGTTTTTGAAGCTAAAACTGCCATTGCAGATGGTGCGGAAGAAATTGACATGGTGATAAATGTAGGTCAATTAAAAGCTGGCAATGCAAGCTACGTAATGCAAGAAATTAAAGCTATAAAAGAAGCTATAGGTAGCCATGTTTTAAAAGTGATTATAGAAACTTGTTATCTTACAGATGAAGAAAAAAAACTAGTCTCTGAACTATCTGTTGAAGCAAATGCTGATTTTGTAAAAACATCTACAGGTTTTGGTACTGGTGGTGCTACTATAGAAGATATAACGATAATGAAAAACAGTGTAACAGATAAAGCTAAGTTAAAAGCAAGTGGTGGTGTTAGAGATTTTGAAACCGCTAAAATGTACATTGATGCTGGGGTTGAAAGGCTTGGAACTTCTAATGGTATTGCTATTATTGAGGGGTTAACTACTGGTGAAGGATATTAAAAATATAACGAGAGCTCCATTAGAATATACCAATTCAAATGGAGCTTTCTAAACAATTTAAACAAATAAAAAATTATTTACGTTCTCTACTCCAAAGGCATTGTAATAGTTTCGGGTTCATCAAAATTAATCATCCAGTTAATCCCGAACTTATCTTTAAACTGACCAAAATGCGCTCCCCAAAATGTCTTTTGAAGTGGCATTTTAATAACCCCTTCTTTTGATAGCTCTATGAAAAAATGATCTGCTTCTTCCCTAGAATCCGTGTTTATAGAAATTGCAAAATTATCACCAAAATCAACCCACCCCATTTTTTCCGTAGTATCGCTTCCCATTAACATGGTTTCTGTACTTATAGGCAAACAAACATGCATTATTTTTTCAGCCTCAGCAGCATCAACTTCACATTCATCATTCGAAGGTATATCTTTAAACCTTCCTATATAAGTAAACTCTCTATCGAAAACAGCCTTATAAAACAAAAAAGCTTCTTCGCAATTACCATTAAACGTTAAATAAACATTTGTAGTAGCCATAGCAAATTTTAATTTAGAAATGTGTTTTTCCTAAAATTAAGAATTTTCAAATAATCCCCCTCCCTTTTTACTGTTAATTTCCAACACTTTAGATTCATTTTTTTAAAATATTCCTTATGTAAAACCAACTTTATATCTAATTTGATACTTTTGTAAAAAATGATAGGTATGATGGTAGTAACAGAGTCGAGAACTTCTCTTGAAAAATATTTTCTGAAATTCAGAGAGCATATTATTGGTATTAACCAAACATTTGATTCTCCGTATGGAAAACAACAGGTGGTATATGCAGACTGGACGGCTAGTGGAAGGCTATATGGGCCTATAGAAAAGAAGATGCAAGAAGTTTTTGGTCCCTATGTTGCGAACACACATACCGAAACTACCTATACAGGTACTGCCATGACCATGGCATACCATGAAGCCAGAAACATTATCAAAAAACATGTAAACAGTAATGCTAATGATGTACTGATAATTGATGGTAACGGTATGACTGGAGTTATCAATAAGTTTCAACGTATACTTGGATTAAAACTACCTGAAAACTTATCGAAACATACGCAAGTACCAGAAGAGATAAGACCTGTAGTTTTTGTAAGTCATATGGAGCACCACTCTAACCAAACGTCTTGGCTAGAAACTATTGCTAAGGTAGAAGTTGTACCTCCAGGAAAAGATGGTAGATTTTCAATAGAAGAATTACAAACACTATTAGAAAAATACGATCATAAAACTATTAAAATTGCTTCCATTACCGCTTGTAGTAATGTTACGGGATTAGATACTCCTTACCACGACATTGCAAAATTAATGCATGCTCATGGAGGAGTTTGTTTTGTTGATTTTGCCTGCTCAGCTCCTTATGTTGCTATTGATATGCACCCCACAGACGAAGAGGCATATTTAGATGCTGTGTTCTTTTCTCCTCATAAATTTCTTGGAGGACCAGGAACCTCAGGAGTTCTTATATTCAACAATAAGCTATATAAAAACATGATTCCTGATTGTCCGGGTGGGGGAACAGTAAGCTGGACGAACCCTTGGGGAGAGCATAAGTACATTGCCGATATTGAAGGAAGAGAAGATGGTGGTACTCCTGGTTTTTTACAAACCATTCGTACAGCACTCGCCATTCAGTTAAAAGACGAAATGGGTGTTGAAAATATTATAGCTAGAGAACACGAAATTCTTGAACAAATATTTAATACGGTAAACAAAATACCATCGGTTCATTTATTAGCTCCTGAACATACCGACAGATTAGGAGTAATTTCTTTTTATATAGATGATTTACATTATAACCTAGGGGTTAAATTATTAAACGATCGATTTGGTATACAAACCAGAGGTGGTTGTAGTTGCGCCGGTACCTACGGACATTATTTACTACATGTAGATAAAGAAACCTCGAATATGCTAGTGCAGGAAATTGCCCTAGGAGATCTTATTAAAAAACCGGGATGGATTAGACTTTCTATTCACCCAACACTTTCTTGCAATGAAATAAAATACATTTGTCAATGCATTAAAGACCTTGCTGAAAACCATAAAGAATGGGCTCTAGATTACGACTATGATAAATCAAAAAATGAATTCACTCATAAGTTGTACAAAAACAACATTACCGAAGAAGTACAAAGCTGGTTTAAGTTTTAAAACTTAAACTTCAGCTAACTACAAATGTTTATATTCATCAGGCACCTTATCCTTATGCTTAAATCGGTTATGTGTCCATAAATAATACTCAGGTTTTTTTCTAATTTCCGCTTCTAATAATTGATTAAAAGTATCTGTTATCTGATAATTAGGAACCTCTTTGGGTGTATCTGAAATTACTTGAAATGTAGCATTATAATATCCACGCTTTACTTTTTCTACTTTCATAAAAACAACTGCTGCATCAAATTTCTTAGCCATAATTTCTGCGCCTGCATAAACGGGAACTGTTACCCCGAGAAACTTAGCCCAGTGATGTGCGTGACGCATTTGTGGTGACTGATCACTAATTAAACCATATAATGCTAATTTATGTTCTGCTCTATGCTTTAACATAACTCGCACCGTATTGTATCTAGATATTAATTCAGCGTTGTTACGTTTTCTTATTTTTCTAATAAGACTATCTATTTTTTTATTAGCCAATGGTGTGTAAATTCCAAAACCTTCATGCTTCACAAAATCCCCCATACACATTACCCATTCCCAATTGGCGTAATGTCCCATTACAAGCATAATGCTCTGGTTAGTATCTTCGTACTTCTTTAAAACTTCAAGATTTGTAAACACATAACGTTTGTGAATTTCTTCCTGAGAAATAGTCATCGACTTCATCATTTCCAGTAACGTATCAAAAAAGTGATCGTAAAACTTTTTTTCTAACGTTTTTAACTCCTTCTCAGATTTATCTGGAAAAGCTAATCGAAGATTTTTGCGTACTACCTTAACTCTATAACGTCCAATTGTATAGAGAACAAATCGTGCCAAATCAGAAAAAAAATACAATACTCTGAATGGTAAAATCGACACAGACCATAACAGAGCATAGAATAGTAAGTAAACTATTAGGTGCATTTGCAAGTTCAATTTTGTGCAAATATAGTTATATTTATTCTCTTAAAAATCATTAATTTTTTATGGACTTTAACATCACTACCATTACTCTTATAGCTTCAAACATTCTCATTACATATAAAGGATTTAAAGACCATGCCTTTTTCGAACGTTACAAGTTTCATATCGGCGGTATTCAACGTGGAGAAAAAGATAGAATGTTCACTTCGGGGTTCTTACATGTAAACGAAGCGCATCTTATTTTTAATATGCTTACTCTTTACTTCTTTGCCAGTCAAGTAATCTCGAAGTTTGGTGATTTAAAATTTTTACTTATATACATTGCTTCTTTAGCAACCGGAAGCCTAATGGCTTTATGGTTTCATAGAAACGAGTACAGTTACAGTGCTGTAGGTGCCAGTGGTGCTGTTATGGGCATTTTATATGCTTCTATTTTAATAGAACCGTTTCAGAAAATATATTTAATGTTTTTACCTATAGAAGGTATTCCCGGATATTTATTTGGAATTTTTTATATGCTTTATACCCTATATGGGATGAAAGTCAGAAGAGACAATATTGGGCATACAGCACATTTTGGTGGTGCAATTGGAGGCTACTTCATGACACTCTTATTTGACCCAACCCTATTACAGACAGATCTATTAATTAGAGGGCTTATTGCGTTACCTATTGTTATTCTTTTTGTATTAATAAAATTAGGTAAGCTATAATCTTTGGCATTATAATTGAAAATAAATTTAGAAAAATTGTTATGAAAAAGATTTTATTTACGTTTTTAATTTTGGCAACAGCAACATTGAATGCTCAAAGTATGAGCTCAAAAATTCCAACAGTTTCTATTACCGGAACCGGAACGGTATACATGACTCCTGATGGTGTAACTATTAACGTTAAAATTGAAAATGAAGGTACTACCGCTATGGAGGTAAAACAATTGAATGATCAAAGCATTGATGCTTCATTAAAATTTTTGAAAAAATCAAAAATTAACCCTAAAAAGTATCAAACGGATTATATTAGAATTAATAAGAACTACAACTATCAAACAAAAGAATACAAATATGTTGCCAGTCAATCTTTAGTAATTCATTTAGATGATCTTTCTAAATACGAAGAAATCATGCAGGGATTATTTGAGAACGGCGTAAACAATATTAACAATGTTGCCTTTACTTCTTCTAAAATAAAAGAACTAAAATCTGAGGCTCGTAAAAAAGCTATTTTAAACGCTAAGACAAAAGCTGAGGAATATGTTTCTGTACTAGATCAGCAAGTTGGAAAAGCTTTAGAAATATCAGAAACCAGTATACCGAATTATGTTTCTTCCCCTAACTATATGCTCGAAAAAGTTGAAAATGGACCATTAGAAGAAACCATTGCTGCCGGACAAACAGAAATTACTGTAAATATTTCGGTTGTTTTTGAATTAAAATAACTATCATATATAAAACACAAAAATGGGGATTCAAACGGAGTCCCTATTTTTGTGTTTTCTTAAGCTTTAAATACCAGCAATTTCCGAAATCTCTTTGATGAAAGCATCTGCTAAACTATCAGCTTCTTCTTGAGACATTGCTTCTGTATATATTCTAATAATAGGCTCTGTATTAGATTTACGAAGGTGTACCCAATTTTGAGGAAAATCAATTTTAACCCCATCAATAGTCGTAATATCTTCGCTTGAGTAACGCTTTGTCATCTCTGCTAAAATACCATCTACATCAATTTGAGGTGTTAACGCTATTTTCTTTTTACTCATAAAGTATGAAGGGTACGTTTTACGTAACTCACTAACGCTTATTTTTTGTTCCGCTAAGTGTGATAAAAACAGGGCAATACCAACAAGGGCATCTCTACCATAATGCAATTCAGGATAAATAATCCCTCCATTACCTTCTCCTCCAATAATTGCCTTAGTATCTTTCATCATCTGCACCACATTCACTTCTCCCACTGCACTTGCCTTATAAGTTCCACCATGTTTTTCGGTTACATCTCTTAAGGCTCTGGAAGAAGACATATTAGAAACTGTACTCCCTGGTTCCTTTCCTAAAACATAATCAGCTATGGCCACTAAGGTATATTCCTCTCCAAACATTTCACCATCTTCTGCAACAAAGGCTAAACGGTCTACATCAGGGTCTACTACTATTCCTAAATCTGCTTTATCAGCAACTACCTTTTCACAAATATCAGTAAGGTGTTCTTTTAAAGGTTCAGGGTTATGAGGAAATTCTCCATTAGGTTCACAATATAACTTAATTACTTCTACTCCTAATCTTTCCAATAATAGCGGAATTGCAATACCTCCTGTAGAGTTTACCGCATCTAAAACCACCGTCAATTTTGCTTTGGCAATGGCTTCTTCATGTACCAACGGAAGATTTAATATTTCATCAATATGAATATCAAAATAAGCATCATTAATATGTACCTCTCCAAGATTATCTACATCGGCAAAATCAAAGCTTTCTGCTTCTGCTATTTCAAGAATTTCAGCACCATCTTTAGCACTTAAAAATTCTCCTTTATGATTTAATAATTTAAGCGCATTCCATTGTTTAGGGTTATGACTTGCCGTTAAAATAATACCTCCTTCAGCATTTTCTAACGGTACTGCTACCTCAACGGTAGGAGTAGTAGAAAGTCCCAAAGACACTACTTCTATCCCTAACCCCACTAAAGTATTCACTACTAATTCCTGCATCATACTACCAGAAATTCTTGCATCTCTACCTATTACTACTTTTATATTGGGTCTATGTTGGTATGTTTTCTTTAACCAGGTTCCGTAAGCAGCAGCAAATTTCACCGCATCTAAGGGAGTAAGGTTATCTCCAACCGCTCCTCCTATAGTTCCTCTGATTCCTGAGATTGATTTTATTAGTGTCATTATTTCTTTTTTGTATTTAAACAAATATACTAATTAGCATTACGTTCTTATATTAGTTTTTGTAATTTTAGAAGAAATGAACTATTTAGCCCATATCTACCTCTCAGGAGAGGACGACCTACTGAAAATCGGAAATTTTATTGCCGATGGTATTAAAGGTAAGAAGTACCTTGAGTACCCAGAGACCATACAAAAAGGAGTATTATTACACCGATCCATAGATACCTATACAGATGCTCATGTCGTAGTAAAACAAAGTACCAAAAAACTACACGCCACTCACGGACATTACAGTGGTGTAATTGTAGATATGTACTACGACCACTTTTTGGCGAAAAACTGGAAACAGTTTCATACTACTCCACTCCCAGATTATGCTGATGATTTCTATAAAACACTGACAGAACAAAAAGCTATTTTACCTGAGCGTATTTTAAAACTTATGAAACCTATGATAACCTATAATTGGTTGTTGATGTATGAAAGTTTAGAAGGTATTGATACCATCTTAAAACAAATGCATCACCGTACTAAATTTAGAGGTAGTTTAGATATTGCAGGTGAGAGTTTACAGCAACATTATAACGCATTTGAAGAAGAATTTTTCTTATTCTTTAAAGATCTTGAAAATCATGTTCAAGAAACATTATCCCAATTATAAAAAAAGGCTGTCCGTTGGCAGCCTCTTCAAATACTAATGTATTCAATTTTATAATTTAAAACTATCATTAGAAGTATCAGCATCCATCCAAATGCTTCCATCTAAAGAAACTTTCTCTATATTCTTTACACCTTCTAAGGTAATAATTGCTTTATTTATATTGCTTTCCCAAATACGAGGTGTTTGGTGAAACACCTTATTTGTTCCATCTTTAAACGTTACAATTACATCTACTGGAGCAGGCATACCTCCTAAGTTTTCTAAAACCACCGTAGCTGTTTTCTTTTTTGTTGTTACATCTGTAATGGCAATATCTATATAGGCATGACTAAAATACCAGCTATCCCAAAACCAGTTTAAATTTTCTCCTGTAATATCATTAAAAGAATAGAAAAAATCCCATGGAATTGGATGTTTACCATTCCATCTATCCATATATCCTTTTAAGGCTTTGCTAAATAGCTCATCACCCAACATATCTTTCATTGCCAAATATCCTATAGCTGCTTTACCATATTCATTCACTCCCATGGCAACTCCTGTTAAGCTGTTGGTAGGTAAAATAATTGGTAAATCTTGTTCCATATTATCATCATTGGCCCATCTTTGAGTTCTAAACTGTTTAAAGTTTTTCGTAGCCTTTTCTTTACCAAGATCCTCTATACCAATCAAGTACTCTAATGCCGTTGCCCAGCCTTCATCCATAAACCCAAAACGAGTTTCATTAATCCCCATATAAAAAGGGAAATACGTATGTGCAATTTCATGTTCTACTACAAAACGAGTAAACTCTAAATTAGGGAACGAGCTATCATTTACCATCATAGGATATTCCATGTCTGCAAACCCTCTTACAATAGTTGACTTACTAAACGGGTAAGGCACTGCTGGATAATTATTAGAAAACCAATCTAACGAATGCTTACCAAAGTTTACCATCTCTTTAAAATCTTCAGAAGCTTCATCGTAAGCTGCTTGCACACTTGCACGTCTTCCAGTAGTTTTATCTACCACAACACTTCCTGCATCCCAGTTATAGTGATCACTTAATGCTATAGCTATATCTGTAATATTTTTGGTAGCCCATTTCCAGGTGTTTGTTTCATTCTGAGCTGTAATTTGTTTAGCCTTTAAATCTTCCTGACCTGCTATTTTTATAACCTCATCACTGCTCATAGATTCTTTTAACAGTTTGGCATATTTTGGTTGTAACACCTCATCCGGATTTTGCAAATCACCTGTAGCCCAAACTATAAAGTTTTTTGGTACAGTTACCGAAAATGTATAATCATTAAAGTCGTTATAAAACTCTTGTGCCCCTGTAAACGTCATTAAATCCCAACCTCTATAGTCGTCATACACAGATACTCTTGGAAAAAAATAAGCCAAGAAAAAGGTAGTACTATCAATAGCCCCTTCTCTACCACTTTGTACAGACATATCGTAATGCCAGTTAAAAGCTAGCTCAACACTGCTATTAGGGGCTAATGGCTGTGCTAATTTAATACCCTTATTTGTACCTCTACTTTCCTTTATTTTTTTTGGTGTACCATTTTCGGCAAAACTATCTATATGAATCCCTTCTGTTAAATAATCAGGATATGCCATACCTTGCCTGATAGCACCTGGTCGGTGATTGTTTAAAAACAATTTAAACATTAATACATCTAATGTATCAGGACTATTATTGGTATAGGTAATAGTTTCGGCCCCATAAACTGTTCTATTTGGGGGATCTATTTTTAAATCTATATCATAGACCGCTCTATTTTGCCAGTATGCACTACCAGGTGCACCTGTTTTACTTCTTGTGTTGTTTTGATACGCCTTTTTAACATCTCTAGGAATATACAACTCCTGAGCATTTACATAATACATTCCTACTGATAGTAGCAGTAACAACATCAACTTTTGATTCATAATACCTCCTTTTAAGTGAACTAATAGCTAAAGTACACAGGCTTATAAAACTCTTAGTTTATATTAAGAAAATTTTAAGATACTTCTTTTTTTAAAGCCATCTAAACTTTAGTATGACAATTATCATTTAATGCCTGAAAATATAACCTAAACTTTGTTATCAATTTTCTATACAATTTGAAAAAATGAATTTAAAATCAGTGCATACATTTCACATTCCAGTAATGGGGTTAGCCTTTACGGTAGATTCTCCTATACGAGTGGCTCATTACGGAATTGACTCAGTAATTTCGATTGTAGACGATGAACTCATAGAACGTATGAGTGCTTTCTACGCCAAGAAATTTAATTTTCCTCATCAAGAGGTTACCAAAAAAGCATTTGATTACAGAGCCAAAAGAATTACAAATTACTTGAATTTAGTAGATAAAATTGTTCAGCAAAAATTTACTGAATTTAAAAAAGAGCTTACTGTAAATACAAATGTTCAAAAATATTTTGGTAACCTATTACCGCAAGGAAACGAACTAAAAAAGAAACTTCAAGAAGTTGCTAACAATGGTATAGCATTAAAGTCTAAGTTGGTAGATTATATTGACGAAGTATTGCACCACGGTGCAATTGATGTGAATATAATGACTAAGTTAGACAAAGAGAACTTTGATAAAAAAGAAGTACTTCCGCAAGAGTTTAACGATGCACATGCTGCCTTACGTGGATTTGCGAATAGCAACCTATCTTCTTCTATTGTGCTTTCTGCAGGTATGAACCCTCGTTTGTATAGCTACATTGAAAACTTTGAGGATTTTTACCCTTCTGAAGCAGGCTCTCTTACCAAAAAAATTATTCTTAAGGTAAGTGATTTCCGTTCTGCTCAAATACAAAGTAGATTCTTAGCGCAAAAAGGGCTATGGGTTTCTGAGTTTAGAATAGAATCTGGATTAAACTGCGGAGGTCATGCATTTGCTAGTGACGGTTACCTATTAGGTCCTATTCTTGAAGAATTTAAAACCAAGAAAGAAGAGTTAAAAACAGGGATGTTTGAAATGCTTACAAAAGCACTTGAAACTAAAGAAAGAACCATCCCGAATGAAATTCCTGAATTAAAAGTTACGGTTCAGGGAGGTGTTGGTACACATGATGAACATCAATTTTTACTGCAACAATATAAAGTTGACAGTGTGGGTTGGGGGTCACCTTTCTTACTTGTGAAAGAAGCTACTTGTGTAGATGACGAAACCAGACAATTATTGGCAGATTCTCAAGAAAAAGATCTGTACCTAAGTGAGATCTCTCCATTAGGAGTTTCTTTTAACGCTATACGAAACACCTCCAATGAACGATTGAGAAATCAACGTATTGATAAAGGTAGAGCCGGGAGTAGTTGTCCTAAAAAATTCTTAGCGCTACATAAAAAAAACGACGAGCAAATTTGTACGGCTTCTAGAAAATTTCAAGAAGATGCGCTTGCTCAGTTAGACTCGCTTGATATTTCTGCTGAAGAATATGAAGAAAGAAGATTTGCTATTACAGAAAAATCTTGTTTGTGTACCGGATTAGCGAATGCAGCATATCTGGAAAACGACATGCCTGTTAAAGGAGAAGCACAAGGTGTTGTCATTTGTCCCGGCCCCAACATTGCTTATTTTGATGAACCTGTAAGTTTAGAAAAAATGGTGCAACATATTAACGGTGATGTTAATATCATGCACAATGAAGACCGTCCTAATATGTTTATAAAAGAGCTTAGTTTATATATTGATGCTTATAAGAAAACACTTAAAGAGGCTTCTAAAAACCCAGGAATTCAAGCCACTAAAAAAGCAAAACGATTTAAGAAAAACCTAGATGATGGTATTCAATACTATCAAATACTATTTAACAACAACACTCTTTTCAAGGAACAATTAAAAGCACAAATAGCAACGCTAAATGCTTTAGAAAATGAGATTGTTTTAGCCTAGGCTTAAGTTAACCTGTTCATAGCTAACCGGAGTGTATTATACTATACGTATCCGGTTAGCATCTTTTATTGAGAAATAAACAAATTAGTCTAGCTCTGTAAATAGTACTTCTTTATCTTTTCGTACTTTTTTCATATTCAGATTCCAATCATCTTCAGCCCTGTAACCAATTGGTAACATGGTTACACTTTTAAGACCTCGTTTTTTAAAGTCAAGTAATTCATCTAAGGCAGCACTATCAAAACCTTCCATTGGTGTAGCGTCTAATCCTAATTCGGCTGCAGCCATAATGGCAAAACTAAATGCTATATAAGCCTGACGAGCTGTGTGTACAAAATTTTCTTCAGCTGGTTTATTGGTATATAAATCAACAATTCGTTGACGGTACGCATCCCAACGCTCATCTCTTGCTCCACGCTTTTCAAACATATTTTCAAAAGCTTCATTAATACGTGCTTCTGTATAATTATCCCAAGCAGTAAAAACTAACAAATGCGAGCAATCTTTCACTACCGTTTGATTAAAAGATAATGAAAATATCTTATTTTTAAGCTCTTCTCCCTTAATAATAAACACTTCAAGAGGCTGTATTCCGCTTGAGGTTGGTGCTAACTGAATCGCTTCTAAAATATAGTCTATGTTTTCCTGACTTACTTTTTGGTCATTCATTGCCTTGGTGGCATAACGCCACTTTTCTAATTCTACTAAATTCATAACAGTTTATTTTATTAATTTTATGTTTGAGGAAATTATATTGTTTTACGTACATCAGAAGGCGTTTTTAGAAACTTCTTCTTAAATATTTTTGAAAAATGTGCTGTGTTTTCAAAACCTAACTGGTAACAAATATCTGTAATAGAAAGGTCTGAAGTTAACAGTAACTTTTCAGCTTCTTCTAACCTGCGGTTCTTCATCCATTCAGCTGGTGACCTCTCACTCATTTTTTTGAAATCTCTTTTAAAGGAAGCCAAACTTCTTCCAGACAAATACGCTAAATCTGCAACCGAAACAGGTTTTGAAAAGTTTTCTTCCATTACTTTATAAATGTTACACCTAACTTGTTGTTTTGCCTGAAAAATCTGCAACAACATATGCTTATTGATATTCGCTATTTCAAAAAACAACTCTCTTAACTTCAAAGATAGTATCGGACCATCAAATTCACTTTGTTCTTCAAAATAATGATCTACAGAACTAAACATTGTCTGGATTCGTTCGTTACCCTTATTTACCGATAAACAAACCGATTCCTCTAACTTTTCCGGTAGTACTTTAACTGACTCTATAAAGTTGACCAAAAAATCATCGGTAAAAAACACTAAGTATGATCTATACTCGTTTTGCTCGTTACCTATTTTATAAAAGCTTGCTGTTTGAGCTTTATGTAATACAACAAACTCCCCAGCATGTACCTTAAACTCTTTATAATCTGTTTTAAATGCCAATGCTCCAGTTTCTATATAACATAATAAATGCGATTCTAGATATATCTTATCCTCAATAAGCTCTTTTACCAATACTTTGTTCCTTACCAAACTGCAACAATTATCTGCCTCAATAACATCATTCTGAACTTTATTGATTATTGCTGATGGTAATTTTGAACATTTATACATATCCTTTGGTAATAATATTACATCGCAAAGATATAGCGTAATACTTCCTAAAACTATTCTATTTGGCTCAAATTATTATTCCGTAAAGCTCAACTATTAGTACATAAACGTATTACTATTTTTAGTACATTCCCCATCCTAATCAATATTATAATGCTTAAACAATTACACTATCTGTATCTTACTGTATTTTTTCTTGTTGTAGAAATTTGTATTGCTCTATTTTTTCATGACAGGTTTATACGCCCCATCTTTGGAGATTATCTGATTGTATTTCTAGTATATTGTGGTCTTAAAACAGTCATCAAATTTAAACCGATAACTGCTATTATAATTACCATTTTATTTGCCTATGCAGTTGAAATAACACAATACATAAACATTCTAAAAATCTTAAATATACAACCTAATTTGGCCACCAAACTCATTTTAGGTTCTTCCTTTGAGTGGGTAGATATGTTAGCTTATACCTTAGGAGTGCTCACTATTTATTATATAGAATACAACGCTATAAATAAAAAAAGCCCTAAATAAGGGCTTTTTTTAATAATCTGTTTTCTCACTTATATGTTTCAGGTTTTCCAATTCTTCCGTTAATATGCTAATTTTATTCTTAGCTCTATTATAAGAATCTGTTCCCATAAACAACCTTACGGGAGGTACCTCCATTTTAGATAAGTCAATAAAAACATCAGCTGCTTTATCTGGATTTCCTAATTGTTTACCATCCATAGTTGCATATTTTTCATGGGAAGCTCTTACAGCAGTATAATCTTCAATTTTATTTTCAGACAACACCAAAGAATCGGAGCTTAAAAAAGCTGTTCTAAACGCTCCTGGCGCTACCACCGTGGTATAAATCCCCATACCCTCTAAATCCATTGCTAATACTTCCGTCATTCCTGTTAAGGCAAATTTAGTAGCTGCATACATAGCCCAGCCGGCAGTAGCATTAAAGCCCGCTATAGAAGATATATTTATAATATAACCACCAGACTTTTGTTTTCTGAAAATGGGTAACACTTTTTGCATTACCGTAATGGGTGCAAAAACATTAATCCCAAAACTCTGCTGTATCTCACTTGTGCTTAATTCTTCAATAGTGCCTCCAATTCCGTATCCTGCATTATTAACAACCACATTTAACTCCCCAAAAGTAGCAACAGTTTTAGCCACTGCTTCCGCTATAGACAGCTCACTAATTAAATCTACTTCTAAAGGTAAAAAGTTGGCCGTATTAACCTTTACCACGTCTTTTAAAGCTGCAATATTTCTGCTTGTTGCTGCTACCTTGTAGCCTTGTTCTATTAACTTTTTTACTAAGGATAGCCCAAAACCTTTAGAGGTTCCAGTTACTAACCATACTTCATTTTTCATGGTGCATGTTTTTAATTTTTACTTAAGTTTAAACTAAAATTTGTAGCATCTGCGCTACCTTTCATAAGTTTTAAATCTTTTTTCAAAGTTTCTATTTTCGTATCTACCAATTGGTAAGCATCTTCACCTAAGAAAAGATGTAATGGAGGATTTTCCATTTTGGCTACCTTGATAAGTACATCAGCAGCTTTTTCAGGATCACCTGGCTGATTATTATTTATTTGATCTGCATGAAGTTTTTGCGATGCTCTTACTTTGGTATAAACCTCCATCTCATTATTAGGTGTAGTCATAGAACCTGATGTTAAAAACGCTGTTCTAAAATATCCAGGAGATACTACTGTGGCCAATAACCCAAATTCTTTAATTTCTGCAGCCAACGACTCTGTGAATCCATGTACTGCAAACTTCGTAGCACAATACACTCCCCATCCTGGAAAATTTCCATAAAAACCGCCAACAGAGGCAATATTAAAAATATGTCCGGTTCCTTGAGCTCGTAAAATAGGCATAACAGAACGTATTACGTTGATAGCACCAAATACATTTACATTAAAATTTTCTTTAACTTCTTCGTCAGTAAGTTCTTCCAATGCTCCTGTTACCCCATAACCTGCATTATTTACAACCACATCAATCTGACCAAAATACTCCTTAGCAGTCTGAATTGCTTTAGAGACATCAGCAGTATCTGTAATACACATCTCTATAGGTAAAAAATTATCAGAAGTTTCTCCTATTGCCTTTTCTAAGCCAGAGATATTTCTAGAAGTGGCGACTACCCTATAGTCATTCCAAATTAGTTTTTTTGCCAACGCAAGCCCAAGCCCTTTAGAAGCTCCCGTTATAAACCATACTTTTTTCATAATTCTTTTATTTGTTAATTATAAAACAAAAGTAGTAGCCAAAACTACAAGCTCATTGAGCGTATCAAACGGTTACTTGTATAATTCAAACAATCACCTTCTATATTGGGTAGGCGTAGTAGCTGTCTGCTTTTTAAAGAAATGATTAAAATGTGTAGGATCATCAAATCCTAGCACATAACTTATTTCAGAAACATTCCATGAGGTATGCTTTAATAAGGCTTTGGCCTCACTAGTCAAACGTTCTGATATATGTTCTGTAGTGGTTTTCCCTGTAGTAGCACGTATAGCTCTATTAAGATGATTTACATGTACCGACAATTGCGATGCAAAATCTTTAGCAGAACGCATGGTATATCTTTGAGACAATGATTCTATAGGAAACTGTCGTTCTAATAATTCTGTAAATACTGCCGTGATTCTTGAGTTGGCATCTGTTTGCTCATATAATGTTTCAGTAGGTTGTACTTTTAAAGCAAAATGAATCAGTTCGGTCACATAATTTCTAATCAAATCGTATTTATATTTATAATCAGAATTTATTTCATTCAGCATTTTGTCAAATATACCAGACACAATTGTAAACTGCGCTTCGGTTAATTTATAAGAAGGATTATTTCCCGGAATAAACATAGGCAACGTATGAATACCATTACGTATATGCTCTGTGAAAAACTCATCTCTAAAGATGCAAAAGTACCCCAATGAACCTCCAGGGAATGCCTCATAGGTATATGGTACCTGCGGATTGAAAAACATTAAGGTAGGACCGTCCGCTTTAATACTCTTATCTGCATAATGATACACATAAGTACCACTAGACACAGCAATCTTATAAAAATCTCTACGCTGATAATGCACAGGATTAGGACTACAAGATCCACGTTCTTCCAATTTAAAAACATTAAATTGCCCTAACTCTTGACTAAGATTTTTGGGTAACCATTTTGCCTTTTCTTTATGAAACTCTTCTATCGACTGCATTTTCACCATACCTTAAATATAATCAATACATTAACCAAATAGCAAAAGTACAGCTTCCGAACAAGTAATTAGTTGTATAAAACAAACTAAACCCTGTAAAATTCAAACATAGCGTTATTCATAACATTCTTCCTTGGCATATATAAAAACTCTATATCAGTCTTCTTCTACATTAGCAATCTATCTAAAATACCAAACATATAACCATTACAAGCTACTATATAATTGGCGCCTTCATGCATTTGATAAATATCTTGTACAAACGGTCCTCCTTCATTCAATTCATCATTCATTTCTTCTATCATTGCAACCAAAGACTCCTGTGTAACTTCTATATGAAACTGAAAACCTAAAACTTTCTCATTGTACAAATAAGCCTGATGTACACAGTTTTCAGAACTCGCTAAATGAACCGCTCCTTCGGGAATTTCAAATGTATCTCCATGCCAATGCAAAACCAAGAATTCTTCAGGGATATTCTTAAATAACGGCATTTCTTTAGCTACCGAATTAAATTGTAGCGGATACCAACCTATTTCTTTCACCGGATTCTTAATTACTTTAGCTCCTAATACATCTGCTATAAGTTGCGCCCCTAAACATATACCTACCATATATTTACCCAAGCCTATAACCTCCTTAATAAACACCTTTTCATCTTTAAGCCAGGGGTGTTTATCTTCTTTATAAATATTCATGGGACCTCCCATAACCACTAACAAATCCACATCATTTGGTTGTGGTAATACATCTCCTTTATAAAAATGTGTTCCAGTAACCTCGTAGTCACGTTCACCACCCCACTTGGCTATACATCCAATACCTTCAAAAGGTTCATGTTGCAAATAATGTACTCTACATTTTTTCATTTACTCCTCAGATTTTATTTGTAAGCCCTTCACCAACTTATCCACTGTAAGTCCTTGAACAACACCCGAAAATACCACAACCACATATGGTATCACTAAAAATATATTCATGAGATAACGCAGAAAGATTTTTTATAAAACTACTACTTACATTTTATCCATGCAACTGTGACATCTTATCAAGTACTGCTTTTACAAAAGCCAAAAACCATTGTAAAAATTTAATTGTCAATAGTTTTTTTATGATTTTTGCTTTATGAACAAAACCAAAATAATAAAAATAAGTACCATACTACTTTTTTTATTTTTACAATTAGCCTTACTATATACCATTGTGTATGAAAACAGAGCCTCGATTTGGGTATTTATAACAATCTCTATAATTGGAATAATGGTATTAATAGGATACACAAAACTCCCATTACATCATCATGATCATTTATACGAAAAGTTTTTGGTAACCTTGTGGGTACCTGTAGGTGCTCTATGCACCTATTTTTTAAATGTAGATACCGGCTTGGGGCCTGTATTGGCTGCTTCAGGTTTTGGGCTAGCAGCTTCATTTATTCCGCATTTAAACAAAAAATCTGAATACTTAAAATCACTCCCTCCGGCACTTTATTGTGGCGCTTTTGTAGGAATGAGCGGTACTAATGTAGCCTCTTCATTAGCATTTATTATAACAGCAAGTATTATTACTGCCATCTTTTTAAGTCTTAGTAAAAGTCTCTTTACAGGAGTTGGCGGAAAATTAGGAACCTTAGCCTTTGGTGGTGTAGCCTTAACCTCATTTATCTTTTTTCTATTATCTCAATGAATTCTATAATTCTTATCATTACAGGCATATTAGGTGCAGTGCTAACTTTTTATGTGAATACACATTTAAAACAAGGAGCAGTGAGAGCGTCTGCATTGCTATCTTTTGTAGTAGCATTGTTTTTTTATTTGTTTCCTGAAATCTTAAACGAGACACTTTCTCAAAAAATTCCGATAGTATTTATAGGGGCTTCATTTATTGGTATGGTCTCTCATAAGGTGGTTAACAACTATATAATTATAGCCATTTCAGGTATTATTTTTTCTATTATTTTCTTAAATACAAGTGCCTTTTTTAGTGGGTACGGTGGTGCATTAGGCACATCTGCTTGTATTTCTTTGTTAACAGCTATGAGTATACCTACTTTTTTCTCTAAAAAATCTATAGGAAATGGACTTATTAGTCTTGCTAAATTCCTGTTTGGTCGAAATAAGAATAATTGATAAAATACATCGCGTAATTTAAAGTTTAAATAATTGTTTAAACTTATGGAAGTAAGATATTTTATAAAACCGTTTTTATGTTCATTACTAATTCTCTTGATGTCTTGTAGTAATGATACCGATATGTATTCGAAGATGATGATGACGAACCTAATGGTGCTTTTTTTAGTAAAACTGATTTAACTATTACTGGTAGCGGTACCTTAACTGTTACAGGAAATTATAACGATGGTATAGCCAGTAAAGATGGACTACTTATTAACGACGGTGCAATTATAAATGTTACTGCAACTGATGACGGTATACGAGGTAAAGATTACTTAGTCATTGAAGATGCTACCATTGATATTACCTCATCAGGTGACGGATTAAAATCTGATAACGATGATGATACTACTTATGGATACATCTATATTTTAAATTCTGATATTACTATTGATGCCTTGAATGACGGTATACAAGCTGAATCTGACGCCTTAATTGCCAGTGGTATTATTGACATAACCACAGGTGGCGGAAGCAGTGTTGTTTTAGGAGATGATACTGATTCTGCAAAAGGAATTAAAGCTGAAACATACATTATTGTTGATGACAGGACGCTTACCATAGACTCTGCGGATGATACTTTTAATTCTAATGATGCCTTGGTGATTAATGGAGGTACTTTAAATCTTGCAACAGGAGATGATGCCTTACATGCAGATAATAGCACTGCTATTTATGACGGTACTATAACCGTTACCAAATCGTACGAAGGTATAGAAGGTGCTATTGTAATTATTGCAGGAGGTACGAATAAGATAACATCTAGTGATGATGGTATTAACGCTGCAGGAGATGACTTTGACAATACCATGTATATTGTTGGTGGTTATACTGCTGTTACTGCTTCTGGTGACGGAATAGATGCCAATGGTTCTATTATTATGATAAACGGTACACTACTGGTAAATAGCCCTACCAACAACGGTAATGGTGCTGTAGATTATGATGATAGTTTTACCGTAAACGGAGGTACTTTTGTAGCTACAGGATCGTCTGGTATGGCTCAAACAGCAAGTCAGGGTTCTGCTCAAAATGCCCTTCTGATAAAATTTAATTCTTCTAAACAGGCAAACACCCTAATTAATATATCAGATTCCAGCGGAACTAACATACTTACATTTGCCCCTTCTAAAACCTATCAGTCGTTGGCGTTCTCATCTTCTGATTTAACCGAAGGAGAAACCTACACCATCGCACTTCGGGTACCGAAGAGGATGGGTATTACACAAATGCAACGTACAGTGGAGGAACAACCTACACTACGTTTACAGTATCTAACACTATAATCACTATAAATTAATAATTCTATATAACCTTAATTCAGGAAGCTCTCGAGAAATTATTTCTCGAGAGCTTTTTATTTACAGCACAAACAGACACTTATAAAAATACTATTTTTTGTACTTTTAACGTTATTATAAACTAACCAACATATAAACCTATGACCGATCATGAAGAACAGATTCAAAAACTTCTTGAAAAGTTAAACCTCTTAGCTGATAAACAATATTCCATCTCTGGTAAAATTTTCTCTTTACGCCAAGAGTTAATTGCCTTAAAGGAAACTGCTAAGGAAGAAAAAACAAAAGATACTGAAGTCGATACTAACATAGCAACCAAGCAAGAGGCTTCATTGTCTAGAGTTGAAAAAACACCAACGGTTACAGAAATAGAAAGTACTCCTTTACAAAAAAACATTATTGTTCCTTCATCTAAAATAATAGAAGAAAAGCCTTTAACAAAAACATCCTCTTTTAAAGGTCTAGATTACAAAAGTAATTTAGAAAAATTTATTGGTGAAAATCTAATCAATAAAATAGGCATTGCCATTTTAATCATAGGGGTGGCAATAGGAACTAAATATGCCATAGAACATGAATTAGTGAGTCCAGTAACTCGCATTATTTTGGGATATATTACAGGTTTGGGGCTTATGGTTTTTGCCATTAAGCTAAAAGAAAAATATGAAAATTTTAGTGCCGTACTATTAAGTGGTTCTATGGCTATTCTCTATTTTATTTCGTATGCAGCCTATTCCTATTATGGACTCATCCCTAAAGAGATTACTTTTGGATTAATGCTCATTTTCACCCTATTTACGGTATTTTCTGCACTAAAATACAATAATCAAATCATTGCTCTTATAGGACTTGTTGGGGCGTATTCGGTACCTTTTTTACTAAGTGACAACTCTGGTAATGTTACCATTTTATTCTCTTATACCAGTATTATCAACGCCGGAATTTTGGTTATCGCCTTAAAAAAATACTGGAAATTACTTTACTATACTTCTTTTGGTATAACATGGCTTATCTATTTAACATGGTATAGTACTTCATATAATGCAGATGAACACTTTACAACTGCCCTCCTATTTGCATTTATATTTTTTGCCATCTTCTACATGGTATTTTTATTATACAAACTTTGGCGAGAAGAAAAATTCAATCAAGTTGATATCTTACTCATCCTTTTTAATAGTTTTCTTTTTTACGGTTTCGGATATACTACACTTGATAGTACAACCACAGGATCAAAACTCTTAGGGCTATTTACACTAGGGATGGGAATTATACATTTTATAGTAAGTGTGCTTATTCACCGTAAAAAACTGGCTGACAAAAACTTATTTTATATGGTAACCGGATTGGTGCTAACCTTCCTTACACTTACTATGCCAGTACAGTTAGATGGTAAATGGGTTACTATGCTATGGGCTGCAGAAGCTACCATTTTATTCTATATTGGAAGAGCCAAACAAATCAAATTTTATGAAAGAAGTGCCTACCCATTAATAGCACTCGCTTTCTGTAGTCTGTTGGATGATTGGATGGATCTAAATTGGTTTTTAACAAATTATCTAGGAAATGATAAGCCCCTTTTGTTATTAAACGGAAATTTTATTTCCTCGTTAGTATGTTCAGGTGCATTTGGTTTTATTACTTATATTAATTATCAAAAAAAATATACCAATGCCTCGGTATCTCTCAAAATAGTAAATCAAATAGTAATATATGGTATCCCTTTTATATTCTTAATTACACTATACTTTACGTTTAGAAATGAAATATCGTTATACTATTATTTACAATCATCAAACGCAACTATTGTAAAAAATGTTAATAAATATACCATTAACCATTTCTTTAATAGTTATGAATCTATTTGGATTATCAACTACTCCTTATTATTTATTTCTGGTTTGACATTTTTTAACTTTGGTAAACTAAAAAACAAGCTATTTGGCTTCGTTAATTTAGGTCTGTTGCTCTTAGGTATTCTTCTTTTCTTAACAAAAGGGCTCTACGAAATAAGTGAGGTAAGAGACATCTATCTTAAAAGTTATCAAATAGAAGAAATAAACCAATTTGCTATTTATATAAAGTATATATCACTCCTATTTTTAGGCCTAACAATTTATGGATTGTCTAAATACAGAAATAATGAATTTATGCAAATTGAGTTTAAAATTCCATTCGATTTAATTTTGCATACAGTGATTATTTGGGTGGTAAGTAGCGAAATGATTAATTGGTTAACTATGTTTAATTCGCAAGAGTCTTATAAGATTGTGCTAAGTATATTATGGGGTGTCTATGCATTGTTACTAATTATATTGGGTATTTATAAGAAGAAAAAACACCTACGTATTGGAGCCATCGTCTTATTTGGAGGCACCTTGTTAAAACTATTCTTCTACGATCTTAAAACATTAAATACCATATCAAAAACCATTGTTTTTGTATCCTTAGGAGTTTTACTTCTCATTATTTCTTTTTTATATAACAAATACAAACATCTCATTTCTGATGAATAAGCTTTGGATATCTATATTAATAAGTTTATTTGGACTAACCTGTTCTGCTCAGTTGAGCAACTATACATATAAACGAAAATTATGCGGCGTACACTCCATGTGGCATCGTTTTACACTACCTGACGCTGTCTATGGAAAAGCAAAAGAACACCTATCAGATATTAGAGTATTTGCAGTAACCGAGAATGATACCATAGAAGCTCCGTACATTTTACAACAAAATACCCAAAAAACAATACATGAAAAAGTACCATTTCATATCATTAACATAACTAAAGGATCAAATGGTTTTTACTACACCTTTGAGTTAGAAAATCAACAATTAGTAAATAACATTGATCTAACTTTTAACAATCAGAATTTCGATTGGAAAATTACATTAGAAGGAAGTAATGATCAGCAAGAATGGTTTCAAATTTTAGATGATTACCGAATTCTTTCAATCCATAATAAACATACCCATTACAGTTTTACAAATCTAAATTTTGCAGATAGTAAGTTTAAATTTTTGAGGCTTTTGGTAAGAACAAAAGATAAGGCTGAATTAATTTCATCTTCTATTACCTGTAGTAGATTAGAAAAAGGAACTTACAAAAATTACCCTCTAAAGAATTTAAAGGTACAACAGCTACCTAAATTTAAAACTACCCATATAGATATAGAACTTCCTATGCAAGTTCCTGTATCAAAACTAAATCCTATAGTATCTAATCATTTTGATTATTACAGACCAGTCTCAATACTTAAAGTAGTAGATAGTATTAAACTTGACAGCATCTGGTCTTATAAAACAGATTATATCTCAACAAAAAGTACTTTAAGTTCACTAGATACAACCAAATTTGAATTTAATAGTACCACGGGAAATAAATTTCAATTAATAATTAAAAACTACGACAATGAACCCTTAACTATAGAGAATGTGCAAGTAGAAAGCTCTCCTTATGAGTTAATTGTTAGGTGTACAAAAGATGCTACTTATTACCTGGCTTACGGAAATAAAAATGCTTCACATCCAAATTATGATATTACCCGATTTAAAGAAAAAATACCAGAAGCACTAGAAATCTTAAAAGTTGAAAAAGAACTTAAAATCGGTTCTAAAGAAGATAAAAAACCTGAGAAAGATTTTTTCAACACCTATTGGCTATGGGGTATTATGGTTCTTATTATCCTTATTTTAGGTTTCTTTACTTTTAAAATGCTTCAAGAAAAATAGCAATCTATTCAATGGCTTGTATAAAAATAAAATTTAAAAATAATACCAGTTACTCTTCTACTTTTAAGTATGTTACTTGCCCTAATTCTTCGAGAACATAGCAACATATACAATCACTTTTTAAGTTCCCTACCAAACATAGTTTATCCTTTTCATCTTATGCTTTTTTAAAAAACCAGAACATGTAAGACAAAACGGTTTAAGATATAAATATGACTGTATTCTCAAATTTCTCTAAAAATCTTTGATTCTATCTACTTCTTTTGATGCTACTTGAATATTAGTTAATTTTGGATTTACACTTGTTTAAGAAAATCGTTATGAATTCAATCACCTTACTTTATATTAATCGAAATACTGAGATTTATGAAACCATTAAGCGTGTTATTAGCAGACCAAAAGGACAGTATAGAACTGTTGTACAGACAGATGACGAAGCAAAAAAGAAGTTTTAAAAATCTAAATTTGATATTATATTATTTGGTAGTAGTATTTCTATAGAGAGTGAGCAAGAACCAAGAAACTTTTTCAATACTATACCCCCAAAAGTACCGGTAATTCAACATTACAGTGGTGGTAGCGGTTTATTAATAAGTAAAGTCTATAATACATTATCTTAAATAATCAACCAATGAATATTACAAATAGCAACGGAACAGTTACGTTACATAACGGAATACAAATGCCCTACTTTGGGCTAGGTGTTTACAAATCTAAAAATGGAAATGAAGTATACAATGCTATTACAGCAGCCTTAAAAGAAGGATATAGATTAATTGATACCGCCAGCTATTACAACAACGAAGAAGGGGTTGGTAAAGCTATACTAGATTCAAATCTACCTAGAGAAGAGCTATTTGTAACCACCAAGGTTTGGAATTCTGACCATGGTTATGAGATCACACTAAAGGCTTTTGATGTTTCCTTAAAAAAGCTAAACCTAGACTATATTGATATGTATATGATTCATTGGCCCATGCCCGACGTGTACATTGAAACATGGAAGGCCCTAGAATATCTTTATAAAAAAGGTTTGGTAAAAGCCATTGGGGTATGTAACTGCATGCCACATCATATTGAATCCTTAATTAAGGAATGTAGTATAAAACCAATGGTATTACAAAATGAATTTCATCCTAGGCTAGTTCAACAAGACGTGCTAGATTTTTGTAAAGACAACAACATCCATTTTCAAGCATGGTCGCCTTTAATGAGAGGACGTATTCTTGAAAATGAAACTTTAGTGGCAATTGCCAAAAAATATAACAAAAGCACCGCACAGATAATCATTAGATGGGATTTACAAAAAGAGGTATGCACCATTCCTAAAAGTGTTCATGCAGAGCGAATTAGTTCAAATGCTAATGTATTCAATTTTCAGTTAACTAGTGAAGAAGTGGCAACTATAGATAACCTCAACACCAATGAACGCACCGGGGCACACCCCGATCATTTTATTGAACATTTTGCTAAAAAGGAAAAAGGTATTACCTAATATAAATACCAATGGTAGGAACCCAAAAGGTATTTTTACTAAAATCTGGTCCTCCATGATATTCATAATAAAAACTATCAAACTTTTCCATTCTAAATTCGGAATTTATATAAAAACCTACATGCTTATTTAATTTAAACTTAATTTCGGGCAACACAGAATACGTATCAGAGCTATCTTTAAACGATTCAGGACCATAATTTTTATAAGTAGTAATTCCTATTCCAAGTAACAAACTAACCTGCCAACGATTGGAAAGATTTATTCCATAGCCAAACAAGAATTTATAATTATAAATATCGGTTCCTTCATAGTTACCCATAATTTGCACGTTAGACACCGTCGCTGATAACTTTTGTAATTCATAGCCAACCATTATACCATCAATAGGTATAATTCTAGATAAACCAAATAAAAATCGAAAACTCATCCCGTCCGAATAATCTAGACCACTGTTATACGAATGCTTTTCCATAAAGGTACAGGGAGTGAATAACCAACATATATCCCTCCAAAGCCTACTTCTCGTAGGTTTTTATGACTCTGTTTACGTACTGAAGCCATATTTTCTTTATCTGATTGCGCTGGTAAAAACTGTACAAATATTACCCCAATAACAAGTAACACAATATTCTTAATACTCAAATTCATAGGTGGTATTTTCTTGGGTTAGGGGAATATCAATATACGTTACAGCTCCATCATTAATACTGTAAGAAAACTGTGCCGTCTCACCTGATACTGTTGTTATAGTTTCAGTTGTATTTGGATTTGTCGGAGTTTGGCTAAAAGATGCTGTATGCTCTGAGTAACATTGATTATAATATTCATCCTCCGTAGAATTAACCTCAAAGCAACTATCATCTGGAAAAGAAATTGTCCAATCTAAGTATGTATCACTACTAGTAGAAATTTTTATAACCGACACTTCAAGTTGCACGATTTTTTTTAATGCTATATCATAGGTTGTAGATAACGCCCTATCTTGATGATCTGTATTTTCTTTATAGGTATAAGAACTATAAGATTGGTCATACGCTTCATTTATGTCGTTTACTTTAAAATACGGACACGGACTATCTGAAGAAGTTTCTAAAGAATAAAAACTATATATACCATTTTCATCGGTATAGTCATAACCTAAAACTAAACCACCACCTTTATATGTTACAGGAATATTTTCTAGTGGGTTTCCACTTTCATCAGTAATTGTTCCTTCAAAGTATGTCCTAGTATTATCCAATACATGATCACAGGAACTAGAACTGCATAAGAGCCACAAAAAAGACAACACATAGTAGTGCAAAATCTCCTCATAATAAATTAAATTACTTTATTATAAGATACAAAACACTTCTTTAGGTTGCTTTTTTATGCAAAATAAAGTCTTAATATTTGTCTTGTACGTCGAGTAATTTCAAGGCTTCGTCTAAATTTAAATCTGCCAAAGAATTTACCACCATATTTGGCTTAAAAGCATAGTTACCAAGGTCTTCTTTTCTAGTTACCCCAGATAGGGTTAAAATGGTTTTATATCCCAATTGAACACCTCCTAAAATATCGGTATCCATAGTATCTCCAATAATAATAGTTTCTCTGGCTTCCAATCCTAAATGCTTTCTTGCCGCACGCATCATTACCGGACTAGGTTTACCTACAGAAAAAGCAGGCTTACCTGTAGCCTCCTCAATCATTTTTACAATAGCCTTAATTCCTAAACTATCCCAACCTTTCATTTTTGGAGAAGGATCAAGATTGGTAGCAATTAATTTAGCCCCATTCAAAATCATGTTTGTAGCTGTATTCACCATTTCAAGGGTAAAGTTTCTCCCCTCTCCTACTACCACAAAATCAGGATCTTGGTTTACCATTACATAGCCTTGTTGCAGTAAACTAGTAATAAGTCCGCCCTCACCTAATACATAAGCTGTTCCATTCGGATTCATAAAAGACAAAAACCAAGAGGTAGCCATTGCACTGGTATACACATTTTCTTCTTTAATATGAATTCCTAAGCGAGCACATTTATTAACGGCATCTAAAGGAGTTCTTTGACTATTATTGGTCATAAAAGAAAACGGAATTTCCTTCTCTTGTAATTGGGCAATAAATTTATCGGCACCTGGTATTAAAGTGTTATTCCCATAAATAACACCGTCCATGTCTATTAAAAAACCTTTTCTCATGTTAGTTAATTTAGGGTTCGAAATTACTAATTTAATTTTACTAATTAGCAAACTCTCATCGCTTTAGTCTGATTATTTATTATCAGGAAATATCTGCATCTGGTGAATTCTTAAAAACTACATAAATTGTAACTTTTTTCTAACACAAAATACATTTTGTTAACAATAAACTAAGACACCCAATATATTCTACTAATACGCTTGTTGTACTTTTCCTAATTAAATAAAACAATCGCAAAATGAACCAAAAAACCAATTCTAGAAGAGAATTTATTTACCGCTCCCTACTTGCTACAGGTGGTGTAATGCTATCTGCTAATTTCATCAGTTGTAAAAACGATGATGATACTGCACCATCAGGTTCCATCCCTGAAGATTTAACTGAAAATAATTTCGATTATGGAGTTGCCAGTTTTGACCCAACCTCATCTCAGGTTATTATTTGGACTAGATACACAACAGAAGCTTCAAGTGTAGCTATCACATGGCAAATTTCTACTGATGAAAATTTTGAAGATATTCTTAGATCTGGTGAAGTAACAACAACTGCAGACAGAGATTATACCATTGCTGTAGAAGTTCAAGAATTAGACCCAAGTCAAAAACTATATTATAGATTTATTCAAATTGACGATGAAACTGTTTCACCTGTTGGAGAAACTATTACCTTCCCTGAAAATGCAAGCGAGGTTACTATTGCTATTTGCTCTTGTTCTAATTTTCCTGCCGGATTATTTAATGTTTACAAAGAAATGGCCAATTCAAATGCAGATGTAATTGTGCATTTAGGTGATTATATATATGAATATGGTGAAGGTGAATATGGAACAAATGATTATACAACTGCCTTAGGAAGAACCCATAGTCCCTCAAACGAACTTTTAGAATTAACAGATTATAGAACTCGTTACAAACAATACCGTTCTGATAGTAACTTACAGTTAGCTCACCAGAAAAAACCATTTATCTGTGTATGGGATGATCATGAAGTTGCTAATGACACCTACCAAAATGGTGCTGAAAATCATCAATCCGATGAAGGTAGTTTTGATAACAGAAAAGCTGCTGCTATTCAAGCTTACAGCGAATATATAGCTGTTAGAACAGAAGATGCTGCTAAAATTTACAGAAGCTTTAATATTGGTAATCTTATTAATTTAATAATGCTTGATACTCGAATTATTGGAAGAGATAAACAACTAAGCTATTATGATTATTTAAACGCTGACGGAAGTATTAATGCTGCCGGATTCCAATCAGATTTATATGACACTAACCGAACTGTTTTAGGAACAGAACAAAGAGCATGGTTCTTAAACGAGCTATCTTCAAGTGCAACTACCTGGCAAGTGGTAGGGCAACAAGTATTAATGGGTAAAATGCTAATTCCAATGGAACTATTATTAGCTATGAACTCTATGCTAGTTGAGCTTGAAACATATGGTAGTGTTTCAGATGGTACTTTTAGCGCCTTTACAACTTTAATGACCGAATTAGTTACCATAAAACTAAAACAACAGAACGGAATTCCATTAACTACAGAAGAAACCACAAGAATAGAAACCGTAGCTCCTTACAACTTAGACGCATGGGACGGATACGCTTACGAGCGTGAGGTAATATTAAGCGCCTTTGAAGGTAAAAATGTGGTTTGTTTAGCAGGAGACACGCATAACTCATGGGCTACAGCACTTACAAGAGTAGATAGCTCAGGAAACAAAATTCAGGTAGCTCAAGAGTTTGCTACTACTTCTGTAAGTTCTCCGGGATTTGAAAACTATTTAGGATTAGCAGGTGCCGAAGTTATTGCTGGATTTGAACAAGCTATCACAGCTTTAATTGATGATTTATCATATGTAGATGCGTCGCAAAGAGGGTTTGTAAAAATCACCTTTACTACCAGTGATGCTACCGCAGAATATATTTATGTAGACAGTGTTTTCTCAGAATCGTACACTCCTACTACAGAAAATCAAATTCCTTATAGCATCTAAAAATAATAAGGCTTCCCAAAAAGGAAGCCTTACTTTTATTTAAGGAATTTCAATTTTTTCTCCACCAAATTTGGGTTCACTACCAAATAGCAAATCCAGCATCATTTTACAACGTGCTAATTTTTCTCGTTGCATGGTTATAAAACCATAATTGACTGACACATCTTTCGCATTAAAACCTACAGCTTGTATATCGTTTGAGGCAGCTAAATAAATAGCCCTTTCATTATGAAACCGTTGCGAAATAACCGTAATTTTATCCTGACCAAATATTTCTTTACAACGAACTACCGAATCTAATGTACTAAACCCTGCATAATCTAGGAAAATATGATCTTCGGGGATTCCTCCAACCTTTAAATCTGCTTTCATTTCCATGGGTTCATTGTAATCTTTAGAACCATTATCCCCACTTATTAAAACATAGGTTATTTTACCCGCCTTATACAACTCAACAGCAGCATCAATTCGATATTGATAATACAAATTAACTCCTCCATTGCTAAGGTATTTACCTGTTCCCAAAAGCAAGCCTACTCTATTGTAAGGCACCTCTTCTATTTGAGTATAAACAGCAGCCTCAGTTTTCTTTTTCACATAATAATCAATACAAAAAACTACTACCCCAACGGTAATAAGTAATAGCAAAGCATAACTGAATAACTTCTTTAATTTCATTTAAATATCAGTTTATTTATTTGCTCATTAAGCTGCTTAACTTCAAGATACTTAGCTCTCTTCTTTATACCTTCTATTTGCTTAATAGCCTTATGAGTTTCAGAAGCAGTTCTTAAAATTCGTCCTTCGGCAATTTGCTCTTCTTTATGATGATACATAGGCTTTACATCAGTCATTACAATACAATACAACTTATCAGTATCGTTATCATCATAAAAATTACTCCATTCAGCATACCCTACATGTATATCATTTGTATTCTTAGTAGCTAACGCATCTAATCTCCATCTACAATTTGCTGCTCTACCCCAATGGTTAGATAACCGATACACTCCTATCTCTGTATAATAATACATACTACCCGACTTACTTATATAATCAGGCTTATTATTTAAAAAAGGAAAATCAAGGTTCTTAACCTCTTTAAACACACAATATGTATGCATAAAAAAATTATTTTTATGAAACTGTCTCCTTACCAATGGTTATAACTTCTTAAATAGAAGCTTCTTATTTGTAGACTTAAGCTTTACAATGGTAAATGGTTTTGTAGTCATCATAGTTACCATATCACCTTCCGCCGGAACGGTTTCCTCTACTGTTACCTCTATTAGTTGTCCCTTTTCTTCAATAGACTTTACATTTATCTGATATCCTCCGGTACGTTTTTGACCCATACAAAGAATAAGTAGCATTTCAGTATTGTAATCTACCTTAGGAGCCGCCAAATGCGTATCACCACTCTTATTTACCTTTCTAAAAAAATCAGCTACAACTGTTGGTTCTTTGGCTACTATAATTTGTGGGGTATCAGATCCACCGGTAGAACTTTGCATTAAGGTTTCCCAAGCAACTTGTTGTTGCGCAGGTATTGCTGCACTGCTACAAATTAAAAACACACAAATGGCACTAAGCGAGCTTAAATGCTTCTTCATAAATTGCTTCATACAAAGGTAAAATATGGTTAATATCAAATTTTTCAGCTTCCTTTCTAGCTCCTTTTTTAAACCTTTCTAAAACATCATCTTCTTCTAATATCTTAATTGCATTTTCGACCATTTCATCTACATCTCCAACATCACTTAAAAATCCAGACACTCCATGCTTATTAACTTCTGGTATTCCTCCGGTGTTACTAGAAACAACAGGAGTTCTGTTTACCATAGCTTCTAATGCTGCCAACCCAAAACTTTCGGTTTCTGAGGGTAATAAAAATAAATCTGAAAAAGAAAGCACTCTATCTATCTCATTACTTTTGCCCAAAAACATTACTTTATCTTCAATACCCAATTCTTCGCATAGATACTCCGCTTGTTGCTTTTCAGGTCCTTCTCCCACCATCATTAATTTAGCAGGTATCTTTTGTTGTATTTTGTAAAATACATTGATTACATCAGGTATACGTTTCACTTTTCTAAAGTTACTAATATGAGTAACAATGCGCTCCCCTTCATTAGCCATCATACTACGTTGGCAATCGGTGTACGTTTTAGGAGCTTCATGCACATCTATAAAGTTTGGTATAACGTGTATATCTGTTTTTATATCAAATAAACGCAAGGTATCTTCCTTCAAACTCTGGGAAACCGAAGTTACAATATCAGATTTATTGATACTGAAAGTAACCGCAGGTTTATAAAACGGATGATTTCCTACCAAGGTAATATCTGTACCGTGTAAGGTGGTTACCATAGGAATCATAATTCCCTCTTCTTGTAACATTTTCTTTGCCATATACCCTGCATACGCATGTGGTATAGCATAATGTACATGCAATATTTCAATTTGGTGCAACTTCACCATATCTACCAACTTACTAGACAAAGCCAGCTCATAAGGTTGATAATGAAACAAAGGATATTTAGGAACATGCACCTCATGAAAATGAATTTTACTACCCAATAAAGCCAGTCTTACAGGCTGTTTATAGGTTATAAAATGTACTTCGTGTCCACGTTTAGAAAGTGCCATACCTAACTCTGTTGCCACTACTCCACTTCCTCCAAAAGTAGGATAACAAACAATACCTATTTTCATCTCTCAGTATATACTTTTTTCTTTTAAGAAAAGAAGTTTAATCTAAATTAATATAAAAAGAAAAAACTAATAATTACCTATTAGCCTAATCTATAAATTTCACGAATCTCATTTAGTATCTTCTCAAAGTTGATGTTCAAGTCAATCAAGTTTCCAGTATGTAAATCAAACACCCAACCATGTACAGTGATCTCTCTTTCTTTTACAGCTTTTTGTACATCTGCCGTTTTCAAGACGTTTACACATTGCTCTTGAACATTTAACTCTACCAAACGATTGTATTTTTCCGTTTGATCTTCAATAGCATTCAACTCATCTTTATGCAATCTATACACATCACGTATGTTACGTAACCAAGGATTTAACAACCCTAAATCTTCTGACTGCATAGCTGCTTTAACACCTCCGCAATTGTAATGACCACACACCACAACATGCTTCACTTTTAAATGAGATACTGCATAATTGATAACAGACATAGCATTTAAATCGGTATTAGGAACCATATTCGCTATATTTCTATGCACAAAAGCTTCCCCTGAAGATATCCCCATTAACTCTTCCGCTGTAACTCTACTATCTGAACAACCGATATAAAGAATTTCAGGACTTTGCCCTTTAGCTAGTTCATTAAAAAAATTACTATCTGTTTGTAATTTTTCTTGAACCCAAGTTTTATTTTTCTCAAATATACTCTTTATATCCACAGCTAATTAAATTTACGTTTCTAATAATTTTCAAAGCTAAAAATTATTTATCGTTTAAAACTTACGATATATCCTAAATAAGTATTAAAACTAAGTTAAAAAGTAACCTTCATACAATATGTATACTAACAATATTTCTTCACTAATTCTGATATCATAATAAAGATAAGTATTAATAAAGGTATCGAAAGTGCAAAGTAAACACCAAATAATGTTAGTAAGAAAAGACAGACAATACAAAATACGGCAAACCCTACTAAAGAATAAAATGTCTTCATATTACTAATCTACAATGGTTACAGCTATTCCCTTCTCCTCAAGATATGGAAGAATCGATTTATTAATCCCTTTATCAGTTATTATCTCGTCTATTTCATCTAGACTACAAATTCTGCCAAAACTCTTTTTCCCAAATTTAGAAGAATCTGCTAAGACTATAGTACGCTGTGCCGATTTCAACATTTTTTGATTCAATTGAGCTTCTTCTAAATGAGTAGTACTCAAGCCATACTCTAAATCTATCCCATCTACTCCTAAAAACAACTTACTACATGAAATATTATCAAGAATAACCGACGCCTGATTACCAACTACAGACGATGAACTATGCCTAACATACCCTCCCAACTGCAATACATCAATATACTTATACCTTATCAACTCTAAAGCCACATTCAAAGAGGCCGTGATTACGGTTAGCTTCTCTTTAATTTCTATAGCTCTGGCCAAAGCCTGCACAGTAGTACCCGAGGCAATTAAAATAGAATCATGTTCTGTAATACGTCTGGCAGCTTCCTCTGCAATATTAGATTTTTCATCTACTCTTATCTTCTCCTTTTCATTTACAGAACGGTCACTTATATACGGATTTTCAAAAGAAGCACCTCCATGCGTTCTGTACAACAATCCCTTTTCTTCTAGAAATTTCAAATCCTTCCGAATAGTTACCGCTGATACATTCAACTCTTTACATAGCACAGCTACTTCTACATATTTTTCTTCTTCTATTTTATTTAAAATGACTTGATGCCTTTTCATAATAATTCTATTCATACAAATATATTAAAGTTAACCAACAGAAACAAAAACGAAACATAACGAAACTAAAATCTGTAAACACCCCTAAAAACCTTTACAAAAGCAGCATAACTAATAGAAACAAGCTGTTAACATCATTATGAGTATCTTAAAAAAACACCATTAATTTTCTAAATATAACATTTTTATATGATTTTATTTTGGAATATTAATTTTATACACTACATTTGAAATCAAATGAAACTTAATAAAACTTTTCAAAAGTGAAAACATATAACAGAACATCCTTAACAAAAGAATTAGAAACCAATTCTAACTGGGATGTCATCGTAATTGGCGGTGGAGCAACGGGTTTAGGTGTTGCTCTTGACAGTGTAACAAGAGGCTTTAAAACCTTGTTACTAGAAATGGAAGATTTTGCAAAAGGAACCTCTAGCAGAAGTACTAAACTTGTGCATGGAGGGGTTAGGTACTTAGCACAAGGAAATGTAGACCTTGTGAAAGAAGCTCTATACGAAAGAGGGCTTCTGTTAAAAAATGCAGCACATTTAGCTAAAGACCAATCCTTTATAATACCAAATTATAGTTGGTGGGATGGTGTTTTCTACACTGTAGGTTTAAAAGTATACGATTTTTTAGCAGGAAAACTTAGTTTAGGTAAATCGTTACATATTGGTAAAAACGAAACCATTAAGCGTATTAGTACAGTTAAACCTTCTAAACTTAAAGGCGGGGTAGTTTATCATGACGGACAGTTTGACGATTCGAGACTAGCGGTAAACGTAGCTCAAACATGTATAGAACAGGGAGCTACCGTATTAAACCACTTTAAAGTAGAGAATATTACAAAAGACGGGGCTGGTACTGTAGATGGTATTACTGCGAAAGATAATGAAACCGGAAAAACCTACACTCTAAAAGCAAAAGCTGTTGTAAATGCCACAGGAATCTTCACTGATGACATTTTAAAAATGGATAATCCAAACGCCAAAAACATGGTTCGCCCTAGCCAGGGTGTTCACTTGGTGTTAGACAAATCGTTTCTACCGGGTAAAGATGCCATCATGATTCCTAAAACAGATGATGGACGTGTATTATTCCTTGTGCCATGGCATGATAAAGTAGTAGTAGGTACTACAGATACTCTTTTAAACGAACATAGTTTAGAACCAACTGCACTAGAAGAAGAAATTGAATTTATTCTTAATACTGCCAACAACTATCTTACTAAAACTGTAACCCGAGAAGATGTACTAAGTATATTCGCTGGTTTACGTCCGTTGGCTGCACCAAAAGATGGTTCAGAAAAAACAAAAGAAATCTCAAGAAGTCATAAAATTATAGTGTCAGACTCTGGATTAGTAACTATAACCGGAGGAAAATGGACAACCTTTAGAAGAATGGCTCAAGATACGGTAGATAAATTAATGGAAATTAATCTATTACCACAGAAACCTTGTAAAACAGCTCACTTGCCTATTCATGGTTCAACTCAAACAACCGACTGGTCAGATCATTTGTACATTTATGGTACCGATCAAAAAGAAATCCACCAGTTGATTAAAGAAAACACCGAACTAGGCACTAAACTACACCCTAATTTACCTTATGTTGAAGCCGAAGTTGTTTGGGCTGTTCGATATGAACTTGCCAGAACAGTTGAAGACATTTTAGCAAGACGAGTAAGAGCTCTCTTTTTAGATGCTGATGCAGCTATAGAAATGGCTCCAAAAGTAGCCGAAATTCTAATGACAGAACTCGGTTATGATGAAGCATGGAAAAAAGATCAAATACAGAAATTTACAAAAATCGCTAAGCATTATTCTTTACGATATGCTAGCTAATAAACCACTTATAAATTTGTTTAACCAGTAGGCTTGAAATTTATTCAGCAAGGAAGCCTATACTAAATTTAGCGTAATTATGAAAGAGTATATAATGGCTCTAGATCAAGGAACTACGAGTTCCAGAGCTATTTTGTTTAACAAAAAAGGAGAAATTGTCTCAGTTGCTCAAAAAGAATTTACCCAATATTTCCCCAAACCAGGATGGGTTGAACATGACCCACTTGAAATATGGTCTACACAAGCTGGTGTTGCCGCAGAGGCAACCACTAAAAAAGGATTAAATGGTACTAATATTGCATCTATCGGTATTACCAATCAGCGCGAAACGGTAGTGGTATGGGACAGAAAAACTGGGTCCCCTATCTACAACGCAATAGTTTGGCAAGACAAAAGAACGGCTAAATATTGCGAAGAATTAAAGGCTGCTGGTAAAACAGAATTAATCCAACAAAAAACAGGACTGGTTATCGATTCATATTTCTCAGGAACCAAAGTTAAATGGATTCTTGATAATGTAGAAGGTGCCAGAGAAAAAGCGGAAGCAGGTGACCTTGTAATGGGTACTATGGATACTTGGTTAATATGGAACTTCACCAAAGGTGAACTGCATGTTACCGATGTAACAAATGCATGTAGAACATTGTTATTCAACATTCACACAATGGATTGGGATGATGAATTATTAGAATTGTTCAACATTCCTAAAAACATGTTACCAGAGGTAAAAGACTCTAGTGAAGTATACGGATATACTAAAACAACTGTTTTTGCTTCTAAAATTCCGATTGCTGGTATCGCAGGAGACCAAATGGCCGCATTATTCGGACAAATGTGTACCAAAAAAGGAATGGTTAAAAACACCTACGGTACCGGTTGCTTTATGTTAATGAACATTGGTGAAAAACCAATTATTTCTAAAAATAACCTTCTTACCTCTGTTGCATGGCGTATCAACGGAAAAACAGAATACTGCTTAGAAGGAAGTATCTTTATTGGTGGTGCTGTAGTACAATGGCTAAGAGATGGTTTAGGTATTATTGTAAAATCTGGTGAAGTAGAGAAACTTGCTGCTTCTGTAGAATCTACAGACGGTGTATATTTTATTCCTGCGTTTGCCGGTTTAGGAGCACCTTATTGGAACCAAAGCTCTAAAGGTACTATCTTCGGAATTACAAGAGGTACTACCGATGCTCATATTGCCAGAGCTTCATTAGAAGCAATTGCCTACCAAACAATGGATATTCTTGAGGCTATGCACGCAGACTCTGAAATAGACATTAAAGAACTACGTGTTGATGGAGGAGCTACTGTAAATGATATGCTTATGCAGTTTCAGTCAGACGTATTAGACGTTACTACTATTCGTCCTAAAGTAACAGAAACCACCGCATTAGGTGCTGCTTATTTAGCCGGTTTGGCAGTTGGATACTGGGATAGTATGGATGAAATTCAGGATATATGGGAAGAAGATGTACAATTCCATCCTACCGAAGACAGAGAACCAATTAATGAAGGAATTAAAGGTTGGTACAGAGCTATTAAAGCTTTACAAGCCTGGAGTAACGACGAAGAATAATAATTAATATTTAGAAAAGAGATGACACCATTTATAGCAGAAATATTAGGGACAGGGCTTTTAATTCTTTTGGGAGGAGGAGTTGTAGCCAATGTTAGTTTAAATAAAGCAATAGGCCAAAATAGTGGCTGGATCGTAATAACAACAGGTTGGGCATTAGCTGTATTTGTAGGGGTTGTAGTTGCAGGCCCTTACAGTGGAGCACATTTAAACCCTGCTGTTACAATAGCTTTAGCAATTGCCGGAAAATTCCAATGGGCTGACGTACCGACTTATTTAGGTGGAGAATTTTTAGGAGCTATGTTAGGCTCAACCTTAGTGTATATGATGTATAAAGATCATTTTGATGCTACGGAAGATGGAGGAGCAAAAAGAGCCGTATTTTGTACTGCTCCAGCAATTCCAAATGTAACTAGAAACCTTATTAGTGAAATTTTAGGAACATTTGTACTTATCATTTGTGTATTCTACTTCACTGGAGCAGAAATTAGTGATGCTAGCGGTACTAAAGTAGGTTTAGGTTCTATAGGAGCCATCCCAGTTTCATTTGTAGTTTGGGCTATTGGTTTATCATTAGGTGGTACTACCGGATATGCTATAAATCCTGCAAGAGATTTAGGACCTAGAATAATGCATGCTATATTACCTATTAAAGGTAAAACAGACGGAGGTTGGGGATATGCTTGGATTCCTGTGGTTGGCCCTATTATTGGGGGAGCCATAGCTGCTTATTTATTTTTAGCACTTTCTTAATTCACACTAATAAATAAACTCATGAAAAAATTAGTATATATAGCCATTTTAATATTGGGGACTAGTGTAGGATTCTCACAGTCAAATTCTCAAACGATTTCGGATTCTATACCTTCCGAAACTATGAATACTTACAAACCATTTAATTTTAATCTACAGGTTAAAAACATGCACCTTTGGAGAGGATACCGTGTTACTGATGCGCCAATGACGGCAGGTGACGTAAACTATACCTCTAAAAACGGTAAATTCAAAGCTGGTTTATGGGGTGGTTCAGGTTTCAACGGAGACTATCATGAATTTGATTATTACATATCCTATGCCACAGGCGGATGGTCTTTAGCTATATGGGATATTAACAACTATAGTGCGTATCCTGATGCTGAAATTTTCAACTATGATATAAGTAAAACATCTCACTTTATAGATGTTACACTTGCACATCAGTTTCAGAAAATACCATTGAAATTATCATGGAGTACTATAATTCAAGGTAGAGATACCTATATGGACGAAAACGGAGAATTGAAAAATGCCTTCTCTAATTATGTTGAAGCATCATATACTTTGAGAAAAGAAACTAATTGGTCTTTAAGTGCATTTGTTGGAGGAGTTTTCTCTTTTGCAAATGACATAGACGAAAGTAATTTTTACGGGGACAAGAGTAGCATAAATAATGTTGGATTAGTATATAACAGAGATTTAAATATTCTTGATAAAGTAACTTTACCTGTGTCTGCCACAGCAATGTGGAATCCTTTACAAAAATACGGTGCTATGCAAGTAGCAGTGAATTTGTTTTAGGTTTAATTTGAAATGTATTAGAAGCCACCTTAACAGGGTGGCTTTTATTTTTTAGAGGTAGTACTGTTTAAGAAATTGATTATTTTATAAAAATGGGCATCTCCGGCAATATACCATACATTCCCATGGTTTGCCCCAGGAATGGCTTCAAATTCCTTTTGCGCGCTTGCTAATGCCTTAAAGTTTTGTTGTCCGTTGGTAAATGGAATTCTATCATCCGCCGTACCATGACTCATATAAACCGGTTGATTGATATGTTTACAAGATGCTAACGGTTTTACTATCGTAGGATCAAACTCACCTATTTCTCCTGCTCTTTTTACCAAAAAGTCTGAAAACAGATAACTATCTATCCCTACAAATAACTTTGTATAATCATGTACCACTGTATTAAAATCAGAAAAGGTACTTTCAATCACTCCAAACCCCAATCTATAATCGCTTCCTAAAGCTTGCAGAGCAATAGCACCTCCTAATGATCGACCCCAAACACCAATATTCTTATAGCCTTTCTCTTTTAAATAATCTACCACAGCACTAACATCTTTACGCTCCTTAGCTCCATAGGTATTAAACTCCCCTTCGCTTTTACCATGCGCTCTTAAATCCAATGCAAATGTATTGTATCCTTCTTTGCTTAACTTACTACTAAGCTCCTCATAACTCTCCTTATGATCTCTAATACCATGTAACAAAATAATAGTTCCCTTAGCGGTATCTCTTTCTGCAGGTACAAAATACCCATTTAAAAGTATTCCGTCATACGATGTAATAGTAACTTCCTCACCATTTGGAAAAACTTCAGAGTACGTAACATCTATCGGACGCTCTTTATACAATAAAGGGTTTTTCATTTCTATCACCAACCTAGGCACATAAAAATAGATTACTCCTGCAGCTATAATTAAAAGAAATAAAATAACCCTAACTATATTCTTTAAAAACTTTTTCATTGGTGCTCTAAACTTTACTGGCTACTATAACTATTTTTTTATTATTCATATCAGTAGTTAAAAACAGATACACCTCTCCACCATCCTTCATTTTAAACTGCTTTTTAAAAACATCTGGCTTATCAGGAAAGTTTCTAGCGGTAATATTAGCTTTTGTATTCTGAAAACGTTGCTTAATCACTTTCTTTTGAAACCGAATAACTTCTTCAATTCTAAAACTTCTTCCAGGAAAGTCTATTAAATCATTACTAGTATACAAATGAGAATGCATATGCAATTTATTGACTTTAAAATGACTTGCCATAAGTTTAAAAGCCCCTGATTTTAAGATTGCTGCATTAGGTTCATACAAATACTTCTGTGGTTCTGCAAAGGTAGATACCGCTCCTTGTTCAGCCATTAAACTAAATGTAAATTCCTCTCTTTTAGTATGCGTTAAATTAACTGTTACTAGTTGAGGAACACCAGTAAAATCTTTTTCCAATATCCATAGTAATTCTTTTACCTCATTATTAACAGCTACAATATGTATTTCTAACACATTGGTGAGTTCCTCTAAACCTTTAGAAATATCTAATACCGGCGACGTTTTAACAAGTATCTTATTTGTTTTAGAAAAAAGTAGCTCTAAATGTTTCGGTACATCCGGTAAGCAATCAGATAACATAAATACTTTTCCCTTTTTGTCATTACGCCTAGAAGGATCTATATAAATCCAATCAAAAAAAGTAATTGTATTTTCTAAATATGCAACACCATCTCCTTTTACACAAGTAATATTGTTAGCATTAAGAAGATCTCTATTATAATCTACAATATCACTTAAATATTCATTTATCTCACAATGCACTACCTCAGTTATATTTCTACTAAAATAGTATGCATCTACACCATACCCTCCGGTGATATCAATTAAACTGTTACCTGAAACCAAAGAAGCCTTGTACAAGGCCGTACGTTCAGATGATGTTTGCTCTATATTTAATTTATTTGGATAGTAAATTCCTTTCGTATCAAACCATAAAGGTAACTTCTTTTCTGTACGCTTCTTTGCTTCTATCTGATCTACCAATTCCGCATTCGTCACCTCACCAAATAACGGTTTGCTTAGCAATATAGAAGTTACATTAGCTGTTAAGTGTTCACTAAGAAAAGATTGTACTTTGTTATTTAAAATAGCCTTATTCAATAGTATTACATATTTTTTGTAAGCAACTGAACCACAACATTATCTGGAAAGAACTGCTTTAAAACAACTTTTATAACCGTATAAGCAGGTATACAAAATACCATTCCTATAGGACCAAAAACTAAACCTGCAATAATAATAATTAGAAAAATCTCTAACGGATGACTTTTCACGCTATTCGAAAAAATAAAAGGCTGACTAAAAAAATTATCTACTAACTGACCTATTATAAAACCAACCATCACATACATGGTAGTGGGTAAAATTTGGGTACTAAAATCTAACCCTATATTACTAACCATAGTTAATAGAATCATTAAGAAAAAACTAATTAAAGGGCCCAAATAAGGTATTAAATTAAGTAATGCACATATAAAGGCTATTACCACAGCATCTTCTATTCCAAATATTAAAAGGGTCACCGTGTAAATCACAAATAAAATTAATATCTGAAAACCAAGTCCTATAAAATATCTAGACAATAAATTTTTCACAATATCCATGGCTCTTTTAAAACGTCTTTTTTGCTTTTTAGAAGCAATCGCCATAATGGTTCGTTCCACTAATTTAGCGTCCTTAAGAAGGAAAAATGTAATAAATAACGTAGAAAATAATCCAATAGTAAAAGACCCTAAAAAACTAATAAACCCATTAATAAAAGTTGGTATATAATCAAAATTTAATCCATTAAGCAAATGTGCACTTTCAATTTCCTTTTCAATATCAATATGGTTTGAGTTTAAATATGATTTAATGTCAAAATAGAGACTATCAAAATTGCTTTTAAAATCTTCCATTTTCAATAACGATAAGTTTTCACTCTGAGTAGATATCAACGGAATAAACATACTAACAAATCCAAAAACAAGAAGCACTAACAGTAGCATGGTTACCACTACCGCCAACGTATTAGGGAATTTTACCTTTTCCTTTAAAAAAGAAACTAAAGGTCTTCCCATCAAACTTATAACCATAGCTAATATTATATAAACAACTACCGGAAGTATTTGTTCTATAAACTTAATACCCAATACAATGGCGGCTATTATAAAAAAAGCCCTTAAAATACCACTAGAAATTATTTTTGAATTCATTATTTGTAACTGGTTTTAGGTTATTTAACAACATCAAAAATCTTAGTACACTCATACAACGCTAGCGTAAGTGCCTGAGCAACGTTCATACTGCTATTAGCACCATACATTGTTATATGCGTAATATATTCAGATTGGTTTAGCACCATTTCGCTTACGCCATAATTTTCAGCCCCTATTACTAAAGCTATCTTATTGTGCAACTTAAATGGCACTTCCGGTAACGGAATACTAGTATCAGTTATCTCTACTGAGCATACCGTATAACCTCTATTTTTTAAATCTGCTACTACATCCAGAATATCCTCTTTATATTCAAAAGGTACATACTTCTCAGTGCTTCTGGATGTTTTTTGCATTCGCTTTCCAAAATCTGGTACAGCACCACAAAAAATAATATTCTCTACCCCAAAGGCATCTGCTGTCCTAAAAATAGTACCCACATTTGCCGGAGATGTAACTGTATCACAAACAACCGTTACCGGAAATTTCTTAGCTGTAAATCTATTTTGATGATGTGTTAACTGCTGCATTAATTTTCAAAAACATATTTAATAATGTTTGCTCCCATTTGTAATGCCTTGGTACGAACATTTTCAGGGTCATTATGAACCTCCTTATTCTCCCATCCGTCTCCTAAATCACATTCATAGGTAAACAGAAAAATTAATCTATCTTTTTCAAACAAGCCAAAAGCTTGAGGGCGCTTACCGTCATGTTCATGAATCTTAGGCAATCCGTTCGGAAAATTGTACACTTGATGAAAAATAGGGTGTGTTACCGGTAGCTCTTTCAACTCTTTATCTGGGAACACCTTCTTCAATTCGCGTTCTAAATATTCCTTTATACCATAGTTATCGTCTACATGTATAAAACCACCTGAGAGCAAATACTTCCTGATATTCTCGGCATCCTGCTCTGAGAAAAATACATTCCCATGACCCGTCATATGAATAAATGGGTACTCAAACATCTCTACACTCCCCGCTTCTACGGTAACAGGTTTTTCTTGTATTTGCGTACCAATATGTTCGTTACAAAACTGAATAAGGTTTGGTAAAGACGTTGGATTACCATACCAATCGCCACCTCCTTTATATTTTAACAATGCTATCTCTTGGGAAAAAACACCAAAAGAACTTAACAGCATACCTATGAATACTACATATTTCATTAGCGCATATTATTTAAAGCAACTGTATGACAAGCCACAATAGCTGCTGTCTCTGTTCGTAGTCTTTGTTCTCCTAAAGTTACAGGTTCAAACTCTTTTTCTTGCGCTAAGGTTATTTCGTGCGGCGAAAAATCTCCTTCAGGGCCTATTAAAATAGTAACTTTACTCTCTATTACTGCCTTTCTTTTAAGACTCGCCTTTTCCCCTTCTTCACAATGCGCTATAAAACACAATCCATCATGATTTTGTTCTATATACTCCTTGAAACTAATAGCCTTATTTAAAATAGGCTTATAACAAGATAACGATTGTTTCATAGCAGAAAGTATAATTTTATCAAAACGCTCTTCCTTCACTACTTTACGTTCAGAATGATCGCAAATAATCGGAGTAATTTCATCTACCCCTATTTCGGTCGCTTTTTCTAAAAACCATTCATACCTATCGTTCATTTTGGTAGGTGCCACTACCATGTGTAAGTAATACGAACGTTTCGGCGTATGCTCAGCCTTTATAATTTCAACCTCACATTTTTTTGGATTAGCAAAAACTATTTTAGCGGTAAACAAGTATCCTTCTCCATTAGTAATGTGCAACAAATCACCTTCATTTTTGCGCAAAACTTTAATGATATGCTTGCTCTCGTTACTATCAAAAAAAAACTGCTTAGTATCTGCCTTTATATCAGAATTATAAAAAAGTTGCATTCATTTCTTATTTATAAGCAAGATACAATTTATAGATGATATCTAGCCTTTGCCGCTACATTTTCATCTGCAAAATCATTTTCAAGATATTTAAAATAACCTACTATGGCAATCATAGCAGCGTTATCTGTGGTATATTCAAATTTTGGAATATGCGTTTTCCAACCAAATCTTTTTTCTCCTTCCTTTAAGCTTGCTCTAATTCCTGAATTCGCTGAAACTCCTCCTCCAATAGCAATTTGCTTTATTCCGGTTTCTTTTACCGCCTTTTTAAGTTTATCTACAAGTATGTTAATAATGGTATACTGAATAGATGCACAAATATCATTTAAACTCTTTTCAATAAAATCGGGGTCTTCTTTTACGTTATTTTGTACAAAATACATGATAGCCGTTTTTAAACCACTAAAACTAAAGTTTAAACCGGCTACTTTTGGTTTTGTAAAAGGAAAAGCTTTAGGATTTCCTTCCTGTGCATATTTATCTATCAACGGACCACCCGGGTAAGGCAAACCTAATATCTTCGCACTTTTATCAAAGGCTTCTCCAACCGCATCATCAATCGTTTCACCAATTACTTCCATATCAAAATAGCTCTTCACTTTCACTATTTGTGTATGTCCGCCACTAATTGTTAAAGCTAAAAAGGGAAAGGTAGGTTTTTCATATTCTGCTTCTTCTATAAAATGAGCTAAAATATGGGCTTGCATGTGGTTTACCTCAATTAAAGGAATGTTCAAACCATACGCTAATGACTTGGCAAATGACGTTCCAACCAATAAAGACCCCATTAAACCAGGACCACGAGTAAAAGCTATGGCAGATAACTCTTTTTTATCGATATTTGCCTTAGCTAAAGCCTGATGAACAACAGGTACTATATTTTGTTGGTGCGCCCTTGAAGCAAGTTCTGGAACTACACCTCCGTATGCCTCATGTATTTTTTGGCTTGCCACAACATTAGAGAGTATTTTTTCGTTGTATAAAACAGCAGCCGAGGTATCATCACAAGAAGATTCTATGGCTAGTATATAACAGTCTTTAGTGCTCATATAATAATCGGAATACTAGATAAATTTGGAAGACAAAGGTAAAACATATAGTCGTATCAAAAAATACAGGAAAATACTCTTACGTGTTTTACTAGGTATACTACTATTTTTTACACTCGTATTTACCATTCTAGCACTTCCTCCGGTGCAATCGTATATTGCAAAAAAAGTTACAAACTCTATAAATGAGAGCTACAGCACCAATATAAATATCGATAAAATTCACATTACCTTTTTTGGGTCTGTCGATTTAAAAAGTGTATATATAGAAGACTACAAAAAAGACACTTTAATTGCTGTAAAAAAAATATCTACATCGCTTTTAAGTGCTCGCAACATATTTGATAATAAATTAGATTTCGGCTACGCAGATATAGATAATGCATTGGTTAAAATTAAAACCTACAAAGGCGCAAAAAAATCGAATCTTGACATTTTTGTTAACAAATTAGATAGTGGTGATACCACCCCTAGTGCCAATCCGTTTATATTAAAGTTTTCTAAGATTAATCTTTCTAATAGCAGATTTAAATATATTGATGATAATTTAGAGCGTCCGGTAGTTCTCAATTTTGACGATCTTAATATTAACACAGGTGCCTTTAAACTAAAAGGACCCAATTTAGATATTGCCATTGAACAATTAGGTTTTAAAACAGAAACCGGATTACAAGTTGCTAGTCTAAAAGGTGATTTTGGATATAGCAAAACCAGAATGAAATTAACAAATTTTGATATACGTACAGATAAGTCTAGTGTAAAAGGATCGCTATTTTTTGATTATAAGATTGAAGATTTCTTAGATTTCTTAAACTTGGTACATGTATCTGGGGAACTAAAAGATTCTAACATACATCTAGATGATATTAATTTGTTCTACAATGAATTTGGTAAGAATAAAGTTGTTCGTGCCTCTTCGTCTATATCAGGTACTTTAAATAATTTAAAAACCACCGGACTGAATGCTTCTTATGACAATTCAATCATAAAAGGCGACTATACATTTACTAACCTTTTTGAAAGCGACAAGCCTTTTATTATTGAAGGTACTATAGATCAAATAGCATCGGACTACCATGAGCTTACAGGATTACTCCCTAATTTATTAGGACAAAGACTTCCTAGTACGTTTACTCGCTTCGGAAAATTTTCTATCAACGGTAAAGCCACTGTAGCCGAAAATTACCTAACTACTGATGTACGACTAACAACTGAAATAGGAAGTGCTATTTCCGATTTAACCATTACAAATATTGAGGATATTGATAATGCATCGTATAAAGGACATATTATTCTTAACGATTTTAATATTGGGAAATATATTAATGAAAAAAATTTAGGCAAGGTTTCTTTGGCGGTAGATGTAGATGGAAAAGGATTTGATCAAAAGCATTTAAATACAAATTTAAATGGTAAAATAACCAAGTTATATTGCAACAAGTATACCTATAAAGATATTATTGTAAGAGGACAAGTTAAAAACCAACTCTTTAATGGGTATTTAAAGTCATATGATGAAAACCTAAACTTCACCTTTGAAGGGCTGGCTGATTTAGCTTCTAAGAATAACTCGTTTGAGTTTAAAACCTCTGTTGCCAATGCTAATTTAAATGCCCTTCACATTATAGAAAGAGACAGCATTTCTAATCTTAAAGGAAACATTGTCATAAACGTTCAGGGTAACACTATAGACAATTTAAAAGGCTCTGTTAAGTTTGAAAAAACAAGCTACATCAATCAGAACAACAAATATTACTTTGATGATTTTGCGGTAATTAGTTCGTTTGATCAAGACAATATAAGAACCATTAAGGTTACCTCTCGAGATATTATTTCTGGTAATGTTACCGGTAAGTTTAAATTTAATCAAATTCTACCAATGGTAGAAAACTCTATTGGAAGTATTTACCCTAATTACCAACCTCATGAAATTGACTCTACTCAATTCGTAAAGTTCAATTTTAAAATTTACGATAAGATTGTAGATGTTTTTTATCCTGAAATTGAATTTGCTCCGAATACTACTATTAGAGGTAATATTGTAAGTAAAGATAATAAATTTAAACTTACTTTTAAATCTCCTTCTATTGATGCATTTGGGTATATACTAGATGATATCGATGTACAGGTTGATAATAAAAATCCTATTTACAATACCTTTATAGAAGTAAATACCATTAAAACTGAGTACTACAACATAAACGACTTTCGTCTTATTAACTCTACTATTAACGACACGTTATTTTTTAGGACAGAGTTTTCAGGAGGTAAAAAAAATACCGATTTATATAATCTGAATTTCTATCATACTTTTAATAAAGAACACCTTTCGGTAATAGGATTAAAAACCTCTGACCTTACTATTAAAGGAAATAAATGGTTTTTAAATGAAGAAGGTAATACTGAAAACAGAGTTGTTTTCGATAGAAACCTTGATTCTTTATTAATAGATAAAATTGTAATGAATCATGAAAATGAAGTCATTAATTTTAAAGGAAAAGTAATTGATAGTACCTATAAAGACTTGAGTCTACAATTTAGTAATGTGCAATTAGAACACATAACACCAGATATTGACAGCTTAAGTATGGAGGGAATCATCAATGGTAATTTTAAACTTTTTCAGAAAAACACCGTCAATCTACCCACTTCTAACTTAACGATTAAAGACTTTGTTTTAAACAACAATCTTCTGGGAGATTTTGAGATGGATGTTATAGGTAACAAATCACTTACTAACTACAATCTCAATCTTGAAGTGATTAACGATGAAAACAAAAACTTAAATGTAATAGGCTCGGTAAATCTAGACAACCCTAATAATATGCTGGATCTGAATCTCTATCTGAGTAATTTAAAGCTAGCTCCCTTTAGTCCGTTGGGCGGTATTGTTATTTCAGATATGCGGGGTTATGTTACCGGGGATGCTAAGATTACAGGTACAGTACTAAACCCTAAAATAAATGGTTTACTAAACCTTTTCGGAGCTGGATTAAAAATTCCTTACCTCGGATTAGACATTGATTTCTCAGAAGCCTCTAAAGTGATTCTAACAGGAGATTCTTTTGATTTTGACAATGTGACCATCGTTGATACTAAATACCGTACTTCTGCCTCATTAGACGGTAGCATCACACATAATAAATTTAACGACTGGGCTCTTAACCTAGGCTTAGTAACTAATAACGAGCGCTTTCTGGTACTTAACACCAAAGATGATGGAGAAACCTTATTCTATGGTACAGCATTTTTAAGGGGATCGGCAGATATTTACGGCTCTGTAGATGCTCTTAATATAGATGTTGCCGGTGTTACAGAAAAAGGAACTGCTTTTAAAATACCAATTAACGATGCCGTATCAATTGGAGATGATTCGTTTATAGAATTTATTAGTAAAAACGAAACCAAAGAAGGTGCTAAAAAACGTGTTACTAAAGAATACAGCGGCTTAGAGCTTAGTTTTGATTTAACCATCACCCCAAAAGCAGAAATTGAAATTGTAACAGATAGAAAAACAGGTAGTACATTAAAAGGACGTGGTGAAGGTACCTTATACATGGAAATAAACACCAATGGTAAATTTAATATGTGGGGAGATTTCATTACTACAGAAGGTACTTATAACTTTAAAAACTACAGCTTAATAAATAAAACCTTTACACTACAACCAGGAGGTAGTATTACTTGGGAAGGCGACCCTACACAAGCAGTATTAAGAGACTTAAAGGCCGTTTACCCTTTAAGTGCTAACCCATCATTACTTTTAGAAAACAATCAGTTTAATAGAAAAATACGTACCAATGTAATTATTAACCTTCAAGGGGAACTAATGAACCCTACCACAAGTTTTGATATTGAGTTTCCAGATACCAATCCTGTAATGGCATCTGAACTTAACTACCGTTTACAAGATGAAGACAGAAGACAAAGACAGGCTATCTACCTTCTTTCTAGTGGTACTTTTATTGGGGAAGATAATAATACCGCACTGCAGGGGGTTGCAAACAATTTAGTTTCAGAATCATTATTTAGTCAGATTAATAATTCATTAGGAGGAGATAGTAATAAGATTAATGTTGCACTATCTTATGACATAGGAGAACGAAATACAACCTACGACTATAGAACAGATGACCAGTTTGCCGTTACTATTTCTACCCAAATAAGCGATCGTATTTTATTTAATGGTAAAGTAGGTGTACCAGTAGGAGGTGTTACTGAAACCGTTGTGGCCGGTGACGCAGAAGTACAAATATTGCTAAACGAAGAAGGTACGCTTAGTGCTAAAGTATTCAACAAGCAAACAGAAATACAAGACTTTCTTGCCAGTACTCAAGGATATACACAAGGGATTGGTTTGTCTTATCAAGTAGACTTCAATTCGTTTAAAGAACTTTGGAAAATCATTTTTAAAGGTAAAAAAGAAGAGGAAGAATATTTAGATAACGACCCAGACCAAGAAAAAAGAGCTCGTGAGGCTGCTGAAAAACGTAAACAAGAGCAAGCTAAAAAAGAAAGCGTAGAAGTACAAGGTGATGGATTAGTAAAACTAAAAAACAAACCTTCTTCTAAAGAAGAAGGTTCTAAATAGTAAGTTTTAAAACAAGTTTTTCCTGAATCTATATATAAGTACAAAACTTACGATAAATACGAGCAACAAAATCCATCCGTAAAGAAGATTTCCATAAATAAAATTACCCGTAGCAAACAACGCACAATAGATACCTATTGTACCAATAAAAAAAGCACCTATTTTATATCCTAAGTTTTCAAACTTCTTACTAGAGTCTCCAAATATTTTCTCATCAAATTGTTTAAGAGTTTTATTGTCAGAAGGTTTGGTTAACAAACTAACCAACACCCATCCTAAAGTAGTTATCCCTACTCCTATCACAAGTTTCCAATGACCAGGTATGGTATCAAACCAGTGTAACTCTAATTTAGTGTCTATAAAAAACACGATAGCTATTAAAAATGAAATTATCATAGCTGCTATTTCACTAAACGGATTAATTCTTTTCCAAAACCAACGTAAAATAAACAAGAGTCCTGTGCCTGCTCCTATTTGCAATAACAAATCAAAAGACTCCTTAGCATCTTCTAATACATATAACGCTACAATGGCCGCTAATACCATTAAAATAAAAGTAGAAATTCTTCCTACCAACACCTTCTTCTTCTCAGAAGCATCCGGACTTACAAAACGAACATAAAAATCATTCACTACATATGAACTCCCCCAATTTAAGTGCGTAGAGATAGTACTCATAAACGCTGCAACTAACGAGGTCAACACAATACCCAGCAATCCTGACGGTAAAAATGTAAGCATGGCTGGATATGATAAGTCATCTTTAATATACGAAGCATCTAGTCCAGAAAACGCACCTTGTAGGGCTCCCAAATCGGGAAAAATAATTAACGATGCCAATGCTATCAAAATCCACGGCCACGGACGAATAGCATAATGAGCAAAATTAAAAAACAATACTGCCCAAGTAGCATGCTTCTCATTCTTAGCAGCTAACATTCGTTGTGCCACATATCCTCCTCCACCTGGTTCAGCACCAGGATACCAAGCACTCCACCATTGCACAGCCAATGGCACCAAAAAGATAGGTATATATACAGACGGGTTTCCAAAATCTGGCATTAAATCCATTTTACTTTGCACCAACTCATTGCTAAACAAGTTATGTAAACTACCAATCTCAGGTAAATTAACAATATATACACTCGCCCAAATACTTCCCACCATTGCAATAATAAACTGCACAAAATCGGTTATCACTACTCCCCTTAAACCTCCTAACATAGAATAAAACACCGTAATTACAGATGCTATTAACAACGTTTCATATTTACTAAAACCAAACATTACATGACCTATTTTAATAGCTGCCACACAAACATTTGCCATAATTACTACATTAAAAAACACCCCAAGGTAAAGCGCCCTAAACCCTCTTAAAAAAGCGGCAGGTTTTCCACTATACCGCATTTCGTAAAATTCAAGATCGGTTGTAATTCCACTTTTTCGCCATAATTTGGCATAAAAGAAAACCGTTAACATACCGGTAAGCAAAAAACTCCACCATACCCAGTTACCGGCCACACCATCCTCTCTAATAATTCCGGCCACCAAATTAGGAGTATCAACAGCAAAAGTTGTAGCCACCATAGAAACCCCTAAAAGCCACCACGGCATATTACTATCTGATAGAAAAAATGACTTAGAAGAGGTTCCTGATTTTCGTGACAAAAACACACCAATTAATAGAGATAGTAAAAAAAAGGCACCTAATAATGCAAAATCTAAATTTGAGAGGGTCATATTCTAAATATTTATTAACGACAACGTTTGAAAATGTTAACTAACGAAAATTAAATTATAGTAAAGCTTTTATATTAAAATAAGTTAGTAAATTTATACACCTAAATAATAAATTCATGTCAACAAACATAACAAAAATTGGGGTATTTACCTCGGGAGGAGATTCACCGGGAATGAACGCTGCAATTAGAGCTGTCGTAAGAACATGTGCTTACCACAATAAACAATGTGTAGCTATACACAGAGGTTATCAAGGAATGATTGAAGGAGACTTTGAGGAAATGAATGCCCGAAGTGTAAAAGCTATCATTAACCGTGGAGGTACTATTTTAAGATCGGCACGTTCTCTTGAGTTTAAAACCCCTGAAGGTAGAGCTAAAGCATACAACAACCTTAAAGAAAACGAAATTGATGCATTAGTAGCAATTGGTGGTGATGGAACTTTCACAGGAGCTATGATTTTTAGTGAAGAGTACGACATTCCTATTATTGGTATTCCGGGTACAATTGACAATGATATTAAAGGTACTACCTATACCTTAGGATACGATACAGCTTTAAACACTGTTGTTGACGCAATTGATAAAATTAGAGATACTGCAAGTTCACATGACAGACTTTTCTTTATTGAAGTAATGGGACGTGATGTTGGACACATTGCACTAAACACAGGTATTGGTGCAGGAGCAGAAGAAATTCTTATTCCTGAAGAAAACTTAGGACTTGATCGTTTATTAGAATCTTTAGAGAAAAGTAGAAGATCAGGAAAAACATCAAGTATTGTTATTGTAGCAGAAGGTGACAATATTGGTAAAAACGTATTTGAATTAAAAGATTATGTAAACGAACACTTACCTTTCTACGATGTTAGAGTATCTGTTTTAGGACACATGCAACGTGGTGGTTCTCCAACATGCTTTGACAGAGTATTAGCTTCTCGTATGGGAGTGAAAGCTGTAGAAAGTATCTTAGATGGTAAATCTGGATTTATGGTAGGTTTATTGCAAGATAAAATGTGCCTTACGCCGCTTGAGCAAGCTGTAAAAGGCCATACAGAGATAGATAGAGAATTATTAAGAGTATCAGACATCATGTCTGTTTAAATAATATAGAGTTACTAACTAACAAAAATTAATATAAATTTAAAATTATGTCAAGTTTAAAAATAGGTATTAACGGTTTCGGTAGAATTGGTAGAATCGTTTTCAGAGCAGTTGCTGAAAGAGAAAATGTAGAAGTTGTAGCTATCAACGATTTGTTAGATGTTGATCACTTAGCTTACTTATTAAAATACGATTCTGTACACGGAAAATTCAAAGGAACTGTTGAAGTTGTTGACGGAAACTTAGTAGTTAACGGTAAAATTGTTAGAATTACTGCTGAGAAAGATCCTAACAACTTAAAATGGGATGAAGTAGGTGCTGATGTTGTTGCTGAATGTACTGGTATATTCACTACTTTAGAAAAAGCTCAATTCCATATCAACGCTGGTGCTAAGAAAGTTGTTATTTCTGCTCCATCTGCAGATGCTCCTATGTATGTAATGGGTGTTAACCATACAGAAGCTACAGCGGCTGATACAATTGTTTCTAACGCTTCTTGTACTACTAACTGTTTAGCTCCTATCGCTAAAGTATTAAATGATTCTTTCGGAATTGTTGAAGGGTTAATGACTACAGTACACGCTACAACAGCTACTCAAATGACTGTTGATGGACCTTCTAGAAAAGACTGGAGAGGTGGTAGAAGTGCACTTGCTAACATTATCCCATCTTCTACTGGTGCTGCTAAAGCTGTAGGTAAAGTAATTCCTGAATTAAACGGAAAACTTACTGGTATGGCATTTAGAGTTCCTACTACAGACGTTTCTGTTGTTGACTTAACAGTTCGTTTAGGAAAAGAAACTTCTTACGAAGAAATTTGTGATGCTATGAAAGCTGCTTCTGAAGGACCAATGAAAGGTGTTCTAGGATATACAACTGAAGCTGTTGTTTCTCAAGACTTTGTTGGAGAAACTCAAACTAGTGTATTTGATGCGGGTGCTGGTATTGGTTTAAGCGCTACTTACTTTAAAGTAATATCTTGGTATGATAACGAAACAGGATATTCTAACAAGCTTGTAGACTTAGCTTTACACGTATCTTCTTTATAAGATGCATTAACAAACAAACAAATTATACATAAACATTGCTCTGTAACAAGAGCAATGTTTTTAACCTAAATAGTTTAATATGATATTAATTGTAGATAGTGGCGCCACGAAAGCTGACTGGATAGCATTAGACGAAAATGGTAATCAGTTATTTTTTACACAAACATTAGGGTTAAGCCCAGAGGTTTTACCGAGAGAAATAATTGATGAAAGATTAGCTAATAACTTTGAGCTCTTCAAACACAGAAAAGAAGTTACACAACTTTTCTTCTATGGAGCTGGTTGTGGTACTCTTAGAATGAGAAACTTTTTAAGAGACATTTTTCAAGCTTATTTCCCTAACGGAAAAATCATTGTTAAAGAAGACACTTATGCTGCGGTATACGCTACAGTTACTATTGAGGAGCAAGCTATTGTTGCAATTTTAGGTACCGGTTCTAATTGCAGTTACTGGGACGGTCATGAACTATTTCAAAAAGTTGATTCATTAGGTTACATCTTAATGGACGACTGTAGTGGTAACTATTTCGGACGTCAGTTATTACGTGATTATTATTATCACAAAATTCCGAAACACCTTGCAAGCAAGTTTGCTCAAAATTACGATATGGAAGCAGATGTTATTAAAAACCATTTGTACAGACAACCAAACCCTAATACATACTTAGCAACTTTTGCACGATTTGTTATAGAGAACAAAAAAGAAGAATATATGCTTAAACTTATTAGAAAGGGTATGCAATTATTCATAGATAACTCTATCAGACAATTTGAGCAAGCAGAGCGTGTGCCAGTTCATTTTATAGGAAGTATTGCTTTCTATCTGAAAGATGAATTAAACGCCATTTTAGAAGAGAACAATCTTAAAATGGGTAAAGTACTAAGAAAACCAATTGATGGTCTTGTAGAATACCATAAAAACTTAATGTTTGAATAGTATTTTATTCATTACACATATATTAAAATATTAAAAAAGGAGGTTATTAACCTCCTTTTTTTAATCTCTATATTTTCTAAAAAATGTAGGATCTATTCTAAAATAGCAATAACACTAATTTCTACGTTTACAAACTTAGGCAAATTAGCCACCTCTACAGTTTCTCTTGCAGGTGCAGTTTCTTCATTAAAATACGTCCCATAAACAGTATTTACTTTTGTAAACTGATTCATATCACTTAAAAAGATACTTGTTTTAACTACGTTTTCAAAAGTAACACCTACTTCATCCAAAATACCTTTAATATTTTGCATTACCCGTGTAGTTTCTTCTTCTATAGAACCACTCACTAATTCTCCACTTTCCGGATTAATAGCTATTTGTCCTGATGTATATAACATATTACCCACCACTACAGCCTGACTGTATGGTCCTATAGGAGCAGGAGCATTTTTTGTTGTAATGATTTTCTTTTGCATGTTTACTAAATTATAATGTTTGATTAGAAGGTCTTCGTTTCTCCCATTTAAGATCACTTAATACCGATGAATTAATACCTATAAAGAAATACCAAGAACTTCTAGTACTGAAAGGTACCCAATTAAAGTTTAATTGCCAACTCTCTAGATCTCTCTGAAAACGAAACTGTGTATAGGTAAATCCATGATCTTTAAAATCATATCCGGAAGAAGCCCCTACTTTCCATCTAGGTGAAAGCTCTATATTACCCGAAAACATTAAGGAGTTGGTACTTATCTTTGCCTGCCTTGCACTATTGGTATAGGTAAATGAATAACTAAACTTTAAATCCCACGGAATACTATTATTATAACTTTCATTAGAAATTTCATTATCATTTTCTTCATCTCTTCCCATAGCCCTACTATCAGTAAAATCCTGAGAGACCCCGAAGAGGTCATCAGTCCTACCCCCTGTAACCGCATTTTGAGGGTTTGCCTCTTCCTCTTCTTCCTCGTTCTTTCCTTTACCAAAATCTTTACTTGAGAAAGAATACCCCGTAGATAAATTAGCCTTTGTTAATCTGAATAAACTTCCTCCATTATCTATATTAAACTTATCAATTCGGGTTCCTGAAGCATCCAATGCATAAGGATCTAGTGTAGCCCCAAAGTTTACGGTCATTTTACTATCAAAAAACTGAGTACTACCTGTCATTGTAACAGCACTCCACGCAAGTGAGTCTGCCGCAATATTATAACTCGAACTAAAATTAAGGTTATTTAAAAGCTTAATTTTCTTAGGCTCGGTAGCAGTTGAGTCCCGATCCCGAACTTTAGCCTCTAAGGTATTGTTAAGTGTAAAGCCTATTGAGTTAGAATATGATTTACCAGGCGAACCATATAAACCGCCCGAAAAACGCGTATAATCTGCCACTGTACCCTCCGCATCTGCAATATAATAATCGTAATAATTATCAAAACTAGGCGTATATGAATAACTAACAGAAGGTCTTAATACATGACGTATAGCCTGAATTTTTTTATCCTCTCCAAAGTTAAACGTACCGTAAACTGTGGTTCCTAAACTAGCTCCCATATTATAGGTTCCAAATCTATCAAAACCTCTAATAGTATCAATCACTACATCGTTTAATCCAGTATCATAATCATTATAGCGCACCGTTTGAAATTCCCAAACATCATTATAATTAAAATTCAAGCTAGCACTAAAATACTTGAACAATTTAAAGTTGGTTGTTACAGGAATTGTGTGTTTAAATCCTAACTCAGCATCATCAAACATTTCTTTCTTCATAAATAAAGAATCTACCGTCTCAATACTATTACTTCCGTTTAACGTATACTGGAAGTTTATATTTTGAAAAATACCTTTTTTTGATCCTTCTTTTGGTGCAAACGGATACATACGTTCTACACTAGCTTGTAACGTTGGCAATGTTAAACTAACAACCTCTGTATTGGTATTCTGAGAATGTGTTGCCGTTAAAGACAGGTTTACAGATGGGTACTCAGGGAATGTCTTAGAATAAGAAATAGAAGAAGACATTGTATTATTAAGAAAATTAGACGTATTACTCTGGTTTAAGGAGTTTTTATAATACTTACTACTACCTAAGTTAACCGAAGCAGAGAATCTAGAATTGGCACTTGCCTTTGAATCTTGCGAATGACTCCATCGTAAGTTATAAATGGAAGTCCTAGCGTAACTAGAAAAACCTTTTTGTCCATTAATTAAGTTTTCGTAGTTGAAAGAGAAACTTCCTTTAAATTTATATCGTAATGCATAAGCAGATTGCGTATTTAGCCCGTAACTACCATTGGTATAATAATCTCCTGTTATAGCTAAATCTGCATAATCACTTAATGCAAAGTAATACCCTCCATTTTGTATAAAGTACCCCCTGCTCCCCTCTCCAAAAGTTGGAAAAATTAAACCCGACTTTTGTTCACTAGTCATTGGAAAAAATGCAAACGGTACGGCAATTGGCGTTGGCACATCATAAAAATACATTTGACTAAACCCCGCAATTACTTTAACCCCAGGAACTAAAACACCCTTTTTAATTTTAATATAGTATTCAGGGTCATCATCAGGGTGAGAAGATGTTGTTATCTTCGTATTATATATATAGTACAAGGTATCGTTCTCTTTCTTTACAATTTGAGTTCGCACATTCATTTCTCCCTGTACCGTTCTTGACCCATACACCAACCCTTTCTGGGTTTTAATATTTACCTCTAACGAATCAGGATTAACATCTTGGCTTCCTTGTTTAAAAACCGGAATCTGCGTATACGTACCAGTACTATCTACAATACCCTTAGCATAGGCAACATTTTTATTTAAATCTACAATAATTATACCCGCAGTAAGTTCCATGTCGCCATACTTTAAATAGGCTTCATCATATAGGTATATTTTATTTTCCTTGGTATTATACTTTCTATACCCTTTTGCATTATCTAATACTTTCTCCTCCAACAAAGGCTTCTTTTTAGGAAGGGTATCCGTTTTAACAGAGTCTATATTAACGGTATCAACAACAGCCAAATTAACAGGCATTTCATAAGTAGGCATACTGTCTGTAGCAACCTTTTTAATTTCTGGCTCAATCTTTACATCATTCTTATCTCCTGTTTCCTGAGCCATTACTACCGACCCAAACAACAGAAAAAACAAAACAACAAAAAAATATTTCTCTGGGTATCTCAACTTTTTTAACTACTTTTTACTTTAAACATCGCTTCTTAAAAGCACAGTTAAATTTAGGATATAAAACAAAATTTAAAGCATTTAACTCAAAATTGAACACTTATATTTATAGTACTCAATTAACGAGCCAAACATACGCATATTTTTTTGGTCAGGTATAAGACACTAACAATAATTTACCATTCTTTAAACATATTTTTTTCCGAATTAGTACTATTTTTATCAAAAATTTTACCAAAAAATTTATGAAGGACCACATTTTGGCATATTATGTGTTTTTTAACAAAAAAAGCAGTAATCAAATGAATCATCTTTATAAAATTACAGCACTTGTAATCGCATTATTAGTAGGAATTTCTTTTTCACATGCCACACCTCCGCCTGATGATGGCAAATTTGTAGTAGTGTTAGACGCAGGTCATGGGGGGGAAGATCCCGGAAAAGTTTCGCATGGATATAATGAAAAAGATATTGCGCTAAAAATAGTACTTGCTATTGGAAAAGAACTTGAAAAAGATCCTAAAATCAAAGTTGTCTATACCCGTAAAACGGACGTTTTTGTTGAATTAGTAGAACGCGGTAGAATTGCAAACAAAGCAAATGCAGACCTATTTATTTCTGTTCACTGTAATGCTCACAATTCCAATGCTTCAGGCACCGAAACCTATGTTTTAGGATTACACGGTAACAAAAAGAATTTTGAGGTAGCCAAGTCAGAAAACGAAGTAATCTTTCTGGAAGATAATTACAAAACCAATTATGCCGGATTTGATATTAACTCACCAGAGGCTACTATTAATATAACCATTGGTCAAGAAGAAAACTTGAGCCAAAGCATTGAGTTGGCTAAGTACATCCAAAATAAATTCACCAATGCTTTAAAGAGAAAAAACAGAGGTGTAAAACAAGCAGCTTTTGTGGTACTTCACCAAACTATTATGCCAAGTGTATTGATAGAAACCGGGTTTATTACCAATACCGAAGAGCGTAACTTTTTAAAATCGACCAATGGTCAATCTAAAATATCTCATGCTATTGTAGAAGCAATTTATACATACAAAACCATGTTAGAAGAGAATACAGGTAGTGTATTATTAGATATATCTGCCCCTGTTGCTACACCCATTACAGAAATTAATAAAGAGGAATTACCTTCTGCCAATGGCATATCATTTATGGTTAAAATTGCTTCCAGCACAAGAAACCTTCCTTTAAAGCCAGAAAATTTTAACGGTTTATCTCCTATTAGTCAAGAAAAATCGGGTACTATGTACAAATACTTTTATGGTGAAACCAGAAGCTACGATAGAGCAAAGGTTTTACTTACCCAAGCCAAAACCGCTGGGTTTAAAGATGCTTACGTTGTGGCCTATAAAAACGGTGAAAAAATAAGCGTTGCAAATGCTCTAAAATCTGCCTCAAATTAAAAAGGTATCTTTAAAAATAATTTCTACATTTGTTTAACTAAAAAATTTGGCATTGAAAATTTCAAAGGAAATAAAAACAGCGGTTATTGTTCTTAGTGGAATAGTTCTATTTATCTTAGGTATTAACTTTTTAATGTCTAATTCCATATTTAGCAATGCAAGGACCTATTACGCAGAATTTAATCATTCAGGAGGTCTTCAACCTTCTACTCCTGTTGTTGTAAATGGCAAAAAAATAGGTACTGTTACAGAGGTAGAGCTACGTCAGGAAGATGCTAAAATTATTGTAACCTTTGATGTTGATAGTGATTTTCAATTCTCAAAAAATAGTGTTGCCGAATTATATAAAAGTATTTTAGGTAGTGCAGAACTACAAATTATACCTGCAAATGACGGTGCTGAACCTGCACCTAAAGGATCTTGGTTAAAAAGCCGTGTTCAAACAGGAATGATAGAGTCAATCACCAATCAGTTAGATCCTTTACGACTTAAAATGGAAAAGGCATTAACCAGTGCAGATACTCTAATAAACAACTTAAACAGCTTGTTAGATGACCAAAGAAAAGCTAGTTTAAAAAACGGAATAGATGATTTAAGTGCTACTATAACGAATTTCAAAATTGCTTCTAACAAACTAAATACAGTGTTAGATGACAACAAGGTAAAAATTGAAGTTACCTTAGATAGTATTCAAACTATAAGTGGGAATTTAGCGAGTATAACGAATCAGGTTGCTGAAGGAAATATCAAAGGCTCCCTTGAAAAATTCAATAGCTCAATGACTCGTTTAGATAGTATTATGATAAATATAGATAACGGTGAAGGCAACATCGGAAAACTATTAAAAGACGAAGCGCTTTATAAACATTTAAATGGTGTTTCCAAACAAATGGAAGAACTGTTACAAGACATGAAATTAAATCCTAAAAGATACGTTCACTTCTCAATTTTTGGTAAAAAAAACAAAGATTATCAGCCCCCTACTGATGAAAACGAATAGTAAAACATATGGACCATTTAATAGACAATATCCTATTTGCAATAGTTTTATTTGCAGGCGTAAGTTTCTTTATTCTTAATGTTAAGAAACTTGTTAGAAATATTAAATTAGGGAAATCGGTAAACCGATATGATAACAGCAAAGCCAGATGGAAAAACATGGCTTTAATAGCTCTTGGGCAACAAAAAATGGTTAGACGACCTGTTGCTGGTATTTTGCACATTTTTGTCTATGTAGGTTTTATTATTATAAATATTGAAGTTCTTGAGATTATTATAGATGGGTTGTTTAATACCCATAGAGTATTTAGTTTTCTTGGAACACTTTACAATTTTCTTATCGGGAGTTTTGAAATTCTTGCATTCCTTGTAATTGTAGCCGTTGTTGTTTTCTGGATTCGTAGAAACATTGTAAGATTACAACGTTTCTGGAAACCTGAAATGAAGGGATGGCCCAAAAATGATGGTAACATTATTCTTTATTTCGAAATGGTGTTAATGACACTTTTCTTAACCATGAACGCTGCAGATTATGCTATTCAACATGGTCACTTCACAGAGAATCATCACTATGCTATAGCCGGTGCCTTTCCTATAAGCAGTTATATCAGTAATTTATTTTCTACCATGAATTATGGCAGTTTAGTAATTATAGAAAGAGTTTGTTGGTGGTTACACATTGTAGGTATTTTGGTGTTTTTAAATTATTTATATTATTCAAAACACTTACATATTTTATTAGCTTTTCCAAATACGTACTTTGCCAACCTTGAACCAAAAGGAAAGTTTACCAATGTAGAAGCAGTGACCAACGAGGTGAAACTAATGATGGATCCTGATGCAGATCCCTTTGCTACAAGTGAAGATGAAGGGGAACCAGAAAAGTTTGGTGCCAGTGATGTAACCGACCTAAATTGGGTACAATTATTAAATAGTTATACGTGTACCGAATGCGGTAGATGTACTAGTGAATGTCCTGCTAATCAAACTGGTAAAGCTTTGTCTCCTAGAAAAATAATGATGGACACAAGAGACCGTTTAGAGGAAGTTGGAAATAGTATTAATAAGAACAACGGGGAATTTGTTGATGACGGTAAAACCTTATTAAATGATTATATTTCTAAAGAAGAAATATGGGCATGTACCTCTTGTAATGCATGTGTTGAAGCATGTCCTGTAAATATAGATCCATTATCTATTATTACGGAAATGAGAAGGTATTTGGTAATGGAAGAGTCTGCGGCTCCTACAGAATTAAATAATATGATGACCAATATAGAAAATAATGGAGCTCCATGGCCTTATAATCAAATGGATCGCCTTAATTGGAAAGAAGAAGCATAACCAAAACCCACAAGTACAAATTACATTTCAATCATGAAAAAGGAAGAAGTATCAAAATTATTACATGACAAAGTAGAGAACGGAGAACACATTAGTCCTGTATTACCGGAAGGAGTTAAAAATTATTTAATTGACATTGACGGTACTGTTACAGAAGATGTGCCAAATGAAGAACCGGAAAGAATGGCTACCTGCTTACCTTTTCCTGATGCCCTTGTTACCTTAAACAAATGGTTTGACGAAGGACATATTATCACCTTCTTTACTTCAAGAACTGAAGAACATAGAGGCGTAACCGAAGTATGGTTAAAAAAGCATGGCTTTAAATATCATGGTTTATTAATGAATAAACCAAGAGGAGGTAATTATCACTGGGTAGATAATCACTTAGTAAGAGCCACTCGCTACAGAGGTAAATTCACTGATCTTATTGAAAAAGAAGTAACCATCGAAGTTTTTGATGATGGTGAACACGATGATTAATATATGCTAGTACTACTTGTATAGTTGTATGTAGCACTAAATAGTAGTTTATGAGTAATAACACTTTATATGTGCCTACTATGGCAGAACTAATGGCTTCTGGGAAAACTCCCGAAGTATTATTCTGGGTAGGCTGTGCCGGTAGTTTTGATGATCGGGCAAAAAAAATAACAAAGGCTTTTGTTAAAATATTAAACAATGCCAATATTAATTTTGCAGTTTTAGGTACTGAAGAAAGTTGTACCGGTGATCCTGCAAAAAGAGCAGGAAACGAATTTTTATTTCAAATGCAGGCAATGACCAATATTGAAGTTTTAAATGCTTATGAAGTAAAAAAAGTTGTAACTACCTGCCCACATTGTTTTAATACGCTTAAAAATGAGTATCCGTCATTAGGAGGCAATTATGAAGTTGTTCACCACACACAATTTTTAAACGATCTTCTTAAGGAAGGTAAATTAACTGTTGAAGGTGGTACTTATAAGGGTAAGAAAATTACCTTTCATGACCCATGCTATTTAGGAAGAGCCAATAATGTGTATGAAGCTCCCCGTTTGTTAATTCAGAAATTAGAGGCTGAATTAATAGAAATGAAAAACTGCAAGCAAAAAGGATTATGTTGTGGTGCCGGCGGCTCGCAAATGTTTAAAGAATCCGAAAAAGGAACTAAAGACATTAATGTTGAAAGAACTGAACAGGCATTAGAAACAAAACCTGAAATTATTGCTGCAGGTTGTCCTTTCTGCAACACCATGTTAACCGATGGCGTAAAAGCAAAAGAAAAAGAAGATACAGTTAAAGTATATGATATAGCCGAACTAATAAGTAATGCGAACAACCTTTAAATAATGAAAAAAAACATCCTAACCACAGTTTTAGTTGCATTAGTAACTATTACCACAGCTTTTAGTCAAGAAAATGAAGAATTACTTAATAAAGCAGCCGCCTTTACATGTGACTGTTTTAGCAAAAAAATGTAGACATTGAAACCATCTCAAAAGATGATTTACAATTGGAACTTGGTATGTGTATTATGGAAGCCTACCAAAATGATAAAAGCAACATCACTGAAGCATATGGAAATATTTTAATAGAAACGGGGAATATGGAGAAATTTGCAGAAAGTGTTGCTATGAAAATGTTAAATACCTGCCCTGATATTATTTTGGCTATTGGTATGCAATATGTTGATGAAGTTGATGACAATGAAGAGAACTATGACCATGAAGAAGAAGTTCCTTCTATAATCGGAACAATAGTAAGTGTTACCGATAATCAATTTATTGTTGTTGAAATTAAGGAAACATCTGGTAAGCGTACAAAATTATATTGGTTAGATTATTTTGAAGGAGACAATATAATTCTTAATGCCCTTACTAAGAAAGATAAAAATATCTATATTTTTGAATATGTAGACATTGAGTTATTTGACCCAAACATAAAAGAATATAGAGATTACAAAGTTTTAAGTAATGTTACAGAAGCAGAATAAATAATGTACGTAGAATTTGATAGTTTACCAGAGCACTCTAGAATCTGGATATACCAATGCAACCGCAGTCTTACTGAAGAAGAACTGAGTGCTATTGAAGAAAAAACAAAAGTATTTTTAAACAACTGGGCTGCACATGGTGCACAATTAGAAGCTTCATTTCTAACTAAATATAAAAGGTTTTTAATTATAGCTATAAATCAAGATACCCAAGCCGCTACAGGTTGTTCTATAGATGATTCTGTTAACTTTATACAGTCTTTAGAAAAAGAGTATAATATTGATCTAATGGATAAAATGAACGTGAGTTATAAGCAAGGAGAATTTATAGCTTACAAACCCTTAGCCGACTTTAAAAAGATGGCTAAAAGCAAATCAGTTTCGTTGAAAACTATTGTATTTAATAACCTAGTTACGAACAAATATGAGTTCGAAAATTCTTGGGAAGTACCTGCTTCTGATAGCTGGCACGCCCGATTTATGAGCTAATAATGTTAAATATACAGAAGAAGCCAAAATTGTAGAGAAACACTACAGTTTTGGCTTTTTATTTTAATAGCTAGTGACTATATTTCGGTTTACAATAGTCTTTGGCAAGATAATTTCATTACTCGCTGTAATACATACTAATTTTTCTATGCAAAAAGTTTTTTTATTATTCAGTTTTCTGATCGTTTCCTTAACCAATGCTCAAATACAAGATCCGCTTTTAGCAATTGACGCCGAAGCCCAAACAAAATGGGTAGATAGCATATATAATAGCATGACTATTGAGGAGAAAATAGGACAGCTTTTTGTGGTAGATGTGTTCTCTTCTAAAGGACAACCTGAAGAAAACCGTATTCTAAAACTCATTAATGAAAATCATATCGGTGGTGTTATATTTTCAAAAGGAGGCCCTATCCGCCAAGCTAAAATGAATAATAATTTTCAAAAGGCTTCTAAAATACCAGTAATGGTTAGTATGGATGCCGAATGGGGGTTAGCGATGCGCCTAGAAAATACTTTTGCCTACCCATGGAATATGACTTTAGGAGCCATAGAAAACAACAAACTCATAGAAGAAGTTGGCTACCGTATTGGTTTACATGCCAAAAGGTTAGGTGTACATATTAATTTTGCCCCTGTTAGCGATATTAATACCAACCCTAAAAACCCTATTATTGGCAGCCGATCTTTTGGAGAAGACAAAGAAAATGTAACCGAAAAGGCTATTGCCTTTATGAAAGGGATGCAAAGTGCAGGAGTTTTAGCAAATGCTAAGCATTTTCCAGGACATGGAGATACCGATAAGGATTCACATAAAACCTTGCCAACGATAAATTTTGATGAAGCTCGGATTGACTCTGTAGAATTATATCCGTACAAAAAATTATTTACCGAAGGACTCTCAAGTGTTATGGTGGCGCATTTAAACGTGCCTGCCTTAGAAAGTAGAAATAACTACCCCTCCTCTATTTCTGAAAAAATAGTAACCGACCTACTTCAGAAGAAATTAGGCTTTACCGGGCTTATTTTTACCGATGCACTAAGTATGAAAGGTGCCTCCAATTTTTCGGAACCGGGAGATATCGATTTAGCAGCATTCTTAGCAGGTAATGATGTCTTACTCATCTCTAAAGATATCCCAAAAGCATGTATTAAACTTAAAGATGCATACCACCAAAATGTAATTACTGAAGATCGATTAGCACATTCTGTAAAGAAAATACTAAAAGCTAAATATAAAGTTGGTTTAAACCATTATACACCTGTTGACACTACAAATTTAAGAGAAGATTTAAATACTATTTACGATACACTCCTTTATGAAAAGGTTATGGAAAATGCCATAACCATCGTTAAAAACGAAAATTCGTTACTTCCACTAAGTAATCTGGAAAAAAGAAAAATAGCTTATGTAGGCTTAGGAGATGATTCTGGAGAAAGTTTTGTGAATACCTTGCAACTATATGCAAAAGTAGACACCATTTCTACAGAACGTTTAGACAAAATGAAAGACAAATTAAAAGATTACAATACAGTAATTATTGGCTTTCACAGATCTAATGATTCTCCCTGGAAAGATTATCAATTTACTGAGCAAGAATTGGTTTGGCTTTATGAACTATCAAGAGAGAAAGATGTTATTCTAGATCTTTTTGTAAACCCCTATGCATTATTATACCTAACCTCAACCACCAATTTAAATACAGTGGTAGTTAGTTACCAAAATAGTGATATTGCTCAAGAAAAATCAGCTGAAATCATCTTTGGGGCTATCGGTGCAAAAGGTAAACTACCAGTTACAGCCAATAAAGATTTTCCAGTAAATACCTGCATAGCCACCAATCCATTATCGCGTTTAAAATATGATATTCCAGAAAGTGTAGGAATGAATTCTAAAAAACTTTCTGAAATTGATGCTATTGCAGAAAATGTTATTGCTAGAAAAATGGCACCGGGAGTACAAATTTTAGTAGCCCGTAAAGGTACGGTTATCTATAATAAAAGCTTTGGCTACCATACCTATGAAAAGAAAGTTCCTGTTATAAACTCCGATGTTTATGACGTTGCCTCTTTAACCAAAATTCTGGCATCGCTACCAGAAATCATGAAGCTTGTTGAAAATGGTAATATTACACTAGAAACCAAATTACAGGATATGTTACCTGAATTAAAAGGTACTAATAAGGCTTCCATTAAACTATTAGATGTATTATCACATACGGCTCGTTTACAACCATGGATACCTTTCTATATAAGTACCTTAAATGGAGAAAAGAAACCAGATACGTTATATTACAGAACGCGACCAGAAGTGGGCTTTAGCGTGCAGGTTAGTGATAGTCTATATATGCGTAAAGATTATATAGACTCCATGTATCAACAGGTTTTTAAGAGTCCTTTACTTGCTAAAAAAGGATATAAATACAGTGACTTAGGGTATTTTTTAATGAAGAAATATATAGAAAAACACTACGGTCAGCGTTTAGATACCTTGGTTCAAAATCATTTCTATAAATCTTTAGGAGCAAATTATACACTGTACAATCCGCTACAAAGATTTCCAAAAGCATCTATAGTTCCTACTGAAAATGATATGTACTTTAGGTATAACGAGGTTCATGGATTTGTACATGATATGGGAGCTGCTATGTTAAATGGTGTTGGTGGACATGCAGGTATTTTTAGCAATGCCAATGACATTGCCAAAATAATGCAAACCTATCTACAGAATGGGTATTATGGAGGAGTACGATATTTTACTCCAGAAACTATTAAAAAGTTTAATCATTGCTATTATTGTAGCAAACAAATTAGAAGAGGTGTTGGGTTTGATAAACCTGAACCTGATGGACATGCAAGTAACACATGCGGATGTGTGCCTTTAAGTAGTTTTGGACATAGCGGCTTTACGGGAACCTACGCCTGGGCAGACCCCGATAATGAAATTGTCTATATTTTTTTAAGCAATAGAACGTATCCTACACAGGAAAACCAAAAACTTATTAGTAACAACATTAGAACTAACATTCAGGAAATTATTTACGAAGCTATTGAAGATTAATTTAATCTTTACATTCCCAAACAAAGTTTGCCACAGAAGCACCAATCATAGAGGCTAGGTTATAATGCCACCATTCGCTTTCTATAGATTTAAATCCATAAGCTTCCATAGTAGTCTTTAGTAATTTTCTATTATCTAAAACCTCCTGAGGCAAATCTGTATAAGTATGATGTGCTTCTTTACCAAAAAAATCGAAACCAGTACCCATAGGTAATTCATTTCCTAAACTATCTACCAAAGTAATATCTACTGCCCCACCTCTATTATGTATAGACCCCTTAGCAGGATCTGCAACATACATAGGATTAGGTACAATTTTCCACATTTTTTTCTGTACATCTAACGGGCGATAACAATCAAAAAATTTAATTTTATAACCTCTAGTCAATAAACTTCTATTGGCCTTTATTAACTGCTGTGCTGTTTTTGATCGGGTGTAGCATTCTGCACAATCATATACTGTGGTTTTTAAAAAATTATTAGGGGTAGCATAACGCATATCAAAAACAAAATTATCACTGTAATCAGCCAAGCGTACAAATGTGGTATCTGGTACTAACTCTAAATCCTTCATTTCTAATTTAGGTTTAACACTATCCATCGCAACAGGATGCATAACCAGCACCTTCCCTGTATCTGCAATTATATTGGTTATTGCATGGCTCTCTACTATTGTTTTATCTGCACAAGAAGAAAAAATTAGTACACTTAAAAAAAGAAGTAAGAATTTAAACATATTAAAAAAATTACGTTCCCTAAAAATAAGCATTTAAATTTAGAGAACGTAATTTAAAAAAACGGACAAACTACCCGATGTCCTTTATTAAAAATATAATACGCCCATTAAGCCAAGCAACTGAGCACATATTATAAGTATAACCATGGCAATTGGATATACAGTTGCATATGCTATAGATGGAGCACTACTATCTGTCATAGAATCGGTAGCCGCAAGCCCTGGTGTACTAGTCATGGCTCCTGTTAACGTACCTAACATAGATAAAACATCTATTTTTAAGAAAAACTTAGCTACTATGGTACCCAAAATCATTGGTATTAAAGTAATACCTGCACCAATAACAAATAATTCGATACCATACTTATCAAAAGTTTCAACAATGGTTGCTCCAGCTTTAGTACCCACCGAGGCTAAGAAAAGCATCAACCCTAATTGTCTAAGTAATTGGTTAGCACTACCACTCATAGTCCAAAGTACAGCACCTGTTTTACCAAGTCTCCCTAACATCATAGAAATAATTAGTATACCTCCAGTGAGTCCTAAACTAAACTCAAAAGAAGTACCAAAGGAAAGAGACACTTTTCCTAATACAATTCCGAGTACAATACCTGTTGCAATAGGGAAAAAGTTGGTATCAGATAATTTAGAGTTATTATCTCCTAAAAGGTCTGAAACTTGTTTTATATGTTCTTTATCACAGGCAATCATTAACTTATCACCCATTTGTAATTTAATATTAGGACTCGGTGCAAGTTCAATACCCGAACGTCTTAATCTGGTTACTGTAGCATTATATTTAGATCGTAAATAAAGTTCTCCTAGTGCTTTGTTTACCAACTCGGCTTTAGTAACTAAAAACGACTGTACAACATAGTTTTTACCTAATGGAATATTAACTTCTTCAGGTGGCCCAATTAACAATTCTATTCTTCTTAATGCCTCTTGGGTTCCTACTGCTTTAATAAAGTCTCCCTTATGCAGAACCGTTTGTGTATTAGGGGTAAATACAGATTCTCCATGTTTAACTCTTGAAATAACCCCCTTAGTCATAGAACGAACTCGTAACTCTCCTATAGTACGGTTAATAGCTCCGTCATTTTCTACAACATAGTTTCTAGTTTGCAAAGGTTCAAACCCAACCTGTGTTTCAGATTTATAATCCTCTTCAGCTTTCTTAATATTTACTCTAAATAACTTAGGGTATAATCTAACAAATAAGATTACACCAATAACCCCAAACGGGTAAGCAATACCGTAACCAATAGATGCCATACTAGAATGCGTAACATCAATGGCCGCAGCTAAACCAGGAGTACTTGTTAACGCTCCAGCTAATAAACCAATAGCAATGGGTTTATCAACATCTAAAAATATAATAGCCCCAAAAGTTAATATAGCAGCCGAAACAACCACTACAAAAGCCATTATAATTAAGTTTTTACCCTGATTTCTGAACGATTCAAAAAAACCGGGGCCTGCCTGTAAGCCAATGGTATAAATAAACAGAATAAGCCCTATTTTTTCTAGAATATTGGGTAATTCTGCGCCAAGATAACCAAAAAACAATGCCACAAAAATAATTGCTGAAATGTCTAATGATATACCTTTAACTTTAATATTACCTACAATGAAACCAAGGCTGATAATTAAAAAAAGTGCAAGATAGCTCGTGTTTAGAATATCCATAGAAGTATTCTTTTTTATTGTGTTAGTTAGTTAATTTGAAACAAAGGTACAGGAAACCTTATAGATGAAACTGACAATTATCACCAAAAATTACATAATTTTTGTAAGATATTAAGAATAATTACAAACAAGATAATAGCTTTGTATCCTCCAAAAACAAAGTGTTTATGCGATATTACGGCACATAATAATAATTTTTACCCTTTAAAATTTATCATATTATTTTTTTTTAAGCTTATTTTTACAAATTTTTATTTGAAAAAGCTTATTATTTATATAATTTGCAATTATATTATTTAAAGATATAAATGACAACAATAACAAGAATATTTGATATCCCTTACTATCAAAGAGAGCATTACAATATAAAAAATGCCTTTGCCATGAAAAAAGATGGTGAATGGATTACAGCCAGCTCTGAGGATTACATTAGCAATGCCAATAAAATTAGTAGAGCCTTATTAAAAAGAGGGATTCAACCTAATGATAAAATTGCTGTTATTTCATCTAATAACCGCCCGGAGTGGCATTTTATAGATATTGGAATTTTACAAATAGGAGCACAAAACGTTCCTATATATCCAACGATATCGGAAGAAGAATATGGGTACATCTTAAATCATTCTGAGGCTCGTTTTTGTTTTGTTTCAGATAGTGAAGTACTCAAAAAATTAAATAGTATTAAAGCATCTACAACATTAGAAGCGGTTTTTACCTTAGATGCTATTGATAATGAAACTTCATGGGAAGTATTGTTAGAGGAGGGAGAAGATGAAAGTACTCAACCAGAAGTTGAAGCTCGTAAAAAAGCAGTAAAGTCAAAAGATTTAGCTACTATAATTTATACCTCAGGTACTACAGGCAGACCAAAAGGTGTTATGCTAAGCCACAAAAACATAGTCTCTAATGTATTGGCTAGTAAAGAAAGGGTTCCGCTAAACGCAGGAAACTCAAAAGCACTTAGCTTTTTACCTATATGCCATATTTTTGAGCGCATGGTAGTATACTTATATCAATACTACGGCATCTCTATTTATTTTGCCGAGTCTATTGATAAAATGAGTGATAATCTTAAAGAGGTTAAACCAGAGGTAATGACTGTTGTACCAAGGCTCTTAGAAAAAGTATACGATAAAATATACGAAAAAGGGTCTAATCTTAAAGGAATTAAGAGGGCGCTATTTTTCTGGGCAATGGATGTTGCTGAAAAGTTTGAGCCAGACGAGAAAAACGGGATCCTTTATAACCTAGAACTTAAAATTGCGCGTAAACTAATATTTAGTAAATGGCAAGAAGCCCTAGGAGGAAATCTAAAAATTATGGTGTCAGGTAGTGCGGCATTACAACCAAGATTGGCTAGAATTTTTGGAGCAGCAGGCTTACCGGTTATGGAAGGATACGGATTAACAGAAACTTCACCTGTAATAGCTGTAAACGACCAAAGAAACAACGGTTGGAAGATTGGAACCGTTGGAAGAATGATACCAGATGTAAAAGTTAAAATTGCAGAAGACGGTGAAATACTTTGTAAAGGTCCTAACATTATGATGGGATATTATAAAGATGAAGAACTTACCAATAGTGTTATGACCGATAATTATTTTCACACAGGAGATATTGGTGAAATTGATCATCAGGGATTCTTAAAAATTACTGACCGTAAAAAAGAAATGTTTAAAACCTCCGGCGGTAAATATGTTGCACCTCAAATTATTGAAAACGAAATGAAACAATCACGTTTCATAGAACAAATAATGGTTGTAGGTGAAGGAGAAAAAATGCCGGCAGCTTTGGTTCAACCAAACTTTGAGTTTGTAAAAGAATGGGCTAAGAGACATGGATTTAATATTGGTGATAGTTTAGAAGAAATTACCACTAATAATCACGTAATTCAAAGAATACATGAAGAGATTATCTTCTTCAACGAAAAGTTTGGCCGTTGGGAAAAAGTTAAAGCCTTTGAACTCACTCCAGACGTATGGAGTATAGATGGCGGTCACCTTACTCCTACGCTTAAATTAAAACGTAGAATCATTAAACAAAAATATCAACATCTATATGATAAAATATATAGATAACATAGTATTTAAAACCTTTATAGTACAGTTGTACTAAGATTCAACCAAAAACAAGAAACAAGGAAACTCCTCAATATTTGAGGAGTTTTTTTATATACATTGCTACCAAAACTATCTTTTAATCTTAAATTCTCAAAAAAATACTTTATTTTACTATGCATGCATAGTAAAATTGTTTATATTTGAGAAAAGATTTTCATAAATATAAGATGAAAAAAGACGAACTAATAGATCATGCATTACGAGCTACATGGCAAGCCGTAGCAAGAATGTATAATGAAGAAGCCGGTAAAGTTGAATCTACAATGGCCACCGGATTTACCCTTTTAAGTATAGATAAAGAAAAGGGTACCCCATCAACCGCTTTAGGTCCCAAAATGGGTATGGAAGCAACAAGCCTTTCCAGAATACTAAAAAATATGGAAGACAAAGGGCTTATTCAACGTAAACCTAATCCTAATGATGGTAGAAGCGTACTTATTTGTTTAACTGATTTTGGAAGAGAAAAAAGAGATTTCTCTAAAAAAGTGGTTTTGCAATTTAATGAAACAGTGCGCAACAATATTTCCACCGAAAAATTAGATCATTTTTTTGAAGTAATTCATTTAATTAATGGATTAATATCAGAGAAAAAGATTTACACTAACAATGATTCAAAAGAAAAATAAAACCAAAATAAAACTGAATTAATAATGAAAAGAAGAATCAATAAGGTTGCAGTCATTGGTTCCGGTATTATGGGAAGTGGTATAGCATGTCACTTCGCTAATATTGGTGTAGAAGTATTGCTACTGGATATACTTCCCAAAGAACCTTCAGATAAGGAAAAAGCTAAAGGCCTTACAATGGAACATCCACTTGTAAGAAACCGGATTGCAACGGAGAATTTAACCATGGCTTTAAAATCTAAGCCATCACCTATTTACAATCAAAAGTTTGCTTCGAGAATCACAACTGGTAATCTTGAAGATGATGTAAAAAAATTAGGCGAAGTAGATTGGATTATTGAAGTTGTTGTAGAGCGCTTAGACATTAAGCAAGCGGTTTTTGAAAAAATAGAACAATACCGCAAGTCTGGTACCCTTATTACTTCTAATACCTCAGGTATCCCTATTAAGTTTATGAATAAAGGTAGATCAGAAGATTTTAGAGCGCACTTTGCAGTTACTCACTTCTTTAATCCTCCTAGATATTTAAAACTTTTTGAAGTTGTACCAGGTCCTGATTGTAAACAAGATGTTGTTGACTTCTTAATGAATTATGGAGAAAAATTTTTAGGTAAAACTGCTGTTTTAGCAAAAGACACCCCTGCTTTTATAGGCAACCGAATTGGTATTTTTGGTATTCAAAGTCTCTTTCATCAGGTAAAAGAATTAGGCTTAACCGTAGAGGAAGTAGACAAGTTAACTGGTCCAGTTATCGGGCGACCAAAATCGGCTACCTTTAGAACGGTTGATGTAGTTGGCTTAGACACCTTGGTACATGTTGCTAACGGGTTATATGAAAACTGCCCTAATGACGAAGCCCACGACTTGTTTAAACTACCCGATTTTATAGCTACTATGATGGAAAACAAATGGCTTGGTAGTAAAACAGGACAAGGTTTCTATAAGAAAGTTAAAAATGAAGATGGAAAGAGTGAAATTCTAGTATTAGACCTTGATACTATGGAGTACCGTTCTAAGAAGAAAACTAACTTTCCTACGTTAGAACTTACTAAAACGATTGATAAACCAATAGATCGTTTTAAAGTATTAGTTGGAGGAAAAGACAAGGCTGCTGAATTTTATCGTAAAAACTTTGCCGCTCTTTTTGCTTATGTACAAAATCGAATTCCTGAAATATCAGACGAATTATATAGAATAGACGATGCCATGAAAGCTGGTTTTGGGTGGGAAAATGGTCCTTTTGAAATATGGAATGCTATTGGAGTAGCCAAGGGTATTGAATTAATGAAAGCTGAAAATCTCGCAGTTACAGACTGGGTTTCAGAAATGCTAGAAAAAGGAATTAACAGCTTCTATACTGTTAAAGATGGAGCCACCTACTATTACGATATTGAAGCCAAAGCTCATATTAAAAAGCCGGGTCAAGATGCCTTTATTATTCTTGACAACATTAGAAAATCTAATGAAGTATGGAAAAACAGCGGTGTTGTAATAGAAGATTTAGGTGATGGAATTCTTAACTGTGAATTTCAATCTAAGATGAATACCCTAGGTGGTGATGTTATTGCGGGATTAAATAAAGCTATAGACCTAGCTGAAAAAGATTTTGACGGATTGGTTATTGGTAACCAAGCAGCCAATTTTTCTGTAGGTGCTAACCTTGCCATGATTTTTATGATGGCTATAGAGCAAGAATATGATGAATTGAATTTTGCCATTAAGCTGTTTCAAAACACTATGATGCGCATGCGTTATTCATCTATTCCGGTAATTTCTGCACCGCATGGTATGACCCTTGGTGGTGGTTGTGAGTTATCACTACATGCCGACAAAATTGTTGCTGCCGCAGAAACGTATATTGGGTTAGTTGAATTTGGTGTTGGTGTTATTCCTGGTGGTGGTGGTTCTAAAGAAATGGCACTACGCGCTTCAGATATCTTTAGAAAAAATGATGTTGAATTAAATGTACTACAAGAATACTTCTTAACTATTGGTATGGCTAAGGTATCTACCTCTGCCTATGAAGCATTTGATTTAGGTATTATGCAACAAGGCAAAGATGTAGTGGTTGTAAACAAAGATCGTCAGCTTGCCGAAGCTAAAAAGTACGCACGTATTATGGCCGACGCCGGATATACAAAACCTATTGAACGCAAAAATGTAAAGGTACTTGGTAAACAAGCCTTGGGTATGTTCTTAGTAGGAACCGATTCTATGAAAGCCGGACATTATATATCTGAACACGATCAGAAAATAGCAAACAAACTGGCCTATGTAATGGCTGGAGGTGACCTCTCTGAACCTTCATTGGTTTCTGAAGAATACCTATTAGATCTTGAACGTGAGGCTTTCTTATCGTTATGTACTGAGCGTAAAACATTAGAACGTATTCAGCACATGCTAAAAACAGGAAAACCATTAAGAAATTAAATTTTAGCCATCAGATAATTGTAAAACCAGTTATTGAGTACTTAATTGAGAATAGTATTTCACATGTTAACCTCAATACGTAACACTAAAAAATAATGAAAACCGCATATATAGTAAAAGCCTATCGTACTGCTGTTGGGAAAGCTCCAAAAGGGTTGTTCAGATTTAAAAGACCTGATGAACTTGCTGCCGAAACTATTCAGTACATGATGAACGAATTACCCGATTTTGATAAAACCAGAATCGATGATGTAATTGTGGGAAATGCAATGCCAGAAGCCGAACAAGGATTAAACATGGGACGTTTAATCTCTTTAATGGGATTAAAAGTTGAAGATGTACCTGGTGTTACTGTTAACAGATACTGCGCCTCTGGTATTGAAACCATTGGAATTGCTACTGCGAAAATTCAATCAGGTATGGCAGATTGTATTATTGCAGGTGGTGTAGAAAGCATGAGTTACATTCCTATGGGGGGGTACAAACCCACTCCTGATTATAAGATTGCTAAAGAAGGTAACGAAGATTACTATTGGGGAATGGGACTTACAGCAGAGGCTGTTGCAAAACAATTTAACGTTAGTAGAGAAGATCAGGATCAGTTTGCCTATAACTCTCACCAAAAAGCTTTAAAAGCTATCCAGGAAAATAAATTTAAAGATCAGATTGTACCTATAGAGATTGAACATGTTTATGTTGATTCCAATGGTAAAAAGGCAACCAAAACATATACAGTGGATACCGATGAGGGACCAAGAGCCAATACTTCGGTTCCTGTGCTTAATAAATTGCGTCCGGTTTTTGCTACCGACGGTAGCGTTACTGCCGGTAACTCATCGCAAATGAGTGATGGTGCTGCGTTTGTTATGATTATGAGTGAAGAAATGGTAAAAGAATTAAATCTTGAACCTATTGCCAGATTGGTTTCGTACGCTGCTGCAGGTGTAGAACCTAGAATTATGGGGATTGGTCCTGTAAAAGCCATCCCAAAAGCTTTAAAGCAAGCAGGAATGACACAAGACCAAATAGATCTTATTGAACTAAATGAGGCTTTTGCTTCTCAATCATTAGCTGTGATTCGTGAACTTGGTCTTAACCCAGATATCGTAAACGTTAATGGGGGAGCTATAGCTTTAGGGCACCCATTAGGTTGTACCGGCGCTAAGCTATCTGTTCAACTATTTGATGAGATGAAAAAACGAGGAAACAAATATGGTATGGTTACCATGTGTGTAGGTACCGGACAAGGAGCAGCAGGCATCTATGAAATTCTTTAAGACTATTTTGAATGAAAGAAGTTGATAAAAACAATCTTATTGCTAATAAAACATTTTGGTTCGCAATAACTATTATTTCATCATATAAGCTTCTTTCGGAAGAAGGAGAATTCATTAACAATTATTAAGATCCGCTACCGATATTGGTACAAATTTAGAGTAAGCCATTGCGGCTCAATCTAAAAGAGACTTTATCAGAAAACTACTTCGGGGCAAGTCCACGAAGCATTTGGTAAGCATTGCATTTCTATTTCGAGACAAGTCTAGGAGCATTTAATCTCAATTATTGAGTAAAAATTACTTAGAAGAAATAGAACGAATTATAAATATAAGTACGAAAATAGTTAAAACCTCTCAGGAAAACTGAGATTGATATTTTGAATGAAGTTTAAAAGCAGTGAAACTGAGAAACATTTTAAACTTCATTCAAAATTCAAAATTCAAAATCTAAAATAAACACTATGGAGGCAATTGAAAAAGATGTAACAAGAGGTGGTCAGTTTATAGTTAAAGATACTGCCTGCGAAGATATTTTTACTCCCGAAGATTTTTCGGAAGAACAACAAATGATGCGCGATTCTGTTAAAGAATTTGTAGATAAAGAAGTATGGCCAAACAAACCCCGATTTGAAAAGAAAGATTATGCATTTACAGAAGAAGTGATGCGTAAAGCAGGAGAACTAGGTTTATTAGGTATTGCCGTTCCGGAAGCATATGAAGGATTAGGAATGGGATTTGTTACTACTATGTTGGTATGCGATTATATCTCTGGTGCTACTGGTTCGCTTGCTACAGCCTTTGGTGCTCATACAGGCATTGGTACATTACCAATTTTACTTTACGGAACTGAGGAACAAAAACAAAAATATATTCCAAAACTGGCTACTGGAGAATGGTTTGGAGCGTATTGCTTAACTGAACCCGGTGCAGGTTCTGATGCAAATAGTGGTAAAACAAAAGCAGTACTTTCTGACGATGGTACTCATTACAGTATTAGCGGGCAAAAAATGTGGATCTCAAATGCTGGTTTCTGTAGTCTTATGATTGTTTTTGCTCGTATTGAAGATGATAAAAACATTACCGGATTTATTGTGGAATACGATCCTGAAAACACGAATGGTGTAACATTAGGAGAAGAAGAACATAAATTAGGAATTCACTCCTCTTCTACCCGTCAAGTATTTTTTAGCGAGACTAAAGTTCCGGTAGAAAATATGTTATCTGAAAGAGGAAACGGATTCAAAATAGCTATGAATGCACTAAATGTAGGTAGAATTAAATTAGCTGCTGCTTGCTTAGATGCACAAAGAAGAGTGATTACAGAGTCTGTAAAATATGCCAATGAACGTATTCAATTTAAAACTCCTATTTCACAATTTGGTGCTATAAAAGCTAAGTTAGCAGATATGGCTACAAACGCATATGCAGATGAGTCTGCTTGCTATCGTGCTGCTAAAGATATTGAGGATCGTATTGAAGGTAGAATTGCTAGTGGTAACAGTCATCAAGAAGCAGAACTAAAAGGTGTTGAAGAATATGCAATTGAATGTTCTATTTTAAAAGTAGCCGTTTCTGAAGATTGCCAGATATGTACTGACGAAGGTATTCAAATTTTTGGAGGTATGGGATTCTCTGCAGATACTCCAATGGAAGCTGCATGGAGAGATGCTCGTATTTCTAGAATATATGAAGGTACTAACGAAATTAACCGTATGCTTACCATTGGTATGCTTATGAAAAAAGCAATGAAAGGACATGTAGACTTACTAGGGCCTGCAGTGGCTGTAAAAGACGATTTAATGGGAATTCCTTCATTTGATATTCCTGATTATACAGAAGTATTATCTGAAGAAAAAGAGCTTTTAGGTAAACTTAAAAAAGCCTTTTTAATGATTGCTGGTGCAGCTGCTCAAAAATATGGAGTAGAATTAGAAAAACACCAACAGTTATTAATGTCTGCGTCTGATATTCTTATTGAAATATATATGGCAGAGTCTACCCTATTAAGAGCTGAAAAAAATGCAAAACGGTTTGGTGAAGAAAATCAAAGTCTTCAAATTGCCATGGCTAAACTATATTTATTCAATGCAGTTGAAAAAATAAATACAAAAGGTAAAGAAGCAATTATATCCTTTACTGAAGGCGATGAACAACGTATGATGCTTATGGGACTAAAACGCTTTACAAAGTATACCAATATGCCTAATGTAATAGCGCTTAAAAACCAAATAGCAGAAAAAATTACTAAAGAAAACAAATACTGTTTTTAAAAATATTTTGCATTAACTGAATAATTAACAGAAAATCGCCCTGCAAGGTATATCCTTACAGGGCGATTTCATATATAAACCTTTTAAAGGTATCTCTAAACTAATTATTTCTGAGCAAAATAAACAGATCCTTTAAAGTGTGCTTCATCCCAAGTTTTACTAACACCGTCAATACCTGTATGTAATTCATAACATGCTTTAGCTATAGCTTCTACAGCCGGTATGGCATTAAAATCTGCTAATTTCACATCACCTTCTACTCTATATACCCCATCTTTAAAAGAAGTAGTTACTGGCACTTCTTTTGTTACATCATTCATAGTAATAGATAAAAATGGTTTTTCTTCTAAATGCAATACTCCTTTTAACTCTGGTGTATTAACCATAGTACCAAAAAAGATGTCTATTAATTTTGGGTCTCTAATTTCATTACCCGAAAATAAACTTGCAACAGAGGCTGTAAATGTAGCTCCGTTAAGTACTTCTTCAGGACTTGCAGCTTTTTTATTTTCACCAGAAACAGACACTTCTTTAAACACACCAGAAACCGGAGTTTTAGCAGTTGTCTTATAACCTGTCCATTCTAATTTTAACGAATCTATTTTAGCCGCAGGAACCATGCTCATATCCAATTTTTTTTCTGTAGATTTTTCCTTAGGAGCAGTATTACAACTCACCATAAGAGAAGCTGCTATAATGAATGTTAGAATAAATTTTTTCATATTATAATTTTTAATTTATTTGGTTTATTAAAGTAGGCACAAGTTACAAAAAAGAAGAGTGCTCAAATTAATTTTAGCTATTTCCTAACATAATTATAAACTTATTCTTTAATAAAGGTTAAATCAACTACTTATACGCTACTATTAGTTATTTGTATAGGGGCTAAAACAAAATGTACATAGTACTTAATATATAAAAAGGTCGAAAAAGCTAGTGTTTATAAGGCTTTCAAGATAAAAAGGTGCAAAAAGGTCGAAAATACGAACGGTACAATAAGCACCATTTAGTACCATTGAACTACCATTTTAAAAACCATTACAGCGGCTCTATGCCGCTTTTTTACTATCTCACCGTTACAAGATACACAAAAACGCCTTAAAGGCCGTAAAATAAGCTATTTCAACAAGTTTAATTACTGGTTTCAACTGTATTTAAACGATCATGCATCATGGTTTAAACGCTCTTCATCTACTTTCCAAAAATGTACAATTTAAAAGTATGGGTTGCCTATTGGGTAGCCTAATGGGTAGCCTGAAAGTGATTTAAAAAGCACTTTAGTTGACACCTATAATACACAGTTGATAGCTAAAACATCAAAAAAACATACCGAGTTACACCCCGTAAGTACAACAAAATTATAGGATTTTTTAATTAATTAACTGTAAATCAATTAATTAATATTTATATCATAGAATTTATACGAATGCTAGCCTTTATAAATGCCATGGCACGTACTTTTCCTAAAGGAATGTCTTTTGGTTGATGGTGCCTGTTTTCACTTACTAAGCGTATGAAGTCCTCTCCCTTATCACTTTTTTGAATCCATTTAATTGATACATACTCCTCACCATCTACATCAATGCTGATCAAATACATTTCTCCCCAAAAGATATTATTAATAATATCATTTATCTCTTTGTACATAACAATGTCACCTGATTTAAGTAATGGATACATACTGTCTCCAGAAACATACAGAGCTCCATCACACTTAGGTAAGTTTGGTATACTTATATAGTCTACTGGTTGCACTTTATCATTATGAGAATTGAACAAACCAACTATTCCGGCCGATGCCTCCACATTATACAAAGGAATCTCTTGAGAGTTCACCAAGGTATCGGTCTTTAATTTGTAAACCTTATTTGGTTCGCTAACTACATCTTCAGATTTTATCATTTCGCCCTGTTCAAAAAACAACCACTCAGAACTTAAATCTGTAAATACATTCAAAATATTGAATAATTTATCGGTACCAAAGTTCTTTCCATTCACAATATTGCTTATCTGACTACCTGAAACACCAGTTTTCCTAGCGGCTTCATTGATTCCTATACCTTTATATTCTAAGTAAATACGGAATCGAGCACCAATTTCTTCAAAATTATTCATTCAATATATTGTTTAGTATTCAATATTTTGTATATTTGTTCCTATAACGAGAACAAAACTATGAATAAATCCAAAACATACAATGCGGAAATCCTCAATAGATTAATTGAGAAGTATGGAGTAAGTAAAAGATTTATCACCATGAGCTTAAATGGTAGTAGAGAATCAGAGACTTCTGAGAAGATTAAGAGTGATTACAAGATCATGGAAGATGAAGTAACCAATTTGTTGAATAACCTATAAGTTATGCGTAGAACCCCGTATGAATATTATGAAAATAAACTAGGCGTTAAGCTTAGCTTTCTCATTTCTGATAGAAATGCGGTTGACGAAAGCTTAAAGCTTATCTCTTACAATGCTTTACACAAACGCACTAAAAGTGCCACATGTACAGAAAAGCAATTGCGCAGAGCTTCACTCAATTTTGATGGGCTTGTACTTTACAGTTCTTTATCACAAGAATTTAAAGATCGTTTAAATCTTCGATTTGGTGAACCTCAGAAAGAAGTTAAAAGAAGTTGGTTCGCTGCTAACTATTCCAGTGATCGTGCTGCTTTTGATTTCTATGCAGCACACAGATACGGAGACAATAATGAGAAAAAGCTGTCTACCACATTTATTGAGCGCTACACCTACAACGCCAGTGTGTTGAATACTGTAATCAAAATTAAGACCAACCGAAAAGCGTATGCAAAAGCCTTGGGTGTGGCTAATTTGAACATTTGGGAAAGCCTGAGCAAAGATGTAAACGCATTTAGAGATGTAGATCACAACCTTCCTAATACACCGGGCGGTTTGCGTAGAAAAGTGAATGCTTACCAAAATGAGGGATACATTTCCCTGGTCTCTAAAAAACTGACCAATAACAACGCTGCTAAGGTGAAAGAAGATGAACAACTTGCTCTACTTGATGAGTTGCTTGCTAAACACACCAACCTTGATAATATGCAAGTGGCAAGTCTTTACAATACGGTATCGGAGCGAATTGGTTGGAAAACCATCACCGCACAAACCGTAGCCAATCGTAAAGAGGAAAACAACCTTGTTGTATTTGCAGGTAGAAATGGAGCGAACGCACTAAGTAATAAAGTGCTGATGCAAAACAAACGTATGAAACCAAGTGCTCCAATGTTATACTGGACGTTGGATGGTTGGGATGCTGAGTTGCTTTATCAAAAAAGCACTACCAATAAATCCGGTTATGCAGTTACCACTTACACCAACCGCTTAACCATGGTTGTAGTGTTAGATCCGTTCAATAAATATCCGGTTGGATATGCCATAGGAACGCACGAGAACCCGCAATTGATTAAGGAAGCTTTACGAAATGCTATGCAACATACTCAGGAGTTGTTTGGTAATTTCTACAGACCATATCAACTGCAATCTGACCACTACGGAAAAGGAAACTTAACCCCAATATATGAAGCTTGTAGCACACACTACACACCTGCAAAGGTGAAAAATGCAAAATCTAAAGTGATTGAGCCTTGGTTTAACCGCTTTAATAAAGAATACTGCCAAATGTTTGACAATTGGTCTGGTCATAATGTTAGCAGCGGATCTGCTAACCAACCAAACGATGAAATGTTGAACAAATTACGCCACCAGTTTCCAGATGAAGCGGGTTGTCGTAGACAGTTGGAAGCCGCTCTTGAACAAGACAGAGCCAAAAAGAGCGAAGACTACGTAAACCAATGGCAAGCAGTAGCACAGGAAATGCGCAGCCAAATGAGTTTTGAAACCTATTTGAATTTCTTAGGAGATACCACAGGATACAGCAACAAACTAATGCCGGAAGGTTTAACTCCTACCATCAACGGAGCTAAGTTGTGTTTTGACTCTTTTGATATGGAATTCAGAAAGCAATCACACCTTGACTGGATGATCAAGTATGATCCTGCTGACCTAAGCAAAGTACTAGCTGTAAATGTAGAGGTTAAAGGTGGCAAGATTAAACAAGAGATAGGAACCTATCAATTTATACTACAACAGAAATATGTTCAATCTATGGCTTTGGCCGATCGTCAACAGGACGATGCCAAGCAACTGGAACAGGTGAAGCAATTCAACAGCGATGTGATGCAATATATCACAGACACACGCAGCAAGAACTACGATATCCTGGATGATTTATTTCAAAAGCCAGCACTACAAGACACCCTTGCAAAATTGATTCTCGTAGACAGCCACGGACAACACAAAAACCAACGCAACCAAGTTTCCGGACGTTCCAGAGAGCTTATTGAAGTTGAGCACAACAAAACACAAGAAGAAAAGCAGCAGTCTTGGAACCAGAACCAAGCTGCTTATCATAAAAATAAAGTGAACCTAAACGATTATCTATAATGGAAACCACACTTAAACAACAGATTGCACAAGGAGTTAGAGATTTTATTACTACGCACGGTATATCTCAAGCCGACGTTGCCAAAAAAAGCGGTGTTCGTAAAGAGTATGTAAATATCATCATCAAAGAAGAGAGCAACTTTATGTATGATGCCGGTGGTAAAACCGGATTGATTCCTGCAAAACACTTTTACGCTTTGGCCGAGTTGGTTGGTATTTCTACCAAAAAGGAATATTGGGAGCTTCAACCAACCGATCAATTGAACACAATTTTATCCAATCTTCAAACTGCAAAACAAAACGGATCTACCAATGTAATTATTGGTGACACCGGTGCAGGAAAAACATACGCTCTAGATCTGTTTGCTAAAAAACATCCGCAAGATGTGTTTACGCTTAAAGTTGGTAGCTCTGATAACTTAGGAGATTTGATTGATAAGATCATTGAGCAATTAAACATTTCAACAGGTAAAACCAAGTCTAAAAAGATTCGCGACATCGCTAAAAAGCTAAGAGAGTTAAAGGCTTTAGGCTTCTCTCCGATGATCGTTTTTGATGAGTCTGAATACATGAAACAACCTGCGCTATGCGCGTGTAAAGAGTTGTATGATAACATTCATGAGCATTGTTCTTTAGTGTTGATCGGTACAGATCAGTTAATAGATAACATTGATCGCCTTCGTAAGCGTAACAAGGCCGGAATACCACAGTTTTACAGACGTATCAAATTTGGTATTCGCCAATTACCTCCAATAGATCGCAGTTTCGCAACCTTTTTAACGGATATCAACGACAGAAAGTTACGAACATTTTTGCAGCGTAATTGTGAAAACTATGGAGAGTTACACGATGCCCTGGTGCCAGCTTTACGAGAAGCAGACGAAACCAAGCAACCATTGACAGAGAACTTGGTGAGAACAGTTTTAGGAATTCCAGACACTATGTATGTATGAAGCTAAAAAAGGCATTGACAGTCGCCAATATTGTCAATCAAAAAATTGAGCGACTGCCTTTTGAAGGTGAATTCTATGAAGCGTTTAGCCAACCACAAAACAGAGGTGTGTGGTTTGTTTGGGGAGGTTCAGGAAGTGGAAAGAGTACGTTCATTATGCAATTAGCAAAGGAAATCGCAAAACATGAAAGTGTGCATTACAATCCTTTGGAAGAGGAAACGGATGACGCAGAATTCATAGAGCGAACTGAGCTTGTACAGATGGTAGATGTAGAAGATAAATTCAAAGCTCAGACCTACCCAATGGAAGAGTTTGATGCTTTTCTGAGTAAACAGCGAAGCGCCAAGGTTGGCATCATAGATTCGGGTGTGTACTTCTTTAAAAACTTTGAAGAGTACTTACAATTCAAAAGGAAACACAGAAACAAGATCTTAATCATTACCGGTCATGCACAAGGAAGCCAACCACGATCGGAACTTGAAAAGAGTATCATGTATGATGCTAAGATGAAAATTTTTGTAAGCGGCTACTTAGCCAGCTGCAAAGGTAGAACCATAGGACCTAACGGTGGTCAATTCATTATTTGGAAAGAAGGATACGAAAAAGTAAACGGTACTAATTCAGAATAGAAAATGAAACAATTACATGAAATCTTAGGTTTAACACCAGACAAGCTAGAGAAGTTTATGCTTGATCTGTACATCGAATGGTGCAATCGTTGGTCTCCCAATCTTAGAGGATTCCAAAACATGCTAGCCAACACAGCCATTAGTAATTTCTTCAACGCTAATATACAGCGTCAAACAGCTAAGTTCTTAGAAGTAGCCAACACAGCCAGTCAGCATTTAAGCACCAAGGCCATGTTTACCATGTACATGGAATATTTAGAGCATGGAGCTTTAAACAAGCGCCCAATGTTAGACGAAATACACAGAGCCAAACAAACAGCTCTACAATATAGCGCTCCCCTGAAATTAACACTGATTAGTCATTTAAACATCAATTAAACATGAGAACACCAACCCAGTTGAAAAACAGAATTGAAGAGTTGTCTTGGTGGTTACAAAACAACCCAAACCACCCAAACAGAGTATTAATTGAAAAGGATAAACGAGAAGCTGAGCGTGAGTTAGCAGAAAAAGAAAAAGCAGCCTAACCCTTATGAAAAGATTTAATGTAGAAGATGGGGAGGTTACTTATAAAATAAAAAAAGATGCTATTAACGGTGCTGAGAAGCTAATCATCTCAGCCAAGTTTAAAGATAAGGAAGCATCTATACAACACAGCGGTTCCCCTCGATTGGCTCTTGAACTAGCCACCCAAACCACCGCAGAAACTATTTACACAACATTAAAAAAATTAATCAAATAATATGAGCACATTAAACGGATTTACAGAAGCAGAATTGGCAGCAGCCTTGAGAGAGAAACGTGCCGAAAGAGAAAAGGATAGAAAAGCCTATAAAGAGTTGGTATACCAAACGGTTCCGGCTTTGATTGATACCATTGCCGAGGCCACTGCAAAGCTGATGGAGGTAAAAAAGAACGTGTATACACAGTTGCAGTCTATTTTAGAAATGAAGTATGAAGTATACGGAGTAAAAGAAGAGCAACAAACACATACCTTTTCAGACGCTAAAGGCCGCAGTGTTACCATAGGCTACAATATTGTAGACAACTGGGATGACACCGTAAACAGCGGTATAGCTAAAATCAACCAGTACATTCAATCTTTAGCCTCTAAAGATGCCGATGCTGAAACCATTACCATCATCAACCAACTTTTAAAGCGTGATGCAAAAGGTAATTTAAAAAGCTCTCGAGTTTTAGAGCTAATCAGTCTAGCAGACAAGCTAAATAACGAGACGTTTACAGACGGTATTCAAATTATAAAAGATAGTTATGCTCCCAATCGTACTAGCTTTTTCATTAAGGCAAACACGGTAGACAAGGATGGGAACAAGATGGAGCTACCCTTGAACATTTCCTCCGTTCCTTTTCCTGAAGAGTTTGATGTTTCATTCTTAATACCTGAGAAAGATGGGAAAGCATAACATCATTATAATACCCGTAACAGATCATGAGTCATATATAATCAATGGCAAGCACATCTTTAAAGAAGGTAACGATAAGTACATCTGCAGAACCGAACTCACTCACCAAGAACAACAAGCTTGGACCAGGTATTACAATCATGTAATTAACAATCCACGATTTAAGAAACATTGTAAAGCAACGTACTAATGATACCCAATAGTTACACATACAACCAGGAGCGCCGACAAGAAGCCTTGAAAGCGCTCCAATTAGCCAAGCAGCAAGAAGCAGCTAAAAAGAAAAACAAGTCTAAGAAATAATGAAAGAAGCAATAAAAGCCATTAATGAAAGAATAGAACTTAAATCTCAACTTTTTAGATATGTGGAATATGTTGAATCAACTTTTGATTCACGAACGGAAGCAGAATTTAAGTACCGTCATGAAATTATTAAAAAGGAAATAAAAAGTGATGTACAAGAACTCAAAAGAGCTAAAGAAAAAATTATAGAAAAACAAGTCTAAGAAATAACCTAAACCCCGGTGGTGTAATAGGTAACGAAGCGCTCAAATATCAGCGGAGAGATACAGGTTCGAATCCTGTCCGGGGAACAATAGAAAACAATGCAAGAAGCAGTCTTATACATTTCATGGATGATCGCAATACCGTTGATCATCTTCTTAATCATAGAACAACGCAAAAATGGAAGCAACTAAAAAGCAAAAACAACTCATACACATCAACGCTCCTACACGCGATATCAAAGAAGAGTTTGTGCAATGGGCTACTGAAGATGTAAACAAGATCTCAACCAACGATCTTTCGTTTGACCAGGCTAACAAGATCCTTGAGAAGCTTGGCCAACGACCACACAAACCTGAGAACTGGGGGAACTTTTCCAAGAGCAACCCCAAACACAAGTTGATTCTTTCCTTGTTGTACCAATGCCAATACACCTGCGAGGTAAATGGTAAAGAGGTACCAGATTTAGAACGCTTTGCCAAATGGCTCAAGTACAAAGCACCGGTTAAAAAACCGCTTTTGGACATGAATAATACTGAACTAGAGAAAATCATCAAGGCACTTAAAGGCCTTTTCAAAAGTATATGGAAGTAGAAAAATGCAGCCATCCAGAAGATCAGCAAACCATTGTAGTTGTAGAACACATGGCCACTTGCGAGACCACCAGAGTAAAATGCCTGGTGTGTAATCAATTTTTAACCGAACCTAAAACAGATTGTTAAATGATAAACGAAATCACCATAGAAGAAATGAATGCGCTTATTGAAAACCCTAAAGCTGGTCGTTTTATAGCACAACAACCAGGAGGTAAATGGCAATGTTTGCAAATTGATTTTAAAGGTAATGTAAGGCAATATGCATCTGAGTATAGAAGCCTAGCCAAAAGATGGTTAAAACTTTAATATATGAAAGTAGAACTGAAACTATCACCAGATACTTTGATAGCCATTAGCCATGTACTGCAAAACGTGTATTGCTTTAGCATTGGAAATATTGAGGTGTTGCAAAAAGTGCATAAGTCGATCGGATTTCAACTAGCAGAGACATTTGAAAAGAAAGTGAAATCGCAGCTCAAGAAACACAACTTGTTTGAAGCCGATAAGAAAATTAAGATCTCATTCAAGTATTATGAAGCTTGGTCGCTGCATGCTATTCTTATAGACCTTATAGGAACCGCTGATACGACCTACCAAAAGACACTGATTCAAAAAACGATTAATGAAATCAATCAAAAATTATGATGACAGCAAACGATTGGAAAGATGAAGGAATCAATCCTGAGCTTGGAGCTGAGTGGATTGATGTGATGAATAAATTAAACAAGGTATGTTTACTCACGTGGGGACGAACCATCGTAAAAAATGAAGATAACTCGATCAAGGTTAAACTTAAAAAGCTTTGGACAATACAGGTGAACTTTGTGAACGACACCTATCTGGAAATGCAAATTTTAATAAAGGATGATCAAATAGTGACTGTCAAACACACTTCAAAAAATTCGAGAGTGTTAGTTGCTATCATGCTTGACACTCTAAAGTATTTAACATGAAACAACCCCTAACAACATATCGCGCAACCGGACTAGCAAACGGTCTTGTATTCTTGTTTAAATATGATTTAAACGGCATTCTTAGAGCGTTTCAAATTGAAGAGGGGGAAATGAGCGATAAGCAGATGTTTTGGCTTTACAGCGAGAATTTCCCCGCTAAGGAATCTTTGATGCGTGAAAAATGGATGAAGCTTCCCAATTACAAAAAAGTATTCAAGGTAGATCGTTCCCCTGCAGATATTTCTTTTGATGCCTTTTGGAACTTATACGACAAGAAAGTGAAAAAAGAACACAGCCAGAAAGCATGGAACAAGCTGAGTGAGGAAAACAAGATTAAATGCTTTATGCAATTGCCTCATTACGATGCCTACTTGCAACGCAGCAGAGAAGCCAAAGCACACTTAGTAACCTGGTTAAACCAGAAAAGATATAACGACGAATATTAAACCCCAACCATAACCCTGTGTCACCAAACCCAAACAAAAGTCGAAATGCTTTTTTCCCCGGCACAGGGTTTATATCTACTAAATATCCGATAATTCATAATATCGGCTTTTTACCAGATATCACAAATAATGATATGGCCAGATGATAATAAACCAAAAAGCCAATAAAACAGCGGTCATAATAAGTACGCAGATCACAAACCCGCGAACTATTTCATAAATACACCGCAGAAAGCCAAACAACTGATATTTAAGCCATTCAAAAATCACACTTAAAAATAGTAAAAATTATGATTAACGAACTTTCAAAAGAGATACACAGTAATAATAAAGCAAAAGGCTTTTATGAGGATAAGAAAAATGTTGGTGAAATGCTTTGCCTTATACATAGTGAAGTAAGCGAAGCTTTAGAAGCCGATAGAAACCAAAAATATTGTGATTTACACAATGAAAACTGGACTATTGACGGGAGAACATTGAAGGAAGATTTAAATATTGAAGATGATGACCAGTTTATTGTAATATTTAAGATGTCATGTAAAGATACTTTTGAGGATGAACTTGCTGATATCATGATACGTGTTATGGATTTAGCAGCATTTAAAGGCGTGGATTTAGAACAACACATAAAAGCGAAAATGAGATACAATAGTCTTAGACCTTACAAGCATGGCAAAAAATATTAATTCAATGGACAGATTTTAAGTATGAGTAACAAACATTATATACCCTACCCAGTATTAGAAAATTTTTGTAGACATAGCAGTGTGGAAGAACTTTCTAATAATAAAGCAAAGAAGCTGTTTACCTATGCTAATGCTTTGTATGTTATTACAGGTTATGCATCTTCAGGAGTATCTGGATATTTATGGGCAACGGCGTGTAAAGTAGTGCCACTAAAACAATATAAAGGAACTCTAAAACCTTTAAACTACAATCAAAGCAATATAGAAGTAAACGAAGGTTTACGAGATCGTGGTTACGCAGCACAATTATTTACTTACGGTACCGAACACTATGTAACTCTAGGAACCGATACTATTTTTTACCCAACCCCAGAAGGAACACAAACAAGTATGTTTTAACCATGTTTACAGATCAACGCCCAATACCTGAAGAGTTAACGCCCCATCCGGGAGTAGATAGACTTGTGTTTTCTGCTCATATTGCCGTTTGGGATGGTAAATACCACAATGGGAATATTATTGAAGAGTATAAATGGGAAGGTTATAAGCTAGACCAGTTTATGAAATGGGAATGGTACTTTAGGTATAGAGCCTGTTTATTACAAATAAAATATCCTAAAAACTTGGTGAGGTTTGTCAAAATCAGGAAAGAAGAAAAAGATAACCTTAAAATACTTCAAGAGGATATTCAGCACTTGAAAAATAGAATCAGTGCAAAGAAAGGCGTTATAACCAAAGTAACTAAGGCGCTTACATGCTATGAATTGAAACAAAAGGAACTATTAATACCTGATTATACAGATGAAACCTACCTATTTGGAAAAAGTAAGCTCACCAAGAATAAAATAGAACTTCAGGAGCTTCTTATTAAGAGAGAAGAATTAGAACAAAAGCTACAAGAAAATGAACAACAAAAAGCTCAATAAACTTCGTAAAGAAGTTGTCAAAATAAACCGGGTTCTACTGGAGCTCGGTTTCACTACAGAGAAGATCATGGAGTTTTGGGAAGAGTGCCAAGCCGAGGCGCTTATACAACATCAACTACCAAAATGCACCTGCCATGATGTAAACCAATGCGAAACCTGGTGCAGAGCCAAAGCAAGGTTTGTGCTTAATCCGCCAACTGAATAAGTATGGAAAAAGCCATTTTTTTAAGTAGAGCTTCAGAAGCTCTTAAAATGATACTGGATGGTTCCCTAAAAAACCTACCGGATTTTTATGATTTAGATAGTGGTATAGACACCGCCATGATTAAAACCGAAGAGGAAGTGATTAAAGAAGTCATTGCCAACTACACAAAAAGGCCATTCAGCAAAGCAAATGATACTCCCAAAATAACACGCGTTTTTCATCAATCAGCAGGTTATGCACAATATATTTTATGTTATGATAATGTGCAACTCGGAATGATCAGCAAAAAAATGATTGGCAACAACTACACAGTTCAATTTAACCCTAACGAATTTAAATTTGATTTATGAATACAAACCCAAGAATATCGGTAGCTATTTATGGTGAGGAATATTTGTTTTCTTATGAAGTCATCCAGGATAAACTTTTTAGAAAAATTTCAAGATCCATTTATGAATTAAAATATGAGTTGGGATTAGAAGCATCTACAAAGTTAAAGATATTCATCCCATACTACTTTTATGAAATACTTGAAAAAGTCAGATACCATGCTTTAGCATTAGAGTCACCATATGACCCTACGTTGATGTTTGAAGGCATTAAAATAGAAACAGGATATGAGGATAAAGTGATAATAGCAGCTCCTGAGAATACGTATGCTTCAATAAAAACAATCTACAAAGAAATATCACTTGCGGATTACCGTAAAAGTATAAGTGAATAATACCATATATTTGAAACATGAGTTACTTTGTTCAGTATAAAAATATTATAAATGGAAATGTTATCTTTGAAGAAAAGATAGACAATAGTTCCGAAATCCCCCAGAAAACTTGTAAGTGGTATTTAAATACTACAGAGAATGGTTTTGTTGTTGAAGATATAAGTTACTATGCTCAACAACCACAAGCCCAAACACACAATGGTTATTATGCTATTGTATGGCTTAAAGAAATAAATAATTAACTTTTAAATAAAAACTATGAAAGCAGTAAAAATTATTATTTTATCATTTGTGGGGCTTTTTATTTTCCTCGTTTTGTTTGGTCTTTTAGCTCCCGAAACGGAATATGAGGCTAATATTAAAAAGCAAAAAGTTCAAGACTCAATTGAACAAGCTGAAAAACTTGCAGAACAAAAAAAAATAGACGCAGCTATTTTTGAAAAAAATGTTCGCATAGTAGATTCATTAAAAAAAGACTTTTTATTTGAAGAGGATGAATTTAATGATCAAGTGTGGATTAACCACAAACGATTTGGAAAGTATTGGCCAAACAGGAATGCATTGGTAGTATATATTAGAAAAGATGGAAGCTACTACTTACAGAGTAATTATCATGGTAGTGATTGGGTATTCCATCAAAATATAAAAGTAAAGCTCGGAAATGATGTGATTACATCTGAAAATATAAACACCTTTGATAAAAGACATAAAACAGATTTAAGCGGAGGCGATGTTTGGGAGGTGAATCAATACACCAATAATTCGCCAGATGTAGCAAAAGCAATAGCACACTATACAGGTAAAGAGCCTGTAAAAGTAAGATTTCAGGGAGAGCAAAATATTGAAGATTTCACACTTTCATCAAGAGATAAAAAGGCTATTGAGGAAAGTATAATTTTTGCAGAAGCCTTACAAAACACATGGAATAAAATTGGAGGACCAACAATACCATAAAGCCTTCTAAATATATACATAAAAAAAGCCACTACTACAGTGGCTTTTTTTTTATTCCCTTTTTCATATATCTTTGTCATAATGGCAGTGAGGGAGACAACAATACGTTTGCACAAGGATATCAAGAGTGAGTTTGACCGTATGAGCAACATACAAGAGTATGGAGTGCAAAAGTTCACTACTGCCTACATTCTGAATGCGATTGCGAAAAAGTTCTACAAATCGCCCAAAACAATTGAAAACATTGTATTCAATAGAAAACCACTACCCACGATTTCACAGCTAAAAGTGGAGTTTTAATCAACAATAAACTTATTACCTTCTGCAGCAGGATCAATTGTAAGATCTGCAAAGCTTCCTTCATCCCATTGCTTTTGAGCGGTTCTATCAACAAAATCACACGTATAGGTTACGCTGTATAAATTACCAGCGCCACCGGTATCAACCGGACTAAAGTTAATACGTTTCATGTTGCTGTAGTGTTCTCCATGGCTTCCATGAAATAAAGCGTTTAAGCTGTCTAAATGCTCCAAATAACTGAGCGCTTCATCTTGGTTGTAGGCTCCGTTGAAAGTATCCAGGAATGTCTCATAAAACAGAAAGAAATCAACCTGCAGTTGTACGCTTTGCACTTTGGCACTCATGTCTTGCATCGTGTTACTTCTAAAAGCCATGAATACTGCAGGTGCAGGAAAAGGAGCTTCGGTGTCTAAATTATACACTTGAGAGTTCCACAAGTCTACCCAACGAATACCGTCAATGGTATCGGTGATCATGGTAGATAGTTCTTTATAAAGGTTGCTAAAATTCATAATTAATTACTGTTTAAAGCGTTTTTCAATCTCGTTTAAAAGCCATTGGTCCAGGTTATCCATCATCTGTTTACTTTCGCCAATAAATTTGCGTTGCTTGTACTTAGTATCTCGTCTCCTGGTGTGTGGTTTTACCTGTTCTCTTTTGCCTTTTCTATTGCGGTGAAAACCTCTAACGTTTTGCACAGTTCTAACGCGTAAGCCATCGTTATGAACCGCTGCATAAGGTACGTGTGTACCAAATTGCATACTGGTAGCATCTTCATTAAGTACGGCCAAACTTCTCCGGAGAAAAGTGGTGTCTGTTAAAATAGCTCTACCCGGATCTTTATCAGGATCTCGTTTTGGCCATGCTTCAAAAGCTGCATCTGTAAACCCTTGATTTTTGAAACTATCATCAAACCATTGCAAACAATACCTCCGTGCATATAGCCGTGTATCTTTTTTTAATTGTGTTGCAATGCCTAAAAAATCAGGTATTTGTAGTTTGCTCATAATTATTTGTATATTTGCAGTGAAGCGCGGGAGTAATCTCAAGCTTCGTCGTAAAAGCCGATTCTTTATGAGTCGGCTTTTATCGTTTTAAGTTTTTCTAATAACTGATTATTTAAAATTTCTTCCCTGGTTACATACACCGCTTTAGATCCGTAGATAAAATACAAACCTTCGTAACGTTTACCGCTATTAGCGTTAACCTTCATTGCCACAGCGTCTTTAACTTTTTCAATATCTAGATTTTTAAAAGCATACGAAAAATCGAAAACAATGCTTTCCAGATCTTGTTTTTTGGCAGCGTTAAAAGCGTTTGATATGCCTTTGTAATTGTCAGTTTTAAACTTCCACTTAAGATCACTTAGTTTATTATTGATCAAGTATTCAGGGTTTTTATGACCGTCTACATTGATATGCGGACGAATGAAAACATCTATAGCAAGTTGATCGGCCAAAACCATCGCTGCATTGTAGTTTTGTTCAAAATCCTCTTCATCTTTAAACAAGCTTACTTGTACTTTTTTACCGCCACTTTTAAAAGCCGTTTCATAGGGCGCATTCAGTTTTGAAAGCTCCATGTTCCGTTGTACGTTCTCTTTCCCTGCAGCGAGTTTAAAGAAGTTTCCTTTACGCGTGAAGATCTCTTTATCTTTCCCTACGTTTCCTTTGAATTGTACCGGAGGCAAATCCTCCTCCTTGTATTGGTTTATTGGTTCTGCAGTAGCCACTACATCGCAACGACAACGCCAATCTAAAGGCGGATAGTATTTACTCCAGAAAGAATCATCAATGGGTTTAATAATTCCGTCCAGGCGTTCATGATCCGCACGCACACGATCATCACCAACGGTTTGATATTTGAGGTTTGGAAATAAGTGTTTACTTTCCTGAAGGCGTTCCCATTTTTCAGCCATTTGCGCTGCGGTTCTTGCAGTCTGGTATTCTGCCTGCAGGTAGTTTTTATTGTATTGGCGGTTGTGTTTGCGTGCCAACACTTCAAACTCATTGTAAGGACGTAACTTTCCGTCCTTATCGTATAACAGCTCATTGATAGCTTCTAACTGTGCATAGGTTTTGACACCTGAAAACGCATAAATGTTTTTCTTCAGCTCGGCTGGTAAGCTGCCTTTGCCATCTGCAGGAAAGCTTGTCCATTCTTTCCCGTAGCCTTGTTTAGCTGCTTTGGCAATATCATTGTAAGTTTCGGTAATGAGTTCCTGGTTTAATTGTTCAGGCTTCAAAGTTCCTTCATGCAATTGCTTTGCAATGGTATCGATCAATTTTTCGTACTGACCAATGCTCAGCGCTTCAATGGTAGCAGCTCCAGAACCAGAACACATACCGCAAGTACAATCTGCTCCATGATAGGTTGCAGTAATCTCTTTAAGAATTGCGCTTACGTCTGGTTCAGGCTTTTTTTTTTTCACCGTCTTGAGGATCGGTGTTTAATTGATTTTTTACTGCGGTGATGGTCATACCTAACAATTGAGATACTTCTTCCAAGTCAAACTCATAGAATTGAGACAAGTCTTTTATAGCTTCTATGTATTCTTTGATGCTGAGCGATTCTGCATCATCCCACTCAAACTTTAGGTTTTCCAAAGGTTTATAAACAGGTGAAAGCTTTACTAATCGCGGTATTAATTCTTTGTTGATTAATACTCTTATGAAAAACTTATCGAGTTTGATTTTTGCTTGCAGTCCTTTTTCCTGTACAGTTGCAGCACCTACAAAACTCTTTTCATCGGTAATACCAGTACCGCCCAAAATACGCTTACTCAATTCTGAGTTAGCACGATCAATCAATTTATCAAATGTGTTGTAGGCATCAGTTTTGCCGCTTTCCATGGTTTGAAAATTCTCGTTACCACGGCCAACCATGAAATTGTTGCTTTTGAAGTTAGAAAGCGCCTCAAACAGTTCATCAAGTCGGGTTTGATCCTCACGATCTGTGATAGCAAACACCGCCGGAACTCCAAACTTATCAATGTAATCTAACCAGGAACCAAGACCGAGTTTTTTAGCAAGTACAATAGGAGTTAATTGGGCAAACATACCTAAATAGTTATCGCCTCCAATTTGCATATAATTGTTAGCCAAGATTCCTTCTTTATAGTTCCATCCGCTTTCTCCTCCAGCATCTTCGGTAACAATTCCTTTTTGTGGGATCACATTTCCCATATCAATTTCGGTAACTTCCTTCAGCTCTAAGTTGTCATCAAGATCAAACATTTCAATTACTTTGACACCTTCAAATTTAGAGCGTAGTGCTATTCCAATCCAATCAATAAACCACATGTTTTCGAAGAGTTCTTTAACCTCTTCAACCTCATTGCCATCTTTGTCCGTAAATTTAAACGGAGTAGCTTGTACCGGTTCCACGCGGTTGTCGATTGTTGCCATCAAGTGTAAATCTAACTTCATGTTGTCATACACTTGTTGCAACTGGTACCAGGAAGGCGAATCAGGATCACTTGCCAACAATAGCCCCATCTTCCAATCTTCCAAAGTTTTCACGCCCATGGTAATGGCTTCTTTATTGTACTTATCAGACAATGCTTTTTTTGATCCACTTTTTGTTTCGGCCATGACACGTAATGCTGCTTCACTAGTGTTTTTAAAAGTATAGCGAACAATGGCGTTATGTATAGTTTTTGGTATCCACATAGTTATATGAAATAATTATCGTTTCGGTTGCTCCCAAACATGGAAGTGCTTTTGGTATTACCACTTTCATCGGTGGCTTTGGGTAGTTGAATGGTAAGCTTCCCTGAGTTTATTTTCTCCAAGGTTGCTACCGCCCAATCATATTCTTCTTTGATATCGGTTGGAAGTCTACGCGCTGCATTTCTACCAAAGATTTTATGCAATGTAATCTTCACCAGGATATCAACCAACAACCCATCAATGACGGGTGAATCTTCATCAAAAATGGTGGCTACATCATACCGTCCGGACAAATACGTTTTAGCCAGAGAAATTGCTTTTTCTTCAGCTTTATCTATAGCATCAGTATAGTCGGCTGTACTTTCATCAATATAGCGCTGTATGCTATCTGCTTTTAAATCATCGTTGGTTAAGTAGATCATATTCTAGCGTGTTTTGGCTTCATACGGCCTTGTTTCATTTTACCATTTCCTTTGCCTTTACCGTTGTAAGGTTCTAGTAAAGCAATACCTTGTTGGTGGGCGTCTGGCCAGTCGTCATGTGTTTTGTAACCCGGCTCTATTCCCATTAATTGAGCAATACCGGTTTGGGTATCATTGTTACTTTTCAGCTTATCGGAATAATAAATACGTCCACTTTGGTAATATGGGTGTAGGCGTAAAATACGATCGTACTTTTTTGTTTTAGGACCATCAAACCTAGAGATGTTAAGTTTTACATTGTATAGTTTTTGCCCTTCTTGTATAATACGTTCAACTTCATCATTCCAAAATTGCGCCTCATACCTCCAGTGTATGGTTACAGTTGGTGCACGTTTAAGCCAATCTTTAGTAATATTACACATATAAGCTACGGCTTCAGCCATTTTGCTTTGCTTACAAAAATTATCAATAATCCAATAATCACCATTAATTACGCCTTGTAAAACAATAGCATTGTAATCACTTGTTTTAGTACCTGCATAGGCTATATCCCAAAAACCAAAAATGATATTGAAATGATTGATTTTAGGCATTTTTCCCCATTGTACATTTTCCTGTTTAAAAATTGTTCCTTCAACATGAGGTTTATTGTTATATTCGGCTTGAGCAGCTAAAATTCCGATTCCTTCATCGGGGTCTTCAAGCTCTCTGTAATAATCGTCATCATATTTTTGCCACCAAGTAGGTTTATACGTCACTGGGTCATAAGCATTAACTTGTAGCACCTTCCATTTAGGGTGCTTTTCCTGTAGTTTAGTTTGGATCATTACCGGAGCAAACCTATTATTAGCATACAAAAATCGACGGATTTTTCCGTCCATTGTTGGTATCAAATCCCGTTCTATCCATTTAACATATTCATCTTGCCTTGCTGGGTTTTTTACTGTTTCTTTTGTCTCTAAATCGTCAACTACAATGTAATCAGGTCTACGACTTTTTACCCTAAGTCCCCGTACACTTTGCCCAGCACCTAACCCTTTAACAATGAATCCGTCTTTAGTAATATAGAAGCCTTTTTCCCATTGGCCTGATTTAGATTGTTCCCCAAAATCATGTATTATTTTAGGGTTAGCTTCAAACTCTGCCCGCAAATCCTCAGCAAGTTCTGCGGCTCTATCTTTATTTACGGTTACAACAACCATATAATGAGCTTCATTTTGAATCCATAACCAAAAAGGTTTTATAATATCATCCCAGACAGATTTGGCTAAACCGCGACCCCATTGGTCAAATAATTTAATAGTAGGATTTTTAAGAGTTAACATGGCACTCTCTATTTGAAAGTCTGCACATGCTGCAGTTGCATAATGAGGAAAATACTCCTGTACTAAATATTCAGGATCACGTTTAGCACGTTCTATACGTGCTTTTTGCTCATCTTTTGTTTCATAAGGATTTATTTGTCCTGCTGATCGCGCAAACTCCAAACGTTTCTTATACCGTTCTAATGCTATTTTATCCTCTCTCTTCAACTCCTGCTGCTTCGCTGTTTAAAATGGGTTTCTTATCGAATCGGTATGTGATTCGGTTTTCTTTAAAGTTGTAGAATAGGTTTTGAATGCGTAGTGTTTTGGCTTTGCCAGTTCTACGTTGTTTGTATTCAAAAGCATCTCCAACTTGGTAGCCGGTTCCCTTTCTTATAAAGTATGAACCTAATTCAAGATAGAATTGTTCCTTCGGTGCCTTTTGTATTAAAAGGCCTATGAGTCTTTTTAGTATCATCCTAATTGTACGCTTACTTTGCTAATGTGTTGCTCTTGAAAATCGAGCGTTTTTAAATATAGGTCCTGGTTATGAGCTTGCATGTCTTTAAACAGCTCATCCATCACATGTAAATACGTGGCTAAAGAAACCTTGTTTTCTTTGTTGAAGTTGTCAAGCGTTTTATTCCATTTGCTAATGGAATCATCGTAGCCAACAATTTCTTTTTTTAAAGTGCTCAATTCATCTCGTAATGTTTTGGCCTCGTCTTCTGGAGTTCTTGGGTGTTCTAAGTCTATTTTAACTTGCTTAATTTTTAACCTAGCACTTGTTCTATCTGCAATAATATCATCTATTACCGCCTTGATATTTTCAATACGCGCATCTACGTTATTATCTCGAGCATCACGCTCTTCTTTCCAACCGTATTTTTTAACCCAGTTGCCAACCGTTTTTTCTTGTACACCAAGTTTCTCTGCAATTTCCTTATTGCTTTTTCCCTGGTCTATGTATAGAATTCGGGCGACACTTCTTTCAGAATCTTTTGCCATGTATCACTGTTTTACAAGACAAAAGTCTACATATAATACCGCCCTTGAAATTTATAGTTTCTATTTGGTAAGTGGTTGTAAATAAATTAGGTGTGATTTACCACTAATAAGAAATAGCAATTTTCAAGCCTCCTTTTTAAGGCTCAATTTTGTCATGTGAAAAGTCGAAAAGTACTCATAATAGGTAGTGGCGCTGCAGGCAGAAAACTAGAACTATTTGCAGAAAGTAAAGCCGGAAAAGCTTCCCTACGCATTGTAGGCGCAATTAGCAATTGGAACGAAAACAACGGTAAAGAATTTACTCGTTTGGTAGATGATTTACTAAAAAAACATACGCATGCCGATTTGTATTTGAATACAGAAGGCGGTAGTGTGTTTGAAGCTAATGAAATTGTAAACCAATTAAAGCGCTTTAAAAGTGTACAAATTACGGTGGGTGCATTGTGTGCCAGTGCCGGAACTTACCTCGCTGCTTGTTTCCCCACAAGCGCATATTTAAATAGCCAATTTATGATTCATAAGCCAATGCTTATGACCGGTGGTAATGAAGATGAAGTAGAGCGCGATCTTAAAATGTTGCGTAATACTACTACTGCTTACAAAAAGGCCTATGCCAAAAAGATGGGTATTTCTGAAGACGAAGTTGAAGAACTATGGGCAAAAGGTGATTACTGGATGACCGCAACCGAGGCCAAAGAAAAAGGGCTTATTGATTTCATTTTGGATGAAGAGGAAGAAATCAATGCCGAAATGAAACAAGCATTAGTCGCTTGTGGAGCTCCTAATATTCCTGAGCTACGTAAACCTAATTCAAACAAAAACGAAGATTATCATATGAACAGAGAGGAGTTAATTGCATGGCTAGGATTGCCTGCAGACGCCACCGATGCACAGATAGAAGCTGCTAAAAACCAAATGAAGGTGAATGCTGCTAAACATGTAGATGCTGTGGCTAGTAAAAAGCAAAAAGACGACGACAAGAAAAAGGACAAAGCCAAAACACTTGTTGCCGGTGCTTTAAAAGACAAAAAGATTACTGCAGCACAGGTTTCGCAGTATGAGAAATTGGCCGCTGCCGATTACAAAGCAACTGAAGAGTTGATTGATGGGCTTGAATCTTTAGAGAAACTAAGCAACAAAACCAAAAAGCCAGCTGATAAAAACCTTGAGGCAGCTCGTAAAGATTGGACGTTGGATGACTACATCAGCAAAGACCCGGAAGCTTACGAACAAATGAAGGTAGATGATCCTGAGAAAGCGGAAGCCTTAGAAGCTGCTTACTTCGGTAACTAAAAAGCTAAGAAACATATAACAAAATCTTACAACAGCCTAACCACTTAAACTAAACTTTAATTTAAAACAGATGAAAAAGTTCTTAAGAGTTCTATTATTTATTGCAATTGTAGCCATTGCTACAGGTGCTAGTTATGCCTTTACAGGAGACGCGCATTCAGGCGGCACTGTATCAATGGCAGCTGCTACTACGGTAGCATTACCGGTTAAAAATGAATTAGCCGAGCGGGAAATGATCAAACAATTACGCCATGAGCATACGTGGGTAAGCGAAATACGATCTAAACAAAGTTGGGTAAACAACGATACCATTAAAATTCCCAAACGAGGTGCAGCGCCTAAAGTCTTAATTGATAATACCAATTATCCTATTGTTAGCAACCAAAGAGATGACAGCCATGTAGTAGTGGCTTTGCACAAGTTCGATACCGAAAACACTATAGTGACTGATGACGAACTAAACGCCTTACCTTATGAAAAAGTAAACGATGTGCAAATGCAGCACCGTGAAACTTTAGAGGATACCACTGCAGAATATGGGTTGCATGGTTTAGCGCCACAAGCAGCTGATGAAACGGAAAACCTTTTTGTATTAGAAACCACTGGTGAAGATGATGGAACCGGGCGCTTAAAATTGACTAGTAAAGACTTGAGAACTTTACAAGCCAAAATGAATAAGGCCGGTATTTCCAAGAAAGGGCGCATTCTAGTATTGTCAGATGATCATTGTTCTGATCTATTAGATGAAGATAGAAAGTTCTACACGCAATATCATAACCACAAAGAAGGTGCTATTAGCCGTAATTACTACGGATTCATCATCTATGAAGATTCAACGACTCCAGAGTACGATGATACTACCTTAGAAAAAATACCTTTTGGTTCTGAGACTTCCGGACGTAAGAGTTCTGTAGTATTCCACAAAGGATCAACTGCCAAAGCAAACGGAACTGTCAAGCGTTTTGCACGTGCCGATACAGAAGATCCAGAAAACAGAGAAAACACAATAGGCTTCAGATTGTACAACATCATTGTTGCCTATGGAATTGAAGGGTCTGCTGCAATCATTTCGGGGAAAGCAGCATAGAGTTATAAACTAGATTTCTGAATTAGCCAGGCGGCTGTAGGTAGAGCCCTCGGCCGCTCCCTCAAGGGGGAATAAAACAATCACAGATGCAATTAACAGAGAATTTCAATAAGTCCGAGTTTGAATGTAAAGATGGTTCCGTGATGCCTTATAGTGTATTGCAGAATGTAAAGGAGCTAGCAAAAAACCTTCAAGTTTTAAGAGACTATTTAGGAGTTCCAATCACTCTTACCAACGGTTATAGAAGTCCACATTACAATGATGTAGTACTTCCATCAAGAGGTTATAAAACCTCTAAAAACAGCCAACATAAAAAAGGTAAGGCTGGTGATATAAAAGCTCAAGGAAAGTCTCCTTTGCAAGTTAAAAGCGCTATTGAACATTTAATTGCTACTGGTAAGATGAAGCAAGGAGGTGTAGGTATCTATAAAACATTTATTCACTACGATATCCGCGGATATCGTGCAAGATGGGATTATCGTTAAACTATGAAAAAGCGAGTTATAGCTATATGGTTTTTGTTCTTGTTTACCGTCTTATGGATGGTAAGCTGTGGAACTAAAAAGCCAATGATCATTGAAAAGGAAATCACCAAAACCATTACCGAAACGGTACACGATACGGTTTTTCAAGTAGAGAAAGATAGCAGCTATTACCGCGCCTATATTGATTGTGTAAATGGTAAACCTGTTTTAAAAGATCCGGAAAGTAAACCAGGGCGCAAATTAAAAGAGCCAAAGGTTAACCTAGATGATCAGGGCAATTTAAACGTAGACTGTGAAGCGGAAGCGGAAGAGCTTTTTGCACAATGGAAAAGTACCTATGAAAAAGAGAAGATAGAAATTGAAGTGCCGGTGATCGTTCCTGCGGAGCTATCCTGGTTTCAAAAACTATACCTCACAATGGGAAAACTATTCCTAATTATCATAGCCTGTATTGTTGGCTATTTCATATTTAAAATCATTAACAACATAAGAGGATGAAAAAAACATATTCCAAAGCGGATCTCAAGGAAAAGGCCGCTAAAGTTTTAGAACAGTACCCAAATGATAAAGAAGTGTTTGCTACGGTAGATGGGAACATTTTCCGCAATAAAAACCATGCGGGCTTGCATGCAGGTGCTAAAGGAACTGTATACACTTTTGAACGCGAAACGCCTACAAAAGAGGATACGAATGCAGACGAAACTAAAACCAAAGTGTCTGCAGTAGATGCTATTGGTTTGATTGAAAACGCTGCAACTATTGAAGAGCTTGAGGCGTTAGGTTTTGAAGCTGATGATCGTAAAACAGTAGCAGCTGCTTACGCTAAAAAGAAAGAAGAATTCACCACTAATACCAACGAGTAAACATGGCAAAGTTAGACGGGGTAAATATTGAAAAACTACAGGGCGGGTTACAACGTTTGGCCAATGGTACAGACAACCATGTAGGCCTTATTGTAATTGGTATGCCTGCAGACGCCGTTGCAACTGCTGTGAACAATGGTGGAAAAGGTGTGGCTATTACTGCAGTATACGATGCTGAACAGTTAGGCATCAATGAAAGTTATGATGCCAACAACAGTTTAACGCTGCACCAGGATATTACGGAGTTTTTCCGTTTAGCACCAGAAGCAACGTTGTATTTGTTCAACAGTGATGTGGTGGCAGATATTCAGGCATTCATCAGCCAAAACAAAGAGGTAAAAGGTTACGGTATTTACATGACCTATGATAGTGAAACACCAAACTTAGTAACCACTATTAACGGACAGCAAACCATTATCAATGGCTTTGCAGCACAAAACCGTTTACTAGATTTCGCTTTGATTGGTGCCAATGGCTTGGACGATTATACAGAAGATCTACGCGCTTTAGATGCACCTAATACTTCGGTATTGGTAGGTTGTGCTGCCAATGACGGCATCACAGCTTTGGGTGCAGCACTGGGGATGTTAGCGGTTCGCGGAGTTTATGAAAACTTAGGATCTGTAGACATCGAAAGTAAACCATTAGCTTATAGAGGCAATGAAAGTTATCCGTTAACGGATGATACCGAAGCTGTATGGTTGAATGCTTATTTAAGTGATGGCAACGATATTGAGACAGTAGACAATGCCGTGTTACAATCCATCATTACCAACGGTTATATTGCTATTGCTGCTTACCAGGAATATCCTGGTTACTTCATTGAAAACAGTTACACCTGTGTGGATGAAGAAAGCGACTTCGCATTTATTGAAAACAACCGTGTTTGGAACAAAGCAGCGCGCATCATTAGAACCACACTTTTACCTCGAGTAAAAGGAGTAGTAAAGAAAGATCCGCAAACCGGATATATAGCAGCTACTACAGCTGCCTATTGGAAAACTTTGATTGATACAAAACTTGATCAAATGGTTGCCAATGGAGAAATAAGCGGTTACGAAACAGCCATAGATAACAAGCAAATAGTAAACAGTACAGCACCGGTAACGGTAAAAGTTTCTATTGTGGCCAATGGCATTGTACATGAGTTTGAAGTAGCCGTAGGATTAACCAATAACATTTAATAGATGCCAGATATTACAGTAACAAACAAATTTGGAACCATGCAGGGTTGGAACTCTGTAACGGTGAATTTATTGGGTAGAGATTTAGAAGGAATTACAGGCGTTAATTATGATGATAATACTACCAAAGAGCATGTAAGAGGTGTTGGATCTAAACCTATAGGAAGATCTAAAACTGATTATGAAGCTACAGCATCAATCACTTTATATAAAGAAGAGGTAGATGCTATTCAAGCTGCGTTGCCTTTAGGTAAATCTTTGAGTGATATAGCTCCTTTCAACATCATCGTGATGTATGAAAAAGAAGATGGAACCATAACTAAAGATATTATCATGGCTTGTGAATTTACAGGTAATGCTAGAGCAATCTCTCAAGGAGACGGAACCATTTCTAATGAATATACTTTGATAACCTCTGAAATTATCTGGAACGCTGCCTAATGGAAAAGAAACCAACAATAAACAAACCTTTTGGAGATGAGGCTATACAAACGCATGCTGCAAAAGTTGGAGGGAAACGCAACCTACGAGAAGTAGAAATTACCACTGATGATGGTGATTATGTATTTGTCTATTTGGTAAAGAAACCATCCAGAGCGGTCATGGAAGCCATAGCCGATGCTGAGTCAAAAGGAAAAGCAACAACCGATAAAGGTCAACCTACCAAAAAAATACAAGATCCGGGAAGAGTACAAAAACTCTTATTGGGTTGTGTATTGGAAGGTGACAAAGATGCCTATGAGTATGATGGTGCTATTTACACCCAATTACTCAAGTACGTGGGCGAACTTGTAAAAGAAGCTCGAGGAACCTTAAAAAAGTTGTAGACGGGTTTTGGTTAAACCCGGAGGAAGATAACAACGCGGATACATGGCTTCAAGAAATTAATGCCATCATCCGCGTTCATTATAATATCGATCCCAAAGAGCTCAGTGATGAAGAATGGGCACAACGCTTTCAAGATTGGATCTATTACCAACAAGTAACCAACCGAGCTCAGGCGACCCATTTCAAAGTCGTATTGCAAGAAGTAGTAAACGAAGTATTTAAAGCCATTGATGAGGCAACTCCTAAGAAACAAAAATGAGTAACACCACAACAAGTTGGATATTAGAATTTATAGACCACGTTACCAAACCGGTAAAAGATGTGGTAAAGTCAGTTTCTAATATGACCAAGGATGTTGAGGAGGCATCCGAAGCAGTACAATTCAATGAAAAGGAAACCAAAGAAGCGCTTACCAAAGCTAAAAAATACTACTCCGATTTAGCAGCTCAAGTAAAAGATGCTGAAAAGGAAATCAAAGATTTAGCGCATGCTGCTAAAAATGCAAGTCCGGGCAAAGAAGCTGCCAAAGCTAACCAGGAATATGAAAAGGCAGTAGAGCGAATTGGGCGTTTACGTAAGGACTTGAAAGGTGCTGAACAAGATATGAACGACTTAACCGAAGAGGCTAAGAAGTTTACAAAGGAGCAACAAAAATGGACTGATATTGCTACTGGAATCAATCAAACAAATGAAATGATTAAAAAAACTTCAGATGGTTTGAATTTCTCAGTAGATGTAGCTACACAAACTGCAGCGATTGAAAGAATGACTGACCTGTCTGGTGATGCTTTAGATGATTTTGTAGCAAGAACAAGAAGAGCTGCCGATCTTTACGATGAAGATGTTTTGGATATCGCTAGGGCTGCCAATGCTATGACCAAACAAGTTGGCGGTACCTATCAAGAAAACATAGCATTAATTGAGGAGGGATTTGAACGTGGTGCTGATGCTAATGGAGATTTTATTGATCAGTTGAAAGAATACCAACCTTTCATAAAGGAACTAGGGTTAACACAATCTCAAGCCATAGCCTTGATAGCAAGCGCCGGAAAAGAAGGTATTTATTCTGATAAAGCAATTGACTCTTTGAAAGAAGCCAATTTGGCTTTACGAGAAATGGATAAAACTCAGCAAGATGCATTGGCCGGTATTGGAGTTAGCCCAAAAGATTTGGCAGGAAAAACACCCATTGAAGCTATTCAATATATATCTCAGCAAATGCAGGACAAAACTCCTGAGCTTCGCCAAAAGATTATTGCAGATATTTTCAAAGGTGCCGGTGAAGACGCCGGTATACAGTTTATTGATGGATTAGCCACTATGGACTTAGATATTAGCAAACTTAAATCTGTAGAAGCTGCAGGTGCAGGTATAAAAGGTTTCTTTTCTGATATACGTACCTGGGCAGGTCAGACATTTGGAAGCGTTGGGATCTATGCTCAAGAGATGGCTCCAGTATTTCAAATATTGGCAGGTGCCATTCCATTAATACAAATGCTCTCAAATGCTACATGGTTACAAACTGCAGCACAATGGGCTTTGAATGTGGCCATGGATGCCAACCCGATCGGTTTAATCATTTTAGGTATTGCAGCTCTGGTAGGAATTATTACTGCAGTAATCGCGAAATATGATGAATGGGGTGCAGCGCTCAGCTTTATACTCGGTCCGCTCGGCATGATCATTAACATTATTCAAAGTTTTAGAAGGCACTGGGATAGTATCACAGAAGCCTTTGAAAATGGCGGAATTATCGCCGGGTTAAAACGGATAGGTCTTGTGTTGTTAGATGCCTTGTTAATGCCTGTACAGCAGCTATTGGGGTTACTCTCTAAAATACCAGGGCTGGGTAAACTAGCCGGGACTGGTGAGGCTTACATTCAAAAGCTGCGGGAAGGCCTAAGTTTAACAGAAGAAAGGAAACCAGAAACGGCAAAAGATTCTGGAGAATTATTCACTGATGAAAATTTAGATAAAAAGCCATCCATCAATAATGCTTTAGCTCCAACAGCTAATAATACTTTAACTGGAGGAACTACTAACGGAGCAACTTCTGGAAGTGGATTAGCCATTTCAGGCGGAGGTGGTTCTGGAGGAGGTAGAACTTTAAACATGACTTTGAATGTCACTAATAACTTCTCGGTAAACGACAAGTTAAAGGTACGTGAGATAGCAGAGCAAATAACAGGAATGATCAACGATCGATTAAGAGACGGATTAGTACAACTAGGATAATGGGAATTAGCTATAACATACGCGATTTATTTTTGGATGCTTTTGGGGTAGCTCCTGTGTTTACTATTCCTAATGATACACCATCATCACCAGAGCTCAACTATTCAGATATTGTAAGATTACCTGAGTATTATGATCGTTCAATGACTTCATGGATGGGGACGCCGATTTTATTACCCGTGAAGTTTCAACAAGATGGATACAATCGTTATACAGCATTGGGAAAGATGGAAATTGTACGAATGCCAGATTACTATTTACCGGCTACTACGATGTTTTCGTTTCGTAGAGGTAAAATTATCGAGCGCACCAATTTGCTAGGCAATAACGGATCAGTAAAAGAGATATTCTCTTTTGATGATTGGGTTATTGATGTAAAAGGATTGTGTTTAAATGATCAGGAAAGCTCCGCTGCAGAGAAGTTTAAAGAATTGAAGAAATGGGAAGTATTGGCAGATAGCATACGTATTTCAGGGGAGGCTTTTAACTGGATAGAAGTTGATTCCGTTACCATTGCAGATTGGTCTCACAATCTTATCCAGGGCGGAGATGGAAATATTGCTTTTCAGTTTCAAATGTACAGTGACGAATCTAAAGACCAAGTACAATGGCCTATGCAATGACCTGCGAAATAGTATTTCCGGACAACTCCAGAAGAGAGGAAATAGTATTGTATAAAGTTACGGCTATTGAGTTTGAAAAGACTTTTAAAGAGATGAGCTCTAAAGGTTCTTTAACCATGCCTCGTAACTATTCGTTCTTTGGTAAAAGTGGAAAGTTTAAATACAACGCACAAAAAGCATTTCAACGCGGAGATGCAATCACCGTAAAGTTTGGATATGATGGCAATAACATAACCGAGTTTATAGGATATGTTACTGCAGTATCATCGGACATACCAACCGTGATTGATTTTGAAGATGAAATGTTCCGGATAAAACGATTACCGGTTAATTTTTCAGCAGCTAAAATTACGCTCGAGGAATTGCTAAAGAAAATTATACCTGGTTACACAATTGATGCTTTGGAAGGTGTAGATCTTGGAGGGGTTCGTTTTGCTAATACAACCGTTGGCGCTGTGTTAGAGAAGTTGAAAAGCACGTACAATTTATACACTTATTGGCAGAATGGTGCTGTAAGATCTGGCAAGTATTACGCCGATAATACAACCGATGACACAGTGAATTTTCACTTAGAGCGCAATTGTGTTTCCAATGACTTGAACTATAAAAGAGCCGATGAACTTATTATAAAAATCAAGTGTGTATCCACTTTGGCCAATGGCTCTAAAATTACAGTGGATAATATTGGCGATACAACTGGTAATGAACATACGCTAACGTATTACAACATTTCCGATAAAGCAAGGCTACGCGATTTAGGTTTAGTAGCCTACCGAAAAATGAAAAAAGACAGGTTCGATGGAAAGTTCACCGCTTTTGGTGTGCCTTCTGTAGATCATGGTATGAAAACGAATATTGAAAGTAGTTTGTATGATGATCGCTCAGGAACCTATTACATAGATAAAGTTTACAAAAGTTTTGACCGTGGCGGAATTCGCCAAGAAATAACCATAGGAGAACAAATTTAAATGGGATTAGGAGCATTTACAGAGTTAATCAATCAGCGTATTAAAGAACTTACGCCCATTCAAACAGCGTATGCCACCTGTGTAAGTGTAGACTGGGAAAACAAAACCATGGTAGCCAAAGGTCAGACAGATGATCTTGAATATTATGATATAGACCTTGGCCGAGGTGCTGAATATAAAAAGCCAAAGGTAAATACGCTATGCCTTATTGGATTGATTGAAAACAATCCTGCCAATGCTTTTTTGCTAGATGCAGCCGAGCTTGAGGAATTGAATTTTAAAACCGGTACCACAGAACTCACCGTGAAAGAATCTGGTGTGATTATTAAAAGCGGTAACGAGGATTTGAAAACCGTGTTTAATGACATGATCGATGAACTGAATAAGATAGTTGTGATTTATGGTAACACCATTAATGTAGTAGCTATGGAAACAATTAAACAACGTTTAAACACCATTTTAAAAAGTAGTTAAATGGCAATAACAGAAGAACAGTTAGCAGCAAAATTTAAGGCAGCCTTTGAGTTTGGTTCTGATGATCCAAACATAAATGTTGCTGAAGCTCGGCAACACTTGGCCGATGAGTTAGCAAACGGAGTAGCTCAATTTGTTATTGGTAGACAAACGGCAGTTACTGGAACCAGTGCAACTGGAGGAGCTGTAACTGGAACAGGAACAATTCAAGAGTAATGAGAAAGGGAATATTGCTAAATGATGATAACGATTTACAAGCCAGCAACGGAGGTATTGTAATTGGCAACACACAAATGCAAGAAGTGGCTTTGATATTACAGTTGAGTCAAGGAGCTCAAAAGTTTTCGCCAACGCTCGGTCCCAACTTGGTACAATTGAAAAAAACAGGAGCTCCACGGTTCGATATAGAACAACGCGTTCGGGTGCATTTAGCAAAGGACAACATTGATTATGAAACGATAAAGCAACAACTAAAAACCAACATAAATGAATCCTGAATTATTAGCCGGACTTACAGGCGGACTTGGAACCGGATTAGGCGCTTTTTTTACTTGGTTGTTCAATAAAAAAAGACAAGAAGCTCAAACAAAGCAAGAACAGGAAAACGCTGAAAGTACTGAGATTGATAATGAGATTAAGTTAGCTAACTATTATAAGGTTATGCTCGATGATCTTGGAGGCAGGTATGAAACGAAGTATGCACAGCTTTCTGAAGTGTTTGATCGTAAAGTGAAAATGTTGGAAGATGAGATAAAACTTCTAACCAACCGAAACAAAACCTTAACAGAGGAAAACCGATCATTAAAGAAGGTGGTTAAAGAGCTGAAAGAAGAATTAGCAACATGGGAAAAACGGTAATAAATAATCAATCGGTATTAGACTTGGCAATTGAAATGCATGGTAGTGTTGAACAAGCTATGCAATTAGCCATCAAAAATGGCATTTCATTAACCGAGGTTTTAAATCCTGGTATGCAAATAAACGATGCAGACAATACGGATTTTGAAAACAAAGATGTGGCAAAATATTTCAAGAAGAAAAAACAAAAAATAGCCACAGCAACTACCGAGCAACCAGAGCTAAGCGCTCTTGATTATATGTTACCACAAGTTTTCCCAATACAATAAAAAATGGCAAGAACACTCAACGAAATAAAATCAATACTAACCACACGCTTCATGAATAGTGAAGTATTGGCCGCTATGTATGGTTTTGAGGTAGGCGCAAGTTTTACGGACACCTTTAGCCTGGTGAGCTTTGAAAATTTGGTTTTTGATGTGGTAGCCTTTTCCATTACTACCATTGAGCAATTGTGGGATGCTTTTAAAACTGAGATCACTGCTTTAATGGCCGAGCAAAAACCGCACACCCGCGACTGGTATAGAAATAAAGCGCTGGGCTTTATGCTTGGTGTTCCGGTTACGGATGGAACGGATCAGTTTATAACAGACAACCTAACCGATGAACAAATAGCAGCTGCTAAGATTGTAAAACAAGCTGCTGCTGTGAAACTGATCAGTGCTGCAGGTTATGGAATTTTGAGATTAAAAGTGGCTACGATGGACGGGGAAAGTTTAGCGCCTATCCAGGAACCAAACTTTACGGCCTTGAAAAGCTACATGCTTAACAAAGTAGTTGATGCAGGTACTCAAATCACCATTACCACAGGAACAGCCGATTTATTACGCCTTCGCCTTGACTGTTATTATGATCCGTTAGTGTTGAATCCACAAGGTCAAAGATTGGACGGAACAGCGGATACTCCTGTACAAGATGCTATTGATGCTTTTTTGCAGGATCTTGAATTTAACGGAACCATCAGCACTCGAAAACTCGAACGCGCATTGGAAGATATAGAAGGCGTTTTAACTGCCAACATTACTTCAGCAGCAAGTAAATATGGTGGCTATAGTTATGATCAGGAAGGAATAGCGAATGTAGGAGCTATTAATGTTTTTAGAGTGGCCGACTCAGGTTATTTTAAAATGGATGATTTATTAATCTCTTGGAAGCTAACGGATGAATAATGCATATCTCATAAACTGGCTAGAGCTAGTGAAGCTCTTTTTAATGCAGGCCATGAGAAAGCCTAACAATAAAGCTTTCTTATCGGTAATGTTGCGCCCTTTAGAATTGTTGCATTTAGACTTTCTAAACTTTAGAGCCAACAGCATTTACCGAGTAAAACACAATAGTCAAATTGTGTATATGGAGGCTATGTTGAATGATTTGTTTGATCCGCTTGAAAGGCGCATTAGAATTGTTAACACCGAGTTTAAACAACCGGTGTATTTCTATGAGCCGTTGGAAAACCGAGAGGTCTATCATTACGAGCCAGAAGATAATGACCCGGTTCACTATTACGAGCCGGATGATATTGTGGGCGATGGCGTTGATTTTTCAGTATGCGTACCTCCACAATTACAACCAGAAGGGGAAACTGCAGAAACGGCTATATTAACTCGAATGCGAGGTGAAATAGATTATTATAAACTATACAGTAAAAATTACAACATACTATGGGTTCAGGTAAACAATTAATCATATCAGCTACCGGATTTCCGGCTACCAATGAAACATGGCGTTTCATTCAGCAAGCATGGCGTGAACCATTGGAAGCCATAGCAAAAGAATCTGGAGACAAAACCATTTTAACCGGACTGGTGAATGATGGCAACGGAACCTACAGCAAAGGGTATGTTTCTTACAATGGTGAAATATTACTATTTGAAAGCGGAGCATACCAGGACCAGGTTACACTTATAGACACAGAAGTTACGGCTGCTTATGATGCAGACTTAGATGAAGATAGTAACCAAGATGTGTTACCAGTTTATAAGACCAGGTATTTACGCTTTGGTACAGGAGGCGTTGAGACCTTTCCCTTTTCGGACTTGATACGTTTGAAAACTTTAAAAGAGCTTACGGCTTTTGCCAGTCAGCAATTTGTACCTACAGAGGGATATATCGCCTTAACTCAGGCAATGGTTAATTTTATAGCCACCTTGGAAGAGGGCGCTGAAGTAAATGTGAAATCAGATTGGAACAATACCAGTCCGCAATCTGATGCCTACATACAGAACAAACCTTTTCAAAGTTTGAAAGTAACCAGAGGTTCTATAGTGATGACAACACTATCTCAAGGTCAATTGCAAAATGACATGGATTATAATTGCGCTTACATTTTTCCACCATCCGGATATAGCGTGACAAATTTGGCCGGGTTTATTCCATCCTTAGCCGAGGTGTATTTTGATGGTGAAGTAAACCAAGATGACACCCTGTGGTGTAAGTGGGCTATTAACTATGCCGATGATAAAGTAAAGATTTTCGCAAACAACTCTGAACACCGCCAAGCTCCTAAAGTGAACTGGCTGGCTATTTGGATTAAAAACTAAGAGCGCTATGGCAACAACAGGGACTTATTTTTTTTACTTAGAGAATGATGTTGTAAAAGGATATTACAACGAGCTGCCTTCTACTGATAACTTATCTACAAAAGAAGAGTTTATCAAAAAGGTAATTCAGGATGATCCTAACAAGTATTTGGGATTAACTAAAACTGAATTGGAGAGTGAAAACCCAACGTTTCCAGAAGCTGATCCTACCGATCGGGATTCTCTTGAATACCGTCGTAAAGAGCTAAAGAAGCGTTATTTTGAAATCACCTTCACAACTGAACTTGGCGAAGATACCACCACTTTGCAAGCAGAGTACGACGCTCTGAAACTAGAATATACAAACCTTAGAGACGCATAATTATGGGGATAGATAACTTAAACATAGAAGAGAAAGTAGATAGCGCTGCTAAAGTGGCCGCCTTAGAAGGTATACCTTCCAACACGTATATCAAAAACTCAGAGTTCAATGCGGTTGTAGATAAGACTAAAGAGGTTGTTGAAGGTCATAATGACCTTAGAGAAACGGTTGAGAACATAAGTAACTCCGGGGTTAGCTACGCTACTTTAGCTATAGCAATGGCGGTAAATCCATTACCTGCAGACAATACACTATTTAATATTAACAATCCAGATGATACAACTGATGATGGAGTTTATAAATATGATAGTACGCAAGGTTCTGGTTACTTAAGATTGCGCGATTTGCCTTTGGTTAAAGCAACAGGTGAGTTTGATTCAAGTAATGATAAAGATGGATTAACTCCTAAAGGTTTTAGTGACCGATTAATTGATTTAGGAACTAATTTTCCATACAGTAGTTCATTTAAAATAAATTCTAATAGAAGATTATTTTTACTTGATATTGAAGTATATGGTTATGAGGGTACAGAACCACTATTCGTCTATAACGTTTGGAGGTCATATGATCCTGGATCTGGTAATACTTGGAAAGTTTTGTTAAGGAGTTTTAATGAATCTACAGGAGAATCTACTAATATTTGCCAATTTACTTTAAGTGCCTATGTCGAACCAGAGCTAACAGAAGGACGTAGAATTGCTAAAATAGAAAGCAATCAAGATTTAAGTGGTAATGGCGTTTCATTTACAGCAATGGTAGATTGGGAAGCCGCTCTTGCAGGTCAAGATATTAAGACATATAATGAATCTTCTCTAGATACAATAACGTGGAAAAGTCATTTAAAAAATAACTTAAAAGATACTGTTTACGGTATTCTTGATAGGTTATCATATAAAAGAATAGGTGTCATAACCCCAATATCAACTCCTGGAACTTATACTTATGATGTAATGTTTGAAGTTCTGCATGAAGGTATTTACACAAATTTTCCGGATGTAGATAATTCTCCAATACAATTTAAAAATGGTGAATTAGGATACATAACTAAGAAAGTTAACCAAACGTACTACGAGAAAACAGTTAATAACTACAATGCCATATTTCCATTTGCTGCTTTTCCTATCAATAAAAATCGTAAAAACTTTTTACTTGATATTGAAGTATATGGTTACAAAGGCACAGAGCCACTATTCGTCTATAACGTTTGGAGGTCATATGATCCTGGATCTGGTGATACTTGGAAAGTTTTGTTAAGGAGTTTTAATGAATCTACAGGAGAATCTACTAATATTTGCCAATTTACTTTAAGTGCCTATGTCGAACCAGAGCTAACAGAAGGACGTAGAATTGCTAAAATAGAAAGCAATCAAGATTTAAGTGGTAATGGCGTTTCATTTACAGCAATGGTAGATTGGGAAGCCGCTCTTGCAGGTCAAGATATTAAGACATATAATGAATCTTCTCTAGATACAATAACATGGAAACCAAAAGTTAAAGATCAAAGGTTGGATGATTTGGAAGAGCATCAAACAACTCAAGATCAAAGGTTGGATGATTTGGAAGAGCATCAAACAACTCAAGATCAAAGGTTGGATGATTTGGAAGAGCATCAAACAACTCAAGATCAAAGGTTGGATGATATAGGAGAAGACTTATATAAAAATAGAAATGTATATTTGGAATCTGACCTATTGCTTAATTATTATTATCCACTCAATGGTAGTTCGGTTCCTGAGTCACCAACAGAATATACTACTACTACAAATAATTGGTGGTCATGTATTAAAATAGCTGTGTATACAGGTGATGAAATTACAATAGCAACTAGATCTACGGGGGCAGTCGCATTAGCTTATGCGTTGACTGATGTTGAAAGAAATATATATTCAGTAGCGGATAGTTCAGTTAATAGTTTAGAAGCTCCTATTACAATTAAAGCGAAAAAAAACGGATATATTTACGTTAACATGCTTCAACCAACAAACTCAAATTTCTCAGTTAAAATAGATCGATATACAATAGATTATGAAGAAATTAATAGAGGTAATAGACTAAAATCTTTGGAGTTTTTTAAACAAAAAAATTATGATTGGCAATCATTTGATGCAGATTATATTTTTTACTTAGGTTATGGTCAATCATTAAGTGTAGGAGGTGGTAGTAATGCATTAAGTACGATTAGTTTTAAAGATAATAAAAGATTGGGAAGTAATATTTCATTCCCTTATTCAAATGAATTAACAACATTTCAACCGTTAGTCAATGGATCTACTGAGCATATTATAGTACCTGCTATAAATTTTTTAAGGTACTATGCTAATTCCATTGGAATGGGATTTAATACCACATTTGTAGCGACCTCTTGTGGTCAAGGAGGTACATCAATAGAATGGCTTAGCAAAGATTGCCCAGCTAATAATGGTGATTATTTTCAAAGAATTATAGACGCATTTAATGCAGCTAAATCTATCGCTGATTCAGAAGGTAAAACTATAAAATTTGGAGGAACTATTTTTCTACAGGGAGAGGCCAATAGTACAGCTAGATCTATGGCTGATTGGGATGGCACAGGACCGGCTATTAGTACAAAAGAGGGATATAAAGGATATCTGGAGCAACTTATAGCCGATATTGAGGAAGCAGCCCTTAGTGTATTTACAGATCAAACCGAATCACCCGCTTTCTTCATATATCAGACACAAATGAATTATACAGCAACTGATATGCCTATAGGAAGTGCCCAACTGGAAGTTGCTAACGAGAATGACAATGTTTATATGTTTAGTCCTTGTTACGCATATAAAACAGGAGAAGATCCATTGCATCCTACAGGAAATGGATATCGATGGCTTGCCGAAAAAGCAGCAATAGCGATGAGAAATGTATTGATAGAAAAAAAACAGTATTCAACATTACAGCCTCATAAAATAGAGAGAATAAGTAATAATGAACTCCGAATTCACTTTATTTCTGAACAATTTCCTTTGAATATAAATAACTATACCATAGATACTATTCTTGAAAATTATGGATTTCAAGCATATAATAATTTAGGTGAGGAAATAGAGATTTCAGAGGTAAAGGTATATGATACTTTTGTTTGTGTTTTTCTCTTGGAAGGACAAATAGATCCTATCTCAATAGCTTATGCTAACAGTAGTAATGTCAGTGGTAAAGGTAATATTACGGATAGTTTTTCTGAGAAGTCTAGAGAAGTATTTACAGATCAAAGTGGCCAAAATTATAATGATGTTTTTATACCTAATACAGATGAAACCAATTCAATATTAGGCAAAAAATATATGTTGGATAATTGGTTAGTAGCATTTCGCTATGAATTAAACGAAGATAGCTTAGTTTTAATTTAAAAACCCCCGACTCTAAATAGCAGCTCTCACCCTGCTAAAAAGTTAAGGTGCACACACACCACGCCGGAGGCAAATGCCTTCAGGTTGGTGTGTGTGCACCTTTTTATTTGTGAGAGATTGCAAATATATCAATCATTAAAAAATCATCAATCAAAAAACGAATAATTATGAATTACAACAATGCGCCCTTACCATTTCAAGGGCAAAAGAGGAACTTTATAAAGAAGTTTAAAGAGTGTTTAAACAGCTTTGAAAAAGAAGCAGTATACGTAGATCTTTTTGGCGGTTCTGGTCTTCTTAGTCATACCGTAAAGAATCATTATCCAGAAGCAAAAGTAGTATGGAATGATTATGACGACTTTCAGAAGCGACTACAATCATTTGAACAAACAAACGAGCTTTTGGGTAAATTAAGACCTCTATTGAGTCATTTAAAGAGTAAAGAACGTTTGCCTATGGAGGATAAACAACGTGTCTTAGAAGCTTTAAAACAACATGAAAAGCAATACGGATATGTTGATTATGTTACGGTAAGCAGCAATATATTGTTTAGCATGAAATATGCCTTTAGCATAGAAGAAATGGAGAAAGAAACTATGTATAACCGCATAAGACTGACCGATTATCAAGTAAGCGGCTACTTAGATGGCGTAGAACGTGTACAGTGTGATTACAAGGAGCTATACGAAACATACAAGAATGAGAATGTAGTGTTTTTGGTAGATCCACCGTATTTGAGTACTGATACCAAAAGCTACAACAGCAAAGACTATTGGCGCTTACGAGACTATTTAGACGTATTAAGCGTATTAGATGGTCACAGGTATGTTTACTTTACCAGTAACAAAAGCCAAATAGTAGAGCTATGCGATTGGATTGAAACCCGTACTTACACGGGAAATCCATTCAAAGACGCAGTGATGACAACTACCCAAAATAGGGTGAATTATCAATCTGGCTATGAAGATCAGATGTTGTATAAGTACTCGATAACTACCTGATAAAGGTACGAATATTGGTTGAATCTACCAACAAAAAAGCATTAAAAAAGCCCTGAAAAACAGGGCTTTTGCGTCATATAGCGTGTGTGTTTTTGTACCTCAAAAATGTACATTTCGTTTTGAATTTATGTACATTTGGTTTTTGCGATTATATTTGCATCAATAAACTAATCATTACATTTACAAGTATTATTTTATTTAAAAATAAAAGACCGGATGTCTTCCGGTCTTTATTTGTATTTATGTAGCAATTTACAATTAATTAATTGCTTGTTTCATAATGTGTTCATCTGTAAAATTGTTAGCCAAATTAGCAGCCGTTTCAATTAAAGCTAAATGAGAATATGCTTGCGGAAAGTTCCCTAGCAAACGTTTTGTTTTAAAATCAATATCTTCACTAAACAACCCTAAATGGTTACTATAAGACAATAATTGATCAAACATCTCACTTGCTTTCTTATGCTCTCCTATCTTATTCAAACTATTAATAAACCAGAAAGAACAAATGGTGAAAGAGGAAGAAGGTAACCCAAAATCATCTTTGTTTTTATAACGGTACATTAAACCATCATTACAAAGCTCTTCTCCAATTGCATGTACAGTTTTAACATATCTGTCATCTCTCGCATCAATAATGCCGTAAGATTCCATTAATAATACAGAAGCATCCATATCTTCAGAACCGTAAGACTGAGCAAATGCTTGTTTATCTTCAGACCAGGCATTTTTAAATATGTCATTTTTTATTTCCTGTTCTAGCGGTTTCCAGCGCTCAATATATCTTTGTTTATTAAGAATTTTTGCCGTCTTAACCGCTCTATCAATAGCTACCCAGCACAGCATTTTAGAAAAGGTAAAATGACGCTCTTCAGTTCTAAACTCCCATATTCCTTTATCTGCCTCTTGCCAATGTTCTTTTACTTGCAGAACAATTCCTTTAGTAATACCCCAAAGTTCTTCACAATTGTCTAAAGTTGTTTCAAACTTCACAATCTGTTGATGAATAGCATCCATCAAAATTCCGTAAATATCATTTTGGCGTTGCATATAAGCAGCATTACCTATACGTACCGGAGCAGAATTCTTATACCCTTTTAAATGATCTAAGGTTTCTTCTGTTAGCTTCTTTTCTTTGTTTATACCATACATAATTTGAAGCTTCTCATCTTTATCAGGTACCAAATCAATAACATATTGCATAAATCTTCTAGCCATATCCTCATGTCCTAAATCAGACACAACCTTAATGGTCATAGAAGCATCTCTTATCCAACAGAAACGATAATCCCAATTACGTACCTCTCCAATTGTTTCCGGTAAAGATGTAGTTGCTGCAGCAAGTATAGCACCCGTTTTATCATAACTTAACAACTTAAGTGTAAGGGCACTTCTTAATATTTCTTCTTGGTATTTTTTATACTTTGGTGTATTCTCTATCCAGTTTAACCAATACACTTTTGTTTTCTCTAGTTGAAACAGAGCTTTATCTACTGTCTGTTCCATTATCTTTTCATTGTAACTTACCATAAAGAATTCATCCTTGGTAAGGAAGATATCTTCTGGCTTCATAACTTTTTCCTGATCAATACTAGTATACAGATAAATAGAATCGTATCGTTCGTTATGAGATATACTCGCAATAAAACCTGGTTTTAAAAGTGTCTCTGTTTTTCCTTTAGCATACCTCAACTTTGCATCATACTTCACCTGAAACTTAGGAGTTCCTGAAATATGTTTAACATACCTAACAATATCCGGCGGCGCATAGTAAGAATCACTATTTATTACGTAATACCGGGGCATAAAATCGTGTACTTCAAAAACATCGTAACCACTTGAAAATTTGGTTATTAAAATATTCGTATTTTTAAAATATGATTGAGTAATAGTATAAGTTTCGTCTACAAGAAATTCAAAGCTTCCCCCTATTTCGTCATCCAAAAGTTTAGCAAAAACTGAAGAAGAATCAAACTCTGGTAAACAACACCAATCTATTGAACCTTCTCTTGAAATTAATGCTGCACTTTTGCAATTTCCGATAATACCGTAATGTAAATTATTCATTAATTATATTTTTTATAGCAGTAAGTAGTTTTAAAATGCTTAAATTAACAAAAAAAAATAAAAACTGATTCCTTTATGAGTAAAACAATTATTATTTCTAACAGACTGCCATTACAAATTAAGCTTGAAGAAAATGAAATAAACGTAAGTCCTAGTGTTGGTGGCTTGGCTACAGGAATGAAATCTGTTCATGAAGAAGGGGAAAGTCTTTGGATAGGCTGGTCCGGTTTAGCCGAAGAAGACTTAAATGAGGAAACTAAACCGAAAGTACTAGCAGAGATTCAAAAAAACCATTGTGCAACGGTACCGCTTACCGAGAACGATGTGGATCATTTTTACTATGGTTTTAGCAATAAAACCTTATGGCCACTATTTCATTATTTCTTAGAATATACCTCTTTTGAAAATGAAAACTGGGAATCTTATAAACGAGTTAACCAAAAATTTGCAGATGTAGTACTTGAAAATGCTGAAGATGGTGATACCATTTGGGTACACGATTATCAGTTACTTTTATTACCTCAGTATATAAAACAAAAAAAACCCGATACTTCTATCGGGTTTTTTCTGCATATACCTTTTCCTTCTTATGAGGTTTTCAGAACTTTTCCATGGCGTGAAGAAGTACTTGAAGGTATGCTAGGAGCCGATTTAATTGGCTTTCACACTTATGATTACGAAAGACACTTTTTAAGTTGTGCCAGAAGATTGCTTCATTTAGACACAAATTTTAATGAAATCTCTTATAATGACCGCATTATTAAGATTGACTCATTCCCTATGGGTATCGATTTTGATAAATTTTATAATGCAGCTCGAGAACATAGCAAAAATTCAGAAACGGAAAAATCAGATATTCAAAAAAAATTAGATGATCATTTATATGCATCTAATGAAGCACAAATGATTTTATCTATAGACCGTTTAGATTATACTAAGGGAATCCCCAACAGAATTAAGTCATTTGAATATTTCTTAGAAAAATATCCCGAATACCAACAAAAAGTACGTCTTATTATGTTAGCAGTACCATCACGCTCTAATGTACCTCAATATCAATTACTAAAACGAGAGACCGATGAATTGGTGGGGCGTATTAATGGTAAATTCTCAACTGTTAGCTGGACCCCTATTTGGTATTTTTACCGTTCACTACCATTTGATAATCTTATAGACTTATATACATCGTGTGATGTTGCCATGATTACTCCGGTAAGAGACGGAATGAATTTAGTTGCCAAAGAATATGTAGCTACCAGAGTAAACCAAGATGGAGTGTTAGTATTAAGTGAAATGGCAGGTGCAGCCAAAGAAATGAATGAAGCTCTATTAATTAATCCTAACAACTTTGAAGATGTAGCCAAAACACTTAAGATGGCTTTAGAAATGCCTAAAGATGAACAGAAAGCTAGAATTTCTGTTATGCAAGAACGTCTTAAAAGGTATACAGTGGAGAAATGGGCTCAAGAGTTTTTCACAGCACTTAATTCTACAAAAGATGTTATAAATACGCTTGTATCAAAAAAACTTAATACCAAGCTTACTAACAATATTTTAGAGAAATATAGCTCGGCTAAAAAACGTTTAGTTTTTCTAGATTACGACGGTACGTTAGTTGGCTTTAAAAATAATCCGCTTGATGCATCACCAGATGAAGAGTTATACAATTTGCTTGATTCCTTGAATGCTCAACCAAATACGGATGTAATTATTATTAGTGGTAGAGATAAAGAAACATTTACAAAATGGTATGGAGATAAACCGTATACCATGATTACAGAGCATGGTGTTTGGTTAAAGGATAAAGAAAAAGATTGGGTAGCTCTTGAAAATGTTAAGAGAGACTGGATGCCTAAATTACGACCTATTTTAGAAACCTTTGTTGACAGAACTCCGGGTACATTTATAGAAGAGAAAAACTTTTCATTGGCATGGCACTTTAGAAAAGTTGACCCTGAATTGGCTACATTACGTTCGGTTGAATTAAAAACGGTTTTAAACAGTTTAATTGCTAATCACCATTTAAGTGTTTTAGAGGGTAATAAAGTAATTGAGATTAAAAGTGGAAATGTAAATAAAGGACGTGCTGCTAGCCGTATGTTAATGAAAGATAACTATGACTTTGTATTTGCTATAGGTGACGATTGGACAGACGAATATATGTTTAGAGATTTACCTGAAAGCGCTATAACCGTAAAAGTTGGCTTGCAAAAAACAAGTGCTAAATATTTTGTACAAAACACTTTAGAAGTACGTAATTTATTGAAAAAATTTACTGAAACACCTATTTTAAGTGTAGCGTCTAAATAAGGACTATTTTCTTAGAGATTATAAACCTTAAATAATTAATCACAAAAAAGCTTTCTTGTAAGAAAGCTTTTTTTATGAAAATAAATATATATTTAAGCATAATACTTATTTTTGAATACCTAATAAGCTCAGCAAATGAACCCCTCTGCATCTGGTTGGATACATAAATACCTTACCTATAAAGATGAAATCAACATGCTTAAAAATGATGATGATTCTTTATTTTATCCCAAACTAAAGTTATGTGGTTTTATTTATGGCTCTAGTGTTTTTTGTGTTAATGACAATTTTGAAGATTTGATATTAACTACTGAGGAAATCACTAAAATTAATTTATTTGCAGCTCTTTATAATGTTTATTATACTACCCGTAAAACAGATGAACACTTTATAACTACTTGTGTTGCCTTTTATGAGCAATTAAAAAAAGAATCATTTAGTTTATTACCTGATTTTTTTAGTGATAAAAAAAATGAATCTCAATTAGAAAAAATAATTGCAAAAAGGGTATTATTTGATAGCAACATTATTACTAAAAACTTTAGTAGTGTACTTACTAATGCATTACTTTATATAGATGTTTTAGCTTTTAAAAAGTATTTAGAAGTTGAAAATCATGATAGTGTTCTATACGTAAAAGAACTAGAAACTGTAATTGAAAATGTAGTAATTGCTACTATTTCTACTAAAAAAGAAAAAAGTACGTACGATAAGCAATTACTGAAATTGTTTGAAGCTTCGTTACGTTATCATGAGCATTACGTCAATCGGAAATTAACCTACGAGGAACATTTAGATTTTTTAACTAATGATCTGGAAAAAAGGTACTTATTAGATATGACGTGTATGACTGTTTGGGATGATAAAAATCTTGAAATAGCCGAAATTGATTATATCAAAAATTTAGGCAATTACTTAAATATCTCCAATGAGGAGATTAATAAATCAATTCTAACGGTTTATGATTTTTTTGACACCAACAAGGAAGACTTAAAATATCTTAACAACCCGAACCCGGTAAAAAACTTTTACGATAACTCTTCCACCATGGTAAAAAACTTAATTACCAGAAATAGTAAGCGTTTATTATTAGAGCTATCTCAAAGTAAAGAATTAGTAGTTTTACTATCTAAAAGTACCTCTAAAGAGTTAAACACCGAAGAAAAACAAAAAGTAAAAGAACAATTACTAGACATTTGTAAAACCATTCCATCTCTGGCAATATTCTTATTACCAGGCGGCAGTGTTTTACTCCCCCTTTTAATTAAGTTTATACCTAAGTTACTACCGTCAGCTTTTGATGACAACCGAATACGTTAACTCAACCAATCTTTAAACTCTTTTACCCGCTCTCTACTTACAATAATTTCAAAATCATCAAAATTATGAAGCTTTAATTGTAAGCGCGAATTGGTATATGAGATAATATCTTTTATAGCATTAATGTTAATATAAAATTTACGACTAACTCTAAAAAACATTTCGGGTTGTAAATCTTCTTGTAACTCTTCCAAAGTGGTTTCTAACAAGTAACTTCTTCCATCTACAGTTGCTGCATAAGTCCCCTTATTTTCACTGTAAAAGCATTCTATTTCTTCAATGGGTAACATTTTCAAATGCTGTCCTATCTTAACTGTAAATCGTTTTTTATATGTTCGGTCAATTGGGTTTACTAATAACTTCTTGATTTCATCAAAATCTACAGTTAGTTGCTTTTTCTCCGGCATTCTCAGTTTAAACTTGTTAACCGCAATTTCTAACTCTTCATCATCAATAGGTTTTAGTAAATAATCAATACTATTTAATTTAAATGCTTTAAGCGCATATTCGTCGTATGCCGTGGTAAAAATAACGGCACTTTCAATAGTAACCACTTCAAAAATTTCGAAAGATAACCCATCTGATAACTGTATATCTAAAAATATTAAATCAGGATGCTCATTTTTTTGAAACCATGCTATAGATTCTTCTACCGAATGCAACATCTCAGAAACCTCTACATCTAATTCGGACAACATTCTAGATAGTCTTCTTGCAGCTGGTTTTTCGTCTTCTATTATTATTACCTTCATTAATTATAGTAACTTAAGTTAGTTTAATGCCAATTTTGTTTATTTTCCTTGTCTAGAAACTCCTTCATTTTACGATTTTCCCAGTCTTTATTAAACATTACATCTTTGCCAAAAACACCAAATGCATGGAAAGCCACTCCTATCCCCCAAAAAAATGCAGTAGACCAAGTACCAAATCTTGTTAAGCTTTCTACACCACCTCCACTAAAAACAATTAACCCAATCAAAAATAGGTTTACCATAATATACGATGCTAAATGCGCATAAAAGCCTTTCATCTTTTTTACTCTAATTTTAGCTCTTACATAAGCTTCATCTTCAGAGTATTTACCCAACTTATTCATATCTCGTTCTCTCATTTTTTTCCTGTTCTAAAAATTCTTGTATTTTACGATTTTCCCACTCATTTCCAAAAAATTTTCCTCTATAAAAAATAGAAAAACCATGGATAGTTAAACCAATACCCCAACCAAACATAGGAAACCAAAACCATTTAAATTCCCAGTAGGTCATGTAATTAACAAAGATTAAAAACGGAATCACTACAATATATGAAAACAGATTCCAATAAAAACCTTTAATCTCTTCTACTCTTTTCTTAGCTTTAAAATATGCTTCTTCTTTATATTCTTCCATAATATTCTCTTATTTCCAGTTATCTGTTTTTTTATCTTTTTCCATAATCTCTCTTATCTTTCTATCTTCCCAATTTCCACCGGGTCCATACACTTTAAAAGCCTGAAAAGCAAGCCCCATTCCCCAGCCAAGTGCTGGAAACCAAAACCACTGAAATTGCCAAGAACTTGTATAATTAATATAAAATAAAAATGGTATTACAAAACAATACGCTATTAAGCTGGTATAAAATTCTTTAAGATCTTCCAATTTTCTACGTGCTCTTAAATAAGCACTATTCTCTTTTATTTCTGTTGTTCTCATTGTATTTGAAATTTGTTTGGTAAGCATGGGTACAGCCACCTGAAACTCAGTTTCAGACTTTCCTATAGCCACCGCTCTTTTGGTTAAAATAGCATAGCGCTGTTGAATATTTCGCAAGCCTACACCACTACTCTTTTTTACAACTGCTTTGGGTTGTAAATTATTACGTACCACAAGGTTTCCGTCTTTCTCAAAAATTTGCACATGTAATGGCTTTTGTGGTGTAACCATATTATGTTTTACTGCATTTTCAAGTAACAATTGTAATGATAGTGGTACTACCTTTGCCTCGGGGTTACTTGCTTTCTCTGGTATATCAAAAACGATACTATCCTCAAATCTCATTTTTAAAAGATTCACAAATGTTCTCGCAAAACTTAACTCCTCATCTACTGTAACAAGATCTTTATTTTTTTGCTCTAACACATATCTATACACCTTAGATAATGAGGTAGTAAATTTTTGTGCTGCATTAGGGTTCTCTTCTATTAAACTGGTTAATACATTTAAGCTGTTAAACAAAAAATGAGGATCTAATTGATTTTTCAATGCATCGAACTGAGCCGAAGCCGTTGTTGCTATAATTTTTTGTTCCTTAATTTTATTTTTTTGAAGTTCTCTATAAAAGTAAATAGCATGATACGCTATGGTAACAAACGCAGTTATAATTAAACTATATGTATAATCTTTTGGATTTTCATTTTGTACAAAATAACTAACGCCATGTCCTTCTAATCCAACAACTATAAAGAACCTTAGAAAAAAAACACCTATCATGGTTACAATAATTCCGCCTAGTACTCCTAAAAATACTCTTGCTACCGGGTTTTGTTTACCCCATGTCAACTTTGTATTAAAATAATCAAAGTAATATCCATTCAAAAAAAGAAGCACCTCAGAATACAATAGAAAAATCCCTATATTCTTAACAAAGTTCATATTAAATACCACCTCGGTGCCGTTAACTATATTCATTAGGGTAATAACAACCAATAAGGTAATACCAATAACTAAACCTGTTATAAATGTTCTAATAATACTTCTTTTCTTCATGAATTATTTGTTGCAACTATTATAAATCTGTTCTGCTCTGTCTTTCCCCCAACTTGGATAAAAAGGCGTTTCATTTTTAAAGGTACTAAAAAGTTCTATGGCTTTTTTAACTTCTTGGCAATACGGTGTGGTATCCTTACCAAAATAACTAGCCATCCCCATATTCCATTCCGCATAACAATATACTACTCTAGGGTTATCAGGAGCCAATTCCAATGCCTTTTTATAAATTTCGGTGGTTGGTGCTCCTAATGTCATCCCATAAGTAGCGCCGTCAAAAGCAATCCATACTGTATTATACAATGCTTCTAAAACCATTAGCTCAGGATTGTTAGGTGATAGTGCTTTCGCTTTATCTAAAGCAGTTTTTACCTTTTCCAACTTTAATTCCAGTTCTGTTTTTTCTTTAATAGTAAAACCGTCTAAAATATTTATTTGTGCTACGTAATATAATGGTATCCAATTTTCTTTTTCAACATTACTAATACGTTCAAATACATTAGAGGCCTCTAATGATTTACCTTCTCCCCAAAGTTTAAAACCTTTGTTCATTCCTTTTTCATAAGTAGATTGTGCTATACTACTCATTGAAATAAAAAGTGCTAAAAATGCAATAACTTGTTTCATTATTTTTGTTTTTAATTACACTGTAAAAGTATTGGTTAGTGTTACTTTTTAAAAAACCGTATGACCGAACTGTAAATTATGAATACCGAATTGTATAATACTTTGAAAATTTAAATTATTAACTGTACTTTGATAGAAAATTCAGATACGCATGATATCATACAACCCGAAAGACTGGCTTACGTTTATTTTTAAATTTCATAAAGCAGACACCTTCAGAAAGCTACTTCCTTTAATGGTTGTTATTGGGGGTATTCTTTATTGGTCGCATTTCTAGAAATTGAATACTGGAAACTTAGTGACCAAAGCCATGTTAAAAATATTACCATTATGCATGGTGTTTTAAGCTTTGTTATTTCATTATTATTAGTTTTTAGAACTAACACTGCTTACGACCGTTGGTGGGAAGGAAGAAAACATTGGGGTGCTTTAGTAAACAATAGTCGTAATTTGGCTATTAAGCTATCTTCTATGCTTACCAACGATGCTGATCGTAATTTTTTTAAACAAGCTATACCTACTTATGCTTTAATGTTACAAAAACATTTAAATGATGAAAGTACCGAACATCAATTAGATGAAGATTATGTTATTCCTATAAAACACGATCATCACAGACCCAATCAGGTAGCTAAAATACTCATACAAAAAGTAACCGATTTATATAAAGAAAAAAAAATTACGGGCGATCAATTAATTACATTAAATCCCGAATTACAATCGTTTACAGATATTTGTGGTGCTTGCGAACGCATTAAGAATACACCTATACCCTTTTCGTATAGTTCTTTCATCAAGAAGTTTATTTTCTTTTATGTTATGACATTACCTTTTGGCTATGTTTTTAGTTTAGGCTATTATGTAATTCCGGTGGTTGTTTTTATTTTTTACGTATTGGCAAGTTTAGAATTAATTGCCGAAGAAATAGAAGATCCGTTTGGTGATGACGCAAACGATCTTCCTACAAGGAAGATCGCTGCCAATATTAAAAAACACGTTGGTGAAATTTTATAAGTTATCTAACTGATTTGTTTTTTTATCATTACTAATAGTCCAGAAAAAGCCAATAAAAACAAAACTATCTGCATTTGGGCGTACGGTCATTCTTTCATAGATTCCATTTGAATTAGGAGCATCTGCATATTGATAACCACTCACATTTTTAAATCCTAATGGGTTTGTAAATGATATAAACAGTATTTTTTGCTGATCTATTAAGTACGACCAATTAAGACCTAAATTGTTATACGATTTTGTTTTTCCAGCCATGAACTGATTTGAATTAGGGTCATCATACGGCCTGCCAGAAGTAAAAGAATAAGTAAACCCAAACTGACTTTTTAAAGATTCTATCCAATACTTCGTTACTAATGAGAAGTTATGATCTGCTGCAAAACTAGGCATTACTTCGGCCTCATAATTTCTATAATCTCTTTTAGTATCCATGTATGAATAGCTTACCCAATAATCCATATTTTTAAAGGTTTTCTCATCTCTCCAGAAAATATCTAATCCAGAAGCATACCCATATCCATTATTATTATAAGTACTATTGAAGGCAGCTTCATCACCCGAATATTTTACTAAGTCGGCATAGTTTTTATAATACAACTCCGATCTAAAAATTTGTCCGCCTTTTACATACTGATAATTAGCTATATAATGCTGAGCCCTTTGAGGTTTCAACGAACCTGCATATTGTAAATAATTATCTGATACAGTCTGATAGAAATCACCATAAGCTAGAGACACTTGACTATTGGTTCCGGTTTTGTAAGCTAATGAAGTACGAGGTGCCAAAAGAAATCTGTCTGAAACCGAATCATAAGAACCTCTAATACCAGCTTTTAATGCTAAATTATTTGTGAAGAAAATATCGGTTTCTGCAAATGTAACAGGTAACTCCTTAGTAACTTTTGTAGCGTAGGCAATATTATTATCATTTTCATAGTCTTGGTCATAATTGGATGAAAAGTATTCAACTCCCGTATTCAATTTAAGATGTTTGTTAAACCTCTTTTTTAAATCTACTTTCAGGTGGTACGATATGTTTTGTTGGTCTATGCCCTCTGCCATATCTGTATAAATATCATACTTATTTTTACTGTAAGACAACCCCGCTCCAGTACTTAATATCCAATCATTTTTTAAACTCCCTTTATAAGATATGTTATTATAAAAGTTTTGGTTTGTAAGTTCAAAACTTGTTCTGTTCTCATAATTAATATCTCTTTGCTTAACGGCAAAATTGGTATAATCAAAAGCTGAATAAAATTTTAATAACCCATTTGTAAACTTGTGTCTGTAAACTGCTTCACCTGAACCAATCTGGTAAGGCTTATCCCATTCATTACGATCAGGAAACAACTCTAAATAAGGTCGTAAGTTCATGTAACCAAGATTTACGCTTACAGAGTTTTTACCAAAAATTTGTGTATTACCTAAACCGGCACCTAAACTCATAATAGAAATATCGGTTCTTTCTTGGTCTGGCTCATTAATTGTACTTAATAATAAAACACTTGAAAGCGCTTCACCATACTCAGCAGAATACCCGCCAGTAGAAAATGTAGTACCGTTAAACAAGAATGGAGAATATCGTCCTCTGGTTGGGCTATTATTTGGCGAAGCATTATAAGGGGTAAACACTCTAACTCCATCAATAAATATTTGTGTTTCATCTGCTTCTCCACCTCTAACAAACAAGCGTCCATCTTCAGATACAGTACTTGTTCCTGGTAAGGTTTGTAAGGCACCCACTACATCACCTACAGCCCCAGCAGTAGTAACTATATCTAATGGTTTTAATGCGGTAACTTTGGCATTATCCCCAGCTTCAAAAGTACCTGCGGTAAGTGTAACACCTGTAAGAGTATTTATTTCCTCTTTTAAAATAATGGTAAGTTTATTCATTTGAGATACTTCTGCTACATATTCATAGGTAACAAAAGCTATATAAGAAACTAGTAGCTTTTGTGTTCCTGTTTCTTCTGTAGTAAAACTAAAAGTACCGTCCATAGTACTAGTGGTACCATCATAGGTACCATCTAAATAAATATTAGCCCCCGGAATGGGATTCTTTTTAGAGTCTAGCACAACACCACTCACAGTAGTTTGTGCATGTAATAGTCCTGTTATAAAACTAAATAAAACGATAAGTAAAGTAAATAATAATTTCATGGCTATGTTTTTACAGGACAAACATCTTTCAAATTAACAACCTCGGAAAAATGTACTTACCGAATTGTAAATTTTGTAGGTTGAAATGTTAATTCTCATATTTTCCTTGCTACAATATACCGATTGGTATATTTTTGAGCCGTTTAAAAATAATATGAAAAAGGCATCAAAAACGCGCGAATACATTATTGAAAACACCGCACCTGTTTTTAATAAGAAAGGTTACTTTGGTACTTCTATGGCAGATATCACTAAGGCTACCGGCTTAACAAAAGGTGCTATCTACGGAAATTTTTCTGATAAAGAGGAGGTTGCTGTTGCCGCTTTAGAATATAACATCAATAAACTAAATTATAAAATAACCACCAGAGTTGTTGCTGTAGATACAGCTAAAGAGAAATTCAATGCCTATCTGGAGGTGTTTCAGGAAATGGCTCCTGACGTGTTAAACTATGGTGGATGTGCTTATATGAACAGCGCCATAGAAACCGATGATACCAATCCGCATTTGTTTAAAATTGTTCAAAAACGTTTTAAAGGCTGGATTCATGGTCTTGAAAAGCTTGTAGAAATGGGGCAACAAGCCAATGAGATTAGTAATCAAGTGAACCCTACTGAATTTGCATACTTCTTTGTTTCAATAGTAGAAGGCAGTATTCTTTTATCTAAAACATTAAATAACCCAAACGTAATTTATAATAATCTAGAGATTCTACGAAAACAGATAGATAACATCTTTTTGTAAAAGTAAATTCTATGATAGTTTTAATCATTAATTATTCAACATGACAAGAGTTGTAGTAACCGGGCTAGGTGCCCTTACCCCTATTGGAAATACGATATCCGAATTTTGGGAAAATAGTATTAAAGGAGTTAGTGGTGCCGGAACCATATCGTATTTTAACAGTGAGCGATTTAAAACCCAAATAGCCTGTGAATTAAAAGACTTTGATCCTCAAATGCATTTAACAAGAAATGAAATTAAGAGAGGAGATTTATACACTCAGTATGCCTTACATGCAGCTACCGAGGCTCTAAACGACTCTGGAATTGATTTAGAAAAAATTGATCCGTTTGATTTTGGTGTTATATGGGGAACCGGACAAGGTGGTATGTCTACTTTTGAAAAAGAGGTGGAAAACTTTGTAAAACAAGACTATAACCCTAGATTTAATCCGTTTTTTATTCCTAAGATATTAGTTAACATGGCTTCAGGAATGATTTCTATGAAGTTTGGGCTACGAGGCATTAATTATACACCGGTATCTGCATGTGCTACATCGAACACTGCAATCATGGATGCCTATAATTATATAAAATTCGGTAAGGCTAAGATGTTTATTACCGGAGGATCTGAAGCAGGTATTACTCCTGCCTCTATTGGTGGTTTTGCGGCCTTAAAAGCAATGTCTACTAGAAACGACGATCCTACTAAGGCAAGTAGACCATTTGACAAAGACCGTGATGGATTTGTAATGGGCGAAGGTGCCGGAGCCTTAGTTTTAGAAGAATACGAACATGCGAAACAAAGAGGTGCTCATATATACGCAGAAATTGTTGGAGCCTCTATGACTGCAGATGCTTACCATATGACCTCTCCTCACCCAGAAGGTTTAGGTGCTAACAGATGTATGGTTAACACCCTTAATGAAGCTGGTGTTAACCCAGAAGATGTTGATTACCTAAACGTACACGCTACGTCTACTAACTTAGGAGATTTAGCGGAACTTAATGCTACTGCCAAAACTTTTAAGGATGCTGAAAGTTTAAGCATTAGTGCAACTAAATCTATGACTGGGCACTTAATGGGGGCTGCGGGAGCTGTAGAAGCCATATTAGCTATAAAAGCTATTAACAACAGTATTATTCCTCCTACCATTAACGTACACGAACTAGACGAAAACATTCCAACTGGTTTATCTATTGTTGCTAATACAGCACTAGAAAAAGAGGTTAATTTGGCCATGAGTAATGCATTTGGTTTTGGTGGACACAATTCAACTGTTCTCTTTAAAAAAATGTAATAGCATAATCTTTATATATATGTTAAAAGTCTCAACAATGTTGAGACTTTTTTATTTATACCTATCATTTATTGCACTTTTAAATTTCCATTCATCCTTTTAAATAAAACATTCGTCTACAGAAAAACCACTATTTAACTTATTCTGTACTAAAAATATGTTAATAAGTATAGATTTGAAATATAAATCGCTATTAATCACCAATTTAAATTGTTGCTTATGAAAATTCTGGCTATTGACGATCAACAACTTGTTCTTTTACCTTTAGAGAAAAGACTAACCAAATTAGGATATGAGGTAAAAACATTGGTCTCTCCTTTAAATGTAGTAGAAACTTATGAAACATTTTTACCAGATTTAGTGATTGTAGACATCGATATGCCAACCATCTCCGGCATTAAAATTATTCAGTATATACGCCAACAAAAAGGAGATCAAATTCCGATAATGGTACTTTCAGGAAATACTGATGAAAATATAATTCTTCAAACCTATGAATTAGGGATTCAAGATTATATGAAAAAGCCATTAACACTAGATGAAATTAGTGCACGGGTTAAAAATATATTAGGTAAAAAAACCGCTAATATTGAAAAATCTATTACACCAACTATTATCCAAAAAAAATGTATAGGAGTCGTTATTCCTGTTCAGAATATAGATGAAACGAGTTTTACAAAAGAATTTACAGATTTTATAGACACCTACACAGGATATCATATTTGTTTTGTTAACCACGCAAGTACTAACAATACGTTAGATATTCTAAATAAGTTGAGAAAAGGGAGAGAAGATCACGTTATCATTTATAATTGTGAAACTCCAAAAGGAAAAGGAGAAGCCATACGACTTGGTATGCTTTATATGGCAGAATTAGAAGACTTAGATTATATAGGTTATATAGATATTGAACAAGGTATTACTATAAAAAACTTTGATCGAGTATATAGAACTATTGAAGATAATAATTATGAAGTTGTAACAGCAACCTCAACCTCATCATTAACAGCATCTAATAAACATATTAAACGCTTTGTAAATAAAATTGTAGACATGCCTTTTCAAGATGCCTTAAGTGGTTTAAAAATCCTGAAAAGAGAAGTTGTAAAATATGGTTTTCAAGAAAAGTTTAAAACAAAGAAATGGTTTGCAATAGAACTTTTGATACGACTAAAAAAACACTACAACGAATCGGCGTCATTAAATATGTATGAGCTCCCTGTAGATAACAAACAGACTAAGTCCTATACAAAACTTTCGGTAAAAGATTATTTTAAAATTATTTTACAATTAGCCACTTTAGCCCGCACATATAAGGGTGAAAAACCTCAAAAAAAAACTACGTTAAAATTAACCTAGTTAAATTACAGGAAGTTTAGGTAAATAAAAAATCCGGCAAAAGCCGGATTTTTTTTAATTTATTCTTGTTCTGTTCCTTTAGAAGTAACTTCTTCTGTTTCTTCTGTTGTAGATTCATCTTCAGTAAAATCAGTAAATCCATTTTTAATTAATAAATTATACCACTGAATCACTTTTTTAATATCACTTGTATAAACCCTGTCTTCATCATAATCAGGTAATACTTCAAAAAAATACTCTTCTAATTTATCTTTAGATTCTTTATGACCTACTGCTGTTTCTCCACCGTTTTCTTTTTCCTGAATTTTGGCAAATACCGCCTTTAACGGCATTTCTTCAGTTAAAGTATAGATTGCAATTTCAGAAAGAACACTTACATTACTTCTCATTCCAACAGTAATTTTCTTTCCGTCTAATAAAGAAGAAGCAACAAATCCGGTACGGGTTTGTGTCTTTAATTCATATAATCCTGGCTTACCTGCTATAGCAACAATTTTGTCTAAACTCATATATTCAATTTTAGAGGCGCAAATATTCTATTTTTTATGGAAACAAAAAAATTAACGAGCTTTTTTTGCTTCTGGAAAACGCATGCGATACTCTGTTTTTATTTTTCCTTTACTAATATTTGAAAGTTTTCCTTTTAATAAACGTTTTTTTAATGACGATAGTTTATCGGTAAATAAAATTCCTTCAACATGATCATATTCATGTTGAATAACTCTGGCCGCTAAACCATCAAATTCTTCTACATGTTTTTCGAAGTTTTCATCGTAATATTCAATTTTCACAACATCTTTTCTAAAAACGTCTTCGCGAATATCTGGAATACTTAAACACCCTTCAGAAAACCCCCATTCATCACCGGTTTCTTCCAAAATTTGAGCATTTATAAATACTTTTTTGAAATTCGATAATACTTCCTGTTCATCCTCATCTAAATCTTCATCCTCTGCAAAAGGGGTAGCATCTATAATAAACAAACGAATTGGCAACCCTATTTGAGGGGCTGCTAAACCAACTCCACTAGCTCCGTACATGGTTTCAAACATGTTTTTAATCAATTCATCAAGCTTAGGGTACTCAGCACTTATATCTTTTGCTTCTTTTCTTAAAACAGGATCGCCATAGGCAACAATGGGTAATATCATATCTCTCCTTCTTTTTGGATTCTTTTCTTTGACTAATTAAGATGATTTTTAATTTCTCATTTTTTGCAAAGCTACAAAGATAAGTACAAATTAGTATTTTTTGCTATCTAAATAGGTTTGAAGAATAATTGTAGCCGAAATTTCATCTATTAAAGCCTTGTTAGCTCGCTGCTTCTTTTTTAAACCTCCAGTTAACATGGACTGAAAAGCCAACTTAGATGTAAACCTTTCATCTACCCTCTGAATAGGTATTTGTGGAATTGCAGCCTCTAATTTTTGTATAAACTCCTTGATGTACACTTCACTTTCCGAAGCCTCATTATTCATTTGCTTAGGTTCTCCAATAACAAAAAGCGCTATTGATTCTTTACTACAATACTCTTTTAAAAAAACTAGAAGCTCGCTTGTAGCCACGGTAGTTAAACCAGATGCTATTATCTGTAATTCATCGGTTACCGCAATACCGGTTCTTTTGGTACCAAAATCTAAGGCTAAAACTCTCGACATTATTTTTTTTGCAAAAGTAACCTAAAATGTGATACCTGTAAAATTCTGTCGGTATTTCTAAGGAAGGTTATATATTTACAACCTGAATAAAAATTTTGAAATTCAAATGAAAGATTTGCAACAGGTTATAGAAAAAGCTTGGGAAGACCGCTCTCTGTTATTGGACGAAACTACCATTAACACTATTAGAAAAGTTGTTGATTTATTAGATGCAGGTGAATTAAGAGTAGCAGAACCTACAGAAAATGGTTGGCAGGTGAATGAATGGGTTAAAAAGGCTGTGGTACTTTATTTCCCTATTCAGAAAATGGAAACCTTAGAAGCAGGAATTTTTGAATACCATGATAAGATTCCACTAAAAAAAGACTATAAAGCGAAAGGAATACGTGTAGTACCAAACGCCGTAGCGCGTCACGGAGCTTATATTTCTTCAGGTGTTATTATGATGCCAAGTTATGTAAATATTGGTGCTTATGTAGATGAAGGTACCATGGTTGATACCTGGGCTACTGTTGGAAGCTGTGCGCAAATTGGTAAAAATGTACACCTTAGCGGAGGTGTTGGTATTGGTGGTGTTCTTGAGCCACTGCAGGCAGCTCCGGTAATTATAGAAGATGGTGCATTTATAGGATCTAGATGTATTGTAGTTGAAGGTGTTAAAATTGAGAAAGAAGCCGTGTTAGGTGCTAATGTAGTATTAACTGCTTCAACTAAAATTATTGATGTAACCGGAGATGAACCTATTGAAATGAAAGGCATAGTACCAGAACGCTCAGTTGTTATACCTGGAAGTTATACCAAAGAATTTAAAGCAGGTTCTTATAATGTACCTTGTGCTTTAATTATTGGAAAACGTAAAGCATCTACCGATCTTAAAACCTCCTTAAACAATGCTTTAAGGGAATATGATGTAGCAGTATAAAGGCAAACTTACATGATTAAAAAACATCAGCTTCTTAACAAATAGAACATGTTAAGAAGCTGATGTTTTAATTTTAAATTTTTTATAAAGGAAGTTACTTCTCACAAAGAAATACTAAAAATAATCATTATTTTATTATTATTTCATTACAAAAAGTAAAATAAAATTACTATATTTGAAATACTAGCTAGTGTAATCGATTACATAATATCCCCCAAAAATGTAAGGTTAACCGTTTTCTTTTAGTATTAATTTAAATATTTATTGATTATGAAATTCTAATTTTAACTTATTAAGTCAATATATTATTGATTTTTAAAAGTATTTAGACCATTACTGCTACTATATAGTGGTAATTGGCCTAATTAATAAAATATGTAAGTATTTTATTTTTTGACGCTTCATGCAATCGATTGCATAAAACCGAATAGATTAGACCCCAAATCAAGCATTTTACTAATTATTAACCTAAATTTACTAATGTCATGAAAAAAAATTTCATTTATTCATGCTTAGGAGTCATTTTACTATTACTTGGCTCTTACACAGCTCATGCAACTAGCTATTATGTTTCTACATCAGGAAACGATTCTAATTCAGGAACTAGTACCGGAAATGCTTTCGCTACACTTACAAAAGCGATCAGCGTAGTGTCTGCCGGAGATTATATTTATATTGAAGGAGGTACTTATAGCTATAGTAGTACCATTGTTATAGATAGAAGTAAAAACGGAACTTCCTCTAATCCTATTAGAGTTTTTGCACATAACAGTCAAACAGTAGTACTCGATTTTTCAGGTCAATCAACAAGTTCCTCAAACAGAGGAATTGTAATGGATGCTTTTTATTGGCATTGGAAAGGTATTACCATTGAAGGTGCAGGAGATAACGGAATGCTACTATCTGGGAATTACAATCACATTGAAGACTGTATTTTTAAAGAAAATCGAGATACAGGACTTCAACTTAGTCGATATGATACCGATTATGATTCTATTAGTGAATGGCCTAGTAATAACACTATAGAAGATTGTGAAGCTTACGATAATAAAGATCCCGACAATGAAGATGCCGACGGTTTTGCTGCCAAATTAACCTGTGGAACGGGAAATAAATTCATTAGATGTGTAGCGCACCACAACATTGATGATGGATGGGATTTATATACCAAATCTGATACCGGTGCTATAGGTATCGTATACTTTGAAGAATGTATTTCTCATAATAATGGTAGTTTAACCAATGGATCTACATCCGGAAATGGAGATAAAAACGGTTATAAGTTAGGGTCTTCTGCCCATAATATCAATCACCAATTAGTACGATGTATTGCTTTTAATAATGGTAAACATGGTTTTGCTGATAATGGAAATGTAGGTAACATTAAATTTGTCAATTGTACTTCGTATAACAATACACAATATAATTACCATACAAGAGATAATGCATCTCATACTTTTGTTAACTGCCTCTCCTATGATTCGAATTCTAATGACCGTATACGAGGTGATTCAAGTACCTATCCAAATGCTTTTGATAATCAGGATTCATGGCCTTACACGGCTTCATCGTCAGATTTTCAAACATTATCTCCTGGTTCTAATAGTAATCCTACTTCAAATGGATTTCTGAATCTTTCATCAGGAAGTTCTCTTATTGATGTTGGTTCCAATTATAGCCTATTACCATCATATAATGGTTCTTCACCCGATTTAGGAGCCATCGAATCAGGTGGATCTTCAGGAGGTGGAGGTACGCCTGTTATTACCCTTAGTGCCTCTTCAGGAGATGGGTCAGTAAGTTTAAGTTGGAATATTACAGGTGGTACTGTAAATAATCAAGAGATATATAGAGACACTGATTCGGATCCTAATGGAAGAACAAAAATTAACATCCCTGCAAATAGCGCAAGAAGCTATACCGATAATTCAGTATCCAACGGTACCACTTATTATTATTGGATTAAAGTGAATGGATCTGAAAACTCAAATGCGGCTTCAGCTACTCCATCAGGAAGTGGCGGTTCTCCATCTATTGTACTCTCTGCCTCTGCCGGAGATGGTTCAGTAAGTTTAAGTTGGAGTATTAGTGGCATTTCTGTCTCTTCGCAAGAAGTATATAGAGATACTGATTCGGATCCCAATGGAAGAACAAGAATTTATATTCCATCAAGCAGCGACAGAAGCTATACAGATAATTCCGCATCTAACGGTACAACATATTACTATTGGATTAAAGTAAATGGATCTGATAATTCAAATGCGGCTTCAGCTACTCCATCAAGCGGCAGTAGCGGTGGTGGAAGTGCTACAAGAATTGAAGATAATGATTCGGGAACTATATCTTATGACGGCTCCTTAAAATCATATAGTAATGCCGATAATGGTAATGCTATTAACCTTAGCAACTCTTCTGGGAAACAAATTGAATGGAACTACAACGCCTCTTCTTCTGGAAGTTATACAATTACGGTTAGATACACTAGAAAAGCTTCTATGAATTCTTCTGTAGATATGATTATTAATGGTGGTAGTTCGCAAACGTTGTCGTTACCAGAAACAGGTAGTGGATCATTTAGTACTGCTTCATTTACTACCTCTTTGAATTCTGGAAATAACACGATCATATTAGAAACAAATGCATCGGGAGAAAGTGCAGACATTGATTGGATAGAAATAACAGGAAACTCTTCAAGAATGATGAGCGAAATTACCAAAACTTCAACACTTTCAATTTATCCTAATCCGGCAACATCAATATTTTATATCAATACAAAAGTTGTAGCACCAAATGCAACAATTAATATATATAATTTACAGGGAGCTACTATACTTACTAAAAAAATGAACAAAGACAATGTTCAAAAAATAGATATAGAACACTTAAAATCGGGTTCTTATATAGTACAAGTTAAAAATGGAGACAATTCGTTTAATAAAATGCTCTATATAAAGTAATTATTTGGATTAGTTGTGTTAATTATTAATGACTACGAGGCTAATGATATCATTAGCCTCGTTTATTATAACAAATTAGTATATATTCCTTATGTGTTATTAATTCAACTCAAAATCGAAAACTTTTTGAAGAGACATAAAAGAGTTATCATCCATTTTAGAGTTTTGAATTATTTGAACTATTGTCCCTATGTTTTCCGGTTTTAAATTATCTGCTAACAAGCGTACTAAAGCAAACCCCTTATCATTATTATACCCAAAAACAATTACTTCATCAATAGCATCTTCTTCACCTATATAATAGAGCTTACCATTCATTTCTTTACTGTTAAGTGTCATAAGCTCCTCAAAGTCAGATCCTTTTAAAATACTCTTTATTTTACTCTTTTGCTCTTGGTAAGTACCATTTTCAGAAGGTAGCATTAAAATATTTAGTTTTTTGATTGACTTATATATTTCTTTTTCTTCTTCAGAAAAATCTGTTTGTGAAACATCAAAAATTGATGTAGCAATATCAAATGAGATAAATTCAGGTTTCGATGAATTTTCGACGAAATATTCCTGTAACTCTCCTCCTTTTACATTACATGATATGCTTACAATCAAAAGCATTATTATAATAAAAAGTTTAATTGTATATCTAACAATTACTGCCATGGGTAAAGCTTTAAAAAAGGCATCACCTAAGGTAATGCCTTAATGAATATTATTTATTTTGCACATTATTCAGTTCAGAAGGCAAGTTCATAGCTTTGGTAAGTTCACCTATCTGGTTCAAATCAATATCTCCAACAATAGATAATAATACACTTTCTACTTCTCTACCTTTAATGTGTACATCACTAATTCCTTCAATGTACATTAACAGTTCTTTTACATGGTCTTTATCTTTCCCTTCTTTAATGTAGAACTTAATGTTTGCATCCTTGTCTTTAACACGCATTAACTCTTCTAACTTACCTGTTTTAATATATTTAGAAACTGTCGCAGACATATCCTTAGCTATTTTCTCATTTTCAGTTGTAAAAAGCTTTAATCCTTGAAGACTTTTCACCATATCCATAAGACGTTTTGCGTCCGGATCATCAGAATCAATATGAACAAACAGTTCAAACATTCTTTTGTTAACTACTACAGTAGTTACATCATCCATATCTTCAAACTTATCAAATACAGATTGAGCTTTAGAGACAAGTGGAGCTACCACTAACACTATTAATAAAATTATTTTTTTCATTTCTTAATTGTTTACAGTTTTAAAAATTTTCTCTTTTGTTTCTTCCAATTCGTTTAAGTACATCATTTGTTCTTTTCCTTTTTTCAAGTTAAGAGCTAATAATTCAAAAGCTTCTTTGGTTTGTGTATAAGCCAATCCTGCTTCTCTCTGTTCTTTCATCGAATGATATAAATCAACTCCAAAAAAAGCGCCAAAACTTATAGCGGCAACAGCTGCAACGGTAATCCATTTTCGACTTACGTGTCTTTTCTTAGGTTCTAATGGAACGTTTTTGGTAAACCGCTCTTCTTTGGCTACAGAGAAGTACCCGAACATCATCTTATATTCTAATAAATGTGGCGCCACATCTTCTTTAGAAAAATAAATTTTTAGTTCTTGCTCTTCAGCTACTGTAGTAGTAGCCTCTAAATACTTTTCAAGTAACTTTTCTATATACTTAGTTTTGTTGTTGAATTCCATAATTGTGAGTTTTAATTAATGATTCTCTAACTGCCTTTCTAGCTCTTGAAAGTGCTGTTCTTATAGCACTTTGGTTCATATCCATCATTTCGGCAATTTCTTCAAATTCATATTGTTCTATATCTCTTAATTGTAAAATTATACGTTGTTGTTCTGGTAATGTTTTCAAAATTCGTTGCATCCACTCTAAACTATCTACATTTTCAATCTTTCGTTGTAGGGATACCGATTCATCCTGATAATTACTGTGCACTAACTTTAAGTGCCCTGCTTGTTTAGATTTTAATCGATCTAAACAAAAATTTTTGGTCATTGTCATGGCAAAGGCTTCAACACTTTTATAAGAAGCCATTTTATCATTACTCCTCCACAACTTTAAAAGTATTTCTTGGGTAGCATCCTCCGCCTCTTCTGTCGAAACTAAAAGCCTTTTAGCTAGCCTAAACATTTTATCTTTAAAAGGCAGTACCGTATTTAAAAAGGCCGAAGCATCCATGTTATACAATTCTTTTTGGTGGTTATATAAGGGAGACGAACCACATTTAATTTTGTTACAAAAATTTTCAAATTATAATAAAGTATCTAAATTTAGAGTTTATTAAGCAATGATAAAACATTATTCAATGAGACGTTCACTATATTTTATTCTATTTTCCCTTTTAGTCGTTACTTCTTGTGATGACAAAGATGATAATATCTTAACCTTTACATCTTCCGAATCTACCGAAGATTTTATTTGGAAGGGTATGAATTTCTGGTACTTTTGGCAGGCAGATGTTGAAGATCTGGCAGATGATCGATTTTCTTCTAATGAAGAATACAATGATTTTATAACTTCATTCTCTGGTCCTTCTGAGTTATTTTATAATCTATGTAATCAGCATACCTATGTTTATGGCAGTGACAACGCCATTGATAGATTTAGCTATATAACTAGTGACTATACCGAACTTGTAAATTCATTAAGTGGTTCTTATACTACTAATGGAGTTGAATTTGGCTTGGCTACGTTTTCTGATAACGATGAAGTATTTGGTTTTGTAAAGTACATAATGCCTAATTCTGATGCTTCTTCTAAAAACATTCAAAGAGGTGATATTTTTACTGGTGTAAACGGAACGCAATTAACGTTGAATAATTATAGTGATTTGCTATATAGTTCTGACACTTATACCTTAAACATGGCTGAAATTACAGACCCATCTTTAGTAACCAGCTATAATCCTCCTAGGAATGCTATAAGCGAAAATGGTGTATCTATAGAATTAACTGAATATAGTTATACAGAGGATCCTATTTATATTGTTGATACGTTTAATGTAGGTAGCCGTACGGTGGGCTATTTAATGTACAATGCTTTTACTGCTAACTTTAATACGCAATTAAATGATGCTTTTGCTGAATTAAAAAATGCCAACGTTACTGATCTTGTTTTAGACCTTCGTTACAATAGTGGTGGTAGCGTAAATACGTCACGTATTTTATCTAGCTTGATTACCGGACAATTTAACGGACAACTATATATTAAGCAACGTTGGAATGATAAAGTACAATCGCAATTATCAAGTAGTGAGTTAAATGATTACTTTACAAATACCAATTCTGATGGAGCAACACTAAACACACTTAACTTATCGGAGGTATACGTTTTAACTAGTTATACTACTGCATCGGCAAGCGAATTGGTTATTAATGCTTTAGACCCTTACATTACAGTTAATCAAATTGGAGATTATACCCGTGGTAAAAATGAATTTTCTATTACTTTGGTTGATGATCCTGAAAACTCATATGTTTACAACTCAAATAGAGAAAGCTATATAAACCCTGACAATAGTTGGGCTATGCAACCCTTAGTAGGTAGAAACGAAAATGCTAACGGATTCTATGAGTACGCAGATAACGGATTAACACCAGATACTGATATGCTAGAAGATTTAACCAATATGGGGGTATTAGGAGATACTGCTGAGCCTTTGCTAGCCGAAGCACTTAATCAAATATCTACGACTACAAAAAGAACATTTCCTTCTGTCGCATTTCCATTAAGAGAATTTGCTAATAACAAAAGTAACATTCGTTCTTTTAATACGATGTATTTAGATAATCCGTCAGATGAAATTACCATACCATCTGTAGATTTAGAATAAGATGGTAATAAGACACGTCCTAAAATAGATTAACTATTTTAGGACGTGTTATTTGTTATAATTAAAATTTAATTCGGTTTCTTTAAACTTTCCAAAGCTCTTTCTGCATTACCATACCCTTGCTCTGCTGCCTTACTGTACCAAGATTTAGCCATCTCTATATCCTTTTCAATTCCTTCACCTTTCTCATAAGACATTCCTACATTAAACTGAGCGGTAACATCACCCTGATTGGCTGCCCTTAAATACCAATCAAAAGCTTTTTTATCACTTTTAGCAACACCAAAACCAAATTTATAGGCATTACCTAGTTCACTTTGGCTAAAACTATTACCTTGTTTAGCTGCTTTGGCATACCAGTAAAAAGACTTTTTATAATTTTTATCTACGGCATAACCACTGGCATATACAAACCCTAAGGTGCGTTGTGCTTCTACTTCTCCTTGTCTAGCCGCTTTTAATAACCACTCTATTGCTAAGTTTACATTTTTACTAACTCCATCCCCATCAAAATAACGCTTCCCTAAATTACTTTGTGCCTCCTTAACCCTATTCTTTGCAGCTTCTTTTAATAAAATTACAGCGTCCTCTGTATTTTCTTTTTCTAAAAGAATTAAAGCCTGATTATATTGTTCTTGTCCTTTTTTAAGATTTTTTGCCCTGTCCTTTGCTTCTTGAGCTCTCTTCTTTTTCAAAGCCTCTATCTCCTCTAGAGACATTTTATCTTTCTCCTCTTTAACTTCTACGGGCATTTCTTCATGTGATACCCCGTCTTTCGTAGTAACTTCTATTTCCTTTTTGGGTTCTACACTAACATCATTAGGTTTAGAAGCTGTTTTTTCAGAAGGTAAAAAGATAATAACACCTACCAATAACAGTAGTAAGACAAGTATTATTAATATTCTTTTGTTCTGTTTTTTCTTTTTCATATGCAATAGTATTACAGGCTTGGGTTATTTCTCTCGTTTCAAATTTAATTAAAAAAAAGCTTTACCTATTATTTAAAAATACAAAAAAAATATGATTTAGGTAACTCTATTTTTTTATAAAAAAGGAAAAGAGCCTTCATCTTGAAGACTCTTTTAAGTTAACATATAAACACCAGACCTGTCTTACAAGTCATTCCTTCTTTAAAAATTAAAAATTTTTTACGTCCTATATTAATTAGTTTGCAAAATAAATTTTAGAAGCCCCAAGTCCTACGTCAAATGTATAGGCTTCAGTTAATGAGTTAAGGTCATATACTATTAAATCACTCATTTCAGAAAAACTTGCGTTAATAACATATAAGTTATTGTCGTCTACAGCCATACCATAAGCATAAATACCTCCTAAATCTAAAATACCAGTTGTAGGTAAAGCTGTATCACTATCAGACATTGTATATACAGTACCGCTTAATTCATAATATAAAACACCCTTATAGTAATACATTAAACCAGGGTGACTTCCTTCTACAAACTCTAATGATAACTCTAATGTATTGTTACTAGGGTCTATTTTAGAAATAGCCCCTACTGTATCTCCTATATAGTTCCAACTAGCATCGTATAAAGTAGCTCCATGAGATAACACAACAATATCACCTGCATCGTTTACAAAAATTTCATCAGGCTTATCTTCAACTTCAATAGTTGAAACCGTTTCACTTGAAGTTTCTATTACTGATACAATGTTATTAGTATTGTATCCGCCTTTATGAGTTACATATACTTTACCATCATAAGAAAGAATTCTTTCGGGTCCTTCACCTACAGCTATCGTACTTTCTACCGCTAAGCTTTCTAAATTTACAACAGCCACAAAATCATCTGTCGAATCATATGGATCTCCCCAGTTGGTAACATATCCTTTACCATCGCTAACTGTCATAAATCTAGGCATTGATAAGCCCGTTGTAATAGTTCCTATTTTTTCAAAAGTATATTTATTTACTGCATAAATTGTAGAAGCATTATCTACAACTACATATGCAGTTTCATCATCAAAATAAGCTGACTCTAAATAAGTCCCCAAGTTTTCACCATTTACATTTTGATAAACTCCGTTTTCAACAGATGAAAAATCTTCAGAAATAAAATCTACCGTCCCAGATACTGAACCTCCTTCAGAGGTTACAAAAATTCCCGTTTCATAATCTCCTAATGGTTCTGTTGTTTTAGTATCGTCATCATCACTGTTACATGATACAAAAAGTAGTGCTACCGAAGCTGCACAAATCATACTTTTAAATAAATCCCTCATTTTCTATAATTTAAAATGTAAATAAAAATTAAAATTAAGTCCTGGCATATATCTGTTTGCAACAGTTTGATATGCCTTATTCCATATATTGTTTACTTTTACGCCTATGGTCAATTTTTGTTTTTCTCCCAACACATATTCAGAAGACAGGTTAGAAATAAGATAATCGTCAAGTACATAGTTCGGGCTATTATCGGCTAAAATAAACACCTCTCCTACATACAATAGCTGATATTGAACACTTATATTTTTAAACCCATATGAAAGTGCACCACCCCCTTTATGATAAGGAACGTATACTAACTGTTTATCGGTTTCTTGATTTTTTGAAACCGTGTAAGCATAATTTCCGATAAAAACAACTTCATGACTTTTAATATTCAGAGAGGTTTTCAACTGAGTTTCTGCACCATACGTATTTACATGTTGAGTGTTAACAGGAGTCCATACCGATCCGGATGGAAGCCACTGTATCATGTCTTCAATGTTATTGTAAAATGCCGTAACAGATGCATTTATGTGCTTGGAGGAATAAGAATTCCCTACTTCGTACTGTACTGAGGTTTCCGGTAGCAAATTGGGGTTTCCACTACCTACCCAATACAAATCATTATACGTGGGTATTCTAAAATTTTTTGAGGTGTTAAATCTTATTTCGTATTGTTTTGTTAGTTGATAATTGATTCCTAAACTATATAAAAACGGACTATCGTAATTAGCTGTGATTTCTTTACGAAGTGTTGCCTCATACAATAGTTTTTCCAATATTGTATGTTTTGCCATTATATTAAAAGAGGTTATGGTTCGCTCCGATTCTGGAATACTACTCCCCTCTCCATTGGTATGGGTAACATCTGCAACGGCATTCAGTAACAATTTTGGAGAAACGTTATACGCTATATCATACTTACCAATAAAAGTCTTTGCCTCTCCTTCAGTATAATTATCGCTATCTATATTGGCATAATATTTATAGTGCTCTGTAATATATGCTAGTTTGGTTTTAGAAAGCCATTTTCCGTAAAAGCCATCCCATTCTACCAAATTTCTAGTATTAAAATCTCTGTACTTTGTTTTAGTTTCATTGGTTGTAATAGTGGAAAAATGACGTTCTCCATCGTACAAATAACTGTACCACTTTAAAAGGTTTTTATCATTTATTTTATATCCGGTGTTGAAAGAAAAACTATTGTTATAAAATTGTCCGTTCGTGTTTTTAGCATCCACTGCTACGTAATCATAATCGTTATCTGAACTCGTTCTTCCAATAGCCAAATTAGCACTCCATTTTTCACCTGAAATACCCGATTTAACACTGGAGTCTAACGTATTAAAACTGCCATAACGTAGTAATGCCGATGTATTAAACCCTTTATTAAACCTTAAATAGTCATTTAAGTGAATAGACCCTCCTATAGCTCCACTTCCAAAAAGCACACTTCCGCCGCCGCTACGTACTTCCACCTCATCAAAAGTTCTTATAGATATTGTATTAAAATCGGTTTGCCCATTTAATTGAGAGTTGATATTAATCCCATTCCACAATACAGCCGTCTGTTGAGAAGTAGTACCCCGGAAAGAAGGTGAAGACACCATACCTAGTCCATTTTCTTTAAAATAAATATTGGTAGAATAATTTAATAAAGAAGTTAACGAAGGCTCATTTTTTGCCAATACACTATCTGTTAACACCGTTGTTTGTTGGGTGTTAGAAAATCTTTTTAACTGACTATCGGACACTTCAACCTCTTCCAAAGGAATAGGTTCTTGTGCATGAACAACGTGTACAGCAAAAAAAACAAATAAAGATATGAGATAGCTCTGTTTCATATTCATACATACCTTTTTCCCGAAGGCTTATATAAAATTATATTATGAATATGGCAGGTCTCCTGGCTTGCGTATAACTACAACCTTCCCAAACAAAATGTTCAGTGGTAATTGAAGTAAGTAGTCACCATTTACAAAAACTAAGCTTACAGTTGCGGGAACAGCTCCGGAATTTAACCGAATTCCCTTTTCATTTGTCAAATATACATGTCTGACAAAACCAATATTCTGTGAACAAAACTACAATATATTTTTTTAACAAAACCTAAAAAATATCATCTTTCAAAATCATTTTTTTTAGAAAGCTTTGCAATCAAATAAATAAAGCCAACTAAAAAATGTAACACTATGACGGTTGCAACTAAATACAACGTTGTATTATTTGAATCCATGTCGCCTAAATTTTCTGAAAAGTAACCTATTATTTAGATTATAAAAATGACTTTTGTTAGCAATTCAATTTTAAATACCTTTGACCTTATGAAAAAATTTAAGGGTATATCAAGATTTTTACTACTTCTTTTTACTGTAGCTTTTGTTTTCGGTTCCTGTAAAGAAAAACAATCTGAACCTCAAAAAACAACAACAGATTCCTTATTAAAACCCAGCTATGCCAAGGGTTTTTATATCGAAAAAAAAGATGGTTACACCTTACTAAAAGTTACCAAACCGTGGCCACATGCTACCAAAACTTTTACCTATGCCCTTGTTCCTAAAGGAAATAAAAAGCCTGATGGAAACTTTGATGCAGTTGTAACTACTCCGGTTTCTAAAATTGTAGCTACTTCTACAACATATATTCCTTCGCTCGAAGCTTTACAGGTAGAAAACACTTTAGTGGGCTTTCCCGATACTCAATATATTTCGTCTCCTAACACTAGAAAAATGATTGAAGAAGGAAAAATAAAAGAGTTAGGAGCCAACGAATCTATAAACACAGAACTGGTAATAGACATAAACCCTGATGTAATTATTGGGTTTTCTATAAACGACCAAAATAAAACCTATGCAACCATCCAAAAAACAGGAATACCTGTTGTTTACAATGGTGACTGGGCAGAAGAAACACCTTTAGGAAAAGCAGAATGGATTAAGTTTTTTGCTCCCTTTTTTAATAAAGAAAAAGAAGCCGATAGCATTTTTAATTATATAGAAAAAAACTATCTCAAGGCAAAGCAATTAGTGGCTGAACGTACCGAAAAACCTACTGTTTTATGTGGTGCTATGTATAAAGATGTTTGGTACCTGCCTGGTGGTAAAAGCTGGATGGCTCAATTTTTAGCAGACGCCAACACCAACTATCTCTGGAAAAATACCGACGAAACAGGTAGCTTGAAGATGACTTTTGAATCGGTTTATGATATGGGTGTTGATGCTGATTTTTGGATTGCTCCCGGGCAATTTATTGCTTACAATCAATTAACTCAGGAAAATAATTCATATAAAAACTTTAAAGCTTTTAAGAACAAAAAAATCTATACCTTTAGTAACACAAAAGGCCCTACGGGGGGATTGTTATATTATGAAATGGCTCCATCCAGACCCGATTTGGTGTTAAAAGATATTATATATTATTTACATCCAGACGCTTTAGAAAATTACACACCTCACTTTTTTAAAACTTTAGAATAATTGCCCAAAGCTGTATCATATAAAACCATCTTTCTTGGGCTAGTAGTTTTACTACTGGCAGGAATGATTATAGATATAAGTTTAGGATCTGTAAAAATTCCGTTTACTGAAGTTTTTCAAATAGTTACGGGGCAAGGTTCGTCTAAAGAAACCTGGACACACATTGTGTTACAATACAGGCTACCTAAAACTATTACCGCCATCTTAACCGGATTTGGACTTTCTGTTTCTGGTTTGCTTATGCAAACCTTATTCAGAAATCCGTTAGCAGGCCCATTTGTACTTGGTATAAGCTCTGGAGCTAGTTTAGGAGTTGCTATTTTGGTTATGGGTGGTTCTATAATGGGCTTTTCATTTCTATCAAGTTCATTATCTATAGCTATTGGTGCCAGTATTGGTAGTTTTATAGTTTTACTCGCTATTTTAATAGTAGCTCGTAATATACGAGACACCATGGCGCTATTAATTATAGGATTAATGTTCGGAAGCCTTACTTCTGCTATCGTAAACATTCTTTCTTACTTTGCTTCGATGGAAAAACTACAGCAATATGTATTTTGGAATCTAGGTAGTCTTGGAAATCTAAGCTGGCCAGAAGTTGGATTGTTTGCTGCTGTTATATTTATAGGAATATTTTTTACATTGTTTACCATTAAAGGTTTAAATGCTTTACTATTAGGCGAACAGTATGCTATAAGTATGGGAGTTTCCGTTAAAAAAATACGTTTAATAGTTATGATATCTGCCAGTTTACTTGCTGGTAGTATTACCGCCTTTGCTGGTCCTATAACCTTTATTGGTCTTGCAGTACCACACATAACTCGCTTACTATTTAAAAGTGCTAATCATCTTATATTAATACCTGCAACCATGTTAACCGGAAGTATTGTAATGCTATTTTGTGACAGTATAGCGCAGTTACCGGGTAGCCAGTTTACTTTACCTATCAACGCTATTACTGCTATTATAGGTTCTCCAATGGTTATTTGGTTATTGTTACGTAAACGAAAAATACTTTTGTAATTTATGAGTATCACAAGTTCACATACCTTAGAGGCTTCTCAACTAGAAATTGGCTATACTCATAAAAAACAAGTAATTAGTATAGCTAAAAACATCTCATTTGCTTTAGGTAAAGGAGAACTTATTGGACTTATTGGTGCTAACGGAATAGGGAAATCTACCCTGTTAAAAACACTATGTGGCATTAACAATCCTATTAACGGTACCATTAAATTAAACGGAAAAGATGTTAATACCTATTCTGAGCAAAAACTTGCAAAGGCGCTCAGCGTAGTTTTAACAGGTAATATACCCGCCAGCAATTTAACCGTAACAGAAATTATTGCCCTAGGACGACAACCATACACCAATTGGATTGGTTCTCTCACAAAAACTGACATCGCAAAAATTAAAGAGGTTATAGATCTTTTAAAGTTAGAACCTATTAAAGACCGTAAAAATTACGAATTAAGTGATGGACAGTTACAAAAGGTTTTATTAGGGAGAGCTTTATCGCAAGATACCTCTATTATTATTTTAGACGAACCTACTACACACTTAGATATTTATCACAAAGCATACACTTTAAGCTTACTGAAAGAAGTGGCACACACCACCCAAAAAACCATTCTTTTTTCAACGCACGAAATAGATTTAGCCATACAATTATGTGATCAGATGATGTTGCTTACCAAAGAAGATTTTGTAGTTAATCAGCCTTGTAACCTTATTAGTAATGGAAGTTTTAGTAACCTATTTCCCAAAGATTTAATTCGTTTTGATGCTGCTACCGGAAGTTTTAAAGTAAATAAAACTAAGTAGTTTTTCTTTTATTTAAATACGTTAACCAAGTATAGGTGAGCATCCCAAAGAATACTCCTAAAACAACACATAAAACCAAACTACCTAATAAATAAAACTCTATTTGTTCCCAAATATCCACTTTATTAAAAATGGCATCTAACGTAAGGGGCGCATGATTACCCAAAACCCAATAGCCGGTTTTTAAACTGGCGTACACAATAAACGGAATTAACGGAGGTATACTTATGTAAGAGGTAGCTAATGCTATAGCTCTATTCAATTTAAATATACTCGCTAAAGATAGTACTATAATAGACTGAAAACCATAAAATGGAGTAAACCCAACTACTATACCCAAAGCCACCGAAAGTGCTTTTTTCCTGGGGGTGTCATTACTTCCTAAAATATCTTCTCGTAAAAATTTCTTGAACCCCTTACTTTTAAAATTGCTAATTATGATCTTAGGTTTCCAATAAAACAAAAGCACCATAGCATGCCAAATTTGTAAATACACTACTTGAACATGAAAAAGGAACCGTTTCACAACCTCATCACCAGTGTATTTATCAAAAGCTTTATTAAGATTTAGCAGGTTACTCATTTCCATAAAACTTTTATAGAGGTAAGATATAAATAGAAAACGAGAATTTAGTTAAAAAAATGTTGAGATTTCTAGGGAGTTATCTTAAAATAAGCAATAAAACAATTAGGTAAACCCCTTATATATAAACTCACTACCCCTAGTTCTCTACAAGAAATAACCTATTCAATAACTAGTGATTTCTAGAACTAGAATAAAAATGAAAGCCGCTACTTTCATCCTAACATTTTATCTAACAAAAACCCTTTTATTATGAAAATTATTGCCATTAAAAAATCAAAAGTATTAGTTGACTACAACCCTGTAAGTGGATGGGAAGAAAAAATACTAGCAGACACAGACTACACAGGCGTTAGCATTATGGAAGATAACGACTTCTTTTACGTAAACCTTCAGAGTCCTGCTAACATGCTAAACCGGGTTAAATTTTTAAGAGAAGAAAGTAAATACACAGAAACTTCTGTTGAGTATGCTCGTCTTGTTGCTTTACATAAAGTATCTGCACCTACTAGCTATAGTGTACTAGACACCATAACGTATAATAATATTATAAGCAAGTACAACACCTTTGATGAAAACTACACTGAATTTTTAGCCATTACTGAAAGTGCGGGTAAAGCTAGTTACAGCACCAATACCAATTTTGATTCAGGAGCCTACTTTTTTGCTGCAAAACTATTTATTGCGTTAAAAAACAAATATGGTTTTATGGATAACGATAATGTTTTTCAGGTAATTAAAGATACAAATAGCGATATTTTAATAAAGCTAACCTTTGGAAGTTCAACAGATTTTTATAATTTAACAAAATATCCGGGATAACATCTAAACTATGCTAAACAAGTTTTTTTTATTAGGTTATGGTATTACTATAATTATAGCTGCTTTTTGCATGCATTTTAAGCCCAATAAAAAAAACTTGTTAGTATTAGGTATTTTATCTGTTATTCTTATCAATACTATTTTTTTAGAATTTGAGAGCTTCTTTAATATTTCAGGTGCACTTACCTCCAATATTTATGTAACAGTCCATTTTGTTTTGTGGTTTTTAGTGCTTTTAAACCATAATACCTTTGTAAAGCCTATAGTGGTATCCCTAGCGATTGTACTCTTTCTTGTGTTAAGCTTGTTTAACTTTAGTTTTGGGGAAGGCATAAAACAATTCAACCATTATAATTTTGTTATAGGCACCTTTATATATATTCCGCTATTTTTAGCCGAGAGTTTTATACATCTAAAAAAAGAAAGGACAGATTATTTTTCTTCTAATGAATTTACGCTTTTAATGGCTCCTATAATTTACTTTATGGGGTTTAGTTTATTATTTTCTTTTAGAAGCAAAAAAATTAGCGAAGAAATTATTTTTGCGAACATTGACTTGTTCTCGCTATTAACCACCACCATCAACTGTATATACCTGATATTAATAACATTATACATGCATAGTGAATTTAAAAAAGGAAAAACATCAACCAAACTAACACCACCTATGTAATTAAACAATCATTTCTATACACTAGGGGAACCCCTAATTTAAAAAAAGGAATACACTAAGTGTTAACTAGTGGTTTTACAATAGAGTACATTATACTAACTGTTTACATTAGCATTAATTCAAATTCAATAAATCATGAAAAAAATTATTCTTAGAACTGCCTTTGTATTAATCTCTGTTGTATGGATTTCTTGCACAGAAGAAACAGAGGAAACAAACACTCACTCAACAGATATATCTTTAGTAGCGCGCACAACTGAGGACAACTATATTGCAATTAAAGCCTCTACAGTTACAGCTAATTGGAAAACAGCAAACAACACATTTATTGCCGATAGTACTACAATTAACAGTAACCTTATTTACTACATTAATTTAAATGCTATTTATGACAATTGTTTAACAAATAGTACCAGTTGTGACACTTCGGTTTCTAATTGGCTAAATGAAAACGACGATTATATCGATTTTGAAGTTTCATTTCCATTAATTGAAGAAGCGCATAGAGTTTCTGAACAAACTACCTTATACCCAGAACAGTCTCAACAGGCATCTCTTTCGGTCTATGAATTTTACAATGAATTAAAAGACCTTTTAGATGAAAGTTCTGTAGAAAAAATTCCTAATAATTACAATCAGTATATTTCCTTAAGCATTGAGAACGGAACACTTGTCTTAACAGAACTTAGTAACTATAATACTTCTGATTCTTGTTATTCTTTGCCTTTTTTAAAAAGTCTATTAATTGAAAATAAATTAACGGAAAATAGCTCCAAGGAAATGCTATTTACTGAAAAAATAAATAGTATACACATACAAATTCCTCAAAGGGAAATTGTATTGACTTATGATTATACAGATAATCCCACATTAAATAATTAGTGTTTCCTAAGATATCATATAAATAAATCTACAATTAACAATTTTAAAATTGAATAAAAATAAGTGTGACAAATTATAAAATTGCTAGTGAAATGATTTATACTAATTAATTAGTATAAATATTAAAAACTAAATAATCATATCAGAAATTTATTTAAACATGAAAAATTCACTTAAGTATTTACTTTTTTCAACATGTCTCCTATTAGTTATATACTCTTGTTGCGAAAATAAAAAACCAAATAACACTTCCACTTTAGTAACACCCAAAGCTGCTTCTTGTAGTGATTTAACAGACTATAAAAACATTACAAGGGTAAGTGACAAAGCTGATTGGCTAAAAAAAAATGGTAAAAATGTCTGCCCCGACTTATTATACTCCACAACACTTATTGAGCATATGGTTTCTGTGAATAATTATCGAGTAACAGTTGATAATCAAACTACTCCATTATCAATACCTTTTAAGGCAATAAAAGACTCTATTGGAAACCATAAATTTTATGAATATTATTTAAATTTTTATATAAAAGATAATAAAGTTACTTTTAGAAAACTAACTAAGTTTGATGAAAATCAAAATTGTTACTCAATAGTACTTTTTAAAGCAATTGAAAAATATATGAATTTAGATGTTAGATCTAAAATTGAATTTAAAAGCGCTAAAATTGAAACCCCAAACGATACTCTTAATAAAATAATAATTGTAATTCCAGGCCGAGGTAATCTAACTTTGGATATTTCACAAATTCCAAAAAGTTTATAAATCGTTTACAGCGTTTAATTAAGTATATGCAAACACTTAAAGATATAATAGCATTAATTAATCCAGTTAATATTTATATTTTAATAACATTAATTAATGCTATTTCTATTCTTAAAATTAGACTCCTAGTAACTCTAATAATTTCTTTATCGCTTCTAACTGAAATAATTAATATTATTTTAATTATCAATAATATAAGCATTATTTTAACCACTTCCTTTTATTTAACAATATCAAACGGCCTATGGTTATTTTTACTATACAGTAACTCTCTAAATAGTATTAATAAGAAAAAGTTTAAATTCATTTTTATTTATGTATTAATCTCATTATCAAATTTTATTTTCTTATCACAAGCTGAATTTTTATACATAAACACTATTATTGGTTGTATTTTTTATATTTCATTTTTCATTTTCATTTCATTTCATAAACTAAAAAATGAGGAATTATCATTTTTTTTTGATAATAATTTTTTACTTATATGTGCCCCTATAATATATTTTTTTGGAATCAGTCTATTATTTGGATTTAGAAACCTAGCTATTTTAGAAAAAATCATATTTCAAAATGTACCTTTATATGAAATTATCATCACCACAATAAATCTTATATATTATTCATTAATGAATCTATATATATTCAAAGTAAAAAAAACATGCCGCTTAAAAATATAGCTTTTGGAATCATCATAGGTTTTTTATTTATATGCCTGATTGTACTTTTTTGTGCATTAATCATAAAGCTGTATATACAAAAGGTAAAAACCTATACCAAAGTTATTTATGAAAAGGATTTGAATTTTCAGAAAACACTGAACGATACTATTATAGAAACCCAAGAGCAAACGCTTAATAATATTTCACAAGATTTACATGATGATGCTGGGCAACAGCTTACCTATATCAATTTTCAGTTAGAAAACCTTAAACTAGATCAACCTGAATTAAGCGAAACATTAGAACCCGTTTCAGAGTCTTTAAACCAATTATCACAGTCTATACGTAATATTAGTCACTCTTTAAACAACCAATTATTATTGCAACATAGCCTTTTAAAGGCTATTAATAAAGAAGTACAACGTTTACAAAAGAACAACTCTATAACTATCTATTTTACCTTGCACGGGGCTATGCAAAAACAATACAACACCAACGAAACCATTGTTGTATACCGTATTTTTCAGGAGATTATGAATAACATCTTTAAGCATTCGCAAGGGACTAAAGTGGATATTATTGTAGATACGGAACCGGAATTTAAAATGTATATTAGTGATAATGGAAAAGGCTTTAACTATGAAACTGCTAAAGAAAAAAGTAGTTTGGGACTTAAAAATATAGTACACAGAGCCACAGCTATTAATTATACTGTAGATATTGACACCAACCCCAACGAAGGAACAACCATAACACTTACAAAAAACTCTAAGCATGAATAAAACTACTATTTGTATCATAGACGATCATAAGATTGTAAGGCAAGGTCTTAAAGGACTCTTGGAAAGGATGGAAACCTATGAGGTACTACATGAGTTTGAAAGCGGCGTAAATTTCCTGAATTCTTTACCATTAGAGCCCAAACCCGACTTATACATACTAGATTACTCGATGCCTTTTAAAAATGGCTTAGAAGTATTGGAAGAGTTACAGGCAAAAGATGCAGATATAAAGGTTTTGCTGCTTACTCAGAACTTTGATGAGTCTATTATTGATGAAGCTTATTATTTGGGTGCCCGTGGCTTTTTACATAAAAACTGTACCGCTCAAGAATTAAAAGCTACCATTGACAACATTATAAAAATAGGATATAATAATGTATCAGAAATTTTAAAACGTGTACGCCAGTACGAAAACAAACCTACAAATGGATCCAATATTCAACTATCTGAAAGAGAAATGGAATTTTTAACACTGGTATGCCAAGCAGAAGAGTACACCTATGATCAAATTGCAGACATTATGGGGCTATCTGTAAAGTCTATTGAGGCATACAGAGCGGCTATTTTTGACCGTTACGACATTAAATCAAAAGTTGGATTGGTATTGTTTTCTTTTAAAAACCAATTAACTCCTCCGTTTAAGAAAGATGCAGATTAAAATTGATCAGTTATAGTCATAAAAAAACCTCTGATGAATCATCAGAGGTTTTTCTTTATTATTAAAACTTCAGAAAATTATTTTCCTTCCATTTTATCTTTTAATTCTTGTAATGCATCTAAATCTCCTAAAGTAGTTTTTTCAGTAGTATTGTTTGACTTAACTGTAGCAGCTTTCATGTTTTTCTTCTCTTCATCTTTAAATACAGCTGTATGAGAAGCAACTACTCTTTTAAACTCTTTATTAAATTCAATGATTTTGAATTCTGCAGTCTCACCTTTCTTAAGTTTGCTACCATCTTCTTTCTCTAAGTGACGAGAAGGAATAAAAGCAACAATATCCTCATTGAAAGTAATTGTAGCACCTTTGTCTACAATCTCTTCAAGAGCAGCAGTGTGAACAGTTCCTAAACCGAACTCTTGTTCATACTTATCCCAAGGGTTTGCAGTAGTTTGTTTGTGACCTAAAGAAAGTTTACGTCCATCAACATCTAATTCAAGAACAACAACTTCTAAAATATCACCAACGTTTACAAACTCAGATGGGTGCTTAATTTTCTTAGTCCAGCTAAGATCAGAGATATAGATTAATCCATCAATACCTTCTTCTAATTCAACAAACACACCAAAGTTAGTAAAGTTACGTACAGTACCTTTGTGCTTAGATCCAACAGGATATTTAGTAGTAATATCTGTCCATGGATCTGGAGTTAATTGTTTGATACCAAGAGACATTTTACGCTCTTCTCTGTCTAAAGTTAAAACAACAGCTTCAACTTGGTCACCAACATTTACGAAATCTTGCGCAGAACGTAAGTGAGTAGACCATGACATTTCAGAAACGTGGATAAGTCCTTCAACACCATCAGCAACTTCAATAAACGCACCGTAATCAGCAATAACTACTACTTTACCTTTAACTTTGTCACCAACTTTTACATCTTCACCAAGAGCTTCCCATGGGTGTTTCTGTAATTGCTTAAGACCTAACTGAATTCTAGACTTGTTATCATCAAAGTCTAAGATTACAACATTTAGTTTCTGATCTAATTCAACAACCTCGTTAGGGTGGTTGATACGAGACCAAGAAAGATCGGTAATGTGAATTAAACCATCAACACCACCAAGGTCAATGAACACACCATAAGAAGTAATGTTTTTAACAACACCTTCTAATACTTGTCCTTTTTCTAACTGACCAATAATTTCTTTTTTCTGTTCTTCAATATCAGCTTCAATAAGTGCTTTATGAGAAACAACTACGTTTTTGAACTCATGGTTAATTTTAACCACTTTGAATTCCATCGTTTTATTAACGTACTGATCGTAGTCACGGATAGGTTTAACATCAATTTGAGAACCTGGTAAGAAAGCTTCGATTCCGAATACATCTACAATCATACCTCCTTTAGTTCTACACTTAACATAACCGTTAACAACCTCACCACTATCATGAGCAGCATTTACTCTATCCCATGCTTTAATAGTTCTGGCTTTTCTGTGAGATAATACTAATTGTCCTGTTTTGTCTTCTCTAACATCAATTAATACCTCTACTTTATCACCAACTTTTAAGTTAGGATTGTAACGGAATTCGTTTAATGAAACTACACCTTCAGATTTAGCGTTGATATCAATAATAGCTTCACGATCTGTAATGTGAATTACTTCTCCTTCTACTACTTCTTCATCTGCAGTATCTACGAAGTTTTGCTCAACTAAATTTTCAAACTCTTGTAGTTTGTCATCCTCAACTTGATCAATACCTTCTTCGTAGTTATGCCAGTTGAAATTAGCTAAAAATTCTTCCGGATTTTTAGTTTCTGTTTTTACTTCTTCAGCCATATGCTGATTAAAAATTTGTATTCTGCTCTATATAAGAAAGTTAAACACTATATAACAGAAGTTGTTATTAAAAATAAATAATTCTATCCCCTCTTCTTCCTTAACCGTGCTAAAAAGGAGTGCAAAAGTACAAACTTCCTTTTTGATTAACAAGCACTTATCTCTTAAAAAACTCTTTTTAGCTAATTTTTTGAAACAATATCTAAAATAAGGCTAAATTGTTCTTCTCTGCTTAAATCTGAATTATCTATTTCTATAGCATCTTCAGCCTTCTTTAAAGGCGAATCTTCACGTGTAGAATCTATATGATCGCGTTGCTCTATATTCTCTAATACCAATTCAAAACTTACATTATCTCCTTTATCGGTTAACTCCTTAAAACGTCTTTCTGCTCTAACTTTTGCCGACGCCGTTAAAAACAATTTTAACTCAGCCTCAGGAAATACCACTGTACCAATATCGCGACCATCCATTACAATCCCTTTTTCTTTTCCCATAGCTCGCTGCTCCTCTACCAACTTTTGGCGTACTTGCGGTATAGCGGCTACCGTACTTACAAATGAAGATACTTCAAGGGTACGTATTTCATTCTCTACATTAACTCCGTTAAGATACATTTCAGCAAACCCAAGCTGCTCATTAAGCGTAAAAGTTAATCGTATTTGTGGTAAAGAAGCTATTAAGTCTTCGGTATTAGTATACTCTTTAGCTACTAAATTATGTTGCATAGCATAGAGGGTTACAGCCCGGTACATTGCCCCAGTATCTACGTAAATAAAACCGAGTTGATTGGCCAATTTTTTAGCCATAGTACTTTTACCGGTTGAAGAAAAACCATCAATCGCTATTATAATTTTTTTTGTCATAGTTGATTTTTGAAATTGGAAACCTACTCTAAATCAAACTGCAACCCAAGCAAACTACTGTGAGATGCATTTGTGTACCGAGCAAAGGTATAACTAATCTTTGTTTTATTTATTTTAAGAGCAAAGCCACCAGAGAATCCAGAAAAGGTTCTGTACTCCTCTATTTTCATTTCTGCCGCTCTTCTAAAGTTATATCCCAAACGAATATTAAAATTACCATCAGGAAATAATTCTGCCCCAACTACGGTATGCCTAAATACTTCTTTAAAAATATTATCTTTTTCCTCGGTTACCGTACCATCTAAAGACTCCTCTGAGTTTACTGGATTTGAAAAAGAAACATTCCAGTATTGTAAATCTTCAAAGGTTAAATGCCAACGAATAGGTACATGTTCTAATAATTGAGAAAGCCCTACATCTACTTGTAAGGGTAAGGGTTCTTGTTGTCCGGCATAGGTAGTGAATTGCGCACCAATATTACGAACCACAATAGCAGCATTAAAATCTAGCTTATCATCAATATACATCAACCCAAGGTCAAAAGCTCCACCAACAGAGTTATAACTTTCAAAGGTAGAATAAATAAACTTTGTATTAATTCCTACATGAAAATCGGACCACGGAATTTGATATGCCCATCCAAAAGATAAAGAAGTTTCGCTTCCACTAAAATCTCCAGTAACATTTCCGTATTCATCTCTCCCCTCAAAATTACCGTAGTTTACATACGTAATTGCTCCATGAATTGTGTTTACATACCTATCGTATTTATAGGCATAGGCAGCAGAACCATACCCTACATCGCCAAGATAATTTACATAACTTAAAGCCAATTGATGGCTCATATCATTATTTATACTTGCCGGATTAAAAATAGGTTGTAAAACGTCGTTATCGTAATTGGTTATAACCTTTCCTCCTAACGCTGCCTGACGAGGATTAGATACCAGATTTAGAAACTGATAAGTATACTTACCTCCCATCTGGGCATAGATAAATAAACAGTTTAAAAGTAAAAATAAGGTTAGCCAGAATTTTTGCATGTGCGCAAAATAAATAAATCTTGTTTAAACAACGTGCAGTATTAAAGAATATTTTAATCCTCCTACATTTAAATTACTACTCCATTCAACATTCTACATAGAGCTATAAAAAAGCCCTGTATACACAGGGCTATTTCACTTATAATTTCTTGGCCTTTTTCACCTTCTGATTGGTGACCGCAATAGCTACCACTTCGCTCATTTCTTTTACGTAATGAAACGTAAGTCCTTTTAAATAGCTCTCTTTTATCTCTTCAATATCTTTTCTGTTATCTTCACAAAGAATAATTTCTTTTATTCTTGCTCTTTTAGCAGCTAATATTTTTTCTTTAATTCCACCTACGGGTAACACCTTACCGCGTAACGTGATTTCACCTGTCATAGCCAAGCTCTTTTTCACCTTACGTTGCGTAAATAATGACACTAACGAGGTTAACATAGTAATACCAGCACTTGGTCCGTCTTTTGGAGTTGCTCCTTCAGGAACGTGAATATGTACATTATATTTATCAAATATCTCTGCATCAATTCCTAATTCATCAGCATTTGCTTTAATGTATTGTAACGCAATGGTAGCAGATTCTTTCATAACTGTACCAAGGTTACCCGTAATACTCATTGCTCCTTTTCCTTTAGACAGAATAGATTCTATAAATAAGATATCTCCTCCCACACTGGTCCATGCCAATCCGGTTACTACACCCGCTACATCATTATTCTCATACTTATCGCGTTCCAATCTGGCAGGCCCAAGCACCTTCTCAACATCTTCAACCGTAACTTTTATGTTATACTCTTCTTCCATTGCCACAGATTTGGCAGCATATCTTACCATTTTGGCAATTTGCTTCTCTAATCCTCTTACCCCAGATTCTCTTGTATACCCTTCTACAATTTTTTCAAGCTCTCGTTTGCCAATCACAAGGTTATCACTACTTAAACCATGCTCTTTTAATTGTTTTGGTAACAAGTGGCGTTTTGCAATTTCTACCTTCTCCTCTATGGTATATCCGGTTACGTTAATAATCTCCATACGATCTCTTAAAGCTGGCTGAATAGTGTTTAAACTGTTAGCTGTAGCAATAAACATCACCTTAGACAAATCGTATCCTAACTCTAAGAAGTTATCATAAAACTCAGTATTCTGCTCAGGGTCTAATACTTCTAACATAGCAGATGAAGGATCTCCATTATGACCTACAGAAAGCTTATCAATCTCATCTAACACAAATACAGGATTAGAAGTACCTGCCTTTTTAAGCGACTGGATAATTCTACCCGGCATAGCCCCTATATAAGTCTTTCTATGTCCTCTTATTTCTGCCTCATCTCGTAAACCGCCTAAAGAAATACGTACATATTCTCTCCCTAAAGCCTCTGCTACAGATTTCCCTAACGATGTTTTACCAACCCCAGGAGGCCCGTATAAACACAAAATAGGAGACTTCATATCGTTACGAAGCTTTAGTACCGCTAGATACTCAATAATACGTCTCTTTACATCCTCTAAACCATAATGATCTTTATCCAGTACTTTTTGCGCTCTCTTTAAATCAAAATTATCTTTAGAAAACTCTTCCCAAGGTAAGTCTAAAAACAAATCAAGATAATTTCGTTGAATAGAATATTCTGCTACCTGAGGATTCATTCGTTGCATTTTAGCTAGCTCTTTCTCAAAATGCTCTTTTATTTTATCATCCCATTTTTTAGTCTTAGCACGCTCGCGCATTTCTTCAATTTCTGCCTCATATGAAACCCCTCCCAATTCTTCTTGAATAGTCTTCATTTGTTGATGCAAGAAATACTCACGTTGCTGCTGGTCTAAATCGTGTCTTACTTTCGATTGAATATCATTACGTAAAGCCAGTTTTTGCGACTCTACATTCATAAATTTCAAAGTAGCTAAAGCACGCTCTTTAAGGTCATTTATCTCTAACAACTCCTGCTTCTCACTCACATTAAGATTCATGTTAGAAGAAACAAAGTTTATTAAAAACGAATTACTCTCAATATTTTTAATAGCAAAAGAAGCCTCAGTAGGAATATTAGGGCTATCTTTAATTATCTGTAATGATAAATCTCTAACAGATTCAATGATTGCCGAAAACTCTTTATCTCCTATCTCTGGTCTTTGTTCTGGCACTTCAGAAATAGCAGCTTTTAAATAAGGAGTATCTTCTACTATTTCGGTAATAGCAAAACGTTTTTTACCCTGTATAATAACAGTTACGTTACCATCAGGCATTTTTAACACTCTTAATATTCTAGCTACAGTTCCTACTGTATTAATATCTTCTAAAGTCGGTGTTTCAACATTTTCATCCTTTTGAGAGACTACACCAATTACCTTACCGCTATTATTTGCATCATTAATTAATTTAATAGAGGCATCGCGCCCGGCAGATATCGGGATAACTACCCCAGGAAACAATACGGTATTTCGTAAAGGTAAAATTGATAACGATTCAGGCAGCTCTTCTCTCTGTATTTCTTCTTCGTCTTCCGGAGTCATTAAAGGAATTAACTCAGAATCCTCGTCAATACCCTGTAATGACAACATGTCCATATTTGAAAATTTCAATTTCTTCATATTATTTTATCAGTCAATATGTCACATTAAAAGCAATGTTTCAATCACTTTCATTATCAACTTTTCTTTCTAAACAATTATTAATCACAAAAATACACTCTTATCAAGTATATTACTACTACTTTAAGGCAATAGTTATGCCAATTACTTTATAATGTGTATGCTACCTATTTTGAAAATATATTTTTTTGAAAGTGTAACAAAAACTAAGTAACTTCATCTTTACTAGAAAGAATAACTTTTTGAGCCACGATAACCAACATATTAAGGAACTGATTCGCTTATGTAAAAAGGGAAACCAAAGTGCGCAGTTGGAAATTTATAACTCGTATTATAAAGCTATGTACAACACTGCTATACGAATTGTAAAAGACTCCTTTGAAGCGGAAGATATTATGCAAGAGTCTTTTTTAAGTGCTTTTACAAAGCTAGACTCTTTTAAAGGAGAAGTTACTTTTGGTGCTTGGTTAAAACGAATAGTAATAAATAACAGTATTCAACAATACCGTAAAAATGAAAAATCTCAATCTGTAGATATTGACAATATTTTATATAAGGTTGAAGACAATGACGGAATTGAAGCTGATTATGAGTTTACCAATGTGAAGGCTCAAAAAGTATTGGAAATCATGAAAACGCTTAACGACAATTACAGAGTTGCTTTAACCTTATTCTTAATTGAAGGATTTGATTATGAGGAAATATGTGATATCATGCAAATCTCTGCAGCCAACTGTAGAACCATTATATCTAGAGCGAAAGAAAGTTTAAGAAAAAAATTAATAGTCCAATGCGTTTAGACAAAGATAAAATAGATGATTTATTTGGCGATTTACAAGGGTCATTAGATATACATGAACCTTCTGAAAATCATATGGCAAATTTTGAAAGAATGTTGCAAAATCAACAAGGACTAACCACACAATCTAAAAAAAGAACATTTAATAAAACCTGGTGGTATGTTGCCGCTTCTATCGTTATTATGTTTACAGCTACTTTTGGAGTTCTCAACAATAACATACAAAAGTCTGATGATTTAGCAAGTGTAGCACCTAAGCTTTATGAATCACAAACCTATTTTACTGGTATTATCAACCAAGAATTAGAAAAACTTCAGAAGGAAAACAACTCCCCTGAAACCAAACAAATTGTTGACGATGCTGTAAAACAAGTGAACAAATTAGAGAATGATTATAAAAAACTTAAAACAGACCTTATTGAAAAGGGTACCGATAAACGTGTTATTTATGCCATGATAAGTAACTTACAAAGAAGAATAGAACTATTACAACAAGTTCTACAAACTATTGATGATGTTAAAACTATTAAAACCGAAACCCATGAAAACATTATGTAAATCCCTACTTTTAGTAGTATTTTCTATTCAAATAGCATTTGCTAACACTCATAATAACGGAGTTCCTAAAGGTAAATATACGAAAGAAAAGACAGTTAAAAAAGAGTTTACTGTTACTCCATATGCTTTACTAAAAGTTGATAATTCTTATGGTAACTTAAATATAACCAGCTGGAATGAGAATAAAACCATTATTGAAGTAGTTATAAAAACCAGCGGTAACAATGAAAAAAAAGTAATCGAAAAACTAAATGAAATACATGTTAATTTTGATGCCAATAGTGACATGGTAAGTGCTAGTACTATTTTTAGCGACAGTAAATGGGGTTGGGGCTGGAATAGTAAAAATGTAAATATAGAAGTTAATTACACCATAAAAGTTCCGATAAACAACGAAGTAGACCTGAACAATGACTACGGAGCCATTATTATTGACAAACTAAACGGCACCGCCAAAATCTCTTGTGATTATGGTAAATTAGATATCGGAGAATTATGGGGAGATAATAACTACCTAAAGTTTGACTATACCACCAACTCTAGAATTGGCATTATTAAAAACGGTAAAATACAGGCCGACTACTCTGGATTTGTAGTTGAAAAAACTAAACATCTTGAAATTATAGCCGATTACACAAATAGTAAAGTTGAAAAAGCTGATTACGTTTATTATCAATGTGACTATGGCAGCGTTTACTTTGGAGACATTATGAACTTAAAAGGAAACGGCGACTACCTAACTGCTAAAATAGATAGTGTATTTGGTAATATTGATTTAGACTTAGAATTTGGTTCTGTTCGTATTAACAACATTACCCCCAAAGCTGGCAATATCACTATTGAAGGCGATTATACAGGCATCCGTTTAGGCTATGACCCTCAATACTATTTCAACTTTGACATTGACTTAGAATATGCCGGACTAAGTGGTAAGGATAATTTAACCTTCACCCTAAAAGACTCCGACTACACAAGTCATCATTATAAAGGCTATTATACCCACAACAATTCTGGTAAGTATATAAGAATAAAGAGTGAATATGGTGGCGTGACATTAAATAGAAAATAAAATAATCAATTATGAAACAAATTACTAAACTAACAATTGTAGGTATCCTAACACTATTAGTTTTCACAGCATGTAATGCTTCGTGGAATGGAGTAAAAGGCAACGGTTACAAAACTACAGAAACCAGAAATGTATCAAGTTTTGACGGTATTGAAGTGGCCGGATCATATGATGTTCAACTAGTTAAAGGTAAAGAAGGTGAAATTACCATAGATGCCGAAGAAAATCTTATTGAGTACATTATTACCGAGGTAGAGAACAATACTTTACACATTTACACCAAAGACGGATACAGCATCAACTCTCGTAAAGGGATTCACATTAAAGTTAATGTAAACACAATTGCCAGTGCTCGCCTTGCTGGTTCTGGATCGATTACATCTAATGAAACTTACGCTACAAATATGTTTACTACTTCTGTAACAGGTTCGGGTGATATTTATTTCAAGATAAATGCAAAAAAGACAGAAGCTACCGTAACCGGTTCAGGTGACTTAGAATTAGAAGGAACAACTGAGGAATTTAGAGCAGATATAACCGGCTCAGGAGATATTCAAGCCTACAGACTAACTTCTAGCGATGCAAAAGTTACTATTTCTGGTTCAGGCGGAGTTGAACTATACTGTAAACAATCGTTAAAAGCAAATATAACAGGTTCTGGTGACATTAATTACAAAGGAAATCCTGTAACAAGAGAGCTAAACACAGCAGGCTCTGGTAATATTACTAAGGTAAATTAACTCCCTAAAACAAACCCTTATAATAGTAAACACCCCTTAACAATATCGTTAAGGGGTGTTTTTTTGTGAGTTATTTAAAATTGAATTAGCAACAAATTTTATAGACACTCATTACCAAATGTGTCATACACAGCTGTACCCCCAGCTGTATCAGGAACAATTACAAACAAATACAATTCTTCAATTGTAAACGTACTTGTAATATTGTCCATTATTCTCATGTACACAATATCTTCAGATTGTGAACTATTTACATAATCTGTTGTGCTACTTACCATATTATTATTATAATACGCACCATTCTCACTTGTATGGAACGATACTGTAATCGATGCACCTGTAGGTAAATTAGCCTCCATAACATCCGATACATAAAGCTCTAAATCAAATAAAGCAAAATTATCTACAACACTATCACTCCCATCGCAAGAAGTCATATCATAATTGTAAATATCTAAATAATCTGGTGTACCATCACCATCAGAATCGTATGCATCTACTGGATCACCGTCTCCGTCAGGATCTGCATTTTCAAAGTCAGATAATTTTCCATCACCATCATCATCTTCTTCTAAGTAATTTAATATACCATCTCCATCACTATCCAATCCATTTTCATAATCTTCATACATAGTAAGGATACCGTCATTATCATCATCAGTATCTAAATAATCTGGTGTACCATCACTATCAGAATTTTGAAGCGTACCTCCATTTTCTACTAAAGTTGGCACTCCGTCATTATCATCATCATCATCTAAATAATCTAAAACCCCATCTTCATCTGTATCTTGAATAACAAGTGGACCTTCATCTTCAGTTAACACACCATCACCGTCATCATCAGTATCTAAATAGTTAGGAATATCATCACCGTCTAAATCATAGGAGTCATCAGGTACTCCATTTCCATTTTCATCAGGCATTTCATCCACTGTTAAAACACCATCATTATCATCGTCATCATCTAAATAATCAGGGATATTATCACTATCTGTATCTTGACCTAACAGCATGTTTTCAGCCACATCAGACAAACCATCGCCATCTGTATCTGTTAAATCAGCTGTCCCAGTCTCAACATCGTCAATTGTTTGTCCGTAATCAACTATTTCATTATCGCAAGAATAAAATAATGTAGTAGCTGCAAGTGATATATAAAGTAAAGACTTGTAAGTAATTTTCATTAAAATTGGTTTAGGATTGATTAATCATTTACCGTATAGAAGGTTTTAAACACACCACCAGTGATTGTATTTTCTTGCGTTTCAAAAGCAAAATAACCTTCTACATAATGCGATGACTGATTATGTAATATTAAAGTTAACATACCTGTAGTTGCTCTATTAGCTTCTGTTACACCATCTGCACCAGCAACTAAATAGTTAGCTAAATAATACCCTTGAGTATCTGAAAATTCATATGTACCCTCAACTGCATCGGTTGGAAAAACAATAGCCATACTTGAAGCAGAAGCTTCATCTGATGCTAAAATTCTAACAGCCTCGTAAGTTCCTTGTTCGATAATAGTATTATCCTCATCATTAAAATCGTAGTCTACCTCGGTAGTATATGCATCCACTGTTAACGTATCTACGAAAGATGACCCATCTACAGATGCTGCAAATGTTGGAGGAACGTCTTCAGCAAGCGGAGTTAATGTAATATCTTCACTACAAGAAACTAGTGAAATTGTAAAAGCTAAAGCAATAGAACCCTTAATAATTTTCTTTATATGCATATTGGTTTGTTTTGCGAAAACACAAATATAGCGTATTATTTAAAACTTGAAAGTATTTTTAAAGCTAAGTTAAATTTTTATTAAAAAATGAAAAACATACAAAATTGTTTAGTGCTTTTTTAAAATTGCACTTAATATTTTGGTAAAGTTTACAAGTTGCTAATCCTCATAAAAACTTTAACAAAAATCATCTAAATGTCATTTTTTAATTTTAACAAATCTCATTCCCCTCGTTATGTTATACGCCTTTTTATAACGAACATTAGTGGGGTTTTAGTATGTCAACATAAAAATAGCTGTTTTAACTTGCCTGTGTTTCTTTTGGTACCCTAAATAACAAAATGACTCCAATCACAAAAAACACCACTAAAAACAACACTGAATTTCTCATAGAGCCTGTAATCTGATCTATAATTCCATAGAGTGCCATTCCTATAACAATCCCAATCTTTTCGGCTACATCATAGAAACTAAAGAACGAGGTTGTGTCTTTTGTTTCTGGTAAAAACTTAGAGTAAGTAGATCTAGATAAGGACTGAACACCTCCCATAACCAATCCTACAAAAGCAGCGGTAACATAAAAATGAATAGGATCTGTAACAAAAAAAGCCACTACACATATAATTGCCCAAATAACATTTATAACTATTAAAGTTGGGATATTACCAAATTTCTTAGAAGCTCTTGAAGTTAGTACAGCACCTAAAACTGCAATAATCTGAATTAGCAATATACTTACTATTAATCCCATTTGTTTTTCTTTATCTCCACCCCAGCCTATCTCCTGCTCACCAAAATAGGTAGCTACTAACATAACTGTTTGTACCGCCATACTGTAAACAAAGAATCCTCCTAAATAAGATTTTAAACGTTTATTTTCAGACAAACTCTTCCATACATTACGCAACTCCTTATATCCGTTTAATACAACGTCTTTGGTTACCTTAGGTCTTTCATGATTTCCTTTTGGCAAGTAATAGTATGTATACTGACTAAAAGCTATCCACCAAATACCTACGGAAATAAATGAATAACGCATCGCTTTAATGGCTGCAGAGTCACCTGGTACATCCGTAATCCCAAAGGCATCAGGAAACATTATCATAGCAAGATTAAAGATTAATAAAAATATACTCCCTATATATCCTAAAGAATATCCTTTTGCACTAATACCATCTTGTTGATCAGCGAATGCTATATCAGGCAAATAAGAATTATAAAAAACTAAACTTCCCCAAAAACCAACTAACCCTAAAAAGTAGAATAAAACACTTATATATATATTCTCTAAACTAAACCAATACAAACCTATACAGGCAAGCGCCCCCATATAACAGAATACTTTCATAAAAAACTTCTTATTCCCTAAGTAATCGGCGATACCTGAAAGTAACGGTGATATAATAGCCACTATTAAAAAAGCAAAAGCTGTAACAAAACTAATTAAGGCCGAGTTTTTGAAAGAAAATCCAAAAAAATCTAAATGAGTTGTTCCTAATTGAGAAAATAATGCTCCATAAAATATAGGAAATACAGCCGAAGCTATTACTAAGCTATAAACCGAGTTAGCCCAATCATAAAAAGCCCAAGCGTTTAATAATTTCTTATCTCCCTTCTGTAATTTTTGACTCATAACAAGTTAGTTTAAAAAAAAAGCTGCCTTAATAAAGACAGCTAAATATAGTATTAAATTTTATTTAAAAAGTAACCAAATGATTAATACTGAAAAGTTACTAATTTAATGTATATGTTAACAGTGTATAATCTCCTAAAGAGCTTTCTAACTGAATAGGCCCAACATTATTAGCAAAATAATAATACAATTCTTCAGTTACTATAGAGCCTGAAATATCTGCATTCACTACTAAATACACCTTAATAACATCCGTATACATTTCTCCGTTTACAGTCATTTCTAAATCCTTACCAACAACCGTGGCAATAAACTCAAAATTAGTTGTAGTATCTACAGAAATTCCTAAAGCAGATATTTCGGTTGGAGCCGCTACAGTAGTTGTTATACTTTCATTTACTTCCATTGTATCATTAAAAAATACAAATTCTGCAGGATCAATTGTTGCGGTAGTCGAAAAACCAGAATAATCATAATCAATAGTAGTTTCTCCATTATACCCGTAATACGTACTGCCATCCACTCGGTATCCTTGTATCATATCACCACCATCCACAGGGTTTATAAAATCTGTAATATAAAAGGTATTCCCGTTATGGGTTAAGGTAGAATACAAATCAATAACTAAATCATCCCCTCCTGTAAAATCATAGTTCCAAGTATTGTTTAAAGCTAAAGGAAAATAATTACTCGTAGGGTCTTCTACTTGCGGATCTTCAGCTGTTGTATCATCATCATTAGAACAAGATATAGTAGTAACGTTTACTACCAAACACAGTAGAATAACTGTAAATAAGTTTAATTTTTTCATGGATAATTATAGTTGGTTCAGCCCAAAAATAAAATTATTTACAGACAATAACCAATTACATTGAGAATTATTTTACAATTTACTTAAAAATCAAAAATATCTCTAACAATATTAGATAAATGATTTTAAAAAGTTCATTACCCAATCGCATTATTTTATTTCTTCCAAAATGGCTTTATAATATGTCCTTGCTTATAGCAAAGAAACAATAAAACTACCGATAAAATGACTCCAAAGATAGGTGCCTGTATAGATGCCTCCGGACCAAAAGCTCCTCCAGTTAACCACTCCGGACCTTCAATGCTTGCTGTAATAAATGTTTTAGATACTTGAGTACCCGAAACATTCGCACCAAAAATAGTAGATTGTGTAAAATTCCATGCAAAATGAATTGCTATAGGAAACCATAAGTTTCTAGTATACATATACGCTACACCCAATAAAAAACCTGCTTCTATGGCAATACTAATCCCTGCGTTTAAAGAACTGTTAGGGTTCATCATATGCAATAACCCAAATACAAATGCCGATATTACTAGCGCAATGTAACTACCTAACTTTTCTTCTACCACCCGAAACAAAACACCTCTAAATAATATTTCCTCAAAAATTGCTGATGTTATTGCCATGGTTAAGGCTGGTACCACATACCATATTGGGTTTACCGATTCTACTTTATAACCACCTGCAACATAAATAACCCCTATGGTAAGAGACATCATTAATACCCCAACAAAAACACCTAACCCTATATTCTTAAAAAATCTATCTCCAGAGATTTCAGTAACCTTTCGATTTTCATAAAATTGAAACAAATATTTATATACTACAATTACACCTATGGCAGTAGCAACTCCTGAAATAAGAAATTTTAACTCGCCCTGTATACCAACCAATTCCAATAAATAAATAAAAAGGTTTTCTACTAATACATAAGATGCAATACACACAACAGCACCTATAATAATTTTAATTAAAGGAAAGTACACGGTTTTATACAATATGCTTTTTACTTCCATAGTGGAAAAAAATTTAATCATTAAGACTATAAATGTATCACAAAACAACATTTTACGCCATAAAAAAAGCACCCTTTAACAAGAGTACTTTTATATATTTCTTAACTTTTCTATCTATTTAAAAGATGTTACCCCAAATTTCTTGGCTTCAGCTTTAGCTTCAGGAGCCCAAGCGGTTAAATTTCCTATTCGGGTATCATGAGACGGGTGTGTACTTAAAAATTCAGGAGTAGAGCTTGAGCCCATTGCTTTCATACGCTTCCACAATTCAGCAGCTTCCTCAGGATTATATCCTGCAATTGCCATTAAAGTAAGACCTATTTTATCTGCCTCTATCTCGTGCTTTCTGCTAAAAGGCAACATAACACCTACCTGTGTACCTGTTGCATAAGCAGTATTAAACAAGCTTAGTGTTTGTTCGTCTTTAATAACTACGTTTCCAGCAACTCCTCCCAATTGTTGTAACGTAGAAGCACTCATACGTTGCGCACCATGATCGGCTAAGGCGTGGGCTACTTCATGCCCCATTACCACCGCAACCCCTGTTTCATCTTGCGCTATGGGCAAAATACCCGTATAAAAAACTATTTTACCTCCCGGCATACACCAGGCATTCACCGTTTCGTCTTGTACTAAATTATACTCCCATTCGTAATCATCTAAATAATCGGCATGCCCATTGGCAGTTAACCATTTCTCAGCAGCCGCTGCTATCTTTTTGCCTACATTGGTTATCATTTGGGCATCAGAGGTTCCCTTCTCCACTTTGTTATCAGACAAAAAAGTATTGTACTGATCAAAAGATGTTGGGAAAATTTTACTATTCGGATAAAAATTCAATGTACTCGACCCTGTAAACGGATTCGTTTTACACGACAATACTACATACAAACATGTAGCTATTATAGCTATTCTTTTCATAAATTAGAGTTTTTACAAAAATACGACACTATTTTTTACCTATAATACGTAAGTCAGTAAAAATCTTATTAACCTTTAGAGCATTCCCAGACTCAACTATTAAACTTTCTAAGCTTATCTCTTCATTATTGATAAACACCTTCTCTATTTCAAAAGGAAGCCCATGCAATCTAAACACAATATCATCATATGAAGTTTCAAACATCCCCTCATAATGCTGTTTTAACAACAACTCGTCTTTCTTCCCTATAAGTTTAAAATTCATTAAACTATATCTTCCTTTTGTATAATCATATCCATCTTGCCCATCTTCATATACTACACTCTTTTCTTCTCCAAGTTTATAATATACATCCATTACTAATTCTTCAATCTTCTTCTCCCCTACATATTGCTGAACAGGGTATCTTGGTATCATGGCTCCTTCTTTAATAAAAATAGGAATAATATGTAATGGGGCTTCTACCCATAATTCTCTACCTCCTGTAACCACCTCATCTGTCCAGAAATTGTACCATTTACCTCTTGGCATATACATTCTTCTACCTTGCACATTAAATTCTAATATTGGACATACTAAAATCTGACGACCAAATACAAATTCATCTGTACGGTAGTGTGTTTGTGTATCTTCCTGATCAAAATACACTAATGGCTTTAATATAGGCTCTCCTTTATCACTATACTTCCAGAAAGCTGTATATAAGTAAGGTAATAATGTATAGCGTAGTTCAATATACTTACGCGTAATATTCAGTACATCTTCATCAAATGACCAAGGCTCTTGCTCTCCATGATCTCCAGAAGAATGCGTTCTACAGAACGGATGAAACACTCCTAACTGTATCCAACGTGCATATAATTCTCCCGTTGGCTGCTCTGCAAACCCTCCAATATCAGTTCCGGCAAAACTCATTCCACTTATACACATACGCTGTACCTGCACAGTAGCCAACCATAAATGTTCCCAACTTGCTACATTATCACCTGTCCAAAACGATGTAAAACGCTGTGCTCCCGAATACGCTGCCCTTGTTATAATAAACGGACGCTTAGGGTACGCAAATTTCTTTACCCCTTCATAAGTAGCTCTAGCCATTTGCATTCCATAGATATTATGCGCCTTTCTATGGCTACAAGGGTTACCATCATAATCATGACGTACATCTAACGGAAATGTTTTTGTTGGTACTTCCATTACTGCAGGCTCATTCATATCATTCCAAACCCCTTTAACTCCTATATCCTCTATTAACTCTTTATATAAATCTACCCACCAATCACGTACTTGAGGATTCGTAAAATCAGGGAAATAACATCTTCCCGGCCAAACTTTACCTCGCATATAAGGACCATCAGCTCTATGACAGAAATAATCATTTTCTAAAGCTTGTTGATACACATCGTATTCCGGATCTACTTTAATTCCGGGATCTATAATAACCACTGTCTTAAAACCTTCCTCATTTAAATCGGATACCATTTTTTTAGGATCAGGGAAATAGGTTTTATTCCAAGTAAAACATCTAAATCCATCCATATAATCAATATCTAGATAAATGGCATCACAAGGAATTTGTAATTCTCTAAACTTGCTAGTTACATCTCTTACTTTAGCTTCAGGATAATAACTCCATTTACATTGGTGGTATCCTAGCGCCCATAACGGCGGAAGCTCTGGTTTCCCGGTTAATTCTGTATACACAGAAACAACGCTATCCATGGCCGGTCCATAAAGGAAATAATAATTCATTTCTCCACCGTCAGCCCAAAAACTAGACACATTTCTACGTTCCTGACAAAAATCAAAATAGGTTCTAAATGTATTATCAAAGAAAATACCATATGAAACACCTCTTCTTAAACCTACATAAAAAGGAACCGTTTTATAAAGCGGATCTCTATCTACCCCATAAGCATACTCATCTGTATTCCAATTAGAAACACGCTTTCCTTTTAAATTAAAGTGAGTAGCTTTATCACCAAGGCCAAAAAAACTTTCTCCATCAACGGTAACCTTACTCATTTTAACAATGTTACCTCCGTATTCATAATTTTCTTCCCAATGAAAACCTAACTCATCTTCTAAAATAGGATTCCCGTCTAAATCGTAAATACCTACTCTAAGATCTGCCTTATTTAAGATACACTGAACTTTATTTGTAGTTATAATGTATTTGTAGTTATCTTCTTCTACCTCAAGTTTATTATACCCATGTACACATTCCTCATCGATGGCATACGAAAAATCATTTCCAAATACACCTTCGGTGTTAAATCTAAAACGTAACAAACTATCTCTCAATACAGTAACACACAACACAACATTATTTTCAGTTGTAAAGAAAAGATTGTTGATAGTTTGCTCAAAAGACTTTATAGCGGAAGGAAATTGATTCCCTCTATATTCTAACTGAGTATTTGTAATCATAATACAATCGGTTTTTGGATTATAAATCTATAACTAATAAACCAATTTCTTGTTAAATTTTATTTAATAATATTGGTATAATTTTCATTAATATGTGAAAACCATAACACTTAGTGGTGCTAAAACGATTTCACAACTATGTTCTCTGCCATCCCATGCTATTGCATCTGATTCTATGGCTTTTACATTTCGCACTCCTGAACCTCCATATTTTTTATAATCAGAACTAAAAATCTCCCTAATCTTACCTCTTTTAGGAAGTCCTATTCTGTACACATCTCGTTTCATAAGAGTGAAATTACATACAATGATAAGATCATTTTTCTCATCATGTCCTTTTCTTATATACGTAAGTACCGAATTATTACCATCCGATAAATTAATCCACTCAAAACCTTCCGGACTAAATTGCTTTTCGTACAACGCCGGTTTCGATTTATAAAGCTTATTTAAATCGGATATTAACGACTTTACTCCTTTATGAAAATCGTATTTAAGCAAGTGCCAATCTAAACTCTTAGAAAAATTCCATTCGCTACTCTGTGCAAACTCACCGCCCATAAATAACAACTTAGCCCCCGGATGCGTAAACATATAGCTATACATAGCTCTTATATTAGCAAAGCGTTGCCATTCATCTCCTGGCATTCTTCCAAAAATAGATTTCTTACCGTGTACCACCTCATCATGACTTAACGGTAGCATGAAATTTTCGGAAAAAACATACGTCAAACTAAATGTAATATCGTTCTGATGATACTTTCTATAAACACACTCCTTCTTAAAATACAGTAAGGTATCATGCATCCAGCCCATCATCCATTTCATACCAAAACCTAAACCTCCTAAGTATGTGGGTTTAGATACTCCTGAAAATGCAGTTGACTCTTCTGCAATAGTTTGCACTCCTTCAAAAGAACCATAAACAGCTTCATTCATTTCTTTAAGAAAAGAAGCCGCTTCTAAATACTTATTTCCCCCATATTTATTCGGATCCCATTGCCCATGCTCTCTACTATAATCTAAGTATAACATAGACGCTACAGCATCTACACGTAAACCATCTACATGGTAATGTTGTAACCAAAACATGGCATTAGAAATTAGAAAAGAGCGTACCTCATTACGTTCGTAATTAAAAATACAACTCTTCCAATCTGGGTGATATCCTTTTTTATAATCTGGGTGCTCATATAGATTAGTTCCATCAAAATTAGCTAAACCGTGGGCGTCATCAGGGAAGTGCGAAGGCACCCAGTCTAAAATAACACCTATTCCCTCTTTATGAAACTCTTGCACTAGCATCATAAAATCTTGCGGACAACCAAAACGAGATGTTGGGGCAAAATAACCTGTAATCTGATATCCCCATGAAGGGTCAAAAGGATACTCCATAATGGGCATAAACTCTACATGTGTAAAGCCAAGTTCCTTAACATATTGTACAAGATCCTGAGCCATTTCTTTGTAAGTTAATGAACGATTTTCTTCCACTACCTTTTTCCATGAACTTAAGTGTACCTCATATACAGAAAACGGGCGATCTAACCTATTTATATCCTTACGCTTCTGCATCCAATCTACATCATCCCAAGTATGATCTAAATCCCAAATAACAGAAGCCGTGTTAGGTGGTCTTTCACAGAAAAATGCAAACGGGTCTGCTTTCTCTGTAACCACCCCATTATGGTGTGAATAAATTTTATATTTATAACGTACCCCTTTAGTTACATGTGGTATAAAACCTTCCCAAATACCACTAGAATCCCATCGTACATTAAGCTTGCATTCACCGTCTACCCAATAATTAAAATCACCTATTACATTAACCTCTTTAGCAGAAGGTGCCCAAACCGCAAAGTAGGTCCCCTCTACTCCGTTAACAGTCATTAAATGGGCACCTAATTTTTCATATAATTTAAAATGTTTACCAGCTTTAAATAAATGAATGTCAAAGTCTGAGAATAACGAGTAAGTTTGTACCTGATGCATCTATGTTAATTTTTTAAAATTATGTGTAAGGTTTTAAATTTTACATTGTCTAATAAATAGGTGTGTAAAGTTATTTAGGCGCATCTAATTTATGAATACACAATTTTTTCATAAAGAAGTTCTATAAACAAACATGAAGATTTAACTTTACTCTCGATAAATTTAAAATAATTAGATGAGAAAATTAAAAGCTATCTTAATTTATTTTCATAAAGTTTATTCATAAGTATGACACAAGAAAACAAGGCCCAAAAACAAAGTATTCAAATACCTTCTCAATTTATTTATTTAGGGAAAGCATTACAATTTGTTTCTATAAAATTAGCAGCCTTCTATGCAGGTAATCTCTTTATGACGCCTATTAAATATAAGCTTCCTAAAAGAGAACATCACATGGATGCTAACAGCATTCAAACTACCATAGAAATTCCTTCACTAGAAAAAAAGATTACCTTATACACCTACGGTGATTCTAATAAAAAAATATTACTAAGTCATGGTTGGTGTGGTAGAGGTACTCAATTATATAAAATTGCCGATGCCTTATTAAAAGAAGGGTATAGCACTGTTAGCTTTGATGCTCCTGCCCATGGAAAATCTCCTGGAAAACAAACCAATATGAAAGAATTTATAGAGGTAATTCTGGAATTAGAAAAGCAACTAGGCCCTTTTGAAGCCGCTATTGGTCATTCTTTAGGTGGCATGGCGTTACTTAATGCTTACAAACAACCAAAGAGCATAAAAAAAATTATTACCATAGGTAGTGGCAATGTAATAGACGACATTATTAAGGACTTCATCAAGCAAATGCAAATGAAACCTGTAGTAGGGAAATTGATGAAAAAACGTATTGAAACCAAGATTAATGAAACCATGAATGATTTCTCTTCATATATAGCTGCAAAAGAAATCTCAATTCCGGTTTTAGTAATCCATGATGAAAACGATGTTGATGTTCCGGTTACTGCTGCTTACCAAATAGAAGAACACCTTACAAACGGTACACTCTATATTACAAAGGAATTAGGACACCGTAAAATACTTGGAGACAATAAAGTAATTGAAAAAATTGTATCTTATATTAAAAATTAAATTGCTTATGAAAATGAAAAGGTTATTATTTGTATTGCTAACTGCTATTTTAATAAGTTGCAACGGAAAAGCCCAAACGGAAAAAGAAACTAAAAATATGAGTGAAAAAAAATATGCTGTTGAAAAAACAGAAGCCGAATGGAAAGCTAAATTAACTCCTGAAGAATATAGAATTCTAAGAAATAAAGGAACTGAGTATCCGCATACAGGTAAATACAACTTATATTTTGAAGACGGAGCCTATACCTGCAAAGGATGTGGAACCAAATTATTTGACAGCACCAACAAGTTTGAAAGCCATTGTGGTTGGCCAAGTTTTGACAACGCCATTGAAGGTACTGTAGAATACATTCAGGACACCAGTCATGGCATGATTCGTACAGAAATTGTTTGTGCCAAATGTGGCGGACATTTAGGTCATGTATTTGATGATGGACCAACTGAAACAGGAAAACGTTATTGTGTAAATTCTGCAAGTATAAACTTTGTTGACACTGATGGAGAGTAATGAGTTAAACTATTTAGAAAGTGTTAAAAAACAATTTATCTACTATAAAACCTTAGGAGATAAAACAATTACGATACTTACCGAAGAGGAACTTCATTACACTTATAACGAGACCTCCAATAGTGTAGCGGTTATAATAAAACATATTGCTGGTAATATGCTTAGCAGATGGACTAACTTCTTAACTGAAGATGGTGAAAAAAAATGGCGTCACCGTGATGATGAATTTGAGGATACACTTACCTCTAAAGAAGAAATAGTAGCCTACTGGGAAAAGGGTTGGACATGCCTTTTTAAAGCTTTAGATAGTGTACACCAAGACAACTTTACTAATCTGGTTTATATTCGCAATCAAGGACACACCATTACCGAAGCTATTAATCGTCAATTAGCGCATTACCCATACCATATTGGTCAAATGGTTTTTTTGGGGAAAATGATTAAAGATTCAGATTGGGTCTCTTTATCTATTCCTAAAAATCAATCGAGTCAATACAATCAGGAAAAATTTAAACAAGAGAAAAAAAGAACTCATTTTACAGATGATGAGCTTAGAAAACTTTCATAAAAACACTCATGATTTATAGATTAATTCACTAACCATGAGTGTTTCCTATTTTATCATAATTCACGATTCGGCAACCACAGTTGCCTCTTCTTCTTTAGCACTCGTTTCTCTCACATAAGGTCTAAAAATAGAACGTGCTGCCTTATCATAATTGATATAATTGTACATCCAATTAAAAAATACAATTACACGATTTCTAAAACCTACCAACGAAAACAAGTGTACAAACATCCAGATAAACCAAGCAAAGAAGCCTCCAAAGTGTAGCTTTTTAATATCGGCAACAGCCTTATTTCTTCCTATAGTAGCCATAGACCCCTTATCTATATATTTAAAAGGTTCCATTGGTTTATTTTGTAATAACTTCATCAGGTTCTTAGCGAGCAAGTCTCCTTGTTGAATAGCTGGCTGTGCCAGCTGTGGGTGTCCTTTAGGATACTCATCAGACATCATTAAAGCAATATCTCCTATGGCAAAAATATTGGTATACCCCTCTACCTGATTAAATTGATTTACCATATACCTATGTGCTCTGTCATGAATGGCATTTTCTGCAACTCCCGGCACCGGATTCCCTGTAACCCCTGCAGACCATATAAAGGTTTTTGCCTTTAAAAAGATTCCGTCTTTGGTTTCTACATTTGCACCATCATATTGTGTAACCAACATGTTTAAATGAATACTAACCCCTAGCTTCGTTAAAAATTCATATGCCTTTTTAGACGCCGTTGCACTCATTGGAGGCAACAACCTGTCTGCTCCTTCAAGCAAATGAATTTGCATATTGGAAATATCTATATCTGGATAATCCTTTGGGAAGACATTTCTTTTTAACTCAGCCAAAGCACCTGCCAATTCAACGCCTGTAGGGCCACCTCCAACTATTACAAAATTCAAATATGATTGGCGTTCATTTTCATCTTCGGTCACACTCGCTTTTTCAAAATTCTGAAGCATAAAGCTACGAATACTCAATGCCTGAGGTACCGTTTTCATAGGCATCGCATTCGCCTCTATTTTCTTATTCCCAAAATAATTGGTTTTTGTTCCGGTTGCCACCACCAGATAATCGTAAGATAACTTACCCAAACTTGTTTCTACCAAATTTTCTTCAGGATGTATGCCAATTACTTCTGCCAATCTAAAATGAAAGTTCTTATGCTTCTTCATGATTTTCCTTAGCGGATAAGCAATTGAATCGGGTTCTAAACCGCTCGTGGAAACCTGATATAATAAAGGTTGAAAAGTATGGTAATTGTGACGATCAAACATCACTAGTTGTATAGGCAGACCCTTAAGTTTTTTAGCTATTGAGATGCCTGCAAACCCACCTCCCACAATTACAACTCTAGGCATTTTGGTTTTGGGTATATTCATAAAACTAATTATTTAATTTATCTTTATAAATTTACGATGAAAAAAACAGTAACTAATTTATTTTTAGCATTTTTAGGATTTAATTATGACTAAAGAGAAAAAATTTAAATAGTATTAAAATTTTTTCGTAACAATTTAACTCGTTTTTCTACTTATATTAGAAACAATACTCATTAGTGAATAAAGAATTACAACATACTTTTGTAACCCTTTTAGAAGAAAACCAGAATATAGTCCATAAAATTTGCAGGCTATATACTTCTGATCAGGATGCACATAATGACTTGTTTCAGGAAATCACCATTCAGCTATGGAAAGCGTATCCTAAATTTAGAGGAGATGCTAAATTCAGCACCTGGATGTATAGAGTTGCACTTAATACTGCTATTACCTTATACCGTAAATCTAAAAAGAAGGTAAAAACACAGGAGATAGAACCTATTAGCTTTAAAATGAAGGCTGAAGAATATGACGATGCTATTGAACAACAATTAAAGCTAATGTATGAAGCCATTAAAGAATTAAATGATATAGACAAGGCGCTTGTTTTTTTATATCTCGAAGATAGAGACTATAAAGATATATCTGAAACCTTAGGGATATCTGAGGTAAATGCTAGAGTGAAAATGAATAGAATTAAAACTAAGCTAAAGACTGTCTTGAACCCATAAAGTTATGGATGAATTAGAATTTTTAAAGAAAGACTGGCAACGTAAGGAAAAAGAGCTTCCAAAGCTTTCTTACGACCAAATACACCAAATGTTGTGGAAAAAATCGTCTTCACAAGTGAAATGGATTTTTTACATAAGCATTATTGAGTTTGTATTTTGGATTGCAATGGTTTTAATAAGCAACATTCCTAGCTCTTATAACGGGTATGATGTTGAGATTATAGAAGAAATTTATCACCGTGTAATAATACGTGTCATTAATATTATATACTATGCAGGACTCTTGGTATTTATTTACCTATTCTTTTTAAACTATAAAAGAATATGTTCTATTGATAGTGTAAAAACACTATTAAAAAATATTTTACGAACCCGTAAAACTGTAAATTATTATGTATGGTTTAATCTTGTTTATTTTGGGGTTTCAAGCCTCATATTACTCACCATACTTATTAATAGTCATGCCGATACCATTCAGCTACATGAGCAATTTACCAAAAACGGACAAGAGACTGTTTTCTATGTAATCATGTACGGTTTAATCATATTTTTAATTGGTATTTTCCTTTTAATAATTTGGCTATTCTACAAATTAATTTATGGTATTTTACTAAAAAAACTAAAAGATAACTACCAAGAATTAAAGAAAATAGACTTATAAAAAAAGCGATGATTAATCATCGCTTTTTTTATAAGTCTGTTCCGTATCTTCTTAACTCGTTAAGCTCTTCTATTTCTTTAATTTGTTTTGGAGTAAGTACTTTAAGAAATGAAGGATGTTGCTCAATTGCATATTCTATTTTTTCTACAATATCATCTATCGACTCATTCTCATAATCAATTTCTAAAGGTGCCTTAATAACCATAGACTGGAGTATTCCTTTCTTTTTGATATTAAGTCCCTTTTTATCAAACGAACGTCTGAATCCGTCAATAACAATAGGAATAACAATTGGCTTATATCTTTTAATAATATGCGCAGTTCCTTTTCTTATAGGCTTCCAAGGTTTTGTAGTTCCTTGCGGAAAAGTGATTACCCAACCATCATTTAACGCTCTACCAATATTACTAATATCACTCATTTTAACCTGTCTGTTTACGTCTTCCCCATTTGCCCTCCAGGTACGCTCAATACTAATAGAACCTGCATACGCCAAAATTTTAGGTAACAAACCAGATTTCATGGTTTCAATAGCGGCAACGTAATAGATATTCAATTTAGGATTCCACAGATACCCTACATTTTTAATAGAGTCTGTTCTGCCTTTAAGACTTGCATTGAATACATGAAACATAGCAACCACATCTGCAAAGTACGTTTGGTGATTAGAAATAAACAGCACATTGGTTTCTGGTAAATCTTTAATAATCTCAGAACCTTCTATTTGCAATTGGTTAAATCCACGGTATCGCCTGTGTGTAATGACTCCGGCAGACCTAATAAGCCATTTTTTTAGAAAAAGTATATGTCCGAAAGGATTCTTTTTAAATAACCCCATGTATGGTTTTAGTTTTTAAGATAACCACAAAAATACAAATTACAATTTACATGGCTTGTCTAAAAAGCGTTTTAACTTCATTAAGTATCATTCCGGTAGCTCCCCAAACAATATTATCATAGAAATTAAATGCCGGTACATGAATATTTTTGGCGTAAGATGTAGTAATTGGCACCTCTTCAATAAAATGATCATCCATTAAATCAGCAAATGCTACTTCAATTAGCGTAGCTACTTCATACTCCTGAATAGTAAAATCGGGTGTGGTTTTCACATATCCCAAATAAGGCTGTACTAAAAAATTGCTGGGTGGTATAAACACTTTACTTAATTCTTTAACCACCTCTACATTACTTCTATGTATCCCTACCTCTTCCTCCGTTTCGCGTAATGCAGTTTCTGTAAGATTTACATCAACCTTTTCAGATTTACCTCCAGGAAAAGATATTTGGTTAGAATGAACACCATTATATGAATGCCGTAAGGTTAATAAGAGCTGCACATCTTCTTGTATATTAGGATAAAAACAAGCTAACACTGCAGCCTTACGAGCATCATCAAAATTATCATTAAATTTTTTTATATGCCTAATCCGTGCTTCGGAACTCATTTTATAGTGTGCCTCTTTTCCGGGTAAAGGCATATTTTGTATTTTTGAAGCTAATTGTACAAAATCATTAAGTTTCATGTTTTCAAAACGTTTTTCTGCTGTTTTATTATTAGTATTGGTTGTTGCACTAGAGGCTTGTTCAGATAATAATAAAGCTTCTAAATCATCTATACAAAATACTAAAGAAATAGATACTAGTGAACAAAAAACTGATACAATTTCTGCAGAAATTGTAAAAGAGGTAAAAAAAGAAAAAGATACTTTTAGACTCACCACTAAAAACGCAGTAGATTTCTTTTTTAACTATGAAAAAACCATTACCGAAAACAAAGTACGTCTTAAAACCAAATATGGTAATATAGATATTAAGCTTTTTGAGAACACCCCATACCATAGGGCTAACTTCATCTACTTAACCAAGAAAAAATATTTTGACAGTACTTATTTCTACAGGGCAGTACCAAACTTTGTGATACAAGGTGGTAATACAGACAATTACAAAACCAGCAAAAAGCGTAATGAAATTGGTCATTACCTATTGCCTCCAGATAATTTTAAAGGACATAGCCATAGAAGAGGTATTGTATCTATGCCAAGTAGTAATATAGATAACCCTCATAAGTTTGCTTCTCCTTATGAATTTTTTATTGTAGTACAAAATCCTGGGGCATTTCACTTAGATGGAGAGTACACTGCATTTGGAAAAGTTATTGCCGGAATGGATGTTGTAGATACCATTAGCAAACTAAGAACAGATGAAAGAGAGTGGCCTTTTGAAAATGTAATTATGATGGCAGAAATATTGGAATAATTTACCGCTTTACATCTGCTGTGTATAATAATTATAGTCTTTTAAAACAGTCTCTATAAACTGTTTATCATATAAATCTGAATTTATTTGAGTCACATCTGCTACTCTTTCTCTAAGCATGTTAAGCGTCTTGTAATCGGCATTCTTAACCGATAACTGAAAAACCTCTTTTATAATTCCGGCATCTCTATCAGTTAACTGAATTACATTAGGATACACAGGCTCATAATCAAGATCTAAATCTTCTAATATCGTACTTGTAATTTTGTCTTTATTCTTTGTAGAAATTACAACAGTTCCGGCTGCTGCATCACCAACACGTTGTTTTTTTTCAGAAAACAGAATACTCAACACACCTACACTAAACGTAAACATCCAAATATCTAACAACCTCATAACCCATCTTACTAATAAATGATTCCAATGACACGGAGTACCATCTATTCTAACCACTCTAAGTTTCATAATCATCTTTCCTATGGTTTTCCCTTCAAAAAGTATATTGCAGTATAGACTATAAAACATTGCAGGTAACAAAAATAAGCCCATAAAACCTTTGTATGTCAACCAATCACTATCAAATAATTCAGACACATCCATCAATTCATCTACAATTAACATGTAGGTAAATAAAATAACAAAATCTATAAAAAACGCTATAGAGCGTTCTCCTAATCCTACAATTTTGAAATCTATATTTACATTTTGTGCCGTGCTAATTGCTAATTTGCTCATTGAAATGTATATTCGTTATTTAAACCAACTAACCAATGCGCGAAGCTTCCTTTGTTAAACAAAATAAAGAAAAATGGATTTTATTTGAAAAAGCTTTGCATGGCAATATAAAAATAAATCCTGACGATTTAGCAACTTATTACATACAACTTACGAATGATTTATCATACGCTCAAACGTATTACCCCGAAAGTAAAACTCTGGCGTACCTAAATTCGCTTACTACAGAAGCGCATCAAAAGATTTATAAAAATAAAACGGAGTCTAGAAGTAAGATCAAAAATTTTTGGCTGTATGAGTTCCCTCTATTTTTTGGGCAACACCAAAAAACGCTATTATACACATTTTTATTCTTCTTTGTCTTTGTTTTAATTGGCGTAATATCTACCCTAAACGACGATAGTTTTATACGTTTAATATTAGGCAATCATTATGTAAATATGACCATTAAAAATATTGAAAAAGGAGAACCTATGGCTGTTTACAGAAGTGGCAGTAATATAGGTGCTTTTTTAGGTATTACCATTAACAATATAAAGGTAGGTTTTTATGCCTTTGCCATGGGTGCTATATTTAGTGTAGGCACTATTTTTATTTTACTTCGAAACGGTATAATGCTAGGCTCTTTTGTTACCTTCTTTTATAAATACGGGTTACTTGAAAAAACCAGTACTATTTGGTTGCATGGCACTATAGAAATTTGGGTTATTATTATAGCAGGTTGTGCAGGTTTAGCAATGGGAAACAGTTTCTTATTTCCTAAAACCTATACAAGAAGAGTATCATTTATGAAAGGTGCTAAAGACGGATTAAAAATAATGATAAGCACACTTCCGTTTTTTATAATTGCAGGTTTTATTGAAGGGTTCATTACCAGATATGGAGATTTTATGCCTTCTTTTATTGCCTATACAATCATATTTTTATCACTAACTCTAGTGGTTTATTACTATATTGTCTATCCCATAATTATAAACAAAAAACATGCAAAAGTACATAGAACTGAAAAATAGAGAATCCTTTGGGGATTTGGTGGATATCTATTTTAAATTTTTAAAACAAAACATAAAGCCTTTCTTAAACAACTATCTGAGATATAATTTTATTGGGTTCATTTTTATGATGATTACTGCTTATCTTATAGTTCATGGTTTTATGGGGTTAAGCAGTAGAACTTTTAAGTTTGGAGCAAGCAGCAGTACAGATAATTATGAAAGCTATTTATATTTAGGTATTGGATTGGGGGTATTTGTGTATTTGTTCACCTATTTGATTAACAGTGCTTTTTCAGGTTCTTATATTAGTCAATACGTGGAGAATAAAAATAACTTTACCTCAAAAATGATTTGGGATAGGGTTATGCATAATATAGGATCATTAGCTCTTATGATTTTTATAGGTATTGCATTTATGATTGGATATTTTATTATTTCGGGGTTATTAACGGTTGCTCTTAGTTTTATTCATCCTTATGTACCTTTCTTTTTTACTTTAATTCTCCAGTTTTTAATTAAAATATTTTTGGGGTTAATATTTGTTGCTATATTCGATAACAACAACGGAATTGGAAAAGGTATGTCAAACGCATGGGAGTTATTTATCCATAACTTTTTATTTGTACTTGGGTACAGTTTTTCACTATCTATGCTTAACCTTATTATTACAACCCTAATTTTAATGATTCCGGGAACCTTGTTTGGGATATACGTATTTTTCTCGATTGAGAATAATACCGTGCTATATACTAGTCCTACAGCAAATGTTTTATTTACCTTGTTCTTTTGTTTATACATTATTGTATATACGGGGTTACAAGCGCTTAACCAATTAGCTTTTGGAACGCTTTATTACAACTTACACGAGAAAAAATTCAACACCCATTTACAATCCAGAATAGAATTAATTGGTCAAACAACCGAATAATATGATCAAGAAACTGTTATTGTTTATATTATTAGTACTGGTGCAATTTACTACGGAAGCTCAGGAAACAGTGCCTCCTGTTGAAATTGACAGTGCTAAAATTGAAGTACAATCGTTCTCTGAAAACTTACAAGAAAAGTACAACGATTCAGATTTTGATTATACCTCCAATGATACGGGAGATGTTAATTTAATGCGCAATATATTTAAAAAACTATTTGGTTGGACTGAAGACCTATTTGGGATAGAATTAGACTTCATGACTCGTAAAATCTTAGAGTATATTGTTTACGTATTATTTATATGTTTACTTGTTTATCTTATTATAAAATATTTAATAAACGCTCCTATAAACACTGTCTTTAAAAAGGAAAGCAGAACCATTGACACCTTACAATTTGATGAGGAGAACATAGAAAAAATTGACTTTGATATACTTATAAATCAAGCATTAAGTACTCTAAACTATAGACTTGCCGTTAGATATTTATATCTAAAATCATTACAGCTACTGGCTGCCAAAAATATGATTGAATGGCACTATGATAAAACCAACTCAGAATACCAGAACGAAATCAAAAACCCTGAAACTAAAGAAATATTTAAAAGTGTTTCTTATATCTATGATTATGTATGGTATGGTGAGTTCTCAATAGATGAAAAGGATTTTGCTAAAACACAATCTAATTTTAACCAATTAAACAAGTTAGTTGCTAATGGATAAAAGAAGTAAATTTGGATTGTATGCAATAGGAGTTTTTATTCTTGGACTTATTATTGCAGATGTTGCTAAGCCAAAACCCGTAAACTGGAATGATTCCTATTCTGCTGCAGACAAAATTCCGTTAGGCTGTTATGTACTGTACAATCAGCTAGAAGAAATGTTTCCTAATTTTGAAGAATCAAACTTAAATATTATTGATAACCGAGATGCTTTTTATAATAAAAGCAACAGCACCTATATACTTATAAACGATTATTTAGACATAGACAAAGAAGAAACCACTGAACTTCTTGACTTTGTAGAAGATGGCAATAACGTATTTATAAGTACCCTTCAAATGAGCGGAAAGTTAAGTGACACCTTAAATTTCTATATTAAAAGGGGCTATCAAAATATGGGGTTCAAAGTAAAAAATATAGATAATGAATTCTACTCACCCTATTTAGAAGATCGCTCGGCGAACTATAACGATGTTATTGATCTTAGCTATTTTGCTGAAATAGATACCGTAAAGACTGTTGCTCTTGGATATGCAAAATATCACAAAGAAAAAACTACAACAAATGCTGAACATTACGGTGATTATGTAAATGAGGATGATAATATTTATAACTATAATACTCCTACTTATGAAAAAGAGTTAATCAATTATATAAAAGTACCTTATGGTGCTTCACAAGGAGCATTTTATATACATAGTAACCCTTATGCTTTTACCAATTACCATCTGTTAAACAATAATGAAGCGTATGCAGAAGCTGTTCTATCGTATGCTTTTAAAAACAATATTATTTGGGACAATTATTATAAATCGGGGAGAAAAAATGTTAGTTCTCCGCTACGATTTGTTTTGCGAACAGAAGCCTTAAAATGGGCTTTCTATATAAGTCTTGTTTCGCTAATTCTGTTCACCATTTTTAACGGAAAAAGAAAACAGCGTATCATCCCAATAATTGAGCCTAATAAGAATCATACTCTTGAATTTACAAGAACAATAGGCAACTTGTACTTTGAACATAAGAATTACAGCAACTTAGTTAAAAATAAAATCATCTATTTTTTAGAACATGTTAGAACCTATTATTATTTAGACACCAATAACCTTTCTAAAAAATTTATTGAAAATCTCTCGGTTAAATCCGGTAAAAACATTGAAGAGGTGAATAAATTAGTAAAACTTATTGTACACTTAACCAATAAAAAAAATCATTCTGAAAACGACCTAATTAACTTAAATAAAAAAATAGAACAATTTTTAAAACAATAACATAGCTTATGGAGAATATAAATAGGGATATAGAGTCTGAAAACGAGAACGTAAACTTTAACGCACGTATAGATTTATCTCCTTTACAACAAGCGGTTGAAGCCATTAAAACTGAAATAGGAAAAGTTATTGTTGGACAAGAAGAGTTTGTAGAGTTTATGATTATTTCAATCTTAGCAAATGGTCATACGCTAATAGAAGGTGTTCCGGGAGTAGCTAAAACCATTACAGCAAAACTAATAGCCAAAACGCTAAATGTAGATTTCAGCAGAATTCAGTTTACCCCTGATTTAATGCCAAGTGATATTTTAGGAACCTCTGTTTTTAATGTAAAAACAAATGAGTTTGAGTTTAAAAAAGGGCCTATTTTTTCAAACATTGTTCTGATTGATGAGATTAACCGTTCTCCTGCAAAAACACAAGCAGCTCTTTTTGAAGTAATGGCAGAAAGACAAATTACTATTGATGGCATACACCATGATATGCAACCTCCATTTTTAGTTTTTGCTACTCAAAACCCTATTGAACAAGAAGGTACGTATAGATTACCTGAAGCACAATTAGACCGTTTTCTATTTAAAATAGATGTTAATTACCCAAACTTAGAAGAAGAGATTGCTATTATCACGGGGAATCACCAAAGAAAAGATGTTATTGATTTTGATGCAATACAACCGATTTTAACTGCGGATAAAATTGCAGAATATCAAAACACTATTAAAGATATTTTAGTAGAAGATCATTTAATCTCCTATATAGCCTCTATTGTAATTAATACCAGAAACAATCCTAACTTATATTTAGGTGCATCGCCAAGAGCTTCTATTGCTATTTTAAATGCTGCTAAAGCTAATGCCGCTATTAACGGTAGAGACTTTGTAACACCCGATGATATTAAGAGATGTGCCAAAGGCGTTTTAAATCATAGATTGGTGCTTACACCTGAAAGAGAAATGGAAGGATTTACTACTGAAAAAGTAGTAAGTCAAATTTTGGAAACCATTGAAATCCCGCGTTAGTGAAAAGGCTTTTTAAAAATATATATCTGCAACCTAGGTTTTTTAAGGTTATTGTAGCTCTAGTGATACTCTTTATTCTGGGCTACATGTACCCTACTATATACTCAATTTCTATAATGTTATTTTATACATTTGTATTCACTCTGTTTGCAGATTGTATTTTACTATACAAACAAAAAGGAATTAACGCCACAAGAGTATTACCAAAAAAGCTAAGTAACGGAGATTATAATAAAATAGAAATTCAACTTGAAAACAGTTATAATTTTCCTGTTGAACTTACACTTATAGATGAGTTACCTTTTCAATATCAAAAACGTGATTTTGAAATAGACACCACATTAAAAAAATCAGAATTAAAAAAAATCACCTATAACCTACGCCCGATAGAACGTGGTGAGTATCATTTTGGAAATTTAAATGTGTACGTTACCTCTCCAATAAATCTTTTATCAAGAAGATTTCAGTTCGGAAAAGATGCTATGGCACCTAATTACCCTTCTTTTTTGCAGTTGCGCCAATACATGTTAATGGCATTTTCTAATCGTATTAATGAATTCGGTCTTAAAAAAATAAGACGTATTGGTCATACCATGGAATTTGAACAAATTAAAGAATATGTACAAGGAGATGATATACGCAATATTAACTGGAAAGCCACTGCTAAGAAGAATCAACTAATGATTAATCAGTTTCAGGATGAAAAATCGCAACCGGTATATAGTGTTATCGACAAAGGTAGAGTTATGAAGATGCCTTTTAACGGACTTACCTTATTAGATTACGCTATAAATGCAACCTTGGTAATTAGCAATATTGCGCTAATGAAACAAGATAAAGCAGGGATGATGACTTTTTCTAGTAAAATAGAAAACAGAGTTGTAGCAGAACGTAGACCTGCTCAAATGAATCTTATTCTGGAAACATTATACAATGTTGATACTAATTTTACTGAGCCCGATTTTTCTAGATTGTATACCGAAATAAAGCGTACCATTAATCAACGTAGTTTACTACTGTTATATACAAACTTTGAGACCTTAGATGCCTTACACAGGCAACTACCTTATTTACAAGCTTTAGCTAAAAATCATTTGTTAGTGGTTATATTCTTCGAGAATACCGAACTTAAAAAAGCTACAGAGAAAAAAGCGGTATCAACCTATGATATTTTTCAAAAAACGATTGCAGAAAAATTTGTGTTTGAGAAGAAACTTATTGTAAACGAATTAAGAAAACACGGAATTCAAACCATACTTACCAACCCTGAAAATTTAACCGTAAACACTATTAATAAATATCTTGAAATAAAGGCTAGAGGTTTACTGTAACCCTATCATTACGATTCATCTCTCAAAAAACACAATTGGGTAACCTAACTTTTCATGTACCAGTGATTTAACGCACTTTTGAAGTGTACAAATTAATAATCACTAAAACATTATACCATGAAATCATTAGTTACACTTCTTTTATTTGTTTTTACATCTGTTGTATCTTATTCACAAAGTACAGACACAGCAACCATTACTGCTAAAGTAGCCAACGTTACCAATAACAACGGAAAAGTAATTTTTGGATTACACACAGCAGAAACTTTTTTAAAAAGTAAAGGAGTTCAAACGGTTATTGCTACTATAGAAAATGGTGTAGCAAAAGCTAGTTTCGAAAACGTTGCTCCTGGAACATATGCTATACTTGTATTACATGATGAAAATGAAAACATGAAAATGGATTATACTGTAAATGGTATACCAAAAGAAAGCTACGGCTGCTCTAACAACCCTATGCCATTTGGTCCTCCACAATTTAACGGTAGTAAGTTTGAGGTATCTGGCGAAGATAAAACTCTTGAAATACGTTTTTAAATCAATAATCAAGATTTAACATACTTTGAGCTATACATAATAAAAAACGGCTGCACATGGCAGCCGTTTTCATTTACTATTACTTAAATTAAATTTTCTCGTCTAACCACGCCTTCATCATCCAAACCGTTTTCTCTTGCTCAGTTATAAAGTCACTCATCATAGAATTTGTTCCTTCGTCACTTGCATCCCCAGAATCATCTAAAATTTCACGTTCTATCTTTAATAATTCGCTCAGGGAATTAACTACTAATTGTACCGAATGCTCATCATTATGAATATTTTTACCTACAGGTACTTTAGAAGCCTTTACATAATCGTCGAATGTATGAAGTGGTACCTTCCCTAAGGTAAGTATACGCTCGGCAATTTCATCTACCTTAATATTAGCATCGGTGTATAATTCTTCAAATTTAACATGAAGATCAAAAAATCTTTTACCACGAATATTCCAGTGTATTCCTCTTAAATTCTGGTAGTACGTTTGAAAATTAGCCAACAAAACATTCAATTTTTCAGCTATTTTTTCTGTTTTCTGGGCATCAAGGCCTAAACTATTATAGTTCATTAGAATAATTTTTTCTTATTTACAGTATCAAATTTACAAATAATAAAAATCAATTACCATAGATAACATTGATAGTTCTTATACCTTAATTTACAACACCTATACCCTACCTTACTACCACTTTTTTGGTTTCTAAAACACTAGCGTACATCTTAAGAAGGTAGGTTCCTTTGGCACAATCTAACGGTAACTTTTCAAAACCTGTATAAAATGTGTTCAGCTTTCTACCTGTTAAATCATACAGTTCTATATAATCTATATCCATTGGTGTATCTATAGTAATAAAGTTACTTGTAGGATTAGGATATACAGCTATCGTCTGATTACCTTCTACAACATCTACTCCTAAGGCACAATCGGATGAATAATTTATGGGTGTGTGCAATTGACTAATATTCAACTGATCATAAGGAGCCTAACCATTTAAGGTATTATCGCTATCTATTCCTTGCTAAATTAACCATTGCTCAAAGCCTTGATCTGGTATTGCTGTAGTTTGGGCTACCGAAAAATTGACAACTAAAAAAGTAAAAATAAAAGTAGAAGTTTTTTCATAAGCTTATTGGTAATAGATTAGTTAACCACTTACTATAAAAATATTCTAAATATTTAAAACAGACAAAATGTTTAAAATAAAAAAAAATTGATTTTCAATAACTTATATCACTCATAAACTTTCTTATTTACTATAAGTAATATTGATAGTTTTTGTATTTTTATAGCCTTAAATTATAACTAATGACAATTACGCAATTACAATATGTGTTAGCTGTAGCTAAATATCAAAATTTTACATTAGCTGCAGAAAAAAGTTTTGTTACCCAACCTACTCTTAGTATGCAAATTCAAAAATTAGAAGACGAATTAGATATTCTTATTTTTGATAGAGGTAAAAAACCAATACAACTTACCGAAATAGGAAGAAAGCTGGTGGAACAATCTAAAAATATTGTAAACGAAGCCAATCGTATTAAGGATATTGTTGAGCAACAGAAAGGATTTATTGGCGGTGAATTTAAATTAGGCATCATACCAACAGTAATGCCTACTCTACTCCCTATGTTTTTAACCAACTTTATAAAAAAATATAGCAAAGTTCATCTTAAAATTGAGGAGCTAAATACAAAAGGAATTATAGAAAAATTGATGGACGGTAATTTAGATGCTGCCATTGCAGCCACCCCATTACAACATGAGCATATTAAAGAACGTGTGTTGTACTACGAGCCTTTTGTTGCTTATATTCCGCAAAATCATAGATTGTATAGCAACAAAAAAATTGACACTACAGATTTAGCTATAGAAGATATATTATTACTGGAAGACGGACATTGCTTTAGAGAAGGCGTTGTAAATTTATGTAAGAGCAATAAAGGTTTTAATGATGAACGTTTCCAATTAGAAAGTGGAAGTTTTGAAACCATGATTAAATTGGCAAATGAAGGTATGGGTATGACCTTATTACCGTACTTACATTCATTAGATCTTAAAGGTACCGAAAAAGACAATCTACACTATTTTAATGAGCCTACACCTGCCAGAGAAGTAAGTCTTATTTATCATAAGAGCGAATTAAAACTACACATTATTGAGGCATTAAGAGAAGTTATTATGGGTGTTATACGAGGTGCTATTGCATTTCAGAATGTTCAGATTATTAGCCCAGTTGCAAAAAGATAAAAGCCTGCTAAGCATACTTATAAAAATAAACTATTTCGGGGCAACCCCACGAAACATTTAGTAAGCATGGCATTTCTATTTCGAGACAAGTATCGGAGTATTTAATCTCAATTATTGAGTTAAAATTTTATTTTAAAACAACTAAGAAAACAAAGAGCCGCTTAGTAAGTGGCTCTTTGTTTTCTTAGTTATTTAATAACAATATACATTCTGAAAGTTCTGGATTTTGTATTGTAAATCGCTTCAGCCATAATCGTAATTCTTCAATCTCATAAGGCAATAATCTCTTAACTGCTTTCTCCAGTTCTTTTTTAAAGAGTACAGCATCAAAACTAACTTTTGAAAGTATTGTTTTGGTATACTCCAACATTGCTCTAGCCATAGGTATTCATATTTTAGGTCACTTTAAAAATAACGTTTATATTGCGAAATATTTTGTTAAAAATTGTTAATACAATAATTTAACAGTTAAAATTCGTTATCTCCGTCAAGTAAATTACCTAAACCTCCTAATATACTACCTTCACCTTTTTGTTTACCACCAACTTGTGGAGCAGCTGCTAATACTCTTCCTGCTAATCTGCTAAACGGTAACGATTGCATATAAACAATTCCCGGACCTCGTAAGGTTGCAAAAAACAACCCTTCTCCTCCAAAAATACTATTCTTTATCCCCCCTATAAACTCAATATCATAATCCACATCTTGTGTAAAACCAACAATACATCCGGTATCTACTTTTAGTATTTCACCAGGCGCCAATTCTTTTCTAGCTAAGGTTCCGCCTGCATGTACAAATGCCATACCATCTCCTTCTAACTTTTGCATAATAAAACCTTCTCCTCCAAAAAAGCCTCTTCCCAATTTTTTAGAAAACTCTACACCAATAGTAACCCCTTTAGCAGCACACAAAAAAGCATCTTTCTGGCAAATAAACTTACCTCTGTAGTTAGTTAAATCTATAGGAATTATTTTCCCTGGATACGGAGAAGCAAAACTTACCTTTTTCTTTCCATAATCGTTATTAAGAAATACAGTCATAAATAAACTCTCACCAGTTAGCAAACGTTTACCTGCAGAAAATAGTTTCCCCATAACTCCTTGATTTTGTTTAGAACCATCTCCAAAAATAGTATCCATTGCAATACCATTATCCATCATCATAAAGGTACCTGCTTCAGCTACTACAGCTTCTTGAGGATCTAATTCTATTTCTACATATTGCATTTCTTCTCCAAAAATTTCATAGTCTATTTCGTGTGATGTCATTTCTTCTTTTTTTTTAATTATACACTATTGGTTTATGCCTGTAGTAATTTGTTACATCTAATTTTTAAGATTTAACCTTTATAGTCCATTCAAATGCAAAATTAGAAACCACATCTCCTACCTCATCTACCCCAATAGATTCCATCCAAAACGTTTGTCCCTCACCCGTTCTAATAGTGTCTTCTATAGCCTTCTTTATTTTAACGCCATCATTAGTTGTAAAGGTTATTTTTCCAACAGCTTTTTTTGTAAACGTTGCTTTATTAGAAGCTACAAGCATAGAGATTTTTTTCTTACTCTCATACATCTCTTTCATTACTAAGGTTCCGGTAGACATTTCGGCTGCCATACCTTGCACAGCCCAGAACATAGATTTAAACGGGTTTTTATTAATCCATTTGTGGCGTACATTTACTGTACAGCTATTGGTATCAATGGTTTGTACTCGTACTCCACATAGCCATGCAGAAGGTAATTTAACCATTAAAAAAGTATTTAATTTTTTAGGAGTAAAGTTCATATGTTAAATATACATCTTATTTCAACAAAAAGATAGTAAATGATTATTGATGCTAAATCTTAAATTTATGTTAAATTTAGGTACTATGTTTTGCATAATACCTTTTTAAAGACATATATTTGTATAAGAAAATAATATGTAATGGACTCATCAATCACAAATCATCAAAAAAATGTAGCCACAGTAATACAAATTTCTGTGTTTAGTAAAATTGTTATTCCGTTAGGAAACTTTATTGTACCAATAGTACTTTGGGCTATTAATAAAGAAAAAAGTTCCTTTATTGACAATCATGGCAAACAAGCTATTAATTTTCAATTAAGTATTCTTATTTATCATATAGTCTTAGGTATTGCCGGTGTTTCGCTTTTCGCTTTTAACATTGGTAACATTTGGGATGTATATGACAATGCCATTCATAGCAATTACTTTTCATTTGAAAATTTTCACGTTGGAAACCGTAATTTCTTTCAAACAATTATTTTGGGTTGCCTATTTATAGGGCTTAAAGTTTTAGAGCTTGTGTGTGTTATAAGCGCAGCTATAAAAGCCAATAGAGGAGAATATTATCAGTTTCCATTGAGTATTAATTTTTTAAAATTCATCAATCAATAATCATCAATCAAAAAATGAACATCATCAATCAAAAAATGAACATCATCAATCAAAAAATGAACATCATCAATCAAAAAAACGAACAGTTTAATCACATTCAAAGAAAAGGCTTATGAACATTGAGAATACCAAAGCGCAAATGCGTAAAGGGGTTCTAGAATATTGCATTCTTTCTATCTTAAAAGATGAAGATAAATATGTTGCAGAAATTCTTGAGACCTTAAAAAACGCAAAGATGCTGGTAGTTGAAGGAACTATTTATCCTTTACTGACCAGATTAAAGAACTCCGGATTACTAAATTATCGTTGGGAAGAATCAACATCCGGTCCTCCGAGAAAATATTACGCACTTACAGAAACTGGTAAGATTTTCTTAAAAGAATTAAACAATACCTGGAACGAATTACATAATGCAGTAACCGTTGTAACAACTCAAAAACACTAATGTACCATGAACAAAACGATAAATATAAACTTAGGAGGTCTGTTTTTTCATATAGATGAAGAAGCCTATTTTAAGTTACAGAAATACTTAGATACTATTAAACGATCGTTATCCTCATCACCAGGAAGAGACGAAATAATAGGTGACATAGAAGCTCGTATAGCCGAACTATTTTCAGAGCGATTAATGAACGAACGTCAGGTTGTAAGTATGAAAGACGTTTCTGAAGTAATCGATATTATGGGACAACCGGAAGATTACATGGTAGATGAAGAAATTTTTGAGGATGAACCTATACGTCAAAAATCGGCTCCAAAAGGGACACACAAACAATTACTTAGAGACCCAGATAACAAATATATAGCTGGGGTTTCATCTGGTTTAAGTTATTACTTTGGCATAGATCCGTTATGGATACGTTTATTATGGGTATTATTAGTAATAGCAGGATTTGGATCTCCTATTTTACTCTATATCATTTTATGGATAATTATGCCAGAAGCTGTTACTACTGCGCAAAAATTGTCTATGCGGGGGGAGCCGGTTAACATTAGCAATATCGAGAAAAAAGTAAAAGAAGGATTTGAGGATGTGGCCGATAGAGTAAAAAACGCTGATTATGAAAAAGCAGGTAGAAAAATTAAATCTACTGGTCAAACCTTTTTCGAAACTATTGGAAACATTATTGTGACTATTTTAAAAGTATTCGGAAAATTTGCTGGTGTGCTACTTATTATAGTAGCTGTTGCTACGCTTATAGGTTTACTAATGGGTGTTATAGCAGCTATTATTGGTGGCTCATTTAGTGTGCACTTTGGACCATTTGGAATGAATGAAAGTTATTTTTTACATGATGTTCCATTTTGGTTCTTTATGTTGCTTGTTTTATTTGCTGTGGGTATTCCATTCTTTTTCTTACTAATTTTAGGAATTAAAATTATTGCCAATAACACAAAGTCTATCGGTAATGTAAGTAGATATAGTCTATTAGCTGTATGGATATTAGCTATAGTTGGTCTTATTTATGTAGCTATTGAACATAACTTTGAGAATAGTATTAGCAGTACCAATACTGAAAAATATGAATATACCATTGGCTCTCCAAAAAAGGTAACTATTGCCCTGTCTCAGGATAGAATATTTAGTCACACTTACAAATCGAATGGAATTACAATAGTAGAAAGTGACGGGCAAGAAAAAATACTAAATCATCATGTACGATTAAATGTTAGACCTACTATAGACACCGTCATGTACATTAAGGTAGAAAAAAAGTCTACTGGAAAGAATTACAATCAAGCTAAAAGCATTGCTGAGAATATTTCTTTTAACTATACCATCAACAATAACTTGATAAAACTTGACGACTACATATTGTCTGATGACGAAAATAAATATTTAAATCAGAGTGTTTATGTAACAATTTACGTTCCTGAAGACATATATGTAGAATTAGATCCTTCTATTAAATACATTATCAGTAATATAAAGAACGACAAAAGAATTTATGACCGCGATATGCCCGATTATGAATGGGTAATGGGAAATGAAGAATTGGAGTGTTTAAATTGTTATTCTGAAGAAGAAAAAGAAGAAATGGAACTAGATGAAAATCAGAAAGACGAGAGCAATCCTTTATTTTCTTCTACATCTGATTCTTTAAATTTGAAGGAAACTGAGAAAATTACAACTGAAAAAATTGACACTAAATCGGAAACTACTGGTAATCAGTTTTTAGAAGTTGAAAAAATTAAATCTGAAAATTAATATAATTAATTAATAAATAGTATTTTTACATCTAAAAACTAATTTAAAGCTATGGAATTTTTATCTAAACTTGTTATTACAATTATTCTTATACTTTGTAAAGTATTATTAATGCTATAAGCAGTTAACATAGAACATTCCCTTTATTTTAATAAAGGATTAGATATACAAAAAGAGGTTGTAAATTTTACAACCTCTTTTTTATTTACTCTCTTTTAATAGCAATTAAGCTTCTTGATGCGCTTCTACTTCTGCTAAATAACGTTCTGCGTCTAAAGCAGCCATACAACCTGTACCTGCTGCCGTAACTGCTTGTCTATATACACTATCTGCAGCATCACCTGCCACAAAAACTCCTTTTACATTGGTTTTAGATGTTCCAGATACATTTACAATATAACCAGTACTATCTAACTCTATATAATCTTTAAAAATTTCGGTGTTTGGCTGGTGACCTATAGCTACAAAGAAACCAGTTGCAGGTATTTCTGTAGTCTCTTTGGTTACATTATTAATAGCTTTAACACCACTAACTACCTGTTCATCCCCAAGAACTTCAACAGTTTCTGTGTTAAACATAATTTCAATGTTACTAGTTTTCATTACACGTTCTGCCATAATTTTTGAAGCTCTAAACTCATCACGTCTAACCAACATGGTTACCTTTTTACAAAGCTTAGATAAATAATGAGCCTCTTCACAAGCAGAATCTCCAGCACCTACAATAACTACCTCTTGGTTACGATAGAAGAAACCATCACAAACCGCACAAGCAGATACACCACCCCCCATGCTTAAATAGTGTTGCTCCGATGGCAATCCTAAATATTTTGCAGAAGCACCTGTAGAAATAATTACGGTATCGGCATGTATTTCTTTTTCATCATTTACCCATACTTTATGTACTTCTCCTGAAAAATCAACTTTAGTAACCCAACCATCTCTTACATCTGCTTCAAAACGCTTTGCTTGTTGCTCTAATTGCATCATCATTTCAGGTCCTGTTATCCCTTCTGGGTATCCAGGAAAGTTCTCAACATCATTGGTTGTTGTTAACTGTCCTCCTGGTTGCATTCCTCTATACATTACAGGACTCATATTAGCTCTTGCAGCATAAATTGCAGCAGTATATCCTGCTGGTCCTGACCCTATAATAATACATTTTACTTTTTCTATTGTTTCTGACATGATCTTCTTTCTTAATTATGTAAACAAAAATATCGTTTTTAAATTATTTACAAACTATTCCGCTATTGAAACTTCTTATGGGTTTATAAACGATACTTAAACTATTGGTCGTCGTTTAAGTTATTTACTAACTTATCTAATAACGTTTTTAACATTGTTATTTCTTCCATGCTAAAATTAAACCCCGAGACCAATTCAAAAGGTAGGTCTATTGCCGCATCCTTTATGGCTCTCCCCTTTTCTGCTAATGATATAATGATGCTTCTTTCATCCATATGAGATTTTGTTCTGGTAAGCAATTCTAATTCCTCCATCCGCTTTACTAAAGGTGTTAACGTATTAGATTGCAATAAAAGCTTCTCTGCAATAAAATTAAGAGATACAGCTTCTTGTTCCCATAAAACCAATAGTACTAAATATTGCGGATAGGTAATCTCAAAATCTTTTAACAAGGGTTTATAGCACTTGGTTACCAAACGAGACGCCGCATACAAAGAAAAACATATTTGATTTTCTAATTTCTGATATTCTTCTTTGGCCTTCATTACAATAAATCCTTAATGTATTTTTCTATGGATTCCGGTTTGGTTATAGGTGCAAAACGCTTTATCGGTTCCCCATTCTTATCAATAAGAAATTTGGTGAAGTTCCATTTAATTTTACTCCCAAAAATACCCCCCAATTTACTTTTTAAAAATTTGAAAATCTCATTGGTAAAAGATCCGTTTACATGCGATTTCTCAAATAACTGAAAAGTAACTCCAAAATTCATTTCACACACATGCTCAACGGTATCATTTGATTCCGGCTCCTGCCCTGCAAACTGATCTGATGGAAACCCAAGTACAACCAGTCCTTTGTCTTTATACTTTTCATGTAATTTTTCTAGTCCGGTAAACTGTGGTGCTAATCCGCATTTCGTAGCTGTATTTACTACTAAAACAACTTTCCCTTTATAGGAGTTCATAGAAATTTCTTCTCCTTTAGGAGTTTTAGCAGTTAAATCATAAAAAGAAGTTTTCATAATAAATTGTATATTTGAGTCGTGCACGACTCAAATATACAATTTATAAACTACAAATACAAAGTAATTTACCTCTAGATAGTACCTACCTTTGTTTTCTTTTTTCTTCTTATAAGCATCATTAAAGTAATTAAAACACCTACAGCTGCCATACCAGCACCAGACCATTCTGGAGACGCCAAACCAAAACCATATGCTATAGGTAACCCACCTAAATAAGCTCCTAAAGCATTCCCCATATTAAACCCAGCCTGATTAGAAGCTGAGGCCAGCATTTCTCCTCCTTTAGACGCATTAATCATTAACATCTGAATCGGGGATCCTGTTGAAAATGCAAAAGCTGCCGTAATAAACGTCATTATAAGTGTTGGTATTTTATAAGGAGATAATAACGATACGCCAATTAAGCATAGTACCATGACAGATAATAAGATAATGATGGCTCTTCCTGGACTTACTTTGTCTGCTAAATAACCTCCCACAAAATTACCGACAAACATTCCTAAGCCAGCTAAGGCTAAAATAGCACTAATGGTATTTCCTTCAGAAAACCCTGTAATTTTAACTAACATTGGTTCTATATAACTAAACCATGCAAAAAAGCCTCCTGTACCTACCGCAGTAATAGCTAATACAAACCAAGGCTCTGCCTTTATAAATACTTTCAGTTCATTTTTTGCATTATTTCTTCTCTCCTGTTTCAAGTCAGGTAACCACATAGTAATAAATAACATAGCTAAAACACCTACTATACCCACAACCAAAAATGCATATCTCCATGTTAATAAATTCACTAATTTAATGGTTAAAGGAATACCAATAATATTAGCTACAGTAAGTCCGGCAAGCACCATACTAATAGCACTAGCTCTTTTACTACTATCTACCAGTCTACTGGCTACCACTGCTCCCACTCCAAAATAAGCACCATGTGGTAATCCTGATAAAAACCGAGTTATAACCAAAAACGTATAATTTGAAGCAAATATTGACATTGAGTTAAAAACGGTAAAAACCAACATTAATGTCAGTAGTATTTTTTTAGGAGGATAATTACCTGCAATCAATACTAGTATAGGTGCACCAACCACTACCCCTAAAGCATATGAAGAAATAAAATGTCCGGCTTCAGGAATCGTTATACCAAAGTCCTTGGCCACATACCTTAATATTCCCATCATAATGAATTCGGTTAATCCAATTCCAAATCCTCCAATAGCCAACGAGATTAAGCTTTTCTTAAATAACATACATAAAATATCTGGTTATAGAATGCTAAAATAGCCCTTTACACAAATGTAAAAGGCTATCTTTTTAATATTCACTTTAATTTAATTAACTACAACGTAATAATTTACGATATAATTTTTACTAAAGTCATTTTAACAAGCTATTACCACGAAAAAGTATAGGTACTTCCACTACTCATAGTCAACAAAGCTTCATTGTTTCCTAAAAACTCAATAGTTCCACTATAAGTAGCACTACTCGCTCCATTAAACACCCCGCTAAAATTAACCTCTGCAGTACCAGATACAATTTCCATAGTCGCTTTATCGTAAGTTAAATTAACTATAGTAAAAGAAATGTCACTACTTAACGTATACCCATTGCCTAATGTAAAAACCTGTGTACCATCATTATCTACGTTAGAATTTACTACATAGGCATCTGATAATAATTCTATACCGCTTACCTTAATATTTCCGTCAGACTCGTCATCAGAACTCATTCGTGTAGAGGTATACTCTCTTGTAGAAGCAAATCCCATTTCCAATGTTTCAGGTATCCCAAAACCTGTACAGCTCAACATCCAGTTCCAGCTAGCTGTAACATAGTAATTAACACCACCTTGCGTACCCGATAAAGTAGCATCATCTGCGTAAACAACACCACACGATATTCCCGGTTCATCCATTCCTTTAGATGCTTCTTCTATTGTAGATGCTTTTTCTACCGCTTCATCGGTTTTCGTAACTGCTCCACCACTCTCTGGAGACATTGCATTCATAATGGCTTCGGCTGCCGCCTCTTCTTGTTCTGCAGATGTTCCTGATCCTTCATCATTATCTGAACATGATGCAAGCATCCCTACTGCTAATAACATTATTAAAAAATAATTTTTACCCTGTCTGACTCTTTTCATTTTTTGAATTTTTATAAGTTATGTTTTTCTGATACTCCAAAGGTGTTTATTTTCAGATAGGGTTGGCTACATAAAATAGGTTAAACTGAGTTTATTGGGGGTGAAATTTCTTTAGATAAGGGTGAATCATTTACAGATAAACTTACTTTTGGCTTTGTTTTACTACACGGTATCTTTATAAATAGCCATCAATTACAATAGGTGCCAATAAAAAAACGCTACATATTAAAAGATTCCCATATCACAAGCCCCCATTAAAACAAATGTATGGTTAACTATCTAACCAGCTTTTGAAAACACTTGCCTTAGCCTTACTTATAATCATTTGTTCATCTGCTTTCGGAGTTACTTTTACCAATAACCTTCCATTAAAATAGAAGTCTATAACTTCAATAGCATCTTTGTTTACAATAAATTGTCTGTTTGCTCTAAAAAAAATATCAGGATTTAATAAGGAACCCAAATGCTCTAATGTATCTTCTATAAAATACTGTTTACCATCTACAGTACACGCCTTGGTAATTTCATTTTTACTGTAAAACCATGCGATAGAACTGGCTGCTATAGGAATTAATTTATTTTGATAATGAACCAAGAAGGTTTTCTTAAAATGTTCTTTTTGCTGAATGGTATTTAAAACCGTTCTCAAGATATCTTGAGGAGGGGTCTCAGGAGCTTCCCCTGAACTGGTAATAAGCTTATATTTATCTAATGCTTGCTCTAAATCATCACGTTCGTACGGTTTTAATACATATGCAATACCATACGTATTAAACGCCTTAAGTGCATACTCTTCGTAAGCGGTTGCAAAAATTATAGGTTTGGTTACAGTTATCTTTTCTAAAATATCAAAGGAAATTCCATCTCCTAACCTAATATCCATAAAAAGTAAATCTATGATATCTAAATGTTGTGGTAGCCATTCTACCGATTCTTTAACAGAACCTAATACTTTCACTATATTTATAGTATCATCTATTTCATTAATAAGGTACTGCAAATTCCGAGCATTTGCCGGTTCGTCTTCTATAATAACTACATTTAATTCCATAATTTACACTAATTCTAATGGTAAAGCTACTTTAAAAAATTCGTCTCCCTCAACTATTGTAATTTCTTCCTTATATAATAATCGGTAACGTTCTGCCAAGTTGGCAAGTCCATTACCCGTGCTATTCTCAATAATGTTATTTTTTTGCAGGTTATTCTCAACTACAACACAATCGTCTTCAACATAAATAATTACCACTAATGGTGAACTTTCAGAGGCATGGTTATGTTTAATAGCATTTTCTAATAAAGGCTGTAAACTTATTACGGGCAGTGTGTATTTTAAATATCCAAAAGGTATCTCTATACTAATTTTAAGGCTATTCTCTAATCTAATTTCTTGTAATTGAGCATAGGCTTTTAAAACTTTTAGTTCTTCTTCTAATGTGGTAGAAAATACATTTTGTGTATTCAATGAATATCTAAAAACCTTAGAAAGATTAGCAATAAACAATTGTGCTTTATTAGTGTCTTCTCTTACCAAGGCAGATAAATTACTCAACGAATTGAATAAAAAATGAGGGTTAATTTGTCCTTTTAAGTTATTTATTTCAGCATTTAAATAGGCCTCCTGTAATTTTTTGTTTTCCTTTTCTTTCATCTCATTTGCTTCTAAGAGTATTAGAAAACGAACTAAAATAATCATTGATAAGGTTGAAAACCCAAAACGTAGTAAGTTACCTCCAAAGGATACCAGAAGTAGTTTAACGTTATCAAAAATTAACTCCTGTATTTTAAATAAAATTAAGGTGCATACTACCGTTATAACAATATTACCTACCCATAAAAATAGGTTTTTTCTTCTCTTATCTTTAGTTTTAAGAATCTTCAGATTTATAAAACCTATCAGTAAACAAAATAGAATATTAGTAAATGACTGAAACACAAGTTCGGGAAGATTAAATACCCAAAAACTAATCAATTTCTTGTGAGGCACTAAAACCAATAGTTTATGTATGTTCAATACAGTTCCTAACAAAATAGAAACATATATTATAATCTTATTTTCTAATCTGCTTATCATAACTCGTCACTCAAAAAACTACTTTAAAATAAGGCTCCATTATAACTTAATGGAGCCTTAACCACCAACTATAAAAGTAACTATTCCTAGTTGCTCAAACTAATATTATTCAAATATATTATAAAGCTTTCCCCGTTATCATAGGTTACCTTAGCTTCATTTTCACTCAAAAATTCAATACTCCCGCTATAGGTATACACCAATCCGGGCGCATTATAAACCTGTTCTAGTACAAAGTTTGCCTCTCCTGCATAAATTTTATTAGACGATTTAGATACTGATAGATTTTCAAAATCGATATCTAATATAAATGTGTATCGTAGATCATCATCGTATAAAGCTTTCCATTCACCACTTCTATCATAATCTCCTAAGTAATACTCACTATCAGAGCTAACATCTAATCCTGTTACTTGAAAGTTTAGTGAAATATCATGTTCAAAATCATAATTATAAGCACCCAAATTCTGTGTAGCTTCTAAATCGTAAGTAACATACGCCTCAGGATTACAATAATTGGTATATTCCTCGGTATACATATAATCATAGGTTACACTACCCCAAAGATTTGTATCAGAAAAACTATCAGAATTGTTTATGCTTTGTTCACAGGTGTTGGTTTGTATCTCTTCACTTGCCTGCCTTAGGTTAGCCACAAAACCATACGATCCGTATGCTATAGACTCTGCTAAAATTTCTTCGGCATCTTCATAAGCATATACATATCTTACTATCACAACATCGTCGTCGTCTTGACAAGATGACAAAATGCCTAACATTAAAACCAAGATGGCTACTAGTACTTTTCTCAAAATTTTCATTGTTATTTTTAAAATTTAAAGTTTAACTACAGTATATTTCTTAACACCGTCTATCTTAACTACTTTATAGTATACTCCTGCTGCTACATAATACACCTCATCATCTATTACAGTTTGTTTAGCATTCTCGGGTAATGTATCTCTCATCATACCAGATGGTGCTTCTACAACTTTATAAGTTTCTGTATTTTGTACCTGAACATAGTATACACCAGATGCATAATAATAAGGGATTCCTGCATAATAAATAACCCTATGCGGAGGCAACACTCTTACTACCACCGCCGGAACTACAACCGGTGGGGGTAATCTTCTTGGTACTGGACGCACCCACGGACGGTAATAAACCGGTTTTACAGGACGTCTTACCACAACTACTTGACTATGCACTTCCGAAGTACAGAAAAACAAGCCTAGTACCAATAGTAGCAACAATCTATTCATTTCGTGATTTGAATTTATCTTTCATAGATTGTTTTAATTCTTTCTGAAGTTCTAGATATTCATCATATTGCTCTTCAGATAAAACTTCCTTCACTTCTTCATTTTTTTCTTTTTGAAGCGATTTTAAGGTTTTAAACTTACTCATACGAGAAGCCTCAGATTCTTTAACCTCATCAATTTTATCGAAATATTTAAGCTGAATTTCCTCAAACTTTTCTTTTTGCTCATCCGATAACTCTAAGGCAGCAAACTTCTGTTTTACCTCTTCTTTGAAAGCTTCCTTATCTGTACTTTGTCCAAATGCTACTACTCCCAGTAACAACATTACTACTACTAATAATTTCCTCATAACTATTGTTTTTTAATTTCTAGAACAATAATAGTTATAAGTACAAAGCAACTTTGAGTACAACAAGGTGAAGCAGAAAATTTTAAGGTTGAAATAACATATTCACAGACTCATATAGTGTCTGTATTGTGGTATAGAAAGGCATAAACCTATAATAAATAAGAAGTATTATAGGTTTATGCTCTAATAAATTAGGCAGGTACTTCTGTATAATTCTCACTAGGGAGTACTAAAAACGGAAAAGTTGTATGGTATCCTATTTTATTAATTTCAGATCCAAAAAACAATCTTTCAAAAAATGTGTGTTTGTTTTTAATCATAACTAGTAAATCAACTGGATTCATGGTATCATATTTAAAAATGGCTCTTTGTACACTTTCATCTTCAATCTCATCAAATACAACATTAATATCTGCCATAGCATCCTTAAAAGCCCTTTTAGATTGCTGTTGTTTTTCATTAAGTGGCAAGTAGTCTATATTTACATGTAATACATTTAAATTGGAATTATTCCCTCTTGCTACTTTTTGCAATATATCTAACTGATATTTTTCAAAGTCTTTATTAAAGTCAGTAGCAAAAACAATGTTTTTAGGATTCTTATATTTAAATCCCTCTGGCACCGCTAATAATGGACACTCCGATACTTTTATAGCACTCACTGTATAACTACCAAAAAGCACTTCCTGAGCTCCGGTAGCTCCCTGAGTACCCATCACTATTAAATCGATCTCTTCTGTCTTTACAGTAGACTTAATCTGTTCGTTTAATAAATTTACAGTAGCGATTTTTTTAAAGGTATGTTTCTCATTATTATACTTAGATTGCATCTTATGCTCTAATTGATCTAGTTCCTTAAAAGCACGTTCTTTATAAATATCATAAATACTACTATGTAAAATATTATCTGTATCGTAAATGGTATTCAACAAATAAAAAATACATTCTTCATCTTTATATAATTCCACAGCATACTCGAGAGCATTTAGCGAATTTTCGGAAAAATCGGTAGGTATTAACAGCTTTCTCATAACAACATTATTTATACTTAAATTTAACGAATTTTCACATATTTAAATAATATGAAGCGTTAATTTTTCATGTACTCTTTCATTTTTTTATATAAAAAAAAGCCCTTATTAAAAGGGCTTTCTTCTGGGGACTATATGGGCATATCATCTTTTTTAAATAGATAATAATAAGTTTAACTTTTAAAATATTTTTTACGGAACCAGAAAGATACTCGTACTAATAAAATTAAGGCAGGTACTTCTACTAAAGGACCTATTACACCTGCAAAGGCTTGCCCAGAATTTAAACCAAAAACAGCAATAGCAACAGCAATAGCTAACTCAAAATTGTTACCTGTAGCAGTAAAAGCAACCGAAGCTGTTTTATCATAGCTTCCTCCTAATGCCTTGGTTACGAAAAAGCCAATAACAAACATTAAAGCAAAATAAATTAATAAAGGAAGTGCTATTATAAGTACATCTAAAGGTATTTCTACTATTAATTCTCCTTTTAAGGAAAACATTACTACTATAGTAAACAGCAGTGCTATTAATGTTAAGGGTGCAATGGTAGGAATAAATTTATTCATATACCATGTTTCACCTTTTAAAGCAACACCGATAAATCTAGTGGCGATACCTAAAGCAAAAGGAATTCCTAAATAGATAGCTACACTCTTAGCTATTGTAGCAATAGATATGTCTACCAATGCTCCATCAAAACCAAAAATCGGAGGTAGTACTGTTATAAAAATCCACGCATAAAAGCTATATGCAAATACCTGAAAAATACTGTTTAGTGCTACTAATCCTGCTCCGTATTCGCTACTTCCTTCTGCAAGATCATTCCATACCAAAACCATAGCAATACACCTAGCCAAACCTATAAGAATTAAACCAATCATATATTCTGGATAATCTCTTAAAAAAATAATAGCTAAGAGAAACATTAGAATCGGACCTATAATCCAGTTTAACAATAAGGACACCGATAGTATCTTTACATTTTTAAATACCTTGGGTAAAAGTTTATAATCTACCTTAGCCAAAGGTGGGTACATCATTAAAATAAGTCCTATAGCCAAAGGTATATTGGTAGTTCCATCGCCTAATGCATTTATTTTTTCGGGTACCAATGGCAAAAAATAACCAAGTCCTACCCCTACTAACATAGCTAGAAAAATCCATAAGGTTAAATTTCTATCTAAAAAACTAAGCTTTACTTTTTTACTCATTTGCTTTTAACTTCTGAAAATACATAGAATAACTCACTTGCTATTTGAATACTACGTTCCATATACTTATGAGCTTTTAAAGGTGATTCGTCAAACTGCTTTGGGTCTTCGTACGTAACGGGTACACGCCTTTCAGATCCGGGTACAAAAGGACATCCCGCATCTGCACTAGAGCATGTCATAATAGCCACAAAACCAGAATCTGGATTAAAAGGACTATCAAATGTTTTTGAAAAACCAATAACAGGATGCTCAATAGCACTATACTTTATAGCATACACCGGATTATTACCTTCTGAAAGTGTTTCTATTTTAAAACCACTAGCTGCCAAAGTTTTAATAACTTCGGGATATACAGCCGTTGCTTCTGTTCCTCCAGAATAACAATACAGATTCTCTATATTAAAATAATGTGCCAAAGCTTGCGCCCAAACTTGCGACAGTACACTACGTCTTGAGTTATGGGTACATATAAAATTAATTCGCACAGCCTCTTTAGCTTTTACTTTAGTTTCTATAAACTCTATTAAAGGTTGTAAGGTTTTCTTTCGCTCTTCAGAAACTCCTTCTAAAGAAAGTGATTTTACAAAATCGAAAATTTTGGGATATAATGCCATCTACTGTTTTTTTTATCTTAACAACAACCAGTTGAAGGATCGCAACATGAGGTTGTTTGTAAATCTTCTAGTTTAACTTTTTTCTTTTCTAAGGTTTGTCCAGGTTTTTCAGCATATACGGTAATGCTAAAAATTCCGGTAGTACCATTATTAAAATCAGTAATCTCCTTTTCAGAAAGATACTTTTCTAAAATATCATCAGGTATGGTAATGGTTTTTTCTTTCTGCAATGAAATCTCACTAAAACCAGCGTCCTCAATAGCTTTTAAGTAATCAACTTTCTGAATAGCTCCCGCTACACATCCTGCATACATTTCAGCATCTTTATGTAAAGCATCAGGTAGCTCTCCTACCAAAACAATATCAGAAATACTAAAATGACCTCCCGGTTTTAATACCCTAAAAATTTCGTTTATTACCTTTTGCTTGTTAGGCACTAAATTCAATACGCAGTTACTAACTACTACGTCTGCAACATTATTGTTTACAGGCATATCATCAATATCTCCTTCTCTAAACTCTACGTTGTTAAATCCTAACTTTTCAGCATTTATTCGAGCCTTGTTTATCATAGCAAGGGTAAAATCAATTCCAATTACTTTACCTTCAACTCCTGTTTCATGTCTAGCTACAAAACAGTCATTTCCAGCTCCAGAACCTAAATCAATTACAGTATCTCCCTTTTTAATTTTTGCAAAATGAGTTGGCAATCCGCATCCTAAACCTAAGTCGGCATCTTCAATATAGCCTCCAGTTTCCGAATAATCATCCATCATAATGTTATACACCTTATTAGAAGGTGTTGTTGCACCACAACAAGAAGCCGCATTTTCTGCTTTTCCTTGTTCAGCAATGCGAGCATAACGCTCTTTTACCACTTGTTTTAATTCTTGTTCATTCTTCATAACAAAATCTATTTATTGTGATATTACGATTAATTAATTCAAATTTCTTAACAACATTTCTTTTTTGGTGCAGCATCTAAATCTAAAAATTGATGCATCACTGTTTTCATGGTATTCCAATTCTCCATATTTACACAATAACAAACACTAGTGCCTTCTACATTACCTTGTATGATTCCTAAGTTCTTCAACTCTTTTAAATGTTGAGAAATTGTTGGTTGTGCTAAACCAATAACATCTACAAGATCACCACAAACACATTCGCTTATGCTAAACAAATACTGTAAAATAGCTACCCGTGCAGGATTCCCTAACACTTTAGCATAAAGCGCTATTCTGTTTTGTTCCTCTGTAAAAATCTCTGTTTTAGATACTCCCATTAATTCTATTAATTGTTATATTGCAATATTACGATAAATATATATCATACAAAAAAAATTGCCTCTTATTTTTCTTAAACTTTACTGCTTTGAAATTATAAAAAACATCATTTTACAATGGTTTTAAGGCTCAAAATCAACTAAAAGCAAAAAAAATTGCTCTTAACGCTATAATTGATTGTTTAGATAGACATGACGGAGCAGTTACCTTTATTAGAACATGAACTATTTACCTTTACATACAAGTGTAGTTAAGGCGTATTGACCAAAGATTAAAATCAGGTTAAGGAATTACTATTTAATTTTTTAGATATATTATATACTTTTTAAACTTTCGTTACACAAAATATAATCTTATACATATAACGGTAGCATTTGACGCCAATACCGTGCACTATGTGCCAACCCATTCCACTCATAAAAGTTATGAGTAACGTGCTTTTCTTTTAACTTTCTACTAAATTCACGGTTATTCTGAAGAAACGGATCTTCCTTTCCTATGGTAAAAGTAATATTTAGTCTTCTTATTTGCTCCAGTTGTTCGCCTTCCGGCATATTTGCCATATAATGACTAGGCATATGAAAATAAACATCTTCATTATAAAAACCATCTAGCAAATTCCCAAAATACCCTACCTGCATGGCAATATCAAATCTGCCACTTAAAGCTACTATTTTAGAAAACCATTTAGGGTGTCGTAAAGCGATATTCATAGCATGATAAGCTCCCATGCTACAACCAACAGACATTAAATAATTAGTAGGATTTAGTTTATAACTAAAAGGCATTACTTCTCTAAGCACGTAGTTTTCGAACTGTAAATGCCTCGCTACCTTTCCCGCAGGATGTGTCCAAGAATTGTAAAAACTTTCGCTATCTACACTATCAAGGCAATAAACTTGAATCCAGCCATTACTAATCATATGTTCTACCGACTGTATTACACGCCAGTTTTCATAATCATAAAAACGTGCCATTCGCGTTGGAAAAAACAACACCCTTGCCCCTGCATGACCATAAATAAGTAACTCCATATCTCTTTGTAAATTAGGACTAAACCATTTATGGTACGCTCGTTTCATAGCATTTAAATTTTGGGTGTTTTATCTATAGGAAAGGATTCTGAAATAAACCTATTTAGAAATTGCTCTTTTACTGCTGTTCTCCATATATCATATCCCACTTCCGTCATATGTAAACCATCGCTCTCAAAAAGCTCTCCACTTACCTTATTAATAGCATACATTTCGGTATACACATCAATCATTTGGCAATTCGGATATCTATCTGTAATTTCTTCTCCAATAATTTTATTGGTATAATCAATTGAATTAAGTAAGTACTCTCTATTAAAACTCGGTTTTACAGATATAAAACCAACTGGTATATCTCCACAGAACTCCTTTATCAATCCCATTATTTCTTTAAAAAAAATAAACACTTCTTCTGGGTGTCTTCCATCTCCTAAATCGTTATCACCTCCATAAAACACAATTATGTCTGGTTTGTATTGCGGAACAAGTCGTTTAAAAAACCAACAACAAGCCGCTAGTGTAGACCCTCCGAATCCTTGATTAATAATATCGAGTTCAGAAAAATCTTCTTCAAGATTTGGCCATAACCTTATGGATGAACTGCCGTAAAATAAAACTCTTAACTTTTCTCCTTTTGGTAAAACTTCTTTGCGCTCTAGTCTTTCTACTTCTTCATGGTACCAAAACATATCCTTCTATTGTCATTATTTTGTACTGCAAAAATATGAAAAAACAGATTATCATACAGTTACAGCTAATTTGATTACTATTATTTAACTCAAAATATCAGGTTTAATCTTCATCCATCAATTTATTAACCTCCTCTTGATAATAAAGTTTAACACAAATACGTTGCTCAAATATAGTATACCAAAAATGGTTTATATATTTTTACAACTGATTCCTACTATTAATTTATTGCTAACTAAAAAATTAATTTTAAATTTCGAATAACATTCCAAGACATTATGAAAACATTTCGCTTACACTTTCTATTATTCCTTTTTACCTGTATTACACTAACTGTTTCTGCTCAAAATGATGCTACTGAAAAAGAAGAACCTTCCTTAGAAAGTGGAACACTAGAAAGTCAATTTAATTATGTTTTCAAAAAGTCATATAAGTATAAAAGTAACAAAGTGATTAAAATAGAATGGTTTGAGGCACTTAAAAAGCACACCTTAGACTCTTTAAAATCAGTTCGTAAAGATTTAATTACTTCTAATGAAAATGTTACTAGTCAAGAAGCAGAAATTACTACTCTAAAATCAAAACTAGCAGATACTAAAATTACTTTAGACGAAACGCGTTCTGAAAAAGACAGTATGTTATTATTTGGCATGCAAATGTCTAAAACAGGTTACAATATGGTACTTTGGGGAACTATAATAGCGTTAATGGTAGCCTTATTATTGTTTATATACAAGTTTAAAAACAGCCATTTGGTAACTAAAGAAGCGCAAGACCGACTATCTGAATTACAAGAAGAATATGACAACCACAGACGATTAGCTCTTGAACGCGAACAAAAGGTACGTAGACAACTACAAGATGAATTAAACAAGCGTAAACACGGTAATTAATCTAAATTTTAATATATAACCTTTTATATTTCGAATTTATCGAAATACAGAATCTATATGCTATTAACTATTATTGATTTTCTTGCTGTTATTTCCTTTACCATATCCGGAGTTCTTGTAGCACTTAAAACGAAGCTCGATGCATTTGGTATTCTTATTATTGGTTTTATTACAGCTACCGGAGGTGGTACCATCAGAGATTTGCTATTAGGGGTTCGACCCGTATTTTGGTTAATTGACACCTCTATTGTGTATACCATTATTTGCACTACAATACTGGCTATCGTTTTTAGAAAATACTTAAAAATTCTAAACAAATCACTCTTCCTGTTCGATACTCTTGGATTAGCTCTATACACTATTTCTGGGATAGAAAAAAGTCTTATAATTAATTCAAATCCGGTTATTTGTATTGCTATCGGAATTATTACTGCATGTTTTGGTGGTGTACTAAGAGATATTCTTTGCCAAAGGATACCCGTTATTTTTAGAAAAGAAATTTATGCCACCACCTGTATGCTTGGGGGTATTACCTATTTTGGGTTACATCAAATATCACCTCAAAATTCTCTTGTTATTAATAGTCTTTCAATATTAGTAATAATTATCATTAGAATATTAGCTGTTAAATACAAACTAAAGCTACCTTATTTATATAAATCATAAAAAAACACAGAGAAATACTGTTAATTAAATTCAGAAACAACTTTTATCTTGTTAAAAAACATATAAACTTGTTAATCATTCAACATTTATATGTTTTTTAACAAAATGAGTCATTTCTATTCAAAAATTCAGTGGCAACTATTATTATTGTTGCTACCTTCTTTAGCAGTATCTCAAATTAATGAGAATTTCGACAACGGAGTAATTCCAACTACCTGGACAGTTATTGACGGGGGGGTCAACTAGTAGTTATAATGCATGGTATCAAATTGCAGCTAGTGGCGTTAATGATACTGGCGTTAATGATACTGGTGTTATGAGATCTTGGACCTCTTACGGATCTACCAATGATGACTATCTAATTACACCAGCTTTCAATGTTGTTTCGGGAAGTACAGATGCCATTAGTTTTGATGCAACCTGAGCATTTGGAACGTTAGATCTAGAAATTTTAATATCTACTGGTATTGGAAATACATCTGCAAATGATTTTACATTTTTACAAACCGTAAATTTCACATTAGATGACTACGAAACGTTTGTAGTTAATATACCAACTAATTATCTTGGGCAAGATGTTCATATTGCGTTTAGAGTAAATGGTACAGCTAGTGATACTTCGGTAAACATAAGAGTTGACAACGTTGCTACTGTTGATGCCACTTTAGGTTTAAATAACATAAATGTTAGCAATACAGAAATATATCCTAATCCTATAAAAAATATTCTAAATATTAAAGCAGAAGATATTATTGCTGCTGATATCTATAATGTACTTGGGCAAAAACAAGATGTAACTTTTTCTAATAATCAAATTGATATGGCGGCTCTAGAAAAAGGTGTTTACCTTCTTAAGGTACAAACATTAAAAGGTAGTTCTACAACTAAATTAATTAAAGAATAATCCATTTGGGAATGCTATCCTAAACAACAGTACCAGTATATTTTCTATTGTTTAGGATAGTGACCCAATTAATCTTTATGTTTTTGCATAAAATCTGGGAAACCACTAGGCAACCACTTTACCTCACGGGCACGCGTAGCTCTGTTAACATCATTCAATTCAGGCCCTTCAATCTCTTTATAATCTCGGGCATGATAAATCATAATAGTAGCCTTTCCATCTTCCGATACAGTAAAACTATTGTGTCCTGGTCCATATCTTTTAAAGTCTTCTTCCGAAGTGAATACCGGTCCTGGTGACTTATTCCAGTTTGCCTCATCTAATAAATTAGCGTTCTCATCTATCCAAAGTAATCCTAAACAATAATTTTTGTTTGTAGCACTGGCAGAATACGTTACAAAAATCTTCCCCTCATGTTTTATAACAGCAGGGCCTTCATTTACATTATACTTTACTCGCTCCCAATCAAACTCAGGACGTGTAATTACAATTTCAGAACCTGTTAAGGTTGTTGGGGTTTTCATTTCACTCATTTTCAACGCAGTTCCTTGCATTCCTTCTAAATTCTGTGCCCATATAAGATATCTTTTTCCATTATGTTCAAAAGTCGTAGCATCCAAAGAAAACGAGTCGTAATCAGTTTTTATTTGCCCTTCTTCTTTCCAAATAGCATTCATAGGATCCTTATTATCCGATGACAAAACCCACATTCTAATTTTCCAGATATCATCCACATCCCCTGCCGCAAAATAAATGTACCATTTCCCATTTATTCTATGTAGCTCAGGAGCCCAAATATGACTCCCCATAACTCCATTATCATGCTTCTTCCAAATTACTTTTTCTTTTGCTCCTTTTAGCTCATTAATTCTCTTTGCCTTTCTAAGTACTATCTTATTATATTCAGGTACGGTAGCTATGAGGTAATAAAAACCATCTTCCGATTTATATACCCATGGATCTGCTCTTTTTTCAGCTATCGGATTATCAAACTCATACGTTTGCGCTACACTATCATTTAAAAATATGATAGTTAATAAAATAAGGACTAAAGTTTTAAAATAATTCATTTGTTGTAGTTTCTAAACAGTACAAATTTAAGAGATTAAATGAGTTCAAAAAAAATGCAGAAATAAAAAGTGTTATTTATACATTTAATTTTATAATACTATCACTTAGTATACCCAACAATTTTAAAATAGTTATAAATATCTTTAGAACACCTGGTAATTTATAACTAATGTAAAAACCTATCAATTACTAACCGATAAAGACATTACCTTATATGAAGGCTTATTACAGCAGCATACCTTAATTTCTTTATTATTCCGAGAAGATGTTCAGCTACTTGAAGATTTAAGTGTTAACTAGTTATTTTTTTGAAACTGAAAGGAGAAGAGAAATTTATTACTTAGGAAAACAACTAGGGTAATTACCTTAATTCTCCACTTTACAAGATATATTTAGAACAATATTAGGTATATTTAACCTCGATTATAACGTAAAAAAGGGTTCTCATTTTAAGAACCCCCTTAAACTTAAAAGTATACAACAAAATTAACCCAGATCAAACCGATCTAGATTCATTACTTTATTCCATGCTGCTACAAAATCAGCAACAAATTTTTCTCCTGCATCAAAAGTACCATATACCTCAGCCAAGGCTCTTAGCTCAGCATTCGATCCGAAAATTAAATCGGCTCTGGTAGCTCTCCATCTAGGTTCTCCTGTTTTTCTATCTGTTCCTTCAAAAAATTCGTTGCTATCATCTACAGGTTTCCATTGTGTATTCATATCCAATAAATTCACAAAGAAATCATTTGACAATGTATCTACCTTATCGGTAAAAACACCATAATCTAATCCGTTGTAATTGGTATTAAGCATTCGCATACCACCTAACAATACGGTCATTTCTGGCGCTGTTAAGCTTAACAACTGTGCTTTATCGAGTAACAATTTCTCTGTTTTTACATCAAACTTGGTTCTTCTGTAGTTTCTAAACCCATCTGCTATAGGTTCTAAATAACCAAATCCTTCAACATCAGTTTGTTCAGCAGAGGCATCCATTCTACCCAGTGTAAACGGAACAGTTATTTCGTACCCCGCATTTTTCACCGCTTTTTCAACAGCTGCGCATCCAGCTAACACAATCATATCTGCCAGTGATATTTTTTTGTTGCCTAACTGTTCTGCATTAAAGGCATTTTGAATACCTTCTAAAACACCTAACACTTTGGTCAATTGTTCTGGTTTGTTAACTTCCCAATCTTTTTGGGGTGCTAAACGTATTCTGGCACCATTAGCACCACCTCTTTTATCTGAGCCTCTAAATGTAGAGGCCGAAGACCAAGCAGTATACACCAATTCAACTATTGCCACATCAGTAGCTAATATTTTTTCTTTAAGCGCTTCTACATCAGCTTCGGTTACCAATTCATGATTTACTGCAGGTATGGGATCTTGCCATAGTAATTCTTCTTCCGGTACTTCTGGTCCTAAATAACGAGACAAAGGTCCCATATCTCTATGAGTCAACTTAAACCATGCTCTGGCAAAAGCATCGGCAAATTCATCTGGATTTTCATAAAAACGTCTGGATATTTTTTCATACTCGGGATCCATTTTTAACGATAAATCGGTCGTTAACATGGTTGGTAAATGTTTGGTATGCGGATCGAAAGCATCGGGTATGGAAGGCTCTGCATTCTTAGCAACCCACTGTTTTGCTCCAGCTGGACTCTTAGTTAGCTCCCACTCATATTTAAATAAGTTATCAAAAAAATGATTGCTCCACATAATAGGCGTTTGCGTCCAGGTAACTTCTGGTCCGCCTGTAATCGCATGCGTCCCAGCTCCAGTTCCAAAGGAATTTTTCCATCCAAACCCTTGCTCCTCAATGGGTGCTGCTTCCGGTTCTGGCCCTACATACTCAGCTGGATTGGCTGCTCCATGGGTTTTCCCAAAAGAGTGACCACCGGCAATCAATGCTACCGTTTCCTCATCGTTCATAGCCATACGCTTAAAGGTCTCTCTAATATCATTTGCCGCAGAAATCGGATCTCCATTTCCGTTAGGCCCTTCCGGGTCTACATAAATAAGTCCCATTACTACAGCCCCCAACGGATCTTCTAAATCTCTTTTACCTGAATATCGTTTATCCTCTAACCATTTGGTTTCAGAACCCCAATACACATCGGTTTGCGGTTCCCAAGTATCTGCACGACCTCCACCAAAACCAAAAGTCTTAAAGCCCATGGTTTCTAACGCCACGTTCCCAGTTAATATCATTAAATCGGCCCACGAAATTTTATTCCCATACTTCTGTTTGATAGGCCACAACAACCTTCTTGCTTTATCTAAGCTGGCATTATCAGGCCAACTATTTAAAGGTGCATACCGTTGTTGCCCGCCTCCGGCACCACCACGCCCGTCACCTACTCTATAGGTACCGGCACCGTGCCATGCCATTCGTACAAATAACCCTCCATAGTGACCAAAATCGGCTGGCCACCAATCTTGAGAGTCGGTCATTAAATTTTCTAAATCTTTTTTTAACGCCGCAAAATCTAAACATTTAAATGCCGCTGCATAATCAAAATCTGATCCCATAGGATTTGATTTGGGTGAATTCTGGCGTAAAATTTCCACACGAAGATGATCCGGCCACCAATCTAAATTTCCGGTACCACCACCTGCGGTATGTTTTGGAGCTCTACCCGAGAATGGGCATTTACTAGAATCGTTTACTTCGAAACTTCTCCCTCTAGAGGTTTCTTTTTCCATTATACTACTTGTTAGAATTTAATAAATGATAATGCTACGACAAAGGGGGAGTTTCTTTTTGAAATATAGCATATTGATTTACTGCAATTTAACTAATAGCAAATAGAATAGCAAAAATTACAACGTTGTAATACGTTAAATTCTTGTTATTATATTATATCCATACAGGTTACAACAGGGTGTTATTACTGGTAACTTTTAACACATTAGGCTTATGCTTTTAATAATAAAAAATTAAATGTGAGAAAAAACTCAAAAAAAATAATTCTTGTATAAGAATCATTAACTAATTTATATACCACGGACTTCCTCCATATTAGGACAGATCTTCCTAATGTATATTCATAAAGCGCTATGATATTTAAACTATTTTCTCCATGTGATAACAATATTCACCGTTACTAACGATAAAGTCTATTAACCTAGTATGAATTTATACCTAAGAACACTACAAATTGAATTGTAAACTAAACAAAATTTGTGAAGGTCTAATTATAAAACTATTCTGAATACTATAAAAATCACTATTTATATAGCGTATATAACTTTTGGTATTAAGTACATTGTTCCATTCTAGCTTAGCATCTATATGATATTTACTGAAGGTAAATTGATATCCCAGATTCAAAAAATAATTATTCTCCTTTACAGATGCCACTCTGTTTTGAAAATGATCTACATCTACATTTGTAGGCTTACCCAAAATCAGACATTACTAAATTCGACAAATTTTTATTCATAT
>NZ_BRVP01000003.1 GCF_027924145.1 Neptunitalea chrysea | reverse complement strand
TATGGGTGCGCCCGTGGCATTGCAATAACTTTTTAGCTGCTCTTTACCGTCCTTTAATTTTGGCTTTTTAAGCTCAACCATTATGTAGATGGCTCTCGTATCTTTTTTATCAAATACTACAATATCTGCTCTTTTTTTCTCTCTTCCGAAACTAACAGCATACTCCAACTCCATACGTTCAAAAGGATAATCGTACACTTCGTTAAGTACTATTAAATAAAGCTGTCTTATAGCTTCTTCGGGAGTAAGCTTAATATCTCTATTTCTAACTAAACAGGTAATATATGGTACTTTTTTATCTCTAACATCTTTAAGAAAAATAGATGATTCAAATCGTTCAATCTGTTCCGGCTTAAACTGAGTAAGTTTATAACTCGAGTCTTTTAATATATCGGTAAGGGTCATTACTACAATATTTTTAAATATATTTTCAACTATCTTATGACAAAGATAGAGTGCTTTTGTTTCAAATTGGAGGTAAGAAATGTCTTTTTCGTTCTGAAAAGCAAATTTTTCAAATTTTAAAACACTTAATTTTCTTAGGAGAAAAAGCTGTAACTCTTGTAAAGATATGTTTTTTATACAAAATATTTTGTATTTAGTTAAAAATATTCATAACACTAAATCCAATACCAGAAAAGGCTGCAAGGACATAACTAACTACAAAGTTTCACCATTATGAAAGTATCAGAAATATGAGCAACCTACTCAAATAAAAATACGAGGGAGTTAGCCAACTCAACTAAGAATGCTTATGATATTACATTAGCCTATTGGGATAAAAGAATTACGGGAATCTTAAAAAGACGATTCCCTACCCGTACATAATCACCTCTGCCTGAACCCTACCTTCGCAAAATTCAATTTGTCTCGTCCCAAAGTTCTTCCGGCTTTAAACACAATGGCTTCAACAATATAGTTGTTGATTTTTCTCCCAGTGCTAAGCGTTGTGAAAAAATGAGGTGGACTTGCAAACTAAGCCTAAAATAAACAATAATTTTTAATATGAGGTATCTTTAATCTTTCTACTCGCAAGCCAATCTATTACAATACTTTACAGGCAATACTTTATAATCTCGATTAATGAATAAAAAAGAGAAACAGTGTTTCCCTTTTTTAGATATCTTAAAATGTTAAAATTAGTTTTTCTCTAATTCAGCTTGAACCTCCTCGGCAACTTTTCTCCCCCATAACTGTCCTATTTGCATAGATTCTTCCATAATTGCAGGTGTTTTTTCAACTAACTTTTTTCCTATATCAGTTTTATAAAAAGCTATAAGTTGATCTAAATCTTCTGCTGTAAAATTCTTCTTATATACAGGAACTAACATATCTGTTAATTCATTCAACGATTCTTTCAACATTCTTTCTTCTAGCTTATCCAAAAACAGAACTAATTCTTGGTTATCACTATTCTTATCTTTATACATTTTTAAAATGTTTCCTACAGCCGTTTTAAATACTTGTTCACTTCCACCTAATATCAACAATTCATCTACCTTATCTCTATATGTATCGGTACTGTCTTCAGACTGAGCATTTGCCTGTTGTATTGTTCCGGCAACAATCAAAAACAATAAAATCATTTTTCTCATTATTATATGTATTTAATTCATTATAAAATTCCGTAAGACAATCCTAATTGTACAACAGAAGTACGCATTTCATCTCTTACCAGCACTCCGTAGCTATATCTGGCTCCAATTTTTAAATGCTCTGTAATATAATAACCCGCATCTATATTCATATTCAGTCCAAAATTATCACTATCCTTTTCATCATACAAATCTGCCACATCTACATCGTCTAAATCTAAATCGAATCCAAAAATCTCAGCATTCCCATTTAATTTTCTACTAAGTGAATATGATATTTGTGGCCCTAAAGCAAAGTCAAATTTGGTTACCTTCATTCTAAACATTAATGGCAACATAATTATTTTCTCAGTAGCATCTAAATTAACATCTCCCTCTAAATTAAATGGAATAGTCAAATCCATTAAGGCTAATAAGTCATCAATATCTCCATCTGCTTTGGCAGTTTGGTACGAAAAAAGTAACTCAGGAGCAAAGGTTAATTTAACACCTATTGGAATACTTACAAAACCACCAATATAATAACCAAATCCACTATCGTACTCGGCATAAATTTCTTTATCTCCAACGTACTCATAACTCGCGTAGTTGGCTCCTGCAAGCACTCCAAAATTAAATCCGTTTTGAGCATTTGATTTTAATGTTCCTACAAGCCCTAAGGCTATACAACAAAAAAGTAAAGGTAATTTCATAAAAAAGAATAGTTAGTTGGTTATATTTTAATAGCGAATCATTAATCTTCATTCGGCTAACAACTTCAGGGCAAACTCATAAAGTACTTACACGAATCGTATTCTAATTTCGTTAACCGAATAAAACACTGAAAATTAAATCTTACTACTTAAGTAAAAATAAACATTCTCTACTAAAAATCTATTCTTAACAAAAAAATTGAGGTATCCACAAAAAATGAATTCATTTAATGGATAAAAAAAAATCTAAAATTGAAATTTCAAACTTTTGATATTTTTTATTCTAACACTAAAAATCACTTACAATACTCACTTTATTAAAGTAATACTAATAAAATTTAAAATGGGTATGAAAATTTTATTTAAAAAAATAGTAAAATTTAAAATAAAAACAAACTAAATTTGTAACCAATGAGTAAGGTTTAATAACTTGGTTATGAGTAATTATTTGTCACTTTCCGAAACAGCAGAATTAATAGGCAAAAGTAAAGAAACTTTAAGAAGATGGGATAAAGAAGGTATTTTAAATGCCGTAAGAGAACCTGTATCAAATTACAGAGTTTATAAGAAATCTGACGTTCAAAATTTCTTAGGTATTCTATTTGACGAAACTTATGAAGATGAAGTCTCTAATTTTGTAGAACCTCAAAATGAATATGCTGTTTTAGAACTATTTGCAGGAGCTGGAGGTTTGGCTATAGGCTTGGAAAAAGCAGGATTAAAGTGCGTTGCTTTAAACGAAATTGACAAATGGGCTTGCACAACCTTACGAAAGAACAGACCTAACTGGAATGTTATGGAGGGGGATATTAAAGAGTTTGATTTTACCCAATATGAAAACAAAGTGGATGTTGTTACGGGTGGTTTTCCTTGCCAAGCATTTAGCTATGCAGGAAAGAAACTAGGTTTAAACGATGCACGAGGAACTCTCTTTTATGAATTTGCAAGAGTAGTGCAAGAGGTTAAACCTGCTTTATGTATTGGTGAAAATGTAAGAGGTCTCCTTAGTCACGACAAAGGGAACACTCTTAAAGGCATGATTTCCATATTGGACGAAATAGGTTATAATGTTGTTTCTGTAGAAGTTCTTAAAGCTATAAATTATAGAGTACCACAGAAGAGGGAACGTTTAATTTTAGTTGGAATTCGAAAGGATATCGACATCGATTTTAAGTATCCTACACCTCATAAAAAGGTTTACAACTTAAGTGATGCCTTAAAAAAAGGTGAACTTTATGACTCCGATGTACCAGAATCAAAAGGTGCTAAATATCCAGAATACAAAAAAAAGGTACTAGATATGGTACCTCCCAAAGGTTATTGGCGAGATCTCCCTATTGACATTCAAAAAGAGTACATGGGAGGAAGCTTTTATCTGGGTGGAGGTAAAACTGGAATGGCAAGAAGAATTGGATGGGATGAACCTTCTCTAACACTAACATGCAGCCCAGCCCAAAAACAAACAGAAAGATGCCATCCGGAAGAAACACGACCATTTACTGTAAGAGAATATGCTAGAATACAAACGTTTCCTGATAATTGGGAATTTGCAGGCTCAATAGCTCAACAATATAAACAAATAGGAAATGCTGTACCTGTTAACCTTGGTCAAGAAGTCGGTTTTTCAATTATTAAATTTCTAAATAGTTATTATAACTTATCAAAGCCTAAATAATAACTATAATTTTCAAATGTTATTTGATCTAAAATTGTTCGTTTAGATGATTTTATCTCCTCTTGAATTTCAGCCAAAGCTGAATTCACTTCTGATTTTTCTCCATTATCAATAGTTTGCATAAAATCATCTATTGCTTTAGGTAGAGCTTTATAGAGATCATAAAAAGCGGTTTCACTCCCTGTAAGTAAAGCATAAAACCTATCCCCCGAAATTTTAAAAACTCTACTATGACTATATTCCTTTCCATTTATATCTCCAACCCAAGACTCATTAAAACTATTTTTTGCTAAAATCTGCACCCAATAGCATTTAGCTCTCTTGTAATCATCTGCGTATCTTGCCAGTTTTTGAAATAAAGCTTCAGCCGAACTACTATTCATGGTATTATGCTTATTCTTTATGTCGGCAAACAGCGTGTTATCCTTTGCCTTAATATCAAAACCACTTAAATTTCCCATTTCATAGCCTTCAATACCACCTAGTATTTGCTCATGAAAAGTTCCAATAGAGTTATTTATAGATTTATCTATCTGTCTTAATATTTCAGCTTCAATAATACTTTCTTCATCAAGCTTATTAAACTTTGAATCAAAAGTTAGTTTAATAGCATCTATTTTATTGTTATAAAACTTCTTTTTTGTTATTTGCTCTTTTGCCTTAACATAAGAATAGTATAAGGTTTCTATGCATTTAATGAAATGCTCATCTTTTATAAAATCAACATATCTATTTTTCATAATATTTTACGATTCTATTTATAAATCAAAAATAAGAATAATTATAACGCTTACCCATATAAAACATTTATCAATATAACAAACTACTCTACTGACCCAACTCTTGCGCAGAAAACTCAGTTAGTACACCTTCCTCATAATAAACGGTAATTTCTATAGGATTACAACACACCTCACAATCTTCTACATAGGTCTGATGACGTACTGAGGCGTCAAGTAACATAGAAATTTCTTCCCAACAATACGGACATTGAAAAAAGTGTTCCTCCATTTCTTTTTGAGAAAAGGTAATAAAAATTGACTTAACACTAGAACACTAAAACTGAAAATAAATAAAGGGCTGAAAATCGGTAGAAAACGCTTGATAACATATGATTCCAACCACCACTGCCAAGCCTATTTTAACCGGTGCCGGACTCTTACCATAAAGATCTTCTATTTTATCTTTTAGACTATAAGGGAGCCAATGCGTAACATACCCTAATAACATTACCCAAAAAACCATTTGGTAATGTACCAATATATCCCAGGCATGTGCCCAATCCATATTATGAGCTACCTGATGGTACCACCGTTGAATATGTGCCATACTATTGCCCCTAAAGTAGATACGGGTAAAGGTGATAAACAGAAAAGTAAAAAACACTTTCCAAACATGTGCCAACAAATGCGTGCTTTTCTCATACGGACTAATTTTGCGCCAGAACTTATAGGTTACAATCCCTACCCCATTAAGTCCACCCCAAATAACAAACTTCCAGGAGGCTCCATGCCATAAACCACCTATAAGCATGGTTAACATTATGTTGATATTCGTATTTATATGGTTTTTAATGGTGTCAGAAAAACGTGCTCCTAGCACTGCTGTAACTACTAGAAAAGGTATCATAATATACATGTAAATATTACCAAAAGCTAACATTACACCTCCTAAAATAATACCTAAAATAATATACGATGCTGTAGAACCTTTTCGGTTACCTCCTAACGGAATGTACAAATAGTCTCGTAACCATGTAGATAATGAAATGTGCCAACGTTTCCAGAAATTACCCGCACTATCTGCTTTGTAGGGCGAATCGAAGTTATTTGGCAACTTAAATCCCATTAATAAGGCTAATCCAATAGCTATATCTGTATACCCAGAGAAATCACCATAAATCTGCAATGAATACCCTATCATAGCCATTACATTAGCAAAACCAGAAAACATCTCGGGAGCATCAAAAACCCTATCTAGGAAATGCATGGCTATAAAGTCGGCAAAAATCATTTTTTTGATTAACCCTTTTAAGATCATGAAGGTTCCTCTATTAAAGTCGGATACCGAAATTTGTGTAGCCTTTCTAATTTGCGGAACAAAACTCTCTGCTCTAACAATAGGGCCAGCAACCAGTTGAGGAAAGAAGCTTACAAAAAAACCAAAATCTACAATAGATTTTAACGGCTTTAAATTTCCTCTATAAATATCTACACTATAACTAATTGTTTGGAAAGTATAGAATGATATACCAACGGGTAAAATAATTTTATCTACAGTAAAATAACCCTGATCTGAAAATGAATTTCCCCAATATGACAACCAGTTAAACACTTCTATATTGGTATGAAATAAATAATTGAAAGAATCTGTAAAGAAATACGCATACTTGAAATAACACAACACCAATAAGTTCACACAAACACTTATAGTTACCAGTACCTTTCGTTTTACCTTACTATTACTGTTGTATATTGTACGGCCAATAAAGAAATCTACAAGGGTACTAAATATCAAAATCCCGATAAATAATCCGCTTGTTTTATAATAGAAGAATAGAGAAATAATAAATAGATAAGCATTTCTAAGCGATACTTTCTTATAAATAAGAGCAAATATCAGATATGCAACAGCAAAAAATATCCAGAAGTCTGCCTGTGTAAATATTAACGGAGATTCCTCAGAAAACTTAAAAACTTCAAGTATTCGATTCATCTTAAAAATTTCAAGTACTCTATTCATCTAAGGATTTAAAATGAGTTAGTAAACTTTCTTCAGGTCGGTTGGTCGTGCGTTCCCATTGGCGAACCAAAGCACTTAATAATAGGTCGGCTTTAATGCTATAGCCTAAATGCGTAAAATGTATGCGGTCTCTTGGCATCAAGTGGTTTCTATACCACTTTTGAGAAGATCCTAAACCTCCCATAACAGCGTAAAAATCCCATACTGCCATTTGCCGTTTTTGAGCTAATTCAAGAATAATACGTTGTTCTTTTTGTGTATTCTTATTGGCATATTTTCTTTTGAAATACGAATCGTTAGGTACGGTTAACAAAATGGCACATTGCGGATTTACCCGTTGTATCATTTGAATAAAGTTATCGTAGTTCTCTCTAAATTTTTCTTCATCAAAATGATAGGTATAGGCATCGTTTGTACCAATAGAGATGATAAACAAATCAGGTTCATACAGCTTTAGTTGTTGCTCAAAATACGCACACTTATTATACGATTTAAAGCTCGCCCCATTAACTCCAATACTGGTATACTCAATTCCAGGCTCATCATTCATTAACTCCATACCCATTAAATAAAAACTGGCATGATTTTTACCAACCACCTCAGATTTTAATTTTATTTCTACCGCTACCGAATCTATATCTGTTTTAAAATTAAACTGACGATAGGCGTATACAGAATCTACTATAATTTCATCTACAAGTTCTTTCTCTAATACTCTAAGCTCATAATCTTTATCCCATGTATTATAAAATACACGTAGTTTGTTATAGCAATAATCCTTATCTGTATAATTCTTGTAGTTTGACTTTACATAAATGGTATCTATTTCATCCTTAAACTCCGCGGTAATACCGGCTAATCCCCAAACTACGCTATCACGTCTTGAACACCTGTAACCTTTCCATTTTTCATTATTTGCTTCAATACGATAATTGGTTGGGTTATTGGTATGTGCCAAATGATATGGAAAAACAAATCCTCTTTGACTAATACTTACATCATTCATGTTTTGTAGATAGGTACGCAGCTTGTTTGAGTAAATATCTGCCTGGATATGCGAACCTCCAATATGAAATATATGAAGCTTTTTCTTATCGCCATTGTATAAACTATCTAGCTGACTAAAGAAATAAGAAAAATAGGGAGAATCATCTGCATATTTCAATACATTTTCTCCAAAATCTATAAGTTTCGAATCCGCTTTTTCAATACTATCCAAAACATAGTGTTGTGCCTGAGTAAATGCAGACACCATTAAAAACATCGCTACTAAAATCTTCTTCATCTAAAACGTCTCTTGTTCATTTGATTGCACTTTCATTTCGTCAGTCTGTACAGGTTTCTCCGATAGGTCTAGATACAAAGCTATAAAAAATAACTCTGATATAATCTTAGTCCCTTTAGGCGTAAAATGTGTATAATCAGTACCTGCTAGTCCTTGATCTACCCAATGCTCCATTGAGTTATCACCTCCCATAGCACCAAACATATCCCAATAGGCTATATTATTCTGTAAGCACGTAGCTTTTAATTTCGCATTTAGGTAAGGTAGCAATTCATATGTATAGAAAATCCCATCCTTCGAAGTTGTCATATCAGAAGGTCCTATAAACAATATAGTTGCTTCCGGTGCCTTACGCCTTACCCAATTTACGTTACTTAGCACATACCTAGAATAATTATTTACTCCCAATGAATCTTTTAGGTAGGGTACCGTATTTCCTCCATATTGAAATATGAATACATCAGGACTCAATTGTTTCACCATGCTACCAAAGTTGGTATCAGACAATTTTTTGAACACTGTACCCGATGCACCCCGCATTGCTACATTATCGAGTGTAACACCTGTTGGCGCATCTAAAGTTAAACCGTAAAAATCAGGACTTATTTTAGAACCAAATTCAAATCTTAAATTGGTAGGTGCCTCTTTTAACTTAACCGTATATGCATGATATAAGGTATCTAGTTTTAGAGAGTCTTGCTTAATAAGGCTATCATTATTAAACACCTTTAAACTGGTAGGTGTTAAGTTACGGCCATAGTGCAATGTAACGGTATTAAATTTTCTAAAATTAGCATAGGCTCGTTTTGAATACCCTACATTAATGGTTGCATCAACTATAGGAAAAGTATCGATATCTACACTATCTATAGGAACCTGTAACGGTACTGTGAATCGAGATAGTGAAGTATACACTCCATATTTTTTGTGATTGAACCTTTTCTGGGTAGGATCAAATGCTGCATAGCGCAACCAGTTATCACTACACGTAACATTTGCACTTAATTGATGATACACCTGTTTAATAGGAATAAAACCAGGACCACCGCCTCCATAAATACCTTGTAAACGATTACGGATGTAGGCAGAAATACGATCGCCTTCTAGCTGAGAGTCTCCATAATGTATAATTCTGGAATGCGGCTTTTTAATTTGCTCACGCAACTTCGCTATAAACTCTGCTTTGTTCTCAGGATAGGCTATACGCTGTATTTTTGACGTATCAATTTTCGTAAAGTCAGGTACTTTTACTTTCTGTACTGTAGTATCTATTACTTCTTCTTCATCAACATCAGAGGTATCTCCTTCTATATCAGCTACTATAGTCTCAATTGAGTTAACAATACTATCTATTTGTTTGTTGTTTTTTTTCTTTTTAGGCTTTTCCTTGAAGAAACTCTTGGTAGTAGGATACTTTACCGTTACCCCCATCAACTGAAACCCTTCCGTTTCTTCACCATCACTCATCACCTTTGTACTTAAAGCGGTAACACCAAGCATTACCACAAGTACTGCTACTATGTAAAGGACTATCTTCTTTGGATTCATTTATTCTATTAACCTAAAAATCTTATAAACACTCCTGCTAAAATACTAAGTAATTTTGAATGAGTTACATAGAAGCCACTTCAATTTCTTCATGAATTTTCTCCCAATCCTCCATTAAACTTTCCAAAGTATCTTTTTTCTTTTGATAAATATCAAAAAAATTGGGTTTAGCTACCATTTCATCATAATTAATAGCTAGCTCAACGTCAATCTCAGCTATTTGTTTTTCTAAATCAGCAATAGTACTTTCAACCTTACTCAATCTATTTTTTAAGGATTTTATTTTCTTCTGAGCTTCATAAGATATCGCTTTGTTCTCCGTTGGCTTATTTTCTTTTACTTCATCCTTCTTTTCAATAGCTCTAAAATTATCTGCATTACGCTGCTCTAAGTAATCGTTTATGTCTCCTAGATATTCCTTAATCTTTTTGTCTTTAAACTCATATACCTTATCTGTTAGCTGCTGTAAAAAATCTCTATCGTGAGACACCAATAATAAGGTTCCTTCAAAGCTTTGCAGTGCCTGCTTTAAAACGTTTTTAGATTTTATATCTAAGTGGTTGGTAGGCTCATCCATTACCAACACGTTAAAGGGTTGTAATAGCATTTTAGCTAACGCCAAACGGTTACGCTCTCCCCCCGAAAGTACTTTTACTTTCTTATCTACATCATCTCCTCTAAATAAAAACGAACCTAATATATCACGAACCTTTGTACGATTACCATCATTTGCTGCGCTCAACATAGTATCTAATATGGTAATTTCTCCATCTAAATATTCTGCCTGATTTTGTGCAAAATATCCCAATTGCACATTATGTCCTAATTTTATATTTCCGGTGTAATTAATTTCAGTAACAATCATTTTAGCCAAGGTTGTTTTCCCCTGACCATTCTGCCCTACAAAGGCTATTTTGCTACCACGCTCTACTAATAAATCTAGTTCTTTTAGTATTTGCTTATCGCCATAGCTTTTAGAAGCTTTATCAATTTCTAGTACCACCTTACCCGGTTGTACCGATACCGGAAACTGAATATGCATTACCGCATTATCATCTTCATCAACCTCTATACGATCTATTCTATCTAATTTTTTAATTAATGATTGCGCCATAGAAGCCTTAGAAGCTTTTGCTCTAAACTTTTCAATTAACTTCTCCGTTTGCTGTATTTGCTTCTCTTGATTTTTCTGTGCCGCCAGTTGTTGTGTACGCAACTCTTCTCGGGTTACTAAATATTCTGAATACGGCTTGTTATAATCATAAATCTGGCCTAAAGAGATTTCAATAGTACGATTGGTTACATTATCTAAAAACATTTTATCGTGAGATACAATTACCACAACTCCCGAATACCCTTTAAGAAATTGCTCCAACCAAATAATCGATTCTATATCTAAATGGTTAGTAGGCTCATCTAACAGCAACACGTCATTATTTTGTAACAATAGCTTTGCCAACTCTATACGCATACGCCACCCTCCTGAAAAGGTATCTGTAATTTTTTCAAAATCTTCGCGTTTAAAACCAAGCCCTAACAATATCTTTTCGGTATCTCCCTGATAATTGTATCCTCCTAAAATTTCGTATCTGTGGGATACATCATTCAATTTTACCATTAACTCATGGTACCCCTCACTTTCGTAATCGGTACGATTAGCCAACTCATGATTTACCTGATCCATTGCCAATTCCAATGCCTTGATCTCTTCAAAGGCCTGATAGGCTTCCTCTAGTACAGTTCTCCCTAAAACAAAATCAATATCTTGTTTCAAAAACCCTATCTGTACATCTTTATCAGAGGCAATAACACCGGTATCGGGCTCCATATCTTTAGACAGTAATTTTAGCATGGTAGACTTTCCGGCACCATTTTTACCAACCAACCCTACACGGTCACCTGCATTAAGTCTAAACGAGACTTCTTCAAATAAATAAACTCCCCCAAAGGATACTGATAAATTATGTATATTCAACATTATTTTGTGACTATAGTTACAAACAACTTACTACTCTTTTCTTAATTTTGTAAAAACAATTAAGCATGTTTAGCAAAGGAACAAAATTAAATAGCATTTTTAAAGGTACTTGTCCAAGATGTCAGGAAGAATCTATGTATACAAGTAAAAATCCTTACCAATTATCTAAAACCTTAGAAATGCATGACCAATGTTCACATTGTGGTCAAATATACAAAATTGAGCCTTCCTTTTTCTATGGTGCTATGTATGTAAGTTATGCGGTAAGTATCGCATTCTCTGTAGCCGCCTTTATCATAAGCTACTTCTTTTTAGGATCAGATTTATTAACAGCCTTTATTGCTATTGGTGTAGTTTTAATAGCGTTTTACCCTATTATTTTAAGAGTATCTAGAAATATCTGGGTGAACATATTTATTAAATATAATCCTGAAGCTGTACAAAAATATGCAGCTTCTAAGCATTAGCCTTTAACCAACGCTTTTTAAATCTAATAACATTCATTTCTGAAGGAATATCTGCAGCATTATAGATATGTTTATATAATATATCTGCAGCATACGGACCTATCATTACTCCGCGTGTACCCAGACCATTAAGTATATACATATTTTTATGAGCAGGATGTTCTCCTACTAACGGACGTCTATCGGCAACTGTAGGTCTAACTCCTGCTAATTGGTTCACTATTTCAAAATCACACTTGATTAAACCAGCAATTTTATCTAACAACTCTTGCCTTCCTTTTTTAGACGGAATATTATTTTTATCATCGTGATTATACGTAGCTCCAATCTTATACAAATCATTTCCTAATGGAATAATAAATCCGGCCGACTTAATTACCACATCAACTTTTAACTCCGGAGCTTTAATAACCAGCAATTCCCCTTTGGTCCCTCTAAGTGGTAAATAATTAAAGTATGGATTTTTCATTAATCCATAACCATCACAAAAAATAACGTTTTTAGCTATAACATCCTTATAAACAAACCCACCAAGCTCTATTTTTAGCAACCTATAGTCAAAAGTATCCGATATAAATAAATTCTTCTTTTGAAAATGAGTCTTAAACAAGCTAATCAATTTACTAATAGCCAATCTACCCGTATCATTTACTTTCCCAAACCTAAAATCGGCATCAATACTTATAAAAGTATTCGATTTTAAATCAGTATTTAAATACCTATTAAGTTTCGGATTATCCGAAGCCTCAAACCACCCATTTTGCTCCTCTACACTAGCAAACCTTCTATACACAGGTAAATCTTCTAATAAAGACGCACCGAAGAACTTCTCATAATAGCCAAAGGTTTCATGTAGCTTCAACAATTGTTCATCCGCTTTCCAAACAGGTGTAAAACGTTTTAAGATAACGGGGTTATAAAGTGCTCCAGCAACTTGAGATGATTGCTGAGAATCATCAGAAATAACGCAAAACGACTTATCATTTGCTAACAACTCTTTAGCAAAAGAAACCCCAGCCAACCCCGAACCTATAATTAAGTAGTCTACCATATACCAAAAATAAAAAATGCGTCTTATAAAAGACGCATTTTTTTATACTGTTATGAATTGGATTTAAAAACTAGTATGTCCACATATCTTGTTCCATATCTCTAATCTGTTCTTTAATACGATCAGACTCTAATAATTGGAACAATGCATTATCTTGAATATAATCATCTATATCACGATCTCCATAAACGTTCTCTACTTTGTAAATAGTAGCACTAAATCTTCTGGAGTTCAATAAATGATCAAATGATATAGGGGTAGCAGAGTTACGTTCATTGAAAGCTTTAGCTTCATACATTAACTCTCTGGCACTAGGATACCAAACCCAGAATAAATCGATATAATCAGTAATCTCATCATTCTTAAGATCATAAACACTCTTAGAAACTGGCGCAATACCAATTAATCTGTATTTAAGTTCTCCCTGACGTTTGTCAAAATACCATACACCTCTAATTTTATATCCTTGAATATCCTGAGGTAAAATTTCAATTTTATTTACATACCCTTCTGGTAATGGCTCACCCGGATTAGCATTCATAAAGTTGTAAGCTGCTGGCAACGTATCCATACGAGATAACACATACTCGATTTGATCGTAACCCTCCACTTTCTCACTAAAATAAGAATCTCTATAAACATCTAATTTATCAGCCATAAGACCCTCCTTTAAAACCATAAATAATGATTTTCTAGCAGACAACTCTTCAGTTGGGTAATATAAAGGAAAGTTTACTCTTTCATCTAAATCGACAAATTCCCAAACTTCTCTTTTCCAAAGAATATCTCTATCGCTAACATACCCGTAAGGGATTGGTTTACTAGGAGAAATTGAATCCTCTTTAGAAGGGGTACCAATTTCCTCAGGCTTCTTTGCAGTAAGAATATTAACCTGAGCAGAAACTAATTCAGATCCTACTACAAAGGTTAAGGCAACTACTAATAATACTTTCTTCCAATTCATACTATACGTTTCGTTTTGAGTTTATTTATTGCACTTCTATAGAAATAGGAGCCACTTTTTGGATTTTAACACCTGGAGCAGATGGAGCTGATGCTTTAATTTCAATAATACGTATTACATCACCTCTTTTTGCTTTACTAATTGCATTCTTAGCAGGACCAGACATTTTACTACCATTAACAGGTATCGGAGCCTGACCAGGAACTGCAATAACAAATGATTTTACTACAAGTGGTAGGTTGAAATCAAAATCATCACCAAACTGTGCTTCAACAGCACCAGCAGTAATACTACCCTTTGGTAACTCTATTACATCGTCAACCATTTTAAACATAGAACCTACAGGCTTAGGTAAATCCTTAATTCTGAATTTCTTAGAGTCTGAAACAGAAGTGCCATTAGGCAACGTACCATTTACTTTAATGGTAACTTCTTTACCAGCACCTGGCTTTAAGATATAACCATTACCAGATTTAGTAAAGCTATGTCCTGCAGCAGAAGCACTCACTTTATTTTCGTCAACACCAGCAAAAGAAACTGTCATTGGGTTAGCAACACCACGGTACACAACGTTCATCTTATCTGCAGCAATAGTAGCAGAGTTAGGCATTGGTATTACAGTATAACCTTGATCTACTTTTACTATTTGATCTTCACCATCACGTTTAAATAATAATTCACCTTCAATTTTGTGATCCCCAGTATTACCAGCAGCTATATTTAATTTAACTTTACCGTCAATAATTTCGTAATCTCCTTTGGTAAGTGGTCTACCATCTAACGTAAGCGTTACTTTATTCGGTTTTGTCTTAGCATCTGTTTTACCTAATACAATAGAACCATCAAACTTATCAGAAGCGAAATAAGCTGGTTTTGGTGTTTCCATAATAGTAGTAAAGTTATTCATGTTAGCCTCCATCTTTAACTGACCTTGTAACATAGCAGATAAAACCTCAGATTCTGTAGATTTAATATCTGCCTGTAATTGTGTCAACTTAGTTTCAGAAGCCACCATTGGATATCCTTCATAATTATAATTCATCCAATCAACCTTAACACCATCTTTGTTTACTACTTTGTCGGTGCTAAACTTATGATCAACACCTTCTGCAATACTTGGGTAATCACCCTCAATTGTTTTTACTACAGTATTTCTATAATCCTCAATCATACTTAAGAACTTCTTACCATCTGGTTTTAAACCGCCAGCGTTAAAAAATTTCTCATCTAAGAAATCAGGTTTATCCTTTACTTCGTATTCTTTAGGGTCGTCTACTGTTTTATTCATCTCATCTTTTAAAGACTCTATAAAACTATATAAATCATCCCCTTTTGCTTTAATCACGTTCGCTTTAGCAACCAACGGCTCATACTTAGCCGGCTCTTCCTTACTTTTTACTTCTAGGTTAGCCATAAATGCAGTGTTTCTAACAGCTGCATCTGCATTAGAAGCCTCTAATTTTTCTGTCATCAGACCAAAAGCTGATAACACTTCTTTACTCATATTTAGCGCCAACATAGCGATGAAAACAAGATACATCAAGTTAATCATCCTCTGACGCGGAGATAATTTTCCTCCTGCCATTTTCTTCTAATTAAATTTTAAAATTAATTGAATTAACATTTACTTATTAGTAATAACTACTAATTAGTTTCTGTTCATTGCAGAAAGCATTCCACCATAAACACCATTCAATGAAGCCAAGTTAGACGTTAAACTAGCCATTTGAGTTTTTAACTCACCAGCGTTAGCAGCAACCTCCTCGTTTATAGCAGCATTTTTAGAAGCACTTTCTAATTGTACTTTATATAGGCTATTTAAAGACTCTAATTGGTTAGCAGCCAATTGCATTTCTTCACCATATTTCTTAGTAGAAGCAACAGCATCAACAGTTGGAGCGATATTTTTAGCAGCACCCTCAAAGTTTTTAATGCTAGCACCTAAGCTTTGCATTAACTGTGCATCAATCTTAGCATCTTTTAACATTTCATCTAATTTCTTAGATAAAGCTCCTTGAGCTTCTGCTACCTCAACTTCAGTAGACTTACCTTTTTTTGGAGCACCTGGTCCGCCAGCTAATTCAGGATAAACTTTTGTCCAGTCCAATTCTTCTTCTACAGGCTCAAATGCAGCAATAGCGAAAATTCCAGCTTCTGTAATTAATCCAGCAGCTAACATTACTGTACCATTTAAGAACCCAAATTCCCAGTGCGTTAACTTAAATAATGCACCAATAATTACAACTGAAGCTCCTAGTCCGTAGACCATATTCATAACTTTCTTTCCTGTTTTCGACTTTGCCATAATAATAAAAATAATTTAGTTTAAGTAATAGTTGTTTTTTTGTTGTGGTTATTAATTGAAGACTACGTCTGTTCCCATATAATCTTGTACAGTTCTGAAACCAATATAGCTTCTCGCAGAATCCTGATATTCCCAATCTCTAGTACTCACCTGTAACATATAGGCAACATCTTTCCAAGATCCACCTCTAATTACTTTCTTACGATTCATACTATCGATTACGTTAGGACTCATTGTAGATTCATACTGATAAGATTCAGGATCGTAAGTAGAGTTGGTCCACTCTGCTACGTTTCCAGACATATTATATAACCCAAAATCGTTTGCCTCAAAAGTTTCTGCTTCTACAGTGTACAACGCCTGATCAGCAGCATAATCACCTCTTAATGGCTTAAAGTTTGCTAAGAAACACCCAGTACTGTTCATCATGTAAGGACCTCCCCATGGATATGTACCAGACTCAATACCACCTCTAGCTGCATATTCCCATTCTGCTTCAGTTGGTAATCTGAATTTATTAACAGGCTGCATTCCATTAGAAGTATTGTATATATTTTTATATAAGAACCTCCACTCACAAAAAGCTCTAGCTTGTTTCCAGTCAACCCCAACAACCGGATACTCATCATAAGCAGAATGCCAGAAATATTCATTGTGCATTGGTTCATTGTAAGCATATTCAAAATCTTTCACCCAAACAGTAGTATCAGGATAAACCGGCACCGTATCTGTTCTAATAAAATCTTTTCTTGTCTTCTCAGGATTTTTGTTTTTAGCCGCAGCTTCAATATCCATCCACGTATATCTAAAGTTAAGGATATCTGTTTTCACAGTAGGCTGACCATTGTATGCTTCCTCTACAGGAATATACACGCTATCCACCATAATTTCAGTATAATACTCATCAGGGTAATCATTATGATCCCAAATAAGATCAACATCCCAATTAAGACGTCTTCCTGAATACCCAGAACTTAACATTGATTTCTCTAGAATGTATTTTTGATACTCATTTAAATCTGTAGTATCTACATCTTTAAATGAATAATCTCCAATACCACCCTCTTCAGGAGTTAAAGAATTTAAATCAGCGAATTCCGCTAACTTAACTCTAACAACAGAATCTCTAACCCAATTTACCATTTGACGGTATTCGCTATTAGTGATTTCTGTTTCATCCATATAGAAAGAAGGAACAGTTACAGTTTTGGTTGGGGCATTCATCGTATTTGCCAAATCATCATCTGACTTACCCATTATAAATGAGCCACCAGGGATTAAAGCCATTCCATAAGGCTTCTCAGAAAACCATCTCTTCCCTTTGTCCCCGACAAGCTCACCACGGTCATTTTTCCCGCAGCTACTTAAGAAGGTAATTGCAACTGCTAACAGCAATAGTTTTTTCATAAACTTGAGGTTAAATTTGTTGTAAATTTTAAGGTCGTAAACCTATCTAATTAATTTTAAAAAAACAATTTTTTATTGAAAATTCTATAAATAACAATCTTAAAAACGTTTTATTGTTGAGTTTTAAATAACTTTATACTAACAAAGGTAAATTTTAATTAATTTACACTTTTTTGATATATACGCCACCAACGTTCCGGTGTAATTTGGCGGGTAGCATTTAGATAATCTTGCTCCGTACATGGTATTAACGTCTCTTTAACAAAATTATTATACTCTTTTTCAAAAATTGAAACCTCCATCCACCAGCGTCCAGATTTATCACTTTTATAAAATATAATCTCGGTATCATCTACCGGCACTATGTACTTAAAAAAATTCTCTTTTGAACCAAAAGGATACTCATTATACCTATAATTATACCCCTCTATAAAGTACCAAACCAACTGTGCCGATAACTGAAATGCTCTTTCTGATAACGGAACATTAAACAACCCAAAGCAAGAAACCCTATCACTTATCCCTGCATACCTTGCCAATCCGCATATTTCGCGAGCATTAAATCCGTTTGGAAAAGAACCTTCTGTATGCCCTAAATCACTCCCCTGTACAGCGCTCATATCAAAAGAAACCAAATCAGCATTTCTAAAAACCGGTTCCATAGCTCCCAAATCGTTTACCACTTCACCTAATCTAAATGACTCAAAAAACAACTTCTCCATTAAATCTAATCCCTCTTGCGAATTGTAATATACCTGATATCCTATATTAGCATAATCACTTAAGTTAGGTGGCATTTCCTGAATCACTGAATTTAAAAATGACTCTGCATGCAATCCTTCATCATCAAACTTCAAGTCAAAGCTGTTATCCACCGAAACCAAATTTACCATCTGATCTAACTTATCATATGCACGGTAAGCTGCATAGGTTAAATCTTGACTCCCTCCTATTATAATAGGAGTAATTTGCTTTTTTATAAGTTCAGCTACTATTTCTTTAAGTGCGTAATAGGTATCATTAACTTCAGCCCCAGGATTTATATCTCCCAAATCTGCAATAGACACAGCCCAATTACCAGGAAACAATTGATACAATTGCTTTCTAAACTCACTAAGATTAAGAAGTGTATTGGAATTTCTTCTATCTCCTCTACATTCAGGCACTCCCAATAAAGCTATAGAAACTCCATTTAAATCAGGAAACTCACTCTCTTCAGTATATATGGTAAGTTTAGCACCCAGCGTAAAAACGTTTAACGTTTCAACATATTGTACTAAACTCTCTTTTACCGGAGATAAAAATTCAAATCCCATGGATTATTTTGCCTTAGTCTTTGTTTTAGATTTTGCTTTTGAAGCACTTTTTTTACTAGGATACTTCTGCTCTATCAATGCCTTTACCTCATCTAAACTCAATGCAGCAGCATCTACATCTTTGGTAAGCTCTACCTTTTTAGTCCCTTTCTTAATCACCGAACGCCCCCATCTTGCCTTCTCTACTCTAATCCCTTCTTCTGACCATTCGTTAATTAACTTTTCAGCTTCCTTCTTTAGCTTATCTTCAATAAGAAACTCAATATCTTCCTTAGAAAGATTATCAAAGTCAAACTTCTTATTTACATTTATAAAGATTCCGTCCCATTTAATAAATGGTCCAAATCTACCTTTTCCTTTCGTAACCTCCTTACCTTTATAAGAAGCAATAGGAGCATCCGCCTTTTCTTTTGCCTTCACTAACTCTATAGCCCTCTCTTTGGTAACACTCATTACATCCTCTCCTTTTTCTAAAGAAATATACTTGCTACCATATTTTACATACGGGCCAAATCTACCTACATTCACCAACAACTCTTCTCCATTATATTCCCCAACAAGCTTTGGCAACTTAAATAAATCCATAGCCTCCTCAAAAGTTATGGTTTCTATAGATTGCTCTGGCAATAAACTTGCAAACTTCGGTTTTTCTTCATCATCTGCAGAACCAATTTGCACCATAGGACCAAAACGCCCCAAACGTACACTTACAGGCTTACCACTCTCCGGATCTTCTCCTAAAATACGCTCCCCTGTTTCTCTTCCTGCATTTTCCTCTACTTCTTTTACATGCGGATGAAAATCCTTGTAAAAACTCTTCATCATAGCCTGCCAATCCTCTTCACCTTCAGCAATGCTATCAAAATCCTCCTCAACTTTTGCCGTAAAGTTGTAATCCAAAATATTTTCAAAATGATTTACAAGAAAATCATTCACAATCATTCCAATATCAGTAGGCACTAACTTTCCTTTATCAGACCCTACAGTTTCAGTAAGCTCTTCTTCTTTAATTGCCACCCCCTGCAAAGTAAGCTTATGATATTTACGTACTACCCCCTCTACTGTACCACGCTCTACATACCCTCTATTCTGAATAGTAGAAATTGTTGGCGCATAAGTAGACGGACGTCCAATACCTAACTCTTCAAGTTTCTTAACCAAAGACGCTTCAGTATACCTATATGGTGCACGCGTAAAACGCTCTGTAGCATCCATTACTTTATTACCAAGAGTCTCACCTACCTGTAACTTAGGCAGCATACCTTCTTGTTCTTCCTCTTCATCATCAGTACCCTCTAGATACACTTTCAAAAACCCTTCAAACTTAATTACTTCACCATTTGCAGAAAATTTTTCATCATGCGTATTCGCTTCAATCTTCACCTGCGTACGTTCTAATTGTGCATCACTCATTTGCGAAGCCAGTGTACGTTTCCAAATTAAATCATATAAACGCGCTTGATCTCTCTCTATATCTACAGAATGAATTGACATATCTGTAGGACGGATAGCCTCGTGAGCTTCTTGCGCTCCTTTAGCTTTCCCTGTAAACTTTCTAGGCTGACTAAATTCCTTACCATAATACCCTTCAATCTCTTTCTGAGCTGCATTAATTGCTTCACCCGATAAATTTACACTATCTGTTCTCATATAGGTTATCAATCCGGCTTCATACAAACGTTGCGCCAAATTCATTGTCTTAGAAACAGAAAAATATAACTTTCTGGAAGCCTCTTGCTGTAAAGTAGAAGTAGTAAAAGGTGGCGAAGGTGATTTTTTAGCTGGTTTTTTATCTAACTCAGCAACTTTAAAAATCGCATCGGTATTTTTCTCTAAGAATATCTTAGCTTCCTTATGGCTTTTAAATGTTTTTGGCAATTTAGCCTTTACCTGAGTCCCTTGTGCTGTAGTAAATATTGCGGATACTCTATACGAAGCTTCCGTCTTAAACTCTTGAATTTCTCTTTCTCGCTCTACAATAAGACGTACAGAAACCGACTGTACTCTTCCAGCAGAAAGCCCTCCTTTTACCTTTTTCCATAGTACAGGAGAAAGCTCATACCCAACCAACCTGTCTAATACACGTCTTGCCTGTTGCGCATTCACTAAATTATAATCAATTGTTCTTGGATTCTCTATAGCCTTTAAAATAGCATTTTTGGTAATCGAATTAAAAACAATACGCTTAGTCTTCTCTTTCTCCAATTTAAGCGTTTCCGCTAAGTGCCAAGCTATAGCCTCTCCCTCCCGATCTTCATCACTTGCTAACCAAACAGTTTCTGCTTTTTTAGCTAAATCTTTTAATTTTTTAACTAAGGTTTTTTTATCACTACCTACTACATATTTGGCAGAAAAATTTCCTTCAACATCTACCCCTAACTCTTTAGAAGGTAAATCTGCAATATGTCCAAAACTAGACTCTACCTTAAAATCTTTCCCCAGAAACTTCTCTATCGTCTTTGCTTTTGCAGGTGACTCAACGATCACTAAATTTTTAGCCATAGTATTTTTTTAGTAAATGCAAAAGTAGTAGTTTTTTTTAAATAGCTTTTTCACCGGCATTATATCCCTGTTAACATTTACCGTTTTTTAATTACATTCATAATTAAAACTACTCCTTATTATATATATACTTTTTAAAATTTTATAGTTTGCACATAAAATCAATTATCATCAGTGCCAAATGTAATATATATTTCTAATAAAAATAATTTAATTGAAAAGTACCATACATATGACCTTCCATTAGTGACGTTTTTTTTGAGTAAAAATTTTCACTGAATACAACCCCAAATCTACCAAGTCTCACACCTAAACCTACTGTACACGTTACCATATTACTTTCTATACCAACCGTAAATGGTGCATCATTATTCCAAACACTTCCCTGAATTAGCGCATCATAAAAAACTCTCTTATACGCAACACTTGCTACACCATATAACTTTCTATCAGGAATACTATATAATTCTTTAGCCTTTACATTAATAGTATATTTTAACCCCATCTTTAAATAATCATCTCTAGTTCCAAAAACCATCTCCGAAATCAAAATCATTTTAGGCACTATAAAATAACCATAACCAATTTTCACATTCCCCATGAACTCAGATGGAATTTGCCACAACCACAACGGATCCTCTTCAATACCAACCAAATCATGATACCTCTGCTGCAATTGTCTCGAAAAAGACGCATTACCCGTAACACCTAACGTTATCCCGTATAATAAAACACTGTTTTCCTTAACCTTAGAAACCTCCGCTTGCACCCCTAACCACCCAGCAAATGGCCTATCATAATTCCCTATATACCAACTATTAGGATATCTAGGCACAAACATCTGTTGCGCTAGTGAATAAGACACGAGCAAAACCTCTCCGCCTTGCTTTTTAAAACAGAAGAATTCATTTGGACTATAGCTATAACTAACGAATAAACCGGAAGTATAGTAATTATCTCTATCATCTGGAGCAAAATAATCATTGTCAATTTGAAACTGAATGCAATCTACACACCGTACTTCTTGTGCATTTATTATGTTATACGAAAAAAGAAGTAATACTATAATAACCCTGAAAACCATAACAACAACAATCTACTTTAGCACAAACACACCAACCTGTACAACCAATAATAATTAAATACCTATTGTAATCATAACGAATTTACAAGAATAAACCCTCTGTTTCAAGACAAATCTCCAAGCATTTAATCTATACTGTCTAGTAAAGATACCAAAATAAAAGCCGCATCCATAACTGACACCTTGTCATAACCCAAATTTAAACCTATATTTGCACTTTATTTTGCACGTATATATATGGAGAAGATAATTGACGAAAACAAACAAGGAAACAGTATCATACTAGATCAGAAAAACGAAAACAGTCGTAAACTTTACATAGAAAGTTACGGATGTCAAATGAACTTTTCAGATAGTGAAATTGTAGCCTCTATACTTACCAACGAAGGCTTCAATACCACTCAAAACCTTGAAGAGGCAGATCTTGTTTTGGTAAACACGTGTTCTATTAGAGAGAAAGCTGAACAAACAGTACGTAAGCGTTTAGAAAAATTTAATGCCGTTAAACGCATTAACCCTAATATGAAGGTTGGAGTATTAGGATGTATGGCCGAACGACTAAAAAGCAAATTTCTTGAAGAAGAAAAAATTGTAGATATGGTTGTTGGTCCGGATGCTTACAAAGACCTCCCTAACCTTATTCAAGATATAGACGACGGAAGAAATGCTGTAAACGTAATACTATCTAAAGAAGAAACGTACGGAGATATTGCTCCTGTAAGACTAAACAGTAACGGAGTTACCGCTTTTGTATCTATTACCAGAGGATGCGACAACATGTGTACATTTTGTGTAGTACCGTTCACCAGAGGACGTGAGCGTAGCCGCGATCCACAATCCATACTAGAAGAAATAAAAGAATTGGTAGGCAAAGGGTTCAAGGAAATAACACTTCTTGGTCAAAATGTAGATAGTTATTTATGGTATGGCGGTGGATTGAAAAAAGATTTTGAAAAAGCTAGCGATATGCAAAAGGCTACTGCTGTTAATTTTGCAGCGCTATTAGATATGGTTGCAACTACCTATCCTAAATTACGTATACGATTTTCTACCTCTAACCCTCAAGATATGACACTTGATGTAATAGAGTCTATGGCAAAACATAATAATATATGTAAATACATTCACTTACCTGTACAAAGCGGAAGCAACAGAATATTAAAAGAAATGAACCGCTTACATACTCGTGAAGAATACTTTGAACTCATAGACAATATTAAGCGTATTATACCTGAATGCGCCATATCTCAAGATATGATTGCTGGTTTCCCTACCGAAACAGAAGAAGATCATCAAGACACTCTTTCTTTAATGGAGTATGTAAAATATGATTTCGGTTTTATGTTTGCTTACTCTGAAAGACCAGGTACGTTGGCTGAAAGAAAAATGGAAGATGATATTCCCGGCGATATAAAAAAACGCCGTTTAACAGAAATCATTAACGTGCAACAAAAGCACAGTTTATACCGTACCCAAGAGCATGTTGGTAAAGTAGAAGAAGTACTTATTGAAGGTACCTCAAAAAAATCTGAGGATCACTGGATGGGAAGAAACACCCAAAACACGGTAGTAGTGTTTCCTAAAGACGTGTATAAAATAGGTGATTTTGTTAACGTTAAAATAAACGATTGTACAGCCGCCACCTTAATTGGTGAAGCGGTCGGATATTCAGACAACAATTAAATAAATAAAAGACCTACCAAAGATAAAATCTCAGAAGAACTAGACTTAAACAGATAAGAAAAATGCAACTAGATCTTTAAACTAGCAGAAGAAAAGAAAAATGGAATCAGTTCAAGCTATAAAACAACGTTTCGGAATTATTGGTAACGATTTTAAATTAAATCGGGCTCTTGAAAAAGCAATTCAGGTAGCTCCAACAGACATTTCAGTACTAGTAACCGGAGAAAGTGGTGTTGGTAAAGAATCTATTCCTAAAATTATACATTCACTTTCACACCGTAAACACGGTAAATTTATTGCTGTAAACTGTGGTGCCATCCCTGAAGGAACCATTGATTCTGAATTATTTGGACATGAAAAAGGAGCCTTTACAGGAGCTACGCAAACACGTAGTGGATATTTTGAAGAAGCCAATGAAGGAACTATTTTCCTTGATGAAGTAGGTGAATTACCTTTAACCACACAAGTACGCCTTTTAAGAGTATTAGAAAATGGAGAGTTTATTAAAGTAGGTTCTTCAAAAGTTCTAAAAACGAATGTACGTATTGTAGCCGCTACCAATGTAAAAATGGTACAAGCTATTGAAAAAGGTAAATTCAGAGAAGACTTGTATTATCGTTTAAGCACTGTTGAAATTCATCTTTCTCCATTACGTGATCGTGCTGAAGACATTCATTTACTTTTTAGAAAATTTGCAGCAGACTTTGCTCAAAAATACAAAATGCCTACTATTAGGTTAAATCCAGATGCGGTACAGTTATTGCTAAAGTATAGATGGAACGGAAATATTCGTCAATTAAGAAATATCGCAGAACAAATATCGGTATTAGAACAAGAAAGAACTATTTCTGCTAAGACACTACGTTCTTATCTTCCGGATGCAACAAGTAATTTACCTGCTGTAGTAGGAAGTAAAAAATCAGAAAGCGATTTTAGCAATGAAAGAGAAATTCTTTATAAAGTGCTATTTGACATGAAAAGTGATTTGAACGACCTTAAAAAGTTAACCATGGAACTCATGGAACATGGTAATAACGAAAAGGTTCAGGAAGACAACCAATCACTTATCAATAAAATTTACGGATCGGAATCGGATGTAGATTTTGAGACAGGCAATAACAATACGGAGGAAAATATAGAGTATGTGCAACTGCCGTCTCACCAACAAATACCCCCCCCAATTGTTGAAGATAAATATCACTTTGCAGAAGAAATTCAAGAAGAAGAAACACTTTCTTTACAAGACAAAGAATTAGAGTTGATTAAGAAAGCTCTAGAACGTAATAAAGGAAAAAGAAAAAATGCAGCTTCTGAGCTTGGAATCTCAGAAAGAACATTATACAGAAAAATAAAACAATACAATTTATAGTTATACTATATATGAAAAAATTAAGTGTTTTAATAACTGTATGCGTACTTCTGTTATCAACAGTTGGGTGTGGCATCTACAGTTTTACGGGTATTAGCACAAATGCCAAAAGTTTTCAGGTAAACTTTTTCCAAAACGTAGCTCCTATTATTGAACCAGGGCTTGACAGAAACTTTACCGTTGCCTTACAGGATCTCATTGTAAATCAAACCAGTTTGGAGCTAAAGAATGATAATGCAGAACTTATTTATGAAGGTGAAATTGTTGAATACAGCGTTACTCCAATGAGTGCTACAGCTTCTCAAACTGCTTCTCAAAACCGATTAACTATAGGGGTAAATGTACGTTTCACAAATACGTTAGATGCCGAAAAAGACTTTGAAAAAAAGTTCTCATTCTATTATGACTTTGATGCAGACACCCAAGTAAACTCTATTAAGTCTGCTGCATTTGATGAAATCTTTGAAAGAATCACTCAAGACATTGTTAACGCATCTTTAGCTGATTGGTAAAACCACTTATGAATATTAACAACTTTACATACCTGCTTAAATCACCTAATGATATTACTAGTGAGCAATCTAAAAAGCTTAATAGTTTTATTTTAGAGCACCCCTACTTTCAGGCGGCGCGTGCTCTGCAGTTGTACGGATTTCATAAACAAAATAGTTTTTATTACACTAAAAATTTAAAAGTTACCGCTGCTCATACCACAGACAGACAAATACTTTTTGAATTTATAAATTCACCCGAATTCAATCAACATACAATTTCAAAGGAGATATCTAACCAGAAACCTTCAAATGAGATAAAAAAAATAAACGTACAAGGAGAAGAAATTAGAGTTAAAAACAATTTCTCTAATGAAGATGATTACAAAGATTTGAAAGACGTAATGAATCCTGATGTCTTTCACCCAAAAGAAACGGAAAGCAGTTTGGTAAGTAAACAGGATGAATCTATAAAGGAGAGTACTGTAAAAACTCAGAACGAGACTCACTCCTTTGCAGAATGGCTTAAGCTTACCAATATAAAAATAATAGATAGAAGTAACGAAGTCGCTGCACATATTATTACAGGAGAGGAATCACAAGATGGAATAGAAGACCAAATTAACGATGCCCAAAAAGGAAAATTTGAGCTAATTGATAAATTTTTAGAAACTGCTCCTAAAATTGTACCCGTCAGAAATCCGCAGAACAGCATAAACTTGGCTAAAGATGCAACATCGGAAAAAACACATCTGATGACCGAAACTTTGGCAAAAATATACGTGGAACAAAAAAAATATAAAAAAGCTATAAAAGCTTATGAAATATTAATTTTGAAATATCCAGAAAAAAGTAGTTTATTTGCAAACCAAATTGAGGAAATCAAAAAATTAAAATAAAATTATAAATTCATTTAACAATGAGTGCATACGCGATATATTTAGCAGGTATAATTATAGTTAGCTTTTTGCTAATTTTAGTTGTAATGGTACAAAACCCAAAAGGAGGAGGATTATCCTCTACATTTGGAGGAGGAGCAAACCAAATTGGTGGTGTTAAAAAAACAGGAGATTTTCTTGAGAAAAGTACTTGGGTTTTATCCGCAATAATGGTAGCTTTAATATTATTAGCAAACTCTACAATTAGCGGAACATCAACTGACGCTAAAGTATTACAGGGTTCTGAACAGATTGAAGGTAATTTAGCACCTGATAATCCAGCTACCCCAACAACTCCTACTAATGATACTGACACAGCAGAGTAATATACTCCATAAAATATTTTAGAAAATGCCAGCTTTATGACAAGCTGGCATTTTTTTTTGCTCCTTGACAGAAAACCAACCATTGGCATAATTTCTGCCTCATAGAGAGCAGTAGAAACAAAAAATTAAATAAAATCATAAAAATGGCTAACGTACATATTAAACCGCTTGCAGATAGAGTTTTGGTAGAACCAGCTGCTGCAGAAACAACAACCGCTTCAGGTATTATTATCCCTGACACTGCAAAGGAAAAACCTCAAAAAGGTACCGTAGTAGCAGTAGGCTCTGGTAAAGTAGACGAACCTATGACTGTTAAAGTTGGTGACACGGTTTTATACGGGAAGTATGCTGGTACCGAATTAAAGCTTGAAGGTACCGATTATCTTATCATGCGAGAAAGTGACATTTTAGCAATTATTTAATTAATTAAAAGAAAAATTTAAAAATGGCAAAAGACATTAAATTTGATATCGAAGCAAGAGACGGCCTTAAACGTGGTGTAGATGCTTTAGCAAATGCAGTGAAAGTTACTTTAGGACCTAAAGGACGTAATGTTATTATTGGAAAATCTTTTGGCGCCCCTCAAGTAACTAAAGATGGGGTTTCTGTTGCTAAAGAAATTGAGTTAGAAGATGCTCTTGAAAACATGGGAGCGCAAATGGTTAAAGAAGTAGCTTCTAAAACCAATGATCTTGCTGGTGATGGTACCACTACGGCTACTGTTTTAGCTCAGGCTATTGTTAAAGAAGGTTTGAAAAACGTGGCTGCAGGTGCTAACCCAATGGATCTTAAAAGAGGAATTGATAAAGCCGTAGAAGCTATTGTTAGCGACTTACAAAAGCAAGCTGAAGAAGTTGGAGATAGCTCTGAAAAAATAAAACAAGTAGCTGCAATATCTGCTAATAACGACGAAACTATTGGTAAATTAATTGCAACTGCTTTTGGTAAAGTAGGTAAAGAAGGAGTTATTACTGTTGAAGAAGCTAAAGGAACAGACACTTATGTAGATGTTGTTGAAGGTATGCAATTTGATAGAGGATACCTTTCTCCGTACTTTGTAACTGATACGGACAAGATGATTGCTGAGCTCGAAAATCCTTATATTTTATTATTTGACAAAAAAATATCTAATCTACAGGAAATTCTTCCAATTTTAGAACCAGTTGCGCAGTCTGGAAGACCTCTATTAATCATTGCAGAAGATGTAGACGGGCAAGCATTAGCTACCCTTGTAGTAAACAAACTTAGAGGTGGTTTAAAAATTGCTGCTGTTAAAGCTCCAGGATTTGGAGACAGAAGAAAAGCTATGTTAGAAGACATCGCTATTCTTACAGGAGGTACTGTTATTGCAGAAGAAAGAGGCTTCTCATTAGAGAATGCATCTTTAGATATGCTTGGCACTGCTGAAACAGTTACTATAGACAAAGATAACACTACGATTGTTAATGGTAGCGGTGATGCCGAGAATATCAAAGCACGCGTAAACCAAATTAAATCTCAGATAGAAACCACAACTTCTGAGTATGATAAAGAAAAACTTCAAGAGCGTTTAGCAAAATTAGCCGGTGGTGTAGCAGTACTTTACGTAGGTGCTCCATCTGAAGTTGAAATGAAAGAGAAAAAAGATCGTGTAGACGATGCTTTACACGCAACAAGAGCTGCTGTAGAAGAAGGCATTGTTGCCGGTGGTGGTGTTGCTCTAGTTAGAGCTAAAGCTGTATTAGAAACTGTAGCAGGCGCTAATGCCGACGAAACAACAGGTATTCAAATTGTAAACAAGGCTATTGAGTCTCCATTAAGAACCATTGTTGAAAATGCAGGTGGAGAAGGCTCCGTTGTTATTTCAAAAGTACTTGAAGGCACAAAAGACTTTGGATACGATGCAAAATCAAGTGAATATGTAAGCATGCTTGCAGCAGGTATTATAGACCCTAAAAAAGTAACTCGCGTTGCTTTAGAAAATGCAGCATCAGTTTCAGGTATGATTTTAACTACCGAATGTTCTTTAACAGACATTAAAGAAGACACACCAGCAGCACCTCCTATGGGTGGTGGCATGCCAGGTATGATGTAATCTAATAGATTATTATAATACAAAAAAGTGCTTATCAATGATAAGCACTTTTTTTGTATCCATTTTTATTTATATCTTTTATTAACTACCAAAAAAACTGTTTCGCTCCATAGCTTCCTGAAGTGGTTTAATAGATTTAATTACAACTTTAGAGCCAAAAGATTTCACATGTCTTATATGGTGAATATCTGAACCTGTATAATCAATCATATCAGACTCCAAAAGATAATCAGCAATTTCAGACACTCCTTTTCCATAATACCCAACACTAGACAGTAAATTCAACTGAAACATACATCCAGCCGCCTTTAACTCATCGTACATTCCTTTATCTCTATGATAGTACAAATACCTCTCAGGATGCGCTAAAACAGGCTGATACCCTCCCATCTGTACAGCAAAAATAATATCCTTTAACCCAATAGGCGGATTTAAATACGAAAGCTCTACAAGTAAATAATTATCCTTAAGAGTTAATAAATTCCCTTTATCTAAAATTTTAGTCAGAAAAACATTGTCTAAAAAATATTCTGAAGCTACACGTAATTCATACTTTGAACAAAGTGCTCCTTTTACAGAGTTCAATTCGGTAAAGGCGTTTTCAATATCACCCCTACTATTATCCCAAACCCCAGGTAAAGTATGTGGTGTAGTAATCACTTTAGAAAAACCAATATTCCCCATTTCATTTAACAGTACCTCAGACGTTTCTACATCCTTAGAACCATCGTCTATACCAGGTAACACATGAGAGTGAATATCTACATAACCAGACGATACCAATTCCTTTAAAATCGGCTTCTTTTTAAAAAACAACATATATTTATACTTAAAAAAATAAGTTCAAGCCCATAAAAGAACCAAAGTCATGTACAGTAGATTTCTATCCCTCAGACAATATATCTTCAAAATACGAGATGGTCTTAACCAATCCATCTTTAAGCTTAACCTTGGGCTCCCAATTTAGTTTTTCCTTAGCCAAAGTAATATCTGGCTTACGCTGTTTTGGATCATCCTGAGGTAAAGGCAAGAAAGTTAATTTTGATGACGAGCCTATTAAATCTATCACTTCTTGAGCCAATTCCAACATGGTAAACTCACCCGGATTACCAAGATTTACAGGGCCAATAAAACCATCATTATTCATCATAGCCATGGTTCCGTCTAGCAAATCGTCTACGTACTGAAAAGATCTGGTCTGTGTACCTTCTCCAAAAATAGTTATAGGTTCGTTTCGTAATGCCTGAATAATAAAATTAGATACCACTCTACCATCATTAACACTCATTTTAGGCCCATAAGTATTAAAAATTCTAATGATTCTAACATCCACATTATTTTGCTCATAGTAATTCATAAACAAAGTTTCTGCACAACGTTTACCCTCGTCATAGCAAGATCTAGAACCTATAGGATTAACATTTCCCCAATACGTTTCAACCTGTGGATTAATTAAAGGATCTCCATACACCTCACTCGTACTTGCCTGCAAAATTCTTGCCCCAACACGCTTGGCCAACCCTAACATATTAATAGCTCCAATAACGGAGGTCTTAACCGTTTTAATCGCATTATGTTGATAATGTATTGGACTAGCAGGACATGCCAGATTGTAAATTTGATCTACCTCCGCATAATACGGCGTAGTAACATCATGTCTAATCAACTCAAAATACGGATGATCTAACAAATGTACTACATTACGTTTAGACCCCGTAAAATAATTATCTAGACACAAAACCTCATGCCCCTGATTCAAAAGTCTTTCACATAAGTGCGATCCAATAAAACCAACTCCTCCGGTAACTAATACTCTCATTTTTAAAATTGTTATAGTTAAGTAATAAGCGACAAACAAACATAAATTATCAAAACCTAAGTTTCGATAATTTATGCCATAGAACTTAAATATACTAATTTTTATTAGAATTTAATTTTATCTTTTACCAAAGATTTTTTTATACCAAGGCTTTTTAGATTTACCAGCATCGCTACCATAGCCATAGCCATAGCCGTAATTGTAACTATAACTATAATTATAACTATATCCGTAACCATATCTATATGAATGCTTCTCTCCTACATTATTAACAATATAGGCTAAATTTTGTAGTTTCCCTTTAGCATTGAGATCTTTAGAGAAACTTAGTAAGTTTTTGTCTGTATGACCAGCTCTTACTAAATATACCGTTTCATCAGCATAACGAGACACAATTAACGTATCTGTAACCAATAATGTTGGAGCCAAGTCAAAAATGATATAATCATACTTAGATTTTGCCACATTTACAAATTCATTAAATCGTTCGCCAGTAAGTAATTGAGGTGCATTAGGAGGAACTACTCCACTAAAACAAACATCTAAATAATCGCTTATTCCCAATTGTTTAGACAAACAATCCTCTAACTTCATACTATCATCATGTAAAAATGCACTAAGTCCTTTATTTAAGTCTTTATTTACTTTAAAGTACTTATGAAGTTGAGGATTCCTTAAATCGGCACCTACCAATAAAACTTTCTTATTAACACTCGCAAAGGCTAATGCCGTATTTATAGCCACAAATGTCTTTCCTTCTCCTTTTATAGTAGAAGTAACAAAAACAACTTTACCAACATCATCTTTCTTTTTAAGACCCAACATATAATCTACGTTAGTAGAAAGTATTCTAAATGACTCTGCTAATACAGAACGGTCATCCACTGTATTAAACATTTTATCTCCTTCTACAAACGGAATTTCAGCAAGTACAGGAATCTCAGGGTTAAGCTTTTCAACATCCGTTCTATCATGTATTTTGGTATCTAAAAAGAAAATAACGTAAATTATAACAAATGGAATTGCCATGCCAACAATCAGTGCCAACATAACAATAATTATTTTCTTAGGTGCTACCGGAACATCATTTGTTATAGCATAATCAACAACCTTAATAGATGGTGCAGTTACAGCATAATTAATAGCTGCTTCTTCTCGCTTCTGTAATAACAGAAGATACAAGGATTCTTTTAAAGTCTGCTGTCTTTCAATCTCCCTTAACATACGTTCCTTCTCTGGAAACAACCCATATATACCACTTACCTTATTCTCAAGAGCTCTTAACTGTTTTTGATTATTCTCTAATTGCTCTTGATATACTTTTACACTAGACAAAATGTTACGATGACCATTTTCTATTTGAGAATCCAAAACTTTAATTGCCGAATTGTTCTCTCCAGCACCAGTAGTTAAAAGTTCATTTCTCTTTAACACAGCCTTGTTATATTCATCTACTAAACCATTAATAGCACCGCTTTCTATACCTATATTAGAAGGAAGTAGGTTATCTTTAGATTCCTTAGTTAATTCCTCCTTTAAAAATCCAACCAACGAAATCTGAGTTTCAATATTAAAAACTTCTCCCTCGGTGAACTCTTTTTTAGACAAGGTCGCACTAGCATCAGCTTGAATATTAGCCAATCCATTATCCTTCTTAAACTTTTCCTTTTTTAATTCGATTGAATCTAAATCCTTAGTTAGAAAAGAAAATCTCTCATCAATAAATTTTACAGTTCTTTCACTTACCAATTGTCTATCGGCAATACCATCCTGATTGAATTTATCAATTATAGTATTTAAAACAACCTCTGTTATTTTAGGTCTTAAACCTTCTAAAGAAAGAAAAAGTATTTCACTTTCAGTACTTGTTGGCTCAACTACCAATCTTTTTTGCAATGACATTACTGCCGACTTCTTAGACGCTATTCTAACTTCATATTCAACTCCAAGATACTCTTTCAAATTCTCAATAGCATCCACTAATTTAATATTAAAAGGCAGTTTATTGGCGCTACTATCCGTTAATGGCAACTTAGTTACGTCCCCATCAGGATCCACAATATTATAATATGTTTCTTTTAAGGTTATTAAATACACCAATGTTTCACTGATTTCCTCTTCAGGTATATCTTTTCCCACCACAAATGGCACACCTTTTACTTCATTTTCCATGAAACTTGACTCCCATGTACAGTCAACATCCAAGCCTAAGGTATCTACCACCTGCCCTAACAACCTATACGATGTTAATACAGCAATCTCATTATCTAGATTAATTTTAGTTCCTCCACTTAACAAAGACTCAAAGTCAAGTGTCATTCCTAATTCCTGAGACTCATCAATTATCTCAATCTTCGCAGTAGTTTGATAAATTTTGTTAGCCGATTTAATATAGAAAAACGCAACAACTAAACTCAAAAAACCGCAAAGTGCAAACCAAGACCAATATTGTAAATATTTCAAAAAAAGTTCTACCAGATCAACCCCATTATTATCATCCTCGAACCTTTGCTTACTATTTTTATCCAAATTTCCCATATCCTTAATTACTTAGTTATCAATACTATAGCACTCAAAATAACAGATGCCGCAGTAAGCAATGTGCTTGCATTACCAATAACACCCGAACTTTTTACTTTGGCATTGTTAGGACCTACATAAATAACATCGTTTTGTTTCATAAAAAAATAAGGTGAATCAAACCAATCAGTTTTGGTTAAATCTATATGTACTATAGTTCTTTCACCTCCTTCTTCTCTAATCAACATTACATCATCTCTATTTCCGTTAATCGTTAAATCTCCAGCATATCCTAGAGCTTGTAACAAAGTAATCTGTTGCTCTGCATAGGTATAGGTTCCCGGAGCTTTTACTTCCCCCATTACCGATACTTTAGAGTTTATAATTCTTATATTCACATCTGGATTATCTAAACGTCCTTGTTCTTTCAAAATTCCAGCAATATAATCCTTCGCTTCAGGTATGGTTTTACCAAGCACATCTACAGAACCAATGACAGGCAAAAAAATAGTTCCTTCATTGCTAACTAAATATCCTTGAAGTTTTAAAACTTCAATATTGTTATTAACAGATCCTGAACTTAAGTTCAGATTATATGGCGCAGCAACCTCAGGATTCTCCGCTCCAATTTTAACACTTAGAATATCATTAACCTGAATTTTAATTTGAGGAATTTCAACATCTTTTGGCACGTTAACTTTTGCGTTCTGAAAGTAAAGCACATCCTTTTTAGAAGCACAAGAGCCTAAAAAAAGGGAAATTAAGATTAAACCGTAAGATAATTTTTTCATGCGTTTTTATTATTGAAAACAAATATAAATATTTAATTCTTATATAAGCTATAGTAATTAGCTTTGTATTTTTATTGCAAAATCTTTGTGTAAAAATCTATTAATTTTCCCGATTCATGCTCCCATGAAAGTTCATTAACTACACGATTATAGCCGTATTCTCCCATTTCAACACGTACTTCATCGTTATCTAGAAGATACTCTATCTTACTTGCAAAATCTGTAATATCTGTTGCATATAAAGAAGCCTTTTGCGCAGAAAACTTACCCTCTTTTAAATCAAACTGAACAATAGGCTTTTTTAAGGCCATATACTCCATAATCTTATTCATTGTTGAAAGATTGTTCATCTCGGTAGGTTTATCTGGATTAACACACACGTCTGCAGTGTTTAGTATATCAACTAACAATTGATCTGATACTCTACCATGAAAATCAACATAATCTGCTAATCCCATATCTGCAGAAAGTTTTTTAAGAATATCCAAATCAGATCCTCCTCCAACAATTGCCACCTGAACATCGTCTCTTTTAGCTACAATTTGTTTGATACTCTCCAACAATAAGTCGATGCCTTCTTGCTCTCCTATAACCCCTAAATAACCTATTAAGTACTTTCTTCCTTTCTTAAATTCATTTTTAGGCTCCTGTAATTTCAGGCGATCTAACTTTGGTCCGCTCCTTACAATTTGTACTTTATCAGGGCTCATTCCTCCCCTTCTAACTGCAATTTCTTTATAGGACTCATTGGTAGAAATTGAAGCTACTGCATGTTTAAACGTTTGCTTTTCAAAATACAACATTAACTTATAAAAAAAGTCTTTCTTATCATATTTAGCAATGTATAATTCTGGATTTATGTCGTGATGATCAAACACATATTTAACCCCTTTACTCTTAAATCTTTTTGCTGTAAGATATATAAGATCTGGTGGGTTACAGCCATGAATTACATGAAAAGGTTTCCTCTTATATATTTTTTTAGCCAGTTTAATTTCCCAATAAATAGCACTTCCGTATTCTACAAGATACCCCAAAGCGCCTCTAGCTTCTAATGGTAATGGATGTCGGTAAATGTCGATCCCATCGAGAATTTCAAAAGGCTCTGTATATCCTTTCATCTGCGGACAAATAATAGAAACTTCTGCTCCATGAGCTTTAAGTGTTGTTGCCTCTTGCCAAACCCTTCTATCAAAAGGAACTGGTAAATTTTCTACTATTATTAATATATGTTTTCCCTCTAAACTCATTATACGAATTTTATATTACAGTATCTTCACCTGAAATGTAGGCTCCGGTATCCAAATTAGTCCCCCAGTTTATTCCTGTGTAATTTTTCTTACCTAAAAACTCATCGCCTAATCTCACGAAATCGATAATAATTTTACCTTCAATACCCTTAAGTTTTTCTACAAACTCTTTTTCTTTGGTATTTACAATTAACACATCTGAGTTTGAAATAACTTCATCCAAATTTGCGGTTAAAAGTTTTGATAAATGAGGTATTCTTGCGTCTACATAATCCTTATTAGTACCAGTCAACATAGTTGTATTCACATTTCTATCGTAAATAGTAACATCTGCTCCTTTTCCCAATAATGACTCTATAACTCTTACAGCAGGGCTATTTCTTAAATCGTCTGTACCTTCCTTGAAACTAAGTCCTAAAAAACCAAGCTTCTTGTTCCAATACTTGTAAATCATTTTGGTTGCTCTAGCTATTTGATTTTCATTTGTTTTATCAATACTATCAATTACCGGGGCATCCACATATAAATCATGAGCCAAGGTTTGCAAACCTTTCAAATCTTTAGGTAAACAAGACCCTCCATAAGCAAAGCCTGGTTTAAAATAATACGGAGAAATATTCAACTGTTTATCTTTACAGAAAATATTCATTACTTCATGAGAATCTATTCCCATTTCACTACAAACATTACCAACTTCATTTGCAAAAGAAATTTTTAGAGCATGATAAGTATTATTAACATACTTCATGATTTCGGCAACCTTAAGATCTGAAATAATAATTTCTCCAGGAAGATCTTTGTACAACAAAGAGAGTTTTTCTGCCGCTTCTTTATTATCAGAACCAATTAATGTTAAAGGTGGATTGTAATAATCTTTAACAGCCGTACCCTCTCTCAAAAACTCAGGGTTATCTACTACTGCAAATGCTTCATTACGCTTTTTACCAGAGCTCTTCTCAATTATATCTGCAATCTTATCACAAGTTCCAGGCATCACAGTAGAACGTAATGCTATAACATGAAAACTATCCTTTTCTTTAATTGCTCTACCAATATTCTCTGCAACAGTAAAGATATACTTTAGATTCAAATGTCCTTTTTCAGAACTTGGTGTACCTACTGCTATAATACTAACTTCCGATTCTAGAACCGCTTTTAAAGCATCTGTAGTCGCCGAAACTCTGCCTGCTTCGTGTTCCTCTTTTATAATAGTATCTATCTCTGCTTCAATTATGGTGGGTTTACCACTATTTATTAAATCAATTTTATTTTGATTTACATCAACCCCTATTACATTATGTCCGTTTTTAGCAAGGCAGCCAAGACTAACACACCCTACATAACCAAGTCCGAAAATACTTATGTTCATAATTATTGTTTTATTTTATATAATCTATTCGAGTAACTTTAGATATATTTTATTCAATTTAGGAATTACACTCTCTGAGTAATAAGGTTTAACTAAATCTAATGATTTTAACCCATAACTTCTCAATAAAATTGGACTCTCAACAAATGAATTAAGTGAAGTCTGTATTCCATTAAAATCTCCTGGTTCAATTAAACATCCATTTATATTGTTATGAATTATTTCAGAAATCCCACCTACATTTGTTGAAATTATAGGCATGCCATAACTCATTGCCTCTAGAATAGATAAAGGCAACCCCTCATTATAAGAAGGTAAAATATATACATCTGTTGTCTCAAGCAAGTTTCTTTTTTCTTCTCCTGACACCCATCCTTTAAATATAACTATTTCTTCTAATGAGTTATCTAATATAGTTTTTCTTAACTTATCTACTTCCCCATTACCACCAACAATTAATTTTATTTTACCCTTATAATAATCTTTATTCAAACTAATTACTTCAAGCAAATCAAATATTCCTTTTCTATCTCCTATTGCCCCCAAAAATAAAAAACTAATTGGACAACTATTATTGTATTGTTTAGCCTCTATATCTGTTTGTTGATCAACAATATTTTCTAGTACTATTGTAGACTTAGGGTTGAAATTAGAGTTATAGAATTTATCCCATGACAATGACAGACAAATAATTAAATCCACACTATTAAAAAAATCTGTACAGACCTTTTTTACTAGGTAATTGCCCTTATGATAGAAGTTCTCCATTTCTGAAGCATGACTATGAAATATTACTTTTTTTCTAAAAATACGTTTACTAATATTGAAAACAATGTACTTTCTAAAAACACTACCTTTAGCAGCGCCATGTATATGTACAATCTTTACTTCTCTATTTAATAATAAAAAGAAAAAAGTGTTAAACAATGATTTTATATAGTTAAATAATATCTTAATCTTACTAGAAGTTATACCATAAGTACATATAAAATTAAAACTTTCAAAATATTTAGAATACGTATCTATAACACCTCCTATACCTCCTCTATGATTCTTATACTGAAGACCAATAGTTAGAACTTTTGAAGTAATACTTTTATTAATTTGTATCATTTTCAACTTTATTTAGAAAAAATCATTAGTTTTAATTGTCTTTTTAAACCTAGATACCCTTTTCGTTTATAGGCATAAATTAATAAACTCAATGAATCCAAACCCTTATAATATATAAACTTTATATTACTAAGTTTCTTTTGTTTCTTACCTAATTCAATTTTATATCCTAAATCCTTCAGGTTTTGATAACATAATTCTTCTATTATTCTTAGCTTATTAGAACTTAATTCTCGTTTCCACTTCCCAAAATTATCCTTCTTAATTTTCCCTTCATTTTTAGCATCTCCAACAGGTTCAATTTGACCATTAAAAACAAATAAATTAGGTTCATAACTTATTTTTAAAAAAGATAGAATCCTTTCCGTCTCTTTTTCAGAATTAGAAAGCAAATTCTCATAAGTAACTAGTATATTATCTTCCTTTAATCCTAAATCCTTATTAACTAGATTTAACCAATCATTCCATCTTTGTGCTGATCTAAAAATATTTTTCCCCCATGCTTTATTCACTGACAACACATAATCTCGTGGATCTCTAACAATATGGATTATTCTCACCTCTTTAAATTGATTTCTAATAAAATCTATAGGATACAAATAAGAAGGCGTTTTATCTCCAAACATCGATTTACCATAATGAAATGCACAAATTTCAAAAAACTTCATCATTACATGACTATAACTCCACTCAGAACAACTGCTATACCATTTATCAAAATCTATGATTTTTTCTGAGTGCTCCTCCTTCAAATAGGAATAAAAGGGTGTTTCGAGAATATACTGAACCAATTCGTCAAAATTATTCCTATCTGATAAATCTTTGAACTGATCCCAAGACAAATAAAGCTTGTAAAGAAACATTGTTTCTGCTTCAGGTATATAAATCTGACTATGATTATTTAATATTTGTCTTAATAATTTAGTTCCTGATCTTGGAGCTCCTATTATAAAAATCATTATTTACTTTTATTTAATTAATTTATAAAGATTTTATTACTCTAGCAGGATTACCTACCACTACACTGTTATCAGGTATATCTTTAACTACAACAGAGCCTGCCCCTATAACAACATTATTACCTATGTTAATATCTCCAATAATAATTACATTAGCTCCTAATTCAACATTATTTCCAATAACTGGACAGTTAGAACCACTTTTAGTGTTACCTATTGTTACACTTTGTCTTAAGATAAAATTCTCACCAATTTTAGTTCTCTTATTAATAACTATAGATTGATGATGATATACTTTAAACCCTTTCTTTATAACTGTATTGTATGGCACCTCAAAACCAAGAATCCAATCAAAACAAAACTTATAAAAAATACGATATGGAGTTAAAATTATCTTATAAAATTTACTTTTACAACTCAAATTAGCCAATCGAAAACCAAAAGCTATAATTTTCCCTTTTGTATTATTTTTGTTAAATTCGAAATCTTGCGTTAAAAAGGACATATATATTTATTTTATCAAATTTCGATTTATTTTATCATATTCTGACAGAAATTGAGCTATCATATTAGAGTATGAAAACTTATTCTTAACTATTTCTAATGACCTATCTCCCATATCCTTATTTAATTTTTCATTATCAAGTATACTCATCAGCTTTGAACATAAATCCACGTGGTCATTAATATTAGTAAGGTATCCAGATATCCCGTCTTCTATTAACTCTACATTTCCACCATCATTGGTACCAATAACAGGCTTACCAAGAGCCATAAATTCAAGCAAAGCATTAGAAATGCCTTCGCCATGTTTTGTACTATTTGAACACAATACACCTATACTTGCAATATTCATAATAGACTCTATGTCATTTTGAAAATTTAAGAAATGATAGAAATCTAAATTTTCAGAACGAATCATATTCTTATACTCAGAATAATCTCCATCTCCCGCAGTTATTACAGATATTTTATATCCTTTCTGAAGAAGTAATTCAGTTGCTTTTAAAAACGTTGGATAATCTTTTCTATCGTTATACACTCCAACCATCATTAATACAAAATCAGACTTAATTTGATACTTGGTTCTAATATTAACTTTATCCTTTAAATCAGAAATTCGGTTGAAATCAAATCCGTTATATATAACCTTACTCTTATTCTCAGAAGCACCATAAGCTCTAAGCCCAGCAAATGTGTTCGATAAAATCAAAGTTGATTTTTTAAAACTATATCTCCTAATCATATTTCGTACAAAGCCTTTCTTAGGAGATGTATCCGCAATAATACTACTAAAAAAAACTATCTTTCTATTTGTAATAAATAGCGGTGTTAAATATATCATACATAATTCACCCCAAAAATGAATTACATCAGGCTTAATCTCTTTTATATAACCTAAAACCAGCTTCTGTATTTTTAATTCATACCCTTTACTTCTTTTAAGTGTCTTCAATTCACAATTTGTCTCAAAAATATCTTTATAAAACACATCATCATCAAGTGCTAACAGACTAATTTCATAATCTTTAGACTTATCTAAGCCTTTTATAAGTTCAATCATGCGGCGTTCTTTACCTCCACCCTTTAAACTATCTGATAAAAAAAGTATTTTCATAGATCACTAACTCTATTTAACACATGATTTTAAAGCATCTAGATAACCATGCCCAAACTTTAGATCAGGTTCCATATAATTTCCTTCTGCCCATTCATTCCAAGATTTAAGAAATAATATTTTATTTTCTTCAGGCTTATCTTTAATTATTTCAAGCCCTTCTTCCAAATGTTTTTTAAATAACTCTGGAGTACTCCCATGATAAATAACAGCTCGCCTTCCAGATCTAGCAGATCTATCCCATTGAGGAATTACTGTAGGATAAACATTATCTTTTTTATCAAATTCTGTAAAATAATGTTTCATCACCTTTTCATAATCATATTTATCTAATGTTACCCCTCCAAATTTCTTACGCAACTTATGCTCTACAAGTTTTTGGTATTTACCTTTGGCTTTTGCTTCTGCGTGCCATAAAGCTCTAGAGTTAACAGCATCAAAACCCCAATCATAATATTCCTGAATATCATTCATCCAACCTCCATGCATGGCTACAAAATGAATTCCTTTCAATCCATTTTTTAAAGCTAACTCTCTCCATAAATCAATAAATTCTTTTGGATCAGGTATATCTTTAGCCGCATAGATTAAAAACAAAGGCTTATCATCTACAGTTATATATCGCTTATCTTTAAACGCCGGTAATACTGTATTAAAATGATTAATATAATCTTCCTTACCAGGATACAGTTGTTCAACAATATTTTGATCTTTCTGCCATTGTGTTTCGCTATTCCAAGAATGTGTAGACCACGAATGATTAGCCCAACCTAAACAAAAAGGAAAATCTGGCTTCCCTGAAGCCAAAACCTCATTAAATGGTTTTTCTAACAAGCGCTTACCATTACCAAACCAATAATGCCAATACATAAAACCTTCAACACCTGCTTCCTTAGCCATTTCTGCTTGTGCCTCTCTAGCTTCGGGCATTCTCAAATCATAATACCCTAAATCTGCCGGTACACGAGGCTGGTAATGCCCTTTAAATAAAGGTTTAGCTTTACCAACATTAGTCCACTCTGTAAATCCTTTTCCCCAAAACTTATCATTTTCAGGAATGGGATGAAATTGAGGAAGATAAAATGCTATTACCCTAGCTTTTGTACTCATAGTTTACTTTTTTTATATCTTACTAATATTTTTAATATTTTGCATGTATATAAGTGAATAGAAAATTAAAAAATACTTTAAATATCCGTATTCACCGGTTATAGTTGAATATCCAATATAACTAGCCATAAATGCATATAAAACACTTTTATGAGAAGCCAAACGAATCTTTCTATTAACAAGTTTTAAATACTTAAAAATCATAACGCCCCACAAAACTAAACCGATAAATCCACTATTACACAGCACCATTATAATTAAACTTTCAAAAGCAAGCATTGTGGGGTGCGTGCCAAAATTTAGCCTATAATAACTAGTCCACGCAAAACCGTTACCAAATAAAAAATTATTTTGGATTTCATCAATGCATCCTTCAAACTGGACTGTTCTCATATCAAGTGATGATCCTTTTACATTTGAAGATTCTGGATCTACAATAGATTTTGTAAAATCTTCCATACCTGGTATCTGCGATAATATAATTAATACTAAAACTAACCCAAATAATCCTGCAAACATCACATTAAATTTTCGTTCTTTTAATAAGAACATGACTAATCCAAATCCCAAACCAACAATTGCTGATCTAACCCCGATTATCACTATACAAATAAAATTTACAAGTATAAAAAAGATCAAAAGCTTATTTTTGAACAACTTATTAAAGTTAACTTTGGTCATTAAAAATAGTAAAGAAAACGATAAGAATAACCCATTGGTCATAGGATGATCAAAAACACCACTAATACGACCAAAAACTCTTCCTCCTCCTTCTGCCATAAAGTACTCTTGGTCAAATTCTCGTCCACTCATTGAAAAAATTGCCATAATGTACGGATTAAACCCTCTCATTTTCGTCAAAAAAAATGAATATCCAATAGCCACGGCAATTGCTATTATAAGGACCCTAGTAAATAAACGTAATGCCTTAGGATCTTTATCTAAAACATTTATAGCAGCAAAAGGCAATAACAAAATTGTCATAAACTGTGACCTCCAAATATTAAACTGGAAGCCATAAGGAACCTTGTCATGAAATGGAATCATAAAAAGTTGAACAACATACAAGAGAATAAATGGATAAAGCGGCTTTATTATGATACTCTTAATGTTATATTTGAAAAATACTGAAACAAAAACGATTAATGAAAATAAGTTTTGTCCAAAAGAAAAAAAGCTTATGTAAGGCACAAGTATAACGTAGAGTAGAAACATCGCAATACCCCATCGTATTTTCACAAAACACAACAAAGCTGTGATTGATAAATAAACTGAAAATATACTCCCTAACATAAACTAAAATTTCTTCTTTAAAATAAAGTTATCTTTTACTTCTTTATATGCCCAACCAACTTTTTAGCTTGGATATCTTTAATTTTTTCTATCACAGAAGGAATATCTTCTTTTTTCAAATCTACAACAGAAATATAACTATCCTCTAATCCATATCTTTTAAAATTATGCTCATACTTATAACTATAACCTAAACCAAATACTGGAGTCTTTGTATAAATAGAAGCAAAACATGAATGCATACGAGACCCTATAAAAAAAGAAGTCTTAGAAATTATATATTTAATCTCAGGTGACTTTAAATCTTTATCTATTAAAATCACGTTCTCCTTATTAACTAGCTCATTATAAAAATCTCTTGAAGCCTGTAAATCATCTGCATTAACTTCAGGTGAGTAATAATTAAATGAATGAGCTACCAAATACACGGGAGTAGAAATACTTTGATAATATTTAACTATTTCATGTAGAAATAATTTATAGTTTTCAAATCTACCAGCTAAATTTTCGAATGCATTGTAATAACACAAACCGCTAATATTAATTCCGACAGCATTTGGCTCTACATTAATATCCCAAGGCATTGCATGCATATAATATGATAAATCATCACATATTTCATACTTTACTCCAATCTTATTAAGATCTTCTACAAAAGCAGTATCTCTAACATACACTTGTTTTGCTTCGGAAAGTAATTTAGCGGCATACTCATAATTATATTTTTTATTAAATGGCCCCAAGGTTTGAGGGAGAAAAATATAATTTTTATTATACTTCTTAGCCTCTAAAATCCATCTAACATGATATCTCATTGTTTTATCTGAATATATATCTGCAAACCCATCTCCACCGCAAATGGCAGCAGTAAACAACATTCTTTTAACGGCTTTAGAAAATGGAGTAAAACCAATAATTATACCTAAATATCTATAAATAAAATTTGTAAACTTAATATCATAAAGCCAATATTTTCTATATAAGATATTAAAGACATCTCCATTTAACTCTATGGTCTCTTTTCTAATTCTATTTTTCCATTGCTTTAGCGGATTTTTATAAACATCTGGAGTAATTATCTGAACATCCTCTCCAATACCATGTTTTTCCTTTAAAAAGGAAAGTGACCCATACCCTAATGCTTGGGTACCTCTGTTATTCGTTATCAAGGATAGTCCTGAAATAAAAATAGTTTTCTTCATTATGGTTTTGTATTAAAACTTGCACTAACAAGTATTTCGATAAAAATATATTAAGCTTTCTTGATCCTTTTAAAAGTTCCAATAAAATTCTTCAGCTGAGCCATAGGCCCTTTAGTAAAAGTTGCCGTAAGATAAAACTCTTTGTTTGTTTTTAAAATATGACGTGTTTTTAAAAACAAAGCTACCCTTCTAACAAGGTGATACTGTTTCTTATACATTTGACCTGGCTGCATTTTATCAATCAACCTGATATCTTTAATTTCATTTAACTTTAAAAGATAATCATCACTAATGGCATCTTGAAGTAACTCTTCTCCTTTAAGCGTTCTACTTATGATAAGACTCTTTCCTGGGGAATTTTTAAATGTTGGAAATCCTTTATTATCAAAATTATCCCATCCATCTGCACAAACAATATCGGAAAAATGACCAATACCATCTGGACATACTTTACATCTGAACTGTACTCTTGGACCTAGTAAACGCATCCAAGTTAATGCATACGTCAACTTATATTTCCTGTCTTTTTTATCTATTACTCTAAAAAACCCAGGCCATCCCTCTTTTCTATAATCTACCTTTTTAACCTCATTAGGATCTACAGCTAGTGCTTCTACTGTATCCTTAGTAGCCTTGATACTAGGTACGCCTGCACAAAAGAAGGAAATCATGTATTTAACTTTCTCTTTAACTACGGGGTTAATTTCTGAATACTGTCTAAGTGCAGCTACATCACATGGTTTACCAACGAAAGCATAAGAATTGAAATCTAAATTTTCTACTATTTCATTTATATTTTTTAGTGGTGCCGATGGAGAATATCGTGAATTAGCATTACTAACAACTTGCTCTTTTGTTGTACTTAGCTTAACAATATTCATAAAAGGGTCTTCAGAACTTGCTCCTACATGTATTACTGCATCTACAATTTTTTTCTCTAAAAGGTACACTAATATAGTTGAGATCCCTCCTCCTGATGAAGCTTCACTCCTAATTTTTTCATCTGAAGAGGCTCCTATATATGAAGAATAAATTTCTCCCCATATACCATCATAATTTGGCGTAGGTAAAATTTCTTTCTTCACTGTAGTTCCCGGACAAAACTTTAAAAATGCTTCTGTCTCTTCTGTAGTTAAATTTTGAGTCAAGTTTGGTCTAAAAAAGCCTTCTTCGTTCATTTCTACTTTTAACTTGTCAGAACCAAAAGCACTTTCACATAAACCACAACCTGCACACATGTTGTTTTGTAAAACTTTCTCAAGCATTTTATTTTAACTTTTTAAGGGTTTGAAACATTAAATTTTTAATTCTAAAAAAACCAGAAAAAATAGAATTAGATTGAACAAAAAATATTTCTCTATAGGGTTTAATAATTAAATGCGATAGGAATCCTGTCAAAAATAAAGTTATTATTGAAATAGCAGCAGAACCTAATATTCCATAAATTGGAATTAAAAAAAGATTCATTAGTACACTGAAAGCACATCCAATTAAATTACGAAAAACAGCAAGTTTTTGAATTCTCTGAATAATAATTATCTGCCCTGAGCTTGAAAACATAGCTGAAAAAACGGCTTTCCATGACATTATTTGTAAAACAGGTATTGCATCTGCATAAGCACTTCCATACAACATTAGAATTACTGGTTTTGCTAACAAAGAAAGTATTAAGCTAAAAACAAAAGTTGACCAGAAAATTATATCCAAAAAACTCTGACGCTTTTTCTCATACTCCTCCTGACTCCTCTCTCTTGCCCTTACTAACAAAGGTGAAATGGTCTGAGAAATAACCATAGGAATGAACATTAGAAACTCTGCTAGTTTTGCTCCCACAGCATATTGTCCTACTGATGACTCGTCAATCATGTTTTTAATCATAACTTGATCAATCTTTTGATATATGATTATGGCTGCTCCTGAAAACAATAAAGGAAACGACTCCTTAATTTGATAAAAAGCTAATTTTTTATCAAATGACCATTCATGAAAACTCCCTTTTTTCTTCTTGTAAGATATAATATACCCCAAACAAATTATAAAAAAGTCAAACGTAAGTGCTATAATAAAATACTTTAAAGGAGCATGAAGCAGTAATAATATCACCTTAATCACACCTCCAAAAACAGTTCTAGCTATCTCTGACTTAACAACATATTCATTTAATACAATAGAAGTGAAATAATTTCTAATTATATTTAATGTTTGGAATATAAGTGATAACGCATATATTATTATCATCCAAAAAGTAAAACTATCAGTCTCAAATATACTGGCAGTTATTACCACCAATAAAAAAGTAGTTGTTGCAAAAAAAAGCCTTAAGACTATTGCTGTACCTAAAATCTTTTCAACAGAAAATTCTTTCCTTGATAATTCTCTAATTTCTATATTATCAAAACCAAACGTAGCCAATACATTAAATAATGTCACAAAACTGACTACATAATTCATAATACCATATTGATCGGGTCCAAGATACCTTGCTATAAAAATACCAACTAAAAGACCACTAACAATATTGACAACTTTACCTAAAACAGCCCAATAAATATTTTTTACAACTTTCTTCTTATTAGTTGAAAGTGATAGTTTAGAGTATATATTATTAATTAATTTCATTAATAAAGAATAAACTTAATATTTATTTAAATACCATTGGATCGTTTTCTTAATACCACTTTCAAAATTTTCGGCAGCTTTCCATCCAAGTTCTGTTTCTAATTTTGTAGCATCAATAGCATATCTACGATCATGCCCTGCACGATCTTCAACATAAGTTATCTGATCTTTATACGATCCCTCTACCTTTGGTTTCATTTCATCCAACAACTCACATATAGTCCTTGCTATATAATTGTTATTACGCTCATTTCTTCCTCCTACATTATAAACCTCACCAAAACGTCCTGTATGATACACTAAATCAATTCCTGTACAATGGTCTAAAACATATAACCAATCTCTTATATTTTTTCCATCTCCATAAATAGGAATTTCTTCTCCATTAAGTGCCTTACGTATTACTGTTGGTATTAACTTTTCATCGTGCTGTTTTGGACCATAATTATTTGAACAGTTAGTAATAACTGTATTCATACCATATGTATGATGATAACTTCTTACCAACATATCTGAAGATGCTTTACTAGCACTGTAAGGTGAATTAGGGGCATATGGTGTTGTCTCCATAAAAAGTCCTGTTTCTCCTAAAGTTCCATAAACTTCATCTGTTGATATATGGTGGAATCTGCAATCCGAATATCCTTCTTTATAAACATTTGGTTTTTCCATCCAATGTTTAAACGCTACATCTAACAAAACAAAAGTTCCGTTTACATTTGTTTCTACAAAAACACCTGGATTTTTGATTGAGTTATCAACATGTGATTCTGCAGCAAAATGTATAACACCTTTAAAATCAAACTCATTAAATAATTTTTCCACTAGTGCTCGGTCACGAATATCTCCTTTTACAAAATGGTAGCGACTATTATCTTCTACCTCTGTAAGATTAGCTAAATCTCCTGCATAGGTCAATAAATCTAAATTTACAATTGTATAATCAGAATATTTCTCTATAAAATAAGGCACAAAATTTGAACCTATAAATCCGGCACATCCAGTTACTAGTATTGCTTTCAAAATAATATATTATTAATGAGTTAAAATTGATAAACAAGATTTTAATGAATTTCTCCAATGCGGAATACTTATATTAAAATCATTCTTGATCTCCGTTTTATTCATAACAGAATAATGAGGTCTCTTGGCAGGAGTAGGATACTGTTCAGTTGGAATTGGATGAACCTCACAATCTAAATTTTCTATTTCCATAATAGCATCTGCAAAATCATACCAACTACAAACTCCTTCATTTGTATACTGATACACCATAACTTCCTCGTTAGTTAACAAAGGATATATTTTTAACATCGCTTCAGCTAAATCTCTCGCATATGTTGGACTCCCTACCTGATCACTTATCACATTTAGCGAATCTTTTTCTGCCCCAAGACGCAACATTGTTTTAACAAAATTATTACCAAAAGATGAATACACCCATGATGTTCTAATAATCACCGAATTCTTAGGACTTACTTCTTTAATAGCTTCTTCACCTCTTAATTTAGTAGATCCATATTCATTAACAGGTGATACTTTATCATTACTCCCGTATGGCTTAAATCCCTCTCCGTTAAAAACATAATCTGTAGAAACATGTAACAACTTCGCATTGTACATTTTGGCAGCCTCTGCCAAAATTTTAACAGCTATATGATTTACAGCATCAGCATTTTCTTTTTCGGTTTCTGCTTTATCTACAGCTGTATACGCTGCGCAATTAAGAACAACATCTATAGCATTGTCTTTAAAAAAATTAAATACGGCATCTCTATCAGTAATATCTAATTCATTTCTATCTGTGAAATAAAAAGTATCTGACAACTCTTTACTTAACACCCGTATTTCAGAACCCAATTGCCCGGCTCCTCCAGTTACTAAAATAGTATTACTCATAAAGTGATTGGTTATAATCAAATAAATCTGCGTTCTCTAATAGAGGTTGTTTTGTATCTTTATCTGAAAGTTGAAAAATATCTTTTTCTAGCATCCAGTCAATACCTAAAGTAGGGTCATTAAATAAAAGCCCCCTGTCATTCTCTGGGCTATAATAGTTATCTACTTTGTAAGCAAAAATGGCCGTATCACTTAAAACTACAAAACCATGAGCAAAACCTCTAGGCACCAATAATTGTCTCTTATTTTCTGCAGACAACTCAACAGCTACATGCTTACCAAATGTTGGAGAACCTTTACGTATATCTACAGCTACATCTAAAACAGCCCCTTGCATTGCTCTAACTAATTTAGTTTGCGCAAATGGCGCTAACTGATAATGTAATCCTCTAAGCACCCCTTTTGATGACATCGATTCATTATCTTGACAAAATTTGATTTTAAATCCTAAAAAATCAAAAAGTAAATCTTCCCTAAAGGTTTCTGAAAAATATCCTCTGTGATCCCCAAAGACTTTAGGTTCACAAATAACTACATCAGGAATTGATGTTCTTGTAAATTTCATATTTTTTTGGTTCTGTTTGCTTTATTTATCAGGTATTTTCCGTATTCATTCTTTTTAAGTGGCTCTGCAAGTTTTAATAGCTCTTCTTTACTAATGTAGCCATTATCAAATGCTATTTCTTCTAAACATGCCACTTTCAATCCTTGTCTTTTTTCTATTGTATGAATGTAATTAGAAGCTTCCATCATAGATTCATGCGTGCCAGTATCTAACCACGCATATCCTCTTCCCATTAATTCAACTTTTACATTTGATTGATCTAAATAAACCTGATTTACAGAAGTAATTTCAAGCTCTCCTCTATCACTAGGTTTAATTAACTTGGCTACTTCGATAACAGAATTTGGATAAAAATAAAGTCCTACAACAGCATAATTACTTTTAGGCTCTTTTGGCTTTTCTTCTAACGTTAACACGTTACCTTCATCATCAAACTCGGCAACCCCATATCTTTCCGGATCGTTAACATAATAACCAAAAATAGTTGCTTTCCCTTCTTCTTCAACATTTCTAACAGAGTTATTTAATAATTCTGTTAAGCCATGCCCATAAAAAATGTTATCTCCCAAGACTAAGCATACATCATCATCACCAATAAATTCTTCTCCAATAATAAAGGCCTGTGCTAAACCATCAGGACTAGGTTGTTCAGCATATGAAATTTCCAAACCTATATCAGAACCGTCGCCTAATAATTTCTTAAAATTAGGTAAATCATGAGGAGTAGAAATCACTAAAATCTCTTTAATACCAGACAGCATTAATACCGATATCGGGTAATAAACCATTGGCTTATCATATATCGCTAATAGTTGTTTAGATGTACCTTTTGTTATAGGATAAAGTCGAGTTCCAGAACCTCCGGCTAATACAATACCTTTCATTTGATTTCAATTAATTAGTTAGCTGTTTATATACTTAAACTTTATAAAATTCTTTATACCAATCTATAAAATGCTTAACTCCCGTTTTTATACCTGTACTACTTTTATAGCCTAACTTTTCAAGTTCACTAGTATCTGCAGATGTTCTAGGTACGTCTCCAGGTTGCATAGGTAAAAACTCCTTCTTTCCTTCCATTCTCAAAGAACCCTCTATAGCATTAATAAAATCTAATAAAGATTCTGGTTCTCCGTTTCCAATATTTGTTAAACGATAAGGTACATTACCTACAGGAGGGTTATCAAGTACTATTTCTATCCCGTTAATAATATCATCAATATAAGTAAAATCTCTACTCATATCTCCATTATTAAACACCTTTATAGACCTATTCTCTGTAATTGCTTTAGTAAATAAAAACAATGCCATATCTGGCCTTCCCCACGGACCATAAACGGTAAAAAATCGAAGTCCTGTGGTAGCAAATCCGTATAAATGACTATACGTAAACGCCATTAATTCGTTACTCTTTTTGGTTGCAGCATATAAACTAATAGGATGATCTACAGTATCTGTAACAGAAAAAATCTCTTCTTTACTTTCTCCATACACACTAGAACTACTTGCATATAACAAGTGTTTTACTTTATTATGTCTACATCCTTCAAGGATATTCAAAAAACCAACAACATTGCTATCTATATATGTTTCCGGATTTTCTATACTATACCTAACTCCTGCTTGAGCACCTAGATTGCAAACTACATCAAACTCTTCATCTTTGAATAACTGAGGCAGGTTTTCCCTATCCTCTAAATTCATTCTAACAAAATAAAATTTAGACTGATAGACCTCTGATTCAGCTTTAACACTCCATTTCTCTGCATCTTCTTTTGAAACGCCAAGCTCATTTAATCTCGCATACTTTAGATTAACATCATAATAATCGTTTATATTATCTAAACCAATTACATCATGCCCTTTTTCAAGAAGCTTTTTTGACAAATGAAACCCAATAAATCCAGCAGCTCCGGTAACTAAAATTTTCATTTTTTAAATTTTATCAACTTTCTAAAAAATATTTCAAAAGTAATTTACTTCAAAACGATAATACCTTGTAGCATAGACACAAATCTCTAACTGAATAATAACTTCCAATCTTTCCGCCTATAAAGCAAGTAGCCTACAGAGGCCTCTCTTAAAGCTTAAAATTACCTTCCAATTGTCTGATATTGAAACCCTATAGATTTCAATTGTTTTTCATCTAATAATCTTCTTCCGTCAAAAACAAAAGCAGGTTTTAACATCCCATCATAAATCTTTTGCCAATCATAGCTCTTAAATTCATCCCACTCTGTCAAAACTGCTATAGCATGCGCACCTTTACAAGCTTCATACGGATCATTAAACACAGTTAAATTCTCTGTATTCTCCTCTGAACTTCTTGTTCCTAAATAATCCACATCAGAATACACTTGATATTCTTCTACTTTAGGATCATATACAGAAACTTTAGCCTGTTCAGACAACAAAATATCCGCCACATATATTGCTGCAGATTCTCTCGTATCATTAGTATCTTTCTTAAATGCCCAACCTAAAAAGGCAATCTTTTTACCTGAAACGGTATTATATAATGTAGAAATGATATTTCTTGCAAATCTTCCTTTCTGATGATCATTCATAATAATCACCTGCTCCCAATAATCAGCAACTTCATTTAAACCATAAGATTTGGCTATATAAACCAAGTTCAGGATATCTTTTTGAAAACAAGACCCTCCAAAACCAACTGACGCTTTTAAAAATTTTGACCCAATTCTTGAGTCCATTCCAATAGCTCTAGCAACCTCATTCACATCTGCCTCAGTAACCTCACATAATTCAGATAACGAATTAATAGAAGAAACACGCTGAGCCAACACTGCATTTGCTGTTAACTTTGACAATTCAGAAGACCATACATTAGTAGTTAAAATACATTCTCTAGGCACCCAATGTGCATAAACATCTACCAAAGCCTTAAGAGCTGCCGCCCCTTCTTCTGTAGACTCATCACCTCCTATTAAAACCCTATCTGGGCTATGTAAATCTTCTACTGCTGTACCCTCAGCCAAAAACTCAGGATTCGATAGAATATCAAACTTCACTCCGTTTCCTGTATTATCTAAGATATCTTTTAAAGCACTAGCAGTTCTTACAGGTAACGTAGATTTTTCTACTACTATTTTATCAGACGTAGCCACTCTTGCTATTTGACGGGCACATAATTCTATATACTTCAAATCAGCAGCCATACCCTTACCTACACCATACGTTTTGGTTGGTGTATTTACAGATATAAAAATCATATCTGCCTCATCTATAGCTTTATCAACTTCTGTAGAAAAAAACAAATTTCTTCCCCTAGCCTCTGCAACTACAGCATCAAGCCCTGGTTCATATACTGGTATCTTAGTTACATCTTCATCATTCCATGCAGCAATACGCTGTTCATTTATATCTACAACGGTAACTTTTATATCGGGACATTTTTGCGCAATAACAGCCATTGTAGGCCCCCCTACATAGCCTGCTCCTATACAACAGATTTTATTTACCATCTTATTAAATTAAGATTAATCATTATTAGTTAACTAAAAACCAGTTATTCAATAAATTTTCCCTATTGTATAACATTGGCTCTTTAGTCTTATAGTCCATTACTTTAAACCCTGCATGCTCACAAATTGCCTGTCCTGCAGCTGTATCCCACTCCATTGTTGGCGCAAACCTAGGATAACAGTCCGCTTGACCTTCAGCCACCATACATAGTTTTAATGAACTCCCTTTAGATATTGATTGAATCGAACCGTATTGCTTTTTCAATCCATCAATAAATTCTTCTGTTTCAAAAGACAAATGAGATCTGCTAGCTACTACCGTATATACAGTTCTACCAGAGTTAACAGGAAGTTTAACACTTGACTCCACCCATTCTGTAAGCTCTTCTTTATCAAAAGATTCTACATCATAGCACTTATAAGCTCCCATTTCTACAGTAGAAAAGTACAACTCTTTAAGCGCAGGCACATAAATAACACCAAGAACAGGCTTCTGCTTTTCTATCAAAGCAATATTAACAGTAAACTCACCATTTCTCTTTATAAACTCTTTTGTACCATCAATCGGGTCTACAATCCATAATTGATCCCAACCCTTTCTATCTTCATAAGGAATACTTTTACCCTCTTCTGACAAAACAGGAATATTAGTATTCTCTAAAATTTTCACAATTTCTTTATGCGATGCTATATCAGCTTTCGTCAAAGGAGAATCATCTGATTTAAAATCTACTTCAAAATCTTCATTATCATAGATATACATAATTTTTTCTCCCGCAACAATACTTGCCTTAATAGCCTGTAATAATAACGATGTTAGCATTCTTAACACTTAAAAATTAAACAATCATACCAGCCGCAACCGTTTCATTGGTAGCATCATCAACTAATATAAGACTTCCTGTTACTCGGTTATCTCTATAAGAATCTACACATAACGGCTTTGTAGTACGTAATTTAACTTTACAGATATCATTCATAGCTAACTGCTTGTCATCTTTATTACGCTCTAATGTATTTATATCAATTTTATAAATAACTTCTTTAATCATCGCTTTCTGATCATTTGAAGTATGACGTATTGTATACTTAGCACGATCTTTTGCCGGCTGATTATTTAACCAACACAACATCACCTCTACATCTTGAGAAACCTCTGTCTTATTATTAGACCTCACCAACATATCTCCTCGACTAATATCTATATCATCTTCTAAGGTAATAGATACCGACATTGGTGCAAACGCCTCTTCAACCTTTCCACCATAAGTATCTATGAAAGCAATTTTAGAAGTAAATCCTGAAGGTAAAACAGTTATTTCATCACCTGCTCTAAAAACACCACTAGCAACACGCCCTGCATATCCTCTATAATCAATATACCCTTCTCTCTGAGGCCTTAAAACTGTTTGCACAGGAAAACGCGCATCAACCTTATTTAAGTCACTACTAATATGCATAGTTTCCAATGTATGAAGCAAAGGAGCTCCTTGATACCAAGCCATATTTTCTGACCTGTTCACAACATTATCTCCTAATAACGCACTAATTGGAATAAAACGAACATCTTTCACTAACAATTTAGCAGAAAAATCCTCAAACTGAGAAATCACATTCTGATATGCTTCTTCACTAAAGTCAACCAAATCCATTTTATTAATACATACAATAATATGAGGAATTTGAAGTAATGAAGCAATAAACGCATGGCGACGTGTTTGCTCTATAACCCCATGTCTTGCATCCACTAAAATAATAGCTGCATTAGCAGTAGAAGCTCCTGTAACCATATTTCTAGTATACTGAATATGCCCAGGAGTATCAGCAATAATAAATTTACGCTTAGGCGTTGTAAAATACCTATACGCAACATCTATGGTTATCCCCTGCTCTCTCTCATCTCTCAACCCATCTGTAAACAAAGCAAGATCTACACCTTCATGTCCTTTTTGCTTACTTGTATTTTCAATTGACTCTAATTGATCTTCAAAAATTGATTTTGAATCATAAAGCAACCTTCCTATTAATGTACTTTTACCATCATCAACACTACCTGCAGTTGTAAAACGAAGTAATTGATTATTATCTATCATAGCTTATGAACTCTAGTTTTAAATTATTAATTAGTTGTTAGTTTAGAAGTACCCTTGACGCTTTCTATCTTCCATTGCTGACTCTGAACGCTTATCATCACTTCTGTTTCCACGTTCTGTTTGACGCATTGTAGAAACCTCATCAACAATCTTATCCAACGTATCAGCATCAGACTCAATACCACCAGTAATTGTAATATCTCCTAAAGTCCTAAATCTAATTTTTTTAGTAACAACTTCTTCATGAGGCTCAAGAACCAAAAACTCAGAATTTGGTATCCAAGCTCCACTTCTCCAAACAACCTCTCTCTCATGTGCTACATACAGAGAAGGTATAGCTATATTTTCTCTCCTTATATAATTCCAAACATCCATCTCTGTCCAGTTACTAATAGGAAATGCTCTAAAATGCTCTCCTTGAAAATATTTACCATTAAATATATTCCATAATTCTGGACGTTGATTTTTTGGATCCCATTGTCCAAACTCATCTCTATGTGAAAAGAAACGCTCTTTAGCTCTTGCCTTTTCCTCATCTCTTCTTCCCCCACCAATAGCACAATCCACTTTATGAGACTCTATTGCATCTAACAGCGTTGTAATCTGCAGCGCATTTCGGGTAGCATTCTTCCCTTTCTCTTCCGCTACTCTCCCCTGGTCTATAGACTCCTGAACAGAACCAACCAACAAATTAGCACCAAGCTCTTTCACTAAGTCGTCTCTAAACTTAATAGTTTCAGGAAAGTTATGTCCTGTATCAACATGCATTAAAGAAAAAGGAATTTTGGAAGGATAAAAAGCCTTTCTCGCCAAATGTGTTACCACGATAGAATCTTTACCCCCTGAAAATAAAATTACAGGATTTTGAAACTGAGCCCAAACCTCTCTAAGAACGTAAATAGCCTCAGACTCTAACTCATCTAAATAATTTAAATAATACTTACTCATTTTACTTCAATGCTAATTTTTGATTAATATCAACCAATACTTTTTCAACTGCCTCTTCGACAGACATTTCCTCTGTTTTTATTTCTAAAAATGGATTTTCGGGCGCTTCGTATGGTGCAGATATACCGGTAAAATTTTTAATTTCTCCAGCCCTAGCTTTCTTATATAAACCTTTTACATCTCTACGCTCACACTCTTCTAAAGAAGTATCTACAAAAACCTCAACAAAATCATCTGAACCCACAATTGCTTCAATCATCTCTCTATCTTTTTTCAAAGGAGAAACAAATGCAGCTATAACAACTACTCCCGAATCCACAAAAAGTTTTGCTATCTCGGCAATACGTCTCAAATTTTCATAACGATCTCCCTCACTAAAGGTCAATCCTTTATTAATACCCGCTCTAATATTATCTCCATCCAAAGAAAAGACCTGAATACCTTTAAAAAACAACTCCTTCTCTACTAAATTCGCAATAGTTGACTTACCACTTCCTGATAAACCTGTAAACCATAGCACAAATGAAGAATGATCATTTCGTCCATTCCTATCTTTTCTGGTAACTATATAATCATGCGGAATAATATGCTCCATAAACATTTATTTATATATCAAATGCTAGTTGTCAATTTTTAAAACACTCTTAATCAATCTCGACATTTACCACACCAAATAAGAGAAGAAAGCTATTTCAACAAAAACAAATAAAGAAGAACATCAACACTCATTTTTTCTAATCTCCGAAAGCTCTTAACCAAACAGTATTTTGCTATAACTCTATATTTATTTTGTTCAAATATACCGATAAAAAAATTGTATTTCCAACTATTAAACCTTGAAAAGTCGAAAATTTCAACCTCTATTACCAATTTCGCTTTTTTTTTACAAATCTAACATTTTTAAATATGATTTATTAATTTATACATATTCAAAACATTATTTAATAGTTAAGCAAATCTATAATCCTTGAATTAAACCATTTTAAACACCATAAAAACACACACATAACTCTTTCGACAATAAATATTATTTCCACAAAAAAAAACATTTCCATACATTTGGTTCACTAATATACTATACTCATAGCTTTAGTCAATACTTAACCACAGTTTAAACACAAAAGAACCCTATGACGCTACCTGCTATTATAACCATTTGCGTTATCATTATGGCACTTATACTATTTGTCACCGAAGTAGTATCTATAGACCTTGTTGCTTTAATTATAATGACCTCCCTTATAGTAACAGGCGTTATAACTCCTCAACAAGGCGCAGATGGTTTTAGCAATAAAGCTACTATAACTGTAACGTTTATGTTTGTATTGAGCGCCGCAATTCTCAAAACCGGAGCCATGCAATATGTAGCACACAAATTATCTAATATTTTTAGATACAACTTTAAACTAGGAATCATCCTAATGATGATTTTAATTGCTACCATATCAGCTTTTATAAACAACACCCCTGTGGTTGCTGTTTTCATCCCTGTTATTATACAAATTGCGCACTCCTCTGGGCAAAGCCCTTCAAAAATGTTAATCCCTTTATCATTCGCATCCATATTCGGAGGAACATGTACCCTAATAGGCACATCCACTAACATTCTTGTAAGCGGAATTGCTGAAAAACAAGGTTTAGAAGCTATCTCTATGTTTCAAATGACCCCCATGGGATTTGTTTTTGTCATTATAGGGATTTTATACATGGTATTCATTGGAACCAAAATACTACCAGACAGAAAAGATGATGAGAACCTACAAGACAAGTTTGGCATTAGAGACTATATTACAGAAATAGAGCTAACCGAAAATCCTGAAGCTATAAACAAAACCATCATGGAATCTTCCTTGGTAAAGGAACTTGAAATGGATATTATAGAGATTCGAAGAAACGGAAACAAATTCACCCTCCCTCCAGGAGACTTTGTTTTGCACAAGCACGACATCTTGAAGGTAAGGTGCAACATGCAAAAGATAAAATCATTAAAAGACAGAGCTAAAGTTCTGGTTAACTCAAGCTTTAAAATTGGCGACGACAATCTACAAGGAAAAAATTCAACACTTGTAGAAATGGTGATTACCTCCAACTCTGAATTTGACGGTAAAACTTTAAAAGAAATCGACTTCAGAAGAAGGTTTAGAGCAATCCCTCTTGCCATAAAGCACCGAGAAGAGGTAAAACATGACAACCTCTATAGCGCCAAACTAAAAGCTGGTGATGTAATGCTTGTGGAAGTTAAAAACCACTTCATAAAAGAATTAAAAAGACAAGAAAGCGAACAAGACACTCCTTTTGTTGTTTTATCTGAAGATGCAATGACCGATTTCAATCGTAAAAAGTTCTATGCAGTTGTGAGCATAGTGTCTACCATCATACTATTAGCTACTCTTAATATTTTAGACATTATGGTAGGAGCTATAGGCGGAGTTATTTGCATGGTATTACTAGGCATCATAAACATGAAAGAAGCCTACGAATCTATCAACTGGAAGGTAGTCTTTCTTTTGGCAGGAGCACTTAGTTTAGGCACCGCAATGCAAAATACAGGACTCGACAAAAATATTGCAGACCTACTTGCTAATCACCTAGGTAAATGGGGGCCTATCGCCGTTATATCGGGTCTATATTTAACCACCTCTATATTAACAGAAATCATGTCTAACAACGCAGCAGCAGCACTACTTGCCCCAATAGCTATTGCAACTGCGCAAACCCTTGGCTTAAACTATGCCCCATTTTTAATGGCTATTACATTTGCCGCTTCAGCTAGTTTTATGACTCCTATAGGATACCAAACAAATACAATGGTATATAGTGCCGGGCAATATAAATTTACAGATTTCCTTAAGGTAGGGACTCTTCTAAACATCTTATTCTGGGCCATCTCAACTTTTATTATTCCTCTTATTTACCCCTTTTAAGAACGAGACAAAATCAAGAAATAAAAAAGGGATGTTCAAATGAACATCCCTTTTTTATTGTGCGGGTGAAAGGACTCGAACCTTCACACCTTTCGGCACCAGATCCTAAGTCTGGCGTGTCTACCAATTTCACCACACCCGCGTGCTTTGGTAATTGTGGGTGCAAATATAAGCCATTTTTTGAATATACAAACAAGTAACCCAAAAAACTTCTCTTTTTTTGTAACTTTGAATTTATATAATAAAATATACATAATGGAAAACATAGCTTCCTACATTAAGGAACACAAATCAAGATTTATTGATGAATTAATTGACTTATTAAAAATACCATCTGTTAGTGCCGATTCTGCCTACTCACAGGATGTTTGGAACACTGCTAAAGCTATAGAAGTAAAGCTTCAAGAAGCAGGATGCGATTTAGTTGAAATTTGCGAAACACCAGGGTACCCTGTTGTGTATGCCGAAAAAATAATTGACCCTGAATTACCAACTGTTTTAGTTTATGGACATTACGATGTACAACCACCAGACCCTGTAAGCTTATGGACTTCTGATCCGTTTGAACCCATCATTAAAAAAACCGAATTACACCCTGAAGGCGCCATCTTTGCAAGAGGTGCTTGTGATGATAAAGGACAAATGTACATGCACGTGAAAGCAGTTGAGTTTATGATAAAAAACAACTGTTTACCGTGTAATGTAAAATTCATGATTGAAGGTGAAGAAGAAGTAGGTAGTGCTAATTTAGGATGGTTTGTAGAAAGAAATCACGACAAACTAAAAAATGATGTAATACTTATTTCTGATACTGGAATGATTGCTAATGACACTCCTTCTATTACTACAGGACTAAGAGGTTTAAGTTATGTAGAAGTTGAAGTAACCGGACCTAACAGAGATTTACATAGTGGATTGTATGGTGGTGCTGTAGCTAACCCTATTAATATTCTTACTAAAATGATTGCTTCATTACATGATGAAAACAATCATATTACTATACCAGGTTTTTATGACAAAGTAGAAGAATTATCCATAGAGGAAAGAGCGGCTATGGCAGAAGCTCCGTTCTCTTTAGACGCATATAAAAATGCCTTAAATATTAAAGATGTATACGGTGAGAAAGGATATAGTACAAACGAAAGAAACTCGATTAGACCCACCCTTGATGTAAACGGAATTTGGGGAGGATATATAGGGGAAGGTGCTAAAACCGTTATTGCCAGCAAAGCACATGCAAAAATATCAATGCGTTTGGTTCCTGATCAAGATTGGAAAGAAATAACAACTTTATTTAAGAAACACTTCGAAAGTCTTGCTCCAGAAGCCGTAACAGTAAAAGTAACTCCTCATCATGGAGGGCAGGCCTATGTTACTCCAATTGAAAGTATTGGATACCAAGCTGCGTCAAAGGCCTATGAAAAAACGTTTAGTAAAACTCCAATACCTCAACGTAGTGGAGGTAGTATTCCTATCGTTGCTCTATTCGAAAAAGAATTAGAAAGCAAAACAATTTTAATGGGATTCGGATTAGATTCTGATGCCATCCACTCTCCTAACGAGCATTTTGGTATTTGGAATTATTTAAAAGGAATCGAAACTATTCCTTACTTCTATAAATATTTTACAGAGTTATCTAAATAACAATCAGAATCCGTGAGCTTTAAAATTCACGGATTTTTTTTAAATATTGTATTCTAATTTGTAGAACAGATTCTAAAAACATAGAACATGGGAGAAAATGGCCGATGAGGAAAAACTTAATATTCCTAGCTGCATCGGTACCTCCAACAAATAATTAAAGAGCATAAAACTAGCATATAAACGCCCTTAGATTTAAGGGCGTTTAATTTTGTATGCATTATTAAGTGAAATCCTAATTAGTTTTAGTAATTATGCAATTATGGATCCTAAGAAAACCTATACTGTTACTGAAGCTTTGACAAAAATGCAACGCTACTGTGCTTATCAAGATAGATGTCATAAAGAAGTTCATGAGAAACTAAAGGGCATGTATATGATACCCGAGGCAATTGACCATATTATAGGAGCCTTAATTGAAGATAAATTCCTCAATGAAGAACGTTTTGCCAAAAGCTTCGCAAGGGGAAAATTTAGATACAAAAAATGGGGTAAAAAACGTATTACTCTAGAATTAAAACAACGTGACATATCACCCTTTCTAATAAAAGTAGCTTTAAAAGAAATTCCTGAGCATGAGTATTTAAGCTCCTTTCATGAATTAGCAGAAAAGCGCAACCTTCAAATAAAAGAAACAAACTTTCTAAAACGTAAAAAGAAACTGGCTGATTATCTTTTATATAGAGGATGGGAAACTCACTTGGTTTATGAAAAAATCAACGAACTCATCAGATAACGAATCCACCCCTTATACTTTTTAATTTTCATATTAATATTGGGGTTAGAATAATCTTCCGGTAAACTACTTAGGGGCAAGCTCACAAAGCATTTAGTAAGCATGGCATTTCTATTCCGTGTGCATTGCATACATCTTTAATATTTTGACATAATTGCGAATTAATAACGGCTCCATTTACCAAGTTATTTTATTATTAATAGAGACTATACTTGTCTTTGACATTGCTCTAATACGCTTTGAAGTAGCCTTTGCTATTTGTGATGACAAGAAACCATCTTGCCAAGCATACACAAAAAACAAGCTATCTTTAAAAGACCCTTTCACAAGATATGATGTAGACAAAACACATAACTTTTCAATTTCTTTTTAAGATTATCGATAGTTTTTAATTTAGGCACTTGTTTTTCTAAAGCAACTTTTTTAGAGAATCATTCTGTGCCTGTAACGTATTAAAACACATGAAGACAAATAGAATATAGAATAAGAGTTTTATATATTATTATACCATAACCTCATAGGCTTTGGTAACCTAAACTTACAAAATTTTATAAATACTAACCATTAATGCGACTTTAACACGTGGATATTTTAATGCTTTTAATAGGATTCAGCTGTTTACTTCTAGGAATTATAGGGAGTTTATTACCTGTTCTACCAGGGCCTCCTTTAAGTTGGTTAGGAATCTTATTTCTATATCTTACCAAAACAATTGGAACCAATTGGTGGGTACTTATAGTTACACTTGTTATAGCTATTATAATTACAGTACTAGACTATACCATTCCGGCTTACGGAACCAAACGTTTTGGAGGGAGTAAATGGGGCGTTATCGGAACTAGCATAGGGTTACTAGTGGGGCTACTTTCTCCAATCCCATTCGGATTTATCATTGGCCCTTTTGCAGGCGCATTTATTGGGGAAATGCTAAACAAATCGCACCCTAGTAAAGCAGCCAAAGCTGCTTTTGGGTCTTTCTTAGGATTTTTGGCATCTACCTTTATAAAATTTGTACTAAGTATTGTATACCTAGGTATATTTATAAAAATACTGTGGGATTATAAAGAACCGTTATTTACGTTTTAATGAGGTAACTTATCTTTTAAAACTCCATATAAATAGGTTCCTAAAATAGCTCCTGCCAATACAATAAGCATAGGTAAAAAACCAGCTCCTATCATTACAAATATAGGCCCCGGACAAGCGCCAACTAAAGCCCATCCTAATCCAAAAATGGTTCCTCCCAAAATATAGTTATATCTTGTTGCTTTTTTATTAGGAATCACAATAGGCTCTCCATCAAAAGACTTGACTTTAAACTTCTTGACTAACTGAGTGAAAATAATTCCAAAAAACAGCGCCGTTCCAATAATTCCATACATATGAAACGATTCAAAACGAAACATCTCATAAATTCTAAACCATGATGCTGCTTCCGACTTATACATAATAATACCAAAAACAATACCTACAACTAATAATATTAACTTTTTCATATGTTTAGAATATTAAAGGGAATAATACATGTACCATTATAAGACCTCCTATAAAAAAGCCTATTACCGCAATTAATGATGGTAACTGTAAGTTACTTAATCCAGATATTGCATGCCCAGAAGTACATCCGCCTGCATAACGTGTACCAAAACCTATTAATAGCCCTCCAATTAAGAGTACCAATATTGTTTTATAATCTGAAAAACTTTCTATAGAGAAAAGCTCTTTAGGTAAGTATGTATTTTGTTCAGAGATATGAAGTTGTTCTAAAGATACTTTTGTAGCTTCACTTATTTCCGGCATACTACCGTCTGATAGAAAATGAGCCCCAATGTACCCACCCATTATAGCTCCAACAACTACAATCAGGTTCCAACTTTCTGACTTCCAGTCAAAATTAAAAAAAGGGGTTTTCTTGCCTGCTCCACAAATGGCACAAAGCGTTCTAAGATTAGAAGACATCCCAAAACGTTTACCTAACAACAATAAAACCAACAATGTAAGGGCTATTAAAAAACCCGAAACATACCATGGCCAGGGGTTAAAAAGAAAATCCATAGCTATAAATTTAAGGGGCTAAAATAAGCGTATAAATTAAGCTATGGAAATTCTAGGTACAATTTATCTATGAGGTATCTTACCCCTATTAAAAAAGGAATATAATTAGTAAGGCTATGAGAAAGCAACTCAGAGCCCTAAACCTCTCAAAGAGAGTGAATTTAGAATAAAACTAATCTTTTATTTTGAATACCTTTGTTAAAATATCATCCATTAAACACCATTTTGTTAATGACGACTGTAATAAATTTGCTCCTACAAAAGCAGTAAACCAAAGCCAATTTTGATTAACGTAAATAGCCAATAATAAGCTAATTAATATAAAACTACCGGCTATTCCTCTAACTATCCTATTTTTCATTATATAAAAGTATTTGTTCGTTCAATAGCAACTTCGGCTACATGTACCTTGCTTAAAAAATCTTGTTTATTATTAAACTCATCAATATTTGCAATCACATCATTTACATTTTCTGCTGTTACAAATGCATAACACAAAATTGAGTTTGTACTTATCATCTCTCCTGCAAACCAGTTTCCTTCAATATCGGTATCGGTTACATCTTTATACCCTGTTACTTCCTGACAAGAAAACACCTGTACCTCAGACTTTTTCAATAATAACTTAATATCTGTCTCAAATTCAGAAACAGCGGTAATAATTAATAGTTTCATCTTACTTGTAGTTTTTTCTTTCAATTAAATAATATACTAAAGGCACTACCAATAAGGTTAATACCGTAGAAGCAATGGTTCCACCCATTAAAGAGATCGCTAACCCCTGAAAAATTGGGTCAAATAATATTACAAAGGCACCAATTACCACCGTACCTGCGGTTAATAGAATTGGTGTTGTACGTACTGCTCCAGCTTCAATAACCGCTTGTTTTAACGGAATACCCTCTGCCAACCTCAAATTCACAAAGTCAATTAACAGTACCGAGTTACGCACCATAATACCAGCTAAAGCAATCATACCAATAAATGATGTTGCGGTAAAGAAAGCTCCTAACATCCAGTGACCTATTACAATACCTACCATAGATAATGGTATAGCTACCATCATTACTATCGGTGCTTTAAAGTTTTGGAACCAACCTACTATTAACATATAGATAATTACAATTACTCCAGCAAATGCCATCCCTAAGTCACGGAATACCTCTAATGTAATTTGCCATTCACCATCCCATTTCACAGTATAGTTATCTTCAAACTCTGGTTGTTCCATGTACAACTCATTCATGGTATACCCTTCAGGAAGTTTAATGGTATTTAATTTATCTGTCATCCCAAGAATTGCATACACAGGACTTTCTAATTCCCCGGCCATATCAGCCATTACATATACCACTCTTTTCTGATTTTTTCTATAAATACTCTTAGCTCTTACATGTTCTTGCACAGCCACTAAATCAGATAACGGCACCATGGTATTTTGAGACGATTTTACTTTTAATTGTAAAATATCATCAACTCCGGCTTTTTCCTTTTCATCTAGTGCTAACAACACCCCAACCTGGTCTACCGAATTCTCATCATATAAAACCGTTACAGGTCTTTCAGATAACGCCATATTCATGGTATACACTATTTGTTGTGGAGCTACCCCGTACAACATAGCTTTTTCTTTATCTACCACAAATTCATATTCAGGTTGTGGATCTTCCACTCTCCAATCAACATCTACCACATCCGGTGTAGCATTTAAAATACTATCTACCTTAGACGCTACTTCAATTTGCTTGTCATAATCAGGACCATATACTTCGGCTACAATAGTAGATAGCACCGGTGGTCCTGGTGGTACCTCTACAATTTTCACATTCGCATTGTATTTCTTAGCAATTTTCTGAATTTCCGGACGGAAATCTTTTGCTATATCATGACTCTGCTCGCTTCTATCGTGCTTATCGGTAAGGTTTACCTGAATATCTGCAACACTACTTCCCATTCTCATATCGTAGTGACGAACCAACCCGTTAAAAGTAATTGGTGATGCTGTACCCACATAACTCTGATAGTTAACCACCTCTGGTCTGGTTGCTATGTATTGAGAAATCTCTTTAGCTACAAGATTGGTACGTTCAAGGGTCGATCCTTCAGGCATATCTATTACCACCTGAAACTCGTTCTTGTTATCAAATGGCAACATTTTAACTGCCACCGATTTGGTAAAGAACATAGCTATAGAAGCTATTAACAAAGCAAAAGTGATTCCTAAAAATGTCCAACGTTTTACCTTACTTTCAATTAATGGAGTTTCAAATTTCGCATATAGCTTATAGATGGTTGAATCCTCCATTTTTTTTGTTTCCTTAACCTCTCCATTTTTCCCTTTTTTATCCTTTTCTCTAAGGAAAATATATCCTAAATAAGGAGTAATAGTTAACGCTACAAAAAGAGATAACAACATTGCTATAGAAGCTCCAATAGGCATTGGCGACATATATGGTCCCATTAAACCACTAACAAACGCCATTGGTAAAACCGATGCAATTACTGTGAAGGTAGCCAAAATAGTTGGGTTACCTACCTCATTAATTGCATACAAAGCAGCCTGTTTAAAGGGCAATCGCTTCATCTTAAAATGCCTATGCATGTTTTCGGCAATAATAATAGAGTCATCTACAACTATACCAGTTACAAATACTAACGCAAATAAGGTAATTCTGTTAAGCGTATAATCTAACATATAGTAGCTTAACAAGGTTAGAGCAAACGTAATTGGCACCGATAAAAATACTACCAGACCACCGCGCCATCCCATGGCTAACATTACTACAAACGTTACAGCTACAATAGCCCCAATTAAGTGCATTAATAATTCTGACACTTTTTGAGAAGCCGTTTCTCCATAGTTTCTGGTTATCTCTACATGAACATCATCAGGAATCAATGTTTTTTCTAAATGTGCTACCTTGTCGATAATTACCTCCGAAATTTTCATAGCATCGGCTCCTTTTCTTTTGGCAACCGAAATGGTTACCGCAGGGTACTCAGACCTGTATTTAGATACTTTTTCGCTTGCTTGTCCAAAACCAAGAGCTACATATTCTTTTGGTAATTCAGGACCATCGCTAACTGTTGCAACTTGTTTTAAATAGATAGGTGCATTTTTATAAACACCCACTACAAGGTTACCAACCTCTTCTGCTGATTGTAAAAACTCTCCTGTGTTTACCAAAAACTCACTATCGTTCTTAATAAAACTACCCGAACTCATTTGCTGGTTATTCGCCTTAATCATTTCAGCAACCGACAAAAAGTCTAGGTTACTTTCTGCTAACTTTGCTTTATCTAAAACTACTCTTACCTGACGGTTTCTTCCTCCAATTACATGTGTAACCGCAACATCATTTACTTTCTTTATCTCTTCGTCAAGCTCCTGAGCAATTTGTTTTAACTGATAATCGCTATAACTTTCACTCCATAAAGTTAATCCTAACATAGGCACGTCGTCAATAGCTCTGGTTTTTACCAATGGCATGGTAACTCCCTGAGGCATTTGATCCATGTGCTTGTTAATTTCATTATACAGCTTTACAAAAGAGCGTTCAATATCTTCTCCTACATAAAACTGTACAATTACCATTCCTTGTTCTTTCATAGAAGTAGAATACACATACTCTACTCCCGGAATGTTTGAAATTAATTTTTCTAATGGCTTGATCACCCGAGATTCTACCTCTGTTGGACTTGCGCCTGGATATCCTACAAAAACATCTGCCATAGGAACATCTATTTGCGGCTCTTCTTCTCTAGGAATCAAAAACGAACTGTATACTCCAATAACCATAAATACAATCATCAGAAGTACCGTAAGCTTTGAATTCATAAAGCCTTTGGCTATTTTACCTGCTAATCCTTCTTTCATACTACTTAAATTTAAAGATGATTGTCTTACTTAATAGTTACGTTAACTCCGTTGTAAAGTTTCCCTTCTGCTTTTACTATGTACTGCTCATCGGCAGATAATCCTGAAAGTATTTCTACCTTATCTCCAAAGGTTTTACCCAATCGTAACCATCTTAACACTGCTGTTTGCTGGCTACTTATGGTATAAATACCTGTTAATTGTCCTCTTTGAATTAGTGCCTCTTTAGGCACATAAACTGTTGCTGCTTTAGCACCTTCTGTTACCGGAAATTTTACGTTTACATACATTCCAGGTAAAATAGACTCTGGTGCTTCGGTAATATCAACTTTTACTAAAAATTGACCTCCTGTATTTTTTGCAGACATACTTACTTCAGAAACGGTTCCGCCTAAAATAGCCGCTACAGATTTCACCATTACTTTCACCTTCATTCCGGTTTCTATTTTATCGATTTGAGATTCAGAAACCATCGCAGTAACCTGTAATTTAGATGGTGATTCTATACTCACCAATGGCATTCCGGGATTGGCCATATCGCCTTCTTTTACAAACTTGTTAGTGACTACTCCAGAAAATGGTGCAGAAATATTAGTATAAGTAAATTGAGCCACTACCTCTTTCTTCATTTGCTGTGCTACTTCTAAACCAGCTTTTGCCATTTCATAACGAGAAGTCATATCGTCTAATTCTTTCTGCGAAGCACTGTTTTGTGCAAAAAGCGTTTTAAAACGCTTGTAATCTTTAGCAGCATTACCATAACCTGCTTGTGCTTGTAACACTCCTGCCTCTGCCTGAGCTTTCTTTGCAACTAAATCACTATTATTAATGCTTACTAATAACTGTCCTTTACTTACTTTATCTCCAACTTTTACTTTTACATCGTTCACATAGCCCATCATTCTAGTACTTAAGTTCGCACTTTGTTCAGCTTCAATTTTACCACTGGCAACTAAGCTTGGGGCATCTTCTGAATTTACAGTTTCACTAATGGTTACATTTACTGGCGTTACATCGGTAACCATTGCCTTTTTTTCATCACCTCCACAACTCACCGTAAGTTGTAACACAGCTACTATTGCTATAATTATTGTTAATTGTCTCATCTTTTCTATTTAGTTAAAAATTGTATGTATGATTTTGTTGTATTGTATTGAAATACCGATTGTAAGTATTCAAATTCTTTTTGAAACATTTTAGTTTCTGCATGTAACAAATCGGTGGTTTTTTCTAATCCTTCTTCAAAACGGTTATGAAGTATTCTGTAAGCTTCTTTACTTTGCGCTAACGCTTCTTCAGATAAATACACATTATTTTCGGCATCGGTTAGTTGTCTTGACGTTTTATTTAATTCTAACTGGCTTTTAGCCTTGTATTGTTCCATTTCTAAGGTAGCCTTCTGGTAATCTAATTTTGCTTTCTTCGCTTTCGCTAAAGATTTATACCCATCAAAAACATCCCATGATAACTGTGCCCCAAAAGTGTATCCTTTTGCACCTGTTTGGAAAATCTCATCGTCATATAATTCGTAGCTTCCAAAAGCATTCAAACGTGGCAACAAACTCATGTTACCCGATTGCATCATGCTTCTATAAGCATCTGTAGAGAGTTCCATTGCTTGAATATCCTTTCTACTTTCTGGCACGGTATTAGCTGGAATTTCAACATCTATTGCTTCTTCTAAATCTTGTTCTGGTTTGTACACTCCGTTACCATCTTCCCCCATTAAAAAGGCTAAATAATCAGAAGCGTTCTGTACATTACTTTTTGCATATTGCAACTGATTAGCAACTTCGTTTACACGTACCTTAACGCTTAACACATCGGTTTGCTTTACTAACCCTTGGTTATAATAATCAGTAATTAATTTTAAATTGGCATCTGCTGTTTTCTTAGCCTTCTCTAACACTGCTACCGCTTTGTAAGCAACTTGTAATTGCATATATGCTTTCGTCCCCTCAAATTCCAGATATTCTTGCGTGCGGCCACTTTGCATTTCAAAAGCACTCATTTTAGCCTTAGCTGCTTTTCTTGCATATATACCATCTACATTTATAAGGGGTTGTAAGACCTCAACTTTAGTGGCATAATTTTGAACCTCATCAGGATCATTTAATAAAGCAGGATTAAAATCGTTCTGCGTTAAAATTTCCTGATTTAGTTTAGAGCCAAATGCCATTAAAGGATTGTTTGTAAAGACTGCGGTATGTGATATCGACACTGAAGGAAGGAATAAGGAGTTTGATTGCTGATAATTGGCTTTCGCTCCTTCATAGTTCTTTTCTGAAATTTTTAACTGTAGGTTTTCTAACCTCAGTTTTTCTTTAATCATTGTTCCGGATATAGACAAGGTGTCTTGTCCATATCCGATATTGAACAATAATCCAACTAAAAATAAACTTGCTATGTATTTCATTTGCTTCTATTCTAAATTCTTTCACAAAAATAGAAGCTTCATGCATGTGAGTCAGTAACCGTTGTTACTGGCTTGTGTAACATTAGATACATAAAAAGCTCCCCTATAAAGTAGGGAGCTTTTATAAATACAACCATACATAAAATAAAAAAACGAATCAAGATATAACCTTATACTTTTCGGGTACCACCATGCCCTCCAGTAACTATTTTCATTATTTTTAGATTTAAATAAATAAACTTCCAAAGTTGAAGTATCGGATTGTGCATCCGTGCTTTTTTTGCTTTTGATAATCGCTTTGCCATACTACTTAAGTTTAATGCTCATTATTCGGGTATTAACCACCAAAAAGGTTTCATTTTTGCTTTGTACAAGAAGGCATAATGCAATGCCAATTTCACCCAATGTCCGGCCAAACCAATATCACCAAATGTCTTATCTATATGTCTACCGTCTGAGTCTGGATATTTTTCATAATCAGGTACAATAGGGAAGGTAGTAATACTAACTCCACTACCCTTGGTATTTCCAAACCCGGCAGAAGCAATACAAGCAGCTCCCATATTACCCAACGATCCTTTATGGGTTAAAGACTCTTTACCACTTTCAATGGTATCTATTATATTATCGGCTACCAATTTTGCCGTAATCCCCGATGGCATACCTGTTCTTGGTGGCGATGGAAATATATCCATTCCTGTAGTACTCTTACGCGGTTTAGAAATACTATGCGGGGGGGCAAAAGCAATACCCGGTGCAAAAATATTTTTATAAGAAGGATTCTGATATGTTTCAGGCCAATCTTCAACCTTCCATTCTTCGTAAGGTTTAAGGGTATAATCGGCATCTACAATCATGAATCCTTTAAACAATTTATCTGTCACATCTGCTCCTTGTTTATCATAAGCTTTAAAACCATGACCTGAAAAAGCCGGTATCAACATACCAAAATCATAGGTTTCTGTTCCTTTTTTTCCATCCAACGTTTCATAGTGCACCAAACCATCTTCTACTTTGGTTGCACCCGCTCCCAAAATCCATTTAATACCACGATCTTCAAAAATCATTTCTACCAGTTCGTGAGACCTTATGTACATACCATCATAGGTAAGCAACATACCATCCATACCAAAGTCTCCTAATTTGTATTCATTAGAAAGCCACACAATTTCTGCCTGGTCTCGTACTTTAAACTTTTGAAGTTCTCGTTCAACATTTAGGATATATTCAAATGCAGCACCCTGACAAGTAGCCTTAGGATGCCCTGTGCCAATAACTATCTTTATCTTTTTATCAGGAGAAGCTTTCATTTCGGCAATCAGTTTATGTAAAGCCTCCGAAGCATGTGATGCATGTCCATAGGTACAAACCGAAAACGTTTTATTAGTTCCTGGTAATAAACCCTCTGTTTGGTCAAAAGCTAACTTAGGTCCCGTTGCATTAATTAAATAATCATAGGTAGCCTTTTCTTGTTGTCCTTTAGCATCTCCCAATACATACTCTATTAACACATACGGTTTAGTTTCTTCTATATCTCCTTCAGGATGAAAAGACACAGCCTTCGCCTGTTTAAAATCTATTCCTTTCTTTTTGTATAAGGGGGCTAATGGAAAAATAACATCATCAGACTTCATTCTTCCTATTCCAACCCATATATTAGAAGGCACCCATTGGTAATTACTGTTAGGAGAAACCACTACAATCTTGTGCTCCTTTCCCAACTTTCTTCTCAAGTGAGAAGCAGCAGTGTGCCCCGCTATACCAGCGCCCAATACTACAACTGTTGCCATATTATTTGATTTGTTTCCTCAAAGATAATCTGGCTACACTACATTTTAAGTAACTCATGTTACGTAGGTTAGTAACATAGGATACAAAAAAGAGGCTATCCTCACAGACAGCCTCTCTATAACCAATAAATAATTTTATCGTACAGAAATACTTTTAAATTACAACTTAAAAATATCGCTGTTTATTTTTAGGTTCAGCAACATTTGCACCTTAGTTTTTTAATGTTCTCCATAACCAATATCATCCATTTTACCTTTAAACACTTTGTGTTGTATTACAAAATAAACAACCACCAATATAGCCGCAACAATAAACCAACTTACTCCAACTCCTAAACCATACTCATCTGCTGCCACATTGTAAATAGTTAAAGACGGGTTTACCTCATTTGTAGATGGAAGCAATTCCGGAAAAATAGATGCTGCTGTAGAAGCAAATCCTCCGAACAAAAACAAACTTGAAAATAAAAACCCGTAAATATCCTTTTTAAAGGTTCTTACTTTAAACATTCCGAATAAACCTGTTAGCATAATTAATGGAAATATGAATAACCATGGTTCTTCAATAAAATTCCAAAACGGATACGGATCTATAATATGCCATACCGAAACGGAAATAACTATTAATCCGAGTAGCACAAAATTCAATCGGAAAACAAGTTTCTTTAAGCGTTCATTTAAAGATGAATTTGTTTTAAAGATTACCCAGTTAGCACCATGCATCGTTAAAATAACAACGGCTATAATACCTAACAGAATAGTAAACCAATCTATAATTCCTTGATGCTGCGCCATAGGGTTAAACGTAGGATTCCATAAGGGTAAAAAGAAATAATGGGCTTCGTAAGCAGACACCCCGTTTTCTACCATTCCTAAGTTTACACCTCTAACTACATTCCCTAAAGCAATACCAAAAAATAACGCTAATAATAAGCTAGCAACACCAAAAGCTTTATCCCATATTTTTTCCCATATTGGGTTATGCACCTGCCCTCGTAATTCTAGTCCTATAGCTCTAAAAATAAGTAGCCATAAAATCATTATTAAAGGTAGATAAAACCCACTAAAAGAAGAGGCATATAAGGTTGGAAAGGCAAAAAACAACACCCCTCCTGCTGCTATAATCCAAACTTCATTGGCATCCCAAAAGGGTCCTATAGCGTTTACAATTGCCTTTTTATCTTCTTCTTTTTTACCAAAGAACAAATGAATAATTCCGGCTCCAAAATCATAGCCATCTAAAACTACGTACATGGCCAACATAAACATTAAAACAACATACCAAAATAACTCCATAGCTCTTATTTTGCAGGGTGTGGACCCTTGTTAACAATTTTACCTACTAATATTAAAAACAACATACCCAATAGTAAATACAACCCAACAAACCCAAGTAAGGTGAAAAGTGTATTACCTGAAGACACCGTTGGTGAAGCTCCTTCTGTTGTTCTTAATAAATTATAAACCAGCCAAGGTTGTCTCCCTAATTCTGCCGTATACCATCCCATTGTATTTGCTATATAAGGGAAAGGCAGCATAAACATCAATATCCAAAGTACCCATTGTGTTTTAAACAGTTTCTTGCGCCACATTAAGAAAGACGCTAACAGCATTAATCCAATAAATATAGTCCCTAAACCTACCATAATGTGATATCCATAATACAAGCCAGGTATATTGGTTGGGTAATCTTCTTGATTAAACTCATTTAACCCTTTAACCTCAGCATCCCATTGTTGATACGTAAGAAAGCTTAAGAAATTAGGCACTGCAATTTTGTTATCTAGTTTCTTATCCTGAATATTAGGTTGTCCTATCAATACAATCTCAGAACCTCCTTCTTCGGTTTCAAAAATACCTTCCATAGCAGCAAAAGTTACAGGCTGATGCTTAACCACATTTTTAGCCGTTAAATCTCCTGTTGGAAACGCTACCAAAATAGAAGAAATTACACCAAAAACTACCCCAGTTTTTACAAACAACTTCCCAAACTCTTTATGTTTATTGTTTAATAGATAAAAGGCTCCAAAAGCCGCTACTACAAAAGAGCTAGTAACAATAGAAGCCATTTGATTATGTAGGAAAGAAGGCCATAACCAAGGATTAGAGAACAATGCGCCAAAATTAGTCAATACAAATTTCCCATTATCCAAGATTTCATACCCTACCGGATACTGCATCCATGAATGGGTTGCTATAATTAAAAACCCACTTGCCCAAGAGCCCAAAAAGACTAAGAATCCTGTTACAAAGTGTAATTTATGTCCTAATAATTTTTCTCCGAACAAAAACAATCCCAAGAAGGACGACTCTAAAAAGAACGAGAACATCCCTTCCATTGCCAGCGTTTGCCCTATAATACCTCCAGTAAGTTCAGAAAATTTAGCCCAGTTTGTTCCAAACTGAAATTCCATTGGAATTCCTGTAACAACTCCCATTGCAAAATTCAACGCAAATATCTTCATCCAAAATTTTGCCGCGTCGTTGTATTTCTCGTCGTTAGATCTCAAAAACTTCCACTTAAACCATACAATCATTAAAGATAACCCCATGGTCAACTGAGGAAATAAATAATGGAATGTTATTGTGAAGGCAAATTGAATCCGGTCATAAAAAAGCATGTCTTCCATAATAAATGAAATTATCTGTGTGAAGTATTAGCCAAATGTACTATATATAAATTCCTCTTTTTGCAACCTAGGTTACATGCAGTAAAAGTACCAAAAATGTAACAAAGATTACCTTTGGTTACTGTTAAGATTCCTAATTTTGCATTTATGAAATTAGGGCGTTCCATTATCGCAATACTAGCATTATCTACAATGATATTTTATATTGTACGCCCTACTATTGTATTTAGTTACTACACCATTGACCCCAAAGGATTTATTGAACGTTTTTGTGAAAATAAAGACAAACCCAAAATGCATTGCGATGGTAAATGTCAATTAAAAAAAGTAACTAAAAGTTCCGATACCAACTCTCAAAATGAACCAAAGATTGAGTTAACCCGAGAATTGACCTATTGTTTACCTACAAAAACAACATATCAGTTTCCTTTTCATAAACCCATCTCTATACAGGAAACTGCTTATAGAAATTCTTATTCTTACCAAAATGCACAATGCATTTTTCATCCACCTAATGGAATATTATAATTACAACATTATACATATTACATTTTTTTTGATGCTTAAAAAATAGTGTTTTAAGTATTGATATAACTTATTTACTATTCAATGAAATCAATATATTTATTGGTAGCATACTTGTTGCTACTACCCGTTGCCTATGCGCAAAAAACAGAAGAGAAAACAATTACTAAAGATAGTATTATACATATAGAAGAGGTTATTGTAACAGGGAATCCGACTACCGATCCTGTATTACACACTGTCTCTAACAATTATTCTGAACAAATTGTACAGCCTAAAAATGTGGCCGATATGTTTAGTAACCTCAACGGTTTCTCTATTATTAAAAGAGGAAACTACGCAGTAGATCCAAGTTTTAGAGCTTCACAATATGAGCAGCTAAATGTACAATACGATGGTGGTGTTAAAGTAATGAATGCCTGCCCCAACCGAATGGATCCTATTACGTCTCATGTGGCACCTGAAACTATTGAACGTATTGAAATTATTAAAGGCCCTTATAGCGTTAGATACGGGGCTTCTTTCGGAGGTATTGTAAACTTGGTAACTCATGATCCTACCTCCTTAGAAAAAGGATTTCACGGTTCGGTTGCTTCGGGTTACGAAACCAACGGAAACGCTTATGTAGGTATGACACAACTAAAATACATTACTAATAAGTTTGACGTATCCAGTCATTTTGGATACCGAAACTATGACAACTATGAAGATGGTGACGACGTAGAAATTCCATCTGCTTTTAAAAGCACCAATTATGGTTTTAAATTGGGTTATAACATGGCTCACAATCAACGTATGGTTGCTGGATGGAAACAGGCCTTTGGTAGAGATGTGTTACATGCTGGGTTACCTATGGACACCGATTACGATAATAGCAGTGTTGCTACCCTTGATTATAAATGGCAACCAAATACTGATAAGGTTGAGTACATTCAGGTGAAATCGTACTACAGTTATGTAGATCATTTAATGACCAACCATAAACGTAGTACCTTTGCCATGATGAATGCCGAAGCATTGGTAGATGCTACTACAACAGGAGGTAAAATAGAAGTACTATGGAAGCCGATTACCCACTTAAAAATGTACAGTGGTGCCGATTATTTGCATATTGACAGAGACGGAACAAAAACTCGTGTTATTAAAATGCAAAATGGGACTATATTAGACACTCCTATTACCAAGGTAAATTCTATTTGGCAGGATTCTTATATTAACGACATGGGCATCTTTACAGAAGCTAAATGGAATGTAGCTACCAAAAGCTTACTTACGCTTGGCATAAGATACGACCATGTTACCTCTGATATCAACAATCCTGAAGATGGATTTACCGCTTTGTACTCCCCTGCTTACCGTACCGAACACAATGTAAGCGGAACTACCTCACTTAAACAGATATTAACACCCAATTGGTATTTAGAATTTGCCTACGGACACGGAGTGCGTTCTGCTAATATGATTGAACGTTACATTTATCAGTTTAATGTAGGCCAAGATAGCTATACGTATACCGGTAACCCAAATCTAAAAGCGGAAACCAACGACCAATTTGAGGTTGGCGTAAATGGAGTAAAATCGTTTAATGGATTTTTTGATAAGTTACACCTAGAGAGCTCTGTGTACTACTCAATATTAAACAACTATATCTCTGCCATTATTGATGCCGATTACGGTACCAATGCCAAGGTTTTTACTAATATTAATAATGCCTATAAAACCGGAGCAGAAGTAGCCGCAGAGTTAACTTTTGCAAACCATTACTTTTTTAAAACAGAGGCGGCATATATATATGCCAAAAATAAAGATTTTGATGAGTCGTTACCTTTAGTTCCCCCTTTTCAACTAAGACTTTCTACGGGTATTGAAAAAGAAAAATATTGGTTAAATGTTCGTTACAATATTACTGCTACCCAGCACGAACTAGCTTATAGCTTTGGCGAAATCACAACTGCCAACTATGAGACCTTAGATATTAAAATGGGATATAAACCTATTCCTAAGTTAACGTTAGGTGTTGCAGTATTAAATCTATTAGACGAAACGTATCACAACCATTTGAACTTTGCGTTTAAAAGCCAAACCGGAGTTACCAATGGTACACCTATTACAGAACCGGGAAGAAACTTTACAGCATTTGTACAATACAAATTCTAATAGTAAACTAACTCGGATAAAGTCTTCGGAGCATTTAATCTCAATTATTGAGTAAAAAAAGAGCTGTACTTAGTGCAGCTCTTTCTAAAATGAATGAATCCAATGTCATTCAAACATAAGTAGGTATCAATTATTTAGATAATTTAGAGGCTACAAATCTAACAACGGAACCTTCACCCCGATGGTAAAGCCCCTCGTTTAAAGTAATCTCACATTGCTCTAAAATGTTAAATTCCAACTCAGGAAATAGTTGTTTTACTTCCGCTATAGAAAATAACATCTCGCTATTTTTAGGTCCGCCAGAAGTTCTTCCAAATTGTTCTTTCGCAAAGCACTCAAAAATGAGTTTTCCACCAGGTTTTACATACGAACACAATTTTTCAAGTCCGGCTGCTCTAATTTCAGCAGGAAAATGCGAATATATAAGAACCAAGGCATCAAAACTTTCTGTATCGTAGTGAACCGATTCCAAATCTGCTACCTGATAGTCTATAGACACTCCTTGCTTTTCGGCCAACATAAGCGCCTTTTCTTTACCAGAAACACTCATATCAAAAGCACTTCCTTTATAGCCTTGTGTTGCTGCATATACGGCATTCCGCCCTTCGCCCTCTGCAGCAAATAACACACTGCCACCGGCAGGTATTTCAACTAATTTCTCTTTAAAAAAATCATTTGGTGCTATACCATAAGCAAACGCCTCTGCCTGGTAACGCTCATTCCAAAATTCCTTCATTTACTAATTCTTATCAAACGTAATGCTCCAAATACCTCTTACTTCATTTTCACTATACCCAACGGCTTTATCATCAGGGTATAACTCTGCCAACTTCCTTTGTATTTTAGGCGCTATATCTCTAGGGGTTCCATGACATTTTAAACACATTGAATTGGTTACAATAGGATAATAAAAGTGCACCACATCTCCTTCCTCATCAATAATGGGTTGGGCTTCAGCTCCACTTTTCAATACTTCTTTAAACTGAGTTATATATGCTACCTCTTTTGTGTTTGCTTTGTTTTCAGTATTTCTGTTTTTATCAGATACTCTTTTTATGGTGGCATTGTACTTGGTAGCCATACTATCGGTCAATGGCATAGCTTTAACGTTACAAAATGTGAGTGCAGCTTCTACTCCTTCCGACTGTATTTTACCCATAAGATTTTTACCCAGTACTTTTTTGGTGCCTAGTGCATACGATAATCCTTCTTCTTTATAACTCATAGGTTTCCCCGCATCTGGCAGCCGCCTCCCACGTTGATGGTATTTACCAAACCCTTTTTCCTGATAATGGTCTTTAAACCATGTTGGTTCTTCTATTTGGTAGTCGTACATATACTCCGAAATTTTACGCAAGGTTTCTTCCGGATACTTCTGATTTGGCATTACCCCAAACTTTCTAACAGCGCCTCTCATTTTTGAGTTAGCCTCAGTTGGGTTATTTACAAAATGTAAAATGCTATTTACAAATTCTTCCTTGCTCATATCATCGGTAAGATAATGAGCTTTAATGGCAACCATAGGTGGTGCAATACGACCTGAGCCCTCAGGTGCGGTAGGACTATGGCACACATAACAATTCTGGGTAAGCAATTGTTTTGCTTCCGCCGGATCGTACGTCGTAGATACATCCTTCTTCACATCTTTTTTTTCGGGTGTGGTTTCACAAGAAGCTACTAGTAAAACCATGAGTACTAATACACTTAAACGCATTTTTTCCTTTTTTTATAAAGGTACAGTTTTACCTGCCTAACCTATGTAACACAGGTTACTATTCTGCCTAATTTATAATTGGTTTTAGTAAGTATAAAACTTTTTTATTTATACACTAAACGTTTATTTGCTACCATTAGGTTTTCATCTCTACCTCTGGCTATTGTAAGGTTTAAGTAAACTACTTCGGGGTAAGCCCACGAAACATTTAATCTCGATTATCGCATAAAAGATACAACAGCCATGAAAGCATACAAGGTCATACTTATTTTTTACTACTCTCCTTTTTATGTTCAACAGCTAAGAAGGGTTCCTTTTTCGTATTTACCAAGCATCGCATACTACTGCTTTTTAACCATGAACCTTACACCTAGAAAAAATTTGAAGACTTTGAATTGAAAAATACCATTTTATTGAAAGCTAATCTTCCTCTTTAAATTCCTCTAATCAGTACATAATAAATAAACATCCTCACCACTACCCCTCATCAAATTTTTTAATACAACTTTAGCATTCTTGACTCTGGTAATTGCTAAATTTGTACAAACAGTATACTATGTTCAACTTTACCGCTACCTATACTGATATGTATCAGTTAAGTATGGCTCAAGTTTACTTTAAGAAAGGTAAAAAAGACGAGCTGGCAATTTTTGATTACTACTTTAGAAAAATACCATATAACGGAGGCTACGCAATTTTTGCAGGATTAGGGGATTTGCTTAAAACTATTGAAACCTTAACCTTTAGTAAAGAAGACATTGAGTATTTAACTCAGTACGATTTTGAACCTGATTTTTTAGCATACTTACGTACGTTTAAATTTTCAGGAACTATTTATTCGGTTCAGGAGGGAGATGTTGTTTTTCAAACGCAGCCTATTTTACAGGTAGAAGCCTCTATGGTTGAGGCGCAGATTATTGAAACTATTCTGCTGAACCTATTAAACTTTCAAACCTTAATTGCTACCAAAGCTAGTAGAGTTGCTATGGTGGCTAAAGATAAAACGCTTTTAGATTTTGGATTGCGAAGAGCCCAAGGTCCTGGTGGTTATTTTGCTAGTAAAGCTGCAATGATTGGTGGTTTTCATGGCACAAGTAACGTTATTGTAGGAAGAGATTATAACATTCCTATCTCGGGTACTATGGCACACTCCTTTGTACAAAGTTATGACACAGAATTAGAGGCATTCCGTGATTTTGCTGAGTGTCGCCCTAAAAAATGTGTATTGCTAGTAGATACCTACAATACCTTAAAAAGCGGTATCCCGAATGCTATTACTGTTGCCAAAGAAATGGAAACCAAAGGACAGCAACTATTGGCAATTCGATTAGACAGTGGCGACCTTGCCTACTACGCTAAACAATGTAGAAAACTATTAGATGCCGCAGGGTTAGCGTATGTAAAAATTGCCGTATCTAATCAGTTAGATGAGTTTGTTATTAAAAGTTTAAAAGAACAGGAAGCCCCTATAGACATCTACGGAGTAGGTACCAATCTGGTGATTGGAAAACCAAACGGCGCCTTAGATGGTGTGTATAAGCTTGCGTATTCTTCGGGCAAACCACGTATTAAAATATCGGAGAGTCTAATTAAAACCACCTTACCATATCGTAAGCAGGTGTACCGCATGAATGATGAAAACGGTAAGTTTATTGGTGCGGATGCTATTGCTATTCATACAGAAGAAAAGGTAGACTTAATGCACCACCCTTATGAACCTTATAAACAATTAGAAGTAGGTGCTTACAAACAAGAACCCTTACTGACCCCAGTTATGGAAAACGGTAAAAAAACGATTCCTGATTATTCATTAAACGAGATAGCAGCCTACAGTAAAGAACGTTTAAGTCATTTACTTACTGAATACAAACGATTTGACAATCCGCACATTTACAAAGTAGGGATTAGCTCCTTACTTAAAAAAGAAAGAGATATGCTAATTGCTCTATATAAAACCGACAAAAATTGAAAGCTCTTGTAATTATAGATGTTCAAAATGATTTTATTCCGGGTGGGAATCTTGCGGTACCCCATGGGTATGAAGTAATTCCGGTGATTAATGAACTTCAAAAAAAGTTTGATCTGGTTGTAGCTACGCAAGACTGGCATCCAGAAAACCATGCAAGTTTTGTATCGCAACATGAAGAACATAACGTATTTGACACCATTGATCTTAACGGTATTGAACAAATATTATGGCCGGTGCATTGTGTACAAAATACCGAAGGGGCTGAATTTCATAAAGACTTACATACCGCTAAGATAGAAGCCATTTTTAGAAAAGGAACCAACCCAGAAATTGATAGTTATAGTGGGTTTTATGATAATGCGCATTTAAAATCAACCGGACTCACAGGCTACCTAAAAGATAAAGGAGTCACCGAATTATACTTTACCGGACTAGCGGCAGATTTTTGTGTCTATTTCTCGACTAAAGATGCTATTAGAGAAGGATTTAAAAGCTATTTGATAGAAGATGCTACCAGAGCCATCTCGGAAGAAGATTTTGAAAATGCAAAACAAGACCTCATTAATAATGGAGGAGCTATTTTAAAATCGTTTGAGATATCATAAATTATAAAACAAACAGGGAGCCATGGCGGCTCCCTATTCAATCTTAAAAACAGCATTAAAAAAAATTACAACTTTATTTTTTAAACTGTTTACAAACGCAATACTTTTATAAAAAACTTTCTAATATCGAAAGTACTTCTTTTTTCTTCCTAAAAAGATGACTTAAATCATCATCTACAACGTTATTTACAAATTTGATTTAGGCAACAGGTGAAATCCTAGTTCATTCACAACTTCCCCAATCTCGTTTACATCTACCACTACATCTACAACAATGTGAAATTCAGTTGGAAAAACAGCTATATTAACAGACACCTCTGTTATCCCTTCAATTTTTTCAATAGCACTCTTAATGCTCATGAGGTCTTCCGTTTTATCTACACTCGTTAAAAAAATACGTCCCTTCTCTCCAGGAATAACAATATCTTCTATAAAGCTCATACTAATTAGTTTTCTGGTTTAAGACCGAAGGTACGGGGATTATCCACAAAATAACGTTAACAATTTTATAATAAATATAAAAAAACCGGAAATAACTCCGGTTTTAATAATCATTAATCTTTTTTATAACTCCTATAACCACCCGATAGCTCATAAATTTCTTCGAACCCATTTTCGGCCATTATAATAGTTGCGTCTTTACTTCGTATACCCGTTCTACAATATACATACACAGGTTTTTCTTTATCGAGCGTGGCAAGTTGCTTCTGAAAATCATCATCATTCAAATTCATATTTACCGCCCCCGTAATAGCTCCTTCTTTAAATTCTTTAAGCGTTCTGACATCTATTAACTGTAATGCATCCGATTCAGAAATCTGTTTTTGAAATTCTGGTGCTTCAAGAAGTGTTACATGATCTTGATAAAATGTACTACATGACATCAAAAGCACTAAAAACACTCCTAAATATATAGGTTTCATACTTGTTATTTTTCCAACTCTGTAGGGCACACCTTATTAGAAACAGCTATCCCCGCCTCTTTAATAGCCTTAAACCCACCGGCTACATCAATTAAGTTATGGTACCCTCTACTTTTCAATATAGAAGCAGCAATAACCGATCTATATCCTCCTGCACAATGCACATAAAAGTCTTTCTCCTTAGGAAACTTCTCTAGATAATCATTTAAATAATCTAACGGCGTATGGTTTGCAGTAAGTACATGCTCAGAAACAAACTCCCCATCTTTTCTAACATCAAATACAGCTAAATCTGGTTGTGCCTCTAAACGTTCTTTAAAGGTCTCCGCCGAGATAGAAGCCAAGGTGTCGTAATCCTTACCAGCGTTTTTCCATGCTTCAAAACCACCTTCTAAATATCCTAAGGTCATATCAAAACCAACACGAGATAATCTGGTTACTACCTCTTCCTCTCTACCTTCAGGTATTACTAAAAGTATTGGTTGTTTTACATCTTTAATCAATGCCCCAACCCATGGCGCAAAACCACCATCAATACCAATAAATATAGATCTTGGTATATGTCCTTTTATAAATTCACTTTGACGCCTTACATCTAGTACTACCGCTTCTACTTCATTCGCCATCACTTCAAAAGCATCAGGATTTAACGCCTTTGTTCCACGCTCTAAAACCTCATCAATATCCTCGTATCCTTCCTTATTCATTTTTACATTTAACGGAAAATATTGTGGTGGTGGTAACAATCCGTCTGTCACCTCTTTTATAAACTCATCCTTGGTCATATCGGCTCGTAAAGCATAGTTCATTTGCTTCTGATTCCCTAAGGTATCAACCGTTTCTTTCATCATGTTCTTACCACAAGCAGAACCCGCACCATGTGCAGGATATACAATAACATCATCTGCTAAAGGCATAATTTTGTTTCTAAGACTCTCAAATAACAATCCGGCAAGTTGCTCTTGTGTCATATCTGCCGCTTTTTGTGCCAAATCAGGTCTTCCTACATCTCCTAAAAACAAGGTGTCACCACTAAAAATAGCACGATCTTTTCCTTGCGCATCTTTAAGCAGGTACGTTGTACTCTCCATCGTATGCCCAGGGGTATGAAGTACCGTAAAGCTAATATTTCCTAATTGAAACACCTGTCCGTCTTCGGCAATGTTAGCCTTAAAAGAAGGTGATGCAGTAGGACCATAAATAATTTCGGCACCTGTTTCCTTTGCAAGTGTAACGTGCCCACTCACAAAATCAGCATGAAAATGGGTTTCAAAAATATATTTAATCTTTGCATTATCCTGTTTCGCTTTTTCTATATACGGAGCCACCTCTCTTAGTGGATCTATTATAGCAACCTCTCCATCACTTTCAATATAATATGCTCCCTGTGCTAAACAACCAGTATATATTTGCTCTATATTCATTTAACCTAAATTTTATCTTTTATGTAATTTTTAAGTATTCTTTTTTCTTTACCGCCTAAATATACAACTATGAAACATTAATCAATCATAAATTAAAATTTCTCAAATACATCCTATTAAATTTACGAAATTCATAGCAATTATTTATAAAAATCATTTTTTAAATAATAGACAACTCCTTGGCTACAATATAAATACCTATAACCATAACAAACCAGCCAAACCCTTTTTTTAGTTTTTTCCCATCAACAATCTTATTGAGGGAAATCCCTATAAAAATTCCACCTATGGCAAATGCATTAAACGCTAATAAAAACGCCCAATCAATAGTAATGGTTTCTAAATCTCCTAAAAAGCCTACCAATGAGTTTACCGCCACTACTAATAACGACGTAGCCACCGCCCTTTTCATAGGAATATGTACCAAAAGTACCAAAGCCGGAACAATTAAAAAGCCTCCACCGGCTCCTACAATACCTGTTACAACACCCAATACAATTGCCTGCAATATAATTATTGGTGGATTAAATGTCCTGTCCGCATCGTTGTTTTTCGAGAAATTAAAGTTCTTAATCATAGACAAGGAAGCCAACATCATTACTATGGCAAAAAACACCATAATAAACACATGTCTGGTTACTTGAAAACTACCCAATGAGAATAACACATCGGGTAACGCCGGCATTAAATATTTACGTGTTAAAAAAACCGATATAAAAGCAGGTACTGCAAAGGCTACTGCCGCTTTAAAGTCCACTTGTTTTTGCTGTATATTTCTAACAGACCCAACCAACGATGTTGTACCTACTACAAATAACGAATACGCCGTAGCCGTTATAGGGCTTAATGCTACTACATATACCAACAATGGTACCGTTATAATAGAACCTCCGCCTCCCATAAGGCCAAGGGTGAGCCCTACAATTATTGCTCCTATATATCCTATCACTATCTAATTATTTGGTGTCGGCAAAAGTAACATTATTCATAAAAATATGCAGTAACAAAAGTTACTAGATAATCAAGATTAAATATTCCAAGATTTATCTCGACATACTTTACTCCATAATCGAAATTAAATGCTTCATGGGCTTCCCCCTAAAGTAGTTTACTCAATTATAAATCAATTACTTTAATACTGTTTCTACCCAATTCTATTTTACCCTCGTTTTCCAGCGTTTTGAGTAATCTGGAAATCACTACACGAGAAGTATGTAAGTTATGTGCAATCTCCTGATGCGTAGTTACAATCATATCGTCATTAGTTACCATTGCTTTATCTCTCAGATGCTTTAATAATCGTTCATCCATTTTCATAAAGGCAATAGAGTCTATAGTTTCTAGCATTTCCTTTAAACGAGCATGGTAACTTTGTAAAATAAAATTACGCCAGCTATGGTAGTTGCGCATCCATTCTTCCATTTTTTGTACAGGTACCATTATAAGCTTAGCCGGTGTTTCGGCAATAGCACGAATTTCACTCTTCTTGGTACCCACACAACAATTAAGGGTCATAGCACATGTATCACCTCGCTCTAAAAAATATAGTAACAACTCATCTCCATTATCATCCTCGCGTAATATTTTAATCACACCACTTACCAATAAAGGCATACTTTTAATATATTCCCCAATATCCATTAAACGATACCCTTCCGGAACCTCTTTGAATGTTCCTACCTGATTTATCTCGTGTAAAAGCTCTTCTTCAAAAAGATACCCGTAGTGTAATTCTAATTCTTCAATCATTTTTTAAAAGTAATTTGGTATTTACAACGGCGTTGTAACATTTGTTACACAAGTTTTATTTAAATGCCGACAAACCAGTAATATCTGCTCCTGTAATTAGTAAATGAATATCGTGTGTTCCTTCGTAAGTAATCACCGACTCCAAATTCATCATATGGCGCATAATACTATACTCCCCTGTAATCCCCATTCCACCAAGTATTTGTCTAGATTCTCTGGCTATATGAATAGCCATAGCAACGTTATTTCGTTTTGCCATAGAAATCTGAGCAGAAGTAGCCTTTCCTTCATTTTTTAAAACTCCCAAACGCCATGCTAACAATTGCGCCTTGGTAATTTCGGTAATCATTTCGGCTAACTTCTTTTGCTGTAACTGCGTAGCAGCAATAGGTTTATCAAACTGTACGCGCTCTTTTGCATAGCGCAGCGCCGTATCATAACAATCCATAGCTGCCCCAATGGCGCCCCATGCAATACCATATCTTGCAGAATCTAAACAACCTAACGGAGCCCCTAATCCGCTTTTACCCAGCAACAAATTTTCTTTCGGCACCTTTACATTATCAAAAATAAGCTCCCCAGTGGCCGATACCCGTAACGACCATTTATTATGCGTTTCCGGCGTTGTAAAACCTTCCATACCCCGTTCTACAATAAGTCCAAATATTCTACCTTCCTCATTCTTTGCCCATACCACAGCTATGTCTGCAAATGGAGCATTCGATATCCACATTTTTGCACCGTTAAGCAGGTAATAATCTCCCATGTCTTTAAAACGAGTTTCCATACCTCCCGGGTTCGATCCATGATTGGGCTCAGTAAGTCCAAAACACCCCATAAACTCACCACTAGCCAATTTTGGCAGGTACTTTTGTCGCTGTTCATCGGTACCGTACTTGTAAATAGGATACATTACTAAAGACGATTGTACCGATGCAGTAGATCTAATTCCACTATCACCTCGTTCAATTTCCTGCATAATTAATCCGTACGAAATTTGGTCTAATCCGGCGCCTCCATAGGCTTCTGGAATATAAGGCCCAAACGCACCTATTTCTGCTAATCCAGTAATTAACTCTTTAGGAAACTCAGCCTTCTGAGCATACTCCTCTATTATGGGAGAGACTTCTCTTTTTACCCAGCTACGTGCTGCATCTCTAACTAATAAATGTTCCTCTGACAGTAAATCGTCTACTGAATAATAATCAGGCGATTCAAATAAATCTGGCTTCATAGCTATATTCTTTTACTCGATTATAGAGATTCACTATCTCAAATTTTATATCGAAACGAATCTCCCTACAATTATTTAAGATATTTAATTAAAATATCTTAAATAAAAACTTACAAATAAATTATTTTTTTTTATCTTAATGCTTTCTAACCATTGGGTTCATAAACCTACTCCTTTTAAAGTTGAAAAAATACTTGTTATGATAAAATCCCTATTCTTTAAAGGTATAAAGAATTTTACATTTAATGTGATAAAAACTAAAACCTTTTCGAGTATCCCTTCCATCCTGTCAAAAACTTTCATAGCCATCGCTTTTGTTATTTTGACATCTTGTACCGAAACTGAAAATCAACAATTAGAAAAACTAATCAACCAATATTTACCATAAAATATGAAATTACATTGTACACTCGTATTAATCCTAACCGCTATTTTATCTTCATGTACAAAAAAACATAGTATTGAAGGTTCTATTACCGGCTTAGGAAATGACACTTTAATTATAGGATACTCGAATTTAAACGATCCGTTTAAACATCCTAATACATCAAATTTAAAATTTGAATATGACACCATCTATAGTCATGACGACCAATTTTTCTATGATGTTAAAACTCAAAATCCGATACTGGTAAAAATAAGACCCCTTAAAGGTTTTAAAAAGAAAGATGGTTCCTATTTCCAAACTGTAAAAAGCGATTGTTTTTCATTGGTTGTACCTCAAGGTAAAACCATTTACATAACCGGTACTAAAAATAAAAACGGGGTAGACTGTCTAATTGACGGTGCTGACTTTAACACCGATTACTCAAAACAACGAAAGCAGTTATTAGCCTACTATATTGATCAAAAAAAACTTTACAGAGAAATAGACTCTTTGAAAAATATAGGAGTTGCTACTACAACTATTGATAGCCTATGGAAAGTCAGTAACAACATTGATAGACTACTTGGAAAAAAATACAACCTATGTACAAGAACATTTAGACCAAGACTTAAGTGTTTACATAGGCTTGTCCTATGGTCTACTAACAAAACAGTATACAAAATTTAGCGAGGAGGTTAAACAAGGTCTATTTCAATCGTTTATTAAACATACCAAAGCAAATGTAGAACAATATTACCAACAGAAAAAGGAAGAAGCCAAAGCTTCCGATTTAAAAATTGGATATAAGGCTCCCGATTTTACACTTAGTGCAACTGAGGATTATAGTTTCTTTAATCTATACACAAGTAATTCTGAAATTATCGTACTAGACTTTTGGGGAAGCTGGTGTAGCCCTTGTATTTCAGGGTTTCCTAAAATGAAAGAATATTACAACAAATACCAAGATAAGGCTTTATTTGTTGGTATTGCCTGTAACGACACTAAAGATGCATGGTTAAAAGCTATTAAAAAACATGAGTTACCATGGACTCATGTAATTAATAGCACTAAGAACGGTAAAAACGTTGCTGCTTTATATAAAGTTAGCCAATACCCAACCAAAGTAATACTAGACAAAGATAAAAACGTACTGGGTATTTATGTAGGTGAAACAGAAGACTTTTATAAAAAACTGGATACGCTTTTAAAGTAAACTACTTCGGGGCTTGCCCACGAAGTAGTTAGTAAGCATTGTATTTCTATTTCGGAACAAGCCTCGGAGCATTTAATGCTCGATTATAGCGTAAACTAACCTACTAAGTTATTTCCATGAACTTATATAATAATCTTGATACTTGTTTTAAGATTAAACCAAAATATTATAAAGCATGAATTATAATTAACTTACCCAGGCAGAATAATCATTACTAATAAGATTTCTTTATACAAAAAGAATGCATTTAACACAAAACAAGTTTTATTAACATTTAATTAACAAATTTACGCCGTTTTTATAGGTAAATTTATTTCACCATAAATAATACTAAGATTAACCATTTAACTGAAAATAATATTTTTATGAAAAGTTATTTCCTACATATTATAAAATACGGTCCTCCTAACACTCTTTAGTCTAAACAATTCTCAAGTCTTTTATTTTATACATAAAGTTCACTCCTGATAATTATATATCACTACTAAATTTGATAAAACACACATTAAAACATTTAAAGCCATGGTTAATTTTTGTTCTGCCAAAACGCCCTACTTTAACATCTATCTGTTTTATTTAAAGAAACATCCTTTGTAATTAAACGTTTCCCCCTCTCCTTACTTACATAGCTATTACACATTATTCGGAGCAGTTCATGTTTTCGAATCAGATTATTATACTTAAAAAACACCCAGCATTAGACATTGATTCTGTTCAGTAGCTATTGCATATAAAGCAATTATGTAATCATGAATACTATTGAAGAAAAGCTTCTTAAAAAATTAGACTATTATATCGAAGCCACAAAGTTTGAAGACATTTATAACTCGCATCCAAATTACCCTAGTTTATATGCCACAACCGACACCTACACGCAACTAGGAATTGAAAATGCCGCCTTACGCATTAATAAAGAGCAAATCAATGAATTACCGCAATACTTCATTGCACAACTCACCCCTAAACAGCAAGGCAAACTTGTATTAGTAACCAAGAAAGGAGATTCTATTATTTATGAAAATGATGACTTAAAAAAAAATAAACTCTCTATAGCGTCTTTTCTTGAAGAATGGAACGGCATTGTGGTCCTCGCTGAAAAAAACACGGCTACTTCAAATGACACTACCAAAATCTTACCAATAACATTATTATCATTTTTCTTAATAACCGTTATACTGTTACCATACCTAGCGAAAGGCATATTTTCATGGTCGCTATTATGCTATCAACTAGTTGCAATTATAGGTTCTATTATAGGCTACTTTGTTATTGAAAAAGAGCTAAGCGCAAAAATAAATAATTTTAGAGATGCCATTTGTAATCTAGGACAAAAAAAGAACTGCGAAACCGTATTAGATTCCTCTTATGGCGTTCTACCCGGCAACATTTCTTTAAAGTTACTACCTATAAGCTACTTTATTACAAACCTTTTGTTTCTAGCTATAAATCCTTCCTATCATCTAGTTGGTTTATTAAGTATTTTAGGAATTCCCCTAGTACTATATTCTATTTACCTTCAATCACAAAAAATTAAAGCTTGGTGTACATTTTGTTTGTTAACAGCATCGTTAATGCTATTAAACACTACTATTTATCTGCTAAGCACCCATTTTAGTTTTGCCATATACCCTGAATATACAGCGCTTTTAACATACATATTTACAGGTGTTTTATCGTATCAGATATTCCAAAAAATACACACCTCAACAAAAGAAAACTTACTTACAAAACAGGAAAACTACGTCTATAAACGTTTTAAAAACAATCCTTCATTATTTATCTCTACCACCAGTCCTTTGTCTCACTCAGAGGGTTTTGAAAAACTTAACCTTATAGAATTAGGAGACGCTAACGCACCCACCAAACTCACCCTATTTCTTAGTCCGTTTTGCGGTCATTGCCACAAGGCATTTGCTGCAGCAATTGATATTTTAAACCAACTAAACAAAACCCCTATAAGTATTACTATTGGTTTTAATGTAAACATTTCCAATAAAGACAATCCAGGAGTAGACATTCTGCAAGCGTTCATGAATATCTACCTAACCACCCCAGAAAAGATAAAAGACGCATTAAGCGCATGGCATATAGCTAGAACACCAATAGAGGAATGGAAAAAAGAATGGGTTCGTCCTATAAAAAACAAAGACTTTATTAACTATTCCTTACAAAATCAATACAACTGGTGCCAAGAGAACAACTTTAATTACACGCCAGCTAAAGTGATTAATGGAAACAAATTCCCTAAGGAATATTCACTCAACGATATTAAATATCTATTAGAGGGTCTACATGAAAAATACACTAACTCTATAGTTAACTTACAGTCTACAGAGGCCTCATAAAAATACTTGCAAGTAAGACTTTACGCTTTCCTGAGTCTTTCTAAAAAAGAGGGAAGTATAAATCAATTAAAACTTTTATTATGTTAAAAAAAAATTTAAAAAAACAACGAAGCAAAAATTTTATCTACGGATGAATTAAAAACAATTAATGGCGGTAAAATTCAGAATTGTAAAGCAACAGGAAATTCTACATTTGTTTATTCTCCGGATTATACCGGTTCTCAAGCAGGAGATTACGTAGCAGTGGCAGAAATTTGCGAATATGTATGTGAAAGAGCTTGGTTGGGAGTTGTTGTAGACAGTGAGGTATACACTACAGGATCATGTTAAATTGAATAGGATGCCTAGTTTATAGGCATCCTCTATAATTATATAATTTCAAAGCTTAAATTTCTTTTATACATGAATAAAATAATTATAACTACGGTGTGTTTTCTTTCGGCTGTTACTTTATTTAAGGTGAAGGCTCAAGATAATATCATGGTTATGGATGATAACAACAAAGTAGTTGATGGATATTATTTACTTTTAGTAAATAAAAAAGACACCCTTGTTCTTAATTCTTTCAACGAAATTTCCGAAAAAAAATTATTAGCTTACAAACAACTTGTTGTTACCCACATAAATTATAACCTATACTTTTTAAACGACTTAAAGCGAATACCCGATACCATTGTTTTGAAACATAAAGAGACAATGTTAGACGAGGTAATATTAGCAAAAAAGCGTGAAAAAAAAAGAAAAGTTAGTTTGGAAGGGTTGGTACGTTTGTTATATGACCCACCCACTAACTCTTCTTTCAATCATAAATGGGCTTCGTTTAAAATACCTAAAGGAACCTATATAAAAGATATAGATATCCATTTGCAAAAAAACTTTGAGGGAGTCAAAAATATTGACCGCGGGGTATTTAAGATATCGTTATATTCTATTGATTCTATAACAGCTACGCCCTTTAAGTCGTTTTACACATCAGATACGCTAAAAAATACCGGAAAATCATCTGTTTACAACTTAAAAATGAGAAAGAAACATATAAAGGTTCCTAAAAACGGTTTTTTTGTAGTGTTTGAAGTTTTAGATAAAAAATGTTATTCGCCCTTATATATATCTTCTAAAGTTGGAACAATAACAGCTACTCCAATGGTTAAAAATAAGTATAGTAAAAATTATAGTAAAAGAACATATCTTATGAGTCTTGGGCGTACAAACGAAAACTGGCAATTAAAACCAATAAAATTAAAAATAGATATTCATTATGAAAATTAAACATCCCTCTATAAAGGTACTATTTATTTGTGTAGCCTGCTGTTTTGTATTAGCAGCATCCTCTTTTAATAATAAAAATGTTAACCAAAGACGGCATTTCTCTCAGATTATAGAAAATTACGAAGGAAAAGTAATATACCTTGATTTTTGGGCGAGTTGGTGTAAACCCTGTAGGAAAGAAATTAGAAATACAAAGAAGTTAAAATCGCTCAATCAGAACAAGGACATCAAATTTGTATATATATCCGTTGACCTAGATAAAGAACAATGTGAAAGGGCAATAAAAAAAGATGGTGTAATAGATACTAAAAACAATTATTATCTACTAGATATTATTAAGGATAGCACATACCAAAATATTAAGTTTAATAAAATGTTGCCCTATTATGCAATTATAGGTAAAGATGGGACTATCTGTACAAATGCACCAAGACCATCTGAAAAAGAAGAATTACAAAAAAAACTGGATGAGTTCCTAAAAAGATAAATGACAAAATTTCCACATTACAAACAACCCGACCATAAAGACTGCGGTCCCACTTGTTTAAAAATCATCTGTAAATATTTTGGCAAAACATTTAACCTACAAGAGCTTAGATCCCTTAGCGAAACACAAAGGGAAGGCTCTAACTTACTTAATTTAACCAATGCGGCAGAAGCCATAGGTTTACGCACCCTACCAGTAAAACTAAACCTTAACAAACTTAAAGAAGCAACACTACCGTGTATTTTACATTGGAACAAAAACCATTACGTGGTTCTCTATAAAATATCAAAAGGAAAATATTATATCTCAGATCCTGGTTTTGGACTTATTACTTATGACGAAAAAGATTTTTTAGATTTTTGGATTGGTAAAAACTCCTCTAAAGAAGCCGTAGAAGGCATAGCTTTATTAGTAGAACCTACACCCAAATTTTATCAGTTTGAAAGTGTAACAGATATAGGTAAACCCGAATTTGGTTTTAAACTACTTTTTAAATACATCTTAAAGTATAAGAGATTTATATACCAGCTTGCATTAGGACTTTTAACGGCTAGTATTTTGCAGCTTATTATGCCCTTTTTAACGCAAAGTGTAGTAGATGTTGGTATTACCAACCAAGATATTAAATTTATATACCTTGTTTTAATTGCACAATTAATGCTTTTTATAGGAAGAACTTCTGTAGAGGTAATTAGAGGCTGGATATTGTTACACCTCAGTACACGTATCAACATTTCACTTATTTCCGACTTTTTTATAAAGCTCATGAAACTCCCTATTGCCTTTTTCGACTCGCGCATGACAGGAGACATCTTACAACGTATTAACGATCATAACCGTATTGAAAGGATTCTAACCACCTCTTCCTTAAACGTACTATTCTCTATGGTAAACCTTTTGGTTTTTAGTTTTGTACTTATTTATTATAGCGCAACTATTTTTGGCATTTTTTTCATCGGTAGTTTTTTATACTTTCTATGGATTGTTATTTTCCTTAAAAAGCGCAAAACCCTTGACTACAAACGATTCTCTCAGGTAAGCCAGGAACAAAGTAAAGTAATTGAAATTATTAACGGAATGCAGGAGATTAAACTCCATAATGCCGAAAAACAAAAACGCTGGGGATGGGAATATGTACAAGCAAGACTGTTTAAAGTATCTATTGAAGGGCTCGCCTTGGAACAATATCAAAGTGTCGGTTCTCAATTTATTAACGAGCTTAAAAACATTATCATAACCATTATCTCTGCTAAATTGGTTATTGATGGTTCCATTACATTAGGGATGATGTTAGCCATTAGTACTATAGTAGGACAACTTAACTCTCCTATAGCACAATTAATTGGTTTCATTAGAGAAGTACAGGATGCTAAAATCTCTTTAGACCGTCTTTCTGAAATACACAACCGAGAAGAAGAAGACACCAACAATATAAACACAATACACGACATTAACCCAAAAACACCTATTAGGCTTAAAAATATTTCTTTCAGATATTCAGGTTCAGATGAATATGTACTAAAAGACCTTGACTTAATCATTCCCCCACAAAAAATAACCGCTGTTGTAGGCACCAGTGGTAGTGGTAAAACTACTCTAATGAAATTACTGTTAAAATTTTATGATCCAGATAAGGGAGAATTACAATTAGGCAACCATAACTTTAAAAATCTTTTACAGCGCTCGTGGAGAGATCAATGTGGTGTGGTTATGCAGGAAGGCTTCATTTTTAATGACACTATTGCCTATAACATAGCTATTGGTGAAACTATTATAGACAAAGAAAAACTACTACATGCTGTTACCGTAGCCAATATACGAGAGTTTATAGAAAGGCTTCCACTTTCTTACAATACTAAGATTGGGAATGAAGGTATTGGTTTAAGTACGGGACAAAAACAACGGATACTAATTGCTCGCGCAGTCTACAAAAACCCAAACTTACTATTCTTTGACGAAGCTACCAGTGCATTGGATGCTAATAACGAAAAGATCATTATGAATCACTTAAACACCTTTTTTGAAAATAAAACGGTGGTCATTATAGCGCACCGGTTGAGTACTGTAAAAAATGCACATCAAATTGTAGTATTGGAACAAGGTAAAATTGTTGAGATAGGAAACCATACCGAATTAGTTGCTAAGAAAGGTAACTATTATCATCTAGTAAAAAATCAATTGGAATTAGGGAATTAAATTATGGCAAACGATACAGACAAAATCAATATGGAACTTCGAAGTGAAGAAGTTCAGGAAATCCTCACCCGTGTACCACACTGGATGATACGCTGGGGAAATACCTTATTTTTTTCACTAATCCTATTGCTATTATTCATTTCCTGGTTTGTAAAATATCCCGATATCATATCGGCAGAAGGTTTGTTAACTACACAAATTCCTCCTGAAAGAGAAATTGCTAAAACCGGAGGAAAAATACAAGCTATTCTGGTAAAAGACGGACAAAAAGTTACTAAAGGGAAACCACTAGCTATTATAGAAAACTCTGCTAATTATAAAGATGTATTTTTCCTGAAATCTATTTTAGATACGATTCAGGTCAGCAATCAAAATTTCTATTTTCCGTTTGATGAAATACCTGTTTTATTTCTGGGAGATATTGACTCACAATATGCCTTATTTGAAAACAGCTATATTCAATACCAGCTTAACAAACAATTAAAGCCTTTTTCAAACGAAGCTACCGGAAATCAATATTCGTTAAGTGAATTGCATTTGAGATTAAAAAATACAATCGAACAACAAGCTATCAGTAAAACCGAAATGGAATTCCAAAAAAAAGAGCTAAACAGATCAAAACAACTATTTGAAAGTAAAGTTATCTCTGCTCAAGAATATGAAAAAAGTCAGTTGCAGTTCGCACAAGCGGAACGTTCTTATAAAAATTACGAGTCGTCTATTTCTCAGATTAAACAAAGTATTGCATCTGCAAAACAAACATCCAGAGGAACCGAAATCAATCAGGTAAAAGAAGAAATGACACTCCTTAAAAGTGTGATACAATCCTATAACCAACTTAAAAAAGTAATTAAAGATTGGGAAAACCAGTACGTATTACTATCAAACACAAAAGGAACCGTTACTTTTTTAAATTACTGGAACAGTAACCAAACAGTAACACAAGGAGACTTAGTGTTTATTGTAATTCCAACTTCCGGGTCTTCATATATAGCCCGATTAAAAGCTCCAGCTACTAACTCAGGTAAAATCCATCCAGGACAAAAAGTTCATTTACAAATAGACAACTATCCAAGTCAAGAATTTGGAGTCTTGGAAGGTACCGTTAAAAAAGTATCTGTAATACCCGATGAGGATGGCAACTATTTAATTGACGTAACACTACCAAAAATATTAATCACATCCTACAACAAACCTGTTACCTTCAAACAGGAAATGAGTTGCAACGCAGAAATTATCACAAGCGACCTATGCCTTATCGACCGATTCTTTCATCAGCTTAAATCGCAAATGAATAATCTATAAAATTTAGTTTTAAATCAAGTACATGTCTCCTGACAAATAGTTCTTTTCAGGAGACATGTATTTGAGATAATCTATTTAACGAATAACTTTTGTACATTATTTTTATTTGATTAAAACGCCAATTATGAGTTTCTACCTTTATATTTTCAATGCTCCGAGACTAGTCTCGAAATAGAAATGCAATGCTTACTATATGCTTCGTGGGCTTGACCCAAAGTAGTTTACTTCTATGGTCTCATTTTCCGCTGTAAAAAAATCAAAATAAGCCTTGATTTTCTTTCTGGCTATTTCAGGGAAATTATGATACTGGTCAAACCCTCTCCAAAAACCATTATACAAACTTTTATCTATCTTTTGATATACATAACTCTTAAAAGGTTTACTAAAAGACATCGCAAAATATACAGTTCTAGTTTCTGACCATCCATTGGTTGCTATCATACCAATTAGAAAGGGTAGTATTATCTTAATATCCCATTTCTAATGTAAAGACACCGTCTCTTCTATGTTATGCCTCTACAGTTTTGTGAATCCTAAAAGCATTAATTATTCGTCTTTCTTTCTGAATATGACGATAATCATTTATAAAAAGGAATTTATGGTTAATTTTGTAGTGATTGACACACAACTTCGCTTCATTTTTTATCTATTATATAAAAAATGAAACTTAAAAACACGCAAACACAACGCAAGCAAGAACTTCGAAAAAATAAATTAATTGAGCAGATAACACATCTTAAAAAAAAGAAAAACGCTATTCTTTTAGCTCATTATTATCAGGCACCTGAAATTCAGGAAATAGCCGACTTTGTAGGAGATAGCTTGGAACTTTCTAAAAAAGCCACAGATACAAATGCAGATATTATTGTATTTGCAGGGGTCTATTTTATGGCAGAAACTGCCAAAATTTTAAATCCTGATAAAATGGTTTTAATTCCGGATGCCGATGCTTCTTGCTCGCTAGCAGAATCATGCAAACCCGATGAATTCCGTGAATTTATTAACGAACACCCTAACCACAAAGTAGTAACTTACATTAACTGTGATGCGACTATTAAAACAATGAGCGATATTGTTTGTACCTCATCAAACGCTGAAAAGGTAATTGAATCGTTACCGGAAGAATATCCAGTAATTTTTGGTCCTGATAAAAACTTAGGAAATTATCTTGCTAAAAAAACAGGCAGAAATCTTGTTCTATGGAATGGCTCATGTATTGTTCATGAAGCCTTTGAACTGGATAAGATTATCAACCTGTTTAAAGAACACCCTGATGCGCGATTGATTGCGCATCCTGAATCGCCTTCCCATATTTTAGATCTTGCTACCTATACAGGTTCTACTTCAGGCATGCTTAATTTTGTAAAAGAAAGTAGTTCTAAAAAGTTTATTGTAGCTACAGAAGTGGGCATTTTACATAAAATGCAACAATTAGTACCCAATAAAATACTAATTCCGGCTCCTTCTATTGAAAATAACACATGTGCTTGTAGCGAATGTGCTTACATGAAGTTAACCACTCTAGAAAAGATTTTTCTATGTCTACTAAATGAAACTCCCGAAGTTACACTCAATAAATCATTAGCAGAAAAAGCATTTAAGCCTATAGAGAAAATGATGAACCTTTAAACCTACAGGTATGCAGCACGTTGATATTTTAATTATTGGATCTGGAATTGCCGGACTTACCTATGCGCTTAAAACGGCTAACCACTTTCCTGATAAATCGATTTTAATATGTACCAAGGCAGACGAATTGGAATCGAACACCAAATATGCGCAAGGAGGTATTGCCACGGTAATGGATTTAAAAAACGACTCTTTTGAACAGCATATTATTGACACCTTAATTGCTGGTGACGGACATTGCGATCCTGAAATTGTGAGTATGGTAGTGAGAGAAGCTCCTGCAAGAATTCAGGAACTTATTGAATGGGGCACCCGATTTGATAGAAATACTAAAGGAAATTATGATTACGGGCTAGAAGGCGGACACTCTCATGAGCGTATTTTACATTATAAAGATTTTACAGGATTAGAAGTTGAACAAAAATTATTAAAACAAATACACAGTAAAACCAATATTACATTACTCACCAATCATCTTGCATTAGACCTTATTACCACCCCAATGACTAAACAATGTAAAGGTGCTTATATTCTTAATAGGGCAGAAAACAAGGTAATTCCTTTTAATGCTAAAGTTACCATGCTGGCAACCGGAGGTATTGGGCAGACCTATTTATACACCACTAACCCCACTATTGCTACAGGAGACGGTATTGCCATGGCATACAGAGCTAAGGCTACAATAAAAGATATGCAATTTGTACAGTTTCATCCCACAGCATTATTTTATTCAGGGTTTAAGCCTGCCTTTTTAATTTCTGAAGCCGTAAGAGGCTTTGGCGGCATCTTAAGAAATAAAGAGGGCGTTGCTTTTATGAGTAAATATGATACCCGAAAAGAGCTGGCTCCAAGAGATATTGTCACTAGGGCAATACATACAGAAATGCAGGAACCTAAGGCAGAATGTGTGTATTTAGACACCACTCATATTGACGCCTATGAATTTAAAAAACACTTTCCTGTAATTACCGAAACACTTAACGGAATAGGTATTAACCCGCAAGAACATCTTATTCCTGTAATACCGGCAGCCCACTATGTATGTGGTGGTATTTCCGTAAACCAAAATGGAGAAACATCCATCGCTAATTTATTAGCATGTGGCGAATGTGCTGCCACTGGGTTACATGGTGCCAACAGATTAGCATCTAACTCTTTATTGGAAGCCCTCGTATTTGCACACCGTAGTTATCTAAAAACTATTGAACTACTTAAAAAAACCGTACCATCTGCCATAAATTACACCTATACCCAACAGAAAAAGGTAAAGAATGTCTCTGAAGAATTAGATGTTGTTAAACTTGAAATACAACAGTTAATGAGTACAGAGGTTTCGATAATTCGTAGCAATAAAAGTCTTGAAAAAGCTGAGAATAGACTACTGTACTTACAGCGTGTCATTGATTTGTTTGATAAGTCGTATCAAACAACACCGCAAATGGTTGAAATAAAAAATTTGATTACTATAGCACTCCTTATTACCAAGCAATCGATAAAGCAAAAAGAAAATAAAGGAGCCTATTACAATATGAACCTTAGTTTAAGTTAACACAACTTACATTTTCAGATAGAACTCTCGGGTAATTTCAATATACTCGGGAGTATATTGATGTCGTTGTTTTTCAATCGTTAATTCGGTCACCTTACAAGCTTGTTCCTTAAAAGATAACGCAATAAGGCTTCGCTTAACTTCAGATTCAGGATTCCCCTTTACTCTGGTTAATTTAAATGGAATTAACCCAAAATTTAATGCCGTAGTAATAAAAGCTTCCTCCTCTTTAAAAGGGATAATTACATTAAAAATTCCCGATTCCGACAATATAAGGGAAGTCCCTTCTATTAAATCTTCAAAAGGTAAGGATGAATTTAACCTGGCAATATCTCTTTGCTCATTTCCTGAAGAAAAATCTTCTGAATAAAAAGGAGGGTTAGAAATAATTACATCATAGGTTTCCTCCTCTTCATACATTTCAGCAACAAATTCGGTAAACTCTGCATGATAACAGAAAAGACGATCTCCCCAATCAGATGTTTCAAAATTCTCAACACACTGTTCATGCGCCAATTCATCAATCTCTAATGCATCAATTGTAGGAGCCTCAGAACGCTGTGCAGCCATTAAAGCAATAAGTCCGGTACCTGCGCCAACATCTAAAATAGTTCCTGGATATGCTCCCAATTCAGCCCAAGCCCCCAACAAAACTCCGTCGGTGCCAATTTTCATAGCACATTTATCTTGCTCAACCGCAAATTGTTTAAACCTGAATACCGACATTAATTTCCTAAATATAAATCTATAAGTCCTTCCGGGGTTTGTACTACAATTTGTTTTTTATTGCGGTTCACCTCAACAATAAAGTCGTCATTCATCGGAATCAATATTTGATTTCCTTCGTCTTCAACTTCAAATAAAGGTTGTGCACTAGATTCGTTCACCCCAGTTATAATCCCAACTACCCCATAATTCACATCGTTCATGGTAAAACCAACAATCTCGTGATAGTAGAATTTGTTTCCGGTAAGTTCCGGTAGAAATGATAACGGCAGATATAATTCAGTTTTCATTAATGCTTCCGCATCCGCTTCAGAATCAACATCCTCAAACTTAATACGCAGCAAATTTGATTTATGCAACGATAAACGTTCAATAAAAAAAGGAACCAGGTTCCTCCCTATTTGGAGAAACACTGATTCCAAGTTTTTGTAAAGTTCGGGTTCGTCTGTATCTAATTTGATAAGAACTTCTCCCTTAAAACTGAATTTTGATACAATCTTACCGAGATAGAAGCAATCTTCTTTTCTCATAAAACCGAATTAAGCTTCTGTTTCGTTGTTTTCTTCAGCAGCCTCTTCTGTAGCTTCACCTGCTAATGCTTCAGCAGCAGCCTCAGCGGCAGCAGCTTTACGCTTCTCATTTACTTCTTTCTCAGCTGCAAATATTTTTGCTTTAGCATCTTCTTTAGCTTTTGCTAAATCTTCTACTTTAGCATTAACAGCACCGTCTTTACCTTCTAACCATGCAGTAAATTTTTCTTCAGCTTGTTCAGCAGTTAAAGCACCTTTTCTAACACCACCGTTTAAGTGATGCTTTAAAAGAACACCTTTGTAAGATAAAATTCTACGAGCGGTATCAGTTGGTTGAGCACCATTTTCTAACCATTTAACAGAACCTTCAAGACTCAAGTTAATTTGAGCTGGATTCGTATTAGGGTTATAAGTACCTAATTTTTCCAAAAATTTACCATCTCTTTTTGCACGGCTGTCAGCAGCCACGATCCAGTAAAAAGGTTTACCTTTTTTACCGTGTCTTTGTAATCTAATTTTAACTGGCATAATACATTAATTAGTGGGGTTCTCGACCCTATTATTAATTTAAGGGTGCAAATATATAAAAACTTTATTTTCAATCAACTATATTTTATTTTTTAAATAAAAAGTCGACCAAAAAATTTTATAAAAATACTTACATCAGATATCTTTTTGTATAATTTAATAACTTATCTTTAGACCTTTAAATATTTATTTTTTTTTATGAACATTTTTATTGGAAGTCTTCCGTATAGTATAGTGGAAGCAGACCTTGAAGAGGCATTTGGTGATTACGGAACAGTGGAGTCCGTTAAAATAATCATGGATAAATTTTCCGGGAAAAGTAAAGGTTTTGGATTTATTGAAATGCCAAATGACGAGGAAGCTCAAAAAGCGATAGACGAATTAAATGGTGCTTCTGTTGAAGGACGTACTATTGTAGTTAAAAAGTCTGAGCCTAAACCACAAGGACAAGGTGGCGGAAGAAGAAATTTTAATCAAAATAATCGCGGTGGTAACCAACGTGGTGGTGGAGGTTATAACCGAAACCGTGGAGGTTACGACAGAGACTAATAAAATTCTTTCTTTTGAATTTACAAAGCCACCAAAATAGGTGGCTTTTATATTTCCGTTAATAACTAAACGGACTTCATATTGACTCCTCTTTAAATATTAGCTATTTTTAGCTTTATAAACTTACACTGTTACCTTTTTGGTAACTACTTCAAAAAGTACATTTTAAAAAGAGGAAGGACGCTTATGTATTTGATTTTTGACACCGAAACAACCGGTTTACCGAAACGTTGGGACGCGCCTGTTACCGATTCTGACAACTGGCCAAGAGCCATACAGATTGCATGGCAACTACACGACGAGATGGGAAACTTAGTGGAGCATCAGGATTACCTGATTAAACCTGAAGGTTTCAATATTCCGTTTGATGCTGAAAAAATACATGGTATTTCTACCGAACTTGCCGAAAAGGAAGGGATTACCCTACTAGAGGTCTTGGAAAAATTTAATATCGCGCTTTCTAAAACCAAGTTTGTGGTTGGTCAGAACGTAGGATTTGATGTCAATATTATGGGAGCAGAATTCCATCGTTTAGAACTTCCTACAGACATGACGGACTTACCGGTATTGGATACCTGTACCGAGACCACCGCTGAACTTTGTAAAATACCAGGAGGTAGAGGAGGTAAATTTAAACTCCCCACCCTAACCGAGTTACACCAGTATTTATTTGGAGTTGGTTTTTCCGAAGCACATAACGCAACTGCAGATGTGGAAGCTACCACCCGTTGCTTTTTAGAATTGATACGAATTGGCGAAGGTTTTACTCAGGAAGAATTAGATGTTCCAGTAGATTACTTTCAGCGTTTTTCTCAGAAAAACCCGCAATCTATAAAGTTAATAGGGTTACAACACATTAACCTTAAGGAAGAGTCAAAAAAAATACGCGAGTCACTTAAGTCAGTTGACAATGGGTTGTCTAAAGAAGAAATTAGACAAAATATTGCTGAGCTTGCTGAAGTAGACTTTATACACTTACACAATCATACCCAATTTTCTATTCTTCAGGCTACCTCTAGCATTCCTGATTTAGTAAAAGCTGCAGCAGCTAAAAAAATGCCTGCAGTTGCCATGACCGATATCGGGAACATGATGGGAGCCTTTCACTTTGTTAGAGATGTAGACAATTATAATAAAGGCGCCAAAGCTAAAAATGAAGAAGCGCTTGCTAATGGCGAAGAAGCTACAGAGGTTCTCATGAAACCCATTGTAGGTTGCACACTGAATGTTTGTGAAGACCATACCAATAAATCTAGAAAAGACAACGGTTATCAGGTAGTATTACTTGCTAAAAATAAGAAAGGATATCATAACCTTGCTAAAATATCATCGGTAGGATATACCGAAGGGTTCTATTATGTCCCTCGTGTTAGCCGGAGTACTATATTAGAGTACAAAGAGGATCTTATTGCGCTTACAGGTAACCTATATGGTGAAGTACCTAATAAGGTTTTAAATGTAGGTGAAAATCAGGCAGAGGAAGCACTGTTATGGTGGAAGGAACATTTTGGAGATGACCTATACATTGAGTTAATGCGACATAATCAGGAGGATGAAAACCGAGTGAATGATGTACTGATTCAGTTTGCACAAAAACATGATGTAAAGTTGGTGGCTACCAATAACACCTACTATATAAATAAAGATGATGCCAATGCACACGATATTTTATTATGTGTGAAAGACGGCGAAAAGAAAGATACACCTATAGGTCGTGGTAGAGGGTACCGCTACGGATTACCAAATAGCGAGTATTATTTTAAGAGTGGTGATGAAATGAAGGAACTCTTCAAAGATTTACCACAAGCTATTGTGAATATTCAGGAAATTGTAGATAAAGTAGATCCTTTTGTTTTAGCACGTGATGTACTCTTACCTAAATTTGATATTCCTGAACAATTTCAGGTTGAAGAGGATAATGCAGATGGTGGTAAACGTGGTGAAAATAAGTTCCTTCGTCACTTAACCTATGAAGGTGCCAAAAAAAGATACGAAGAAATAACCGAAGATATTAAAGAACGTTTAGACTTTGAGCTAGACGTTATTGCAAATACAGGATATCCCGGGTACTTCCTTATTGTACAAGACTTTATTGCTGCAGCACGTGAAATGGGAGTTTCGGTAGGCCCTGGAAGAGGATCGGCTGCCGGTTCGGCAGTAGCCTATTGTTTGGGTATTACCAACTTAGACCCTATTGCATACGACTTGCTTTTTGAGCGTTTCCTAAATCCGGATCGTGTGAGCATGCCCGATATTGATATTGACTTTGATGATGAAGGTAGAAGCCGTGTAATGGACTATGTAATTGATAAGTATGGTGCCAATCAGGTAGCACAAATTATTACTTACGGTACCATGGCTGCAAAATCTTCTATTAGAGATACGGCAAGGGTACTAGATTTACCTTTAAGTGACGCCGACCGTATCGCGAAGTTAATTCCAAATATGAAACTGGGTAAAATCTTCTCTTTAGATGATGCTGGGTTAAAAGCCAAGCTACGTTCTGAAGAAATTGATTCGGTAAACGAACTGAAGAATCTTTCTGAAGGAGAAGATTTGGAGGCCTTAACCATTAATCAGGCTAGGATTCTTGAGGGCTCTGTCCGTAATACAGGTATTCATGCCTGTGGGGTAATTATAACCCCCGACGATATTACCAAATTTGTACCAGTATCTATTGCCAAAGATTCTGACTTATATGTTACACAGTTTGACAACTCGGTTGTTGAAAATGCCGGATTATTAAAAATGGACTTTCTGGGGTTAAAAACATTAACCCTGATTAAGGATACAGTTAAACTTGTAAAACACCGACATAACATAGAGTTAGATCCAGATTCCTTTCCGTTAGACGATGTAAAAACATACGAATTATTCCAAAGAGGTGAAACCGTTGGGGTTTTCCAGTACGAATCGCCCGGAATGCAGAAATACATGCGTGAATTAAAGCCTACGGTTTTTGCCGATTTAATTGCTATGAACGCATTGTACAGACCTGGACCACTGGAATACATCCCTAGTTTTATTCGCAGAAAACATGGCGAAGAAGAGATTGTATATGACCTTGACGACTGCGAAGAATACTTAAAAGAAACCTATGGTATTACCGTATACCAAGAGCAGGTAATGCTTTTATCGCAAAAGCTTGCCGGTTTCTCTAAAGGTGATGCCGATATGTTGCGTAAAGCAATGGGTAAAAAGATATTTGCTTTACTAGACAAGTTAAAACCTCAGTTTTTAAATGGAGGTGAAGAACGCGGGCACGACCGAACCAAGCTTGAAAAAATATGGAAAGACTGGGAGGCTTTTGCAGCATATGCATTTAACAAAAGCCACTCTACCTGTTATGCATGGGTTGCCTATCAAACCGCTTATTTAAAAGCGCATTATCCGGCAGAGTATATGGCGGCTGTACTTTCTAACAATATGAACGATATTAAGCAGGTTACCTTTTTTATGGAAGAGTGTAAGCGTATGGGATTACAAGTATTAGGCCCAGACGTAAACGAATCATTCCATAAATTTACTGTAAACGACCAAGGTGCCGTGCGTTTTGGCATGGGTGCCGTTAAAGGAGTTGGTAAAGGGGCTGTAGAAACTATAGTAGCTAATAGAAAAGACGGCAGATACAAGTCGATTTTTGATATGGCTAAACGTATTGATTTAAGAGCAGCCAACAAAAAAGCTTTTGAAAATCTTGCCTTAGCAGGAGGCTTTGACTCTTTTACTACCACTCAACGTGCACAGTATTTTCATGAAGAAGGTGATGGTATTTCGTTCTTAGAGAAAGCGGTGAAGTACGGAGCCAAATACCAAGAAAACGAAAACTCTTCTCAGGTAAGTTTATTTGGTGAAGCCAGTGATGTACAAATTCCTGAACCCGTTATTCCTCCTTGTGATAATTGGGGAACTATGGAAAAATTACGTAGAGAAAAAGAAGTTGTAGGTATTTATATCTCAGGTCACCCACTGGATGACTTTAAACTTACCATGGAACACTTCTGCAAAAACTCATTATCTGATTTGAAAGACTTGAATCAAGTAGTGAACAGAGAAATTTCTATAGCAGGGGTTATGACCGATTTTCAACATCGCGAAACTAAAAATGGAAAAGGTTGGGGTACTTTTACTATTGAAGATTATAACGACTCCTACGAATTTAGACTATTTAATGAAGATTATTTAAACTTCCGCCAGTTTATGCGCATGAATGAGTTTTTATATATAAAACTATTTGTAAGAGAAGGGTGGATTAGAAAAGATACCGGTTTAAGAGGAGATCCCCGTATCCAGATCAACAGTATTCAACAGCTTCAAGATGTAATGGAAGAAATGGCTAGAAAAATAGCCATTCATCTTAATATCATAGACATCAAAGAAGACACCATACACAATATTAGCAACTTGTTTAATGATTACCCAGGTGATAACCAAGTGAGTTTTGTGATTCATAAACCAGATGACGATTTAAAACTTACCATGCAAAGTAGAAAACGAAAAGTGAATATTACCACTGAATTTCTGGAAATGCTAAAGCAAGAAGCAATACCTTATAAATTAAACTAAAAAAGAGTGATGCGGTGCATCACTCTTTTTCTAAATACTATAACTTACATTAAATAATTACCTTTTTTCTAGTAGAAGCCCCCGTACTTACATCAATTAACTCAACGATATACACTCCTGTATTAAGCGATAAATTATCAATTACATATGTTTCGCCTTTAATCGTTCCTTTTAATACAGATTGTCCGGTAACACTAATTACATTATAAGAAGTCTCTTCCGGTAAGTTATACAATGCAATGGTTTTGTTTAGTCCTACAATCGTTACGGTAGAAACAAAATTTTCCTGTACACCCAGCACTGTTTGACCAGCCTCTAAAGAAGCACCTGGAGTCGCATTATAAGCATAATCCTTAATCAACCAGCTACTCGGATTCGTAACATCCATTCGTGCCCAACCATAATGCGTATCACTTCCTATCTTAAATTTTAAACCAATGTACTTGTCGGTTACACCACACCACTCATCTGCATTTCCTCCAACGCCTAATACACTACCACCACAACTATTTAAATTAAACATTTGGTACTTATCATTCCAATTTGAATTCCCAGCACTTATAATAGCCCCTTGGTTAAGTGCAAACGGGTATCCCGCGCTAGTACTGGCAGTAGAGATATAATAGGTATCTCCTAATATAGACACATCATTATAAACACTCCCTACTAGGTAGTTCACAGGAATAATCCCGTATAATATAGTAGATGAATTTTCGATATAAAATTCTGTAGAACCATCATTATCTATATCCAGCATATAATACAATCCTGCTCCACCTTCATCAGGATTAATATCTGTATAAACAATTTGTCCGTTAGCCTCCGCTGCCCCACCAATTACAGTTGTTAAGGCACCATACCTCAACATTTTTTTAGTTAAGCTTTCAGAAGTAGTTTTTGTCATAGTTGTAGCCAATTAGTTCTAAGTAAATTTAAAAATAAATCCTACATTCTAAAGTATTCACCAAAAAAATTAGACACAAAGCCAGATTTTTAAATAATTCATAAATTTTTCATCAATAAAATATCTTTTTCTCTTTTAAAGACTCCTGTAATTTCATCTTTCAATTCCGTTGCATCAGAAACACTATATTACCAGTATTAATCAGGTCTCTCCATTTAGTACAAGTAGATACACCAAAACACTATAATCTAATAGTTTTTAGATAGATTCTTCGTAGTTGACATTTTCATAGCTTTCTTTTTTAAGATTCTCTTTATATCTTTCCTCTTTATAATTATGGTTATCTTTCTTTTAACCTTAAGCTACTAGATATACATTCCTTAAAAAAAGCCTTTATGAAACTTTATGATAAAAATAAGAATCGTGTTAATATGAAAAATATTTCAAAAGGACCTCTTGGGCTTTTGGCATTAGGAGATATTGGTATACGCAAATGGAAAGCAGCAAAACGTAACACATTAAACAGCAACAAATGAAGCAAAAGACATTACTAATTGGATGGGACGCAGCCGACTGGAAAATTATAGGTCCCATGTTAGCCAAAGGGGAAATGCCTGCGCTCAAGAAACTAATAGACAACGGAGTTTACGGTAATATGAGTACTATGAACCCTCCGTTTTCACCCATGCTATGGACCAGTGTAGCCACAGGTAAAACACCTGACAAACACGGAATTCATGGCTTTATTGAAGTAATGCCGGACAGAAAAGGAATACGCCCCGTAACATCCTACTCTAGAAAAAGTAGAGCCTTATGGAATATCTTAACCAATAAAGGCTACAAAAGCAATGTTGTAGGCTGGTGGCCAAGCTTTCCTGCAGAGCCTATTAATGGCCATATGATATCGGACAATTTTCAGAAGGTCTCTAAAAACCCAAAGAAAAAAGAGCCTTTTAAAAAAGGTACTACTCACCCAGAAGCGCTTTTATATACGATTAGTGATCTTAAAATTTTTCCTGAGGAAATTAACGATGAGCATATTTTAACATTTATGCCAAAAGCTGCAGAAATAGATCAGAAAATAGATAAATCGCTTACTAGTTTTGCTAAAATAATGGCAGAAAACACTACCGTTCATGCAGCAGCAACAAATGTAATGCGAACTACCGAGTGGGATTTTATGGCGGTATATTATGACCTTATAGATCATTTTTGCCACGCCTTCATGAAATACTATCCACCAAAGCTACCCCCAATTAAGCAAAAACAATTTGACATTTATAAAGACGCTATTCGCGGTGCCTATATATACCAAGACATGATGCTGGAACGTATGATTGAACTGGCTGGTCCAGAAACCAATATTATTGTTATGTCTGATCATGGATACGAGTCTGGTAACAAACGTATTTTAAAAATGCCTAAATATCAGGCCGCACCTGCTCTAGAACATCGGAAATTTGGAATCTTTGTAGCTAGCGGTCCGAACATTAAGAAGAATGAAAAAGTTTTTGGGCTTAGTTTAATTGATATTGCACCAACCATATTACATATGTTCGATTTACCTATAGGTAAAGATATGGATGGTAAACCTGCTTTAGAAATATTTAAAAATCCTAAAACCCCAACCTATATAGATAGCTGGGAGAACATTAAAGGTGACTTTGGTGAGCATCCCGAGAAAATTTCACCGGAGATCTTGTCTAATCAGGAAACTATGCAACAACTTATTGATTTAGGGTATATTGATAAACCCGATGATAAAATTGAAAATGCAGTTAGAAAAACAGAAACCGATCTAAGGCATAATTTGGCCAGGGTATATTTAGGTAAAAAAGACTATGAAAGTGCCAAGGAAATTCTTTTAGAACTTATTGATCATACAGAAAAACTAGATACCATTCCGTTCTACCTAGATCTTATTACAATTTCCCTTGGAGAAAAAGATTTTGATTCAGCAGAAAAATACCTAACTATAATCAGAAAAAAAGATTCTGATCTAGAATTAAACACTACGATTACCGCAGCTAAAATACATATTGGGAAAGGTAGACATAAAAAAGCCATTCAACTACTAATTGAGGCTATTAAAAGAAAACCAAATTCAGAGTTATTCTTTCAAAAAGGAAGGGCACATACGAAGTTAAAACAATTTGAGGCTGCCGAAAAAAGTTTTTCAAACGCTATTCAATTAGAGCCTGATAACGCACGCTACCATCAAGCTATTGCAGTAGTATACCTACAACTTAATGCTTACGAGACTGCTGCTGAACATGCACTAACGAGTATTGAACTAATTAAGTATTTTCCGCAAGCCCACTATACCTTAGGAGAAGCTTTAACAAAATTAGGTGATTTTAAAAATGCCAAAATAGCCTTTGAAACTGCAGCAAAATTACGCCCTAAAACATATCATAAAGCAGAACGTGCTATAGAAAATATAGAGGATCAATCAAGGGTTCCTCTTGATTTAAATTCTAAGGCCACATACAAGCATTACGATAATCAAATTACAGTGGTATCTGGATTGCCAAGATCTGGAACTTCGATGATGATGCAAATACTTTCTAATGGCGGCATGATTCCCTTAATTGATGAAACAAGACAAGCAGACGAGTCTAACCCGAAAGGATATTATGAATACAAGCCTGTTAGGAATATGCATAACGACAATACCTGCCTGGGAGAGGCACAAAACAAAGTAGTAAAAATAGTGGCTCCACTATTAAAGTTTATTGACAGGCAATACCGCTATAAAGTAGTTTTTATGAACAGAGATATTCATGAAATTGTTCGCTCTCAACAAAAAATGATAGGAAAAGACCCAGATACATTACCCATTACCCTACTCAATGCTTTTACAAGACAACTTAAGGAAATCGAATTTTGGAAAAATAATGAACCAGGTGTAGAACTATTGTATGTTAATTATACTGATATGCTTGAAAACCCGGAAACACAGCTTAAAAAAATAAGAGAATTTATAGGCATTGACATGGATAAAGAAGCTATGAAAAATAGTATAGATGCATCGTTATATCGCAACCGATTGGTCACCAATTAAAAATAAATATCCTGCGCCAATCGGTACGTATTGGCGTGGGCTTCTATAATATCTTTAATTTCTGGTGAATATCCACCGCCCATGCTACATTGTACAGGTATATTAAGCGTCTTACAGGTTTCTAAAACAAACTTATCTCTCTGTTTACATCCTTCAATAGTCATCCCTAGTTTACCTAATTTATCTTGCTTTAAGACATCTACCCCCGATAAATAGAAAATAAAATTAGGTTGCTGTTCTTCAATTAACTTTGGCAATACATCGATTAAGATTTCCAGATATGCCTCGTCCCCTGTATTATCAGGTAACGGAATATCTAAATTGCTTACTTCTTTTTTAAAAGGATAGTTACTTTCACCATGCATACTAAACGTAAACACAGAATCATCTTTCTGAAAAATTTCAGCAGTACCATTTCCTTGATGCACATCTAAATCAATAATTAAAATTTTACGAGCTAATCCCTTATCCTGCAAATAGCGAGCAGCAATTGCCTGATCATTCAATAAGCAAAAAGCCTCTCCATGACCTGAATACGCATGATGCGTGCCACCAGCAATATTAAACGCAATACCATATTCTAGTGCGTACGCTGCACCTTTTATAGTACCATCTGCTATAATAATTTCCCTTTCTACTAATTCTTTTGAATGTGGAAATCCGGTTTTTCTAATTTCTTTAGCGGTGAGCTGTAAGCTGAAAAGATTCTCGACATACTCTTTTGTGTGCACCCTTAATATGTGTGAAGTATTGGGTACTTTAGGACTAAAAAAATTTGCTTCCACACAAGTACCCTCATGGAGTAATTGTTTAGGAAGCAAATCATATTTTATCATCGGAAACCTGTGCCTTTCCGGTAATGGATGTTGATATATCGGATGCCAGGCTATTTTAAGCATTAATTGATAGTTTCGCCATTCATAACTCCAGATTCATCCGGATTTACAAACACCAATTTCCCTTCCGCATTCTTCGTCATTAGTATCATTCCTTCACTATCTACACCTCTTAAAGCTCTTGGTGCTAAGTTTACCAATACCGTTACTTTTTTACCAACTACTTCTTCAGGAGTAAAGCTTTCAGCAATACCCGAAACTATGGTTCGAACATCAATCCCTGTATCTACTTTTAACACTAAAAGCTTTTTAGCTTTTTTCATTTTCTCAGCTTCTACAATAGTACCCACACGTAAATCAAGCTTTGAAAAGTCGTCAAAGGTGATGGTTTCTTTTTGTGGTTCTGCCGTTTTACTAGCCGCCTCATTTGCTTTTTTAGTAGCCTCTAATTTGTCTAATTGTTTTTGTATATCGGTATCCTCTATTTTAGTAAATAACAATGTTGCTTTTCCTACAGTATGTTCAGCAGGCACTAAAACCTCAGCAGTTTTTACATCTTCCCAAGTTAAAGGTTCTAAAGCTAACATTTCTGTTAGCTTACCAGATGTAAACGGTAAAAATGGCTCACTAACCACTGCTAACGCCGCCGCAATTTGCAATGCCGTGTACATAATAGTTTTTACTCTTTCTTCATCGGTTTTAATAAGCTTCCAAGGTTCTTCGTCTGCCAAGTACTTATTTCCTAAACGCGCCAAGTTCATCATCTCCTGGCTTGCCTCTCTAAAACGGTAACGCTCAATAGAAGAAGCAATGCTATCAGGATACTTTTTCATTTCTTCTAAAGTCGCCCTATCTATTTCCTTAAACTCAGCTGGCGTAGGTATTACCCCTTCATAATATTTATTGGTTAATACCACTACTCTATTGATAAAATTACCAAGAATAGCTACTAACTCATTATTATTACGAGCCTGAAAATCTTTCCAAGTAAAGTCGTTATCTTTTGTTTCGGGTGCATTTGCTGTTAACGTATATCGCAACACATCTTGTTTCCCAGGAAAATCTTCTAGATACTCATGCAACCATACCGCCCAATTTTTAGAAGTAGAAAGCTTATTACCCTCTAAATTTAAAAACTCATTAGCAGGTACATTCGTTGGTAAAATATAACTCCCCTCTGCTTTTAACATAGCAGGAAATATAACACAATGAAACACAATGTTATCTTTACCTATAAAGTGCACTAATTTGGTGTTTTCATCTTTCCAATAAGGCTCCCAATCTTTTCCTTCTCTCGCTGCCCATTCTTTGGTACTAGAAATATAGCCAATAGGTGCATCAAACCATACATATAGTACTTTCCCTTCTGCTCCTTCTACAGGAACCGGTATACCCCAATCTAAATCTCTGGTTACTGCACGTGGTTTTAACCCGTCATCTAACCAGCTTTTTACTTGTCCGTATACATTAGGCTTCCAGTCATTTTTATGTCCCTCAATAATCCACTCTCTTAAAAATGCATCATATTGATCTAGTGGTAAAAACCAGTGCTTTGTTTGTTTTAAGGTAGGCTTACTACCTGTAATAGTAGACTTAGGATTTATTAAATCTGTAGCATTTAATGACGTACCACACTTTTCACACTGATCTCCATATGCTTCTTCATTTCCACATTTAGGGCAGGTACCTATCACAAAACGATCGGCTAAAAATTGTTTTGCCTCATCATCATATAATTGTTCTGTAACCTCTTCTATAAACTTACCATCAGCATATAGCTTCTTAAAAAACTCTGAAGCTGTTTCATGGTGTACAGGTGCAGAAGTTCTAGAGTAGTTATCAAAAGAAATACCAAAATCCTTAAATGAATCTTTAATAATGGAATTATACTTATCGATAATCTCTTGTGGTGTTACCCCTTCTTTTTTAGCCTTCATAGAAATAGCTACACCATGTTCATCGCTACCGCAAACAAATGCTACATCATTATTTGTTAAACGCAGGTAACGAGCATAAATATCGGCAGGTACATAAACCCCTGCTAAATGACCTATATGTATGGGACCGTTTGTATATGGTAAAGCCGCCGTAATGGTATATCGTTGTTGTAAACTACTCATAAGTTCCTTTATATACTTTTCAAAACGACAAAAATACGTATTTTAAGAGGGATTACTAAATATTGTATAGCAAAAACTAAACGAAATAACGCAAGACTCTCTTCACCGTTAAACGAAGTAGTAAATTGTATACTATTAAGAAGTTTCCATTTGCTTTATTCCTAAATAAAACCTAGGTTTAGCTTAAAATAGCTAAGATTATGATGAGATATACAACCCTACTAGCCACTTCTTTACTAGTATGTTTAATTTGTACTCTCAACGTATTTGCAATAGAAAACAAGAAAATGCCAGATACTCCTATTCAACCTCCTTTTTTAAAAATCGGTGATACCGTTGCAATTGTAGCCCCGGCCGGAATCATAAAACCCAAACGTGCAAAAGTTATTTCTAACGCAGAAAAACTACTTAAAAGTTGGGGACTTCATGTTTGGGTAGGTAGACATGTTTTGGCCCAAAACGGACATTTTGCAGGCACTGATCAACAACGTTGTGAAGATTTTCAGTATGCCATGAACACTCCTGCTATTAAAGCTATTTGGTGTGCACGTGGAGGTTATGGAAGTGTTAGAATATTAGACATGTTAGATTATACTCAATTTTTAAAACATCCAAAATGGATTATTGGGTATTCCGACATTACCGCATTTCATTGTAAAATGAATACTTTAGGGGTAGCCACAATGCACGCTCTTATGGCGACAAGTTTGGAAGGTACTACTAATGATATTACAGAATCTTTAACCACCTTTAAAAAGGCTCTATTTGGAGAAGAACTTACTTACACCATTCCCCCTAGCGAATATAACATACCAGGAGATATTACAGGCGAATTGGTTGGCGGAAACTTAACTTTATTAAGTAATATGCTAGGATCTGACACCAGTATTAATACCAATGGTAAAATTTTGTTCTTTGAAGAAATTGGTGAATATGCATATGTTATAGACCGCATGTTACAATCATTAAAACGAGCTGGGTATTTTGAAAACTGCAAAGGCATTATTGTAGGAGACATTAGCAAAGTAAAATACAATACTACGTATTTTGGGAAAAATGTATACGAACTAATACTTGATGTTGTAAGGGAATATCATATTCCTGTACTATTTGATTTTCCGTCTGGACATGAACCTGACAATCGAGCAATCATTTTTGGTAAGAAAATTGCTTTACATATTGCAGATGACAAATGTACTGTTGAATTTTAAGAAGCTTCATACAGAGCTTATAAATAGTACTATCTTTGCACATAGTTAATTACTGCATTTAAAAAAATGAGACTAAAAACATATATAACCAAAGTACTAATTCTAGTTATTTCAGGGATTTTTATGGCGAGTTGCGGAAAAGATACTAATTCAGTAAACTCCTCTTCTAACCAATTGAAACCAGTTTCAGAATCTGACACTATTCAGATACCTAAATACAAACCTGAGCAACTCTCACAGAAGGCTATTAACTCAATAAAAGGCTGGATTACTTTTAATGAACTTAACCAAGCCATCTTAACTATTGGTGCCTATAATTACCAAAAGAAAGAAAAGGTTACGCGTAGTAATTATTTAATGTGGTCTGAAGACTTTAGTAACCCCAAATGGAATAAAAAAGCAGTGGATATTGTAAAAGATACCATTCCATCATTTCAAAAAGATTCCCTTTCTGACGGATTAAATGCAACCACTCTGAGTTCACCACACTTTGTGAGACAGAACTACTCAATTGGTCGTAAAAATACTGTAACATTATCTGTACAAGTAAAAGCAGGAGAAGCTCCTTTTGCTTATTTAAGTGGAGAAAGTAAGACCCCTTCTGAAAAAGGAACTGCCGTTTTTAATTTAAAAGAAGGAAAAGTAGATTATGAACCCGAAAAAGGCGCTGCTGCTATTAAACAATTAGGCGATGGATGGTATTTATGCTCTTATACGTTTGAATCTAACCCAAGAGGTGACGCTGTAATTGGTGTAAGTGAATCTCCTTCTCAATTTATTTTCGAAAGCACTAAACAAATTGACGTCTATCTTTGGGGAGCGCAATTAGAAAACAAGACCTCTGTAGGCTCCTATTTACCCACTACAAATGTTATCAATACTATTGAAGAATATATTCAATATGTTCCAAAACCAGAGGAACTTGAGATTATAAATAGCTCTTATCAAAAATTATATTTTCAGGTAGATGATATCTATCGCAGAATAGAAGATGTAGAAAAAGGATCTATACCATTAAAATATAAAACGCCCTATATATTAAGTCGTTTACGTAATTTAAAAACAAACGCATTATTATTAACTGACGCATTAAGAAATAACTCTTACCTTACAAATGAAGAGGTTAATAATAAGCTTAAGGATATCTATAAAACGTACAATAGCATTCTTAACCAAATAAATAATTTAAACGACGATACCCTTGAAGAAAATATGAATAGCATATTAAAAAGGCAAGAATGAAAAAATTAGTATACATACTTTTATTGATAAGCTTAAGTACTTATAGTCAAACTGAAAAAGAATCGGTAAATCTAATCCTGAACACTTGGCATAAAGCTGCTTCAGAAGCAAATTTTGAAACCTACTTTAATCTTATGAGTGAAGAATCAGTTTTTATAGGTACCGATGCCACGGAAAACTGGAACAAAAAAGAGTTTATGGACTATTCTAAGCCTTATTTCGATAAAGGAAAAGCCTGGAACTTTACTGCATTTGAGCGAAACATTTATTTCAATAAAGAAAAAAACATGGCTTGGTTTGATGAACTATTAGATACTCAAATGAAAATTTGTAGAGGGTCGGGAGTACTAATTAAAGAGAATGGTAATTGGAAAATCAAACATTATGTACTCTCCATGACCATTCCGAACAGTAATGTCGGAGAAGTAATTAAAATTAAAACACCTGAAGAGGATAAAATATTAAACAAAAAATAATGCATAAAAAAACCATCTTAACAGATGGTTTTTTTATTTTATATTCTAACTAAGGCCGTTAGTTTACCCCAGCTTTCTTTTGTAATAATGCTTGTTTAATATTTTTTGCAAGTGCAAAATTGGGTGCTACATTAATAGCATCTGTCAACGTTTTTAACGGTGTATCAAAATCTTCTTGATTTAAGCTAAACTGAGCTATTGCTTTCTGATACAAAAATGCAGCTTTTGCAGCTACCTCATAAGGCTGTTGTGTTTCGTAAAATGGTATTTTATCAGTATCCTTTACATTACTCAAACCATACTCTACACTTTGTAACGACTCATTAAATTTACCTAACTGAGTTTTTAAATCTGCCATCTCATAAGCAATGTAAACTGTTGGGTTTTTTTTAAACAATATCTCATATTGCTCAAGAGACTGCTCATTCATATTTAATGATTTAAAAGCAACCGCTTTTACTTCAATAGCTAAATTAGACGCATTATCATCTTTAGCATCTCCTAAAACATATAAAGCCTGAGCGTATTGGTTACCACTCAAATAATAATAAGCAAGTGTATCTCGCTGTGCTTGAGAAGGCGCAAGAACTTGTAAATGTGTTAGTGCATTAATAGAACCTTGTAAGTCTCCCTGTATTTTCATTTGCGCATAAAACTTTTTGTAATGCGCTAAAAGATCACTATTAGTTTGTGCGTTACTCATAAAGGTAACAGCAAAAAAAACTATGATTAGAGCTAATTTTTTCATATTTATATTTTTAGACAGCCAAAACTATCAAAAAAAACCTTTATAAATATAAATATTAAGTAAACTTTTTTAGAAACTAATCTTTCATGAATATAATGATTATTAGTTTTATGCTCCGTAAGCAGACTTTCTAATTCACATTTTGTCTTTTTAGCAGATAATTTTCACCTCCTAACTTCTAAATTTCCCAATACCAGTTGATAAACATATGAATTCTTAAACTGAGTTTGCGTAACTACAAGATTCCGACTCCATTAAAGCTATCTCGTTAATTGAAAAAATAGATATCATTTTTTGGTTAAAATTACACATAGCAATCCAATATTCGAATTTTATATAATTCAAATAGTAAAAAAAGGAGTACCATTTTTTAAGAGCATTTATTTTAAACCTCTCTCGAATAAAAGTTTAGAATATTCTTATAGAAAAAAATATTTTGATCAGACCCTTCTATACAATTCTGTAAAAATTCGTTGATGTCCGTATACTTCATTTCAACATCAACTACGCTTTTTCTTCCAAAGAAGTCTGCCCCTCCATCTAAGCAAATATGTACATGGATAACATTATTCAAATGGTCTATGCGTACATCTTCTGCATTAAAATGTTTTTTAAGAATAACCAAATGAAGATTCTCATAATGATTATTTTCTATAGAGGAATCATTGCAACTATACGCTAGCAATCGCCTCATCTCCTGAAGTATTACTTCATTAGACAAATTATTTTTCATAGCAACTTTTTTTTCTTTTTCACAAAGATATTAACAAAGCCACTAGGTTTTCGGTTTGATTTTATGTTTAACCCAAATTTAACGATGTTAAACAAAAATTGATAAATAAGTAATTTTCATTTACATATACTAAACACCCCTTGGTATTCGAGATATTTTGTTTCAATTTTTTTTCGATGGATTTTACGGCTATCGTCCATAAAACAAGGAAGTTCCATGTTTCGCTGCTGCGCTATTTTAGTGTAGTATTCTTTTTTTGTTAAGCTAGATGGAAACACGCCATTTAACACAAATGGAAATCTATCCGTTCTTAAAATTTTAAGAATCAAATCTATACAATCTTCTAGCCGAATTAGGTTTATATAATCGTTTCCTCCTTTAATCCCTTCTCTACCAGACAGAAAATTTATCGGATGCCTATCGTTACCAATAAGTCCGGCAAATCGAATAATAGCTGTTTTAAAACCATTATTAGATATAAACATGTTTTCACACTCTACTAATTGCCTCCCACTTTCTGTATTAGGAATAGGAGAAATATCTTCATTAACTAATCCCTGATTTCCCCCATAAACTGAAGTACTGCTAACAAACAACACTTTGGTAAGCTCACTTTTCTCTATATAGTTAATTAATAACTTAATTTTTTTTATGAAATTGGATTTTGGATTTTTTCGTAGTCCGGGAGGAATATTTACAACAAGTACATCTATCTCTTTAAGCATATCGTTAAACACATCAGAAACATGCTCCTCATTCAATTCCACCAAAAAAGGCGTAATTCCTTTGTCTTTTAGCAGCTGTATTTTTTCATATGACATAGTTGTTCCGAAGACAATATGCCCTTCATGCACTAATCGTTCTGCCAAAGGTAGTCCTAACCAACCACATCCTATAACACCTATTCTCAAAATTCAACTATCTTCTTTATAACCGTTGCATCATTAACTACAAAAGGCATTGGTATTTCATTATTAGGCCGTAAAGATACGTTTAGTTCTGGGGTACTTAAAAGATCATTAGAAATCTCTAAAAGCATCATTTGAAAAGCATCATCTGCAGCTAATGTAACTTCTAAAATGGTAGCATCATTATTACTAATATAGTGAGTTATTAATTTAGCTCCTTTTACTCTACTTTCTAAAAAGTGAACATCTACTTCAACACCATTAACTTTCATTTTATGAATTGCTACATTATCTGAAAATAACTCTAATCTATTCACAGGTCTTTGCGGTGTGATTGTTATTTTCAAATGTCGCTCATTTTCGTACACTGTATCTAAAACCTTTTCTATCAAAGGTTCATCCCCTGTTAAAACAGTCTGTTCTGTAGAACTTACTTCTGCCAGTGGGGTACCATATTTACTACTAAATGTACATGGCACTACTTCAGTAACTTCAACAGAATTGGTTATATACTCTTTCACCCAAGATGTCATATTTTGGTCATAAGTACCATAAAAACTCTTCCCTGTATCTGCATCGTGCACATAAATTAAACTTGAAGGCTTAGGAGTATCTACCGTAAACTTAGATTTTACATGCGCTACTAATACAAACACTACAGTAAGAATTACTCCAGCTACGCCTAATTTATTTTTCTCATCAAACTTCATAAATAAAGGTAACAGCAAACCAAAAATAAGTGTAACAAATAAGGTTGAAGCAATCATCATTTTCAACCCTAAACCAACAGGAAACATTTGAATAAACGGAGCAAGAATAAACAATACAGGAGTACTTAATAAAGCTAAAATTACAATACTAATTTTTCGATATTTAATTTTCAAAAACCACAATAATAAACTTACATACAATGGGATTACAAAAAATGCCCCACCTTTTAAATGTATGGATAATGCTGTAGTAATTAACAACCAGACAAAAATTGGTGCCACAACCAAATTACTAGCCCCCATCTTTTTGTACCGCTGATATATTAAAAAACAAACACCAATACTTATTGCCACGCAAGCAGCTATATACCAGTGTCCGTTATATGTAAAACCATGTAATATATCTTTATAACCAGGATACATCACTTTTAACAACGGCCATATGTAATAGCCAATAAGCCCATTAATAACGAGCACTATTATTGTTGGAATAAACCCTACAGCCACTTTTTTTAATTCAATCACTTTAACTCTTTTACCATATATAAGAATAGCAACAAAGAGTACTGTAGCTATTATTAACATCGGAATTATAAAAGAGAAAGGATAACTTACTAACTTAAAGAAAGGCATATTAAAGTAAACCGAGTCTTCATTATTCTTAACCTTGGTAAGGTCTGACATTGAAAAATAGGCCAATAGTGGTTCTATATAACTCCCTTGATGTGCCAAAGTTGTAACATCTAGATTCTCGTATGTATCTAATTGAGAATGATAATCAAAATGATCATCTATAAAAGCAAAATTAAAACCATTCACACCGGCATCTTCTCTAAATACCGTCAAATCCGTATCGTTTGGCAATAGTTTATAGATGCTATACATAAATGAATTACCAACAGGAAATTCAGGATTGGCCTCTTTAAACTCATGAACCAAACCCGTGTTACCTTCATTTGTTTCTATAAGCATGTAACTAGGACCTCCACTACCTCTTGCCTCAAAATTAAGCACCAAGCCTACATTCTGAATCCAATCATGATTATTTACAAACAATTGCGCCCCGTTAAGTCCTAATTCCTCAGCATCTGTAAACAATATGATTATATCATTTACCGGTTGCTTCCCAGAAGCTAAAAATAACCTAACCCCTTCAAGTACAGCGGCTACACCGCTACCAGCATCAGAAGCCCCAAAGGATGTATGTGGGTGACTATCATAATGAGAAAGTAATACCAACGCCTTATCTCCTTTTGTTCCCCTTATACGCGCCATAATATTAGTGGCTTTACTAAGGTTAGCCCAATCCCCTGCAGTATATCCTATCTGCATAAAAGGCTCTAGCCCTAAGTTTTTAAGCTCATTCTTTAAGTAGGTTCCTACCTCTTCATGCGCAATACAACCAACGTAATGCGGTTTTGAAGATAACGCCTTTACATGCTTTAGCGCTTTATTAGTAGAAAAATGATCTTTTGATTCCTTCTCTATAAATTCATTAGAAGGAAGAAGTGAATTAAAACTTATATATATGGCAAAAACTACAATTAGTCCGGCAATAAATTGTACAACTGTTTTCATACATTAAAGATACTAATAAAATCTGGAGGTGAATTTTATCTAATCAAAAAAACATTATTAAAACACTGGTATACAACAAAAAGCCATTGGCTATTTACTATAACCAACAGCTTATGATAATAAATTACTTTTGGGCAAAACCATTAAGCTTTATAAAAATCACATTCTAGTATCGAAACATATAATCTCAATTATGCAATAAAATAAAGCTATATTTAATTTAAGGTTTTACATGACTCCAGTTCTCACCAGACTTAATACGATATAATTGCATTTCAGATATACCAAATTGTTTCGCTAAAATACGTAATCTAGTTCTACGATTGGGGTCATTAATTTTTCGTTTTAATAACTTTACTTTCGACTCTGTAAGCTTACTAAAACTCGGCTGGGTTTTCTTACGCTCTTTACCTGCTATAACAGAAGGGTTCTCCATATTATGTTTTGTAAGTTCAGATCTAGTTACCCAAGCTAAATTATTCACATGATTATTAAGCTTGTCAAAATCATTATGTATTACAAAACGCTTACCTTCACTGTTATCCAAAAAAAGCTCTGCTACCGCTCTATGAATATACACTAATTCATTCTTATCTGTAACTTTTTTTGCCATGAAGTACTCATACCCTGAAACCTGATAAGTTTTAAGTAATTTAGGTCTATCAATGTCTTTTGGACCAATAACTCTTCCGTAATTTGACACTTTAAATACTTGACCTTCTTTCCAGTTTTCCTTACGGTACTCTTTCCATTCTTCGTTTCTAAGATTAATAAAATTCATATTGTTCTGTGTTTAGGGAATTACATTTTAACTAATTATCATTTTTGGCTTTTAAAATTTTAACACTACCACTACCAAACTCACGAAGCTCTTTCAATAAATCAATATTTACATCTACGATAAGCGTCATTTCTGTATTAGGCGTAGCCTCTGCTTTAATACAATGCAGAAAAATAAAAATCTGACGGTGTAAACACGGCTGCCTTAGCATACTGAATATCCATGTAATTTACCTAAGGTAAATCACCAACACAACCAGCTACTGCTACATAACATTTATTTTTATAGCCCTAGCCTGTGCACAGCATCTAGCACACGTGTCCGCATTTTGTGTATCTGTTAAGAACGGAACAAATAGCAATTGCATCCTCTCATCTGCCATTAATCTAAATAGTTCCAGATACTCTACACCGTAACAGATACGTATTCCTATTTTACCACAATCGGTATTAAATGTTTTTATTTTACCCCCTAACGTCATTCCCCAATGAGAAACTTCGTTAGGAGTAATATTTATTTTTGACATACCTCCAATGCACAATCTCTTTTACATAAGCACCCCATAATTATATAACTTCCCCTCGTTGTCTATAAAAAAGGTATACTTCCTGCAATGATATTGATATTATAGGAAATAGCAAATTCTTGAAATTTTTCACGCACCTGGTTCGAGTATTTCGCTAACTCTCGAATAGCATTACTCTCCAAAAGTTGATTATAATCAGCCATTAAATGAGTAGTAAACAAAATGAAATCACTTCCATAACCCGAAACAGTATCTATAAAAAATTTAGCTTGTTCAAACAATGCTTCTAAATCTTTCAATGGATGTATTTGCCACTGAATAAGACCTAATCTAACAACTGATTTTTTAGCATTCATTACGTTTGGAGTTTCTTCATAATAAATATTATTCCACTCCATTAAAACAGTGTATTCTTCAGAAACAATATCTCCTTCTAAATACCCTTTCATAATTTTCTTAATCTGAAAATCGTTATTCAGCTGAAAGCTAAGAACAGGGTCATACAACTCCTTCATCCTAACCATTTCAATATACTTCTTAGAAGCATATTTACGAGAATCCTTATTATAATTAGGGATTCTACCAACTGATACAATAGATTTTAAATTTAAGGTTTCACATAATTCTTTAAATGCACTGTATAACCTTTGTACTAATTTAAGACCCCTATATTCAGGATTAATAAATACCTCTATCCCATATAACACATCACCCTTTAGATTATGTAAACTAAAATTATAGCTTCTCGTTATCTCGGTATATATATGATTTATATTAAAATCACTAAGATTCACGATAATACTTAAAGCCGCTACAACTATTTTTCCATCGTCCATTATAACCAATTGTCCTTCTGGAAAAACAGTAAACAATTCTTTAATCTGGTCTTCTTTCCACAAGGCACTATCAACGCATCGCATCAAAGTTCTTAATTCTCTACAATCCTCCAGACAAAGATTTCTAAGGTCTATTTTATGTTTTACAGTATGCATATATTTGGATCAATACCAAATTATTGATTTTAGAAGCTTCTAAAACCACTATTTCTCTTTAAAAACTTCAATAGCTTCTTGCTAAATTATATAGCAAGCTTACCATATCTACTCTACCTATCCTAAAACATTAGATAATAATCTAAAAAATTCGCTATTTTGTAAATTTATGTACCCATAAAAAGATAAGACCATACATAGTCTAAGGGTGATTATCTCCACTAAGAAAATCATGCATTATTAAAAAAATAAATATTTTCTATTGTATGTATATAAATTTTGTTTTCGTAACAGGCTCAGGAACATTCTAATACAAATATAGATAATTAATTAATTGACTTACAAGCCAAAAATGTGTTAGAAATTATAATTTTTTGTTAAGGTAAAAGCAAAATTGTAATTAAATAACTCTTTTCTATGAAATGTTTATTTCAAATAGTAAGTTATTTACAATAAACAAAGAAAAAGCTGCTTCTCCATTTAGAAAAAAGCAGCTCTACAATTTTTATTTATTTTTTTGATTCATCAAATACATGAACATCTCTTTGTGGAAATGGAATCTCGATACCTGCTTTATCCAAAGCAGCTTTACAATCTATAATTAAGTTTTCGTTCACATCCCAGAAGTTGTCATTTGTGGTTGTTGCTCTAACCGATAAGTTAACAGAACTATCACCTAAGGCTGTTACCACAACTTGCGGAGCCGGATCGTCTAGTACCAATTGATTTTCTGCAATAACTTTTAGAAGAATTTCTTTTGCTTGTCTTAAATCAGCGTCATATGAAACCCCTATATCAAACCAAGTTCTTCTGGTTCCCAACTCGGTATAATTAGTAATACTACTATTAGATAAATCTCCATTTGGCACCACTACCAATTGGTTTTGAGGAGTATTAAGTTTTGTATTAAAAATATCAATATAACTTACCGTACCCGAAACACCATTACTTGAAGCAATATAATCTCCTACCTTAAAAGGTTTCAAGGTTAAAATTAAAACCCCACCGGCTAAATTAGATAAAGATCCCTGTAAAGCTAAACCAACTGCCAAACCTGCAGCCCCTAATACAGCAACAAAACTAGAAGTCTTTATTCCAAGTTGCGTTACCACAACAATAAACAAAACAATTTTTAAAGACCAGCTTATAAGATTACATAAAAAAGTACGTAATGATAAATCTATGTCTCTTGTTTCGAATAACTTTCTAACTAACCTATTAATTATTTTTATAACCCATAACCCAATAACCAAGGTTAACATTGCAGATATTAAAGCTGTAGCAATTTGAGGAACATATTCTATAGTTACTGTTACTACCTGATCCCAATAACTTTCCATTGAAGAAATTTTTTCATCCATAAACATTTAATTTAATTAATTTATTAAAAAGTACGTTGTTCCCATTTTTATAGCTAATATAAAACTAACTCTTACCATTAGATTAGCAAATGTTCACAATTCTTATATCCACAAAGATAAAAACACAATACACCAATAAAAAATAAACTTACAAGAACTCATCTTATCCTTAACATATCATTTGCTTCTAGAGTAATATAAACCTTATTTATCTAAATAAGTATGGCTAACATTGTCAATTATTTTTTATCTTGTAGAAGATTATTAACAAAACAAATAGTATTATAAGGAAAACTTATTTTGTATTTGTAAGTTTCAGAAAAAATATTGACTAATTTCGCATATAATTAAAAATAAAAAATCATGGCATTAGAAATAACTGACGAAACTTTTGAAGCATTAGTTTTAAAAAGTGACAAACCTGTAATGGTTGACTTCTGGGCTGCATGGTGTGGACCTTGTAGAATGGTTGCTCCTATTATTGAGCAATTGAACGAAGAATATGATGGGAAAGCAGTAGTAGGAAAAGTAGATGTAGATGCAAATCAAGAATTTGCCGCTAAATATGGAGTACGTAACATTCCTACTGTATTAGTTTTTCAAAACGGAGAAGTTGTTGGAAGACAAGTTGGTGTTGCTCCTAAAGACACTTATGCTGAAGCATTAGATTCGCTTTTATAATAGATACAAATATCTTTGAAATACAAAAGGTTTGGCAAATGCCAAACCTTTTGTATTTTTAGATGATAAATTTCTGATTATTTTGGATATACAAAAAGAACTTCAAAACGTACAACTTTTTAAAAACCTAGATTTATTAACCAATCAAGCGGTTGAAGGTTTTATAAGTGGTATGCATAAAAGTCCGTTTCACGGATTTTCTTCTGAATTTGCAGAACATGCTATCTATAATCAAGGTGAAAGTACCAAACATATCGACTGGAAATTATATGCCAGAACAGATAAGCTTTATACTAAAAAATACGAAGAAGAAACCAATTTAAGATGCCATATTATATTAGACAATTCTTCTTCCATGCATTATCCTGTTCAAAAAAACAATTCATTTAACAACCTTAATAAAATAGGGTTTTCGGTATTAGCCACTGCCGCTTTAATGAATCTTTTAAAACGACAAAGAGATGCCATTGGCTTAAGTGTATATTCTGATTCTTATGAATTTTATGCTCCTGAAAAAGGCAGTGAACGTCATCATCAAATGTTAGTACATTATTTAAGTAAGCTCACTTTTAAAACCCAACAAAATAAAACCACTAAAACATACACCTATCTACATCAAATAGCCGAAAAAATTCATCGCAGAAGCATGATTATCTTGTTTACGGATATGCTACAAACAGAAACCGAAAATCAAGCGCTATTCGAAGCTCTTAAACACTTGAAATATAATAAACATGAGGTTATTTTATTTCACACCATAGATAGCACCACTGAAGAAGAATTTAACTTCTCTAATGCACCAAAAAGATTTACTGATGTTGAAACCGGTGAAGTAATTGATTTATATGCTGAAAATGTAAAGGATGTGTATCAAAAACAAATGAAAGAGTACATTAAAAACATAAAAATTCAGTGTGGCCAATACCGAATTAAATATGTAACTGCCGATATTAAAACAGATTTAAACAAAGTACTACACACCTATCTTTTGGAACGCCATATTTTTGCTTAATCCCTTACAGCACCAACAAGAATAAACAAAAAAACACATTAACCTCTATTTATTGATTATCAAAACTTTAAAAAAACATAGTTTCTAACACCATAACCTTTTTATAAAAAAACATAGTTTCTAACACCATAACCTTTTTATAAAAAAACATTCTTTTATTTGGCAATATCATAAATAGATGTATATTTGCAACCGCAATACAGGAATGGTCTGGTAGTTCAGTTGGTTAGAATACCTGCCTGTCACGCAGGGGGTCGCGGGTTCGAGTCCCGTCCAGACCGCAAATGCACAGAAAGCTCCATAACTTGGGGCTTTTTTTGGCTAAAGATTAGTTGTGTTGTTTAGATAAACTGTTGTGGTTTATCTTTGGTTTAGTAGTAAACCAATGAAAAGCTTTCCTTATATCTGGAAGGCTTTTTTGGTTTTAGTAAGCTTGTATTTTTTACAAAAATCTATATTTTTAAAGAATTCCCAACTTTATGAATAATCCAGTATATTTCACAATAATAAAAAAGCCAAGCTGAGAAATATACAGCTTGGCTTTTAACTTTTATTTCAATCCTATTCAATTGATTATTACAAAGAAATAGGTCTCATTATACTTACTGAACAATAATCTTATGAACATATTCTTTACCTGATTGTAGTAAATGCATAAAGTAAACCCCACTTTTCAATTCACTCATATTAATGGTAAGTTCATTACTATCTACAACTTTTGCTATCACTTGTTGCCCTGTTACGCTATAAATAGATACGCTTGTAATTTTTTCCGCTGATTTTACATACATACGATCATTTACCGGATTAGGATACACCTTTATATTATTAACAGACTCATTATCATCAACAGATAAAGGTACAAGCGAATATTCTATCACCAATTGCGGTGCAGCAGTACCATCAAAAGACTCCGCTTCACGCTCTCCGCTTCCTGTAATTACAAAGGTCATTGGATGTAATAAATCCCAACCAGATTGTGATAAAATTTCTTCTACCAAAATACTAATATCAGCTGTACGTTGATCTGTTCCTGCCGCTCCGATATCTGAAGTATTCCATGCAGGAACATTATTCCAACTTACTACACTGCCCCCCATTGTTCTGGAAGAAATATCAAAATCTGCAGACGAGAACTCCAAAGAATTAGCGGTGGCTTCTGCTCTAATTTCTAAATTAGTAGTTCCGGTATTATCATCATCTACTGTAAACTGAATATAAGCATTTGTAATGTATGCTGTAGCAGGTAATTGAATATCTGTAAACCTAATACCCACAAGCTGGTTTGTAGAACCTCCTTCTTCAACAAGTTCTAAATCACTACTTGTAAGATCCATAGATCCATTAGACACTTCCTCTTCTGCATCATTATCAGATCTGTTCACTTCGTATGTTAGGGTTCCCGTTTCAGGTATCCCTGCACAATTACAATTACCATCTTCTATATCGAATGAAGTGGTAGCATCTCCATCATCACACAATGTTCCTGCTGGGTTACAAGGCGTTTGATAGAATAGTTTCAAAATTGGCGCAGCAGAACCATCTTTAGATTCGGCAACACGTTTTCCTGAACCTGAAAAAATAAATGTAATCGCATTACCTGATGCCCATCCAGATTGCGCTATTACTTCCTCTACAATACCTGTTACATAAGGTGTACGCTGATGAATACCTACTTCTCCTACAGTATCCCATAACGGTATTTCATTCCAAGATACAGAGGTTGTAGTCAATGGTCTGCTTGATATATCTCCTGAAGCCGAAGTAAATGTACTACTTGAAGATGACAACTCCCCATGAATTACAAGATTTGTAGGGTCTTCTTCCGAATCCGTTTCATCTGTCTGGAATTGAATATAAGCCCTATATAAAGTTGCTCCGTCTGGTATTTGCACATTATCAAAACGCACCCCCACTAATTGACTTCCTCCATCATATATAAGCTCAAGATCACTACTGGTCAAATCTATCGCTCCTGTAGACACTTCTTCCTCTGCATCATCACTCGATGTTAATACATAATCGGTATCCTCAACAACATCAGCAGGAACCCCTGCACAATTACAAAATCCATCTTCTTCATCATTAATAGTAGTAGCATCTCCATCATCACATAGCGTTCCATACTCTGGGCAGTTATCATTTAAGGTATAGTTAATCACCAATTTTGGCGCACTACCTGAAGACCCATTATACGATTCTGCTGCTCTGGAGCCTGTACCTGTAATAATAAATGACATCGCATTAAATGGTTGCCAACCAGCTTGGTCTATAATTTCTTGAACAACGGTTCTCAATTCTGGTGTTCTTTGATCTTCTGTAGCACTTCCAACCGAATTCCATTCAGGAACATTTAACCAACTAACTACTGTACTTGTTGTTATTCTGCTAGTTATATTGAAATCTGTATCCATAAATATAGCACTGTTAGCTACTTTTTCTCCACGTATCTGAAGATTCGTAGTTCCGGAATCTGTTTCATCTACAGTAAATTGGATGTATGCATTCAAAATGACTGCTCCTTGTGGTATTTGAATATCAGTAAATCTAATCCCTACCGTTTGATTATTTTGCCCCGCATACGAATCATATACAAGTTCAAGATCAGAACTATTTAAATACATAGCACCTCCAGTTTCTGCTTCTTCAGCATCATTATCTCCATCATTTACCTGATATGTAAGCGTATCTGTCTCCTGTATACCTATACAGTTGCAATTACCGTCTTCTATATCCATATATGTGTTAGGGTCTCCATCATCACAAGTAGTTCCCGCAGGATCACAAGGAGTTTGATAGAATAGCTTAAGCACAGGCGAAGCAGTACCATCAAAGGCTTCTGCAACACGCTTACCTGAACCTGAAAAAATAAATGTAATAGCGTTACCTGATGTCCAACCTGATTGTGAAGTAATTTCACTTACAATAGATGTTACATAAGGAGTACGCTGATTAAGATCTGATTCTCCTACCACTCCCCATTCAGCAATATTATTCCATATCACAGAGTTTGTGGTACGTATTCTTGACGAAATATTATTTATGGTCTCTGCGAAAGTTGCACTAGCTGTTGTTAACTCACCTTCAATAGTAACACTTGTAGGGTCTTGGTCATTATCAGTTTCATCAGTTGTAAACTGAATATATGCACGGTACAATGTTGCCCCTTGTGGCATTTGCACATTATCAAAACGAACCCCTACCAATTGATCTTGTCCGTCATAAATCAACTCCAAATCACTACTAGTAATATCTACAATCCCTGAAGCTATTTCTTCTTCAGCATCATCACTACTAGTAGCCACTGCTATAGTTTCTTCTACTAAATCGTTGGCTAACAATCCATTACAATTACAGAACCCATCTTCTTCTTCATTTGTAGTTGTGCTATCAGAATCATCACAAGTTGTCCCTACAATATCGCACGGATTATTTGCAACACCATTAGAAATAATTACCACAGCTCCGGTAGGTGGCGAAAACACGTTAAGATTTGCAGGCAATACAAACGGATCTGTATTACTACCTTCAGAAACACTATAAGCATTATTAACATCAATAGTACGTAGTTCTATTTTTTGATCATCAACAAAAACGAGCTTAAACTGGTTAAACGAACCAGAACTACGCGTCCAGCTTTTGTCATCATCATTAGGTCTTAGAGGAGCTCCCCAACAACCTTCACCTGTATATACTGTTCCATGCTGCTCTTCTATAACAAAGCCTTCATCATTACCTGGGTCTGATGATGGTTTTACCGGCCATGTTGTTTTTGCCATGTGCGAATCACAGTCGACCACTAAGCGTACTTCCTCATCATAAAATAATTGTGCCCATGCATTGTATTCTGAATTACCTTCAGATTTTGAAGACGTATGCGGACGCATAGGCTTATGATATTGTGCCATTTTCCATGTCAATCCAGATGATGCTGTCAAATCATTCTGTAACCATGTTAATTGGTCTCCTAAAACTGAAACCTCAGAGTTAAGCGTATAAGTACGTATTAAATTATTCCCCCATGTAAGTGCATAATACGAATTTGCATTGGGTGTATCAAAAAGGTTGTAAATTGTAGAGGACGATTCATGATTTCCTCTAGCTGGAACTATTGGGAACATTCTACCATCTCCAGCTATGGTTAATTGCCAGTCATCAAACCAATTTTGCCATTCTGTATTCGAGTCATCATCAGTCATATCACCTCCAAAGAATACCGCATGTGGTTTCAATTTACTTACTAATGTATTCGCTTTTTGTCTTGGTACTGCATTGTTTCTGGAATCTCCTCCCGCTATAAAAGATAATCTACTATTATCATCAGGAGCCGTTTTGAACCAAAAACGCTGACTAGTTCCTTCACTGTCATGAATTACAAAGTAATAGGCAGTGTTTGGAGTAAGATTTATTAATCTCGCAAATTGGTTAGACATCCCTCTAAAATTCGTTGTTCTGTCTACTGTTTTTGAGGAAGCATACATTGCATAATTAGTACCATGGTCTGTGGTATCATAATAAACTACTGGACTAGAACCGGAAATCTGATTCCACGCTACTGTAATAGTAGTTGAAGGATCATCTACAAGAATAAGACGATACTTATCATTATTCGCATGATTCTTAAAAAGAATACCAAGCAAACAAAAAAGTGTTAATAGTAATTTTAGTTTCATGTTTAAATAATTACAGAGTTTAATTTTTGGGTTGTTTTTCAAATTCTTTATAAAGCATAAAAGTTGCCAGAGGCATTAGCCCATGTGGTAACCTGTAAATTGTTAAGTACAAAAATTGGTGAAATGAGTTCAATACAAAGTCGCTATTAAACCCAGAAACAAGTCTAGCAAGTGCCGTTACTATACCCCAAACAATGATGTATATAAACGCATATTTATACAGTTTTGGAACAAAAATGAGAATAGAAGCTACAACATCAAGTAGCCCAAAAACAAACAGAAAATGTTTTGTTTGTGCTTCTGTTGTTCCTAATATCGAGATCGACATATCAATAAAATGCCCAGGAACATAAATAAGCCCCATAGCAAAAAGTCCGTGGGAAATAAACACAAGCGCAATAGTTACACGTAACCAAAAAAGTAGCCTGCGCTTATTCGCTATTTTTGAATTCTTTGAGAAGAACAATACAAAAATAGCCGCAAATTGAATACTCAATTCAAAAAACTGTAGCGGGTCATAACGTTTACTCTTGACAAGGCAGATCCCTAAAAGGATTAAAATAAATATCCCAAATCCTAGAATACTTTTTTTTACCTTTATCCAAGTAATTTGTTGCCAAAAAAGACTTATAAAAGCCCCTAACAACAACACAATACTAAATCCTTTGGTAACAAATTCAATCCATTTATTTACCAATGGACTAGTTGCATAATCATACCATGGGGTATTAAATACACCTTCAACAATAGGAGACAAGAAACTTTCGTCCCACAAAAATTCTCTAAAGGGAGCTCCAAAAAAGTAAAACTGATAGGCTCTTCCTATAAACACAAGGAAAGCACATACTTGAAATAACAGGAAAGATTTTCGATTTATTTGCATATCCAAATGTAGATTCACAACATTAAGCAAACATTACTTGAGCATTTATAAATCACAATATTTCAACTCATTACAAAATTTAATTGTAACAATAATTTAATGCAAAAAAGTAACCTTTAAAATAGTCTATAAAGATTCTTAAAAAATACAGGGGGTCTTATAGCTGCTATTTTAAAAATATATGTATATTTGCACCCGCAATACGGTACTGGTCTGGTAGTTCAGTTGGTTAGAATACCTGCCTGTCACGCAGGGGGTCGCGGGTTCGAGTCCCGTCCAGACCGCAACAATAGAAAAAGCCTCGAAAGTTAACTTTTGAGGCTTTTTATTTTTATCAATACCCTTCTATTTTCTCCTGACTTTTAAAAATACATAAAAAGTAACCAACGACACTACCAACCAAAAAACATCTATAAAAAAACAGTGGAAATTATTTTCTGCCAATGCCATCCAAAACCAATTACTCGTAACAAATCCATTTACAAAAGGAATTAGAAAACCGAAGACACTACCTAGCAGTAATGTATAGCTATTCGTTAACCTAGTATTGTTCTTTACTATAAAGAATAAGCTAAATAACAGCCACCCTATAAAGTAAAACCAATACAAGAAAAATATACCACTTCCTCCGTTTATTTTAACCGCGATAAAAGTTAGTGCTGTTATAGGATACATACTTAAACATATTGCCAAATAAACACTAGCAACCCTCTCATTATACTTACGATCCTTATCTGAAATATTTTTTTTATTTCGTGCATTAAACCATATCAGCACTCCAGACAAAATAACTACACACCCAATAATACCCATCACAAAGCTCACTAAACGTAACGGATACCCAGCATAGTCTCCGTAATGTAAACGATACACCGCAGTCTTAACACCATCTAGATAGGTATTTCCTGTATAAGGATCTTTAAGAACCTCAACGCTATCATCAGCAACCTTATAACTAATCTTTCCTGCTCCACTAAACCGCTTATCTGCATCTAACTGCCCTTCAATGTACACGTGCATATTAGCATCCAAATAATTATACACGATCACTTTAGTAACATTAAAGTGTTTCCACCTTTTCTTGGTTTGCTCAACATACTCCTCTACCAACACCTTTTTATTCAAAGGAACCTGAGCATATTCATACACCGGATCTCTATACTCTAATGCCGTCATTAGTTTTTCCTGATCTTTATTAAAAAAAGCAATTGCATATGGAGCAACCAAAATGGTTTGCAACATAAAAAATGCCCCTGTAACGGCATATACCAACTGAAACGGAAGCCCTATGGTTCCTAAAGCTGTATGGGCATCTGTCCATAGCATTTTTAGCTTTGCCTTAGGTCTGAATAAAAAGAAATTAGATACTATTTTATCCCAATGAATTAAAATACCTGTAACAAGTGCAAAAAGAAAGAAAAAAGCCGTAAAACCACTTATATAATACCCGTATGGATATGGAATCTGAGCAAAAAAATGCAAACGATATAAAAACTCACCAAGATTATATGAATCTGAATAACTTTCCTCTGTAAACTTTTTATCATGCAAATAAAAAAAAGCACCTGCTCTATCAGATTCGGCTATCAATGTATCTTTAGACATCCCTAAGGTAACTGCAGGCTGTCTTTCTTCGTAATATTTTTTAAATGTTATATCACGCCCTTCGAGTACATAATTTTTAGTCAGAGAATCTAGTGCAACATCAATATTCAACTGCATATCTGTAGTAGATACCATGTTATCATTTCGCTCCCAGTTTACAATTTCATCCCTGAAAAATGAAAAAGAACCTGCAAAAAAAATCACATAAAGCAACACACTAATTACAATACCGCTAACGGTATGCAAATGAAATAGAATATTATAAGGTCTTTTTTTCATTGTTATCACATATTAGTTCCGGCATACATAATTGCTAAGAAAAGGCACGTAATTAAAAGGTATCCTCCCAACACCTTCCATATACTCTCCCCCAGATAAGCCCCTATAAACAATACTACCCATAAGAGAAACGCTGTAAATGTAGAGGTAATCATCACATTTACTGTATTCACCCAAGCTCCAATAGCTAAATAAAAAGACATAGCCACAAGGTATCCTCCTAAAAATCCGGTAACAAACTTCGCTATACGCTGTACTTTTGAGTTCGTTAAATATTTTTTATTTGCTGGCATCAGACTAAACATTCAATTAAAAAACAAACTAAAAAAAACACTATTAGCTGTATAATTTTAAACAACTGCAGCGGTTGAAACATAATAACACAACCACCTGCTGTCATTAAAACAATACTAAAAAACAGTAAGCCACCACCTATTCCAAACTTTACAATAAAAGGGATGATTGCAGCAATTAAAAACAAAAAAGATACGCCTTTTACCAACCTCGTATTCGATTTCACCAAAGACAACAAAGTATCAGACAAATGAATATCGGCTCTTTTTGATGTCACATAAAACCCCGAAAAACCTAAAAGTGTTAATGTAGTACCTATTGTAAACATAGTATAATATATAAGCTATAGTAACCAAAAAGCCGTAAAACTTAAAATTAAGCTTACGGACTAAAAAAATCAAAAAAAGATCGATTATACTTTAGATAATCGATCTTTTAATAATCTAAAACATGTATGTAAAGTTGGCTGATACATTTCTTAACATTTGTGGACTAATAGTAGACCACCCATTATAATATTCTGTATTTGCTATGTTATCTAATTTTAAGGTTACCCTAAAATCGCTATTTCCATAGAAAGCAGACGCATTATAAATAGTATATGAATCTAATGTAAAGGTACCTCCAAGATTTCTGTTGAAAATCTTGTTTTCGCTTGCATAATTACCTCCAAACCCAAATCCAAATCCTTGTAAAACCCCTTTATTAAACTGGTAACTAGCCCAAAGATTAGCCAAATTTCTTGGCCCCGCACTCTCAGGACGTTTTCCTTCAAAGTCTGCCAAACCTTCAACTAATTGGCTGTCATTATAACTGTACCCTGCTATTACATTTAAACCATTCACCGGATTTGCGGTTACACTGGCCTCAATACCTTTACTCTCTTGTTTACCTCCTTGAAAATACGTCACATAATCTTCGGTATAAACCACATCTTTCACACTAATATCATAGTAACTAACTGTAGCCGACAACCTATTATTGAAGATGTTAAATTTAGTACCAAATTCAAACTGCGTAGCATGTTCCGGATCAAATGTTTGCACCTCACTACCATTAACCACCGGATCGGTATTACTAAATCCGTCCATAAAGTTGGCAAAAACAGAAACCTTATCAAGTACTGGTTGATACACCAACCCAAACTTAGGAGAAAAAACAGTTTGAGCCCCCGAATCATTACTAAATCGATCGGCACGTACACTTGCCATAGCAGATAATTGAGGTAAAAAGTAAATTACATCTGAAGCATAAGCACTAAATATTTCTTGTCTGGCCTTAGAAGCATTTACAGAAGTATTTGCTAACAAGGCATAGCTTCCAGCTCTTGTTAACACTCCTGTGTCATCTGTATAACTAGAAGAGTCCGTAATTCCTAAAACATTATTATTAAAACCTTCAAGATCATCGCCAATATAAATCATTCCATTAGATACATACCCCGAACCATTATTAATAACTTCTTTATTAAAGTAATCTAAACCAACAACCAACTTGTTCTTTACAGTACCTAAGCTGAACTCTCCGATAAAATTCTGTTGAATATCGGTTCCAATGGTTTCAGAATTCTGATTATTAAAATAACGCTGAAAAACAACCCCTTCCGTCATAGGTGTATATTGTGTTATTTCATAGATATAAGAATAAATACCTTCTGATTTAGCGCTAGAACGCGAATAAGCTGTTTGTGAAGTCCATTTATCACTTAACTCATAGCGCATCTGTCCTTGTAAACTATACGTAGGATTTTCAAGATATAAATCGTTACTGGTATAAGAACGCTTATGATCGTATCCTAACTCATCAAGATTATGCACTCTTAAGGTTGCACCTCTGTCTACAAACAACATGGTTTGATTAGTTCCTTTACCAGAATAGAACTCCGTATTGATATGAAATGATAGTTTATCATTTACTTCATAAGCCAATGAAGGTGCAACAAATAGCGATTTAGAAAATCCGGCATCCTGAAAACTATTTTGAGTATGGTACGCTGTATTAATACGCAAAGCCATTTTCTTTTCGGTACTCAACATTGTATTTACATCGGCCGTTACCCTATTTAATCCATAACTACCCCCAGTATAGGATACGTTACCTCCAAAACCATAAAACGCCTGTTTTGTATTTACATTTATTAGTCCTCCATAAGAAATTAATGCACTTCCATATAAAGTTCCAGAAGGCCCTTTAATAACTTCAACACTTTCAATATTAGCCGGATCAGGACTACCATTGGTTAAAGAAGGTAAACCATTTGTCATTGTAGGCTGTACAGCAAATCCTCTCAACGAAAAATAACCGGCTCCATCACCCCCTCTTCCTGTAGATTCCCATAACTTATAAATCCCAGGAGCATTTTTTAAGGCATCATCAAAATTTGTTACCACCTGCTCTTGCAATACAACAGATGAAATTACATTATACACCTGAGGGTTTTCTAAATCTTTAAGCGGCATTTTAGACACCGTTAAACTCTTCTCTTTAGCAAACTTATTAGTCTTACTATTTTGCACAACCACCTCATTCAACATTTCTGTATCTACTTGTAACAAAACAGTCCCTATACTAGTTATTTCATTTACCTTTACAACAATGCTCTTATTAACAGAAACATACCCTACAGCTGTAATTTTTAAAGTGTACGAACCTACAGGAACATTATTCAAGTTAAATTCTCCTTTAGAATTGGTAGTTACGCCAAGCGAAGAATCTTTCAACATTACATTAGCATAAACTACCGGTGCATTGTTCTCTGCATCGTATACTATACCAGAAATTTTTCCATCTTGTGCAGAAGCAGCAATAATACCTATTACTGCAAAAACAAACGTAAAAATAGTTCTCATTAAATTTTGAATTTATTATTTAGAATTAGTTTAAATAAATTTAAGCAAATGTATACGTCCCTATCTTAACTACAAAATTTATTTAGAATAAATTAAAATAATAAATATGCTTTGCTTTTTTATCTAGACTAATCATTTCAAGTAAACAATTATTGTGTACTTTTAATTCTATAAAATACTTCTTCATGAAACGCTTAACTTCTTATATATTTATTCTAATGTCTTATTCATTATTTGCACAAACTTCTGGTGTAACAACTATGAAGCTATGGAATAACAACATTCCTAATTTTCAAACCAGTAATAGTAAAGAAGAAGTTACTAATACCGATTATAAAACTATTTGGGTATCGCATGTTCAAGAGCCTTCTATAGATGTATATCTTCCAACAAAGAGAATTGCCACAGGAGCCGGGGTACTTATCTGCCCAGGAGGGGGCTATGCCGGTTTGGCCTATGACTGGGAAGGTACCGATATGGCAAAATGGTTAAACTCTAAAGGTATAGCAGCTTTTGTTTTAAAATATAGATTACCGGGCGATGCTTCTGTTAAAACAAGCTATTTAGCTGCGTTACAAGATGCGCAACGTGCTATGAAAATCATTAAACAGCATGCTAAAGAATGGAACCTAACAGAAGGTCAACTAGGTGTTATGGGATTTTCTGCTGGCGGTCACTTAGCAAGCACTTTAGGAACTCAGTATGATCGTGAAGTATATGCCTCTATAGATAACACCGATAAACTAAGTGCTAAACCCGACTTTATGATTCTTATTTACCCGGTAATTAGCATGAAAGAAGGTGTTACACACCAAGGCTCTAAAGACAATTTACTCGGAAAAAACCCCTCAAAAGACTTAGTTCTTCAATATTCTAATGAATTAAATGTAACTAAAAATACACCGCCTACCTTCTTATTACACGCTAATGATGATGGAGCTGTACCGGTAAAAAACAGTCTACTTATGTATGAAGCGCTAACAAAAAATAATGTCCCAGTAGAAATGCATCTATTTCCCTATGGAGGTCATGGATTTGCCTTTGGCTATGAGACTGCAGGATTAAGTGAATGGACAACACTATGCTACAACTGGATAACATTTTTAATGCTTAAAAAATAGGCATTTTTATACATGGAGTTACTATGGCATTATTTTTGTAATTATTCTTACGTATTTAATTCAATTAAGACTACACTAATAACCATAAAATAATACGCCATGAAAACACGCTTACCATTTCTAGTATGTCTAACTTTATTATACTCTGTATTTACATTTAGCCAAACCGAAAGCATTAATAATACCCTTTTAAAATATAAGTCTTATTTTACCTTAGAGCAAGAAACACTGTATACCCAACTAAATAAAAGCACCTATTTTAACGATGAAGAACTTTGGTTTAAAACATATATCTATAACACGAAACAGCAACAACCCTACACCGCAACAACAAATGTAATTGCTACCATTTATAATAGTGTAGGTGAGCCTATTTTATCAAAAACATTTTATGCTCAAAACGGTAGTACTCACGGAAATTTTTTAATAGACAGTACCTTTTCAGCTGGTCGATATTATCTAAAAACCACTACAGAGTTTATGAAAAACTTTGATAACGACAGGTCGTCAATTACTGCTTTCAATGTAGACATACCAAATCTAAAAAAAACTACTACAACTAAAGAATATGATTTTCAACTCCTGCCCGAAGGAGGCCATTTGTTAGCTGATGCTATAAACTCGATAGGATTTAAAATTACAGATAGCTCAGGCCATGGTGTATCTATAAGAGAAGGTCTAGTTCTTGATGCTAAAAATAAACCCATTTGTACATTTAGTAGTAATACAAAAGGTTTAGGCAAATTTAAGATTACTCTAAAATCTAATGAAAACTATACTGTAAAGGTAACATTAGATAATAGTACCGTTCTTACCAAAAAAATTGAAAACATTAAACAACAAGGCATGGTATTAAGTGTTGAGAACATTATAGAAGACCGAACTACAATTACCTTAACATCTAATAAAAAAACACTTAGACACTTAGATAATAAAAAATATACTTTACTAATTCATAAAGAGGGTAAATATAAAACCATCAATATTAAATTAACAGATAAAGAACTATCATACCTTATTACATTACCTAAAAAAGACTTATTTGCCGGAGTAAACATTTTTACAATATTAGACGATAAAGGACAACCTATTTTGGAAAGACTTCTATATAATAATAAAAAAAACAACTCCTTTAAATCTGATAAATACTCCACTACAAAAGTAGGTGACTCTCTAGAAATTGACTTGTTTATGGCTTCAAAAGACACTTCATTTATAGATATGAGTATTTCGGCGTTACCGGCTAATACACTATCATACAACTTTAATAGCAATATTATAACCCAATTTATATTATCACCATATGTAAAAGGTACTATTGAAAACCCTGAATATTATTTTAAAAATCAAGATCGTAAAACACTATATAACTTAGACTTATTATTACTTACCCAAGGATGGTGCTCATATAAATGGAACACTAACAATCAAGATATGAATACACCTAACTATCTGTTTGAAACAGGTTTTACATTAAAGGGTAACATTAAAAGTCCTAAATACTCCCCTGAAAACAAACTAATTCTCTACTCTAGAAAAAGTAAACTGTTACTAGAAGTCCCTATAGATACCTTAAATAATTTTAAACTTACTAATGTTTTTATTAAAGATAGCTCTGACCTTAGTTTTACTGTAATAAACAAAAGAGAAAAAAATAGAATTCCTAAAATAACCTATTCAATAAGCCCTAGTATGAAAACGCCTTATCTGCTCGATAAAAAGGCTTTAGAAATTTCTACAGATGTAGACACAGAAACTATCGTATTACAAACACTGCCCGAAACAAAAAAAATCATATTAAAAGACGCTATTGAATTAGATGAAGTAATAGTTACAAAAACATATGAAAAACCCAAGCCTAAACACGACCCAATAGGCGCTATGTTTGGTAAACATATTCCTTTTACAGAAGACGATATTCCGACTACAAGAATTACAGATATTATAAGAAACAATGGGTTTGAAGTTACAAATGACGGAATGAATGTTACCATTATATCTAGAAGAGCACTTGGAGGACCTCCTGCAGTTATTTTAGACAATATAGATCTAATGGATGACTTTAACAATATAGCAACTCTGTATGTAAATGATGTAGAAGAAATGTTTATAATTAAAGTTCCTTCACCTATTTACAGAAAAGGTGGAGGCACCATTTACATATATACCAAACCGGGTAAATCTACCGTTGTTAATCATAATATATTTGATAGAAATAAATTTTTTACTAAAAACGGATATAGTGAGCAAAAATCTTACTATAGTCCTAAATATAATACCCAAGCTTATGAAACGTTTGAAAGCTTTGCTCCTTTAAGCTGGATACCTACTGTAAAGCGAAAAGCTCAAAATATATATAGTCTTAAAATACCATATTACTACAATGATATCTCATTGTTTATAGAAGGAATGGATTATAATGGTAACCTTATTCATGAAAAGTTAACAATTACCACAAGTAACAACTAAATAATAGATACTTTAAACCTCTACTATGAAAACATACTCCCTATATATTTATATGCTACTAACGTATATAACGATACAAGCAACCTATGCGCAAAAGCAGGTTGACTCTACATTAATAAAGTATGAAAACTTCTTTTCAACTCCACAGGAAACACTGTATACACAAATAAATAAAAGCATCTATTTTAACGGTGAAGAGCTTTGGTTTAAAACATATATCTATAATACGAAACAGCAACAGCCCTACATAGCAACAACAAATGTAATTGCTACCCTTTATAATAGTGTAGGTGAGCCTATTTTATCAAAAACATTTTATGCTCAAAACGGTAGTACTCACGGAAACTTTTTAATAGATAGCACCTTTTCCGTTGGTAAATATTATCTAAAGACTACTACAGAGTTTATGAAAAACTTTGATAACGACAGATCATATACAACCAGTTTTACTATTGGAGTTCCTGATACAAAACAAACATCAGATATAAACTCTTATGATTTTCAACTATTACCTGAAGGAGGACATATACTTAGTGATGTTAACAATACCTTTGGATGTAAACTCATAAACACTCATGGCAAAGGTATTCCTATAGAAAATGCTTATGTAACCGATTCTAATGGAAAAACCATTACATCATTTAAATCAAATGAATTTGGTATGGGGAAATTTAAATTACACCTACAACCAAATACCACATATAAAATTACAGCTAAACTATACGATGATTCTACAGTTACAAAACAAATAACCAATATACCCGAAAGAGGTGTTATTATGAATGTAGAGAATATTTTAGAAAATCAAACCATTGTTACCTTATCTACTAACAAAAAAACAATTAAAGACCTCTATAATAAAGTATATACCTTACTAATTCATAAAGAAGGCGCTGTTACTTCTATAGAAATTCCTTTTCAGAAAAATGAATTATCATATATGATAAACATCCCTAAAGAAAAACTATTATCAGGAATTAACATACTTACATTATTAGATGAACAAGGTAATCCGCTATTAGAAAGAATTATTTACAACAACCAAAAAAATAAAATTTCCGGTATAAAAAAATTATGGTCTAGAAAAGAAAATGACAGTATTAGAGTATATTTTAAAACTACTCAATCCCAAAACATTAATGCAAGTTATAGCGTATCGGTATTACCTGCCAACACAAAAGCATATAACTTTAACAACTCTATTATTAGCACCTATTTATTAGCACCCTATGTAAAAGGCTCCATAGAAAATCCTAATTACTATTTTAAAAATAACGATAGAAAAACACTATACGATTTAGATCTATTACTACTTACTCAAGGATGGAGTTCCTATAATTGGGATGATATTTTTAATAAAGACTTACAATTTAAATATCCGTTCGAATCTGGCTTTACTTTAGCAGGCACACTAGAAAACCCTAAGCACAATGCTAATAATAAGTTAGTACTATTTTCAAATAAAAGTAATTTATTATTAGAAATTCCTTTAAAAGAAGACAACTCATTTCTAGTAGATCGTCTCTTTATAAAGGATAGTTCAGACCTAAACTTTACTATTAGTAATAAGTCTAATAAAAACAAAATTCCTAAAATTAATTATACGCTTTCTCCTTCATTAAAAAATCTTGAAAGCCTTAGTAACAAACAACTAGAACAGTTAAACAACCAAAATCAGCTATTAAATAATGAAGCTATACCAACTACAAAAGCATTTATACTTAAAGACGCTATTGCTTTAGATGCCGTAACTGTTACTGCTGAAAAAAAAGAAACTCCAATGGATATGCCTGTAGGTATGTTTGATGCGAAACACTATAACTTTAAAGACAGTCCTAATGAATTTGGGTTTGTAAAGGATATTATTCAGAATTATGGTTACAAAGTTGTTACAAGCTCAGATAATGTTTTAGTACTTTCCCGTAGAGGACTTACTGGTACAGGGCAAGCAACGTATCCTACTATATTTCTAGATGATGTTCAAATAACCGAAGGTCAAGGTGAAAATAACCAGCTATTAAATCTACGTATAAATGAAGTCACAGATATGTTTATATCTAGACATAACGTAACACAAATAGCTAATAGTTCTGGCGGTATTATTAAAATTTATACGAAAAAAGGTAAATCAACAATTGTTAACAAATCTATTTTTAATAGGAACAAATTTGTAACCAATACGGGGTTTGGTGAACAAAAAAAATACTATACACCTAAATATAATACGACACAAACAGAAGCTTTTGACAACTTTGCTCCTCTTAACTGGGAACCAGATATAGACAGAACACATAACGGTAGTTTTACGTTTAGATTTCCTTATTATTATAAAGATGTAAAACTATTTATAGAAGGTATGGACTCTTACGGCAATCTCATTCACGAAGAGATTACCGTAAATCCGTAATTAAAGTTTAGCACTACGTAGCCTTAACGCATTACTAATTACAGAAACCGAGCTAAAACTCATTGCCAGTGCAGCTATCATGGGAGATAGTAACACCCCAAAGAACGGGTATAAAATACCTGCAGCTATAGGTACTCCTATGGTATTATATACGAGTGCAAAAAATAAGTTTTGTTTAATATTTTTCATCACTTTTTTACCAAGACTCAATGCTTTTTCAATACCTTTTAAATCTCCTTTTACAAGTGTTAAACCAGCGCTTTCTATAGCTACATCGGTACCCGTACCCATAGCTATACCCACATCTGCTTTGGCTAATGCCGGTGCATCGTTAATACCATCTCCAGCAAAAGCAACTCTTTTACCTTGCTCTTGCAATGTCTCTACTGCTTTCAACTTATCCTGTGGTAAACATTCTGCTTTATAGTCGCTTAAACCTAACTGCTTAGCTACTGCGGCAGCAGTTAATGTATTATCTCCGGTAAGCATCACCACTGCTATCCCTTGTTCTTTTAAAATTTTTATAGCATTTACACTACTCTTTTTAATAGCATCTGCAATTACAACATACCCTATAATTTCATTAGTACTATAGGCTATAGAAACCGTTTTTCCTTCCTTCTGATATTCTTCTATAGTATTCTGTAATTGGTTATCAATGCATAGATTAACTTCTTCTAATAGGGCTATGTTTCCTAAACCAACTTTGGCTCCATGTACTTTACCCTTTACACCTTTACCGGTAACCGATTCGAAGTGTGCTACCTCATCAAGTGTAATGTCCTTTTCTTTAGCATATGCTACTACTGCTTTCCCTAAAGGGTGTTCACTATGACTATTTAATGATGCTATTACAGCCATTATCTCATCTTCACTTTTATTAGATACTGAAGCTACCAACTCAACCGAAGGTTTCCCTTCAGTTATTGTTCCTGTTTTATCAATTACTAATGTATCTATGGTATTCAGTATCTCTAGCGATTCCGCATTTTTAATAAGCACCCCACTAGAGGCTCCTTTACCTACCCCTACCATTACCGACATAGGCGTAGCCAACCCTAATGCACAAGGGCATGCAATAATAAGTACTGCAATAGCATTTACAAATGCATAAACCAAAGCAGGATCGGGACCAAAGAAATACCATATAACAAAGGTGATCATAGAAACTCCGACTACCGTTGGTACAAAATAGGAAGAAATTTTATCGGCTAGTTTTTGTATTGGTGCTCTAGATCTACTAGCATTGTTTACCATCTCTATTATTTGAGATAGCAAAGTATCTGCCCCAACTTTTTCAGCTTTCATGGTAAAAGAAGAATTCCCATTAATGGTACCTGCACTCACTGTATCTCCGCTTCCCTTTTCAACAGGTACCGGTTCTCCTGTTATGGTCGATTCATCTATAAATACATCCCCTTTAACAATACTACCATCTACGGGAATCTTTTCTCCGGGCTTTACCTTTAACACATCACCAACTTCAATTTTATCAATAGCAATCATTTCTTCTTTACCATTCACTAAACGTACTGCCTGATTAGGAGTCAGTTTCATTAATTCTTTAATAGCACTGTTTGTTTTACTATGAGCTTTAGCCTCTAAAAGCTGACCTAAAAGAACTAAGGTTAAAATAACTACAGTAGCCTCAAAATACAGATGTACTGTACCCTCTTCGGTTTTAAATTGATCTGGAAAAACACTGGGTATTAATAGCGCTATAACACTAAACAAGTAAGCTGCTCCTGCCCCAATACCAATAAGGGTAAACATATTTAAATTCCATGTTTTTACAGAGCGCCATGCACGTTCAAAGAACATACGAGTTGACCAAAAAACTACGGGTAAGGTTAAAATAAACTGAACCCAATCCCAGTATTTTATATCTATTACCTCATATAACGGATTATTAGTCAACATTCCAGACATGGAAATAATAAATACCGGTAACGTAAAAGCTACCGACACTTTAAATTTCTTAAGTAATTTTTTATAGGATTTACTTTCAGCACTTTCTGGCTCCTTAGAAACCAACTCCATACCACAAATAGTACAGCTACCTGGGGCATCTTGTTTCACTTCAGGGTGCATTGGGCAAGTATATATAGTAGTCGTTTGTTTAGAGGGTTGCTCTACCAAATCCATACCACAAACCGAACAATCTACCGGTTTGTCGTACGTTTTATCTCCTTCGCAAAACATAGGGCAATAATACACCCCGTTTCCTTTTACTTTATTTTTTTTTTGAAGCCTCTTTGTGTTGTTGAGCCTCTTCTGTAGATGTATGTAAGTGATAATGCGTTCCTATTTCCTTTTGCAAAGTTTCAATAGGAATATGTTCTGTCATTTCTATTTGAGCTTCAGCTTTCTCTAAATCTACTGCTGCCTTGGTTACTCCTTCCAAATCATTAAGGGCACGTTCTACAAAAGAACTACACCCCATACAAGTCATTCCTGTTACTTTATATGTATGTTTCATAAAATCAATCTCTATACTTTCAAAAGTACAGAACGATTTTAAAAAGGGGTTTTAAAATTATGTTTAATACTTATAAAATTTTGTCAAGAGTATTTCTTTGTAATTCAGGATTCGATTTAAACTCAGATAGACTTACTCCTGTTTCTTTTTTAAACTGTGTAGATAAATAACTTAATGAATTATACCCTAAGACTCCAGCAATCTCAGAAAAGTTATATACGTCTTCACGAATGTATTGTTTTGCCTTCTCTATCTTTAATTTAATAAAGTACTTTTCTATAGTAACATGGTTGTGTTTAGAAAATTGCTTGCTAAGCACTCCATAGTCTTTATGCAATTTAGTCTTTAAATAATCTGAAAGCTTTTCAGATAGTAACTCCTTATTTATATAATGAAGTAATGCCGTTTTTATTTTATCAGAAACTATTTCGTCTTCACTTTTTAAAAACTGAAAACCATGCCCTTCTAATTTGCTTTTCAAGGCTATTTTTTGATCTACCGAAAACGATTCTTCCTTCGTAACAATAGTACCTAAGTCTATATCAGATACTGTAAATCCTACACTCTCAAAATCTTCTCTCACCACCATTATACAGCGGTCACACACCATATTTTTTACATGAAACTCCATACCGTAAAGTTACACAACCTTTTGCTTTTTCTTCTGATAATAGAAAGCCGGAATTAAAATAAGTATAAATACAGGATGAATTAGAAATCTTCTAATGTAGAATAAGAGCATATATTCGCCCACATCATTCAAATATAATAACGTAAAATATATTGGACATAAAACCAAAAATGCCACTATAAAAATACCTGTAGATACTTTTACAATTCCTTTAGTTCTAAACAATAAATACAATATAGCTAAGGATATCATAGCATTCAATACATACCTAAATAGTAATGAAGCAATTAGTTTTATCGTGTTAAAATCAGGAAATTCTTTTGATAAAAAATTGCTCTTAAAATAGGCTATAAACGGATCGTAAAACAACGTATCTTGAAACGCCCTTATGGTAATAAAGGCTAAAAAGAGTATGATTACCAATATATATGTGCGTACCGACTGTCTCATTTTCTTGCAAATCTTCTAACCCAAAATACCCAAAGTATCAACATAGCCCCATATATAATTGACGGAAACACCAATCCATGTAACGATTCAGTATATTCAGGATATTTATATACTGCTATGGTTAGTACCACAATTCTAAATAGGTTCACCAAATATAAAAATACCACACCTCCAGTAGCATATACTATAGTATTCTTTACACTCCCTCTAAATGCAATAATAAAAGTTACAAATAAAATTAATACACTCACTGAATTACAACCTTCTATAACTCTAGCTACATATGCATCATTAACCATTACTTTATAAAAAGGTTCAGCAGCATCTGGCACCATTCTTAAATGGTAGGGAGAAAACTCTAAGATCCATTCACTATGCTCTGCTACCAGCTTAGTAATACCATCTATGCTAGTGTTAAAACTATTAATATAAAGTGTATAAATGACTGTTAGTAATATGTATACACTAAAAAACCGTAAAATAAAGCCTATGGCTTCTTTGTATTTAGCTATGAACTCTTTCAAAATTATAATAATTCTGTATAACAAATTTATAATAATTATCGGTACTAAATTTTTATTTCCCGTACTTTTGCAAAAAACAGAAGGATTATGAAGTTAGCTGAATTAGAACCCAAAGTATATTCAATACTAAAGAATAAATTACTTGAAATTGAAGAGCGTTTAACAATGGTATGCGAACTATTACAAAACGAAGTTACCTATTATGATTGGGTTGGATTTTATTTTAAAAACGGAGATAAACCTGAACTTAAGTTAAAAGCCTTTGCAGGCGAACCTACAGACCATACCATTATTCCTTTTGGGAAAGGTATATGCGGACAAGTAGCTGTTAGTAATGCAAATTTTGTGGTACCCGATGTAAAAGCTCAGAACAACTATATTGCGTGTAGCATTTATGTAAAAGCAGAAATAGTAATTCCGTTATTTGTGAACGGCGAAAATATTGGTCAAATAGATATTGACTCTCACACTCCTAATCCGTTTACAAAGGAAGATGAACGTTTTCTTGAATTTGTCAACAATGAAGTAGGAAAACTGTTTGAATAAATACCACTCAAAACAAATACAACCGGGTTTATCCCGGTTTTTTTATATCTACATTTTAAAATGTCAATATAATACGTTTGAATATTATAACTTTACAACATGATACTTCCGTATTTAAAAAATAGAAATGTTGCTAATTTTGAAGGTAGTCAATGCTCGTGCCATGTACCTTTTAGCCATCGCAATTATTACAAGGTAACTCTTTGTAAAAATGAGGCTATCATTACCTATGCAGAAAAAGTAGTACATATTAATAAGCCCGCCGTTATTTTTACTGAGCCTAAAACTCCGTATGCATGGGATTCCTGCGAACCTTTAAATGATAGCTACCGTTGTGTATTTAACGAGGCATTTGTACAAAAAAACAACAGGACTTTGCTTAATTTTTCTGTTTTTCAACCCGGTAAGCAAAAAATCATTTTCATAGACGAAGGGCAGCTTCCAAAAATCGAAGGCTATTTTAAAGACATTAAAGAAATTTTGGCAACCCATTATTCTTTTGCAGAAGAAAAGGTATTTGCTTTAATTCAGCTTATTGTCTACGAAATATTACCCAAATGCCCTGAAGTAATTGACTCTAAAAGTTTAAAAAAGGATCAGTTAAGCAATCGATTTTTCAGACTATTAGAAGACCATTTTAGCTTACTAGATTTTGACAATCCGGCATTATTTAAAACCCCTTCCGATTACTCTAGGGCACTGTCTGTACATCCTAATCATCTAAATAGAGTACTTAAAAAATCTACTGGTAAAACTACCTCTTTGCTTATTTCTGAAAAAATAGTAGAAAAAGCAAACGAGTTTCTAAACTACTCTGATTGGAATATTGCGCAAATTTCTTATGCATTAGGATTTGAAAACCCTTCTTATTTTAATCAGTTCTACAAAAAACAAACAGGAAATACTCCGGGTGAATCCCGGTTAAAAAATGTTTGAATTTCAACATAAGTAGTTTCATCTTCAAAATTATTGTTAGAGCAACCTCGTATAACTTTGTATTCAGAAAAAGTTATCAATGCTAGAGAAAAAATTACAATCACGTCACCAACAGATAGCCACCTATTTAGCTTTGGCTATAATTCCATTATCAGGTGTTGCTACCGATATTTTTATTCCATCTTTACCGGCTATGGTAAAAGAATTCCATACTACCGAAAGCACTATTAGACTAAGTATCACCTTATTTTTAATAAGCTATGGATTATCGCAATTTATTTCAGGGGCTTTAGTAGATGCCTGGGGAAGGTATAAATTCAACATAATAAGCATGGTAGTGTTTATACTAAGTAATGTAATAATTATGCTTAGTAATTCTATAGAGGTTATTCTGGCTGCCCGATTTATACAGGGCATTAGTGCCGGAGCCATTGCCACCGCAAAAAGAACTTTGTTTATAGATGTACACAGTGGTGAAAAACTTAAGCACTATTTAAGCATTATGAGTATTATTTGGTCACTCGGACCTATTATAGCTCCTTTTATTGGTGGATATTTGGAACATTTAATCAATTGGCGTGCATGTTTTGCCTTTTTAGGACTTTATGCCTTGGTTATTTTAATTTTAGAACTCATTTTTTCAGGTGAAACGATTAAGCTCTATCACGAACTAAAAATAAAACCTATTCTTAAAAAGTATCTTATAATGATTAAAACACCCGACTTTATCTACGGGGTTCTAATTTGTAGTTTGTGTTATTCAATGGTTATTCTATTCGGATTAGTATCTTCGTTTATAGTAGAGTATAAAATGGGATTTTCTCCTATTGTAGCAGGTTATGTTTCACTTATTCTTGGTTTTGCATGGATGGCAGGAGGGTTTATAGGAAAAGCTTTAATGAAAAAAGATTTCCTCCCTAAAATTCAGCGTGGTAATGCTATTCAGTTTCTGTTTATAGTGGCAATGCTACTAACCACTCCTTTACGAGCCGATATTTTTACTTTGGTATTTTTTGCTTTTGCCATACATGTATGCGCTGGCTTTATGTTTAACAACTACTTTGCCTATTGCTTAGGTAGGTTCCCTGACATGGCAGGATTATCAGGTGGACTTATTGGTGGTATGAATTATATTCTGTGTTCATTTTTTAGTTACGGACTTACCTGGAGTATGAATCCTCAAGGACAATCAAAACTCTCTATAGCCTACCTTATATTAGCATCGGGTATCTTACTATTCTTGTTTTTAACCAAAAGAAGTAAAACCGCCTTTGTATAAATATAAAAACCTTCGGTTGCTTACCGGAGGTTTTCTTTCCATGCTGGTTGGCGTATATGCATATTCAATGCTTTCCATTCTTCACCAGCAAAAAAAACTAATTGAGACACTCCCTTAGTAAACTGAAATCCGCATTTTTCGTAGCACTTAATTGCTCTTACATTCCAATGATAAACATTCAAATGCACATAATTTACGTGTAACTCTGTAAAGGCAACATGCAAAAGTTGTTCCATCAACTCTTTTCCTAATCCTTTTCCTCTATATGTAGTGTCACCAATCAAAATTCTACACAATCTGGCCGTTTCAGCATTTTCCTTATAGATTTCAGCATGTCCAATTACCTTTCCGTTGTACATAGCCTTATAGACATATCGGCTAGAATCATTAATGTAATCTTCCAGCTGATTATTAGTTAATGGCCAAGTAAATATAGTACCTGCAAACTGAATCAGTTCTTTTTCATTATCTATCCAATTTATCAAACGCTGAAAATCAATTTTTGAAAATGATTGCAATCTTAATACACTCATACGCTTAGTAATATTCTAAAATGAACTACATAAATACACATTTCTAAATACTTTTTAAATAGTTATTAAATCAAATACTCAAAAATCGAAATCCTAAATGGAGCTTAAAAACAAGCCTACGAAACATCTATTAAGAATTACATTTCTATTCCGAAATAAGTTTTGGAGCATTTAATCTCGATTATCGAGTAAAATGTTATCGACACCTTAAACACACAACGAATGAAATTAAATTACTTTGCCCTGCTACTTCTGTTAACTTTTACCTTAGTAAGCCATGCCAGAATGGCTTAAACGAACCAAACCACTATTGAATTTATGGGAAACTGTGGGTTGTATATGACCGATGGTACCACTAATTTTTATATTGACTTCCCTTATAAGTCGGGAGCACGGTGATACAACTTTCCCTGAAACCATTGGAAGCATGGAAAACATAGACTTGGCTTTTGTACCCTATTGGATTTTGTTATATGCCAAAGAAGAAGCGATAACCATAGATGCCAAGCAGTATTATATTTACCATTTATACCCACAGCAGGTAGCAAGTGCTAAAGAAACTTGGGATAATATAGAGAACATTAGACCTATGGCACAACCAGGAGAAAAAGTGGTGGTCGAGTTTTAGGGGATACGTATTGTATATGTAATGGTGTGATGTTTTTTTAAAACAATTTCATCTGGTTCATCACTACCCCTTTTTCATTCTTTCATAATAAATTTATCGAATTGCCAGTTCAGCAAGTACCGATTTATTATTATGTTCTTCCCTTATTTTATCCCCCTAAGTTATCTTATGTAAAAATTTAGAATAAAAAAACGCAACCCAAGAACTCTCAGGTTGCGTTTTTGCATAGTTTTATGTTAGGAAGAAGATTCGTTCTATTTCACCAAAATCATATACTGCCAAGGTTTTAAGGCAAACTTAGCAGGCCCCAATTTTATTTTTTCGCCCGTCATATAATTGGTAAAGTCACCAATTAAACGAACTTCTGCATCTATAGACTCACTGGTTAAATTAGCAATATAATATACGGTATCGCCAGCTTTGCTGCGTTTAAAGGCTAGTATCTTAGTGTCATCAGATGTAGCAATAGGCTCATAAGCAGCTGCATTTTTACCCCCATTTAAAGCGGTATGAGTTTCTTTTAACACGTTTAATTTTTCGTAGATAGAATAAAACTTCCCTTTTGTTTTATTGATGGTATCTTTTTCAAAAAACAATAAAGCTTTGTTCATATCATACTCTTGCCCACTATAGATTAACGGCATTCCAGGAGTCATATACTCTAATGCAGCAAAGGCTTCTGTACCATCACCTAAACGTTCAAAAACAGTACCATTCCAAGAGTTTTCATCATGGTTGGTAATAAAGTTCATAAAGATAGTTCCTTTGGTATAGGTGCTATCTTGCTCTGCCTTCAGCTGGTTCCATGCACTCGCTGGTTTTTCGCCTTTTGCAATTTCATTCATGGTATGAAGTCCAGGCCAGTTATATAACATGTCAAATCCGACAGGTACCAATTCTGCCTTTGCAGATTCAGCTAGCATAAAAATAGGCTTTTCAGCTCTTAGCTCAGGAATGGCCTCTGCCCAAAAATCAGTAGGCACATTATCTGCCACATCACAACGGAAACCATCTATATTTTGCTCTTTAACCCAATACAACATATCCTCAGTCATCTCCTTACGCATATTCATATTATCGTAATTAAGATCGGCAACATCTGTCCATCCCCAAGACTCTCCTGTTTCAGGATTTAATGGATCTACTATGTTACCGTCTTTATCTTGCGTATAATAATCCGGATGTTCTTTAATCCAAACATGATCCCAACCTGTGTGGTTAGCAACCCAGTCTAAAACTACATATATTCCATTATCATGAGCTGTTTTTACCAATTTCTGAAAGTCTTTCAAAGTACCAAACTCAGGGTTCACTTTTGTATAATCGGTAATCGCATAATAACTTCCTAAACTCCCTTTACTTTTAGTACTAGAAATAGGATAAATAGGCATTACCCATATAATATCAATTCCCATTTCCTTAAGTGCCGGAATATCTTTAGTAAACTCATTAAAGGTACCTTCTTCCGAGTACTGACGAATATTTGCTTCGTATATGGTAGCCGTTTCTAACACACTATCAGCAATAGGTGCTAACATTTCTGTTTTCTCAGAAGTAGCTGCTTCTTTTGGTTTGGCACCCTCATTACACCCAACCAAAAAAGCAATAGTTACCAAGCTTAAAATTATTTTTTTCATATCATAAGTTCTATTATCCCCTCCTTCTTAGTCTCCCTAAAAGAGGTACATACGAATTGAGATTTTATTGTTATAAATTCAGCATTTAGAATTATAAATTAAATTTTACAATCCTGAATAGTTCCCCTGTTGGAGGTTAGGGGGCTAATTCTAATACATACGAGCTTTTAGCTGCAATAGTCATTGCTTTAGCAGTAACATCTATGGTCTTACCACTAATAACATCAGTGCCTTTTGTAGCCGTTTTAATGCTTTCAGCAAATCTGTTTAAATCAAAAGTGCGTTCTTCTTTCGAATTGTTTAGCACAACCATTACCGTAGCTTTTTCGTTGTATCTAAAGTATACATATACATTGTCTTGTGGAATGTATTGTGTTGTTTTACCGGTGTGAATCACTTCTGCATTTTTTCTCCAGGTAAATAACTTAGACGTAAAATCGAAGTATTCTTTTTGTGTTGCCGTACGCCCACTAGCAGTAAAAGCATTGTTGGTATCACCGTTCCATCCACCAGGGAAGTCTCTACGAATATCTCCATCTCCTTTACTTTTATCTCCTGCCATTCCTATTTCAGAACCATAATATAATTGTGGTATCCCACGTACAGTTCCTATAAGCGTCATAGCTAGTTTATAATCGGCTACATTTTGGAAACGCTGATTAAAACGATCGGTATCGTGGTTTTCTGCAAATACTAAAATAGCATTGATATCAGGGTACAGAAAATCGTTTACAAAGTTCTCATAGAACTGAATAGTGCCATCAAACCATCCGGCATTTTCTTGTCCAAAAGCACTCATAGCATCGTGTAAGGTAAAATCCATTACCGATGGTAAATAGGTATTATAACTTTGAATAGCACTAATTTTACTATCTTTTTGCCAGTATGAAATCTGAGCCTGATCGTGTAACCAAACCTCTCCAACAATATTAAAGTTAGGATATTCATCCATTACCGCTTTCGTCCATTTTGCAATCCCTTCTTTATCGTTATACGAATAAGTGTCCACTCTAAATCCGTCTAAATCTGCATACTCTACCCACCAAATAGCATTTTGAATAATATAATTAACCACTAATGGATTTGACTGATTTAAATCGGGCATAGTTGGTACAAACCAGCCATTCATACAATATCTTGCATCTATCTCAGAAGCATTCGGATCCATTTGCGTAGACATTCTGTAGTTTGATTGTGCATACCCCGGAAACTGGTGAATCCAATCATAGGTTGGTAAATCCTGAATCATCCAGTGCTCTAATCCCCAGTGATTGGTTACATAATCTAAAATCAACTTCATGTCACGCTTATGCAACTCTTTACCTAATTGTACGTACTCTTCATTAGTACCGTAACGCGGATCAATTTTGTATACATCACTTTGTGCATATCCGTGGTATGAATATGCCTTGTCGTTATCTTCACATAAAGGTGTACTCCATAATGCAGTTGCTCCTAATCCTTCCAGATAATCTAAGTGCTTTATTACTCCGGCAATATCTCCACCGTGTCTCCCATTTAAGTTAGAACGATCTCCTTTTTCGATTACAGAAGTCATCGAGTCGTTATCAGTATTCCCGTTAGCAAAACGATCTGGCATAATCAAGTAAATCATATCCGAACTATCAAAACCTTTACGGTATTCAGATCCTTCTCTACGTGTTTTAAGTTCAAAGTTATATGTAGCTACAACTTTCTTTTTCTTCTTAAACTGAATAGGATACATACCAGCAGGTAACCCTTTAGTATCTATGGTAATAAATACATAATTAGGATTTTCTGTTTTGGTAATAGCAGTTACTGTAGCTTTAGATACAACAGGTGTTAAATCTGCTATGTCTTCTCCGTAAACCATTACCTGAACACTACTGTGGTGCATTCCTTCCCACCAGAAAGGAGGCTCTACTTTATCAATTTGCGCATTCACAGTAACGGTTAACAACAATACTACTACTGCAAACATTTTTTTTAATGTACTCATATAGTTTTATTTAAAACAAAAAAAGACAGGCAACTTTTAATCACCTGTCTTTCTGTATTATTTCTTTTCTACAATACTAATAGCATAACCACCTCCCGGAGCTGAATCAATTTTCAGCTTGGTTTTACTAGTTACGTTCTTAGTTTCAATTTCGTATGCCTGTGGATTTGTTTTATAATCCGCATCCTTAGCGTCACTATAAATAGTAGCAACGTACTTTTTGCCTTTTTCTAAGAAATCAAGTTTAATTTCTGAAGTACGTTTGTTATAACCATTTACATTACCTACAAACCAGTTACCACTATTTTTAGCCTTACGTGCTATGGTTACATAATCACCAGGCTCAGCTTCTAAATAAATACTTTTCTGCCAGTCTACTGCTACATCTTTAATAAATTGAAAAGCATCCATAAACTGATTGTAATGCTCTGGTAAATCGGCAGCCATTTGTAACGGACTGTATAATGTTACATATAAAGCTAATTGATTACAGATGGTACTATTTACATGCGAATGGTTATCTGGATTTAATTTTTCAATATCCATTTCAAAAATACCAGGAGTATAATCCATTGGTCCACCTACCAAACGTGTAAATGGTAATATAGTAACATGGTTCGCGTTTGACCCTCCAAACGCCTGGTACTCGGTTCCTCTTGCAGACTCATTACCTATTAGGTTAGGATACGTTCTACAAATACCTGTTGGACGAACGGCTTCGTGAGCGTTTACCATAATGTGGTAATCTGCTGCTTTTTCCAATGCGTATTGGTAGTGATTATTAATCCACTGACCGTAATGATACTCACCTCTTGGTAGCATATTACCTACATAACCACTCTTCACGGCATCGTACCCGTACTTGTTCATAAACTGATAGGCAGTATCTATATGACGTTCATAGTTACGACTAGATCCAGAAGTTTCATGGTGCATAATCATTTTCACTCCTTTAGATTTTGCATATTGGTGAATACCTTCTACATCAAAATCAGGATATGGAGTTACAAAATCGAATACATAGTCTTTAGAATGTCCAAACCAGTCTTCCCAGCCAACATTCCAGCCTTCTACTAATACAGCATCAAAACCATGTTTAGCAGCAAAGTCTATATATTCTTTAACGTGTTTTGTATTTGCCGCATGTGTACCATTAGGTTTTGCGTGCTCAAAATCAGTTTCACCTAGTTTTACAGAAGGATAATCATTAGTATAAGACCAACTACTTTTACCTGTAATCATTTCCCACCATACACCTACATATTTTACAGGGTGTATCCACGAAGTATCTTCTATTTTACAAGACTCATTTAAGTTTAATGTCATTCTTGAAGCCAAAATATCTCTGGCATCATCACTTACCATTATAGTTCTCCAAGGACTTGTACATGGCGCTTGTAAATACCCTTTATTCCCCTGTACATCTGGTGTTAACCACGATTCAAAAATCATGTTTTCATCATCCAAGTTCAAATGCATACAAGAGTAATTAATTAAAGCAGCTTCATGTAAATTAATGTATAAACCATCAGCTGTTTTCATCATTAAAGCAGTTTGCACTCCTGTTTTAGAGAACTGAGTTTGTGATGCATTCCCTGTTACAGCTGCGTCAAACTTACCTCTAATTTCCGATAACTTAGAGCGTGTATAATCATACTCCTGTGTATCATAATCCCCAGGAATCCATAATGCCGTATGATCCCCTGTCATAGCAAACTGAGTACGCTCTTCTTTAATAACGAAATACACCAAGTTCTTTTGTTGAGGAAATTCATAACGAAATCCTAACCCTTCATCAAATAGCCTGAAACGAACAATCATTATTCTATCAGTCCCTTTTTGATTAAGTGTTACCGCTAATTCATTATAATGGTTACGAATCTCAGTTTCCTCTCCCCAAACTGGCTTCCATGTTTCATCAAAACTAGCCGTTTTAGTATCGGTGACACTAAAATCGTTTAGTAATGATTTTTCATCATCCTTAAGCTCCAATCCAAGTTTACTGGTTTTAATAACCTCTTCTCCTTTGTAGCTTAATTCATAAGTAGGTGTTCCGTCTGATAACAAGGCAAACTTCATCTCAAAGTTTCCGTTAGGTGATTTCAGCTCCTGAGCCGAAACCATGCCTGTTATCATAAACAAAGTAACCCATATTATTACTAAATACCTCATATAAAATTTATGTTGTTTTTAATACTGCTTTCGCAGTTGCTTTTTCTCCGTTTAACAAGATAGTCACATCCTTATCACCATCAACAGTAAAGGTTGTTCCCTCTTTAGTAACGTTTACCTTCAACACATGGTTTCTAAAATTTACCTTAAAGGTAAATCCGTTCCATTGTTCCGGAATTCTTGGTTCAAAAGACAGCATACCATCTTTTACACGCATTCCTCCAAAACCTTCTACAACACTCATCCATGTACCAGCCATAGAAGTAATGTGTAATCCTTCGTGTACTTCTTTGTTATAATCATCTAAATCTAAACGAGAAGTTCTTAGATAGAAAGTATATGCTTGTTCCATACGGTTTAATACAGCCGCCTGAATACTATGTACACATGGCGATAACGAACTCTCATGTACCGTAAATGGTTCGTAGAAATCAAAGTGACGCTCTAATTCTTCTTTAGTAAACTGATCTTCGAAGAAATAGAATCCTTGCAAGGTATCAGCCTGCTTAATATAAGGAGAACGTAAGATTCTGTCCCAACTCCATTTCTGGTTAATAGGGCGCTGACTCTTATCTAAGTTAGCCACCGTAATAAGTTCTTTATCTAAGAAACCATCTTGTTGTAAGAATACGTTATGCTCTTCAGAGTATGGGAAATACATATTATCAGCAACTTTTTTCCAATCTGTCAACTCTTCTTCAGACAATTGAACTTTGTCCATAATACGCGCATAGTCTGCTCCGTATGCTGCTTTTATCTTCTCAATATTTTCAGCAGCATAGTGAATACACCATTGTGCTAAATAGTTGGTATACCAGTTATTATTTACGTTGTTTTCGTACTCATTAGGTCCGGTAACCCCAAGAATTACATACTTATTATGGTTTGTAGAGAAGGTAGCTCTCTGATGCCAAAAACGTGCAATAGCAATTAACACTTCTAACCCCATTTCAGGGACATAGCTGTAATCACCCGTATAGCGAACATAATTAAAAATAGCAAAAGCAATAGCTCCGTTACGGTGAATTTCCTCAAAGGTAATTTCCCACTCGTTATGGCACTCTTCTCCATTCATAGTAACCATTGGATATAATGCAGCTCCGTTAGTAAACCCTAATTTACCTGCATTTTCTATAGCTTTATCTAATTGATTATAACGATACTTAAGCAAGCTACGTGCTACTTTTTCATCTTTAGTAGCCATATAGAAAGGAATACAATATGCCTCAGTATCCCAATAGGTACTTCCTCCGTATTTTTCACCTGTAAATCCTTTCGGGCCAATATTTAAGCGGTCATCGGCACCTGTATAAGTTTGGTTTAATTGGAAAATATTAAAACGAATCCCTTGTTGTGCTTTCACATCTCCATCAATGGTAATATCCGCCATTTCCCACACTTTAGCCCAAGCATCCTTTTGGGTTTGTAACAACCCATCAAAGCCTAAACCAGTTACCGTATCTAACACTTTGTTAGCTGCATCTTCTAAAGCATCTACTACATGATTCATAGACGTAACATACCCTGCATATTTATATAGGGTAATCGTACTATTAGCCGCAACCGATTGTACATACGTATGACTAACATAATCGGTAGTGTTTTCTGATGCAGGCACTAAACTTAAGATTTTACCATCTATATCAACAGTATTGCTCATAAACGTACAAGCCGTATACTTAGTTTTTAGTGTACGGGCAGTAGCAAAAGCTCTTACACCACTTTCAGTAACCGATAATGGTTCCCAGAATTTTTCTTCCCAGTTCGTATCTTTATTTTCAATACCCGTATGTAAATACGGTACCAAGGTAATTTCAGCATCGCCATTTAAAGGAGTTACGCTATATTTAATAGCACCAGCCTCATCTTCTTGTAAACTTAGAAAACGTAACGCTTCTACTTTTACAACCATATCATTTGGCATTTTCGCCTTAAAAGTACGACTATACCACCCCTCTTTCATATTCAATTCTCTGCGGTATTCCTCAACAGCTTTACAAGTGTTAAGGTCTAACATTTCACCATTCACCTTTACATTAATACCAATCCAGTTTGGTGCATTAAGTACTTTAGCAAAATACTCCGGATATCCGTTTTTCCACCAACCTACTTTGGTTTTATCTGGGTAATATACTCCGGCTATATAACTCCCCTGAAAGGTTTTTCCGCTATAATATTCCTCGAAATTGGCACGCTGCCCCATGGCACCGTTCCCTATACTAAAAAGGCTTTCGGAAGAACACACTCTTTCCGGCTCAAACCCCTCTTCTATAATAGACCAGTTATCCGGTATAATATAATCCTGATTCATTTTCTCTTTTTATTATGTATTTGTTGTTGTTGTTTGTGTCTCTATAAAACTTAACTCAATCTCAGTAAATTCACCAAAAACATACGCTGCTTCTGTTAATATATCTTTACTTCCTAAACCTATTGATAACATCCCTGCATTATTAGCCGCTTCAATACCCGCTTCAGAATCTTCAAAAACCACACAATCTGTAGCTGCTACATTAAGAGCTTTAGCTGCTACCGTAAATACCTCAGGGTCTGGCTTTGCTTTTGTTACGCTATTACCATCTACAATCGTATCAAACAAATCATAAATTCCAACATGCTTTAAGATACCCGGTGCATTTTTACTAGCAGAACCTAAGGCAACAGGGTACCCTTTTGCTTTAGCCTCCCTAATAAAACTTTCCACTCCTGGCAATATATCCTCAGAAGTCATTTTATCAACATAAGTAAGATAATCGGCATTTTTATTTGCTGCCATTTCATCAAATTTTTCAGGAGAAACCGTTGCCCCTGCCCATCCTAAAATTTTGTTTAACGAATCTACTCGGCTAACCCCTTTTAATTTTTCATTAAGTTCTTCGGTAAGTTCAAAACCTACTTCTTCTGCCGCTTTTTTCCATGCTAAAAAATGAAATTTAGCAGTATCTACAATTACCCCGTCAAGGTCAAAAATGAGTCCTAAATTTTTCATAATTATTCTGATTGATCGATTGAATAGGCTATTGCCTTTTTGTTTGTAATAAGTAAGTTGAATAAACCGGCTACAATTAAACTTATACCAGCTACAATCATTGCATTAATGGTTTTATCTCCAATAAGTTTGTACACAAAATTTACACCCCCTAAGGCAGCAACAATTTGCGGTATTACAATAAACATATTGAAAAGCCCCATAAACATTCCCATTTTAGTAGGATCTATTGAGCTTGAAAGCATTGCATAAGGCATAGACAAAATACTACCCCATGAAATACCTACTAGAACAAAGCAAATAGCCAGCGAAATAAAATCGTCACAGAAGTACATTCCGATAAAACCTAGTCCGCCAAGTATTAATGAAACTAAATGAGTATATTTTCTGTTTAATTTGAATCTTGCAGAATAAAAAGTTAGTAACAAAGCAAACGCCATAGAAGATAATCCGTACACACCCATAGCAGACCCTACCTCATCGGCAGCTGTATTATACGCTTTATCTTTGGTTGTATACGTTGCTTCTTTTTCAGCATCTAGAAACATTACCCTTTTATCTTCACCTTCACCTTTGTGAACTATACTACCTTCGGCATCTAATTGCGCATATAACTTAACATCAGGTTTCGGAGCATCATAAATATGTTCTGTTAATGCAGGTGTAGCCAAGCTCCACATGGTAAAAAACGCAAACCAGCTAAAAAATTGGATAACCCCTAATTTTCTCATGGTTTTTGGCATATTAGCCACGTTTTCAGTAATATCCTTAATAAAATTACTTTTCTTCTCCTTTTTCTCTTTTAAGAAAGCCTCCATATCCTCAGGCGGATATTCTTCTGTAGTAAAAATGGTATACAGAATACTTAGGATAAATACAAAAGCTCCAATAGCAAACGCTATTCTCACAGATTGCGGAACCACACCTGCCGGTGCTTCATTACTTACTCCTAACTGATTAATTAACCAAGGAAGGTTACTTGCAACCCACGTACCTATACCAATAATTAATGTTTGTACAACAAACCCATAAGAACGTTGAGACTCATGTAGCTTATCTGCTACTAATGCTCTAAACGGCTCCATACTAATGTTAATACAAGCATCTATAACCCATAGAAAACCGGCTGCCATCCATAATGCAGAAGAATGTGGCGCAAAAAATAGTGCAAGCGAGCTTAATACAGCTCCTATTAAAAAATATGGTTTTCTCCTTCCCAATTTAGGGTGCCAGGTCCTATCACTTAAATACCCGATAATAGGCTGAACAATTAAACCTGTTAGGGGAGCTGCTATCCATAATAATGGAATTTCATCCTCACTTGCCCCAAGTGTTTGGAAAATTCTTGACATAAAGCCACCTTGCAAGGCATATCCAAACTGAATACCCAAAAAGCCAAAGCTCATGTTCCAGATCTCCCAAAAGGAAAGTAAACGCTTTTTCATTCTATCTATGAAAATTGTTTTACAGAAGGTAATCTGTATGCGACCAAAGCACGCAGAAGACTATCGTAAAAATTATTAAATATTACGATAAGCGCTTTGCTTATCAAAACTTACTATAGGTGAGAAATGAAATATATTAAGTTTCGATGGCGTAAAGATAGAACTTTTTTCTCAATGCGAAATGTTAAGAAATCTTTTTTGTTGATTCTCTTATAGTTAAGCTAGATTTTACTACTTCAGTACGGTAATATTCATCTTCATCTACTTCCTCCAGCTTGTCTATCAACATCTCAGCTGCGTGTTCGCCCATTTCTACTCCGTGCTGATTTATAGTTGACATTCTAGGGAAAGAATTTTTAGAAAGTATACCGTCGGTAAACCCGATTATTGAGATATCCTCCGGAATTTTATACCCTCGTATTTGCGCTTCTCTCATAGCGGTTACTGCAAAAGATTCGTTTACTCCAAAAATTGCATCAAACTCCTGCGTTTCAAATAATGCGGCAATGGGCTCTTCACAATTTTCGGTATCCTCTATCTTTACTATAAGATTCTGCTCTATTTTCATACCTGCATCTTCAAGAGCATTTATATACCCTTGCGTACGGAGTTTACCAACACTCACATAATCAACAGTAGTAATAAGTGCAATACGTTTACACCCTGTATCTATTAGATAATTAACTGCACGGTAGGTTCCTTGTGCATCATCTATAACAACCTTATCACAATAGATTTCTTCTGCTACCCTATCAAATAACACTAAAGGCATTCCTTGATTTATAGCTTCTTTTAAATGGTGGAAGTCTTTTTTATTTTGAGTTTCTTTTGATAATGACATAATAAAACCATCAATACTACCGCTAGCTAACATCTCCATATTAATCACCTCTTTATCGAAAGACTCATCAGATAAACATACAATTACGTTATAACCACGTTTGTTGGCTACTTTTTCTACCCCACTTACTACAGTGGTAAAAAAGTGGTGTACAATTTCGGGTATAATGACTCCTATATTCTTAGTTTTTCTGTTTTTTAAGCTTAGCGCAATATTATTTGGCTTATAGTTATACAGTTTAGCAAACGCCTGAATTTTCTCACGAGTTTCTAGTCCAATATCTGAACTATCTCGCAATGCTTTTGATACCGTTGCAATAGAAACATCCATCTCTTTTGCTATCTGTTTTAAGGTAAGCTTTCTTCTCATATTATATAATTATCAAAAATATATATCTTCTTTTGAAACATCAATATTTAATCATAGTTCAAATTTAATTATGTTAAATTTAAGAAAGTTTTCAACACTCAATCGTTTAAGTAAGGTTTCGTACGCGTACGTACCTTAATTAGGTTATTTTTTTACATAAATTTAACATCGAGAAATGAAATATATCTTTTTAAACAACAAATGAATTTAACACACAATTGTATGAACACATTACAAAAATACATGTTATTTCTGTTGTTTTGTATCCCAATTACATTTTGGGCGCAAACAACAGTTAGCGGTGTGGTTACCGAAAATGCTACAGGCATGCCAATTCCAGGGGCTAATGTAGTTATTAAAGGTACCTCCACAGGTACAACAACTGATTTTGATGGAAAATATCAAATTACAGCCAGCGAAAACGATGTAATTGAATTTTCGTATATCGGATTCGTTACCCAAAGTATTACCTTTAGCGGTAATACTACTATTAATATTTCATTAGTAGAAGACACACAACAACTAGATGAAGTTGTAGTTATTGGTTATGGTACCGTTAAGAAAAAAGACGCTACCGGTACTGTTGACCAAATTAGTACAGAAGACTTTAACCAAGGACCTGTTGTTACAGCCGGACAGTTAGTTACTGGTAAAATAGCAGGTGTTAACGTAACATCAAGCGGTGGTGCTCCAGGTGCTAGTCAAACCATAAGAATTAGAGGTGTTGGTTCTCTATCACTTACGAGTAATCCTTTATTTGTAGTTGACGGTGTACCAATTGCCGATGGTACTTCGGGTGGGTCTCGTAACCCATTAGACTTTATTAACCCTAATGATATTGAAACAATGACCGTTTTAAAAGATGCTTCGGCAACTGCTATCTATGGTTCACGTGCAGCAAACGGGGTTATTATGATTACTACTAAAAAGGGAAAAGGAGATTTGAAGTTTAACTTTACTACTTCTATGAATATTTCTGATCCTTACAAAAAAATTGATGTAATGAGTGCTGATCAATTCAGAGCTTTAATTAATGAGGTTGGTAATACTTCTCAAATTGCTTTGTTAGGAGATGCTAATACAGATTGGCAAGATGAAATTTATAGAACAGCCGTAAGTAATAACAGTAGTTTTACTGTTTCTGGGACTTACAAAGACTTTATGCCTTTTAGAGCATCTATCGGATACTCTGACCAGAGTGGTATCTTAGACCGTGATAACTTTAAAAGAACTACTGCTTCTTTAAATCTTCGTCCACGTTTTTTAGACAACAGCCTTCGTCTTGATTTGAATGCAAGAGGAATGTATACAGAAAATACATTTGCTAATAATGGCGCTATTGGAGCTGCAGTAGATTTTGACCCTACGCAATCAGTTTATGATGAAAATTCTCCATATTCAGGATATTACTCTTGGTTAAATTCAGACGGATATCAAAATAGTTTAGCTCCTACAAACCCAGTTGCTTTAATTAACCTTCAAGATGACACTTCTGAAGTAAGAAGATTTATAGGTAATGCTAAAATTGACTATGATTTACCATTCTTAACCGATTTAACAGCTACTCTAAACCTTGCTTATGATTATTCTAATAGTAATGGTAGAGTAATCACATCTGAGTTAATGCCTAATTCTAGTGCCAATGACGATTACAACGGTGCATATACAAATTATAGTAATGAGACTATAAACAAGTTATTCGATTTCTACGTGACTTATAACAAAGAAATTGGTAAACAATCAATTTCTGCTATGCTTGGTCACTCTTACCAATCTTTCACTTATTTTAAATATGGTTACAACAGTGAAACAGAAGAACAAGGAAATATTGAAGGTGCTTATACAGATGACCCGTCTAAAAATGTTTTAATGTCTTTCTTTGGTAGAGCAAACTATAACTATAACGATAAATATTTGGCTACAGCTACCTTGAGAGCTGATGCTTCTTCTAAATTAAATCCGGATGACAGATGGGGATATTTTCCTTCATTCTCTTTAGCATGGAACTTAAATAACGAAGATTTCCTTAAAGACTCTAAAACTATCAATCAATTAAAATTAAGAGTTGGTTATGGTGAAGTAGGTAACGTAAATGGTTTAAACGATTATTTATTCTTAACAAAATATAACGTAAGTCAAAGCGGTGCTTATTACCAAATAGGCAGTGGGAACTACATGGCTACTTACAGACCACAAGAAATTAATGAAGATTTAAAATGGGAAGTTGGTAAAACGTTAAACATTGGTATTGACTATGGTTTCTTTGACAATAGAGTTTCAGGATCTATCAATGCATATGTTAAGAAAACATCTGACTTAATTAGTAATATTCCAGTGGATCCATTTACTAACTTTGGAGATTCAATCGATGCAAACGTTGGTGATATGGAAAACAAAGGGGTTGAACTTGAAATAAACTACCTAGCTGTTCAAACAGAAAATTTTGAATGGAATATTGGTTATAACATTGCTTATAACGATAATGAAATCACCAATCTTCCTGCTAGTTTCCCTACTGGAGGAATTAACGGAGGTACAGGTAATAAAATACAATATCAGGAAGAAGGTTATTCTCCGTTTGCTTTTTATGTGTACCAACAAGTATATAATCAAGATGGAAAACCAATTGAGGGTGCTTATGTAGACCGTAATCACGATGGTCAATTAAACGATTCAGATAAGTACCTTTATAAAGATCCATTTGCAGATGTAACTATGGGCTTAAATACAAGTATTAAATATAAAAACTTTGACTTAGCCATAGTAACAAGAGCTAGCTTAGGTAATTATGTTTATAACAACAACGCATCTAGTAGAGCGTATTTAAACAGAGCTACAGCTAATAGTATTTTAAGTAACTTAACTACTGATTACTATGATCACGCATTTGTAGAAAGCTCTGAAGGAAACCTAATGAGTGATTACTTTGTTAAAAATGCTTCATTCTTTAAAGTAGACAATATATCATTAGGATATACCTTTACTAAATTTGTTAAAGATTCTAGCTTAAAACTTTACGGCTCTGTACAAAACGTAGCTACCATTACAGAATATGATGGATTAGACCCTGAAGTATACGGAGGAATTGATAATGGTTTATATCCAAGACCACGTATCTATATGTTAGGGTTAAACTTAAATTTCTAAAAAAATTCAACATGAAATATCTATATAAATTATCATACTTAGTAGTATTTGCTGTAATGTTTACAGCATGTATGGATGATTTGGATCAATCTCCAACAGATCCAGATGTTTTTACGGAAGAAGACGTTTTTGCTAGTGCAGATGAAGCAAAAAGCGCTTTAGCCAAATTATATGCAGGGTTTGCTTTAACAGGTCAAACCGGACCAGCAGGTGATCCAGATATCACAAATCTTGATGAAGGAGCTTCTCAATTTACGCGTTTGTTATTTGTTCTAAACGAATTACCTACAGACGAAGCTGTTAATGGATGGGGTGACGCAGGTGTGCCTAACTTCCATCAAATGGACTGGTCTGCAGGAAATGACTTTTTAGAAGCTATGTACTATCGTTTAGCTCTTGAGGTTTCTTACTGTAACTCATTTATTGATAATGCTACTGCTCTTAATAGTGATACAGATGTACAATACTATATTGCAGAAGCACGTTTCTTAAGAGCTTATGCATACTCGTATCTAATGGACTTCTTTGGTAATGTGCCTATTGTTACAAGTGTTAGTACAGATTTACCTATGCAAAGCACTCGTGAAGAAATATTCACATTTGTAGAAGCTGAACTATTAGAGGTTCAGGATTTATTACCTGATAGTGGCGCTACAGAATATGGTAGAGTAGATAAAGTTGCTGCATGGGCATTATTATCTAGAATATACTTAAATGCTGAAACTTGGATTGGAGAAAACAGATATTCTGATTGTGTTACTTATTCTGAAATGGTTATTTCTTCTTCTTACCAAATCAATACAACTGACGCAAATGGCAATGGGAATGCTTATGATGAATTATTCTTAGCTGATAATGATTCTAATGGAGCTCAAAATGAGTTTATTTTTACAGCTAATTTTGATGGTATAAATTCTACTACCTACGGTGGGTCTACTTATCTGGTATTCGCTGCAATTGGTGGTGACATGGTAGCTTCTGAATACGGAGTTAATGGTGGATGGGCTGGTAACAGAGTTACTAAATCATTGGTTGAAAAATTTAATGATGCTATCACTGCTAGTGATTCTGATGGCTATCCAACTGCTTGGTCCGACTCCAGAGCTATGTTCTATACTGAAGGACAAAACTATGAGATTGAAACTATTTCAAATACATTTACTGATGGATATGCTAATGTTAAGTTTAAAAACATTAAAAGTGACGGAAGCACAGGAAACGATGTTAACCAAACATTTGTAGATACTGACGTACCATTGATAAGAGTTGCTGAAATATATCTTAATTATGCTGAAGCAGTTTTAAGAGGTGGAGGCGGTAGCAACACAAACGCTGTTACTTACATTAACGAATTAAGAGAAAGAGCATATGGTAATTCTTCTAATAATATTAACGCTACCAATTTAAATCTTGACTTTGTTCTCGATGAAAGAGCTAGAGAATTACAATGGGAAGGATTTAGAAGAACCGATCTTATAAGATACGGATACTTTACTTCTAGCACTTATTTATGGCCATTTAAAGGTGGGGCAGCAAATGGTGTAGGAATTAGCAGCTATAGAGTATTATACCCAATACCTACTAGCATTTTAACAGTAAATCCTAACATGACACAAAACTCAGGATATTAATACAGAATCTTATGAAGAATTTATATAAAATAGTAATAGGAGTATTTGCGATATTCCTATCTACCACAGCTTGTGACGATGACAAGGATATTGTAGTATTAGATAGTGAAAATGCTTCTATTGAACTAACTTCTACTCAAAGTGAGTTGGAACTTATAGAAGAAATTGCAAGTTATGACATTGTTACTTTTAACTGGACAGATCCTGACGTAGGTTTTGATGCTTCTCTTGACTATACTATTTATGTAGATGTTAGTGACAATGATTTTGCCAGCGCTGTTACCTTGTCTGCAGGTACTAGTAAAACCTATACAATGGTTACTGAAGATTTAAACTCTATACTAGTGAATACTTTTGAGCTTACTACTGAGGAAGCTGTTAGTATTGATGTAAAAGTTGAGGGTTCATTAAGTGCCTATACTGACCCAATTGTTTCAAATACAACTACTTTAACTGTAACACCATATAGTACAGAAATGGATCTTTCTACTACTTGGGGAGTTGTTGGTTCTGCTACTACTAATGGATGGGATGGACCAGACTTACCTTTCTGGCAGACTGGCACAGACAACGTTTATGTAGCGTATGTTACTTTAGCTGATGGTGAAATTAAGTTTAGAGAAAATAACGAATGGACTAACAACTATGGTGATACCGGTGTAGATGGTACACTTGACAGCGGTGGAGATAACATTGCTGTAACTGCAGGTTCTTACAAAATTACCATAAACCTAAACGACCTTACCTATACTATGGAAACCTATACTTGGGGACTTGTAGGTAGTGCTACCACTAATGGATGGAATGGCCCTGATATGGTAATGGAATATGACGGAACCATTGATGCCTGGACAATTACGGCTACTCTTGTAGATGGTGAAATTAAGTTTAGACTTAATAACGATTGGGGATTGAATTATGGTGATTCCGGTGCCGATGGTACTCTTGATAATGGAGGTGATAACATTGCAGTGTCTGCAGGAACCTACCTTATTACCATGTACCTTACTAATGGAACATATACTATTGATACACCATAAATAGATATTTATACATAAAAAGGCTGTCTTAAGACAGCCTTTTTTACTAAAATAACATCCTATGAAAAAAATTATTACATTATTACTTTCCTTGTTTGCTATATCGGCATGGGCACAGGTAACTACGGTTCCTTCTCCACCCGAAGCAGATCAGGCAGTTACTATTTATTTTGATACATCTGGTACAGGTTTAAGTAGTTACTCAGGAACCATTTATGCCCATATGGGAGTTACTGTAGACGGTAACATCTGGCAAAATGTTATTGGTAGTTGGGGTAATAACACTACACAACCTTCACTAACTTTTGTATCGGGTACAACGTATTCGTTAGAAATTACTCCAGATTTATATACCTATTTCGGGGTATCCACCTCCAGCACCATAAGTCAAATTTCAATGGTTTTAAGAAGTGCTGATGGAACCCAACAAACCTCACCCGATATTTTTATTGAAGTAGGAGGTTTTCAAATGACTACGCTATCTCCTGATGAAGATAGTAATACTGTGGTTACTTCTGGAGGTACATTACCAATTTCAGCTACTACATCATTAGCCGCTAATTGGGTGCTTACCAAAAATGGCACTTCTGTGGCTACCGAATCAAACACAACAAGCTTTTCAAACAACCAAACTATTACAGGGGACTCTTCTTTTGAACTTACCGCAACAAGTGTAAGTACTTCTGAAGTAATTACAAAAACGTTCTCTGCTATTACCACACCTACAGTTACTACTCAGGCAATACCATCAGGAATTGTTCAGGGTATTAACTATGATGATAACGACCCTGCTAAAGTGACCTTGGCATTATATGCACCGCTTAAAAACTACGTACATGTTATTGGTAGTTTTAACAACTGGCAAATATCTAATGCGTATTTAATGCATAGAGACACCAGTGATTCTGACTTATATTGGATTGAAATTACTGGGTTAACAGCAGGTGAAGCATATACTTTCCAATACCTCACAGATGATGCAATTAAAGTTGCAGACCCTTACTCTTCGTTGGTCTTATCACCAGATGACGATCCGTATATTGATAGTTCTATTTATCCTAGTATGCCCTCGTACCCTGATGGACAAGAATTTTGTGTTTCCGTGATACAAACCAATCAGACAGATTATAACTGGCAGGTTGCTAACTTTGATCGTCCTGACAAAGAAGACTTAATTATTTATGAATTATTAATTCGTGATTTCAACAGTACTCAAACATGGACATCTTTAAGTAACCAAATTAGTTACTTTACTAATTTAAATGTGAATGCTATTGAAATTATGCCGGTAATGGAATTTGAAGGTAATATTTCATGGGGTTATAATACGGCATTTCACTGTGCTTTAGACAAAATTTATGGCCCTGCAGATACGATGAAAGAATTTATTGATCTGTGTCACCAAAACGATATAGCAGTTATTTTAGATGTGGCATTAAACCATGTTTACGGAAGATCTCCACTAGTAAGAATGTGGATGGACGACACTGATGGTGACGGATATGGAACCCCTTCAGCTGCTAACCCTTACTTAAATGAAGAAGCCATGCACTCGTATAGTGTTGGGTACGACTTAAACCATCAATCTACGGCTACTCAATACTATGTACAACGTACAGTTGAGCATTGGATTAATGAGTTCCATATAGATGGATTCCGTTGGGACTTAACCAAAGGGTTTACTAATAATTGTACTTCTAGTGATGAGAGCTGCACCAACGCTTATCAAGCGGATAGAGTTGCTATCTTAAAACAATATGCCGATTATCAATGGGCACTTGATCCTGACTTCTATGTTATCTTTGAGCATTTAGGTACGGATACAGAACAAGTAGAATGGACCGATTACCGTATTAATGAAGATAAAGGTATTATGGTTTGGGGTAAATATACTGACCCATACAACCAAAATACTATGGGATATGCTTCTGATAGCAATTTTAACGGAATGGATTTTGAAAATCACGGATATTCAAAACCTCGTTTAGTTGGGTATGCAGAAAGCCATGATGAGGAACGTATGATGTTTAAAAATACCGCCTATGGTAATGCGTCAGGTTCTTATAATGTACAAACTACTGCTACAGGTTTAGAACGTATGAAAACCTTAGGAGCCGTTCTATTTACTATTCCAGGTCCTAAAATGTTTTGGCAGTTTGGTGAGCTAGGATACGATTATAGTATTAACTACTGTGAAGATGGCTCTACTAGTAATAATTGCCGTACCAATCCAAAACCTATACCTATGGAAATTGGATACGATACAGACGCTGATAGACAAGCGGTATACGATACATGGGCTGACATGATTCATTTAAGATTAACCGAAGAAGTTTTTGATACCGAAACATTCACCATTACATCAAATCAAGGCACGTTATTACCTAAAATACACATTTGGAATGATGACCTTACCACTGCCGATTTAAAAGACGTTGTTGTGTTGGCTAATTTTAACGTTACTTCACATAACGTTACGCCAGGTTTCCCGTATACAGGAACTTGGTATGACTTACTAGATGGCAGCACATTAAACGTTACCTCTACCGGAACAGACTTTACTATAAATCTAGCTCCTGGAGAATATAGAATATATGGTAATCAGCAAGCAGGATTAGCTACTGAAACCTTCGAAAAAAATAATATGGTTAAGCTGTATCCTAATCCGGCAAATAATTATTTCAGTTTGTCTACTGATGCAACCAGTGTTCAGATTTTTAATACTAACGGACAACTTCTTGGAGATTATAAAGAATCATATCAGGCCAATTATAAATTTGATATAACAAGTCTAAAACAAGGGTTTTATATTATAAAAGTTAAAGGAACTAACGGTTCATACAATAGCTTTAAGTTGTTTAAAAATTAAGTTTGTATTAATTTGTTTAGTTGTGAGACCACCCATTGGGTGGTCTCCTTTTTTATAACTGCATCACGTTAAAGATTCTTAAACTCTCTTTAGAAATAAATACAAATGATATATTGCAACAAACTACTGCCATGAAACAATTATTTACATTTTTAGGCTTTCTAATATTAATCAGTTGTTCTAATTACGGACAATTAACTACCCTAACTAAACTTTCTAAAAAGCTAAAAGAGAACTCAGGCTTGGCAATCACAAAATCTGAAAATCTTTGGTTTATTGAAGATTCCGGTAATAAAAATAATATTTACAAGGTAGCCAATGACGGGGATATTAAAACTTCTATAGAAATCACCAATGCACAAAATGTAGATTGGGAAGAACTAACTTCTGATAACAAAGGCAATATTTACATAGGCGATTTTGGGAACAATGCAAACAAACGTGATAACTTAGCCATTTACATTATTTCGAATCCTGATGATATTAAATCGGATAAAACAAAGGCGCAAAAAATAACATTTCATTATGAAGATCAGCAGGACTTTCCTCCAAAAAAAGATGAACTCTTCTACGATTGCGAGGCCTTCTTTTATTTAAATAATAACTTATATTTATTCACAAAAGATAGAAGTCACCCCTATCAAGGAATGTGTAACATGTACCGTATACCTGCCCAACCCGGGGATTATGAAGCCAAGCTTATAGATTCTTATCATTTTGGAGACACCTATACTATTGGAAGTATAACCGCTGCAGATATTTCACCTGATAAAAGTACAATAGCTTTGCTAACCCACAAGCATGTATACCTGTTTAGTAACTATAGCGGTAACAACTTCTTCTCAGGAAAACTAACCACAATTAATATGAACAATAATTCACAAAAGGAGTCTATAGCATTTAAAGATCAACACACCTTACTTATAAGTGATGAAGCCTCTAAAAAGAAACACCCTAAACTATATGAACTTAAAATTCCTTAAAACTTAAACCCAAAAGCAAATGAAAAACGTGGACCATCGTCTGAGGTAAATAGCATAACATCTGTATTCACAGAGTCTAAGATGTTTATCCACATTCCGCCTCCGTACGAATGTTGCCATTTATTAGCTGTATCATTCTTTATCCAAACACGTCCGTAATCTATCCCTGCAAAAACACCTACTCTTAGTGGTAAGAAGCTTGTTTTAATATCCTTTAGGCTATAACGTACATCTTCATTAAAAACCAAGCTATTTCTACCCGTAAAACGTTGATTTCTGTATCCTCTTAATCCGGTATTACCTCCTAAATTAGCTGCCTGATAGAACTCAAAACCATCACCAAAATTTACATGGGTACCCGCAGAAGATTTCAACACCAAACGTTTACTTCTAGAAATAGGATTATAAAACGATACACTCGATTTTAAATACCCGAAGTTACGATCAAAATCTTCTAAATTTCCAGTAAAACCAGTGGTTAAATTAAACGCCATTCCTCTACCTGGCGTTAACTTATCATCATAACTTTCAAAGTTATAACTTCCTTCTAAAGTAGAAAAATACTCCCAGTCAAAAAATCGATTTGACGCATCAAAAGTATCTATAAAACGTCCTTCCGACTTATGTACTTCAGCACCATTAAACATGACCTTTAATGCAAAATCGCTACCGTAATTAGACCTGCGAACCAAGCCGGCATAAGCTGTTAAAAATCGCATTTTAATACGGTTATAATCCATTCCGGATTCATCGTCATAATTAGGAGTATCGCTACCGTACCCAAAAAAGTTTTGAGCAAAATTATCGCTGGTCATGCGCCCACCAAATTGCAAATTGGTTTTATCAAATATCTTAGCTACCTCGCCATCATAAATCAATTGAAACCCGTCGGTTGCAAAGTAATAACCCGCTGTTATAGTATGTTTATAAGTAAATGGATTACGTTCAAATCCAAAATTGGTAATGGTTGCCTTAATACCTAAACTCACCCCATCGTCAGGGTTAAAACCAACAGCCGGTAAAAATGTACCCGATGTATATTTATCTTTCTTATAATTGAATAGATTTATCTCATAATCATCGGTTAGCTCAAAATTCGCTCCACCTTTTTCTTTAATAGTATTTTTCTTGGACTTATGGTCATATACAATAATGTCCTTACCATTTTCAATTTTATAAATATCATTATTCTGCCCCCCAACAATCCTAATTTTTATTGGGTGCTTTCCTTCCCCTTTTATTTCAAAAACATCATCTTCATCCAACCCGTAAATCCATATCTCTTTAGTCTCACTTGCATAAAACTTTTTATCTACCATTTTCTTTTTCTTCTTACCATCAATATTTCGGTAAATTTTTATAGTAGTTTCGCCATCTCCACTTCTGTTTATTTCAAAAATATCATCCTTATCAGTTCCCTTTAAAATCACCAATTTACTAAGTACCTCATAGTACCTGTTGGCTATATCGGTAAGGTTACCTCTTCTTTTTTTAAGTGTTTCCTTAACCCCTTCTAACTGCTTTGTCTGCACCTCAACCGGAAACTCTTTAAAAGCTTTATCAATTACATCATCTGTTAAATGCTTTTGAATATATTCTGCTTCCTTCTTAAAACCACTACGGGTATAATTCTGTAATAGAATCTTATCCATAGCAATAGGTTCTTTATTAAACCACTCTAAATCATACAAATTATCACCATACATCTGAAGCATTTTAGCCGCTGTAATCATGGTTCTAGCTGAACCTAATAATTTACCGTCATAATTAGAAAACACTTGATCGCGATCTCTGGGAATAGGCTTATACACCACCCCACCATCTTCTTTATCAAACTGCGCCCATCTCCATTGGTCTTCGTGCCTGTCCCAGTCTCCCAACAACATATCAAACAATCTGGCTCTTATATAAGATTCCTCATCCAAGCTATACTTTTCATCTTTTCGTAAGTTTTCGAACAATTTATCGGTACTATCTATATCATCGGGTCTTCCAAAACTATATAAGTCCTTAAATTCATCCATGGGACGTTCCTCTATCATATAAAGTTCACCTCCATATTCCTCATTATATTTTCCCAATGCTTTTTGTTTAGGGATATAATATAATTTAGGGTTGGTATGGTATACATCTACTGCATCAGACAAGGTGCCCACTACAAAAGATGCATAAGGGTGCGCCGCAGTATAAAAGTCTTTTAAAATACGCTCAGGCAATGTGTTTTCAAGATCGTCTTCCATATAAGTATCCTTAAATGCTACAGCTTGTAAAAACTGAGTAGCACTCTTCTCAAGCGCTCGCATATTGTATTCTCTGCCTTGCTTATCTACCAGTCGTAACGTTTTAGATTGGTGTCCACCTCCCATGCGTACTGGCGTTAACCCTCCTAATAACGTATCTAAGTCCACCGTTTTTGCCTTTACTTTAGTACCATAAACATCTCTATAATGTTTCCCTAGTAAGTCTTCATACAATTCGGTTTTATCAGTATCATCTGTTTTATAGACAGATGCACTAATGGTTTCAGGAAAAACCTTAGGCAAACTATCCATTTTAAAAATGCGTTCCGGTTTATGAATTTCACTTTGAAACAGTAACTCTGCTCCATCTCCTTTTGCTCCGTAATAACGTACCCAAGATGAGCCATCATCAAAGACATCTAAAATTGCAAAACCCTGTTTGCCATAAGTAAAGTGTGCAAAATTTGAGATTTTTGTAGCAGACGTTTTAGAACCAGCTCCCGATACAATTTGTGGAATATCTTCATCTCTGGAATATTGCAGAGAGTGTTCGTGCCCCGATACAAAAATGATTCTGTCAGAATTTCTTGCAAGGGTAATTAACCTATCGGCCATTTGTTTGTAACGTCCATTGATTCGATCCTGAATAGATATTCCGCCAGACTTTCTTACCAAGGTAATTAAACTTGCCACAACAGGCATTGGTACCTTAGTTTGAAACGGAAACAAATGTTTTTCTGCAGCAAACTGCCCGCCATGTGGTCCATTTGTATATAAAGGATGGTGAATTGCAAAAATAATTGTCTTTTCCTGATTATCTTTTAAAGCATCTTCTACCTCTAAAAACAACTTCTGTCTGGTTTTAATATCGCACTTATCGTTAATCCCCGGATTCTTATCCCAATCTTCCAAAAACCATTGAGAATCCATTATAACTAACTGAATATCATTTGATATAGCTATCTGCGTTAGTCCGCAACCATCTTTCGGGAAAAAAGTTTGTTTTTGCTTATCTTTAAGTTTCTTATTTAAATATTTTTCCTCACGTTCCAATCCTTTAACACCCTCGCTATAATATTCGTGATTTCCCGGAATAAAAATAATTTCCCCCGGAAAACCTTCCAATGCATTTACCTGTGCATCCAAACGATATTCTGCAAGTTCACGATTAGGGCTATCCTTTTTTGGCATCCCTTTAGGGTATAAATTGTCTCCTAAAAACAACACATAATCTTGATTAGAAATGGTATCCAAAACCGATTTCATAGCCTTTAATCCTAAAGTAGTTTCTCCGTAAGGTGCATTGCCTGCATCGCCAATTAAGAAAAAACGTTTCTCCACAGTTTTCTCTGTAGGATAAGAAACAGTAGTATTCTCCTCTAGAAATTGTGCTTTGTATGTTGCACAACCGTTAAATAATATTAAAAGAAAGATAAAAACAAGGTAACTTTTTACTCTCATGGACAATCGTATGTTTTTTTTTGTAATTTGGGTTAAAATTTTTACTAAAAATGGATAATCAACTGATTACTAAAATTGAGGAATACACCACTAATCTTTTAACTAATGAGTTGAATGAAACTTTTTTATATCACACCCTTCGTCATACTCAACAGGTAGTTAAAGGTACTAAAGTATTGGTTGAAAAATGTGAAATAAATGATAAAGAGCGTAAAAATTTAATTATAGCCGCCTTTTTTCATGATACCGGGTATACTAAAGGCGGAGAAAATCATGAAGAAAAAAGTTGCAATATAGCCAGAGAATTTTTAGCTAAAGAGAAGTATCCCAAGAACCAAATAGAAGAAGTTTGTAAACTAATTATGTCTACTAAGTATACATATGATCCGCAAACCACTGCTGAAATGATTATACGAGATGCCGACTCTTCTCATTTTGGTGATGAAAATTATCCTGAAATAACCGAGTTTCTTAGAAAAGAACTTATTTTAAGAGATATAAAACAATTTTCTATAGAAGAATGGCGTAGCGAAAATATTACTTTATTAACTACTAAGCACCGTTATTATACCGACTGTGCTAAGAGTTTGTGGCAAGAACAAAAAGAAAAAAACATTAAATCTTTACTCAAAAAAGATAAAAAAGATAAGAAGAGCATTCAGAAAGAAAAGCTTAAAGTTCAATTGAAGAATGAAAGTCCAGAGAGAGGTATACAAACCATGTACAGAGTGGCTCTTAAAAACCATATGGAGCTAAGTGCTATTGCCGATTCTAAAGCTAATATTTTATTATCGGTTAATGCTATTATTATTTCACTGGCATTATCAAGTATTTTCCCAAAACTAGACAATCCTTACAACAAATATCTAGTTATACCTACGGCTATATTTATACTTTTTAGTGTTATTTCAATGGCATTATCAGTGCTGGCTACTAGGCCAAATGTAACTCAGGGTGAGTTTACAAAAAAAGATGTAGAAAACCGAAAAGTGAACTTACTCTTCTTTGGTAACTTTCATAAAATGAAGCTTGCCGATTACGAATGGGCAGTTGGTGAATTGGTTAAAGACAAAGATTATTTATATAAAAGTCTCACTAGAGATTTATACTTCTTAGGTCTTGTTTTACATCGAAAATATAAAATTTTGAGACTTACATACACCATCTTCATTATTGGTATTGTAATCTCGGTAATTGCCTTTGGTATTGCGTATAATTTATATGGAAATGTAAGACAACTTTCAGACTTGGCTCACTAACCAAGTCTAAAAGTTTTTATGGTTTCTTTAGTTTTTATATCAGACAATTCGTTAAGCGTAAAGTATTGGTTTAAACGATCTTTACTCGTATATAAAAGCTCTACACGAATAGCTTTAAGACCACTAACTCCTTGAAGTGATTCTAACTCTACAATTTCTACATTTTCAGAAATATACTTTTGTACTTGAAGTAACTTCACATAACGCATGTACTCATGCTCATCTTTCTTAGATCCATAAACAATCGCCATTTTACCTTCTTGTGTAACTCTTTCGTTAGTCCCTTTTATTAAGGACTTATCCAATCGTTTTTTAATAACCTCGTAACGAGCATTGTAGGTTCCGTCTACATCAAACTTATGTTCATCTAATCTAAAACGAATTGAAATGGTTGTACTATGAACTAAAATTAACGAAGCCGCCTTCATTTTAAAAGCCAACTCTGGTTGCAAACGATAAAACTCATTTTCCATATCGCACATTACCTGCAATTGCCACAACCTTAAATTATTGAGATATAACTCACTAAATTTCTTATCGTTAGCAATTGATTTTCCTATATACATCGTATGCTCAACACCATCTGTCTTATAACGCTCAAAATAGTGTGGAAACATTTTTTGTGCCTCTACCTGCTTCTCATCAATAATAGAAGCCATGACTTTATTAATAGTACCTATAGAGGTATCATAATCTCTACGATACTTATATACTACTCCATTCTCATTTAAAGTGTCATGGTAGTTTCTTACTAACTCATTAAGATTACTGCTAAGTACTTCTAAATGCTCTAAAACAGGATCAATTTCCTCTTGAAGGAAATCTAAAATAACCTGCTCACTATCGTTATGATACTCTTCTCGCAACCCACTTATAAATGTTTTGATTCGATACTTTATCTCGTCATAAATAGGCAACGACTCTTGTTTAGCAACCTCATCAAAAATTTTATTCAGTAAATTTAGCTGTATCAATAAATCTTTCTTGGTACTCTCATTTCTGGATACCGAAGAATCTTTGATATCAATTTGCCCATATAACGGAAAAACATCTTCAAATACAATCTCCTGAAAACTTGTAGACTTTCCGGCAGATACGTCTCTTAAGAAACGTTTTGCTTCTTTCTCAAATTTCCAAAAAACACTTTCGTGAATAGAGGTACATTCTTGTTGTATAATAACCTCTATAAGGTTCTTATCTTCTGCCTCAGATCTTAAAATAGTAACTACCAAATACGGTATAACATCATCTAGCTTATTGGCATTAATGGTATTTAATTCAATTATTCTTGGAGAACCTATTTCTATAGTCCCTAATAACTTACCATCATTAGAAATAGGAGCCAAAATAGCACTCTTAACACCTCCGTCTAGCAACGTTTTAAAGGGCCCTACATTAGGTCGTTCTGCATAAGCTTTTGGGATGTTGCTAACAGCATAGTACTTATTTCTAACAACAATAGCATCGTATGCTTCATCACATAAAGCAGAATGACAGTCATAATGATTGTCCTCACAAACAATCATACTCTTTACGCCATCAAACGGAAGTTTCTCAAAACTCTGATCTTCTTCGTTATACAAAGTAAAGCCAAGCTTGATATCAGGAATACCAAACATCGATTTAAAGATTTCTTTAAAGTTATTAGCAAATAACTTATTACTCTTGTCTAAGGCTAAAAGGTTGGTTTTTAACTCAGATATGGCATTATCTAAGGTTACATCAAACATGTTTGAAATTACAAATCCTTTTCCTATATAACTTTCTCTCGGAAAATACTTCTTCCAAACCTCTATATCATCATAATTATTCAACAACTCACTAATCATATCTTCCGTTAACATGATTGCTTTATCGGTTGGTTGAATATCTATAAAATCTCCATTATACGTAATTCTATAATTACGCATAATACCATTCTTATCAGGTATATCATAATACAGTGGCCTTGCAAGATCTACATTAACCTTGTAATAAGATTTTAAGATAGCACAACATCCAAAAATATATTTGTCAACTTCAAACATATTACGAATTTCCAGTTCAAATCCAGGACCGGCATATTCCAAAATACTATTAAATCTATCGGAAGAATAAAGTACAACCTCTTGTAAAGGTGTTGCAGCTATTTTCATTTCGTTACTACTTAAAGTAGGTGCGAAAATATCTCTTAAAACTACATTTAAAGGTTCTTTAAGTTCTTCTAGCAAAGCTATATCATCAAATCCGTCTTTTAAAATCGGGTATTTCTTTGCTATATCAACAATGTACTTAGCCTTGTACGCTGTATAATCGTCTTCACTATTCAACAAGTTTTCATAGTGCAAAAACAACTTTTCACAACTAATTAAAAACTTAAACGGCATGTTCTGTTCTAATCTCTTCATAGCCCTGCAAATATAACCATTATCATTGTCACCTTTTATTTATTTGTACTAATAGTTAGTCGTTAAAAAATCTTTAAAATTACATATCCGCCTATATATTATTCTAATTTTGCGAAAATTTTTAACACATGACTTCTACACTACAAGAATCAATCTTACCATTCAGAAAAATATTATTAAATCATAAGTTATATAAAAAAATCCAGAATCCTGACGACCTGAAGGTTTTTTTAGAACATCACGTATATGCTGTATGGGATTTTATGAGCTTATTAAAATCTCTGCAACAACAACTTACCTGTACAACTACACCTTGGATTCCTTATGAAAATCCTGAGACCCGATATTTAATTAATGAAATTGTACTTGCCGAGGAAACTGATATTAACAAAGAAGGACAAAGGCAAAGTCATTACGAAATGTATTTAGATGCCATGATTGAGTGTGGTGCAAATACTACTACTATTAAAGCATTTTTAGCAACTATAGCAAAAAATGACACTCCTATTGAAACACTTATTTCAGAAAGTAACTTAGAAGATAGTATTAAAGCCTTCTTACAATTTACTTTCCGTGTCATAAAAGAAGGAAAACCTCATAAAATAGCTGCTGCTTTTACCTTTGGAAGAGAAGACCTAATACCAGATATGTTTACAGCCATTCTGAAAGAAATGCAACAACACTTCCCTGAATTAAATATTGAAAAGCTGGTATATTACTTCGACAGACATATTGAGTTAGACGAAGAGGAGCATGGACCAATGGCACTACAAATGGTAAGTGAACTTTGTGGTACAGATGAACAAAAGTGGCAGGAAGCAACCGATATTTCTATTGAAGCTCTGAAATACCGCATTCACTTATGGGATGGTATTTTTGAAACAATCACCCAAAAAGAAATAGCATAATAATCATAAAAAAGGATCATTGTACCAATGATCCTTTTTCATTTATATAGGTTTTAAGACTATGCCTCAGGAGCCAGTTCTAGCTCTAACCCGTCTAACGCTTCGGTTATATGAATTTGACAGCCTAGTCTACTATTATCCTTTACATTAAACGCCTCCCAAAGCATTGCATCTTCATCAGGTGTTTTTTCTGGTAATTCGTGATCCGATTCAATATAACATTGACAAGAAGCACACATAGCCATACCTCCGCAAATACCTATAGTACCTTCAGGAGCCAGCTCATAGGCACGCACCAATTCCATTATATTCATGTTCATATCTGTTGGAGCATCTACAGAATGTTGCACTCCTTCTCTATCTTTTATTTTAATTGTAATATCACTCATTACACTATTTTATTTCACTAAAAGTAACTTATTGTATTGCCTTTACAACTGCTTTCTCTGCTTGTTTTCTAGTTCCGTCAAAACCATCTATCCCAGAAACGGTTGTATACTTTAACACATAACGTTTCCCTGGATTGATACGGTTATAAACACTCTGGCACATTAAAGTAGCCTCGTGGAAACCGCATAATATTAGCTTTAATTTACCTGGATATGTATTGACATCTCCAATAGCATAAATACCTTCTATATTTGTTTGGTAATCCAAGGCGTTGTTTACCTTAATAGCATTCTTCTCTATTTCTAGTCCCCAATCTGCAATAGGACCTAGCTTTGGAGTTAAACCAAATAACGGAATAAAGTTATCTACTTCTAACGTAATTACCTCTCCTTCTTTATCAATATCTACTGCGGTTAAATAATCTTCTCCATGAACACCAACAACTTCTGCCGGAGTCATTAGATTTATTTTACCTTGCGTTTTTAATTCCTGTACTTTTTCTACAGAATCTAAAGCTCCTCTAAACTCATTTCTACGGTGTACTAAGGTAACCGAAGCTGCAACATCCGCTAAAAAGATACTCCAGTCTAAAGCAGAATCACCACCACCCGCAATTAAGATCTTTTTATCTCTAAATTGTTCCGGATCTTTCACAAAGTACTCAACCCCTTTTTCTTCAAACGACTCAATGTTTTCTATTAGAGGTTTACGAGGTAAAAATGTTCCTAAGCCTCCTGCAATAGCTATTGCTTTTGCTTGGTGTTTAGTTCCTTTATTGGTAGTAACAATAAAAGTACCGTCTTCTTTCTTATCTATAGTTTCTGCTGTTTCTCCTAAGGTGAATCCAGGCTCAAATTGTTTAATTTGTTCCATTAGATTGGTGACTAAATCACCTGCCAGTACTTCCGGATATCCCGGAATATCAAAAATCGGTTTCTTAGGATATAATTCAGTTAATTGTCCACCTGGTTGCGGTAGTGCATCTATCAAATGACATTTCATTTTTAACAAACCTGCTTCAAAAACCGCAAACAAACCCGTTGGACCCGCCCCAATAATTAGTATATCTGTTGTTATCATTTCATTAGATTTCGGAAAAAAGATATTTTTTCTCCAATTAAAAAAATGGCAATAGAAACCAGTCACGATACAACTCGCCCACCAGAATCCTTGCTATACAATGTGCAATTAAGCTATATTAATTACCTCTTCTATTTGCGGAACATATTTCTTAATAGTCATTTCCACACCGCTTTTCAGCGTCATTTGGTTTACAGAACACCCAACACAAGCACCTTCTAAACGTACTTTTACCAATTTATCATCATCTATAGAAACCAAAGAAATATTGCCTCCGTCACTTTCTAAAAAAGGGCGAATTTCATCGAGCGCCTTTTCTACATTAATTCTAATTTCATCCGTAGTCATAATTTACTTTTTAACCGATGAACAACCGGCCATTGTTGTTATTTTTATAGCCTCTGTTGGCGGTAAGTTTGTGTTACGTTTTACCACTTCAGACACTACGCTTTTAGTCAACTCTTCAAATGCTCTTTCCAAAGGTGTATCCTCCTGCAATGCAGCAGGTCTACCAGCATCTCCCGCCTCTCTGATGCTTTGTACCAATGGTACTTCACCAAGGAAAGGTATTTCTAGATCTTCCGCTAAGTTCTTAGCTCCTTCTTTTCCAAAAATATAATACTTGTTCTCTGGTAATTCTTCAGGTGTAAAGTAAGCCATGTTTTCTACAATACCCAATACCGGAACATTAATGCTATCCTGACGAAACATTGCTACTCCCTTACGCGCATCTGCTAACGCTACATTTTGAGGCGTACTTACAATAACAGCCCCTGTAATAGGTAACGACTGCATAATGCTTAAATGAATATCTCCTGTTCCCGGAGGTAAATCCAATAATAAAAAGTCTAGCTCTCCCCATGCAGCATCAAAAATCATTTGATTTAATGCTTTTGCAGCCATAGGTCCTCTCCAGATAACAGCCTGATTAGGTTGTGTAAAGAAACCTATTGAAAGTATTTTTACTCCGTAATTTTCTATAGGTTGCATTTTAGATTTACCATCTATATCTACCGCCAAAGGTTTTTCGTCGGCAACGTCAAACATAATAGGTGCAGAAGGTCCATAGATATCGGCATCTAACAAACCAACCTTAAAGCCCATTTTAGCTAATGATGCTGCTAAATTTGCAGTGATAGTAGATTTACCTACTCCACCTTTACCAGACGCTACGGCAATAATATTTTGAATTCCTGGTACTTCTTTGCCTCTAATTTGTGGCTTTTCAGGAGCCTCTACTTTTATATTTACCTTTACCTTTGCCTTTTCATACACCTTTTCGTGAATTACTTTCATAATCTCTACTTCGGTTTTCTTTTTAGCTTGTAAGCTAGGGTTTCCTATAACTATATCTACCACTACTTCATCGCTAAAAGTCATTACATTTTGTACAGCTCCGCTCTCTACCATATTCTTTCCTTCCCCTGGTACAGTGATGCCTTGAAGAGCGTCTATTATATCTTTTCTATTTAATTTCATGCTTGTGCATTATTTAAACTCATTCTAAGCTACAAAGATACGCTTTAAATTTGTTATCTAAAACATATCTGTATATTAGATGGTAAGCGAATATAGCTCTTTAAAAACTGTTAATTATATGATATTTATCAGTTTGTTACCAAAGTTACAATCCCTTAAAATATACCACAATCTAATACATGCTATTTTGCTATACGCACCCAAAACCCTTCTTAATCCACAAAACAAATAATGGCGAACCTTACCGATTCGCCATTATTAGACGCTATATATTTTAAAAGGTTTACCCCTTTTACAACATGAATGCGTTATATTTAAGTAGATTTAATTTTAACTGTGTAAATTCTTTCAGCATACTATTTTTTAACACATTATACTTAGCCGTTAGCAACTGGTTTTTAACCGAAGTAAAAGAAACAATTTCTATCTTGTTACTAGCATACTTAACTTCCGTTGTGATATAAGATTTATTAGCATAATCTAATGTTACAGCTAAGGTTTGCTGTAACTGTTTGTACTGACTCATTTGTGTTTTGGCTACCTTAATCTCTTGTGCTAATTTTACTTTCTGATCTTGATTTTTAATTTTCATTTGCTCGCTATTCAACTTGGCCACTTTAATTTTTCTTCGGGTTTTAAACCCATTAAAAACAGGTACACTTAACTTAAATCCAACTACATGGTTTTTATTAAAATCTATTTGATAATCAAAGCTATTTACGGTTTCTCCTGTTGCCGAAGTTAAGGGCTTATAATAAAAAGTAGAAAACTCATAATAAGCACTAACAACCGGCAATAACGCAGCTCGTTGTAAGTTAATATTCTTTAAACTGCTTTCATAAGCCAATTCGGTTTGTAACACCTTGGGGTTCTCTTCACCACTCTCTTCTACCAATTCCACCATACTATTAGGCATTAGAAGAAATACCTCATCCGGTACCTCATCTATATTCATTAATTGAAATAACTGTAGCACCTGTGTATCTAAAAGCTGTTCCGTTTCCTGCATTGCTTTTACTTCTTGCTGAAAACTTAACTGCATATCATATAAATCACTTTTTGGTCGTTTTCCTAAATTAAACTCGTCTTGTACTCTCTCTAAATTTTGAGAGGTATTTTGCAGTTGTTCCTGTTGAATTTTCACCAACTCTTGCGTATACAATGCATCAAAAAACTTCTCTAAAAGCATCATCTTATACTCATAGGTTACTACCTCTTCATCGGCCTTTGCCAAATCAATAGCCAGCTTATATATTCCTGACTGGGAAAGGTTGGAAAAATCTAACAACGAAAAATTCGAACTCAAATAAAAATTATCATACAAAATATCTGAACTCACCCTTGCATTGGTTGCCGGATCAATAGTAGATCCAAAATTGTAACTCTGACTAGCATTAAGGTTTACCAATGGTAGCATCGTTTGCAATTTGGGCACATATCCTTTTTTAGCCTTTGCCCATTCCAATTTTTTTATCTTAATATCTCTGTTATTTTTCAACCCTGTTTCCAGACATTGTTGTAGAGACCAGCTCTCTTGCTGCCCCCACACAACAACACCCATGAGAAAAAAACATAGTGAAATAAACACCTTATTCATACTTTATATATTTTAGTAAATCAACATTACTTGTTGCCATATATGCCTTTAAAACTACTACTACCAAGGTTAACGCCATTAATGATACAAACCCGACGATAAACGGAAATAAAGACAGCTCTATTCTACTAACAAAATTGTCTAACCAAAGGGATAGTAAATAATATTCGGGGGCAATAGCTATTACAAACCCTATAACACAAAAAACAATATATTGCTTAGACAAAGCAAACAACAAACGTTGTGTTTCGGCTCCCAGCGTTTTACGAATGGCAATTTCTTTCATTTTACGCTCTATAGAGAAGGATGCCAATGCATACAACCCAAATAGCGCAATAATGACTACCGTAATATTTAACAACAAGAATAAATTCTTCTGATTGGTATATTGCTGATACGTACGGGCAAACTTTTTGTCTACAAAATCATACTCAAATGGGAACTCTGTATCTATTTTCTGCGTCCATAACTTTTCAACCTCAGCAAGTACATGTTCTGTTTTAGCCGGGTCTATTTTAATGTACACATCGTGTACATTGTTAATCATGTATTCTACCGTTTTAAAATGGAAAAACACCATTGGAGGAATTTCTTCCTCTGGACCACTGGTATGAAAATCGTTCACTACCCCTACAATTTTTAGCGGATCACCTCTCCATGGAATTTCCTTTCCTAATGGATGATCCTCCTTCATAAGTCTTGCAGCAGTTTCATTAATAAGAATGTTACTAACCGTATCCTGCGCAAATTCAGCTGATAGGAATCGACCCTCTCTTAGCGTAATCCCCATCATTGGTAGCACATTAAAATCCATTCCCATGTTATGCCCTTGAATTTCTTTCCCCTTGTAACTAAAACTTGAAGAAACATTACTCCCTTTATCAAAAGAAAAAGCACCTGCACCCATCTCTTCAATGCCATCTATCTTTTTTAGCTCTTGTTCCATAAAGTTGAACTTATTAAGCAACTTTTTTCTATACCCCTCTTCTCTCCAATCGTATGGATTTCTAAAGTATATCTGAACTACCTGATTGCTGTTGTACCCTAAGTCCATATCAGACACGTAATTCATTTGCTGGTTTACAATGTATGAACCCGTTATAAAGAATGCAGCAATACCAAACTGTAGCACCAACATAGTGTTACGCAACCCAATACCTTTATTACTTCTGGAGTAATCTCCTTTTAGCACTTTAATGGTACTAAAGTTTGCCACATACAATGCCGGTAAAAAGCCCGCTAGAATAATAAGCACAACAAAAACAACAATTAACTGTATATAAAATTGAGTTCCATTAATACTTAACTCTTTTCCTAAAAACTCATTGTAATAAGGCATTGTAAACTCTACTAAAGCCATAGACATAATGATACCTATTAAAATCATCAAGGCGCTTTCAAAAACAAACTGCTGTACTATTATTTGCTTAGTGGCTCCTATTACCTTGCGCACCCCTACTTCTTTAGCTCGTTTTAGCGCATTGGCAGTAGCCAGGTTTACATAATTAATAATGGCTAAAACAAGTATTAAAACAGACAAGCCAATCATTATATACAGCATCTGTAAATTACCTTTTCCTTCAGGATATCCTGAGGTAACAGAATATAGTCTTGAAGTTTCCAGGGGTTCTACCAAAACGCCTATTTTGCCATGCTCTTTTACATATTCATCTGCGGTTACACCTTCTTTTTTTGCACTCGGGTTAATCCTATGTTCTATATAAGCATTTTCAACAGCCTTCTTTAAGCCATCACCTTTACTCGGATCTTTTAATTTAACTAGTAAATTGTAATTAAAATTACCCCAAGAATCAGCATTATCCTTTAATAATTCTTCTATGAGATTGGTTACCGCCTCGGGAGCATACGACGACTTACCCGGAATTTTATATACCCCTTTTACGGTTAATTTTTCCTTACCATAGGTAATTATTTTATCCATTGGATTCTTATCTCCGAAAAGACGTTCTGCCGTACTTTCTGAAATGGCTATACAGTTTCTATTAGCCAACGCAGATTGTGGTGTGCCTTTTATAAATGTAAATGGGAAAAAACTAAAGAAGTTACTTTGAGCATCTGTAATTTTTACGATTTCATTCTTTTCGTTATACGAAAGTATATCTTCAGTATAATAATCATCTAAATAGCAAAACTCATCTAGGTACGGCAACTCTTCTTGTAAATAGGCAGACAATGGCACTGTATTGGTATTCCAATATCCCAAGCTGCTTTCGATCTGACTTAAATCATTAATCACCTGGAAAACCTTTTCCTTTTCAGGATTCCATTTGTTGTACTCATGCTCATCATTCCAATACAAAATAGAGAAAATAAGTCCCGATATTCCTAAACTAAGCCCCAATACATTTAAGAATGTAAATAACTTATTTGTTTTTATGTTGTATATAAATATGTGTATCCAGTTACGCAGCATGTTACTCGTATTTTAAATAGGTTAATACATCCACACGCGTAGCCTTATAAGCCCTTCCTAACACTACAATCAACGTAAGCAACGCCAATACAATAAAGCCAATAATGAATGGCAATACAGAGATTGAAATGCGGAATACAAAATTATCTAACCAAGTGCTTAACAGATAGTATACCGGGAAGATGGTCATTAAAAAACCGATTATACAAAACACCAAGTATTGTTTAGACAGTGTAACTAAAAGATCTTTAGTGCTTGCGCCTAACGTTTTACGTATAGCAATTTCTTTCATACGTCTTTCTATAGAATACGAAGCCAAAGCAAACAACCCAAATAAGGCTATAGATATTACTACAATATTTAATATTGAAAATAAATTTCTTTGATCTACATACTCTTCGTAAGTACGAGCATACTTCTTGTTTATAAATTCATACTCAAAAGCATACTCTATGTCTACATCTTTATTCCAAAAAGTCTCTATATCGGCTAGTGTCTGCTCCATTTTATCAGCATCTATTTTCACATATACCTTATCCAGATTGGACTGCATCCACGAAATGGTTTTTATATGAAAAAACACCATTGGCGGAATTTCTTCGGTCAACCCAAATAGGTTAAAGTCTTTTACCACCCCAATAATTTTCAAGTTGGTACCATTCCATTTGATTTCCTTACCAATAGGTTCCGGTTCTTTCATCATACGTACCACAGTCTCATTTACCAACATAGAACTAATAGTATCTGATGCAAAATCGGGTGAAATATCTCTTCCCTCTATCACAGGCACATCCAACATTTCTAACAAACCATAGTCTACTCCCATATTTTGCCCCTGAATGCTTTGGTCTTTATAATCAAAACCAGAGGTAGAACGGGCTCCTTCCCCAAATCCAAATACCCCCGTAGAAACCTCTTTTACACCATCTATTTTTAGAAGCTCATTTTTAACGGTTGTATATCGGTCAAAGACCTTTGTATTGATTCTTCTTAATCGTATTTCTACAACCTGATCTCCATTAAAGCCTAAGTCTTTTTCAGACATAAATTTTACTTGTTCATAAACAATATAAGACCCTACAATAAAGAAAGCAGCTATAGCAAATTGCATGATAAGCATTCCGTTACGTAACCACACCCCGCTCTTACTTCTTCCGAAGTTACCTCGTAATACTTTTAACGTTTCAAAATTAGCTACATAGATGCCTGGGAAAATACCAGCAATCACCACTAATAAAATAAATATGGTAATTAACTGACTGTAAATTAGCCCTCCTTGTATCACCAATTCCTTTTTTAAAAAGTCATTATAATACGGTAACACCAACTCTACCAACACCATAGCCAAGGCAATTGCAAATACCGATAGTATAGCGGTTTCAAATAAGAATTGACAAATAATATTTCCCTTAGAAGCACCAATTATCTTTCGTACACCAACCTCCTTAGCTCTTTTAATAGCATTCGCAGTTGCCAAATTCACATAATTTACAATAGATAATACTAAAATAAGAATAGATAACCCTAACATAATTATTAAAAACTGAGGGTTTCCTTGCCCTTCAGGCAAACCAGAATCTATACTACCCAATCGCACATCTTTAAGAGCTTGTAACTTCACATAAAATTCTCCATACTTCTCTATAAACTCTTCAGGAGATAACCCTAGTTCCTTTGACACTGGGACTATCTTTTTTCTATAATAAATATCATCAATAGTTTTAATAACACTCTCTTTATCCTTAGGATCGTTAAGCTTTATTAAGAGTCCAAAATTGTAATTACCCCAAGAGTCTGCATTGTTTTTTAAGGACTGCTCAATTTTATTGGTAACCATATCTGGTCTTATTGACGATTTTCCTAAAATTCTATATACTCCTTTAACTACCATATCATTACCTGAATAGCGTACAATTTTATTCAACGCTTTTTCATTTCCAAACAAACGTTTGGCGGTTGTTTCAGAAATAGCAATAGTATTGTCTCCTAAAGCAGTTTCAGAATTCCCTTCTACAAACTCAAAAGGGAAATATTCAAAGAAACTGGCTTGTGCATTCAGTATATTTTCTACCAGTTCTTTTTTGTCATTATAGTAAACATTTTCAGAAAAGTACCAGTCATTTAAATAGCAATAACTAGCTACCTTGTCGGTACTATTTATTATCTCAGGACCAAGAGGTGCTACACTTGTATGCCACTCCGTGTTTTCATTCATACCATTAATAACCTCAAACACCTTTTCTTTTTGTGAGTTCCAAGCATTATAAGAATGCTCATCGTTCCAATACAATATGGCAAAAACAAGTCCGGTGATCCCAATACTTAATCCTATTAAATTAAGTAGTGTAAAAAATTTACTATTTTTAATATTGTAGAAAAAAATATGTACCCAATTTCTAAGCATAACTCTAGTTTTCTGGTTGATTTAATTGATTTGTTTGATTGATGTGTGATGAATGAACTAGCTGTTTACTACAATATCTATGTTTTTATTCTGCTGTTTTTCTGACAAAATCATACCGTCTTTCATTAGTATGGTTTTTTGAGAAAATGAAGCATCATAATCGGAATGTGTTACCATTAAAATAGTAGCTCCATTTGCATGTAAATCGGTTAAAAGCTCCATTACCTCATTACCATTTTTACTATCTAAGTTTCCTGTAGGCTCATCTGCCAAAATAATCTTAGGCTCATTAATTAGCGCTCGGGCTACCGCTACACGTTGTTGTTGCCCCCCCGATAATTGTTGTGGATAATGTTTTAATCTGTGAGAAATTCCCAAACGTTCTGCCATCTCCTCAACTCGTTTTGCTCTCTCAGAAGCTGCTACGCCATTGTATACCATGGGCAGTTCTATATTATCATAGACCGATAGCTCATCAATAAGGTTAAAGTTTTGAAATACAAACCCTATTTGTTGTTTTCTAATCTTTGCTCTACCACGTTCTTTTAATCCAACCATTTCATTACCTAAAAGATTATAGCTACCAGCAGAAGCGCTATCTAGCAAACCAATAATATTTAACAAGGTAGACTTACCACTACCCGATGGCCCCATAACGGTAACAAACTCTCCTTCTTTAATAGTTAGACTTACGTTGTTTAAAGCCTTAGTTTCTACCTCCTCTGTTCTAAAAACTTTTGACAATTGATTAATTTCTATCATAACTTATTCGTTTTTAATTGCTTATTAGTTAAAATTTAAGACCTCTACTTTTTTATAATCTTCATAGTTAGATGTAATTACCTTATCGCCTGGTTTCAATCCACTCTTTACTTCATAATACAAGGGATTTTCTCTACCCAACTCTATTGGCTGTCTTATTGCTTTATCTCCTTCTAGTTTAAAAATCCACTTACCGGCTGTCTCTCTGTAAAAACTACCTTTAGATACCACTACTGCTTTTTCTTTTTCCGAAAGTTTTAAGCGTACCCCAAAACTTAATCCTTGTTGTAAATCAAGGTCTTTATCGGTTACAAATTTTAGTTCAACCATAAAGCGTCCTCCTTTTACTTCCTGTATCACTTTGGTTACTTCTACCTCTATCAGTTCTCCTTTAAAATCTATTTGTCCTTTTTGGTGTTCAGAAACCTTATCTAAATAAAACTCATCTACATCAGCCAATAACTTATAGCCTTCCATCACATCTATTTTACCTAAAGTTTCCCCAGCATTATAGGTTTTCCCCAGTACCGGTTCAAAAGAAGATAATCTACCGGTAAACGATGCTGTAATTAAGAAGTTCTTTTTATTCTGACGAAGTATTTCCAAACTCTTTTCCATAATTGTCAGCGAACGGTTCATCTGAGCTAATTGTATGGCATTTGCCTCTTTTTCTTTTGCTACCGTTTGCTGAATGATATTTTTTCGTTCCTGTTGGTAACGAAATTTTTCCTGTGTAATAATCCAATCATTTTTGGCTAGAATTTCTTTTTCAAAAAGCTGCTTGTTTAAGTCATATTCGTTTTTAGCATCTACATAGTCGTGCTCAATAGCAACCCTGTCTTTCTCCAAACTTAATTCCTGATTACGCAAATCTAATCGGGCTTTATGCAAGTTGTTAATTTGTTCAATCATGCTTGTTTCCTGATTCATGTAACTTAACTCAGTGTTCGGATTGTACAACCGTACCAATGGCTCTCCCGCTTTTACAATATCGCCATTTGCCACAAAAATTTCCTGAACAGCTCCACCCTCTACTACATTAATCAACGTTGATGTCAGCGGTTCTACCTTAGCCTGAAAAACGATAAAGTCCTCAAAATAATCTTCAGAAACTGTTTTCACAGAAATTTCTCCTCTCTTTATATTAAGACTGCGTTTTTTGGTCATTGAAAAATAGGCTAGTACTCCTACAACCAAAAAAAGAGCTATACCCATTAATACCCGTTTATTTTTTTTATTTTTACCTTTAATGATAGTGTCCATTTATTGCTATTTGTTTAACTATACCATCAATACCGTACCAAAATTTAAAAACTCATAAAAAACTGTTTTTCAAGCATATAAAAAACACGATATATTATAAGTGCCCATAAATGAACACCTTTGTCCGTAAGTGAACAATACATGAAAAAAACGAACGCATCGATATTAATTATTGACGATCAGGAAGACATCCTTTTTGCCCTTAAAATGCTCCTTAAAAAGCATTACGAACAAGTTTACACCTTAAATGACCCTAAAAAAGTTATTGGCTTGTTGGCAGAAAATACCATAGATGTAGTGTTATTAGATATGAATTACCGGATTGGTTTTGAAGACGGACGAGAAGGTATTTACTTCCTAAAAGAAATTAAGAAGCTTTCTCAGGGAACTATGGTAATTTTGATGACGGCATTTGGCAAAGTTGAAACTGCAGTGGAAGGACTTAAATCGGGGGCTTTTGATTATTTATTAAAACCCTGGGACAACGAGAAACTTCTGGAAATTGTTAAGAATGCAGTGCATGAAAGTAGAAAATATAAAAAGCTATCTATTGGTACTAAACCTATAAAAGCGAGATATTTTATTGGCGAAAGCAAAGAAATAAACAAAGCATATACCTTAGCTAAAAAAGTAGCTAAAACCGATGCCAATGTATTGATTTTAGGAGCCAATGGTACGGGTAAAATGGTCATGGCTAAATACGTACATGACAATTCTTCAAAAGCCACCCAATCTTTTGTTCATGTAGACCTAGGGTCGTTAAGCGAACATATTTTTGAAAGCGAGTTATTTGGGTATGCCAAAGGTGCTTTTACTGATGCCAAACAAGATAGCCCAGGAAGGTTTGAAGCTGCACAAAACGGAACCATATTTTTAGATGAAATAGGTAATGTACCGCTTCACCTTCAATCGAAACTATTACAGGTAATACAAAGCAAGACTGTTATACGATTAGGAGAATCTAAACCTCGTCCGGTAAATGTGCGTATCATATGTGCTACCAATGCTAATCTGAAACAAGAAGTGACGGATAAAACATTTAGACAAGATTTATACTATCGTATTAACACCATGGAAATACAGCTACCTTCTCTTAAAGAACGCAAAGAAGATATTTTGCCTTTAGCTGAATTTTTACTCGAGAACATGATGGCTAAATACGAAAAAACAGGCGTTACATTTAACGATACTGCTAAGAATCACATGGAGATATATAGCTGGAATGGGAATATTAGAGAGATGCAAAACCGTATTGAAAGGGCTATTATACTATGTGAGGACAATACCATTACCATAGACGATTTAGATTTAGAAGATGTGCCATTGGAAGATACCTTAACGGGATCAGCCGATTTATCTGAAATTGAAAAAATAACTATTGAACGAGCACTCTCTAAAAACGACTATAATATAAGTAAAACCGCCGATGAATTAGGATTATCAAGAGGTGCACTGTATAGAAGAATAGAAAAATACGGTATAGAAAACTAACAGCATGGAAAAACTAAAATTACATCAGGCACTTTTCATCAGACTGGTTATTGTTGTTGTATTTGTATTTATCTGCTGGTTATTGTTTTCACATGCTTTCTTCTACTCTGGTGTCTTTGTTACTTTTATTCTACTAATGCTGCTATTAGAAATATATAGTTACATTAATAGTGCTTTTAATTTTTACGAACGTACTATTGATGCTATTCTACAAAATGATTTTTCGGCTGATTTTTCGGTATATAAAAATGGACACAACTACACCAGCTTATTCAAACTGTATAATAAACTAAAAAAAGAACAGCATAAACAGCAGTCGCAAGAATTAGTATACCAATCTCTACTAAACAATATTGAAACGGGTATATTAATACTAGAAACCACAGGAGCAGAAAGAAATATTTTTTTAATGAACGACTATTTCTCCAATCACTTTAAAATTCCGAAAGTAACCAAATGGAAATACCTTGAGGAACAAGCTCCCGCAATTGCAGACCTAATTAACGCACAAAACTTTAAGGAGGTTAAAACTTCTTTACAGATACGGGTAAACAAAGAAGACAACCAAACGTTTATTATGCAGACAGCATGCACAAAGACCCTGCATGGCACGTATTATGTTGTGTTGTTAGACTCAATTCAAAAAGTAATAGATAAAAAGGAAAAAGAAGCCTGGAGCAATCTAATGAAAGTTATTTCTCATGAGCTTTTAAACTCTATTACCCCTATACGATCGTTATCACAAAATCTTCAGGAAATGGTTACCCAAGACACCTTAACCGATGAAGATTTACACGATATGAAAATGAGTGTTTCTACCATGTTACAGCGTAGCAATCACTTACAACAATTTGTAGAAAGCTACAGAAAACTAGCTATGCTACCCTCTCCTAAAAAAGAAAAAACATCACTACAAGAGCTAATAGATAGTTGTGTAACGTTTATGAAACCTTTGTTAAAAGAATCTAAGATTACATTGGTAAATGCTATCGATTTTAATAGATGGTTATTATTAGATAAGTTACTAATGGAACAAGTTTTTATTAATTTGCTTACCAATAGCATGTACTCATTACAAGAAACCACAGAAAGGAATATTACCATTGAGGCGGAACAAACCAACAATAGAATTTATATAACTATTACAGATAGTGGAAAAGGTATTCCTAAGGAAATAGAAGATAAAATATTCTTACCCTTTTTTACTACCAGAAAAGATGGTGCTGGTATTGGCTTAACCTTGTCTAAAAATATTGTAGAAGCCCATGGCGGATATTTGGTATATCAAAACAAAGAAGGTAAAACCAAATTTGTAGTCTGTTTGGTAGAATAACGCTTTCTTAAAGAAGTTCTTTTGACGGATCCCAAAAAAGTGTCTCAAAATCTACTATCTGATTATCTTTTACCTTAATTCCTTCGGCTTCTAATAGCTGTTGCATAAGGTTGGTACCTTCAAAATGAAATTTACCCGTTAACATCCCCTTACGGTTCACCACTCTATGAGCCGGGATGTCTTCTCTACCATTACAATTGTTCATAGCCCAACCAACCATTCTGGCAGAACGTGGGGCACTTAAGTACCTAGCAATAGCACCATAAGATGTAACCCGTCCATAAGGTATTAAAGCAGCTACCTCATATACACTTTCAAAAAAATTAGGCGCTGTACTCATTGGCTACAAAAATTAATGGTAGTAAAGTTTTATTAGGGTAAATAGCATTAGTAAAACCATTAACACTCCCATAATATAATCTGAGTATCGTGTAAACGATTTAGATTTTAACTCTAATTTATGGAAATAAAAAATATAAACATATAAAATGGAAAAAGTGCCTAATGCTGCAGAAATCACAAATATTAAAGTGTCTTGCCATTGAAACTTAATCCATCCACTAACTTTCCAGGTGGCATTAAGCCCGCAGTAAAAAGGCAACGTTAATAGGTTTAAAACACCAAGTAACATACCTTTAAAAAAGCTGTTTCTTCTACTAACCGAAATATATTTTACCTTTTTTTCGGCACCTGCTTTCGCCTTCGCATGCAAGAAAAAATACACCGCTAGTATGGCAAAAATAACCAGCGCTGTTTCCATTAAATAGACGATAATATGCTTATTCTTAAAAAGAAACTTAGAGATATGCACTGCTAAATATGCCTGTAAAGCAATAATAGAGCATACCCCAACACTAAAATAAACCGCAAATTTTTTCCCTTTTTCAGCACTAATCTTGGCTGCATTCATATTAAGAAGCCCCGGAATTACAGAGGCTCCAAAAGAAGAAAAATAAGTGGCAAAAAAGAGAATAACTAAATGCAAACCGTTATTTTATTTTGAATTTTATATAGGTAATAGGTTTATTTTGCTCAAGATACTGATTTTCGTAAAAAGTTTGAATACTTGTTACTTCTTTTGGAGCACCTTCGTTTTTATAAACATTATGATTGGCATATAAAACGTCATGCCCTTCTCCATGTAACAACCCTAAAGTATATCCATGCATAAACTCACTATCTGTTTTTAAATGCATTACCCCTTCCTCATTTAAAACACGCTTATAACGCTGTAAAAACTCGCTATTAGTCATACGGTGTTTTGTTCTCTTATACTTAATCTGTGGATCTGGGAAGGTAATCCAAATTTCACTTATCTCATTTTCAGCAAAAAAATATTCAATAAGTTCTATTTGTGTTCGCAAAAACCCAACATTCCCCATTCCATCTTCCACAGCTGTTTTAGCACCTCTCCAAAAACGAGCCCCTTTAATGTCTATCCCTATAAAATTCTTTTCAGGATACATTTTCCCTAAATTTACGGTGTACTCACCCTTACCACATCCAAGTTCTAAAACAATAGGATTGTCGTTCTTAAAAAAATTGGCTCCCCAATTGCCTTTTAACTCAAATTCACCACTCAACGCTTGCTCTCTTGTAGGTTGAATTACATTCGAAAATGTCTCGTTCTCTCTGAACCGCTTTAGCTTGTTTTTACTTCCCAAAACAATTATTTAATTTTTTGGCAAAATTATGGAAAAGTTTAAGAGTGCAAAATTTAATACATTTGTTATTATGAGTGAAAAAAAGCGCATTTTGGTAGCCCCTCTTAATTGGGGCCTAGGGCATTCCACCCGTTGCATCCCTATTATACATGCATTACAAGACGAATTTTATGAGCCCGTTATTGCCTCTGATGGTATTGCGCTTGAGCTTTTAAGAAAAGAATTCCCAGATTTGGAAGCATATGAACTGCCTTCTTACGATATTGAATATGCAAAAAAGGGTAAGAACTTCAAATTAAAAATGATTTGGGATTCTCCTAAAATGTTAGCCGCTATAACAAAAGAACGTAAGGCCGTTGAAAAACTGGTTGAAGAAAAAAATATACACGGTATTATATCTGATAACCGCTTAGGTATTCAATTAAAAAAGATTCCATGTGTATTCATAACACACCAATTAAATGTACTTACAGGTAATACTACTTGGTTAAGTTCTAAAATTCATCAAAATATTATTAAAAGATATGATGAATGTTGGGTACCTGATTTTAAAGATAAACCTAACCTTTCTGGCAAATTAGGTCATCTTAAAAAAGATAAAAAGAATATTAAATATATAGGCCCATTAAGCAGAATAGCTAAGAAAAAAATTCCTAAGGCTTATGATATTATGGGGCTTATTTCAGGACCAGAACCTCAACGTACCATGCTTGAAGAACTTCTTATAGAAGAACTAAAAAAACACTCAGGCAAAGTACTAATAGTTCGTGGTAAAATTGAAAAAGAACAAACCCGTAAAGAAGATGACAACTTAGTTATATACAATTATATGACTAAGGAACAATTAGAAGAAGCGTTTAACCAAAGTGATATAGTTATTAGCCGAAGCGGCTATACAACTATTATGGATTTGGCTAAACTAGAGAAAAAAGCCTTCTTTATTCCTACGCCAGGACAATACGAACAAGTATATCTTGCAAAGCGCTTGAAGAAAAAAGGCATGATTCCATATTGTAAACAAGAAGACTTCAGACTTAAAAAGTTAGATAGTATTGATGTTTATAACGGATTTACCGTATTACCAGAAAACAACAACCAGTTAGCTGATCTCTTTACTATTTTTGACTAAAGAGCAGCTAACATTTTTGTTGCATCTATATTAATAGGCAAACCACCTATACGTTGTAATTTTATGCCTGCCATTTGTTGTGCAAAGGCAACACAATCTTGTAGTTTCTTATAATGTAAATAAGCGTATAAGAATCCTGTCCAAAAAGCATCTCCTGCACCGGTGGTATCTTTCACCTCCGGTATGTGCAATGCATTTTGAGAATACATTCCTGTAGTTGTATCAGAAACAACTACACCGTTTTTACCTTTTGTATAGCATATAGTTGCTGCACCAGCCGAATGGAAGTATTCAAGAATTTCATTATCGCTTTTTACCTCCCCGAAAAATCGAAAACAGTCGTCTTCACTAATTTTAACCAATGGCTTTTTAGAAAGGTATTTTTTTAAAACATCTTCGGCTTCTTTTCTATTAGGCCATATTTTATCCGAAAAATTAAAATCGATACTAATAGTTAAGCCTTTCTTAGCAGCTCTCCCCGCTGCATCTAAAATGGTATCTCTCGCTGGGTTCTTACTTAATCCAAAACATGTTGTATGAAAAACTCTGGCGTTATTTAAAAGCTCATCAGAAATCTGATCGTGAGTTATTTGATAATCTGAGTTTCGGTAAGCAATAAATTCAGGCGTATCAGTAGACTTAGAAACAAAAATAACCGATGTAGGCATTTCCTCTTTTTGCTTTAAAAATCTAGTATCTACATTATTTTCCTTTAATTTTTCAACCATAAAATCTCCAAATCCATCTTTTCCACAGGATGCAATTAAGGTTGTTTTTAATCCTAATCGAGCTCCATTTATAGCCAAGTTTGTTGGGGAGCCTCCTAGGTGTTTATGATAATCTTTAATGTTACTTATACCTACATTTAATTCATTACCTATAAAGTCTATAAGAATTTCACCAGCAGATATAATATCTATCGTTTTTAACATAGGGGGGATATTTTAAAATTATTGGTAAGTGCCTTGGATACTAAAATTGCTGCTGCCGCACTCCATGCACAATAAGGTACCCCATTAGGAGCTCCTGTTTTTGTATTGAAATTTTCAAAAAAAGAATAATCTTCCTTAGCATTCGCCTTATTTATAACATCTAACATATTAGACGCTTTCTCCTTTTGTCCGTGTTTAATTAATGCTAATGCATAGAACCCGTTAACCATTGGCCAACTTCCTCCGTTATGAAATTCGTACGGATAATTTCTAAATTCGTATTTGCAGTTATCTTTTAGTAAATCCCAGTGTTCTTCTCCTTCAAAAATAGGAGGCCAAAAGGCAGGCATCAGTCCTAATTTAGTTTCTTCTTGCAACGCACTCATGTAATTAATCAACCTACTTTGGAAGGTTTCATCTCCAATATTTAATAATAACGCCAACGAATTACCAAAAGCATCAAAAGAAGTTTTATACCCACTCGGAGAAAAAGAACAAGGCAAATAGTCTTTGTTTTCTAATCGCAGATAAGCCTTATCATGAAACTTCTGCTTTCTAGAATTTGGACAAAAATTAGCTTCTATTTGTTCTTCTATTGCCTTTATTTTTGATGCAATTACCGAACTATTTTGAAAATAGTTATAGGCCTTTAAAGCCCAAATTCTCAAGAGCTGATCATATAAAACATATCCATCTGTAATATATTCATCGGCCCAATTGCCCGATAGTGGAGTATACACCAAATGCTTATTATTAAACTCCCAGGCAGTTAACAAATGAAAACACTTTTCTATGGTAGACTTATATTTTTTAAAGAAAGCGGTGTCGTTTCTATGAAATGCATATTCACATACACCTATTACAAACCACGTTACAGCATCTACTCTCCCGGCTAACCCACCATAACTAACATCTGTTAACGACTTAGTAATAAGCACATTTGATGGAATAGTACCTATTGAATGTTGATATTTTGCCAAGGTTTCTAAGGTCTTCTTGAAGGTATTAATCAACTCCTCATCTTCGGAAGCCAAGGCTGCTAAACCACAAATAACACCATCTCTAGACCAAACTCGTTGGTAATTTCCAGTATTTTGAATACTCGCATAAAAACCATTTTCTGAAGAAGCTCGTTTTAAGAGATCTATGGCTTTGCCGTAACTATTCATAATTTTCAATTTTTACAGTTTTCTTAGATTTAATCAGCAAGGTTAAAAATGCTGCAATTATTATAAATACTCCTCCAAACGTAATAGCATTACGGGGATCGTTATTCAAAAAATTCTTTAATATAAAGCCAAATGAAAGATTTTGAATAATCATTGGTATTACAATCATCATGTTAATAATACCCATATACACGCCCCGACGAGACTTAGGTATATCTGCCGAAACTATAGAATATGGGATTCCCATAATGCTTGCCCAACCAATACCAAACCCCGTAATCGCAACAAACAACAAATTTTTATCAGATATATGAGGGAATGCTAAAAAACCAAATCCTGCCAGTAGTAAACAAACAAAATGTACATTTTTGGGACCGTATTTCTTTGCATATATGGCTAAAATCAATGCCACCAAAAACGTTACCACATTATACCATCCGTTAACTAGCCCTGTCCAGCTTACCGCTTTACTATATAAAGCTTCATTACTTTTTGGTGTTACATTCCAAACGGAAAGCGCTATACTTTTAGACGAATTTTGCCAATAACAAAAAAGCGCATACCACTGAAAAAAATACACCAATGCTAATTGCCACATTATTCTAGGCATTTCTTTAATAGCTACAAATATTTCAAGAAACGTTTGAAGCCCCCCCTTATGCTTTTGTTTCATAAGGGTAAGTTCTTCTTGGGTAGGGGGTATTTCTTTTGTGGTTTTCATAGACCACCATATGGTACCAATAGAACATACTGCTCCTAGAAAAAAGGAGGCATATACCCATGTGGGCAATGATCCTGTTTTACCAATAAAAATTAAAGGAAAAATGAAAATGGATAGATTAGCCAACGTTTGTCCTAATCCGGTAAAGAAACTCTGCATCTGAAACCCCATAGGCTGCTGCTCAGTAACTAATTTATCTGCTACAAATGCCCTATAAGGTTCCATTGCCATATTATTTCCAACATCTAAAATCCACAACAAACCAGCAGCCATCCATAACGAGCTACTGTACGGATATATAAACAAACAAAGACTACATAGAATAGCTCCCAGAAAAAAATAAGGCTTTCTTCTTCCAAATTTAGGATGCCAGGTACGATCACTTAACACCCCTACTATTGGTTGTATTAAAAATCCTGTTACCGGTCCTGCTAAATTTAAAATTGGTATTTGATCTGGAGTTGCTCCTAAAAAATCGTAAATAGGATTTACGGCACTTTGCTGTAACCCAAAACTATATTGGATGCCAAAGAAACCGACATTCATATTTACTATTTGCCAAAAGCTTAACTTTATCTTACCTAATTTCATTGATTCAGTTTTTCTAGAAATTCTTCAAAATCTCCATCATTCATAAATATATCTCCTTCTTTATCTATTACAGGTATCGCTACACTTGATAAGCTTATACCAGCATTCTTTAATTTACCTAACATTTCTTTAAGCGCCTTTTCATTTATATCAATATCAAAAAAAACATAGGCTATATTACGATCCTCTAAATATGCTTTAGTGTCTATGCAATAATGACAGTCGCTACTACCATAAACAATAATCTTTTCGTTAGCATGATCAAGGTTTTGTGCAACCATAGTTTCTGCATAAAAGAAAGAAAGGAATACCAATAAAAATCTAAGATGTTTCATGTTACTATTCAATTTTAATTAAGTTCCGGCGCTATACAGCACCGGAACTTTTCATCACTGCATGATCATTCTTCAACTTACTCAAAATACTACTTAAACTAAAACTTATATGATAGGGTTAACGACGTTGTTCTTCCGTTAATAGCCCTTGCTCTCACTATATTATTTGTATTTTCTGTAATACTACCTTCCTCTACTTCTGTGATACCAATGGTATCAAACACATTATTTACATTCAATGAAGCAGTTAAACCATCTATTAATTGAAACCTCACAAACGGATTTACATATGCATATCCTGGCATTACTAACTCATTACTATCCTGAGCATAAGACTTTGTTGTACCAATTACACTAAATCCTAACATATGCTCATTTGATTTACCCATTCTATAAGAAACATTCGCATTATAGATAAAATCTGCCTGACGTCTAGGAGTGTTTCCAATGAACTCAGGATTGAAGAAATCTTCTTTGATTTCGGCATCTGTCCAAGTTACACTACCTCCTATATCAAATCTCTTCTTAGTATAATATGCTTCCAATTCAATACCGTATGCCTGATATTCTCTTTGAATTTCTCTTGGTGAACCACCGGCAAAATCCCAGTTCTGCTCAGAGGTATTTGCTAAAAATCCAGTTGTATATAAAGCAAAGTCTCCTTTTCTATGTTTAAAACCAACCTCTGTTTGTGTTACTTTATCTGCACTCAATCCGTTAATTGCTGCTCCCGATGCTAATACAGCAGAACCAAATAATAATCTATCTGCATTGGCACGTCCACCTTTACTATGTCTTGCAAAAACCGATTGATTGTCATTTAATAAATAGTTAGCACCAAAGGAATATGACATATAATCAAAATCATAATTAATAGGTAATCTATTGGCATTATCTACTACAGAAACACTCTCTTCATTGGTTTGAATAACACCATCATTATTTACGTCTAAGTCTTGTGCTTGTGTTGACCCGGCATACGTCCCTCTTGCAGTTCCATAATCAAAACGAACACTAGCATCAACGTTTAATTTTTCAGTTACTTCATATTCAGCTCCAACATACGGTGCAGAAATATCGTAAACAGCATCGTAATTACGTGTACAACAGTTTCCCCATGAAGGTACACCATAAGCATACAATCCGTTAGTAGATGCATCTCCTGCATTTAACAATGCTGCATTATCTCCTTTAACTTCTAATAGGTATGAGTTCCATAACCATGACATTGAAATATTCTGAATAGCTCTGTAATACCCTGCAGATACATCTAGATTCCCAAACTTTTTAGATAGCTTTAAGTCGTTAGTGAAATTATTGAAATTGTTTATCTCTACATCAAATAAGTGAATACGCATTGCTAAAGCACTATTAGAAAATGCTTCCCCTGCATTAACACCATTAGCGTACGTTAAATTACCAACGCCAAACTCCGTTGCATAGTTCCCTGCCGTTTGCACATCTGCCGGAAACGGAGATACAAATCTACCTTTATTGAAATTTAATCTAAAACGTTCTTCAATCTTCCATCCTGCTTTAAGATTAAAAGACATTTCTGCTCCAAAAGAAGTGGCTATTGGGCGCATACCATCCCCTATATTACTTCTTCTTGGTTGCCCATCTGCACCAACACTAAGGTTATCTAAAAATAAAGCACTATGTGGTGCATCGTGTAAAATATCAAAACTTGAAAGTGAAGACCATTCAGGGTTTGCATTGGTACCCGAAACCTGTACTGGCATTGGTAAGTACCCTACTGCTTTATCATTTAAATACTTAACATATAAACGAACATATCCTTTTTCAAACTCTTTTGTCAAGTTTGCTTTAAATTGCCCACCAACGTTAGCCGTATATCCGGTATTTCTAGGTCCTTCTCCCTGGCGGAAAAATCCACCCATATGGAAATTAAGTGACTCATTAAGGGGTGCCCCATACTCAAAATCGGTTCTACTATTTTTATAGTCTATTCCCAAAGAGTGTGTTAAAGAACCACCTTCTACTTTTCCGTTCTTACTAATGAAATTAATAATTCCTGCAGGTGAATTACTGGCTAAGGTAGAAGCTGAACCACCACGAATAGCCTCGATTCTTGAAACCGTTTGATCATATCTTAAGAAGATATCGGAATTTCCAAAGGCCACATCTCCAAATTGCATTACCGGCAAACCATCTTCATGTAATTGTAAAAACTTACCACCACCCGAAGCTACCGGAATACCCCTTACTGTAATATTGGCGTTACCTTCACCTCCTGTTGATTCAGATTTAATACCGGGTACCGAACGAAACACCTCAGCGGTTACCCTAGGAGCCGACTCTGCAATCTTTGCAGGCCCTACACTACTAATAGAAACACTTGACTGTAGTTTAGATTTAGGATTCAAAACCCCTGTAACTACTACATCTGTAAGTTGAGTAGCATCTTCCTCTAAAACAATGTCAAGTTTGGTTTCTCCATTAATGGTTACATTCTGTTTTTGCGATTTAAATCCTATATAGGTAACAACAATAGTGATGTCCCCATCAGTTAAGCCCGCTATTTGGTAATTCCCATCAAAATCTGTTGAGGTACCAATAGCAGTATTTTCTAAAGTTACATTTACTCCAAGTAAAGGTTCTCCATTTACATCTTTAACAGTTCCGAATAAAGTACTCTCTTGTGCATACATCCCTAAGGATGCAAACAATATCAGTAAAACTGTTATTTTAATATTCATAAAATTCGATCTCATTATTTGTTTGTTTTAATTATTTGACAATACAATTACCTGATTTTTAGTAAATGTATAATTTCAATAAACGAAAATAACTAATTTATCAAACGAAAACGATTTCGAAAACATCGAAATCGTTTTCGTTTTAGTATCGCATTCCATATTTTATGCTATATTTAAACTTATGAAGCAACAAAAAGAGCCTACTTTAAAGTTAATCGCCGAAAAATTAAACATATCCGTAACCACAGTATCAAAAGCTCTCAAAGGGTATTCAGATGTTAGTGCAGTTACGCGACAAAGGGTTATTGATATGGCCGATCAGCTTAACTATACCCCTAACTCATTAGCTGTTAACTTTAGAACAAAGGAAACAAGAACCATTGGTATTATTATACCAGAGGTAGTACATCATTTTTTCTCTAGTGTTATTAACGGGGTAATAGAAGAAGCCGAAAGACAAAACTATTTTGTGATTATTCTACAATCTAATGAGAAAAAAGAGATGGAGAAAAGGCAAGTAGAATTACTTATTAGCAAAAAAGTTGATGGTATTATTATGTCTTTATCGAATCAATCTAATGATGAGGACTATTTAAAAATGATTATCAACAAAAAAATTCCATTTGTTCTTATTGACAAAATTTCGAAACTAATTGACTGTTCTAAAGTAGTTATCGACGATAAAAAAGCTGCATTTGATGCTGTAAATCATCTTATAAATATGGGGTGTAAAAAAATAGCACATATTAGAGGTCCTTTAAATCCTCAAAATGCCATTGACCGCTTTTTAGGATATAAAGCAGCTTTAGCGCATCATAATATTCCTTTTAACCCTGAGTTAGTAATTCCATGTGAACGTGTATGTTATGAAGAAGGTTATGAATTTACAAAAAAAATAATGACAAAATACCCCGATGTAGATGGATTTTTTGCTATAACTGATTTAGTAGCTGTTGGTATACTTACCTACCTGAATGAGCAACAGATAAAAGTACCAGAGCAAGTTGCTGTAATTGGTTTTAGTAACTGGTTCATGTCTGGTGTTATTTCTCCAAAGTTAAGTACTATAGATCAGCCCGGATTTACTATGGGTGCACAAGCTTTTTTACTTTTAAAAGAAGAAATGGAATCTATGAAAACAACTGGGGAACGACTTTGTAAAACAATTACTTTAAATACAGATGTACTTGTAAGAGCTTCATCAAAACGTAATTAATGAATAGTATAGGCTAAAGTAAGCTTATATCTCATCATCATACATTTCCTCAGCTTCCAATATTTGGTCTTCTGCAGCTTTTTCTAACGTAAAAGAAAACTCAGAACCTACACCAAATACGCTTTCAACATAAATCTTCTCTTTATGCGCTTCAATAATATGCTTCACTATAGACAGCCCTAAACCAGAACCTCCTTCTTTTCGGTTCCCAGATTTATCTACGCGATAAAAACGCTCAAATAATCTTCTAATATTTGATTGCTCTATACCTTCTCCGTTATCGGTAACTCTAATTATAATTTTATTCTTGATAAGGTTTTCAATGCTAATTTCAGTAGTACCATCCATCTTACCATACTTAATACTATTTACCACCAGATTAGCCACACATTGCTGAATACGTTCTTTATCGGCATATACATAAATAGGCTCATACGGTATATCAAACGTTAGCACAATATTTTTCTTATTGGCTTTCATTTCAAATAATTCAAAAACACTTTGTATGAGCTCTACTATATCAAAAGCTTCTTGTTCTAGTATTAGATTACCTACTTCTAATTTAGAAATCATATCTAAATCTTTTACAATGTAAATTAATCTATCTACCCCTTTAGCCGCTCTTTGTAAATACTTTTTACGTATATTTTTATCATCCATTGCACCATCTAGCAATGTAAGTAAATACCCTTGTATTGTAAACAAGGGGGTTTTAAGTTCATGAGAAACATTTCCCATGAACTCTTTTCTATATTCTTCCCTAACCTTTAAAGTTTCAATTTGCAGTTTCTTATCCTTAGCAAATTTCTCAATTTCCTTGGTAAGTGTAGACATATCTGTAGTAATGGGCTGCTCATTAAAAGAGGTAGATTCTAATAAGGAGACATCGTCATAAATTCTTTTTACTCTTTTGTAGATAAATTTCTCTACTCGGTATTGCAAAAAGAAAAACGACAATAAAAAAATAGCTATTGCATAACCCAAGATAACCCACCAATCAAAGACTCCTCCGGTTAAGCTCAATAATAAGCTTACCAATATAGAAGAACTAATGGTAATAAATAAAGATGACTTTAAGGCAAATCGGTAAGACTTTTTAAGCTTTCTCGACATTCAAAAATTACAATACAAATTTATATCCTACCCCTTTAATGGTTTTAAAGTGGTCATCGCCAATTTTTTCTCTAAGTTTTCTAATGTGAACATCAATAGTTCTACCACCAACAATAACTTCGTTACCCCAAACTTTATCTAAAATTTCTTCCCTTTTAAATACTTTTCCTGGTCTAGAAGCTAATAGCGACAATAATTCAAACTCTTTTCTTGGCAATATAATCTCAGTACCATTCTGAATAATCTTGTACTCAACTCTATTAATAACAATATCACCAACTTTAACAATATCATCGGCTACTTCTTCATTGCTATCTTTCAATCTTCTTAATAATGCCTTCACTTTACTTACCAAAACCTTTGGTTTAATAGGTTTTGTTATATAGTCATCAGCACCGGCATCAAATCCTGCCATTTGAGAATAATCTTCTCCCCTTGCCGTTAAAAATGTAATAATTGTATCAGACAAATCAGGAACCTTTCGTATTTGCTCGCAGGCTTCTATACCGTCCATTTCTGGCATCATCACATCTAATATAACAAGATGCGGCTTTTCTTTCTTAGCTTTTGTTACAGCTTCTAAACCGTTTGATGCTGTACTTATTTGATACCCTTCTAACGATAAATTATACCCAACAATCTCCAAAATATCCGGTTCATCATCTACCAATAAAATTTTAACGTCTTTTTTTTTCATGATTTATTGCTTCTTCTATTATAAAAGTTGCTCAAAAGTAAATATAATATTAAAATTTAACTTCTATTAACTATTTGTTCTTCATAATACAACATAAAATTAAAGTAGCTAAATGGTATATCTGATTAACAATTTGAAACAATATCACTTAAACCTTACAAATACTGTTACCAAATCGTTAAAATGCATAACACAAAGCGCTTATAATGTTACATTTTACTAATTTTGAGTACAAAAAATTAAATTTCATATATTATGAAAAAAATCTACTCAATTATTTTACTTTTATTTGTAACTACGGCTTCTTTCTCACAAGCTTCCGACTTATACTTTAGTATGTACGCTGAAGGGTCTAGTAACAATAAATTTTTAGAAATCTACAATGGTACAGGAGCTGATGTTGACCTAACTGGTTATTCTCTTTCTACTTGCTCAAATGGGTGTAATGTTGCAGGTGAATTTGATTACCCTGATAATTATACATTTCCAGCAGGTACTACTTTATCAGATGGAGATGTTTTTGTACTTGCTAACCCGAGTGCTGATGCTACAATTTTAGCTGTAGCCGATGACACTTTCTCGTACCTAAGTAATGGAGACGATGCGATGGCATTAACTTTGGTTAATGCAACAGCTTCAACATACACTATTATCGATTTAATTGGTGATTTACAAGGAGACCCAGGAAGCGGATGGGACGTTGCTGGTGAAACTAATGGAACACAAAACCATACTTTAACTCGTAAAACTTCAGTTTGTGGACCAAACCCTAACGAATTAGGATCTTTTGGCACAAATGCTACTGATTCTGAATGGATTGTTACCGCTAGTAATTCTGGTTGGACCGATCTTGGTGCTTATACAGGCTGCTCTACCTCTCCTGCTTTAACTATTACTGCTCCGGCAGACGGATATGTTTTTAGTTCAGGTACTACCTCTACTACATTATCTTTCACTACTCAAAACTTTACTGTTGCCACAGCTGGTAATGGTGACGGACATATTCACTGGACTTTGAATAGCGGTAGCATGACAATGAAATATGATTTAACTGATGAAACAATCACCGTTGCTGATGGTGGAACATATACTGTTTATGCTGAATTAGTAGATGATTCTCATAACCCTCTTTCTCCTGCTGTTAACCAAACAATTACATTTAGCGTTGAAAACCCATGTGATTTAACATTAGGTACCGAAGCTGCTACTTGTGACGCTTCAACTTCAGGTGTAGACACCTACACTGCTACAATTGATTTTACAGGTGGAGGAACAGCATCTTATACTATAAACGTTAATGATGGTACAGTTGCTGGTGACGATCCTAGTGCTATGGCTTCTGGTACTATTTCTATTACAGGAGTAACCGAAGGTACTAACTTACAAGTAGACATTTTAGGAGGAACAGGTAGTAGTTGTGATTACTCTTTAACTATTGATTCGCCTGCATGTTTAGGTTCTGTAGTTTGTTCAAATCCTGGAGATTTAATTATTACAGAAGTTATGCAAAACCCTTCTGCGGTTTATGATGAAAACGGAGAATGGTTTGAAGTTTACAATACCACAGCTAGTGATATTAATATGTCTGGATGGACAGTAACAGACGAAACAAATACAACAACAGAAATGTTTATCATTAGTGCGTTAACAGTTCCTGCTAATGGATATGTTGTTTTTGGAAACAACGCTGATCAAACAACCAACGGAGGAGTTACTATTAATTACGAATACCCAAGTAACTTCTCATTAGGAAATAGTACAGATGGTATTATCATAGAATGTTCTAGTGCTATAATTGACCAAGTTGTATGGGATAATGGTTCTACCTTCCCTGATCCTTCTGGTTATAGTATGGAATTAGCTACTAACGCTTACGATGCTACTTCTAACGATCTTGGTAGTAATTGGGGTATTGCTTCAACTACTTATGGAGACGGTGATTATGGTACTCCTGGTACTACAAACTCTTACTCTTTAAGCACTATTAACTTTAATAATGTAACTTTTGAAGTTTATCCTAACCCTGTTACTAATGGTACTTTAAACATTACTAGTAGCATAGCTAACGATATGAATGTTCAAATATTTGATTTACTTGGAAAACAAGTAATTAACACTACGATTAGTAATAATATAGTGAACGTTTCTACTCTTGAGAAAGGCGTATACGTTTTAAAAGTAACTCAGAACGAAGCTTCTATTACTCAAAAATTAGTAATAAAATAAGTTTTATAATACTATATATTTAAAAGCTCTCCTTTATGGGGAGCTTTTTTATTTTGCTTAATTTTGAAGTTTAAAATTATAAACTCCATGAATACCGATTTTATATTTGATATTAAAAATGAAACCGACTTTACAGCAGCTGCTATTAAGGTTTTTAATTATCAGTATCAAAAAAATAAGGTATATCGGCTTTTCTGTAACTTACTTAAAACATCACCAGAAGAAGTTACCTCTTTAGAACACATACCATTTCTACCTATACAATTTTTTAAAACTCATGCAATAGTATCTTCTATCGCTCCTGTAGAAACTGTTTTTACCAGCAGCGGCACCACAGGCAGTACCACCAGTAAACATATGGTAACAGCTATTAGTATTTATGAGAAAAGCTACCGTAAAGGATTTGAATACTTTTATGGAAATATTGAAAACTATGTAGTTTTAGCCTTATTACCTTCTTATTTAGAAAGAACAGGATCGTCCCTTATTTATATGGTAGACGATCTTATTAAAAAAAGCAACAACCCTGAAAGCGGATTCTATCTTGATAATCTAGAAGAGCTAAAAGATAAACTTATTGCGCTTGATGAAAGCGGACAAAAAGTATTGCTTATAGGGGTATCATTTGCATTATTAGACCTTGTAGAAAAACATTCTTTTCAACTTAAAAATACTATTGTCATGGAAACAGGTGGTATGAAAGGGAAGCGAAAAGAAATGATTAGAACCGAACTTCACGAGGTACTTTCTAAAGGTTTTGGGGTACCCTACATACACTCTGAATACGGGATGACGGAATTATTGGCACAAGGATACTCTAAAGGCAATGGAATCTTCGAATGTTCTCCATGGATGAGTATTCTTACCAGAGATACCGAAGATGCGCTTACCATATTACCAAACGGTAAAAATGGAGGTATTAATGTAATAGATCTTGCCAATATTAACTCGTGCTCATTTATTGCCACTCAAGACCTTGGTAAAAAATACAAAGATGGCTCTTTTGAAGTAATAGGAAGATTTGACAATAGTGATATACGTGGTTGTAACCTTATGGTACTTTAAACAAAAAAATCCTGCCTTAAGAGACAGGATTTTTAATATGTATTAATTCGGAGACTTTTATTTAACCACTAAAACATAATAGTTTTTCTTACCTCTTTGTAACAACACAAATTTGTTATTAATAAGGTCTTCCTTTGTAATAGTGTAATCTTCTTTTACTTTTTCTTTGTTTACCGAAATCGCATTTTGTTTCAACTCACGTCTTGCTGCCCCATTCGAATCTAAGAATCCGGTTTTAGCCGCTAAAGCGCCAATCATATCTAATCCAGCTTCTATATCAGCCATTTCCACTTCAGCCTGTGGCACACCTTCAAAAACATCTAAAAAAGTTTTCTCATCTAATTCTTTCAAATCTTCAGAAGTAGATTTACCAAAAAGAATTTCAGACGCTTTAATTACTTTTTCGTACTCTTCTTCACTATGAACCGTAATAGTAACCTCTTTAGCTAATCTTTTTTGTAAAACTCTTAAATGAGGTGCTTCTGCATGCTCTGCTATCAAACTATCTATAGTTTCCTTTTCTAAGAAAGTGAATATTTTAATGTACTTAGCAGCATCTTCATCAGAAGTATTTAACCAATATTGATAAAATTTATAAGGTGAGGTTTTTTCAGGATCTAACCATACGTTACCACCTTCACTCTTACCAAACTTACTTCCATCACTTTTAGTAATTAACGGACAAGTTAAAGCATACCCTTTACCATTCTCCATTCTTCTAATAAGCTCGGTACCTGTAGTAATATTTCCCCACTGGTCACTTCCCCCCATTTGAAGTGTACATTGTTTTTCTTTGTACAAATGCATAAAATCGTACCCTTGCACTAACTGATATGTAAATTCTGTAAATGACATTCCCTCAGAAGATTCACCTGAGAGTCTGCTTTTTACCGAATCTTTAGCCATCATATAGTTTACAGTAATGTGTTTACCAACATCTCTGATAAATCCTAAGAAAGAAAAATTCTTCATCCAGTCATAGTTATTTACCATTACTGCTTCATTATCCAATCTTGAACTAAAATCTAAAAACTGAGAAAGTTGTCTCTTAACACATTCCTGATTATATTGTAAAGTAGCCTCGTCTAATAAGTTTCTTTCATTTGACTTACCAGAAGGATCACCTATCATTCCTGTAGCACCCCCCACCAAAGCATATGGCTTATGACCACTACGCTGAAAAAAAGCAAGTAACATAATAGGCACCAAATTACCTATATGCAGTGAATCGGCAGTAGGATCAAACCCTACGTAACCACTACGCATTTCTTCTAATAAATGTTCTTCTGCACCAGGCATTACGTCATGTATCATACCTCGCCATGTAAGCTCTTCAACAAAATTTTTAGCCATTATATTGTTTTTAAGAAGCAGCAAATATAATGGATTTGACGTGTTCTTTCAAGTGTTTAGATACCTATTTGCCTATCTATTTGCTGATTTAAAGAAATAAAAGTCTCAGTACGCGAGACTCCATCTATAGCTTGTATTTTATGGTTAAGCACATTCATTAAATGCTCATTATCCCTACATAGTATTTTAACCAAAATACTCCAGTTACCTGTAGTATAATGACACTCTAACACCTCAGGAATATCTTTTAAAACCTTTACAGCTTCCGGATTTCTCATAGCTTTATCAAGATAAATACCCACAAAAGCCATGGTAGAGTACCCTAAAACTTTAGGGTTAATAATGAATTTTGATCCGGCAAGGAGACCGCTTTGCTCTAATTTCCTCAATCTTTGGTGAATTGCAGCTCCCGAAATACCAATTTTTCGAGCAATTTCTAAAATAGGTTTACGAGCATCATCCATCAAGTATCTTAAAATTTTTTTATCAATACCATCTATGGTTACAGTATTCTTATCAGACTTCATTTTAAATTGTCATTTGAAACCAAAAATACATATTTAATTTAATTATGAAATATCTTTAAGAAAAATTAAGAAAATAGTATTTTTACGATTGCTTTTTCTACTTAAACGCATTTCAAGTACTTCCAAATTTAGTATTATCCAAAAACATTATTTGGGTTATACCCCATATAAGATACTTTTTCATGTCTAAATGTAATTCCAAGTGCACTTAATTCGTTAAGTATTGGCTCATAAATTTCTTTCGTTAACGGCAACAACACTCCTTTTTCCGTAACCTTATTATTAAGTATTAGCAAGGTTGCAATACCTAACGGTAATCCTACTGTTTTAGCCATAGCTGTATAGGCACTATTGGTACCTGTTACTACCATATGGGCATCTATTTGTTGTTTTTCTCCTTGTAACTCGTACCCTATTTTATGGTACATTACAATCATATCCTTATCATTTTCTTGCAAAGACCAGCTATTTTCAAGTATTCTCTGTAGCATTTGTGCGGGCGTTGCATTAGGAACTCCTATTTTTTTAGTAGCACTAAACAAATCCAATTCTTCTAGTTTTTGCCACATTACATCATCCTGATCTATTTTAAGATAATGGCGTAGCTTTAACTCAACCGAGTCAGAAGGTGAATAAGCTAAAAATAGGTTTAAAAAATCACGATAGCTCATATGTTCAGAATCTTCAATTACATACGAATCATCTGTCATCCCCAACTGTACAAACATATTCCAGGCTCTTGAAAAACCAACCCTTCTAATAGTACCTCTGTAAAATGTAAGAATATCATCTAACCCATAAATAGATCTATACTTTAAGGAGTCCCTATTGGCATAAGCTTCAAAACCTCCGTACCCTTCAATATTTAAAAACTCTGTTCTTCTAAATAGCTTATGGTAAGGAATATACTTATACGTACCTTCTTGAATAAACTTGGCAGCTCCTCCCTGACCGGCAAGCACAACATTTCTGGGGTTCCAGGTGAATTTATAATTCCAAAGATTAGAGTCACTTTCAGGTGCTAATAAACCCCCACAAAACGATTCAAACAATAACAGTTTACCTCCCTTATCGGTTACATCATCAATTATTTTCATAGCACTCATATGGTCTATTCCCGGATCTAAGCCTACCTCATTCAAGAAAATCAACCCACTACCTTTAACCTCCATATGCATCTTTTTCATCTCCTCACTTATATATGATGCCGTTACCAAATTCTTTTTAAATGTTAAACAAAGTTTGGCTATCTTAATATGAAGAAAAGCAGGCAGCATTGAAACCACAATAGAAGAATATTCGATCAGTTTAGCAACTTCCTCCTTATTATTTATGTCTACAGTTTTTAACTTAAAAAAAGTACTTTCTTTAATTTCAGGAGAAACTGCATGAAAGCATTTATCTACTATTGTAATTTCTAATGCCTCTTTTGCTGCTATATTTAAAAAATAATCAAATAAAAATGCTGTTGACTTACCAGCTCCAAATACTACTATGCTTCTCATAATTTTACTAATATGTTCCGTAACTTAGCAAACTAAGTTATAACTTGTTTTAATTGTAACTTAAATGTAAGTATTTGTTATATATATAAAAAATATCATGCGTACACATAAGAATATTTTAACGCTTACCGCGGTTTTAGGAATGTTAACTGTACTATTTGGAGCCTTTGGAGCTCACGGACTAAAGAAAATTGTAAGTCCTGAACAAGTAGAAACCTTTAAAACAGGAGTCACCTATCAAATGTACCACGTGTTTGCTCTTTTGGCACTTGGACTTTCTAAAATTGCAGACAAACATAAAAAGCAGATAGCCATTTTTATGGCAATAGGTATTTTACTGTTTTCAGGCTCTATCTATTTGTTAACCTTTAAAGATGTACTTAGTCTCGATATCAGTTTTATTGGGCCGGCAACCCCTATAGGAGGTGTTTGCTTTATTGTAGGCTGGGGGCTTATGGCATGGCGTTTTAAAAATTTATAGATAGTAAAATAGCAAGAAACACCCATAATAAAACGTTGTAGTTTTCTTTTATTATTACATTTGTTATACAACAGAAACACAACAAACAAATATATTATGGCAAATACAAGCAACATAGCCCCTGTTATTTCTTTAGACTATTTAGGAATTAACAAGGCTAAGGCTCATTATCAGCTTTCGCCGGAAGAGCTACAGCAAATTACACTTGAAAAGGGCTTAGGTACAGAAACCAATAACGGTACCTTAGCTATAAACACTGGTGAATTTACCGGAAGGTCTCCTATGGATCGATTTATTGTTAAAGATGCAATTACCGAAGATAAGGTTTGGTGGGGCTCTGTAAACATTCCTTTTGAAAGTGAAGCCTTTGACAAACTTTACACCAAGGTAACTAATTACCTTTCTGAGAAAGAAGTATACGTAAGAGATGCTTATGCATGTGCTGATCCGAATTATCAGATGAATATTCGTGTTGTTACCGACTACCCTTGGAGCAATCTGTTTGCCTATAATATGTTTTTACGACCAACAGAGGAAGAGTTAGCAGACTTTACACCAGAATGGACCATTATTAATGCGCCTGAATTTATGGCGAACCCTAAAGTAGATGGCACGCGTCAACATAACTTTGCCATTTTGGATTTTACACGTAAAATTGCTCTTATTGGGGGTACCGGTTATACAGGTGAAATTAAAAAAGGAATCTTTTCTGCTTTGAATTTCATTCTTCCGGTTGAAAAAGAAACATTTCCTATGCACTGTAGTGCTAACGTAGGTAAAGATGAGGATACCGCTATATTTTTTGGACTATCAGGTACTGGTAAAACCACTTTATCAGCAGATCCGGACAGAAAATTAATTGGGGATGATGAGCATGGGTGGACTCCTGAAAACACCGTTTTCAACTTCGAAGGAGGTTGCTATGCGAAGGTTATAGATCTAACTGAAGAGAAAGAACCTGAAATTTTCCATGCGATTAAAAAAGGGGCTCTATTAGAAAACGTACTCTTAAAAGATGATGGTTCTGTAGATTTTGAAGACACCTCTATTACACAAAACACTAGAGTAAGTTACCCTTTAGAGCATATAGAAAATACACAAACTCCATCTATAGGTAAAAATCCTAAAAATATATTTTTCTTAACCGCAGACGCTTTTGGTGTATTACCTCCTATTTCTAAATTAACTCCAGGGCAAGCAGCCTATCATTTTATTTCTGGATACACCGCTAAAGTAGCCGGAACAGAAGCCGGAATTGATGAGCCTTTACCAAGTTTTTCCGCTTGTTTTGGGGCACCATTTATGCCGCTACACCCAACTGTATATGCAGAAATGCTCATTGAAAAAATGAAAGAAACAGGGGTTAATGTTTGGTTAGTAAACACCGGATGGACAGGTGGACCTTATGGCGTAGGACATCGAATGAAACTTAAATACACAAGAGCCATGATTACAGCTGCCATGAATGGAAATCTTGGAACTATTAACGATAGAGATTACAGAATACACTCTGTTTTTGGTGTTGCTTTACCAAACTCTTGTCCTAATGTACCATCAGAAGTTTTAAGCCCTAGACAAACCTGGAATAACGATGATGCTTATTATAAAAAAGCAAATCAGTTAGCTAATGCTTTTAAGGAAAATTTCAAAAAATTTGAAGAATACGCTAATGATGAAATATTAGCGGGAGGACCCAAATAAAAATCTATTTAGTTTTATTGTAGTTAGTTAGTAGTGCTTCTAAAAAGGGGCTGTAATGCATGCAGTCCCTTTTTAGAATAGCACATAAAATATATATCTTATTTTTTATTTACCTCTACAATATATTTTTCTAAAGCCATAGTCATAGACGGAGTATCGGGTGTTGGTGCCAAAATATCGATACGCAACCCAGCTTCTTCCGCAGCTTTATTAGTAGTATTACCAAAAACAGCTATACGCGTATCATTTTGTTTAAAGTCAGGAAAGTTTTTAAACAAAGATTCTATACCTGAAGGACTAAAGAAAGCCAAGATATCGTAATATACATCTTTAAGATCAGAAAGATCACTTACTACAGTTTTGTAGAAAACGCCTCTTACCCAATTTACTTTAAGCTTGTCTAATGCAGCAGGTACATCAGGTTTTAAAATATCAGAAGAAGGCAATAAGAACTTCTCGTCCTTATACTTTTTAATTAATGGAGTCAATTCAGAAAAGTTCCGTTTTCCAACGTAAATTTTTCTTTTTCTGTAAACCACATATTTTTGCAAATAATAGGCTACAGCTTCAGATTGACAAAAGTATTTCATACTATCAGGCACCTTAAACCTCATCTCTTCTGCTACTCTAAAAAAATGATCGACAGAATTTCTACTAGTAAGTATAATGGCAGTGAAGACAGACAAATCGACTTTCTGATGTCTTATGTCCTTTGCATCTACTCCCTCGACGTGAATGAATGGTCTAAAATCGATTTTTACTTTTTGCTTCTCTTCAAGTTGAGAATACGGTGAATGTTCTACTTTAGGTTCTGGCTGAGAAACCAAGATTGTTTTCACTTTCATGTATACCCTGTATTTATTGTCGCTAATAAATTGTTATATAAGCACCTAAAATTAACAAAGGTGCTATTTCGAAAGCGCAAAGATACAAAATAATATATAAGAAATAATTAAGGATTAATTTTTGATAATTTTTCAACATGTCTAGTATTCCAATAAAATTTAATAGAAGAAATACAAAAACTGATAATATTAAAAATATACTTGACAGGTTTTTGTTATAAAATGCAAAAGCCATTCCTATCAACAAAACAAAAGAACTAAAGTTTAAGTAACTGATTTTCCTATAAATATACTGATAGGTGATTCTATTTATGTTTAAGATTGCAGAGACAAGTATCTGTACTACAAGTTTGGTCAACACAAAAACAAACACCCCTACCAAAGCCATCCAGTATTCTATTTTAATTGCATTAAAGATTTTAATATGATGTGTTGTAATCATATACCAAACAAAAACACCAAAACTTATTATCTGAACAACCAGCATAATTAGGGTAAATGGATTTTCGAGGTTCTTTTCTCTAAGCGCTGCAGAAAAATATTTATTACTAAAGGGTAGCTGTAAAAATTCTAAAAATCTGTGGTAGTACATCTGTTTTGCAAACCAAACAACACCCAATACCAACACAAAGGTAAGGGTCACATAATCATTTTCAACAAGGGTTCTTTTAATTACCTCCAACTCTATATAATATGGGCTAAAATTACGTTATTTCTGTTAAATAAAAGATAAACAAACGGTACTAGCAATCAAATTTTTAGAAAAGTTTATTTTTGCTAAAATTTTTTACACATGGCAAAAAGCCTGGTTGTTATACCTACATATAATGAAATAGAGAATATAGAGGCTATTCTTAAAGAGGTGCTTCAACAACCATCTCAATTTGAGGTATTGGTAGTTGATGACAATTCTCCAGACGGAACTGCCGATGCAGTTAATGTGCTTATGGAAATGTATCCGCAGAGAGTACACCTAGAAGTGCGTACCGAAAAATCAGGTTTAGGTACTGCTTATTTACATGGGTTTCATTGGGCACTACAAAAAGATTATGAGTACATATTTGAGATGGATGCCGATTTTTCGCATAATCCAAATGATTTGGAAGCGCTACTTGATGCCTGCCAAAACAAAAATGTCGATCTTGCTATTGGTTCCAGATATGTAAAAGGCATTACAGTTGTAAACTGGCCTTTAAACAGAATTCTTTTATCCTATGGCGCTTCTAAATATGTGAAATGGATAACTGGAATGAATGTAAACGATTCTACGGCAGGATTTATTTGCTACAAAAGAAAAGTATTGGAAACCATCGATTTATCTAAAATTCATTTCGTTGGCTATGCTTTCCAAATTGAAATGAAATTTAAAGCATCACTAAAAAAGTTTACTATCATAGAAATTCCTGTTATTTTTACAGACCGGGTAAAAGGAATATCAAAAATGAGCGGTTCTATTATTTATGAAGCCATTTTTGGAGTAATCTCAATGAAAATAAAAAGTATTTTTCACAAATGAAATATCTGATTAAAAACGCAAAAGTAGTTAACGAAGGAACAGTTAAAATTTCGGACGTACTGATTAATAAGGAACGTATTGAAAAAATTGCTTCCCACATAACAGACGACAGTGCTAAAATAATTGATGCCGAAGGACATTATCTCCTACCTGGAATTATTGATGATCAGGTACATTTTAGAGAGCCAGGGTTAACTCACAAAGGAAATATAGCTTCTGAAAGTAGAGCTGCCGTTGCAGGGGGTATTACTACTTTTATGGAGCAACCAAATACCAATCCGCAAACTACTACTATTGAAAAATTAGAAGGCAAATTTGATATTGCAAAAAACACCTCATACGCTAATTATTCTTTCTTTTTTGGAGGCACCAATGATAACCTTGAAGAATTAAAGAGATTAGATAACAAATCGTGTGCTGGAGTTAAACTTTTCTTAGGATCTTCTACCGGAAACATGTTAGTAGATAACGAAAAAGTTATTGAGAGTATTTTTTCTAATACAGATATGGTAATTGCAGCGCATTGTGAAGATGAAGGCACCATACGTCGCAACATGGAAATCTATAAAGAAAAATACGGCGACGATATTCCTATAAAGTATCACCCAATTATCAGAAGTGAAGAAGCGTGTTTTTTATCTTCTTCAAAAGCTATTAATTTAGCAAAAAAGACTGGTGCACGCCTACATGTTTTTCACGTTTCTACTGAAAAGGAAACACACTTATTTACGAACGATATTCCCTTAGCCGAGAAAAAAATAACTGCTGAAGTATGTTTGCATCACCTTTGGTTTACTGATGCTGATTACGACACCAAGCAAACCTTCATAAAATGGAATCCTGCTGTGAAAACGCAAAAAGATAAAGATGGTTTATGGAAAGCATTATTGGATGACCGTATAGATATTATTGCAACAGACCATGCACCACATACCATAGAAGAAAAAAAACAAGTTTATACTAAAGCACCTTCTGGAGGTCCTCTAGTACAGCATGCCTTAGTGGCTTGGATGGAATACGTAAATAACGGAACCTTACCAATTGAAAAATTGGCGCAAAAAATGTGTCATAACCCAGCTATATTATTTGATATTAAAGAACGTGGTTATATAAGAGAAGGGTATTATGCCGATTTAGTTTTAGTAAACCCTTATGCACCTTGGGAAGTTGTTACTGATAATATTGAATATGCCTGTAAATGGTCTCCGTTTGAAGGTACTACGTTTGCATCAAAAGTAACTCATACCTTTGTTAATGGCCATCTAGCTTATGAAAATGGAATGATTTCTGAAGAGAGAAATGCTAAAAGACTAACATTTAATAGATAATGAAAAGAATACTGCTACTTATTGGTATTTGTACAAGCTTGTATAGCTGTAAACAAAATTTGGTTAAAGAACCTGACAATATTATTCCATCTGATAAGATGGAGAAAATCATTTATGACTTAAGCATTTTAAATGCCATGAAAGCAGTAGAAAACGGTTCATTGAAAGAAAACAACATAAACCCTAAAGAGTTTCTTTTTAAGAAATACAAAATAGATAGTGCGCAATTTGCAAAAAGCAGCGTTTACTATGCTGCAAAAAACCCAGAAGCATATGGTGAAATATATGAAAGAGTAAAAGCAAAAATTGAAGTACAGGTAGATAAAATTCAGGATTCTATTGATGCTGCAAGGAAAGAACTTCAAAAAGAAAAAAACAAACAACTATCCGAAGAAAAAAAACCAGTTAACATAACTATTAAATAGCACAACTTTTAATAGCTTCTTTCATAGGTTTAAAAGTAAAACCTAATGCTTTTATTTTACTACTTGAGTAATTACTTTTCTCATCTAAAGAAGTTACTGTAAGTTTTGTAAATTGTCTGTTACCTAAGGTAAATACGCCCTTTATAACGTCTAGCACTCGTACTATATTTAAAATGTTTTTACCTATTTCTTTATTTGGTGGTGTTTTACCTAAAGCAGAAGCAACATCGGTTAGCATATCTTTGTAACTCATATTTTCAGAAACCAATACAAAACGTTCATTATAAGCTTCCTTTTGTTTTAGAAAAAAAAGTGCATCAATTACATCTGTCACCGATACAAAACCACTACCTCCACAGGTATAATATCGTAATCCTTTTTTAACACGTTCAAAGACCTCCATACTCTTGCTGTAAACACCTGTACCAAAAATAACACCTGGATTTACCACAATAACAGGAATTCCTTCCTGTGATGCTCTCCAAACCTCCATTTCAGCACCATATTTTGTAATCGCATAAATACTATGATCTTCTTCCTGATTCCAGTAACATTTTTCATCCACAAACCCTTCCTTATTAGCAGGTCCTAACGCTGCAATAGAACTGATAAAAAATAATCTATCTACTTTATTCGCTATCGCAAAATTAACTACATTGGCAGTACCTTCAATATTAATAGTTCTTAATGCCCTATATTCTTTCGGGGTAAAAGAAATGAGTCCGGCACAATGGTATACCTCAGTTACGCATTCAAAAGCCTTTTCCAAAGCGGGCACTTCTCTTATATCTGCCTGAATCCAATCTATCCTATTAAACTGTTCTTGTTTATCATCAAACAAAATACTTTTACGCAACGCTTCTATTTTTTCTTCAGATCTATAGATAGCACGTATTTGTTGGTTTTGTTCCAACAATTTAACTAGCAAATGTGCTCCTACCATACCCGTAGCTCCAGTAACTAAAATCATAAGGTAAAAATAAACAAAGTAATTAGTACTCCATAAAAAAACGACCGCTTTCGCTGTCGTTCTGTATTTATAACCAAAATTAATAAAGGCTTCTTAACTTCTTCTACCTCCAAACACTTGTAGTGCCCAATATACTAATTGAGCCACGGCACCAATAGCAGCAACCACATACGTTCTGGCAGCCCATTTTAAAGCATCCTCTGCTCCCTCATATTCCTGTTGGGTTACCATATGTTTATTATTCAACCAAGCCAACGCTCTGTTACTTGCATCGTACTCAACAGGCAAGGTGATAAAACTAAATACCGTTGCCAAAGCCATAAATACAAGTCCTACAATTGCTATTGGATATCCTATGCCTGACTGTGAAGCAGCACCTAAAATAAACCCTCCAAACACCAACCATTGCGACATTCCGGAAGTAGCACTTACAATAGGTACTAATTTAGATCGTAGTCCTAACCATTCATACGCCTGAGCATGCTGAACTGCGTGTCCACATTCGTGTGCCGCAACCGCAGCCGCAGCAGCATTACGCTGATTGTATACAGCTTCTGATAAGTTTACAGTTTTATTAGCCGGATTGTAGTGGTCTGTAAGGCTTCCTGTTGTACTTATTACCTTAACATCATATATGCCATGATCTGCCAGCATTTTTTCTGCAATCTCGGCACCACTCATCCCGTTGCGCAAATGTACTTTAGAATAGTAAGCAAATTTACTCTTAAGCTTTCCACTTACCATCATACTTATTAGGGCTATTGCCCCTAACAGTAAATAATATCCATAAATTCCCATATTCAGGCTGTTTTTTTAATAAAAATATCAAAAAAACAAGCCAAACATAAAAATAGTAATTTTGACAGGTAACACAAAGTAAACAGTATCAAAGTTTAACATTAAAATTTGATAAACTTATAACTCTTTAAAGTTATTACACGCATGTAAAAAAACAATATACTTACAATTAAGTAACATTAAAACTCCCATTTATAAAAAACACAATCTTATTTTTATACGTAACAACAACTTAAAAAATAAATTATGTTACAAAAAAATTAGTCCGTTTAGGATGGCTCATGATAGCCACCTACCTTAGTTGTGTTTCTTGCGAAAAAGAAGACATAAATTTTATAAATAGCACAGCAAATGCCGAAGCCGCTCCCAACTACGCAAGAGCTACTAACACAGCTAATCCTTATACTGTGAGAAACATGAAGAAAGCAAATGCAAGTCAAGGTACCGATGGTGTATTTGAAACCACATTTCATGAGCTTGGACATGCATCACACTTTAAAAAAGTAGGAAGTAGCTATTGGATAAAATATATTAACTATATTATCACCTACGGAGCTTATGGAGACGGACATGGTATGAACAATGAATATGTAGCTTTAGGAGAAGCATGGGGATATCATATAGGGTATTTTTTAACTTTACAGGAGTTTGGGAGTACAAATGGGATTATTTCTATTAATGGATTTGAAAATTTTGATCCAGTGCAGAAACCAAGTAATGCAGATGTAGTCAGATATGGAACTCCAATATATAATTGGAGAGGCTGGATTCCAGCAGGTATCATATTAGATATTACCGATACCCAAGCAGACTGGGTACGAACAGGATACAGAGACAATGTTAGTGGCTATACATATCAAAACATCTATAATGCTATGGACAGTGATGTAACCTCACCACAAAAATTAAGAGACCGGTTACTAAGTGAAAATGGAAATTTAGATGAAACAGATTTACGAAATCTATTTGAAGCTTATTATTGGGATTAATATTAATAGTTTACATACATGAAAAAAATATTTCTTATTAGTTGCTTGGTAACATTATTAACTGGATGTGATCCCGAAAAATGCTCAAGTTTCCATCTTGCTAATTATAGTGAAACTAATGTTAATATATATTTTGTAAGTCAGGATACGATTATTTTTAAAAACATTTATCAAGACTCTAAAATACCTTTTGGATCTAAATACTGCGATATGGGGGGAGGATCTATATTATATATGGCTCTGTATGATTCTATATACATTACCGATTTTTCAAACAACATACTCAAAGTATATAAAGAGGATACGCCCGGTAAAAATATCTACAATATTGACGAGTATTGGAGCGTTAATAACCCCTCTAAACACGATTATGAATATATTTATGAAATAAACGAAGAAGATTTTCAGTAAAATAATTTACACCCTTTACGGAGTATAACATCAAAAATCGCACCAACTACTTTTAATTATTTGGTGCGATTTTTTATACCGTAAATCTATTGTAACATTAACAAGAAACATTCCACCCAAAGGCTTCCTCAATTTCCTCTAAAACACACGTACCTTTTACAATATTTAATCCTTTTGCCAGAAGCTTATCTTCATCACAAGCTACTTCCCAACCTTTGTTAGCCAGTTTTAAAATATATGGCAACGTTACATTGGTTAACGCTACTGTAGAAGTATATGGTACAGCACCAGGCATATTAGCTACACAATAGTGTACTACATCATCAATAATATAAGTAGGGTCTTCGTGCGTAGTAGGTTTGGTTGTTTCAATACATCCACCTTGGTCAACCGCTACATCTACAATCACAGCACCCGGATGCATATCTTTCAACATATCTCTGGTAATTAGTTTAGGTGCTTTTGCTCCTTTAATAAGCACCCCTCCTACAATTAAATCGTGGGTTTTGATATGCTTACGAATATTATACTCACTAGAAAACTCAGTAATTACATGGCTTGGCATAATATCGTTTACATATCTCAAACGCTTCATGTTCACATCTAAAATAGTTACATGAGCCCCTAAGCCTGCTGCCATTTTAGCAGCCTGAATACCCACTACACCGGCACCTAGTATTAAAACTTTACCCGGAGGCACACCTGGTACACCACCTAATAAAATCCCTTTACCTTTAATAGGTTTTTCAAGATACTTAGCCCCTTGCTGAATAGCCATTCTACCAGCCACTTCAGACATAGGCGTTAGTAATGGCAAGGTACCTTCCTCATCCTCCACCGTTTCATAAGCAATACACACTGCATTGCTTTTTAGCATAGCCAATGTAAGTGCTTCGCTAGAAGCAAAATGGAAATATGTAAACAGAACCTGATTTGGCTTTATTAAATCATACTCCTCTTCAATTGGTTCTTTCACCTTAACAATCATATCACTTTCAGCATATACATCCTGAATAGTTGGTAAAATTGTAGCCCCAACACTTTCATAATCGGCATCAAAAAAACCGCTGCCTTCGCCTGCGGTTGATTGTACATATACCGTATGATTGTTTTTAATTAGTTCAAAAACCCCTGCAGGTGTCATACCTACCCTGTTCTCATTGTTTTTAATTTCCTTTGGAATTCCTATTTTCATTGCGTTGCGTTGTTAAAGCGTAAAATTCTACAATCATACTATAATTTCAAATAAAAGTTAAAAAAACATTACCAAATGTTTATAAGTTTTATAATCAACAAATCAACTTATACCCCAAACCTCTAACATTCAGTATTTTAATTTTTCCATCTTGCTTTAACCGCTTACGTAACTTAGTGATATACACATCCATACTACGGGCTGTAAAAAAATCATCTGCGCCCCAAAGTTCATTCAAAATATAAGACCGCTCCAGCAACTCGTTCTTATGGCTCACCAAATGAAAAAGCAACTGTGTTTCTTTATGGGTAAGCACCACCTTATCTTCACCCCCATAACGTAGTTCTTGCTTAGCAACATCAAAGGTATACGTCCCTATAGCAATTCCCTCGTGCACCTCTTCCAACATCGCTTTTTTAGTATAGTTAAGTAAATTATGGATACGAACAATCAGCTCTTCCATACTAAAAGGCTTTTTCAAATAATCGTTTCCGCCAATAGAAAAACCAGCAACTACATCTTGTGTTTGTGATTTTGCCGTTAAAAAAATAATAGGAATTTTTTCATCTAAATTTCGTATTTCTTTAGCCACTGTAAAACCATCTTTTAGAGGCATCATTACATCCAGCACTAGTAATTCTGGCTGGTATTCGGCATAAGCCTTTAATACCTCTTCTCCATTTGCACACAACACTACATTAAAATCTCTGGTTTCTAAGCTTTCCTTTACTATTTCGGCGAGTACTTCTTCATCCTCGGCCAACAGTATTTTTATTTTATCACTCATAAGGCAACCGTATTTCAAATGTTGTAATTCCCGAACCTATTCTAACAGCTACAGTTCCATTGTGTTTTTCAATAATATTTTTAGTATAGTACAAACCTATACCATACCCCTTAACATTATGAATGTTACCCGTGGGAACCCGATAAAATTTCTCAAAAATCCGCGTAGCCTGATCCTTGGTTAAACCGCATCCATTATCAGCTATCACAATTCGCAAAGTATCTTCTTTAAGTAATTTTATAGTAATCCGTTTTCCTCCATATTTGACAGCATTATCTAGTATATTTCCTATGGCATTTTCTAAATGAAACGTATCGGCAAAAATCAATATTTCTTCTTCAGGTAATGTCACATCCCATACTTTATCACCTCCATTACTTCTAAAATCACCTAGAATAGAGCGTATAAGGGTGTTTATACACATCTCTTCTTTGGTTACCTTTATAGAAGAGCTCTCTAAGGTTGCGGTTTCAAGAATCTTCTCTACCATCTCACTCAATTTTTCCAACTGTACACGTGACCGCTGCACATATCTTTTTGCCCTAGCAGCATCATCTAGGGCATTAAAGGTATCCATCCCTTCTAGGGCTGCATGTATCGTAGCTATTGGCGTTTTAAATTCATGGGTTATATTACTTAGAAAGTCGTCTTTAATTTCTGAAAGTTCTTTTTGATCTTTTATAATCCGCAACAGATAAAACAAGCTCCCTATAATAACCAATGCCAATAGCACCGAAATAAAAATACCCAAAAAACTATATTTCAAAATAATACCTCTAGCATTAGGGAACGCTATTTCCATTGCTTCTCCCTCATCTATATAGTTCGATTGTGATTTCGCTTTTAAAAAGGATTCATCTACCACACCTGCATTAAATGTTCTGTACACCGTATCCTTTTTAAACTGAGTAATAGCATAAGGAAAGTGAAAATCTCTGCTATCTAATTCAGCACGTAGTAACGTATCTAATTTTTGAAAATTGATGGTATCTTCCTGAAATGAAATAAAAATAGAAGTAATACGCTGTTGTAGATTGTCTTTAATGGTATCGTTTTTAAAAACACTTACACTGCTTATTTGATTGGGGTTTAGCCGAAGACTATCCTCTAAAAAATCGCCTATATCAGCTCCTTCTTTTGCCCCCATTAAATTATCGTGAATCTTAAAAATTGTATTCGGTGATTTTGCTTGTTTTAATTGAAACTCTATACTATCTGTAAACTGATTAGAAAACTTATCTATCTCTGCTTCTTCAGCAACATGCACATCGCCTTCTATCTGTACAAATTTATGAGTTGATGCCACCAACGAAATATCTTTTTTCCTTACTATGTTTATGTAATACTTTTCTAAAGCATTATCTAAAACCTCCTGCATTTCGGTTTTAAAATTATCTTTATTAACCAGATAATTTTTATAATTCCAATACGCCTGAACAACCAAAGTTACCATTATGGTTATCACAATGATATATAGTATGTATTTGTATTTTCGATTGTTCATACCTCAAAAATACAGTTTTTAAAAGCATTATTTTATCGGTTAACACTAGTTAACACTGGTTAACCATTAAAGCAGAAAAACAATTAGATATTTACTACATCAAATTGAAAAACGAACAGTTATGAACTATTTTCTTGGATTACTGATAAGCACATTTACATGTGCATCAGCTATAGCTCAACAAGGGGAAGCTACCTATCTTGAACATGTTAAAGCGAGTATCTCTTTTGACTCTACCACCAACGCAAAAATGACTAACAAAATGCGACAAGCAATAGATGCGCAACTTAAGAGCCTGTCTCAAAAAGAGTACACCCTAACCTTTACCCCAACTGAGTCTATATACAAACAAGAGGAACAACTAGATACTCCCACTCCTGCAAGCAGTAATGTGGGCGGTGTTGGTGCTGTATTTATAAGCTCTTCGGGAGGAGGTGACTTGTTATATAAAAATGTAAAAGAAAACAAGTTTGTAAACCAAACCGAGTTAATGGGAAAACTATTTTTAATAAAAGATACCCTTACTACACGTAAATGGAAATTAGGTTCTGAAACTAAAACCATAGGTAATTATACTTGTTATAAAGCCACTATTGACTTTACGGTAACACACACACAATTCACCTTTGGAAACGAAGAAGAAGAAAAAACCGTAGAAAAAACCAAGACACTTACTGCTTGGTACACTCCTGAAATACCAGTAAGCAACGGACCAGAAGACTATCAAGGTTTACCAGGACTAATTCTCGAAGTTCATGAAGGAAATAAAACACTTGTGTGTAACAAAATAACGTTGAGCAAAGAAAACGACTTTGAAATAAAAATACCTTCCAAAGGAAAAAAGGTTACTCAAACCGAATATGATGAAATTAGTGAAAAGAAAATGAAACAGTTTATAGAACAGCAAAAAAACAATCATAGAAACAGAAACGGCAAAGGCATAAGTATCTCTATATCAAAATAAAAGAACACATCTATTCGTTATTTCAAATTCATTTGGCTTATACAACTGTAACAACTCCTTTTTATCTCTATCCTTATCCTTTACAGTAAACTAATTAAAAAAGGCAGCAACATTAATTATGTTACTGCCTTTACTTTTGCTCCTCCTCTTGGGCTCGAACCAAGGACCCTCTGATTAACAGTCAGATGCTCTAACCAACTGAGCTAAGGAGGACTGTATTTCCTTATATTTAGCGGTGGCAAATCTATATGTTTTTTTATTTATGTGCAAGGAAAAAGTGCACATCTCATTACTTATTAAAACATACTACTATCAAATTTCCATATAAAATTCCAATAGTATTTTTAGTTTATCTAACAACTAACCGCTTGCTTACAAACAAAAAAGCAGCAACATTTAAATGTTACTGCTTCATTTTTAAGCTCCTCCTCTTGGGCTCGAACCAAGGACCCTCTGATTAACAGTCAGATGCTCTAACCAACTGAGCTAAGGAGGAATATGCCTCTCTGTTTTAGCGGTTGCAAATATATAGGTTTTTTAATTCACACCAAACATTTTTTTTATTTTTTTTTAGCCACCAAAAAATTTCTGAATTACGTAGCGATACAAGTCATTTCCGTTTGCATATAAAACCAAACTAATAACTATAATAAACCCAACCAATTGAGCATATTCTAAGAACTTATCACTCGGTTTTCTACCCGTAATCATTTCGTACATTAAGAACAATACATGCCCCCCATCTAACGCAGGTATTGGCAAAATATTCATAAATGCTAACACAATAGATATAAAGGCCGTTTTTTCCCAAAAAGAAACCCAATCCCACGTAGGAGAGAAAATGCTTCCTATACTACCAAAACCTCCCATTTGAGACGCTCCTTTACTCGTAAATAAGTATTTTAATTGCGATGCATAATCGTGAAGTGTCCAATAAGCCTCAGCAGTTCCTTTTTTAACAGCTTCTCCAAAAGTATAATACTTCGTAGAAATTAACTTTCTATTACCTATTCCTATTTTTCCTTCAACAGGAGTCACACTAATAGTTTCATCCTTGACATCTCTATGTACCACAATAACATTCTCTCCCTCTTTAAGTAACGAAGAAATCTCTGAGAACTTAGCTACCGGTGTATCATTAATAGACATCACTTTATCTCCTGCTAAAAAACCTGCTTTACTAGCCGGACTTCTTTCTTCTACAGAACGGATTACTGCATCTCTAGAAATACTGTCTATAATAGGCACAAAAGCATTAATAGCTCCTTCTTTAAACAAATGCATCCCTAAAGAGTCAGGCAATGCTATTGTTTCCGTTACACCATCTTTATGAACCACCTCTATTTCTGACACATCTCTAACCAGTAAATACCAGTTCATTTTTAACGCATCATCCAGCTCATTATCATTATAGCTTAAAATCTTATCTCCGTCCTTAAATCCATAAGCTTTCATTGCATCGTTTACCTCAAAACCATCTTTAAGGTCTTCCATCTTTACAACTTTCGAACCGTTATAATAAAAAACAAGTGTATAAATAAGGAACCCTACAATAAGATTAACGGTAACCCCACCAACCATAATTATTAAACGTTGCCAAGCTGGTTTGCTTCTAAATTCCCATGGCTTAGCAGGTTCTTTCATCTGCTCTTTATCCATGCTCTCATCAATCATACCGGCAATTTTCACATACCCTCCTAATGGCAACCAACCTATACCATATACAGTTTCCCCTATTTTCTTTTTAAACAATGCAAACTTAACATCGAAGAAAAGGAAGAATTTCTCTACTCTGGTTTTAAAAATTTTTGCAGGGATAAAATGCCCTAACTCGTGTAATACAATCAATATAGATAAGCTAAGAAATAGCTGTAATGCTTTAACTAAAAATGGACTCATAAGTTCTTTTCTCTACTTTCAAAACGCACAAAAGTAAGGTTTTCACCTTACTTTTAAAATTAATACACTTTATTTCCTGCTAATTTTACGTTAATTCTTTACGAAACTTTTCTGGATAGTCCCTCTATCGGTTTCAATTAGCACTTTATGAACCCCTGATGATAATGCCGTAACATCAACTACAGCAACCCCACTAGTCACTGTAATTAACTTACCCGTCATATCATATATTTTCACATGATTAATAATTACATTTTCAGGCTTTTCTATTTCAAAAGTCGTATTACCCGGATTTGGGTATATTATAATATCAGATTCTGCAACTTCATTATCAGGCAACTTTAAAGTAACTGTATTAAACTTAGAGATAATATCATATTCAGGATCAAACTCTACATCGGTCACTGTAAAACCAACAGGCACGCTAAATACTTGATTGTTATAGATATTATCTAAAGTTACATCTAATTGCTCGCCACCTGCACCAATTAAACGTATAGGAACATTCACTTCAAAAAAGTCTGTTACCAAAGGCATCGATACATCTTGACTTAACACCACATTTATACCTCCCGAGGCTTGGCTCCATGACACATCATACATAGGATACCCCTCCCCATAAATCCAATCATCAAAAAATTCAGTAAGACTCATTCCACTTTGCACCTCCATATGGGCAATAAAATCTGTGGTATGCGCATAATCAAACGCTAAATCAGGATCGGCCAAATAATTCTGAATTCCTTGATAAAAATCTGCATCACCTAATTTCTTTCTAAGCATATGCAAAACCATTGCTGCCTTATTATAAGATAAACGCGAACTAAAAATTCTACTTACATTGGTAGTGTCTGAAGGTTGTAAATATACCGACCCAGAAATATTAGAAGTAATATTAGCTATTTTGGTTTGTTTCCAATTAATAAAGTCATCATTACCATCTAGATGTTCTTCTACAAGACCCGATAAATAAGTAGCAAAACCTTCGTTTAACCATATATCTCTCCAGGTTCCGCATGTAATTTTATCCCCAAACCACTGGTGTGCCAATTCATGCGCTATTAAGCCTCTACTAAATCCACCCATAAAAGAAACAGTAGTATGCTCCATACCTCCACCCCAACCAAACTGAGCGTGCCCATATTTCTCATCATGATAAGGATATGTTTCAAAAAGGTTTTGGAATAAATTCATAATATCAACGGTTACCGGGGTAGCCACCTGTGCGGTGGCTAATGTTTCCGGATATACGTAATTCACAATATCGAAGCTATCTGCACCACTACCCACCGTCTCGGTATACACTTGATAATTAGTAACCGCAATTGCAATTAAATAAGCCGGGATAGGGTGACCGTGTTTAAAAGTAGTTGTTTTATAAGATCCGTTAGTAACATTATTTGTTTCTAAACCATTAGAAACTGAAACATACTGCATAGGAGCAGTAATACTTACCTCTATACTATCTACTTTATCGTTAAGATCTTGCTTACATGGCCACCAATCTTTAGCCCCATATGGCTCAGATAAAGTATAAATAATTGGTGTTCCATTATGTGTACTTGCAGTAAATGCAGCCTGATCTGCAGCAGGAGCACCAGCATACGTAACAGTTAAAGAATCTAAAGTTCCTGCCGCAACAGTTTGTGGCAAATCGATCACTAATTCATCAGTCGCATTTTGAGTAAATGTTAATGCTACTCCGTTTCTAGTTACCGAAGAAACAGGCATCTGATTTGTAAAATCAAAAGTAATTGTGTTCATATCCTGAACAGCTTCAAAGTAGGTTGTTACCGTACCATCAACATAATAAACTGCAGGATCCAATGTAAATTCTAAACGAGTGAATTTTAAATCGTAATTTTCTGTATTGATATTGGTAGGAGCTTGTATTTTTGATTCTGCTCTATTCATTTCACTATTAACTATTTGCTTAAATTCCTCAGGACTTTGAGCAAATGATAATACAGAAGTTAAAAGTACCGCTATTATAAGTAATCTTCTCATCATAAATCAAGTATATAGTAAGTATCGGGATAGTAAATATAACACTTTTAACGAATTAAATTGCGTTTAATCGGAAAAAAGTACACTTTTAACGGATATTAAGTGAATTCAATAAACCCTTATCAATACATCAAAGTAAATCATAAATAAATTACAAAATATTATTAACAATTCAGCAAATGTAACATATGTCACTAAAGATCAACTCCAAACATGGGCTTGACGCAAAAAAAAGCCTTCAAGAATAGCTATCAACGATGTTTACCCTGATTAAAAAACACTAGAAACCAACTAAACCCAATATATAGTTATCGTCATTTTAACAATTGAAATGTCTTTAATACTATAACTTTGCATCGCAAGTTCCAATCGTAATTATGTTATAATGAAGCAAGGAAAAGAAAAAAGCACTTCGCTAATATTGTTAATATCATTATTTGTCACCATACTAATTGCTGCATTTGGCGGCATATACTTCTTTTTAAGCAAGCCTGGCAGAGATGCAGAAAATAGATTACCCATATATCAACCAAGTGATGTTAACACGAGCTTAGTAGACAGCACTGTACAATACATCCGTAAGTATCACACTATAGCAAATTTTAAGTTAGTAAACCAAAACGGAGATACGATTACGCAAAAGAACTATGAGGGTAAAATATACGTTGCTGATTTCTTTTTTACTACTTGCCCCGGAATATGCCCTATAATGACAGCTAATATGGCAGATATCCAAAAAGAAATTCTAAATAACGACAAAGTACTTCTTCTTTCGCACAGTGTAACTCCAGTGCAAGACTCGGTTCCTCAATTAAAAAAATACGCTATTAAAAAAGGGGTTATCGATAGCAAATGGAATTTAGTTACAGGTGATAAAAAGCAAATATACAACTTAGCTCGTAAGAGTTATTTAGCAGCAGAGAGTGATGGAGATGGAGGTCCTTATGATATGGTACACACCGAAAACTTTGTTTTAGTAGACACCAAACGGCGTATACGCGGATTTTATGACGGCACTAAAAAAGAAGAAATAAAAAGACTCCTTGAAGACATTAAAAAACTTGAAAAAGAATAAGTTATAGCCCTATAACACCAAAACTACCCGCTTGTATAGCTTATTAACGCCTTTCTTTTTTGGTAACTACATTATTTATAGTACTTTTGCTTAATTAAAATCAATCTAAATAACAAGTTGAAACACACTATTTCAGATCTGAAGAGAGGCGAGAAAGGAATTATTAAAGATATATCGAACCCAGCGATACCTTTAAAATTATATGAGATGGGATGTCTACCAGGAAATGAAGTAGAATTAATTCAATTTGCTCCTTTTAGAGACCCTTTATACCTTAATATAAATGGGTCGCATTTAGCTATTAGAAAGCAAACTGCAGAATTAATTGAAATTGAAAAAATTGAAAATCATATTACCCTATGAGTAAGCAAATAAAAGTTGCCCTCATTGGTAATCCCAACACGGGTAAAACATCCGTATTTAATGCCCTTACAGGGCTAAACCAAAAAGTAGGTAACTACCCTGGTATTACGGTTGAAAAAAAAGAAGGCATTTGCAAGCTTCCTAGAGGCATTAAGGCTCATATACTAGACTTACCCGGAACCTACAGTTTAAATGCTACTTCATTAGATGAAAACGTAGTTATAGAATTGCTTCTTAATAAAAATGATAAAGATTTTCCGGATGTTGCCGTTATTGTTGCTGATGTTGAAAATTTAAAACGGAACCTTCTTTTATATACACAAATTAAAGATCTAGAAATTCCGACCATTTTGGTAGTCAATATGGCCGATAGAATGGAAAGACATGGAATTTCGTTAGATATCGAACTCTTAGAAGCCCAATTAAAAACCAAAATTGCTTTGGTAAGTTCTAGAAAAGGAACCAATATTGAGCATTTAAAAGACTTAATTCTTAACTATAAAAACCTTTCTACAGAGCCTTGTGTAAATGCTTCTGTTATAGATCAAGAATATTTTGATGGGTTAAAGAAGGCTTTCCCAAACCAATCTATCTATAAACTATGGTTGGTTATTACACAAGATGTAAACTTTGTAAAGTTAGACCGAAATTTAGTGAAGGATACCTCCAGCTTTTCAACCAAATCACGATCTGACTTAAAACGAATGCAACAAAAGGAGACTATTGTCAGATACCAATTTATTAATAATGTTCTAAAAGAAACTTTTAAGAAAGACATTAATGCAGCCAAAGACCTGAGAAGTGTTTTAGACCGAATTCTAATGCACAAAGTATATGGATTTGCCACATTCTTTTTTATCTTATTACTTATATTTCAGGCTATTTATAGCTGGAGCGAGGTTCCTACGAACCTGATTGAGAATACCTTTTCATTTTTAGCTGAATGGATCAAAGAAACTTTACCTTCGGGAGCATTTACGAACTTAATTGCCGAAGGCATTATACCCGGTATTGGAGGTATTGTTATATTCATTCCGCAAATTGCCTTCTTATTCCTATTCATATCTATACTAGAAGAAACGGGGTACATGAGTCGTGTTGTATTCCTAATGGATAAAATAATGCGTCGTTTTGGTCTTAGTGGTAAAAGCGTGGTTCCATTAATATCTGGTACTGCTTGTGCTATTCCAGCAATTATGGCCACCCGAAACATAGAAAACTGGAAAGAGCGTCTCATAACTATATTGGTAACTCCATTTACTACATGCTCTGCGCGCTTGCCTGTATATCTTATTATAATATCTATGGTTATTCCGCAAGGCACCATTCTAGGGTTAAGCTATCAGGCATTAGCACTTATGAGCTTATATATCTTAGGGTTTATAATGGCGGTTGCCTCTGCTTATATTCTAAACAAAATTTTAAGAACAAAAACACGTTCTTTTTTTGTTGTTGAAATGCCCAATTATAAAATACCTCTTTTCAAAAATATAGCTATTACTGTTTTTGAAAAAACTAAGAGTTTTGTTCTAGGAGCCGGTAAAATCATTTTGTCATTATCTATTATTCTATGGTTTTTAGCCACCAATGGTCCTACCGATAAATTTACAAACGCTGAAAAAATTATTACTGAAAAATATAAAGATCAAAATATCTCTAAAGAAGAGCTTAACAAACATACAGGTGCTTATCAATTAGAGAATTCATACATTGGTATTTGCGGTAAAACAATAGAGCCTATTATTAGACCTTTAGGCTATGACTGGAAAATTGGCATAGCTATTGTAAGTTCTTTTGCAGCAAGAGAGGTTTTTGTAGGCACCTTAGCTACCATTTACAGTGTTGAATCTGATGATGAAAATACTATAAAAAACAGAATGAAATCTGAATTAATGCCAGACGGAACCAAAGTGTTTAACTTAGCCTCGGGCATTTCATTACTGTTATTCTATGCATTTGCTATGCAATGTATGAGTACGTTAGCCATTGTAAAAAAAGAAACCAATAGTTGGAAATGGCCATCTATACAACTTATAAGCATGACAGGTTTTGCTTATGTGGTTGCCTTTATAGCCTTTCAAATTTTAAAATAGAAAAGAAGATGATGCAAGAAATTTTAGTTTACGTAAGTGTTTTAGCTGCCTTGTTCTATTTATTTTATAAATACAACATGCCTAAACGCCAAAAATCTGTAAAAAATTCAGGATGCGGTAAAGACAACTGTGGTTGTCATTAACTATACTCACAAAATACTTAGGGCATTGTATAATAGCAATGCCCAACCTATTACCAAACACACCCCTCCTAATGGTGTAATAGGTCCTAGAAATTTCCATTTACAACCCTTATACCCAGTATAACAAAGTAGATATATACTAAAAGAAAAAAGTACTGTTCCTAAAATAAAAAACCATACAGTGGTTTCATATACAGGTACTGCTTTATTGTTAAAACCTATTAGTAATAAAACAATAGCATGGTACATTTGGTATTTAACCCCTGTTTCGTAACTCGTTAATTGTTCTGCTGTAAATTTTCCTTTCAGTGCATGCGCCCCAAAGGCTCCTAAAATTACAGCTAGCATGCCTAATAAAGCACCTGCTATTTGAGCATAAATCATATAATAGGTATTTAATTGACCAACCTTAAAAAAGTTTGATAACTAAATATAGTAAACATTTAACACATACTAATTGAGATGTTTTAATTTCTTTTAATAC
>NZ_BRVP01000002.1 GCF_027924145.1 Neptunitalea chrysea | reverse complement strand
GTATGAATAAATATTTGTCGAATTTAGTAATGTCTGATTTTGGGTAAGCCTACAATTCTATTAAACTAAAGACACCCATATATGGGTGTCTTTTTTATTTTCTCTATACTAGAATATAAATAAAAAGCCTTTCATATTTCTATGAAAGGCTTTCTTGCTGGGTGGAAGACCGGTCTCGAACCGGCGACCTTCGGAACCACAATCCGACGCTCTAACCAACTGAGCTACAACCACCGTGTTAATTGCGGATGCAAATGTAAGTCATTTGTTTTATATATTCAAAATAAAAACTGAAAAAAAATTAAATTAAATCAGAAACATTTTCAACGGCTACGTAACGTTCTGTAGTAAAGCCTTCTGCATATTTTACACCGACCATTCTACCTAAGTCTTCTGAACGATATGTTAGACTATCATAGAAGGTTTTGCTTGTAATTGGTGTTTCCGGCTCTTTACTATCGGGATCATAGAACTGAGATCTATAAGCTTTAATAGCCTCTATTTTTATATCTAAATATCCTGTAATATCCACCACAAAATCAGGTTTGTCATCTTTCCATTGCATATAATGATAAACCAGTTTAGGTCTCCATGCTTTCTGAGAAACGCCATCTATTTCAGTTTCAATTTTGCGTAAACCACTTAAAAAACAAGCATCACTTACAAGACTACTCCCCTTTCCATGATCTATATGTCTATCTCTTAAAGCATTACATAAAACCATATTGGGTTGGTATTTACGTATCATTTTGATTATTTCTAATTGATGCGCTTTATCATTCGCAAAAAATCCATCTGCCATTTTTAAATTTTCTCTAACGCTTACTCCAATAATTTTCCCTGCATTGGCAGCTTCAACCATACGCAGCTCAGCAGACCCCCTTGTTCCTAACTCTCCTTGTGTAAGATCTATTATCCCTACCTTTTTACCATTTGCTATCTCCTTGGCTAAGGTGCCCGCACAACCAAGTTCTACATCATCAGGATGTGCACCAAATGCCAAAATGTCTAACTTCATATATGTTTATTTTATTGTATTCTTAAAAGCCTGTTCAATATCCGCTATTAAATCTTCTATATCTTCAATCCCTGCAGATAATCTCAATAAATTTGATACAATGCCTTGTTTTTGTCGTTCTTCTTCCGGTAACAGCGCATGTGATGTTTTTGCAGGAGACAAAATGGTACTCTCCACTCCTGCTAAACTCATTGAAGGCTTTATTAATTGTAACTGCTCTGAAAAGGCCACACTATCTATATCGGTATTTAGTTCAAAACTTAGCATACCTCCAAAACCTTTCATTTGTTTTTTTGCTATTTCATGATCTGGATGAGTTGTCAATCCTGGGTAATACACATGATCAACCATTTTATGCTCATTTAGATAATTTGCTAATAGCATTGCATTTTCATTCTGAGCCTTAACACGAATGCCTAAAGTTTTCATACTACGTTCTAAAAGCCACACAGTATAATCACTTAAATTACCTCCCAAATTTTTTCCGACATGAAATATCTTCTCTATATGCTCTTTGTTAGCACATACGGCCCCAGCTAAAATATCGGAATGACCTCCTAAATATTTGGTTGCACTATGTAGTACTACATCTATACCTAAAATAAAAGGTTGCTGATTTACTGGGCTTGCAAATGTATTATCTATAACAGAAACCACGTTATATTTCTTAGCTAAAGCTACAACCATTTCTATATCAGTTACAGCCAGTAACGGGTTAGATGGTGTTTCTATATAAATAACCTTTGTATTTTCCTGTATTTCACTTTCAAAGTTTTCTTTAGTCAGTCCTTTTGTAAAGGAATAAGAGATGTGGTAATTATCAAAAAATTCAGCTACTAAATTATAAGTTCCTCCATATAAAGACTGCTGTAAAACAATATGATCTCCACTACGTAAAAAAGCTAAAAGACTGGTGCTAATAGCTGCCATACCACTTCCGAAAATCAAAGCATCGTCCGTTTGTTCTAAAGCTGCCAATTTTTTACACACCCCTTCTTGGTTAGGTGTATTAAAATATCTGGGATACCTCTTTATATCAACATTTTCATATGCATATGAAGTACTAATATACAAAGGAGATACGGCTCCTTTATAGTTTGTATCTTCTACTTCTCCGGTATGGGTACATATCGTATTTAATCCTTTTTTTTTAGCCATTATAACTTTAATTTCTGGTTCTTGTTGACTCAAAAAATGAAAACTAACCTATATATTCATTTACAAGACGAGCTATATATCTATGTATCCATAGGTATGAATGACAGCTTTGTAGAAGCATCAGAAATAGCTTCTGCTAAAGAGATATTACCACAACCACACTAAGCTTACTTTAACTTTTGATTTTTCTCTAGCTTTTTATCCAATTTATAATTTCTGAGTCTATTGGTAATGTTTGAGGGGCAATAACTTTTTCAAGTTCTCCTTTTTCATTTATCAAATATTTTTGAAAATTCCATTTTACCTCAGAATCTTCTAAGCCATTCTTACTTTTCTCAGTTAAAAAATGATATACTGGACTCATATCTTCTCCTTTAACCGATATTTTACTCATCATAGGAAACGTTACCCCATAATTTTCACGACAAAAGCTAGCTATTTCTTCATTGGTTCCCGGCTCTTGCCCTGCAAAATTATTTGCAGGAAAACCTATAATGATAAAATTATCTTTTTTATACGTATTATAAAGCGTTTCCAAGTGTTCATACTGTGGCGTTAACCCACATTTAGAAGCTGTATTTACAATCATAATCTTTTTCCCTTTCAACGTAGAAAAATCAAATGTTTTACCATACAAATCTGTTACCTTAAACTGGTAAATAGTTTCTTTTTGTGCATATGTAGCCATCGTAAATAATAGTGCTAAAATATATACTAATTGTCTCATTTGGTTGATTTTATTTAAAAGTAAAGCCAATTTAAGAATTAAATTTTGCTACTACTTTTCATTTGTTACGAATTTAACGTTTCGTTTTGTAATTAAAAAATCCCGCACTAGGCGGGATTCAATTTATTTTTTAAAATTTACCCGATACCTCCAATAAGCTAAAGCAGCAAATGGTAATATAATGCCTACCGTGTAATATACAAAGGTTGGTGTTATAAGCTTATCTCCACTAGCATAACTGTGTAAACCGCTTAAGTAAAAGTTAACACCAAAATAGGTCATCATAATAGATGAATAAGCAATTACAGAAAGAAAATTAAAAGAAAATTTACCTCTAAGCCCCGGTACCAATCGCATATGTATAATAAAAGCATAAATCATAATACTAATAAGCGCCCAGGTTTCTTTAGGATCCCAACCCCAATAACGCCCCCAGCTCTCATTAGCCCACTGACCTCCAAGGAAGTTACCAATAGTTAACATTACCAAACCAACCGTAAGAGCTAATTCATTAATAATGGTAATTTCTTGTATGGCTAAGGCTATTTTAGATTTCGTTTTATTTGTTGAAATAAGATATAAAAACAAGCTCAATATCCCTAAAATAAATCCAAGTGTAAAAGGCCCGTAGCTACCTACAATTACAGCTACGTGAATTTTTAGCCAATAACTGTTTAGTACAGGTACTAAATTACCTATTTCAGGATCTACCCAACTCATATGAGCTACCATTAATACTATAGACGTAACGAAAGCAGTTGCTCCTACAGCTAAACCAGACTTTTTAATGAATAACAGACCTATACCCATAGTAGCCCAACCCACATAAATTAAACTTTCATAAGAATTACTCCACGGTGCATGGCCAGATATATACCATCTAGCTAATAACCCACCCGTGTGTAATATGAAAAAGAAAATGATTATTGCCTTACAAGCAATAGCCAAGTAGTTTAGCCATTTCTTATCTATGAAAATTTGAGTTACCAGTACTATTAACATAAAAGAACCAACCAACATATACCATACAAATAGTTTTTTAAACACATTATATTTATTGTATAGAAGTTCAATTTTAACCTTTTTCTCCGAAGGCATAATATCCTTAGATAATCGCAATTGGTTCTTTTTAAAGCCTTCAATCATACTATCAGCATTCGAATAGTCTCCATCTATTTTGGCTTGTCTTAAATATTCTCTATATAAATCAAAAGAATGGTTTACAAATTTAGCATACGAACTATCTTTAATAAACTCAGGATGTTCTATATAATCTCTTTGTGAAATCCATTTATTGTTTTCATCATCTGGTACTGGGAATATCTTTAACATTTCCCCACTAAGCGCTCTATTTACAAAACCAAGTTTTAAATCAGCATCCTTAAATTCTTTCTGAAATTGGTTTGGATTTATAGCTCGGTAAGCCTCTTCTATAAAAGGTTCTAATTTATAATTTCCCTGTGCATCAAAAAAGTCAATAAACTTTACATATTTAGCTTTCTCTGGCACCCCTAAAACATGATGTAACGAGTCGTTATCTTTTTTAATATAAATAATAGGCGCATGATACCAAGGTAAAGGATTTTGCAGCATTGATAATAAAATCTGATCTGCATTCATATCCTCAAAAGAATCGGTATGCCTTAGTTTTCGTATTAATTCTGACGAAAAGGTATTAACAGGCTTCATACGTCCTCCTTCATCCTGTATAATCAATTTACCAAAAAGCGCTGCGTGCTCTTTAGTAACAGTTGTAGAATGAATTAAGTTAGTCACTTGGGTTTCTGTTAACATCATAGGGTCAGCTCCATGATCTTCATGATCAGTATGTTGATCTTGAGCGAAAACAGAAGTCCACGTAAACAAAATTAAAACAATGGTTGTTAACGACTTACGTTTAAATTCTAAATGTTTTAGCTTTTTTCCTAATTCTTTAAATCTGGTTTTTCCTAAAAACATCATAGCCATTAAACCAGCATATAAAAGGTAGTACCCTAGATATGTAATAGTAGTTCCCCAATAGTCATGATTTACAGAAAGTACCGTCCCCATCATATCTTGCGAGAAAGATGATTGAAACATTCTATATCCCTTATAATCCAAAACATGGTTCATATAAATATCATAATCAAAAGGTTTTTCGTCATCTACCGTAACTTTACTCATAAAAGAAGAAAAACTCCCTTCTGTTCCAGGATATTTTTCTGCAATAAAATCATTTAACGTTACCGCAAAAGGCAATTGTTTTCTAATTGACCCATAAGTTAAATCAAAGGTTAATTTTCCTACGGTTACACTTTCAGGTGCACCATCGGTTCCTGCTCCTCCTAATATTTTTACAATCTTAGATTCATTTCCTACAGTAACCTTAACAATTAAAGCATCCATTGATTGTTTGGTAACTTCATTATCTGGTAGTGCAACAATATCATAATTACCTCTCACTAAACTATCAGGAATAACAAAATTCATCCCGGCACTATTGTATAATGATCGCAGCATTAAAGGTTGAATAGTATCTGCAATCAAAGTACCTTGTAGCCTATCTGCCATTCTCATAAAAGTACCATCAAAAGGAGACTCAATAGTATATTCAGATCCCGTTGTACTTAGGTTAATTGCTCCGTTAGCCGGTTTATTTAATGAAAAAATTAGGTTATGAATTTGAGCATTGGTACCACTCTTTAAATAATGCTCATGTCTACTACCGCTACCCGATTCTACAATCTTTAGATACTCGTCTCCATTTTCTGACGGAATAAAAGCTTCTTCCGCACCATCAATAAAATCAACATATTCAATAGTAAAAGGTTTTCCTTTAAAGTCGAAGTTCCAGTTAAACTTATTATTAGCATAAAAGTTATTGGCATGTTCAGAAAACAAAAAACTTCCTTGTAACAATTTAGAGTCACCATCTATATTACCTTCCTCATTAATATAGGCAGATAAATATGCTTTTTCGGAAAGATAATAATTAGCAGTTTCACCTTCAGGAATAGACATGGTTCCCTCATCTCCTAAATATCTTGTAACCCAAGCTCCCATTATAATGAATAAGAATGCCAAGTGCAGTAATAAAATAGACCATTTTTCCTTTTTGTACAATTTATATCGGGTAATATTTCCCATAAAATTGATTACAAAAAATAACATAATAGCTTCAAACCACTTCGTATTGTAGATATATAGTCTAGCAGTCTCAATATTTGTATAATGCTCTATGAAAGTTCCCGCTGCCATGGAAAGGGCAAAAACAATAAATAAAACCGCCATTAAACGGGTGGAGAAAAGAACTTTGGATATTGGGTTTGACATTGTAATAACTAATTAAAATTTATAGCTTTTAAAAAAACAATAAATTCAGGTTATGATTTCAATGTGCAAAAATAGTATGTTTTTGGTCTATAACTAACTAAATTATCTTAAAATTTACTTAGCTTTTATCTGTTGAATTATCAGAACGATGCGAATACATATCTATATGAATTGCATTTGCCATACGCTGTGCTTTATTTTTTAGGATACTCACATTTTCGCCTTCAAAATTTTCATCAAGAACAGCAACCCAAAGCTCCAACCACGCTTTAAAATGATCCTGATTCATATTATGGCTGAAAAAGCCATCTACCTTTCTATGTTTTTCCATAGGATTCCCTTCGTAACCACTATCAAAAAACAATTGACCACACCAAAAATCGGTTAAATGTGCTAAATGCGTTTCCCAATTAGATATCATTCCTGTAAAATAAGGAGATAGATAATTGTCTTTACGTATGACCTTGTAAAATAAATTCACCAACAAAGCTACGTCTTCCCTGTTATTAATTTCCCTTCTTTGCATGGTGTAAATATAATTAATATAATTACTGTATTAGTTTGCTCTAGGTAAGTTTTTAATTTTATTATAAATTGTATTTTTGCCTTATGATTACAGTAACAATTATTGGAGCAGGTAATGTAGCATTTCATTTATGCAAAGCTATTTACTCATGTAATGAACTTCAACTACAACAAATTTACAACAGAAGTGAATTCACTGCTGAATTTGATGTTTTTGAATCTCATAAAACTCACAATATAAAGGATTTAATGGAGGCAGCTATTTATATTATATCGGTTTCTGATAATTCCGTTGCTACAGTAGCCAATAGCCTTCCTTTTGAGAATAAATTGGTGGTTCATACTACCGGAAGTGTTGGTATGACTGATTTGCCTTCTAAAAATAGACGAGGCGTATTTTATCCGTTGCAAACATTTTCAAAATCTAAGAATGTTGATTTCTCAAAAATACCCTTATGTCTTGAAGCTGAAAATGAAGCAGATTTAGAATTTCTTAAAGAAATAGCGTCAAAACTAAGTGAGTCTATGTATGAAATTGACTCCGATCAACGAAAAGCTATACACTTAGCTGCGGTGTATGTAAATAACTTTACAAATCACTTATTTTATGTGGCCGATACGTTATGTAAAGACAAAAAAATACCGTTTGAAATACTTAAACCTTTAGTTGAAGAAACGGTAGATAAAATTAAACATTTAAACCCTTTAAGTTCTCAAACAGGGCCCGCTAAAAGAAAGGATTCTAAAACAATTGAAACCCATTTAGCACAACTAACCGACTATCCTGAATATAAAGATATATACAAGGTACTAACCAATTCAATACTAAAAACCTATGAGTGAAAAAAGCTATAAAGAATACTTACATCATATAACCACATTTGTATTTGACGTAGATGGTGTTTTAACAGATGGCTCTGTATTAGTAACCACAGAAGGAGAAGTTTTAAGAACTATGAATGTTAAAGATGGGTACGCTTTAAAAGCTGCTATTCTAAGTGATTATACTATTTGTATTATTACAGCAGGAAATAACGAAGGGGTTAAGGTTAGACTTCGCTCACTAGGTATTACAGATATTTATATGGGGTCTTTTCATAAAGCTGATTCCTTAGATGAATTTCTAGATATATATAATATTAACCCTGAAAATGTATTGTATATGGGTGATGACATACCCGACGTCCCACCTATGAAAATGATTGGTTTGCCTACATGCCCGCAAGATGCCGCCCCCGAAGTTAAAGAAATCGCAAGCTATATTTCTGATATTAAAGGAGGTAAAGGTTGTGTTAGAGACGTAATAGAACAGGTTATGAAAGTTCAAGGTAAATGGAGTAACGATTTTGATAAAGAACTTTTTAAAAAATAACCTACAGAATGCATTACCTTAAACTTATTAGAACTCCTAATTTAATTATATTGGCCTTAGCCCAATATATTTTTAAATATTACTTTATCTATTATTACTACCCTATGACAGGGCTTAGTGATTTTGAATTTTTCTTATTGGTATTTTCTACAGTTTGTATTGCAGCAGGTGGATACGTTATTAACGACATCATGGATATTGATACAGATACCATAAATAAACCCGAAAAAGTTATTATAGATACACATATAAGTGAAAAAAAAGCAACTACCCTATTTATTGTTTTAAATATAATTGGTGTTGGCTTAGGATTTTACTTATCGTATATGACAAATCTGCCTAAGTTTGCTATGCTCTTTGTTTTTTCATCAGGCATCTTATACCTATACGCCAATAACCTTAAAAATTACATTGTTTTATCAAATATTATAGTAGCTTTTTTAATTGCTATAAGTATTTTATTAGTTGGTATTTTCAGTATTCTACCGTTATACACTAATTATATTTATGCTGAACTTAATAAGGTGATGTTTACCAAATTATTGATTTATGCAGGCTTAGCTTTTGCAATTAATTTTATTAGAGAAATTGTAAAAGATATAGAAGATATAGACGGCGATTACAATAGTGGGAGAAACACGATACCCATTGCACTAGGAATTAAAAGAACTGGTATTTTAACAGGCATTTTAGCCCTACTCCTTTTCGGAGTTATCGGATACATTACATTTAATCATTTATATTCTAGTCAAATTACTAGTTATTATGTTTTCTTTTTAATTATGATACCATTATTGTATGTTGCTATTAGCTCTTTTATAGCTAAAAAGAAAAGTAACTTTAAACCTTTACAACTAATTCTAAAAGGTGTGATGTTAACTGGTATATTCGCTGTAGTGATTATTTATAAATTTATACTAACGTAAATAACATCAACTATATGATAGATTCATTTTTAACTTCTTATAAAATTATTTTAGCGTCAAATTCTCCTCGTAGAAAACAGTTTCTAACTGATTTGAAAATTCCATTTGAAGTTAAAACAGCAAATATTGATGAAGTATACCCTGATCATTTAGTAAAGGGTGAAATAACAGATTATTTAGCCAAATTAAAAGCTGCTCCATTAGAGAAGGATTTGAAGGATAATCAAATTCTTATTACATCAGACACCATTGTTTGGCATAATGATACTGCTTTAGGTAAACCAGTAAATGAAGCGGAAGCTTTTTCTATGCTATCGAATCTTTCAGGCACCAACCATCAGGTAATCAGCTCGGTGTGTTTAACTACCAAAAAACAACAATTGGTAGAGAGTGTAACTACCGAAGTAACTTTTAAAGATTTAACTCCAGAAGAAATTAACTATTACATTGCTAATTACCAACCTTTTGACAAAGCCGGAGCTTACGGTATCCAAGAATGGATTGGATATATTGGTATTACCAGCATTGCCGGTTCTTATAACAATGTGGTAGGTTTACCTACTGCTAAATTTTACGAATTATTAAAAAAATTGGTATAAGCCTACCTAACAATCTAGGTTAGGTACAATTTTTGATGTAATTTAATCTAACTAAAACCCTTATTATGCGCAAAATTCTTGCTACTCTTTTTTTAAGTACCTTTAGTTTTATTGCTATTGCCCAATCCCCTACAAAATATACATCTTCCGAAATCTATAAAAAAATTCAAAAACTGAATTTTTTGGGATCTGTAATGTACATAGCAGCCCACCCCGATGATGAAAACACAGCATTAATATCTTACTTTTCAAATGAGGTAAACGCTAGAACTCGCTATCTTTCATTGACTCGTGGAGATGGTGGACAAAATCTTATAGGTAAAGAATTGCGCGAATTATTAGGTGTTTTAAGAACCCAGGAATTATTAGCTGCTCGACGTGTAGACGGAGGAGAACAATTTTTTACCAGAGCTAACGATTTTGGTTTTAGTAAAACTCCTGACGAAACACTCACATTTTGGAATGAAAAGGAAGTTTTAGGTGATGTAGTATGGGCTATACGTAATTTTAAACCAGATATTATCATAAATCGATTTGATCATAGAACACCGGGTACAACACACGGACATCATACTACTTCTGCTATCTTAAGCGTTGAAGCTTTTGATAAAACCGGAGATAAAAATGTATATCCAGAACAACTTGAAAGTGTTGACACATGGCAACCAAAACGTTTATTTTTCAATACTTCATGGTGGTTTTATGGTAGTCAGGAAAAATTTAAAAAAGCCGATAAATCTAATTTAATTGCTGTAGACGCAGGTGTTTATTACCCTGAATTAGGATTAAGTAATGGAGAAATAGCTGGATTAAGTAGAAGTCAGCATAAATGTCAGGGATTTGGAACAGCCGGAACCAGAGGTGAAAAAGAAGAATACCTTGAATTATTAAAAGGTACTATGCCTAAGGACCAGAATAACTTGTTTGAAGGAATTAATACTACTTGGACACGGGTTAAAGGTGGAAAAGCTATTGAAGTAATTCTTAAAGATGTTGAAGACCATTTTGATTTTGCACATCCTGAGAAACATTTAGATGCTTTATTAGATGCATATGTATTAATTAGTAAACTTAAAGATGCCTACTGGAGAGATTATAAGTTAGCAGAAATTAAAGATATTATTTTAGCTTGCAGTGGTTTATACTTGAATGTTACAAGCAACACACCTTATGCAACACCAGAAGAAGATATTACATATCAATTAGAATTAGTTAACAGAACCAACCAACATATAAAACTGGAAAGTATTGCGGTAAATGGAAAAGTTACTAAGAGTAAATATAGCTCAATGGTACCTGTAAATATATCAGAAAAATACCCTATTTCTGTAAAGTTAAACAAAGATATCTTATTCAATACACCTTACTGGTTAACAGAAGAAGGTACATTAGGAATGTACAATGTTACCAACCCGCAACTTATAGGATTACCAGAAACTCCCAGTCCAATTAATACAACAGTAAATTTAAAAATAAACAATGTATCTATTAGTTTCACTAAACCATTGTTTTATAAAAAAGTATATCCTGATAAAGGAGAAACCTATCAACCCTTTTATATTTTACCGAAAGCAAGTTCTTCTATAGATAAGGATGTTATTTTATTTGCAGATACTCACGAAAAAGAAATAACTGTAAGCGTTAAGGCGTTTAAAGCCAACATAAACGGAAACGTAAGTCTTCATGTACCAGAAAGATGGAAAGTAAGTCCGGCTAAAATTCCATTCTCAATAGCTTTAAAAGATGATTTTAAAAATGTTAGCTTTAAAGTAACTCCACCAGACGGTGAAAGTGTAGGTATTATAGCGCCTATTATTAATTTAGAAGGTAGAACTTATGATAAAACCTTAAAAACAATCACTTACGACCATATTCCGAATCAATATGTACTATTACCCGCTAAAACAAAAGTTGTTCGTTTAAACATTCAAAAAGAAGGTAATTACATTGGATATATTGCGGGAGCAGGAGATAAAGTTCCAGAATCTTTACAAGAAATAGGGTATCATGTGTCTATGATTAATCCAGATACAATGTCGTTAGACGGACTTAAACAATTTGATGCCGTTATCATTGGTATCAGAGCCTATAATGTATTAGAAACACTACCCTACAAACAATCTGTTTTAGAAACTTATGTAAACACGGGAGGTACGGTTATTACACAATACAACACAAATAGAGGACTTTTAACCAACCATTTAGCCCCTTTTGATATAACCTTATCAAGAGATAGAGTAACCAATGAAAACTCCGAAGTAATCATTTTAGAACCAAAACATACCTTATTGAATTTCCCTAATAAAATAACGGACACGGACTTTGAAGGTTGGACTCAAGAGCGCGGACTTTATTTTCCTAGTTCATGGGGAAAAGAGTTTACTTCGATTCTATCAATGCATGATAAAGGGGAAACCGCTAAAAAAGGAAGCTTATTAGTAGCTAAGTACGGTAAAGGATATTATATTTATACCGGTTTAAGTTTTTTCAGAGAATTACCTGCCGGTGTACCGGGTGCCTTTAAATTATTTACTAATTTAATTTCTATAGGGAAAAGTAATTTAAATACTAAAAATATTAAAGGATAATGTTTGAAAAGTTCAAATGGAATAATATATATCTTGCAGTAATCATAGCTAATATTGTTTACTTCATTATTTTCTACATCATAATGACAAGTAATAGTTAGGTATGGAGCTAATAGATTGGATTGTTTTAACGGGAACCCTTGCTTTTATTGTTATTTTCGGGTATATAAAAACACGAGGAAGTCGTGATGTAAAGGATTATATCTTAGGAAATAATGAAGCAAAATGGTATACCATTGGTCTTTCAGTAATGGCTACTCAAGCCAGTGCTATTACCTTTTTATCTACCCCTGGACAGGCTTTTCATGACGGAATGGGATTTGTTCAATTCTATTTCGGTCTTCCTTTTGCTACCATTGTAATTTGTATGGTATTTATTCCTATTTACCATAAATTAAAAGTATATACCGCTTACGAGTTTTTAGAAAACAGATTTGATCTTAAAACCAGAAGCTTGGCTGCTATTTTATTCTTAATTCAAAGAGGTTTAGCTGCCGGTATTACTATATATGCACCATCTATTATTTTATCTGCTGTATTAGAATGGAATTTAGAAACCCTAAACCTTATTATTGGAGTACTAGTAATAATATATACGGTTTCAGGAGGTACTAAGGCGGTAAACGTAACTCAAAAGCATCAAATGTTTATTATTATGTTGGGTATGCTTGCTGCATTTTTCATCATTTTGTATTATTTACCTAGCGACATTACCTTTGGAAAAGCGTTAAAAATTGCAGGTGCTAATAATAAGCTTAATATTCTTGATTTTTCATTTGACTCTGATAACAGGTATACATTCTGGTATGGCATTACAGGAGGTTTTTTTCTTATGCTTGCTTATTTTGGAACCGATCAAAGTCAGGTACAAAGATATCTATCAGGGAAATCTGTTAGAGAAAGTCAATTAGGACTTATTTTTAATGCATTCTTAAAAATACCAATGCAATTTTTTATTTTATTGGTAGGTGTTATGGTTTTTGTTTTCTATCAATACAACCACTCCCCTCTTAATTTCAATCCAGCTGCACAGAAAGCGGTTATGGAATCTCCTTATAAAAAAGAGTATTTACAGTTAGATGTAGAACATAGACTATCGGAAGTAGTTAAGAAAATTGCTCAAGACCAATTTTCAGCTGCTCTAGATATTAAAGAATATGAGGCTACTGTTGCTGCAAAAAATAAAATTATAGAGCTTAATAAAGAAGAACAAGAACGTAGAGAAAAGGCTAAAGAAATTATTAAGAAAGTTGACAGCTCTATTGAAACAAACGATAAAGATTATGTTTTTATACACTTCATACTAAATAATCTCCCTACGGGAGTTATAGGTTTGTTGTTGGCCATGATTTTATCTGCTGCAATGTCTTCTACAGCATCTGAATTAAACGCATTAGGAACCATTACAACCATAGATATTTATAAGCGTAATCAACGCAAAGAAAAATCTGAAGAGCATTATTTAAAAGCTTCAAAAGGGTTTACCTTACTATGGGGTATTATAGCCATATTATTCGCTAATTTTGGCTCATTGGTTGAAAATCTTATACAGTTGGTTAATATCATAGGATCTATTTTCTATGGAAATGTATTAGGTATATTTCTTATTGCTTTCTTTTTAAAATTTATAAAAGCAAATGCTACATTTATCGGAGCTTTAATAACTCAGGCTATTGTTATTATTATTTACTATTATGCTATTTATATACATCCGGCCGGTGAAGAAAAAGTAAGTTATTTAATGTTGAATTTGTATGGATGTTTATTAATAGTGGTCATAGCTTCTATATTACAATTAATGCTACCAAAAAAACTTAGTAATGGAACAAGAAAAAGTTAATTGGGCAATTCTTGGTACGGGTAAAATAGCCCGTCAGTTTGCTACAGATTTAGATAAAGTACCTAATGCGGTAAAATATGTTGTAGCTTCGCGTTCAGAGGAAAAAGCTTCTAATTTTGCCTCTGAATTCAATTTTGAAACCTCCTACGGTTCCTATGAAGCATTAGCTAAAGATACAAAAGTAGATGCTGTTTATATTGCTAGTCCGCATGCATTACATGCAGAGCATACAAAACTATTTTTAAAGCATAAGATTTCTGTTTTATGTGAGAAACCATTCGCCATGAATACAAATGAAGTTCAGGAAATGATTTCACTAGCTAAAAAGCAAGATACATTATTAATGGAGGCCTTGTGGACACATTTCTTGCCTCATTATAATTATGTATTAGAATTGGTTTCATCTGGTAAAATGGGAGCGATAACATCATTAAAAGCTGATTTTGGGTTTTATAAACGTTTTAATAATAATGCCCGTTTATTTAATAAAGAACTTGGCGGTGGGAGTCTTTTAGATATTGGTATTTACCCTATTTTTGCTGCACTTACACTACTAGGTATACCAGAAAATATTGAAGCTGACGCCACATATTATGATAACGGTGCTGACTCTAGCTGCCAAATGGAGTTTACCTACAAAAATAATGTCATAGCCAACCTAAAAAGTACATTACTCGAAAAAACAGCAACAGAAGCAGTAATTGAATGTGAAAAAGGAACCATTCATATCTTAGGTCATTTTCATAAACCTACTCAGGTTAGAATAACGACTCATAACGTTTCTGAAATTAAAGATTTTGGGTACACTACTATTGGTTATAATTTTGAAGCAACTCATTTTACAGAGTTAATTCTTAATGGTAAAAAAGAAAGTCCAATAATGACCTATAACAAAAGTTTGGCACTCATTAACTTATTAGATAAGGTTAGAGAATTAATAAACTTACACTATTAATTACAGCTTATTTACCGGGTACAAAACCCAAAATAAACAAGTAATTTTAATACTTTTTTACTGACAATAATCAGTAAAATAACACTGCATAAATTAGTCTTTAAAAAGGGTAAAAAGTAATTTTACCCTTTTTAAAGACTAATATTTATGAAAAATTTCATCGTAATCTTACTTGTTTTTAGCTTTAATTTTTGCTTCACTCAATCTAATGTATTACGCCTAAACCTTGATGAAGAAGGTACAACTTATATAAAAGGAAGTGTACGTAGTATGTTTTGGGCTAGATATATTGATATGAACCCTGGTACAATGGTAAACAATGAAGCATTAGCTAACGATATCGATTTTTCAGTTCGAAGATTACGCATAAGTATCCAATCTCAAATTACCCCAAAACTTTATTTCTATAGTTTAATTGGCGGAAATAACATTAATAATAAAACAGAAAAAGACTGGAGAATTAGAGTATTAGATTTAAATATTGAATATGAATTAGCTAAAGAATTTAATATTGGTATAGGTAAACATGCCTGGGACGGACTAAGCAGAAACCTAGTAAGGAGTAGTGCTTCATTAATGGCTGTAGATGCTCCCCTATTTTCTTTACTAAGCGTTAATAAAAATGATGACATAGGAAGAGGCTTTGGTATATGGGCTAAAGGACAAGTAGGTAAATTTGATTATATAGTTTCTTTAAAAAAGCCTGCGCCATATGGCGTTACTGCACAAGAAGGTGTTACAGATTATGCCTTAAACAATCCTAAATTGCGATCTTCAGTTTATGTGAAATATGAATTTCTAGATAATGAAAGTAATAAAACTGCATATAGTGGAGGTGTGGGTTCTTATTTAGGAAAGAAAAAAATATTAAACCTTGGTGTAGGCTGTCTTTTTGAACCAAAAATGACTTCACGCTTAATTAATAATGAAGAAATATTTTATGATTTTAAAAACTGGGCTGCTGAAATTTTCTATGATACTCCTATTAATACTAATAAAAATACAGCTATAACCTTATATACAGGATTCTATCATACCGATTTTGGGTTAAATTATATTAGAAATGTTGGTGCAAACAACTATACTTCTGATGGAACATCCTTTAATGGAGCTGGGAATGCCTTCCCTATGATTGGAACAGGAAATACGTATTTCTTCCAATTGGGGTATTTATTAGATAAAAATCTTTTAGGTAAAGAAAAATTTAATGGCCAATTACAACCAAATATAGCTATACAACAATCTTATTTCGAAGCATTAGAAGATCCATCCACCGTAGTTGATTTAGGTGTTAACTGGTTCTTTAAAGGACATTCTAACAAATTATCTGTTGGATATCAATCTAGACCTATTTTTAATGAAAATACTTCTGGAGCACTTGTTGAAACTGACCGAAAAGGCATGGCCGTTCTACAATATCAAATAGTCATCAATTAAGTTTATTTTTTAGGGATAAATTATTGGTGAAATCATAAATCTGAATTATTTTTAGCGCTTATGTTAAAAGTAAACATTTATGCATTCATCAAGTAGAAGAAATTGGATTAAAAAAAGTGCACTAGGAATAGGTGCTGTTGCTGCCACTCCATTCACCACATGGGCAAATAGAGTTGTTATTGCAAACGAAACAAATAGCACTTTTTTACATCCGGAAACATTCCCCTTTAATGAATTTACACCACCATATATTTTACCAGAAAAACCTCTAGCTATCTTAGCTTGGAATGAAAATCCTTATGGGTTTTCACCTATGGCGTTAGAGGCAATTAACGAAAGTACTAGTAAAGCTAATAGATACGGATGGCAAGACCTTATGGGGCTTAAAAAAGTGATTGCTGAAAAGGAAGGTGTAAATCCATCAAATATAATGTTAGGCCCTGGCTCTACAGATTTATTAGAAAGAACATCTGTTTACTGTTTTAGAGACGGTGGAAATGTAATAAGTGCGGATCCTGCTTATATGTCAGTTATTAGTGTAGCACAGGCTTCTGGGGCTACTTGGAAAGCGATTAAGCTAACCGAAAACTACGAGCACGATTTAGAAGGAATGGAATTAGCTATGGATAAAGAGACTAAACTAGTTTATATCGCAAATCCAAATAATCCAACAGGAAGTAAAACCAATCGTAATGATTTATATGAATTTTGTGCTAAGGTTTCTAAAAAAGCACCTGTTTTTGTTGATGAGGCCTATTTAGAGTTTTCTAAAAATGGACTTGAAGACAGTATGGTTGACTTGGTTAAAAAGGGTAAAAATGTAATTATATCTAGAACATTTTCTAAGATTTACGGTATGGCAGGTATGCGATGCGGTTATATTGTAGCTCATGAAGATTTAATAACCGAATTGAGCAATTTTACCATACCTGGGTTTGGAATTAGTTCCCCTACAATAATTGCTGCACAAGTTGCTTTAGACGATAAAGAGCATTTGCATAAATGCAGAACTGATATCTTAGAATACCGTGATATTACTATTAAGTACTTAATTACTAAAAACATCAATTATATTCCTTCCGAGGCTAATTTTGTGATTTTTGAAATTAACATGGACGGCACCAAATTTACTGAAGAGATGTACAATTCTGGTATTGTAATTAGAACTTTTAAATTCTGGGACAAAACTTGGTGCAGAGTAACCATTGGAACTGATGATGAAATGAGAGTGTTTTTTAACGCAATGGATAAAATTTATCGTAAATAAAAATTATATCTTTAAACATAAAAAAGGGTATTAATCTCTGTCGATATCATATCATTATTTTACCTAATATCGTAATAAGATACAACTCCACTAAATAAAATGAGTTATATTAAATTTCACAAATTAATATAACTCATTCGATACAAAATAACGCTGTTAAATAAAAATTAGATGTAATTTTTATTTATACAACCAAACTATATTGTTTTATTGATCTCCTAAAATAATAGGTAATCCATCTTTACCACTACCTATAACAATTACCTTGGCATTAGTAGATTTTGATAACTCCAGTGTAGCCTGAATTCCCTTTTCCTTAAGAATTCTATCGGTTAACGAAGCATTTAAAATCTCGTTAGCTCTAGCTTTACCTTCTGCCTCTATCTTTTGTCTCTCTGCCTCCTTCTGTGCTTTAGTTAATCTAAACTCATACTCTAAAGACTCTTGTTCCTGACGTAATTTACGCTCTATAGCATCTTTAATTGTAACAGGTAAGGTTATGTCTCTAACCAATACCTTTTCTAAATCTACATATTGAGTTTCTAAGATGCTCTTAGTTGCATTTAAAATTTCTAATTGTATAGTATCTCTCTTACTTGAATATAATTCTTCAGGAGTATATCTACCTATAATACTTCTTGTTGCAGAACGAAGCGCTGGAATTATGATCCTTTGAACATACTCTTCTCCCTTTTGTTGGTGTAAAAGTCCTAATTTATAAACTTCAGGTTTAAACCAAACTGTTGCATCTAATTTAATATCTAACCCATTAGAAGACAATACATTCATTTTTTCAGATAACTGCTGCTGTCTTGTTTCATAAATAAAAACTTTATTCCATGGCCCTACAATATGTATTCCTTCACCTAAAGGTGCTTGATCTGTAACCACACCTCCTCCAAAAGGTTTATACATTACACCTGCTTCTCCAGATCCAATTGTGATAGCTGATTTAAATACTATTATTAATCCAATTACTACAATTACAATAATTGCAATTAATTGTTTCGATATTCCGTTCATATTATATGTATTATTATATGTTATATTTATATAAGTATTCTACTTAGTGTATAAGTTACAAAGAAAAGGACAAAAAACACCTACCTATATATGACCAAAGTACTTTCTTAAAAACCATTCTATCCCAAGTAAAAAGGCTAAAACAAATAGTAGTAACTTCCAACTAACTAGTGGAGATATCTTTTCTGATGATTTCTGAACTGGTTTATATAATTCGGTTGCTATCAATTCTCTTTTTAATGCATCTACGTTTTGAAGTAAAAACGTTTTTCCATTAGTTGTATTAGCTAGCTTAGCTAGTTTGTTATAATTAGCATTATAAAATTGATCTTCTACAGAAAATGGTATTAAGGTAAAAGTTCCCGACTTTTTAAAATCACCATTAGCTGCTAAAACGGTATAATCATAAGTACCTGGAGTAATCGTATTATTAGTAAACTCAAAATACGAATTTTTAAACTGCATCTGATACTCTTGCGCTTCTCCACTTTCTTTATTCTTTAATTTTATAGATAGCGAAGCATTTGTGTCTAACTCATAATTCTTATTAAAATAAGCCGCGTCTATTAGAACAGTACCATAGTAAAAATTCTTAGCTTCTACCTGCAAACGCTCTTTCTTTTTATTAGACGCCAAATAGAAAACTAATTTATTTATTAATTGATCATATTCTTTAAAATTACCAGCCTCTAAAAATGTTTTAGCTCTCCATCTCCAGCTATTCTCACCAAATAATACAGCACATCTTCTATTATTATTTTCAATAGTAACTAATAAAGGATCTTCTAAAGTGATATTTCTAACTTTTTGCTGTAATAAAATATCGTAATTTCCTTTAAATGTTACATTTCCTAAATATCCTTTTAAAGGAGGAAACTTTTCAAAAGGAATATCATTTAAAATAAATGTAGTAAACCCAGAATTATAGGCTGGTGTTATTTCTTCCTGATTAGAAATATCTTTAAAAACATCGTTCTGAATCTTATTTAAAAAATCCCAATCTGTTTTACTTCCGGTAACAATAAACGTATTTTTTTGGAAACTGTTTATTTGCTTATATAAATTTTTAAAGCTTTCAACAGGTTGATACAATATAACCAATTGAAAATCATTTAATTTATCAATAAATTCTGAAGGGCTACCAATAACAACAGTACGTTGTTCATTAGATTCTATACTTTTTTTAAGAGCCCCTAAATCTGGGTGTATAATATCTGATACCAATGCTATTTTGGTTTTCTGATCTAATACTTCTACAGCAAAATTCCCCTTATTATTAGCTGTATTTTTTTCATCATTCAATTCAGATATACTAGCCATATATCTCAATACTCCAAACTTATTTGCTTTTAAAAGAACTTCAACCTTACTTGAAGAATTTTCTGGTGAAAAAGAAATAGCTTCTGAGTACACTGTATTAGAACCAGACTTTATTTTAAATGTTAAATCTTTATCAGAATTCCCCTTATATTTTAAAAAAATCTCAACAGGAAATTCGTTGTCATAAAAAGCATAATTATTTACATTTATTTTTGCAATACGGATGTCTTCATATTGAATAGTATCACCTACCACTAATGAATAAATAGGATGTTGTATTTTATTAGCTATGTATTCATAATCTAAACCATACGTCTGATTCCCATCAGTACATAACACAATAGGAGCTGTACTGTCCGAATACATACCATCAACAGTGGTAATCGCATTAGAAATATCTGTTATGTCTCCTTTAAAACTAAATGTATTATTTTCAGTCTGTACGTCTTTACTAAAACGATACGTTTGAATATCGTATTTATTTTTCAGGTCTTTATCCTGAATAAAATTATTGATTACATCTTTAAGTTGGGTAGTATCAGTAATTTTGGTTATAGAAGAAGAACCATCTACCAATACCGATAAAACAGGTTTTTTTAAAGTATAGCTAGTATGCTTTACCTTTGGGTTTATTATAAGTAACCCTAAAATAAAAAGGACCAAAAACCTTGAGATAGCGGTAATTATATACCATCCTCTTCTCTCCTCAGATTTTTGGCGATAATAAAAAAAGGCTACGGCTGCCGAAACAACCAGAGCCAATATAATATATACAATTGTTATAGTACTCAATTAATGACTATGTTAACATTCCTCCATCAACATTCAATGTTTGTCCGGTAACATAGGCACTCATATCAGAAGCTAAAAATAAACAAGCATTCGCTACATCTTCAGTAGTACCCCCTCTTTTCAACGGAATACCATCTCTCCAACCTTGAACTACTTTTTCATCTAATTTAGCTGTCATTTCAGTTTCAATAAAACCAGGAGCAATAGCATTACATCTAATATTTCTAGACCCTAATTCAAGAGCTACAGACTTCGTAAATCCTAAAATACCTGCCTTTGAAGCGGCATAGTTAGTTTGTCCTGCGTTACCTTTTACACCAACCACAGAACTCATATTAATAATAGAACCTTTACGTTGCTTAAGCATTGTGCGTTGTACCGCTTTCGTCATATTAAACACCGACTTAAGATTCACCTCTATAACTTTATCAAAATCTTCTTCTGAGATTCTCATAAGTAAGTTATCCTTAGTAATACCAGCATTATTAATTAAGATATCAATTGCGCCAAACTCTTTTACCACATCTTCCGCTAAAGCCTGAGCTTCTTGAAAATTAGCCGCATTGCTTTGATATCCTTTAACTTTTACTCCTAAAGTATTTAATTCATCTTCTAATGCTTTAGCTGCATCTACAGAGGAGCTATATGTAAATGCGATATTGGCACCATGCTGAGCAAAAATTTCAGCAATACCTTTACCAATACCCCTACTTGCACCGGTAATAATAGCCGTTTTACCTTCTAAAAGTTTCATTAATATGTATTCTATTTTAATTATTAAATTCAAATATAACAATTTAGATTCTGTGAAAAATAAAAAACCTCATATTTCAATGAGGTTTTCTAATTAATCTATTATAAATCACTATTTCTTAAACCTTTAGGTTTTTCATAATTAAATAAGTAATCTACATCTAATTCTTTTACATTACCTAATTGTTTTAATGCCTCCATATCTACTTCATTCTTATTTCCAATAACCATAACGTTATAATCTTCATTTTTTATGTTCTCATCAAAGAAGGTATGTAGATCTTCCAGTGTCATATTTTTAATAGTATTGTAAATTTCTTCTCTATTATCATAGTCAATGCCTTTTTTCTTTTGAGTTTCGTATCTCCAAAAGATGCTTGTTTTAGTAATTCGTTGTGCGGCAATTTTTTTAAGTGCAGCATCCTTAGCCGCATTAAATTGTTGTTCGGCATCTGGCATATTTTTCATTAAATATATCATAGCGTCTACCGCTTGTGGCATTTTATTAGCCTGTGTACCTATATATGCATATACATAATTAGACTTATCTTTTTCAGAAGCATTAGAATAACTTGCAAAAGCAGAATATGCAAGTGCTTTAGACTCTCTTATTTCCTGGAAAACAATAGAGGATAACCCACTACCAAAATACGAATTAAATAATGTAGATGCTGCCATGTTTTTAGGATCAAAAGGAGCACTCTTAGCTAAAAATAGCATCTCAGTTTGTACCATATCGTAGTCTACAAAATAAACATTTCCTCCCGTTTCATCCTCTTGATAAACATTAGCTTTAGGATATTGTTTTAAAGCTCCTTTCAGTTTATGCTGATCATTTAAATTAGCTATTGCAGCATCAATATCCTTTCCGTAATAAAAAATACGTTGTTTATAATTTTTAAGACCTTTGATAAGATCTACTAAGTCTTTAGGGTCTTTTTCTTTTAATTGAGATACCGTATAAATATTTCTAAGAGAAGAATCTTCCCCATATTTACCATAATTCATTAATCCATTCCATAGAATAAAGCTTTTTTCCGATATATTATCTTGTCTACCCTTAGCAATTTGATCTACATATTTATTATAGGTTTCCTGATTGGCTACCGCGTTATCCCAAAGTTCTTCCAGTAAACTTAGTCCTTTTGGTAAATTTTCCTTTAAACCTCTTAAAGCTACATATGTCTGGTCATTATCTACACCTACATAATAATTAACACCTAATTTATAAAACTCTTTTTTAAGCTCTTCAGGAGAATACTTAGCAGTACCTACGTACTCAAGATAATTTAAAGCAGTACTTAAATCTTTATTATTATCACTTCCCATATCAAAAAGAATGTATAACTGAAATAAATCATTCAATTCATTTTCTATATAAGAAACCTCTACTCCATTTGCTAAGCTAATTTTTTGAATAGCTTTATCAAAATCAACATATTGTGGTTCTAGAGGTGCTGTTTCCATTTCAATAAACTTAGTGAAATATTCAGATTGCTTATCTCTATTTAGATTTACCTGCGTTATTTTAGGATTCTGAACCTTTACAATATTTTCATCTTCTCCCTGATGCTTATAGATTACTACATAATTTTCTTTATAAAAATCATTAGCAAATGCTATTAAATCTTCTTTATTGATGTTTTTAAGATCATCCAAAAGCTTTACTCTATCTTCCCAATTTTGATGATGAATAAAAGCATCATAGTATGCACTTGCCAAAGCTGTACTGTTTTCGTATTGTCTGGTCTGATTTAATTTTAGGTCATTTACTACTGCATCTATCATCCAGTCTTCAAATTCTCCTTTTTTTAATTTGTCTATTTGTTCTAACAGCAAATCTTTCACTTCCTCTAAAGTCTGGTTAGCTCTTGGTGTACCATTAAATTGATGATAGCCATAGTCATTCATAAAATTAGGATAACAACTTGCACGTTGAACAACTTGCTTTTGGTTTAGATTTAAATCTATTAACCCAGCATTACCATTAGCCATAATCATATCACACAACATAAGATATTTTTCTCCATCAGTTCCAACACCTGGTGATCTAAAAGCTATGGTAACATTTTCAGCAGTTGGCCCGTAAACTTCCTTAATAACAGGTGATGTTATAGGTGCTTCTTTAGGTAATGTAGGATGCGTAACTTCTTTTCTTTTTAATTTACCAAAAGTATCATCTACAGCCTTAATAGTTTTATCATAATCAATATCACCTACCAATACTAAAGCCATATTATTAGGCACATAGTACTTATCAAAATAGTTATGAATAGCTACCATTGAAGGATTCTTTAAATGCTCTGCTGTACCAATAGTAGTTTGAGTACCATAAGGGTGTGTAGGAAACAACGAAGACATTGTAGCATGGTACATTTTAAAGTAATCGTTATCCTGACTTCTGTTAAACTCTTCAAAAACAGCCTCTAATTCTGTATGAAATAATCGAAGTACCAATTCTCCAAAACGATCACTTTCTAAAGCTAACCATTTATTTAATTCATTTGAAGGGATTTTATTTTTGTAAACGGTTTCCTCTACAGATGTATGAGCATTGGTACCTGTAGCACCCATAGACTGGGTAATTTTATCGTATTCATTGGCCACACAATAATTAGATGCTATTAACGACACACTATCGATTTTACGATAAATTGCCAATTTTTCTTCAGGATTAATAGCAATTTTATGCGCTTCATATAAATCAGAAATTTGATGTAAATAACTACTTTCCGTTTCCCAATTCAAGGTTCCTAATTCATGGGTACCTTTAAAAAGCATATGTTCAAGGTAGTGTGCTAAACCAGTAGTTTCTTTAGGATCATAGGTAGAACCGGCTCGTACAGCAATATAGGTTTGAATTTTAGGTTCATCTGTATTTTTACTTAAATATACTTTTAAACCATTGTCTAAAGTGTATAGCCTTAGCCCTGTAGGGTCATTTGTAACATATTCATAAGTATACCCAACTGAATCTTTCTCTGATTTCGTTACAATTTCGGTTGAATCATCATGCATTTCTTTGGATTGATCACAACTCACAAAAAGCAAAGAAGTAACCAATAAACTACCTAACAGTGTCTTGATTTGTTTCATAAATGTTGATTTTTAATTGAATGAATATTTAATAAAAAAAAGTCATCAGTAAATATACTGATGACTTTTTATATTTTCGAAAGAATTATCTTAAATTCTTACCCTAAAACTTCGGCAACTTTTTTACCAATTTCAGCAGGAGAATCTACTACATGAATTCCACATTCTTGCATAATAGCTTTTTTAGCTTCAGCAGTATCATCTGCACCACCTACAATAGCACCAGCATGTCCCATGGTTCTACCTTTAGGAGCAGTTTCCCCAGCAATAAATCCTACCACTGGCTTAGTACCATGTGCTTTTACCCATTTTGCAGCATCAGCTTCTAACTGACCTCCAATTTCACCAATCATAACGATACACTTTGTATCTTCATCATTCATTAATAATTCAACAGCTTCTTTTGTTGTTGTACCAATAATTGGGTCCCCACCAATACCAATAGCTGTAGTAATTCCTAAACCTTGACGAACCACTTGATCAGCTGCTTCGTATGTTAAAGTACCAGACTTAGATACAATACCTACCTCTCCTTCTTTAAATACAAAACCTGGCATAATACCAACTTTAGCTTCTCCTGGAGTAATAACACCCGGACAATTAGGACCAATCAATCTACATTCTTTATTTTTAATATAATCGAATGCTTTAATCATATCTGCAACAGGAATACCTTCTGTAATTGTGATAATTACTTTAATTCCGGCATCAGCAGCCTCCATAATAGCATCTGCAGCAAATGCTGGTGGAACAAAGATAATAGTAGTATCTGCTCCTACTTTTTCAACTGCTTCTTTAACGGTGTTAAAAACAGGTCTCCCTAAATGTTCCTGTCCTCCTTTTCCTGGAGTAACTCCACCAACTACGTTGGTACCATATGCTATCATCTGTTCTGCGTGGAAAGTACCTTCACTACCGGTAAACCCCTGAACAATTATTTTAGAATCTTTATTGACTAAAACACTCATTTTTAATTTTTTTTAAGTTTTAAGCTATACAAAAATATGTTTTTGGAAATGAAATTTAAAGCTATTTATTCTTTAATTTTTGAAATTAACGAAGGTAACATACGTATACTTGCTAATTCTTTATACTTTTTACGTGCTTCTCCTGCAGGAGCACCAAAATATGTGGTACCTCCCTTAACAGATTTAGTTAATGCTGATTTTGCTAACACTACCGATTTTGCACCAATAGTTATACCACTAATTAAACCAACCTGCCCCCATAATACTACTTCATCTTCTAAAATAACACACCCTGCAATACCAGTTTGACCAGCTATTAAACATCTTTCTCCAATAACCGTATCATGACCTATATGCACTTGATTATCAAGCTTAGTACCTTTTTTAATTGTAGTATCTCCGGTAACTCCTTTATCTATACTACACAATGCCCCAATTTCTACATTGTCTTCTATAACAACTCTACCACCAGATTTTAACTTATCGTAACCTTCAGGGCGCTTTTTGTAATAAAAAGCATCTGCTCCTAAAACAGTACCTGAATGAATAATAACATTATCACCAATTACAGCATTATCATAGATAGAAACATTTGCATGAATTAAGCAATTATCGCCTATTGTAACATTATTACCAACAAAAGCTCCTGGTTGAATAACCGTATTTTCACCAATAACTGCACTTGAAGTACAAATATTATCAGCCTTCACAAAAGGCTTAAAATATTCTGTAAGTTTATTAAAATCTCTAAAAGGATCATCAGAAATAAGCAGTGCCTTACCTTCTGGTGCGGTTACCTCTTTATTAATTAAAATAATTGTAGCAGCAGAATTTAATGCCTTGTCATAATATTTAGGATGATCTACAAAAACAATATCACCTTCTTCTACAACATGAATCTCATTCATTCCTAAAATAGGGAAATCCTCTGGTCCAACAAATGATGCGTTAATAATCGTCGCAATTTGTTTTAATGTATGTGTTTGTGGAAATTTCATATAAAAAAATTCCCGTTTTATATCAACGGGAATTAATAAAATGTTATTCTTTAATTCTTTCTACGTAAGTACCTTTATCGGTTTCAATCTTAATTTTGTCTCCTTCGTTAATAAATAAAGGAACATTTACAGAGGCTCCTGTTTCTGTAGTAGCGGGTTTAGTTGCATTTGTAGCTGTATTCCCTTTTACACCAGGTTCAGTATGCGTAATTTCTAAAATTACATGATTTGGCATATCAACACTTAAAGGCATGTTATCCTCTGTATTAAAAATGATGGTAACCACTTCTCCTTCTTTCATTAATTCAGGAGCATCCAAATTATCTTTTTGTAAAGCAATTTGAGTGTAATCATCTGTATTCATAAAATGAAACATATCACCTTCCGGATATAAATATTGATAACTTCTTGTTTCAACTCTTACATCCTCTATCTTGTGTCCTGCCGAAAACGTGTTATCAATTACTTTCCCTGTAGTAACACTTTTCAATTTAGTTCTCACAAAAGCAGGCCCTTTACCTGGTTTTACATGAAGAAATTCAATTACTTTAAAAATGTCATGATTGTATCGTATACACAATCCTTTTCTTATATCCGACGTATTTGCCATTTTATTTCTATAATTTAAATAATCTTAAGTTGTTCTAAAATATCCTTTCATAATACCTCTTTGAGAATCTTTTATAAATTGTAGAATCTCATCTCTTTCAGAAGTTGCTTCCATTTCTGCTTCTATAAATGCAGCTGCTTGCGTATTGTTATAGTTACGCTGATATAGAATTCTATAGATATCCTGAATTTCTCTAATCTTTTCGGTTGTAAAACCTCTTCTTCGTAACCCTACCGAATTAATACCAACATATGAAAGTGGCTCACGGGCTGCTTTTACAAACGGCGGAACATCTTTTCTAACCAAAGAACCTCCGGTTACAAAAGCATGATTACCTACAGAACAAAATTGGTGTACGGCAGTCATACCCGCCATCACCACATAATCTCCTACCGTAATATGTCCGGCAAGTGTTGTATTATTAGAAAAAATACATGAATTACCCACAATACAATCGTGAGCAACATGCGAATAGGCCATAATAAGACAATTATCCCCTATTTTGGTTTTCATTCTATCTGAAGTACCTTTATTAATGGTAACACATTCTCTAATAGTTGTATTATCTCCTATCTCTGCAGTAGTTTCTTCACCTTGATATTTTAAATCTTGAGGTGGAGCAGAAATTACAGCTCCAGGGAATATATTACAATTTTTTCCGATTCTAGCACCTTCCATTATGGTAACGTTAGAACCTATCCAAGTTCCTTCACCAATTACAACATTGTTATGTATTGTTGTAAATGGTTCGATAACCACATTTTTGGCAATTTTTGCACCAGGATGCACATATGCAAGGGGTTGATTCATCTTTTCTATTTTACTTTTACAATTTGTGCCATTAACTCTGCTTCTGATACTAATTTATCATTGGCATACACATAAGCCTGCATATGGCAAATTCCTCTTCTTATCGGAGATACTAAATCACATTTAAAAATTAGGGTATCACCCGGAAGTACTTGTTGCTTAAACTTAACTTTATCCATTTTCATAAAATAGGTAAGATAGTTTTCAGGGTCTGGCACAGTACTAAGTACTAAGATACCTCCTGTTTGTGCCATTGCTTCTACCTGTAATACACCTGGCATTACCGGAGCACCAGGAAAATGACCTACGAAAAATGGTTCGTTCATAGTCACATTCTTCACTCCTATAACACGCGTATCTGTTAACTCTAAAACTTTATCTACTAATAAAAATGGAGGTCTGTGTGGTAACATTTTCATAATTTGAACAACATCCATATAAGGTTTTGCGCTCAAATCGAATTTAGGAACGTTATTGCGTTTCTCTAATTTTATAATTTTTGCAATTTTTTTAGCAAACTGTGTATTTACAAAATGTCCAGGTTTATTTGCAATAACCTTACCTCTAATACGCATTCCTATTAAAGCTAAATCTCCAATAACATCTAATAACTTATGTCTGGCAGCTTCATTAGGGTAATGTAGCGTTAAATTATCTAAGATTCCGTTAGTCTTAACAGAGATACTATCTTTATTAAATGCCACTTTTAATTTTTCCATTGTTTCCTTAGAAAGTTCTTTATCTACGTAAACAATAGCATTATTTAAATCTCCTCCTTTAATTAGACCATGCTCAAGTAACATCTCTAACTCATGTAAGAAACTAAACGTTCTGGCATTAGCTATCTCCGACGTAAACTCATCCATCTTTTTAATAGATGCATTTTGAGTTCCTAAAACCTTAGTACCAAAATCTACCATCGTAGTTACTTGGTACTCATCTGAAGGTATTATAGTTATTTCACTTCCAGTTTCTTCATCTGTATATGAAATTACATCTTTAACAATGTATTCTTCTCTTTCAGCTTTCTGCTCTTTAATTCCGGCTTCTTCAATAGCCTCTACAAAAAATTTAGAGGAACCATCCATAATAGGAGGCTCAGAAGAATCTAATTCTATTAAAACATTGTCAACATCCATACCCACTAAAGCCGCTAGTACGTGCTCACAAGTCTGAATCTTAACACCAAATTTTTCTAATACAGTACCTCTCTGAGTATTAATCACATAATTAACGTCAGCTTCTATTTTAGGAGAACCTTCTAGGTCCACTCTAACAAAGACAAAACCATGATTTTCTGGGGCTGGTTTAAAAGTTATGGTAACTTCTTTACCTGTGTGTAATCCTACTCCTTTAAGGGTTGTTTCTTTTCCAATTGTTTTTTGGTTTGCAGCCAAACTACTCATTATTTTGATTGTTTTTCTAAGTTGTTTAAAGTTGAAGCTAATTTGGGTAAATTTTTAAATAGCACATATGACTTGTTAAAATCGCCATAATTTAAAGCCGGAGATCCTTGAACTGTTTCTCCATCTTTTAAGTTACGTCCAATTCCAGATTGTGCCTGCACTTTAACTCCATCTCCAATGGTAATATGTCCTACAATCCCTACCTGACCACCAATCATACAATTTTTACCAATTTTAGCAGAACCTGCAATTCCAGTCTGTGCCGCTATTACAGTATTTTCTCCTATTTCTACATTATGTGCTATCTGGATCTGATTATCCAGTTTTACTCCTTTTCTTATAATTGTTGAACCTAGCGTAGCTCTATCTATTGTTGTACCTGCTCCAACATCCACAAAATCTTCTAAAATTACATTTCCTGTTTGTGGTATTTTAGAATACTCTCCTTTATCATTAGGTGCAAACCCAAATCCATCTGCTCCAATTACAGCGTTACTATTTAAAACACAATTATTTCCTATCACTGATTCTGAATATACTTTACAGCCTGAAAATACAGTTACATTATCACCAATAGTAACATTATCGCCTATATATGCATGTGGATAAATCTTTACATTTTCTCCAATTTTCACATTTTCTCCTATATAAGCAAAGGCCCCAAGATAGATATTATTTCCGTAATTGGAAGATTCCGCAACAAAAACAGGGGATTCTATTCCTGATTTATTCATTTTAACTTGATTGTAATATTCAAGTAATTTAGAAAAAGCTTTGTATGCATCAGCCACTTTAATAAGATTGGTTTTCAGTGGTTTATCACTAACAAAATCCTTGTCAACGATAGTAGCCGAAGCTTCTGTTGTATATATGTAAGATTTATATTTTGGATTTGCTAAAAAAGTTAAATCTCCTTTTTTACCTTCCTCGATTTTACCTAATTTATAAACTTCCTCATCAGGATTACCTACTACTTCACCCTCTAAAATGGTTGCTATTTGTTGTATTGTAAATTTCATTGCGTCAAAATTAAAAAAAATAGTAAAGAAATCGTTTTTAAAATAAATTATATATAGTTTTAGACCTATAAGACCATTTCTTTAACATACAAAGAACGAATATTATTTAACAACTTGCTATTTATTTATAGCAAAATGAAATAAAAACATAAATGGAAAAAAAAAATCCTGCAGCAACAACTCCCCCAACAACAGACTTAACATATCTCACTTCTGCGATATTAGAAGCTGGTATAGAAATATCTAAAGATAGTCCCAGAAAGCGTGTCATAGTGCCATTACATAAAACTGATGATAATAAATTACACAGAATGTTTAATGTGATGCAACCTGGTACCTATATACGACCACATTACCATAAGAATGAGCAAAAATGTGAATCGGTAGTGGTCTTAAAAGGAGCTATTATGTTTATCACCTTTCATTTAAATGGTACTATAGATACCTATCAAACAATTAAAGCCGGTTCTGACATATTTGGAGTTGATTTAGAACCTTCTATCATTCATTCCTTTATAGTGCTTGAAAAAGATACAGTTATTTATGAAGTAAAGCCTGGACCTTATATTAAAAGTACCGATAAAGATTTTATGCTATGGTCTCCTGAAGAAGGTACAACAGAGAGTTTAGAATATTTAGAAAAACTAAAAGAACTTACTAAAGTTTAAGTAGATACGTAACTAAAAAGAATATTTTTGCAAAAAATATAAAAATGGATTTACAAGATCAATTAAAGAATTTATTTCCAGATCATGTTCATGAAGAGGCTAATGATATAAAAGATGATTCAGACGGTATTTGGATGCAAGACGAACCACTCCTATGCAAATACGAAAAAAGAAAAGGAAAGCCACAAACCATTATAGCAGGTTATACTGGTGCTACCGATGATTTTAAGATTTTAGCCAAAGAATTAAAAACAACTTTAAGTGTAGGGGGAAGTTTTAAAGATGATGAAATAATTATTCAAGGTGATTATCGAGATAAAATTATGACTATCCTTAAAGATAAAGGTTTTAAAGTGAAAAGAGTTGGTGGTTAATAACTTAACACAATTTAAATATGAAATTTCAGTTAAAAATTTATACATTTATCCTCCCTAACTAAATTTTATGCTAAAACTATGAGTAAAACCCTTCACATTACTAATGGTGATTCTTTAACGGAGCAGCTTGCTGGCGTTCCTGTTCAAGGCAATATTATTACTTGGCGCGAAATCTTGTGCGAAGGTAAAACAACTACAGATGTAGGCAGTGAAACTTTCTGGAAGACAAGATTTGATCATCTAAAATCTAATTACAGAATAACTAAACAAACTTTTATTGAGAAAACTTTAAAAGAGTACAGAAGGCTTTGTAATGAAAAACAACAAGATGAAATTGTTTTATGGTTTGATAACGATTTATTTTGTCAGGTGAACATGATTGCTGTTATTAGCTGGCTTAAGAAATACAGAAAAGATGTTCAAATTTCTCTTGTATCTCCTAAAAAACAATTTCAGTTCTTTTCTTCTTTAACCTCTGAGCAACTAGATAGGCTATACAAGAAAAGAGTTCATTTAACACAGGATGATATTGCTACCGCCGACTATGTCTGGCAGCTTTACTGTAGTGATTCTCCTATAAACCTAGAAAACTTCTCCTCTTTCAATTCTTCTCAGTTTAATTTTCTTCAAAACGCCATTCATACTCACCTTTCCAGATTTCCATCTATACATAATGGATTAAATTCTGTAGAAAATTTTGTATTAGGGGAAGCTACCAAAAGAAAATTAAAATCAAAAGATGAATTAATTGTAATGTCTCTTAAGAATCAAAAAAGTTTTGGTTTTGGAGATATTCAATTCGAGAATGTCATCAATTTATTAAAACCTTTATTTAGTACTTTTTCTCCGGTTACTCTTTCGCAAAAAGGTAATGATGTTATTGATGGTGCTACCAACTTTTATTCTGAATTACGAGATGATCATATTTTCTTAGGTGGTAGCCGCAAGTACGATTTCTTATTTAACGATAGCACCGGAAAACTACTTAAATTATAGTAATTAACTATAAATGATTAAAGAATCTGAACTTATATTAAATCCTGATGGTAGCATCTATCATCTAAATTTACTTCCTGAAGATATTGCTCCTACTGTGATAACAGTAGGAGACCCTAATAGGGTAAAAAGAGTTTCACAACACTTTGATACCATTGAGGTTAAAAAGGAGAAAAGAGAATTTGTAACACATACCGGTACCCTAAATGGTAAGCGTTTAACCGTTATTGCTACTGGAATTGGTCCTGATAATATTGATATTGTAATTAATGAACTAGATGCTCTGGTTAATATTGATTTTAAAACCAGAGCTATAAAAAAGGAATTAACTTCTTTAAACATCATACGAATAGGAACCTCGGGGTCTCTTCAAACCGATATTCCTGTAGATAGTATGGTATTAGGTAAATATGGTTTAGGACTCGATAATATGATGCGATCATACAAACTTGATGGTATTACCGAAACCGATGTAGAAGACGCTTTTATAGCACATACCGGATGGAATTTAGACAAAGGACGTCCAACAGTAATAAAAGGAAGCGAAAAATTACTTGATACATTAAGTAGTGAAGAAACTGTTACCGGTTTTACCGCTACTGCACCCGGATTTTATGGACCACAAGGAAGAGTGCTAAGATTAGCAGTTGAAGATGAAACATTAAATACCAAAATGGATAACTTTAAGTTTAATGGAGTACCTGTTACTAATTTAGAAATGGAAACTTCTGCTATTTATGGCTTATCTAAACTAATGGGGCACCATGCACTCTCTGCAAATACCATTATTGCTAATAGAGCAAACGGTACATTTTCTAAAGATCCGTATCAAGGAGTTGATAATTTAATAAAATATATACTTTCTAAGCTTACCATTTAACATCAATTTAATTCAATTCCTTTTTACACTCATTATTTTTGAATAAAGAGGAAATGTCCCTATGAATATTGATATAAAAGAAGATCATTACCTAAAACGTGATGTTAATTGGTTGTATTTTAACGCTAGAGTATTACAAGAAGCAAAAGATGTAAAAAACCCGCTTTTCGAGCGAATAAAATTTCTTGCTATCTTTTCTTCTAACCTAGATGAATACTTTAAAGTACGTGTTTCTAATTTACGCCAAATCAAGAAAATTGATCGTTTCACAAGAAAAAAACTTCATTTAAGACCAAATAAAACTTTAAAACAGGTTCTTAAAATTGTAAACGAGCAACAACAAGAGTTTGGCAAAATATATAAAGAAACTATTCTGCCTGAGTTAGCTAGCAACTCCATTTATTTTAAAAGCTCGAACGAATACACTGAAAACCAAAAGGATTTTATTGAAAATTATTTTGAAGAGCATTATAAGAAAATCAATATACTTACTACTAATGAAAGTAAGCTACATCTTGGAGACGGGGAATTATACTACTCTATTTTAACTACAAATAACGAATTAAAATTTGTTGAGATTCCATCGAAAGATAGATTCATTCAATTACCTTCTGAATCAAATACCTATATCTTTACTTTAATAGATGATGTTATTAAGTATAAAATAAACGCCACGTATAAAGATAAGATTCATGAAATTGGAGAAATAAAATTATCAAGGGATGCTGAATTGTATTTAGACGATGATTTTAATGGCGAGCTTGCAGAGCAAATATATGAAGCACTTTCACAAAGAGAAATTGGTCAACCTACTCGATTACTTTATGATTCCTCAATCTCAAAAGAGCATAGAAAACTTTTAAAAGAAAATTTAGGCTTAGGTAAAGTAGATCTAATGCCAGGAGGAAGTTATCATAATTTCAGTGATTTTATGAAATTCAAGAATCCGTCTCACAATAAAAATCTTGAATACATAGCCCAACCACCTTTAGATCATCCGGTTTTATCAAAATCGAATGACCTATTTAACACCATTTCCCAAAAAGACCAGATAGTTCATTTTCCTTATCAAAAATTCGATTATGTTTCCTTGTTTTTACAGCAGGCAGCTGAAGACCCTGATGTAACACATATCAAAATTTCACTTTATAGAATTGCCAAAACATCCGCTTTAAATAATGCTCTAATAAAAGCTACCGAATTAGGTAAAAATGTAACCATTTTTGTAGAAGCTCAGGCTAGATTTGATGAAGCAAACAACATTGAATGGGGCAAGACATTTAGTGACAAAGGCGCAAAAGTTATCTATAGTATACCAAACATAAAGGTACATAGTAAAATATTCTATATTAAACGTAAAGAGCGCACCAAAACAAAAGGATATGCGTTTATTAGTACTGGTAACTTTAATGCAAATACGGCTAAATTATATATAGATCATGGCTTATTTACAGCGAATGAAAATATAACTTCTGATATTGAAAGCGTATTTGAAGTATTAGAACATAATCTGATTATTCCAAAAACTAAGCACTTATTAGTATCTCCTTTTAATACTAGAGTACAATTTTACACCTTAATAGATAACGAAATACAAAATGCAAGAGAGGGTAAAAAAGCTAAAATAACGGCTAAAATGAATAGTCTTCACGACAAGCGTATGATTCATAAGCTATATGAAGCTTCTATGGCCGGGGTTGAAATACGTTTATTAATAAGAGGATTTTGTTGTCTTGAACCTGAAGTTGAAGGGTTAAGTGATAACATATATATAACCAGCATAGTAGATAGATACTTAGAACACGGAAGAGTCTATTGTTTTGAAAATGGAGGTGATGAAATTATGTTTATTGGATCTGCAGATTGGATGACTCGTAATTTAGATTATAGAATAGAAGTTCTGACTCCTATTTACGATAAAGACATTTATAAAGAGTTAAAGTGTATACTTAATCTGCAACTTAACGACAATGTAAAGGCCCGAGTTTTAGATCATAATTTCAGTAATAGTTACGTAACTAATAATAAATCAAAACTCAGGTCTCAATATGAAATTTATAATTTTTTAAAAGCTAAAGTGTAAACTTACTTTATAAGTGTAATAGATAACGGATAATTCGGTTCTTCACCTTTATTAACTTTAATAGCATTAATAATAGGTAAAACAAATGAAATAATCCCTATTATAATCAAAAGAAAAACACCTATTACAATAAAACATAATGGTACACAAATTAAAGCATAAATAAACATGCTTATTTGAAAATTAAGTATCATTTTACCCTGTCTATCCATATCGTAAACAGTGTCTTTTTGTGTAAGCCATATAATTAAAGGAACTATAAAACCACCCATACCAGTAACTAAATTAATTAATTGACTCACATGGATTAATACTAATAATTGATTATCTTCTTTCATCGCATACTTCATAAGTAACTCATTTTTAATTGATTTCAACTTATTAGTCGAATATAATCAAAAACGTTACAAAATCCTATTTAGGAATTGTTACTGACAAATTAATCTTTCTTTTCTAAAGACATCGGATTACTAAAATTAATAGTTCTAATTGGGAATGGAATATTGATATTATGTTCATCAAAGGCTGCTTTTATAAGTACGATAGCCTTCCCTTTTGCTATATTAAGAGTCATTTGGTCTCTAGACCGAATCCAAAATCGTACTTCAAAATTAATAGAGCTATCTCCAAATTCAGTATAATAAAACTGAACTTCGGTATTAATATCTTTAAAGTTTTCTTTAATCGTATTTACCGTAATCTCTTCGACTAGTTTAAGGTCAGACTCATACCCTACTCCACAACTAAGAATTACTCTTGCTATAGGTCTTGAAGAATAATTTTTAAGATTTCCTTCTACTACTAATTTATTAGGGATAAACACCAAATTATTATCTCCTTGTTCAATAGTAGTATTACGTAAATTAATTTCTACTACCTCACCCGAATATCCGTTAGTATCTATCCAGTCACCAATCTTAATATAATCAACAATAGATAACATAATACCTGAAAACGTATTAGATAATGTACCTTGAAGTGCCAAACCTACCGCCAAACCAGCAACACCGGCACCCGCTAACATGGTAGTTAAAACCTTATTCAGGTTCATAATACCCAACGCTAAAACAAGTCCTACAATAATTACTACAATAGAAACAATTTTGGCAATCATAACTTTTATAGATCGTTGCATTTTTGTGCGCTGAAGTACTTTTAATATGAACTTATTTATATAGTTAGATAAGAAAAATGATACCCCAAAAATAAGTATCGCTAATAGAAAATTAGGAAGATTAACAATTATTGAGTCAACCCAACCACCTAATTTTTTTTCTAGTTTTTCCCAGGCAGTCTCTAATTGTTCTCCCATTTCTATTTCTTGAGCAAATAATGGTATCATCTAATAGTATTATTGATTATAAAGAGTTAAAAATACTGTTTTAATTTTACATTTCTTCAAACTTCTCATGAAGTTAAAAAAATGTGCCCAGAAGTATTCTGATAAGAATTTCTTATTTTTTTGATAATAGACATGATAGTTTGTCAATAGTAATCAAATTCAAAAATGGTTTTGGATATTTTCTCTTTATCTAAATTAAAATAGCTCATACTTTTTTATTTATACTAAAATCACAACAATTACAAGCGTTTTTAAATCTCTTTAAAATGCTTAATACTCGTTAACAGTAGATTAATACGTAATCCTCAACATTTTAAAAAGTATTATTAAAATAGTATTTTTGTAGCATAAACTGTCATGATACGCTCATGACATGTTTATAAAAAAGTATTAATTTCGAGACAAACTTCGAAGTATTAAATCTCGATTATCGAGTAATATGTAACTATTTATGGTATTAAATGACACAATAATCGCATTAGCTACACCTTCAGGTGCAGGTGCTATTGCAGTCATTAGAGTCTCAGGGCCTGATGCAATCTCATTGGTTAATTCTTTTTTTAATTCGATAAAGGATGGTAAAGAACTAACTGAGCAAAAAAGTCATACCATACACTTAGGACATATTGTAGAAGATAAACGTACTATAGATCAGGTATTAGTTTCCATTTTTAAAGGACCTAATTCCTATACTGGTGAAAATATTGTGGAAATTTCTTGTCATGGTTCTACTTACATACAACAAGAAATTATACAACTTTTTCTAAGAAATGGTTGCAGAATGGCCGAAGCTGGTGAATTTACCTTACGAGCTTTCTTAAACGGTAAAATAGACCTAAGTCAGGCTGAAGCAGTAGCCGACCTTATTGCCAGTGATAATGCAGCATCGCATCAAGTAGCGATGCAACAAATGCGAGGTGGTTTTAGTAATGAAATAAAACTTTTAAGAGAAGAACTCCTAAACTTTGCCTCTTTAATTGAGTTAGAACTAGACTTTGCCGAAGAAGATGTAGAATTTGCAGATAGAACACAATTTGAAAATTTACTGAACCGTATACAAACGGTTTTAAAACGACTTATAGATTCTTTTGCTGTTGGCAACGTTATTAAAAACGGTATCCCTGTTGCTATTGTAGGAGCACCAAACGTTGGTAAGTCTACCCTATTGAATGCGCTATTAAATGAAGAACGCGCTATTGTTAGTGATATAGCTGGTACTACTCGTGATACCATAGAAGATGAGTTGGTGATACAAGGAATCGGTTTTAGATTTATTGATACCGCAGGTATTAGAGAAACCGAAGATGTGGTAGAAAGTATTGGTATTAAAAAGACCTTTGAAAAAATAGTACAAGCACAAGTGGTTATTTATTTGTTTGATGCGAGTCATTATGCAGAAAATAGTAAGTTAATTACTGTTGAAATTGAAAAAATAAAAAATCAGTTCCCTCAAAAACCATTGATTATTATTGCGAACAAAGTAGATACTACGGATGCATCTCTTATAAAGAGTGAGCTTCATTATGAGCATTTACTTTTATTATCGGCTAAAGAAAAAACAGGAATCGATGAGCTAAAAAATACTTTATTGCAATTTATTAATACGGGGCAGTTACGCAACAATGAAACTATTGTAACCAATGGTAGACACTACGATGCCTTACTTAAAGCGTTAGAAGAAATAGAAAAAGTGCAATTAGGCTTAAATGATGGTTTATCTGGTGACTTATTGGCTATAGATATACGACAAGCGTTATACTATTTTGGGGAAATTACGGGAGAGGTAACCTCTGATGATTTGTTGGGTAATATTTTTGCTAATTTTTGTATAGGGAAATAAATAAGTATTTTTTTTGATGTCATTTGATTTGTTTTGGTCTTAAAACTCTAAAAATCAGTATTATAAAATTAATTTTATTTTCTTACTCTTTCCTTTGTAGGTTAATAATTTCAATATTTTTACACCATTTTTACACCTTTTTTTATTAAATTTGAAAAAGGTGTAAAAATTTACACCTCGTTTGGGAATTGTGTCCCTTAATGACACTTAATTAACTAATATCATCTAATAAGATACTTATAGCTATTTCTTTGAATGAGTTCAAATATTGAAATAATCCGTATTTGTGAATATTGCCATAATGAGTTTATAGCTAAAACGACTGTAACCAGATACTGCTGTCATAAGTGTAACAGTAGAGCTTATAAAGAGAGGGTTAAGTCTAAAAAGATTAAGAGGTCAAATGAGGAAACATTTGATACGAAAACCCAAGTTATTAAACTTATAAAAACTAAAGAGTTTTTAACTGTAAAGGATATTACAATATTAATGAACTGTTCTAGACAGACTATTTATAAAATTATTCACTCAGGAAAGCTGAAACCAATCGATTTGAAAATAAAAAAGATAATTGTTAAACGATCAGAACTTGATAAATTATTTAGAAATGAATAAAATAGATCTAAAAATTTTAAGCGAAAAAGAGATTCTTACAGTAAAAGAAACAGCAGTTCTTTTAAATTGTTCAATAAAAACAGTATACCGTAATATTAAGGATGGTAATATAAAAGCGATTAACTTTGGTGAAAGGGTTCTTAGAATTAAACGTTCCGACATTGATAATCTCTTCAAGAAGCATTAATTAAGTTTAACAATTAGTAAGCTATAGGTTATGAAAATAAGTTTAAAAAAAAAGAAACTCACTTCTGGGCGGATTAGTTTGTATTTAGAATATTACAAAGGATATTCCATAGATGAGAATGGAAAACAAACTCACAACAGAAGTTTTGAATATTTAAAGCTATATCTTCATGGTAATCCAATCACGATATCTGAAAAGAATGAGAATAAAGAAATCTGGCAACTGGCTGAAAATATATTAACACTTAAAAAAGCAGAGTTAATAAAAGGCAAATTCAATATTGAAGATAACAATAAAGGGAAAGTTTTGTTCTTGGATTATTATAATAAACTTAAGGAAGATAGATATGATAATAAAGGGAACTATGATAATTGGGAAGCTGCTTTTAAGCATTTAGAACGCTATTGTTCATCAAATCTAACTATTAAGGATGTAGATGAGAATTTTTTAAAAGGGTTTAAGAAATATCTTAATACAGAGGCTAAAACTAATGGCGGTACGTTATTATCTCAAAATACAAAATATACCTACTTCAATAAATTACGTGCTGTGCTCAGAGAAGCTTATACAGAAGGGTATTTGAATATAGATGTGGTTAAATCTGTTAAAGGGTTTAGTCAAGGTGAATCTAAAAGAGAATATCTAACACATTCAGAGCTGCAAGCATTAAGTGAAACGCCTTGTAAACATACTGTTTTAAAAAGAGCTTTTATATTTAGTTGTCTTACAGGACTTCGCTGGAGTGATATTAATAAATTAAAATGGGCTGAAGTAAGAGAAGAGGAAGAAGATTATCGAATTATTTTCAGACAGAAGAAAACCGAAGGTCTCGAATATCTTTATATTTCACAACAAGCTAGGGAGTTGTTAAGAGAACGAGGTAATAGAGAAGATAAAGTATTTAAAGGCCTTAAGTATGGTGCTCATTTTAATGCTGAGATTTTAAAGTGGTGCATGCGTGCTGGAATTTCAAAGCATATTACTTTTCACAGTGCTAGACATACAAATGCTGTATTGTTATTAGAAAATGGTGCAGATATTTATACGGTTTCAAAACGACTTGGACATAAAGAGATAAGAACGACCCAGATTTATGCTAAAATAATTGATGTCAAAATGAAAGAAGCAGCTAACAGTATTCCGGTCTTAAAAATTTCTAAAGATTAGGATATCTGCGTTTTTATATACTCAAATTTCCTAAAACTCCTGATTTTCATTGTTAATAACTCAAAATAGGTCTTAAAACGGCATTAATATTCAATTTTAAATGGATTAATTTGATATCATAAAATGTTAAAAAAAAATATGCTTTAACATTTGAATTAATTTTGAATTGTTTTAGTTTAATTTGTTGTTTGTCAAATACTTGTGGATAACTAATTGAATTTTATTCTTCTTTCAATAGCCACATTTTATATTTTTATTTCTATCATCCCATAAGGGAAAGCAAAAGCGCTTTTGTTCATTTTATAAATCTAAAAACAATAAAAATGGACACTTTATTAATACTAGAACGATTGGATCGTTTAGAAAAACTACTCATAGGAAGCAAAGAAGTTTTAACCTTTGACGAAGCCTGTGATTACACTGGTATATCCAGAAGCTATCTTTATAAACTAACAGCTTCAGGTAGAATACCACACTCCAAACCCAACGGAAAAATGCTCTTTTTTGATAAAGCCAAACTCGTTGAATGGTTACTACAAAATAGAAGGAAATCCAAACACGATATAGAAGCGGAAGCTTTAGCATATACCATGCGTCATAAAGTCCAATAGGGAACAATCATCATTGAAAAAATAATTCTCATGAAACAGATACCTTATATACGTGTAGGTACATCCTATTATAAACGCGTCAAAGCTCCAACCATAGCAGGTCATTTTAATGACATCCTAGTGCATTGGAACATGGAAACCATTAAACAAGACCATGGTAAAGATCTTTTAAGTAAGATTCCTAAATTTGATGGTTTTACTTGTATTCCAAACCATCTAAACTTTAAACAAGAATATCTAGGGTTTTATAATATTTATTCGCCTTTAGGGAAGCAGCCTAAAGAAGGAGATATTTCCAAATCTTTAGAATTTGTAAAGCATATTTACGGGAAGCATTCTGAATTGGGTTTAGATTATCTCCAGTTATTATATTTAAAACCCATCCAAGTATTACCTATTCTATGCTTGGTTTCTAAAGAACGCTCTACAGGAAAAAGTACCTTTTTAAAATGGCTTAAGGAAATCTTTGACAATAACTTGACCTATTTAACTAATGATAGTTTTAGCAGTCAATTCAATGCAGATTGGGCAAACAAACTTTTAATATGTATTGATGAAGTGTTGTTTAATAAAGAAGAGCTTACAGAACGTATCAAATATTTAAGTACCACTAATATTAATAAGTTAGAAGCCAAAGGGAAGGATAAACGAGAAGTGGAATTTTTTGGAAAGTTTATACTATGTAGTAATAATGAAGAAAACTTTATTAAGATAGATGCTAATGAAACGCGTTTCTGGGTGATAAAAATCCCAACTATTAAAAAAGAACAAACTCATTTTCTTGAAAGCCTAATTAAGGAAATTCCGGCGTTTATGTATTTTTTACAGCATAGAGAGTTAAGCTCAAAACATGTAACGAGGATGTGGTTCACTGCTCAACAGATAAAAACGCGTGCACTGATTAAATTGGTTCAAAATAATCGTAATCGGGTTGAAAAAGAGTTGGCTAGTATCTTATTGAGCGTAATAGAAAAGTTTGATTTAAAAACAATAGATCTCTGTCCTATGGATGCTTTATTGGCTCTCAACAAGACCCGAGTAAAAACAGACTTGACACAATTACGGAAACTACTAAAAATAGATTGGAAATTAAGCAACCAGGAGAACTCAAACAAATATCAAAAATTTATGATATGGACGGACGGTGATATGACTTTAGCAGATGCAAAAGGTAGATATTTTACGGTGGAAAAGGATTTCTTGACCAAAAATTTTGATGATATGATGACGGAATTGTAGAATCCTAATCTTTACAAGGGCTAAGGCTGTCATCAAACTGTCATCATTTTGTCATCAAAAAAAATAATGATGACAGAAAAGAAGTATAATAAAGGATAAACGATGATGTGATGACGAAATGATGACATTGGGAACCCAATGATAATAAGGTGTTAAAGGGTGCTGTCATCATATCATCAAAGAATCACCTAAAAACACATTGGCTTATGAAAAGAAAAATAAATTGTGAAACAGCCCGTAATTTTCCAGTGGAAAAAGCACTGGAAAAATTAGGACACTTTCCCAAAAAGACAACGGAAAAAGAAGCTTGGTTTCTGAGTCCTTTCAGGTCAGAAACCCAAGCCTCTTTTAAAGTATCTAAAACAAAAAATCGATGGTATGACCACGGTGAAGGTATTGGCGGAAATGTGATCGATTTAGTCTGTCAGATTTTAAAGTGTTCTATAAAAGATACTCTAGAATTTTTAAATGATGGCATTGTAAATAACTCATCTAAAAAACAATGGACTTCTAATAAGAATGCAGGCGTTATTAAGATTATTAAAGTTCTAGATATTACACATCCTGCTTTAATTCAATATTTAAATTCTAGAGGTATTCCATTAAATATAGCAAACACCTATTGTAAAGAAGTTTGGTACCAGTATAAGGCAACTGAATTTTTCGCCATAGGACTAAAAAACAATAAAGATGGTTGGGAATTACGCAACAAGATTTTTAAAAACAGTAGTAGCCCGAAATCTTATACCTATATCCAAAATAATAGCAAACAATTAATCATTCTAGAAGGGATGTTTGATTTGTTATCACTTGCAATATTAGATGATAAGGTATTAAAAACTTCAGATGTCCTTGTATTAAACTCTATTGCATTTATAAAGCTTATTGAAATCCATTTAGATAATTACGAATGGGTACAGCTCTACTTGGATAATGACAAGGCAGGGCAGCTAGCTACAATGCGCTTGATTGATAAACACACTCATGTCATAGACCAAAGACATATTTATAAAAACTATAAAGATTTAAACGATTTGATAAGCCATGACAAAAACAAACAAATTTGATTTTAAATCCATAGAAGATCAGGAGCAGACTCTAAAGATTCCTACTGATGTACTTAATAGTTCAGATAGTATTGTATTGGATTTAGAACGGCATGTATCGGAAACGGAAATGGTCTTAGGTAGGAATTCAAGATGTGTGTCTGTGGACACATTCTTGTTTGCTCCCCATGGTCGCAAAGGAAAAAGAGTGTTTAAGGGGAAGGGTGATCTCGTTAAGTTTCGATGTTCTATTTATGAAAAGAAGCTTTTGAATATTAAAGCAAAAAGCAGCGGATTGAGTTTAAGTGAATATATACGACGTTGTCTATTTGACAAAGAAATCACAGAACGTTTTACAGATGAACATATAGCGATTTATAAAATGCTTATTAAATATCATAACAATTTTAAGTCCATTGGAAACATGTACAAAAAACGAAATCCAAAACTAACCCAAGAAGTCTATGACTTAGCAAACGAAATAAAAATACATCTTAAAAAGTTTCAAAAATGATAGGTAAAGGAAAAAGCATATCACATACTAGAGCCTCTATGGCTTATGGATGGAATCAGGAAAAAGATGCAGACATCGTATTAAAGGAATTTCTGCATGGAGATTCTCCAAAAGAAATTACTCAAGAATTTAAAATGCTCCAGGACCAAAATTACCATTGTAAAAAGAATACCTTATCATTTGTGATTAGTCCAACCATAGAAGATGGTAAAAGTCTAAATAAAAAGGAATTAGAAGTCATAACAAGACAATTTATAAAAGAGATGCAACTAAGAGAACGACAAGCAATAGCCTTTGTGCACCAAGACAAAGAACATAAACACATCCATTTATATGTCAATCGTATCGATTTTAAAGGCGTTGCTTATAACGATAGTTTTATTGGGAAACGAAGTCAGCTTGCAGCAGAAAAAGTCGCTGAAAGTATGGGACTGACCACCGTTAAGCAAATCCAATTTGAAAAGGAATTTAATCTAAAAGAAATACGAACTGAGATCAAACGCAGGCATGACCTAACTATGAAACAATTCAAACCCAAATCTTTTGATGATTATATAAAATCCATGCAAGCCAATGGGGTAAAAGTCATACCAACAATAAATAATCAAAACAAACTACAGGGCTTTCGGTTTGAGTTTGATGGTCACAATCTTAAAGGTAGCGAGGTACATCGCAATATGTCTCTTGGGAATATTGGAAAACAAATGTCAGGAATAAATGGAGCAAGCATATTAAAAGAAAACCATGTAAGTATCAAACTTGCTGGTAAAGTAATTGACCTGACACCAAACTTAGCTTTAAAAATCACCAAATTCATTATTAAAAGAGCCATTGATAAAGGGGTGGGCATAGGATATTAAATTAAACAGAGTAATTATGACAAAACTTGAAGAACTAACAGCCTTATTGGTTAATGAAATCAATGACTTTAATAATGGTATTGAGAAACTAGAAAAAATTAATGAACAGTTAAAAGAAACTAAAATTAAAATGGAGATATCCGAATACAAATCTATAATTGAATCACATCAACAACAGATGGAGTTTCATAAAAAAACATTAGAAGGTTTTGAAAAACGTTTTAGCAATAAAATAAACCAAGCTAAAATATATCCTGCTTGGGCGGTGGTGGTGTTTATTATTTGTGTGGTTACTTCTGTCGGTCTTGTTTCCTATATGTTTCTGAAATAAATTTGATTAAGGTCGCTTCATTAAAGCAGATACATCATCCAAAAATTCACCTTCTTCAAAGGGTAGAAGTTTTTGTGCCAATTCTAGGGTTTTACGAATGTCTTTACCATGATCCTTTATATGCGGAGGACAATAAGTATCTCCTTGAGTAGCCAAAATACTGACATTCATTAAAGCTTCAATAGTGGTGAATAAATCTAAATAGCCTTCAAATTGTAAGTAAGTAGCCTTAAATTTACCTTTTTGAATATCTGATGGCTCTAATGTATCTAATTTATACTTAGCTGATTTTATTAATTTTTCAAGTGCCTTCTTTTTTGATTTCATATCCTATTTTATTTAAGGTGCTTTCTTTTTGAGTTCCTGTGATGAAAGGATTTCGGTGATTTTGTCCAAACAAAACATTTGGTCATGAGGTAATAGGTCAATAACCATTTCTAGTACTTTGGTCACGCTAGTTATTGGCGCTTTATTGCTATGTTTGGGATAAACAAAAACACCATTGCCATCTAGTGCATAATAACAGACTTCTAATAGCGCAGAAATACTACTAGTAATATCCTCATGGTCTGACACCTCAAAACCTATGGTCTTTCTTGTCCTGTTGCCATGAGATTCCATGCGGACTCCAGAGAAGTTTTTAATATGCTTCTGTATTGTCTTTAATTTCTTTTTTTCTTTCATCGGCTGTTGATTTCTGGTTCTAAGGCTAAATCTCGAATAACATCCAAAAGCTCCATTTCATTATGCGGAATCATATCCAAGACATACCCTAACACTTCTTTGATGTTATGTTCTGGGTCAGATATAGAACGTGTTGAGCAGTAATCGGCTTCCATGGCTAATATGCAGACCTTTAACAGATTCGAAATCATGAACGAAGTCTCTAAATAGCCTTCAGTAACTAATCCAATGGTATAATGTCCTTCTTTAAAAGGATAAGGAGACAAAGAAGAAAAATCCTTTTTGGATAAGGATTTAATGAAATTGGATAACTCCATGTCATTTGGTTCTGAGCTTTGTTGTTGAGTAACTTTGATATCTTTAGTATTTGATACTTCAACAATACAGGTATTCAGTTTGTTTATGAATAGTGACGTAGCCAATGCTTCCATTTTATGGGCTTTCTCTAATATTTTATGGATTTGCTCCAAGTTGATATGGTAATTGTTTTCATAGCGTGTTGTTATATAAGCATCATCTAATAATTTTAAAAGGTTTTGCTCCTCTTCTATTTGTGTATTAAAAAGTTTTCCTAGTTCAGGTGAAAATGCTTTTATATAGGTTTGAAGCTCTTTAATACTATGGCTTTTGCGTTCCTTGCCCATTATAAAAAGAGCCGCAAAGCGAAACCATAATTCTATATGTTGGTGTAGCATATAGGTGGCATGAGAAAGATTCTTGTTTTCTATAAAAAAGATCGCGCCCTCCAAAAACACAGTCATTTTATGACATTCTTTTTCGAAAGTCAATTGCATGTTGTTTAGTGTTTTTTCTGGTATATGGTGTTCATGAAAGCTGTCTAATTCATCATCAGGATTATGAAATACTAGTTTATTCCAAGTACAGCCATGAACAAAGAATAGGTTTTCTTCTTTTAGTTGTTGCTTAGCATATTCAAATGAAAATATTCGATATAAAAAATCTGTTTCTTCTTGAAATATTTTAGCAACCATTGCCGATAATTCTTGGGTTAATGAACTGCTTTTTCCTTTCAGTATTACAATAAATATAGGCTTGATGGAGTCTTCTTTTTCTATTCTTGTCTCGTAGATATATTTAATTTCCAAAAGAGATTTTAGTTTATTCAGAATATGGTCTTGTTGAGTTCGAATTTCATTTTTCATAATACTTTCTAGTTATTTCAAGTGAACTTATATTGAATACGCAAAACACATGTATCTATTTGTTATACAATTGTGTAAAAAATCGATACTAATGTATTTAAAATATATCCAAATTCAAAATAAAAGTGTAATTATTTCATACAAAAGTGTATACTTTCTATATTTATGTATTCAAAAGAGATATTTATTATGACTAATCTAGGATTATATTTAACTAAAAAATCTATAAATAAAGCAGAGGTTGGTAGAAGAACTGGAATAAGTAAATCTCGCTTGAGTCAATTGAGTGGAAATAAATCTACTAAATTACGAGCTGATGAACTTTATTTAATTGCTTTGGCTATTGATGTTGATCCTGGTGATTTATTAAAAGAAGTCTGTAAAGACCTTAAACTGGTCAAAGAGTAGTTTGTATAGATTTATATATCACATTATTTTCTTACATTAGTTTTTTATTAAAATATGATATTCAACGAAGACTCAAGAGTTAAGATTCCTTCAATTCTGCATCTAATTCAATTGGGGTATAAGTATCTGTCATTGAAAAACAATGTATGGGATGAAAACACCAATATTTTTACTTCAATTTTTAATAAGCAAATTCAACAAATAAACCCTACTATGTCCGATAAGGATATTCAAAAGGTTTATGATGATATTTCAATTTCATTAGAAAATGAAGATTTAGGACGTGCTTTTTACAATAAATTAATAGATCAATCTGGAGTTAAACTTATTGACTTTGAGAATTTTGATAATAACTCATTTTATGTCGTTACAGAATTATCATATACTAAAGATGATGAGTCATTTAGACCTGATATCATTCTTTTAATTAATGGTATGCCTTTAGTTTTTATTGAGGTGAAAAAGCCAAATAATAGAAATGGCGTTCAAGAGGAGCATAGACGTATGCAAAGGCGTTTTCAGAATAAAAAGTTCCGAAAGTTTATTAACTTGACACAACTCATGGTATTTTCAAATAACATGGCTTATAGTGAAGAGGATACACAAATGCTTGAAGGTGCTTTTTATAGTACAACAAATTATAAAAAACCAATCTTCAATTATTTCAGAGAAGAAGAAACTTTTGATTTAGCATCGTTACTACAACCACTTTCAGAGGAAGAAGAAAACTTTGTTTTAAAGGATACTAATCTACTTAGTATAAAAAGTAATAAAGAATATCAATCTAATAAAAATCTACATACAGCAACCAATTCTATTGCAACGTCTTTATTTCAACGGGAGCGTTTAAAATTCATTTTGCGTTATGCTTTTGCTTATGTAGAAGAAGAAAAAGGCTTAGAGAAACACATTATGCGTTATCCACAGCTATTTGCTACTAAAGCAATAGAAAACAAGTTGGAAAACGGTATTAAAAAAGGCATCATTTGGCACACGCAAGGTTCAGGGAAAACAGCTTTAGCGTATTTTAATGTAAAGTACCTCACGCATTATTTTCAGAAGAATAATATCATTCCTAAGTTTTACTTTATTGTAGATCGTTTAGATTTATTAACCCAAGCAGCAAAAGAATTTACTGCTCGTGGTTTGGTTGTACATAAAGTAGATTCTAGAGAGGCGTTTAGTCGAGATATAAAATCGACAAGCGTTTTACATAACAGTTCTGGAAAGGCTGAAATTACAGTTGTTAATATTCAGAAGTTTAAAGATGATCCTGATGTAATAAAAAATAACGATTACAATTTAAAAGTTCAGCGTGTGTTCTTTTTAGATGAAGTGCATCGCAGTTATAATCCGAAAGGTAGCTTTTTAGCGAATTTAGAATTAGCAGATAAACATTCCATAAAAATAGGATTAACAGGAACACCATTACTAGGTTCAGAATATAATTCCAAAACCTTATTTGGCGATTATATTCATAAATACTATTATAATCTTTCTATAAAAGATGGTTATACCTTGCGATTAATTCGTGAGGAAATTGAGACCAATTACAAGCTTGTATTACAAGAAGCCCTAGAAAACATTAAAGTATTACAAGGTAATATTGATAAAAAGAAACTCTATGCAGACCATCGATTTGTAGAACCAATGCTTGACTATATTGTTAAAGATATGGAACAAGCTAGGATATCTATGAATGATAATAGTATTGGTGGTATGGTAGTTTGCGATTCTTCCGATCAAGCTAAAATGATGCAAGAGATTTTTCAAAATAAATACGCTGAAAAATCAGAATCTCATTTACTTCAAGTAGCAGAAGAGCCTGCTAGTTATGGCAACAAGAAAAAAGAAGAAAGTAAAGTAAACAAAGCACAGGTTATTTTACATGATATTGGCACCAAACAAGATCGTAGAGATTGGGTGTCTGATTTTAAGGTTGGTAAGCTCGATTTACTTTTTGTATATAATATGTTATTGACTGGTTTTGATGCAAAACGCTTAAAGAAATTATATATAGGGAGAAAGATAAAATCGCATAACCTATTGCAAACACTTACGCGTGTAAATAGAACCTATAAAACCCATAAATATGGTTATGTTGTTGATTTTGCAGATATACAGAAAGAGTTCGATAAAACCAATCAAGATTACTTTAACGAGTTACAAAGCGAGTTAGGCGATGAGATGCAGCATTATTCTAATCTGTTTAAAAAACCTGAAGAGATAAAAGAAGAGATTGAGGAAATTAAAGACGTTCTTTTTAAATTTAATACAGAAAATGCAACTGTTTTTGGCGAGCAAATTTCAGAAATAAATGAGCGTTCGGAAATTCGTCAAATTGCCAAGGTTTTAAACAATTCAAAAGAATTATATAACCTCATTCGTTTGTCTGGTAATTTTGAATTACTCGAAAAATTAGACTTTAGAAAACTATCTGTGTTAGCACGATTAACTAACGAGAGATTAGCATTAATAAACACAAGAATTGCATTAGAAAACAATGTAGATACCGATAATATTTTAAATACTGCTTTAGAAGATGTTATTTTTGCTTTTACCAAAGTGAAAGAGGAAGAAATGATATTGGCAGACGAACTAAAAAACACCTTAGGTAAAACAAGAGAAATGTTAGCAGGGAACTTTGACCAGAAAGACCCTATCTTTATTTCTTTACGTGAGGAATTAGAGCGTTTGTTTAAAAAGAAGAATTTAAGTGAAGTCACTAAGGAGGAAATGGAAGCGAACATAAAAGCTTTAAACGAAATCTATGACAAAGCAAAAAAGCTAGAGCGTGAAAATCAATTGCTGAAAGCAAAATACGATTATGATGCTAAATATGCGCGTATTCATAAACGTTTAATGGAAAAAGACCCATTAACGGATAGTGAACGTAAATTGTTTGAAGCCTTAAAAGGCTTAAAAACAGCAGTAGATAAAGAGATTTTGCAAAACTCTAAGTTATTAGAAAACGAGAGTTATGTAGAAAAAATGATGATGCGTTTAGTAGTTAGCCAATTTAAAAAAGAACAAAAGATTGACATTAATACAACCGATGTAAGACGCATAAATAGTCTTATCGTAAAAGAATACATGAACGAATACAACGGTTATGTTGCTTAATGGAAGTTTAAAAATTAACTATCGCAAAATGTGCGACAGTTTAAAAAAAAGAAATGAGTAAGAATAGTCAAATAGTAATCTATCAAGATAAAGATTCTGGTATTACAATAGATGTAAGACTAGAAGGAGAAACTATTTGGTTAGACCAATATCAACTTGAAGCGCTGTTTGATACAGACAGAACTTCTATTAGTCGTCATCTAAAAAACATTTATAATTCTAATGAATTAGATAAAGAGGCAACTAGTGCAAAAATTGCACAAGTTCAAAAAGAAGGAGATAGAGAAGTCAAAAGGACAATAAATGTTTATAATCTAGATGCAATTCTTTCTGTAGGTTATAGGGTGAATTCTAAAAAAGGAACTGCATTTAGAAAATGGGCAAATGCTATTTTGAAAGACTATCTAGTTAAAGGCTACGCGCTTAATGAAAAACGTTTAGAGCAAAAAGAACAAGAAGTAAAGTTACTAAAAGACGGAATTCATATTTTAACTAGAACGGTAAGCAAAGCTATTGAAGAAAAGGTTTCAGACAATATAATTTTAGAAACCTTTGCTAAAGGTTTAAGCTTGTTAGATGATTATGATCATGAAGAGTTAGATGCTAAAGGTTTAACTACAAAAGAAGCCAATTACCCGAGTTTAGACGATTATCAGAAGATAATTAATGAAATGCTAACCGAATTTGATTCCGATGTCTTTGGAAAAGAAAAAGATAAAAGTTTCCAGAGTTCTGTTGCGCAAATAGCAAAGGGATTTGGAGACGACGATTTTTACCCAAGCATAGAAGAAAAGGCGACCATGCTTTTGTATTTTATAGTGAAGAACCACTCGTTTGTAGATGGTAACAAACGTATTGCAGCAGCTTGTTTTTTAAAGTTTTTACAGCAAAACAACATGCTTTTTAATAACCAACAACAACCAGTTATTAATAACGATACTTTAGCGAGTTTAACACTTTTTATAGCGTCTAGTAAACCAGACGAAATGCAAACCGTAACACGTTTAGTAATTAGCGTATTAAATAGGAATAACAGCAATTAAAAAAGAGAGATTAAATATAATGACGAGCACAGCACAATTTGAAACTCAAACCAAAGCACTTATAGACGACCTTAAAAGCGTCTGTGCTAATTATGGTTTAGGGAATGACGGAAACGAATTTAAAATAATTACCCAGGTGTTTCTATATAAATTTTTAAACGATAAATACGTTTACGAGTTAAAACAACTAGAACCCGATTTAGCTAAAGCTGACGACTTTGATGAAGCCCTTAAAACCTTCTCTGATGATGATTTAGAAATGCTGACCATGCAAATAAGCGAAAATACTGCTCGCATTGCACCAAAAAACTTATTGTCGCGTTTGTTCGAACAACAAAATAAAGATCAATTTGCAGATATTTTTGATGAAACCTTAGTAAGTGTAGCCAAAGATAATATCGATATTTTCTCGGTACTCACACAAGGTGGCGAAAAAGTAGTGTTGTTTGAAAACCTGAGTAAATATGTAACTGATAATAAAGATGCCTTCTGCAAAGCATTAGTGAATAAACTAGTTGGTTTTAGTTTTGAGCATATATTTACGCAGAAATTTGACTTTTTCGCCACTATTTTCGAGTATTTAATAAAAGATTACAATACCAATTCTGGTGGTAAATATGCCGAGTATTTTACACCACACGCTGTAGCCAAAATTATGGCAGCCTGTTTGGTTACAGATACTAATGTAAACAACGTAACCTGTTACGACCCAAGTGCAGGATCGGGAACGCTTTTAATGAATCTAGCGCACGCCATTGGTGAAGATAAATGTACCATTTACTCGCAAGACATCTCGCAAAAGTCGTCTGCCTTATTACGTTTAAACCTTATTTTAAACAATCTAGTACACTCTATACAAAATATCATACAAGGCAATACTATTTTAAGTCCGTATCATAAACAAGAAAACGGACAGTTAGAGCAGTTCGATTATATAGTTTCCAACCCACCATTTAAACTAGATTTTTCTGATTATAGCGCAGATTTAGAAAGTAAATCCAACAAAGAACGCTTTTTTGCAGGCATACCCAATATACCTAAAACCAAAAAAGACTCTATGGCTATTTACTTGCTGTTTATACAACACATTATGCATAGCTTAACAGCGACAGGTAAAGCTGCTATTGTGGTGCCCACAGGTTTTATAACCGCACAATCTGGTATAGATAAAAAAATCAGGCAAAAACTAGTAGAGAGTAAAATGCTTGCAGGCGTAGTATCTATGCCTTCTAATATTTTTGCAACTACAGGAACCAACGTAAGTATTTTGTTTTTAGATAAAACCAATACCAAAGAAGTGGTGTTGGTAGATGCCTCTAATTTAGGAACCAAAGTAAAAGATGGTAAAAACCAAAAAACGGTTTTAAGCGAAGTAGAAGAGCAACAAATTATAGATGTTTTTAATGCGAAAGAAGCTAAGGACGATTTATCTGTTGTGGTGTCTTATGAAGATATAAAAGCTAAAAAATACAGCCTAAGTGCAGGGCAGTATTTTGAAGTTAAAATTGAATATATAGATATTACTGAGGAAGAATTTACTGCAAAAATGAATGGGTTTGAAAGTAATTTGGAAATCCTTTTTGCTGAATCTAAAAGTTTGGAAAAGGAGATTAAAGATAATTTGAAAAGTTTGAAGTATGACTAATCCACTAAAAATAGTTGCTGATTACTCTAAATCTAGAATTTCTTTAGAAGATATTGATGTTGGTACATATGTAACAACAGATAATTTACTTCAAAATAAACAGGGTAAGGTTAATGCAGAAAAAATGCCGAAACAATCATCAAATAATGTAACGAGATTTGATGAAGGAGATATTTTAGTGGCAAATATCCGTCCTTACTTAAAAAAAATATGGCTAGCTAAATACACAGGAGGTAGTTCAAGTGATGTTTTAACATTTAAAGTAAGAAAGAATTTTGACTCAACATTTGTGTATTATTCCCTTTTTAGAGATGATTTCTTTGAACATATGATGAATGGTTCTAAGGGAACTAAAATGCCTCGTGGAGATAAAAATCAAATATTAGATTTTCCTAATCCAGATTTTAAATTTGAAACCCAAAAGCAAATAGCCAAAGTTCTTTCAGATTTAGACGCCAAAATAGAAGTCAATAACAAAATAAACCAAGAATTAGAAGCGATGGCAAAAACGCTTTACGATTATTGGTTTGTACAGTTCGATTTTCCAGATGTGAATGGAAAACCTTATAAATATTCTGGTGGAAAAATGGTTTTTAATGAGGCATTGAAACGTGAGATTCCTGAGGGTTGGGAAGTAGGAACGTTATTAGATATTGCTAATTTCCAAAATGGTTTGGCTTGTCAAAAATTTAGACCTGTTGATGAAAATTATCTTCCAGTAATAAAGATTAAGGAAATGCGTGATGGCTTTACAGGAAAAACAGAAAAGGTCAAAAAAGATGTTCCAGATAGAATTAAAATTTATGATGGGGATATTTTGTTTTCTTGGTCAGCTTCTTTAGAAGTTATGATTTGGTCAGGTGGAAATGGAGCATTAAATCAGCATATTTTTAAAGTTACGTCAGGTGATTACCCAAAATCATATTATTATTTCGAGCTTCTTAATTATTTACAACATTTTAAAATGATTGCAGATTTAAGAAAAACAACAATGGGACATATTACTCAAGATCATTTAAAGCAAAGTAGAATTGTAATTCCACCAATAACTCTTTGTGAAGAAATAGAAAAAAAAATAAGTCCAATTTTAAAATCAGTTGTTTCAAATCAACAACAAAATCAAAAACTCTCAGAACTTAGAGATTGGTTGTTACCTATGTTAATGAATGGGCAGGTGCGCGTTTCGGATTCCCGAGATGGAAGTCTTGGAAAGGTAGAGCAGGAGTTGGGTATGGTTGCAGAGAGTAATGTTGAATATTGGAAGAGTTAAAGTTAATTAAGAATTTAGAGGCATGTTAAAAAACTTTCAAATAATAGGAATAAGACCTTTAGAAGGCTGCCACGAAGATTTTAAAAAGATTCTTAAAATTGACCAGTTATATCTTTTTGACGAGAGATATACGATTGCTTATAATGATAAAAATGAAATTGTCCAGATTGCTTTTAATGTCGAAAAAGACAGCATTCCAAGAAATTTTTATTCTAAAGATTTAAATATTCAAATTAATGCTGTTATTGGTGGTAATGGTAGTGGAAAGAGTGCTTTAGCAGAACTGTTCTTGTATTTCATGTTTTATTATGGGATACAAAAAGATCACATTTCAAAACACCAACAATCGTCAGATCCTGATAATGATGGATTTGGTGCATTTCGGCAAATTAAATACGCTAAGGAGATTAACATGATGAATGAGTATCTTAATGTAGAGCTTGTATACATTTATGATGACATACTTTATCAGATAATTTTAAGAAGAAATAATTTTGAAATTAAAACTTTTAAGCAAAATGAAAGTACATATTCATTAGTAAAAGAGGTTCCTTTTAATGATTTTATTTTTCCTTTCTATTCAATGTATGTAAATTATTCTCATCATGGATTGAACACTAATGTTGAGGGAGAATGGTTAAGAACATTATTTCATAAAAATGATGGTTATCAATTACCAGTGGTTATTAATCCGTATCGCGTTAAAGGTAATATCGATATAAATGTAGAAAATTACTTGTCTAGAGATAGGGTTTTTACCAATGTCATTGACACCGCAGATGAATCTTTAATTCTACAAAATATTGAAATTGAGTATATTGAAATATCAAGAGATTCTTCTAAAAAAATAGCAGAAACAGCTCCTTATGAAAAGAGGTCTGAGGATCTAGATTTTAAAATTAGAACTCTATACCAGACGTTTTTTAAAGATGAAGATTATCCTGTAACTATTACTTTTTATAGGGGTGAGGTAGAAAAATACCTCTTTCGTAAAATAAGGACAATAACAGAAAGATACCTTGACTATAAAGAATACAATTTTATTGTTAATCAAAGTGCTCCATATTCAGATATTCAGAAAAATGAATTGAAATCATTTTTCAAAAAACTATATCAAGACCGAAGTCATGTAACCTTAAAAATTAGACAATCGCTAAATTTCTTGCATAATGATCTTTATCAAATTGATCATGAAGAAGGGACAAAACACTTTGAGCTTGATGAAATAATTGAAAGTATTGCTGAATTAAGAGATAATCAATTCTTCACAGAAACAATTGATTATTTACCACCACCAATATTTATGACAAGGTTTCACTTCAAAGATAAGTCACATTTTGATCAATTAAGCTCAGGTGAGAAACAGCAAATCTATTCAATACATTCAATAGTTTATCACCTGAAAAATATAGATTCTGTACATAGTAGTATAGGAGATAAACTTAAATATAATTCAGTATTCTTAATTTTAGATGAAATAGAATTGTATTACCATCCTCAGGCACAGAAAAGTACGATATCTAGATTGCTCTATGTTCTGGAAAAATCGAAATTAAACTATGTGAAGTATTTGAACATCATGTTTTTAACGCACTCGCCTTTTATCTTATCTGATATTCCATCAGAGTTTACTTTAAAATTAAAAGAAGGTAAAATATTTACAAATCAAAATAAGCACAAAACATTTGCAGCTAATATAACAGACTTACTTACCGATTCATTCTTTTTGGAAAATGGATTAATGGGAGATTTTGCAAAAGAAAAAATACAGGAGACTATAAATTGGCTCAATTCATTTATTATAGAAAGGATGGTGAATCCAGAAGTGTCAGAAGACATAATAAACCAGCATGAAGCCCTAATAAAAATAATAGATGAACCTTTATTGAATTATAAATTAACGGAGATGTTTCAAACTGTTTTTACAGATAGAATAGATAAAATTCAAACTGAGAAACAAATCAAAGATTTGGCTCAAAAAGCAGGGATTAATTTAAAAGATTTGATTTAGATGATTTATTTAGGGGAGCAATTAGAAGCATTAGATAAGTTTTATTCAGTCGTTACTTGTTGGGTTAAAAGCAAACATCTTGGAAGAAAAAAAGCTAGTAACCTAGATGGCTACAAATGTAATGATTTAAACTGTTCAGTTTGTACAAGGGGTTTACAAAAAATAGAAGGTTATAATCGTTTTTTTGAATTTATTATTCCAAAGCTAGAGGAAATAATAAAAGCAAAACCTGATAAAATGTTACAACTTGAATTAAAGTTAAGAGCAGATTGGTGGAGTAATGTAAGTCATGATCTAAACGAGTTTAACGATGCTTGTTCAGAGATATTATCTAATAAAGGTTATAAAGGATGGTTTACTGGTACAAAAGGCCTCAATTATGATTTAGCAGAATGGTTAGATCAGCACACTTGTACGTTTTGTAATCGACAATATATTTTTACCGCTAGAAAAAATGCTGAAGAAAAAGGAATGACTTGTCAATTTGATCACTGGTTTGACAAAGGTTCTAGACCGTTATTTGCACTTTCTTTCTATAATTTAATTCCTTCATGTTCAGTATGTAATTCTTCTGTGAAATCTGTAACTCATTTTAATACGGATGAATATTTACATCCATATCTCGATAAAGATATATCTTCAAGATTTAAATTCTCATCTATACCAAATACAGCAACTCAATACGATATCACCTTTTTGAATGAAGACAAAATGGATGCTAAGACAAAAAGAACATTAGATGGACTGGGAACTAAATTAGTCTACAGTAAACATAGTGAAAAGGAGCTTCAAGATCTAATTGATTTGAGGATGAAGTATTCTAAAAATTACTTAAAAAACTTGTTGGAAAATACATTTGATGATAAATTGAATATGGCAGAAGAAGAAAAATATAGATTAATTTTTGGAATAGAATTATCAGAGGATAATATGCATAAGCGTCCGTTCAGTAAGTTTAAAAAAGACATTATTGAGGAATTATTAAAGATTAAATAATTTAAATATATAAACAATTTCATGCTAAATTATACACGATATAGACAAGGAATCTAAATTGTCTAACTAAGGATTGTAGAAAAATTGTATTTAAAATGACTAAACCACAAACCATAGAAATATTTTTACCAGACCGTTCGCCAACTAGTATTCGTGAAGCAGAAATAAACAATATTGCAGCCGCTACCATTTTAGGAAGTTCTGCAAGTGGTTCGACATCATGGAGATATAAAAACAGAAAAACTTTTGATGAATTAAAAAGAAATTAACTTATGCCTAATTATAATGAATATGGAGAAGTAGCTATAAATGTGGCTAAAACAAAAGGAAATCCAGAGGAAAACTGGAAGGCAGAAGTAAAAAAGGACTTTTTTGATTCCATAAGTTCTCAGAAAAAAAATTGCCCGAAAAGTGCCTTTTTAGGTTTGTGCGAAAAAGGTTTAGTAAAAGGAATACCTGAAGGGAAATATACTAGGTCAATTGACAATAAAGCTTATGCTGTAAAAGCTATTGATATCTTAAAAAGTAACACAAAAACTACTTATACTCCAAAGGAACTTTGGGAGGAGTTAAACCTTGGAGATAAAAGGCCTAATTCACAAATGGATGTTGTTTTAGCGCTTTGGGAGAATGGACTTATAAAGTAAATATTATTTGAAGTTATAAATACTATGGAAATCATTGAAAACTTAAAACAAAAAGCAACGATTCTTAATCGTTTAAGTAACAGTGAAGAAACACTTTTTGATCACATAAATTCTAACCACGATAATTTAGATGAAGTTATACAACAGTATAAATCAGAGCAAGAATTTAAACCAGTAAATACGTTACGTTTTTTAGTAGCAAATGAACTTAATCGCAAAAGTAAAAGAGTCTTTAAGTATTGTTTGATAATACAGAATAATTAATCAAGAGTATTTTTTAAATCACAAATATTATAAAACAATAATTTAGTAAGATAGATACTATAGTAATATTAAAAGAAAACATAGTATTACACCATATTTACACCTTGAAGGCTTTAAAGTACTGTGCTTAAAGGATAGTTACATATTGTATTGGGGAAGTAAAATAAAAGTATAAATAAGAAATAGTGCATATGGCAAAGCATAAAAATAACTTCAAAGTTTAGATGGTCAGAGCAGGAAGTGGAAGTTATCTAATAGAAAGAATTTATACTTATAAACAGTTAGGTTTTCATGGGGAACTTACACTACTAAACATCCTTCTTTTTTGCCATACTCGAATTCTCTATATTTTATAAATAACCACTAAGGTATGATTATTTAATTTTTTTGGGGAGCGTATTAAGCTAAAGTACGGAATAATTTTATATTTTTATGCTATAAAAGATACCTCTTTTATAGTTACTTAATTACACTATAAAGAAGGCTAACGTACCATTACATTCTATATAATCTAAATAAACACCAATAAACATGTATAATCTACTCGAAGATGAGAAGGTAAATGCTATTATTAATGAATTGGATACTAATGCCTTGAAATTAGATAAAATAGGTTTCAATATTTTTTCCATTTCAAGATATGGTAGCCATTTAGAAAATTTTCACAGCGATATACTTGCAAAATTATTAGACACAAAAGCCGAACACGAAGAAGGAGACTTATTTTTAAAGACCTTTTACCACGACTTACAGATATAAGCCTTTCTATATGACTTATGAAAAATTTGTAGAAAACGATAATAGCTTTAAGATAGATATTTATTATGAAAATGGTGATGCCCATATTCATTTTTGGAATCCTGGAAAAGAATCTGTTAAGGAATTACCTGAAGAAGAATATTTTAAAACTATTAAAGATAAAATTCAGGAAATAGAATATGATAGTAAGCTATTCTCTGCAAAGGAAAATTGGATGGGCTATTACAAAAGGTTTTATTTTTCGGAATATGAAAGTATGACAAAACAGGATGAAGCCCTTTATATTTTTGTTAGCGACTTTATGAAAGCATTGAATGCTAAATTGGAGAAATAAAATTCATTTTTAGAAAACCATTAATTTGAATATATTATGACATTTAAAACCTGTAAGGAAGGAAGGAAGGAAGGAAGAAATAAAAGAAGGAGCTAAAAAATGTAATCATTGTAACTCTTATCAAGATTACAGGCGTTCTTTAAATATAAGTACTACAGTTCTCTCACTTTTGGTTACCTTAATAACCGTTATTTCCTTTGGAATTCCATATGGAATGAAATTTTTAGTAGATCTAAATATTTAGTAGAGTCATTAATGACAACTCTAATGTAAAGCATTTTTTATAAGACGTATTTACTTTCTTAATATTTTTTCCATAGCCTTACCCCTGGCAAGTTCATCAATCAATTTATCTAGATATCGTATTTTTTGCATTAGCGGATCCTCTATCTCCTCTACTCTATACCCACATATTAATCCAGTAATTTTAGTGACATTAGGGTGTAATTGAGGAGCTTCCTCAAAAAAGGTTTCAAAATCTGTTCTATTGGTAATATGAGTATGTAAAGCCTCTAAATCATACCCTGTTAACCAACATATAATAGTATCTACATCTTCCCTTGTTCTGCCCTTTTTTTCCGCCTTGGTAATATAATGAGGATATACACTACCTAAGGCCATAGTAAATATTCTATTTTTTTTCATGAAGTTTATCTAATTAGCCTAATCAAACTAAAAATAGTAAAAATTTTATAATTTGTTTATCTCGTTATTTTTAATGGCTATAAAAAAAGGCGATATCATTAAGATACCGCCACCCTCCAACATAGTAATTATTATTATTACTAAAAACTATAACTTCACTAATTGCAACGTTTGTACTCCTTCTGTTGAAATTACATTCACAAAATAATTTCCTTTTCTAAAGTTTGAAATATCAATATGTTCTCCATCATAATCTTTACCATTGTATAATAATTGTCCGGCACTTGTATATATATAAACTTCAGATCCTCTTACCGAGTTACCACTAATGGCAAAGCTGTTTTGAGCCGGATTTGGATATACTTTTAATTTTACAGTACTTTCCGCTGTAGGCATGGTAGGAAACTTAGATCCTGAATATGCCAACTCATAGGCTCCAATATCGTAACCACTACCTTGCAGCCTAGCAGTACCATTTATATCATCATATAATCCGAATACTGAAACGTCAGTACCCAAGTCTACAAGAATAGAATTTAAACTTGTTACAGAATAAGCATCTACTGAATCATCATCTAATAAATATAAGCTTGTGGTATCTCGTACGGTAAGATTTGTAAAGGTATAAGGCAACATACCATCACGAGTACTTTTATTATTAAAATCTATATAACTTTCAGAATCTCCTTTCCATGTATTTGTCATAGTAAAATCATTTCCAGGATTTAAGATAAAATTATTTACGAAATAAGATGGTGTGGTATCTTGAGTAGTTCCTATTTTAGTAGCATCATCTGAAACTGTAATAGTGGTATTATAATGTATTCCTGAATTTTCCGGTTCAATTATCGTATTATTAAAAACTTTAAACCCTTCATTAGATGTTTCAAACTCATGTCTTTGGTGAATAAAAATACCGTGAAATTTGGGCGTTACGATAATATTATTGTACAACTTAGTTCCACTATCTACACTGATTAACTGAATTCCTTTCCCATCGTTATCTGTACTATTATACATTCTATTATTATAGACTTCATAAACACCCCCACCAATACTCATAGCAAAATCTTGAAATGACTGACCAGCCAAAGCATAATCTTGCACTACATTATCATGTATAAAACAATTAGCTCGAGCAAGATTTACCTGAATACCATCTAAGTCAGTTCGTTCAATTAAATTATAGGCTATAGTAATATCTTCCAACCAGTGTCCAAATATCAAATCTCCATTACAACTTCTGGTAGATGTTACCTTATAACCTCCAGTAAACCCTAAATAAATACCCTCTCCACCAGTATCATGAATATAATTATGGTGTAAGTTGATATTTTTCATAGTAAACCCGTTTCTTCTCCAACTATTAGAATTGTTACAATAAGGATCAGTTTTCCCCATTATTCCGGCAAATCCTGTATTTTCTACTTCAACATGATCAATTTCAATATCAGTTGAAAAATTTTCCATATAAATTCCTGAAGAATACGAATTGGTGCCAGCAACCTTAATACCATATTCATAATTAGAAGAACCGGTACCGGTTAACCTAACATTACTGCTTCTTTGAAGTGAAATAGCAGAATATGAAGGTGCATCGAAAGTAACTAACCCTCCGCAATTAATAATAATTATAGGATTTTCAGCCGTTCCTACCAGATCATAAAAACGGATGGCTGTATAATTACCAGCAGGTATGCAAATAGTATCTCCTGGTTCTATATTTAAATTGGTGCCCCAAATATTGTTAAGTGTGGTACTGTCTAAATCCTCCTCTTCTAAAGTGTAACTGCAATTACATGTCTGAGCTATAATTGAAGTACTAGCTAAAAAAAATAGAATATATATACAAAAACGTATGTTAGCTAATAAAGTTTGCATAATCAATAAGTAGGTTTAGTTAAAAATGGAGTTAATAACATTATAAAAATACAATTTTATCGATTAAAAGCATTAATTTATCGATGAAATACACAAAACACTTTGTTATTTAATAATTAGAAAGATTAAACGCACTAGTAAACAAAAAAGACTACACTACCAAAACATATTAGCTTACAAATAAGTAATAACATATTTAAAACGAAATATTTAAACAATGTTAAGTTTAGTTTAAAAAAAAAGTAATTTTTTAGAATTACGATTAAATATATTTTTTTACCGACAAAACACTTGTATTTGCTAAAAATTACTTAATTTAATCTTTAAATAGAAAATGTATATCGAAAGGTAAAGACCATTCACCTATACAAAGGTACCATTTAACCCTTTTAACGAGCAAAACATAGCTTTTGCAAATAATTTTATACCACAATTAAAACCCTAAATAAATTTTAACCATTAAAACGATGAATATGAAAATACTTGTAATTGATGATAAAGAGACTTTAAGTGACTTAGTAGCTCAATTTTTAAGTAGCTCCTACGATGTTACCACTAAAAGTAATGGTATTGAAGCCTTGGCTTGGTTACAACAATCAAATGTACCCGATTTAATTATTACAGATTTACAGATGCCCAAAATGGGAGGATTAGAATTTATTGATCAGGTGAAACAGAGTGGTTTCTTTTCTGAAATTCCTGTTATGGTACTAAGCTGCAAAAGTAGTAGTAAAGATCGTATAGAATGCTTAAAAGCCGGTGCAGTAGATTATATGGTAAAACCATTTAATCCTGAAGAATTATTAATTCGTATCGAGAATATTTTAGAAAATACTAACCAGTAAACACTAGGCACTCCCAATGAACACAAAAAATACTTCTAAAATAACTTTACTATATATAGGAGACGATAATCATTTAGTAGAGGGTCTAAAGGCTGTAAATAATACTATTAATTTAAAAGTTTTTAAAAGTGGGTATGACGCTTCATTAGTATTAGATGAGTTACATGAGGTAGATGCTATTATTTGCGAAAATAAATTACCCGGACAAAGCGGTAGTTCTTTCTATAACAATTATTTAAAGATTTACGACAAAGCAAAAACAATTGTATTTATCTTAGTATCTGATGAAATAAATGATAAAATAATTAAACAATCTTTAGAAGACGGTATAGATGATTGTTATCATAAGCCTATAAATATTAATCACATTTTAAAACGAATTGAGTTTTTAAGGTATTTAAAACAAAACTCAACCGAAATAAATACCGAATTAGTTAAAGAGCATACAACCTATAAACCAAAACCTTTTAAAAGATTGTTTGATATTGTAGTTGCTGGCTTTGCATTGCTTTGTGCTACTCCGCTATTACTACTAACTATTATAGCTATAAGATTAGAGTCTAAAGGAAAAGTATATTACATTTCTAAACGTGTGGGAAGCGGATACAAAATTTTTGACTTTTATAAGCTACGATCTATGTACCCCGATGCAGATCAAAGATTGAAAGAGTTTTTACATTTAAATCAATACGTTGGTACAGATAACGTTGAAAATACTGAAGAGGATGAAATTACAACCATTACTTCTAAATCAAAAGAAAACGATGTGATGCTTTTTAGCGATGATGAAGAAATAAGTGAAACAGCATATATTCAATCTAAATTTGAGGAAAATGCTAATGCATTCATCAAGTTTGACAATGACCCTAGAATTACAAAAGTGGGTAAAATTATCAGAAAATTAAGTATTGATGAATTGCCTCAGCTTATCAATGTTTTAAAAGGAGATATGTCTATTGTTGGTAATAGACCATTACCTTTGTACGAAGCAGAATTATTAACTACTGATGAATGGACACAGCGTTTTAACGGTCCTGCAGGGATTACCGGACTATGGCAAGTGGAAGCTAGAGGTAGGAGTTCTAAAATGTCTCCACAAGAACGTAAAGAACTGGATAATAAGTATGTTGAGTATGCTAACCACAAATTTTCATTTTGGAAAGACATGTGGATTATTATTAGAACCTTTAGAGCGGTTTTTCAAAAAGAGAATGTATGATTAAAATTAATACAATAAATAAATTCTTAACACTACTTATTTTTCCATTTGTCCTTTTTTCCTATAAAACTGCTCATAGTCAGGATGTAGAATATTTTATTACCAAAAGTTTAGAAGAAACCGATTTTAGTAAAAAATTACCTCCGTTAGATACGCTAAAGGCATGGACTCGGAAAAATTCTCCTTTATTAAAATATGACCAAGCTAATATTGAATATTATAAAGTAAACGTAAGACTAGCTAGAGCAGAATGGTTAAAATATATCTACTTAGAAGGTGTATATAATTACGGTATGTATGGTTATTTAAGTAGTGAGCAACTTACGGGAGTAGCCCAGGCAAATGAAAGCTTAATTAATACAGAAACCTCTAGATATACTGTTGGTATGTCGCTTAAAATACCTTTGGCAGCCTTTTTTAACCGTAAGAAAAACGTACATGCAGAAAAGACGCTTCAGGAAAGAGCACAATATCAAAAGCAAGTATCGATGATTGAAATTGAGCGAAAACTAATTTTAGATTATAATGATGTTTTACGGGCTCATAGATTAATGCTTGTTTCAAATACCATTATTGATACTTATAAGGTGCAGTCTATGCGTGCTGAGTCTGATTATGAAAACGGATTAATCCCTTTATCTGAATATACCAGATTACAACAGCAAATGAATGATGCCTTTAAAGAATTTGAAAAAAACAGAGCTGAATTTCTACTAGCTTTCATGTATTTAGAAAATACTGTAGGGGTAGAAATCAAATTAAATAATAATTTAATAGAACAAGAATAAATTTAAAGCAAATGGTAAAGTTCAATTTACTTTTTTTTGTACGCATATTATTGAGACATGTTACATTACTAATGGGAATACCTATCCTATTAGTTATTCTTGTTTTCTTCTTAACTAAAGGGCAACCTAAGGTTTATGATTCTAAAACCAGAATTTATACAGGTTTTGCATCGGGTTCTACCATAGAACTTGAAAATACCAGACTTGAAATAAATAAAACAAACATAGCTTATGATAACCTTTTAAATTTAATACGTTCTAGAGCTACTTTAGAAGAAGTTTCTCTAAGATTATTTACACAACACATGCTTTTAGATGGTCCGGATGATCGTATTATTGGTAAAGAAAAGTATGCTGAGCTCATGAAAATTGTTCCAAAGGAAGTAAAGGATCTGGTTGTAAAAGGAGACTATGATACTACCTATGCTAATTTTTTAGAATACAAAAACAAAGATCCATACAACTTTATATATGAGTTAATTAACTTAAATCATCCAGATTATAGCTACGAAAAAATTATGGGTCGTATCTCTGTAAAAAGAGTATTGTCTAGTGATTTTGTCGATATCAGTTTTCAGTCTGACGATCCCGGAGTTTGTCAAAACACACTACTTATTTTAACACATACATTTATAAAACTAAATCAGACCATGAAAGTAAATCAGTCTGATGAAGTTGTAAACTATTTTAAAAAAGAACTTAAGAGTAGTACCGAACGATTAAAGGAATCTGAAGCCGAATTATTAAACTTCAACAAGAATAATAAGTTGATGAACTACTATGAGCAAACCAAACAAATTGCTGCTAGAAAAGAGCTATTTGAGATGGAAGTTCGCCGAGTTACCCAGCTTTATTATGGTTCTCAAGCTGTTTTAGATGAACTTGAACAAAAGCTTAACACCTACGGTAAAAGACATGTAAATAGTAAAAAAGTACTTGAGTTAAGAGATAAAATGAGTAAGCTAAATTTTGATATTGTAATGCTTACTTCTTCTGTTTTAGATTCTCTTCAACGTGAAGAAAATAAAGATGAAGTTCTTAAGTTAAAAAGCGAACTATCTGATGTTAAACTTCAATTAACCAAATCTCTAGATACTGTATTCAATATAGATCATACAACGGAAGGAGTTGGCTCTACCCCTATTCTGGAAGAATGGTTAGATAATACAATTCAGTATGAAAGTTCAAAAGCTGAATTAAAAGTATTAGATGAAAAACGTTTAGAGTTTGATCAGATTTATGCTCAGTTTGCACCACTTGGTGCAACTATGAAACGTCTGGAAAGAAAAATAAACATTGCAGAGCAGGAATATCTCAGCTTATTACACAGCTTAGGATTAGCGAAGTTAAAACAACAAAATGCCGAATTACAAACCAATATTAAAATATCTGAAATACCTAATTTTCCTATTGAGGCAAATCCGAGTAAACGACTCATTTTAGTTGCCGTAGCTGGTATTATGGGATTTGTACTTGTAGCATCTACCATTTTAATTTTAGCATTATTAGATAATAATATTAATACTGCAGAACGTGCTGAAGAGAAAATTGGATTGAAAGTTAGCTCTATATTTCCTGTAATAAACACTAAGTCTAAAAAGATCGATTTTGAATACTTAAAAAATAAAGCTGTTATTGCTATCTCCAGAAATATTATTCTAAATCAATTTAAGCATGAGTCTGGTAAGCCTGTTGTAAACATGCTTTTCTCTACTCAGAATGGTGAAGGAAAAACGTTTATTTGTAAACACCTAATTAGTAAGTTGTGCGAACTTGATTATAAAATTTTACACATTACCGACGATACTAAAGATTTGGGTGTTGAATACACTAAAAAATATAAAAAGCTTACCTATACCATTGGAGATCATCTGTATAAAATTGCCAGTATAGATGAATTTGATCGTGATGGAACTTTAAAATCGTTTGATGATTTTGATTTTATCATTTTAGAACTACCATCAATTATTAAGCATCCATTCCCTGTTAAGTTAGCTACTGTAGTAGACTATACATTTTTAGTAGTAAGAGCCAATCGTTCTTGGTCCGATGCAGATATGAATGCCTTAAAGCTTTTTAATGATGCTACTACGGGTCCAGAGCCAACTATTATTCTTAACGGAGTTAAACCTATTGAAATGGAAGCAGTTTTAGGCGACTTACCTAAAGATCGATCAAGATTTAGAAGAGGGGTAAAACGTCTAATCCAAATGCGTTTTTTTACTAAATCATCTATATTGTAATGCTAAACAAACTGGTTAAAATAAAAAGAGAAAAGAACTTTGCTTCTTTATTTGCCAACATTTCTGTAGCGGCACTAGGGCTTCTATCCTTTATGCTATTAGCCAGACAATTGGATAAAAATTTCTTTGGTGAGTGGATTTTATTCTTAACTCTGGCTTCTTTTGTAGACCTATTACGTTTTGGTATGACAAATACTTCTACGGTACGTTTACTATCGGGTGCTTCATCAGAAAGAGTTAAAACTTTACTAGGTTCTAGTTACAAGATAAATCTTGTGCTTATAGCAATCATCGCTATTGTTTGTTATAGTACTTATGGAATATTACATATTTTTTCAGTAGAAAACACCAACGGGTATGGTCTCTTTTTGATATGGTATCCTATACTTGGACTTTTTAATATGAGCTGGAATAATGCGTGCTCCCTTTTTCAGGCGCAGCAAAATTTTAAACGCATGATGTACGTAAAATTATCAAACATTGGTATTTTCACTGTTTTTCTCGCGTTTAATTATTTCTTTTTTAATCTCGGCTCTAATTATATTATTGGTATGTTTTTAAGTACTAACCTACTCTCTAGTATTTGGTGTATTTCTAAAAAATGGGATGGTTTAAGATACTTAAGACACCAAGATAAAGAAACGGTTTCAGAACTTGTTCATTTCGGTAAATACTCAATGGGTACCCTTATTGGTAGTAGCTTACTAAAGAGTGCAGACACTTTTATTATCGGGTTAAGTCCGGTAATGGGAGCCTCTGCCATAGCCATGTATGCTATCCCCTTAAAACTAACAGACATGTTAGGGATCCCGTTACGCAGTTTAACAATGACTGCATATCCTAAAATGTCTAAAAAAGTGCTTCAAGGTGATATGGACGGAGCAAGAAAAACGTTCTACGCATACTCAGGAGCTATTACGCTAATTTTTATTCCAATCGCCATTGTTTGTTTTATGATGGCTAAGTTCTTAATTATCTTCCTTGGCGGTAAAGGCTATGCAGATCAAATTGATCAACTAATTGTGGTCTTCAGAATTTTTACTGTTTATACAGTTTTACTTCCGGTAGATAGATTCTGTGGTGTATTATTAGATAGCATTAACAAACCTAAACTAAATATGATAAAGGTTATAGTAATGACAATAGCCAATGTTGTTGTAAACTTTATAGCTGTTTTTGCATTCAACTCTCTGGAATTAGTGGCCATCGGAACAGTATTATTTACACTAATAGGTATTTCCATGGGATTCTATTATTTGAAGCACGAAATGCAAATAAAATTCAGGTATATACTTCCTGAAAGTATTCAGTTTTTTAAAAACATTAAATCACACTTTGCTAATTGAACGCATTTGAACGTACATATGGCCCAGATCTTTTAAAGAAACCAATACCTATTACCATCTTGGTAAGTATTGCTGTTTGTATTGGCTTATTAACAGCCAGTAAAGGGCTAATGGTGGCTATGGCTTTTATTATATTACCTCTGGCTATCATTTATTTAGCAGCAGTTTTACTAAATCCAAAGATTGGAATTATCACTATTTTAATATTCAGTTTTTTTGTTATCGGTCTATCCCGTTATTTGACCGCCACATGGGGGCTACTCGTCGATGGTTTACTATTTTTAATGTATTTATCGCTTTTCTTTACATCGTTTAAGAGAAAAATTAACTGGAACGATGCTAAATCACAGTTGACACTTCTGGCAGCAATTTGGATGGGATATGCTTTTTTAGAACTAGTAAATCCCGAAGTTGTAAGTAGAGCAGCTTGGTTTTATGCAATGAGAGGATTTGCGCTATATCAATTATTGTTAATTCCATTAGTTTTTATCTTATTCAACAAACCCAAAGATTTACATTTAGTATTTACTATTTGGGGCGTTCTTTCACTTTTGGGCACATTAAAAGGTATGCAACAGTTGTTTATAGGGGTAGATCCTTTTGAACAACGCTGGTTAGATGCTGGAGCTAATGTAACACATATATTATTTGGAAAACTAAGAATCTTTAGTTTTTATTCAGATGCAGGTCAGTTTGGAGCTTCACAAGGTCATGCTGGGGTTGTATTTGGAGTATTAGCAATTTATACAAAAAATAATTTTAAACGTAAGTTATTTTACATCATTGTTGCTATTACAGGTATTTATGGTATGCTAATTTCAGGAACAAGAGGAGCTATTGCAGTACCGGCTATGGGGGGTATTATGTACTTAATACTTAGAAAAAATATTCCGGTACTAATTGCAGGTGCAATTATGGGAATTGGGGTTTATGTATTTTTTGCGCATACCACCATTATGAATAACAATGCACAAATTAGACGAATGCGAACAGCTTTTGATCCTAATGATGCATCATTACAGGTTCGGTTAGCTAATCAACGGAAACTATCTAATTATTTAGCTTCAAGACCTTTTGGAGGTGGTATTGGTTCTACAGGTAACTGGGGGCAGCGATTTACACCTTATACCTTTTTGGCAAATACGGCAACAGATAGCTGGTACGTATCTATTTGGGCAGATATGGGTATTATAGGTTTATACCTTCATTTGTTTATTTTATTTTTTGTACTGGTTACAGGGGCTTACAATGTCATGTTCAGAATAAGAGACGACTGGATTAAAGGTCAAATTGCAGCACTAACATGTGGTATGGCAGGGATTATGGCCGCATCCTATGGGAATGGAGTTTTCGGACAGTTCCCTACAGGCACATTAATGTACTTAGGTATGGCATTCATTTTTCTGGCTCCGAGATGGGACAAAAAATTACAAGAAGAAAAAGAAAACGAACAAATACTATTAATTGAAAATTAAGTATTATGGGAAAAACTACTCCGTTAGTTTCAATAATTACAATAAACTACAACGATTCTAAAGTTACATTAGAAATGTTAGAGTCGTTGAGAGGATTAACATATCCTAATTTTGAAACTATAGTTGTAGATAATGCATCACCTAGTGACAATCCTAAAATATTAAAAGAAACATACTCTGAAATAACGCTAATTGAAAGCAAAAAAAATTTAGGCTTTGCAGGAGGTAACAATTTAGGTGTAGATGTAGCAAAAGGAGATTACCTTTTATTTATAAATAATGATACTATTGTTCCTGCAGGTTTTATAGAACCTTTAGTTAATACATTAGAACAGGATTCAACCATAGGAATGGTTAGTCCGAAAATAAAATTTCATTGGGATCCATCATTAATACAATATGCAGGATATACACCCATGAATCATTGGACCATTAGAAATAACAGCATTGGTTACAAAACAAAAGATACTGGCAATTATGATACTCCAGGGGAAACAGAATCAATACATGGTGCTGCTATGATGGTACCGAAAAGTATTATTGATACCGTTGGAAAAATGACCGAGGTATATTTTTTATATTATGAAGAGCATGATTGGGCTGCCCATATTAAAAGAGCAGGATATAAAATTTACTATCAACCAAAATCGTACATATTACATAAAGAATCACTATCAACAGGAAAATTTAGTCCACTAAAGACCTATTACTTAACAAGAAACAGGATTGTATATGCTCGAAGAAATTTTAACTCCTTACAATTATTTGTAAGCATGCTATTTCAGTGTTTCGTCTCTATTCCTAAAAACACCATAACGTTTTTAGCTAAAAGACAGTTTAAGCATTTACGTGTATACTGGAATGCTATTTTTTGGAATTTAACCCATTATAATTTATCAAATAAATAATGACCTTGTTTAATTATTAAAAATGAAACTATTTAAAAACTCAAATCTTCTATTATTAATTCTAGCTACTTTAATTAGTTGTGTAGATAACGACCTTGATTCTACTAGCAGTAATTTAGTTACTGATGGTCCTATGGAAGGACTTAATGCAGACGATGATTTTTCATATGAAACTACTAAACAGTTAACGGTAAACTTATCTGTACCTGAGTTTTTAGAACATGCTGTATTTAGTATCTACGGAAAAACAGGTACCAGTGATAGCATAGCAATAGGAAAAGCAAATTTTGATACAAGTGGTAATTTTACAAGAGAACTTACCATTAGTGCTGCAACCGATAGTATTTTAATCTACTCCAATTATATTGGTTTAACTAGAGATATACGTCTTGGTGCTAGCGGTGATGAGGTTAGCTTTGATTATGCTTCATTATTTACAGAAAGTAATGTAAATAAAACCTTAGGTCCTAATTCAAACTCGTTAAATCATAAAGATGTTTTTGACTTCTTTACCTATTTAAGTAATTATAATGCTAACGGCGTACCAACAAATATTACTGTACACGAAGATATCTCTTCTTCATTATTAGATGATATTAATAACTCATTACCCGAAAGCGTTCCTGGTGGTGTACCTGCCAATAATCCTGACTTTTTAGTTGGAAAAGAAACAGAGATAATTTTAACACAAGAAGCTGATGTTTCTATAACTTTTGTTGCCGAAGGAGCAGATTATCGTAACACCCTAGGTTTCTATACGTATACTTTAGGTAACGAGCCAACTTCTGTTAATGATATTACAACTCATTATGTAGTGTTTCCTAATGCATCAATGCATAAATCTGGTGGAAAGCTAGTATCAGGTGATCAAGTTACTCTAGGACACTTTCCTGAAAACACTGTAATTAGCTGGTTTTTAGTTGCAGACGGATGGGACAGAAGCTCAAAAACTGTAAAAGAAAATGCTCAAATATATTACGCTAACCCAGCCTTTAATCCAGAAGCTACTGGGTATAAAGATCATATGGTATTATTAAATGACCCTGCTAGAGATCTTAACATTCTAGGTTTTGAAGATCTATATAGAGGTACGGGTAATTCAGATGACGATTTTAACGATGCCATATATTATGTGAAATCTAACCCAGCATCGGCTATTAAAACAGATGAGGTAGCTGTAATAGACGGAGCGAATGATACAGATGGTGATGGAGTTAACGATACTTTAGATAATTATCCTAATGATAGTACTAAAGCATTTGATAACTATTACCCTGCTGAAAATGTACCAGGTACTGTAGCTTTTGAAGATTTATGGCCAAGTCAGGGAGATTATGATTTTAACGATTTAGTTGCTACGTATCATTATCATTTAGTTGCTAACGGAGCAAATAAAATATCTGAGTTAGCCGCTACTTATACGATACAAAATATTGGAGGATCTTTCCATAACGGATTAGCGTTTGTATTACCTATAGATCCTGCTTTAGTATCTAGTGTTACAGGAAGTGTTTTAAACGGAGGTTATGAAAATACTGCAGCTAATGGAACAGAAACCGGAAACAGTACTGATGAGAGTATTATATACGTATGCGGTAATACCATTAACAAAACAGGTACAACCATAACAATTACTGTAACGTTTGGTTCACCAGTTCATATTAACAATTTAGGTGAAGCACCATTTAATCCATTCTTAATAGTGAATGGAGATAGAACAAGAGAAGTCCATTTACCAGATCATACCCCTACTTCTAGTGCCACTAGTTTAGGCACAGATGATGATGACAGTAATGCTTCAAATGGTAGGTACTATAAAACATCACAAAACCTTCCATGGGGATTAAACATTTATAATGTATTCAATCATCCATCAGAAAAAAAATCTATCATTGTTGCTTATCCTAAGTTTAAAACATGGGCTAATTCAAATGGAAATTCTGATTTAGAATGGTATAACGAACCAGAAAATTAAAAATAAAGCACATTATAATTTTACAAAAACTTAATATCATATTTACCTAATAAAAAAATTTAACATGAAATCATTAATTAAAGTAACAATCTTAGTAGTAGCATTAGCCTTTGCTGGTTGTGCAGAGAAAGAATTGGACACAACAGATAACAATGTGGTTACTGATGGTCCTATGGAAGGATTAAATGTAGAGGATAGCTTTTCTTATGAAACTACCAAGCAAATTAGTGTAAACCTATCAGTTCCAGATTTTTTGAATAATGCTGTTTTTAGTATTTACGGAAAAACAGGAACAAGAGATAGTATTTATATTGGTAGAGCTTCATTTGAAAATGAATCTTTTAATAGGGAGCTAACAGTTAGTGCTGCAACCGATAGTATTCTAATTTATTCAGATTATATTGGATTAACAAAAGATGTTAGAATTGGTTTAACTAGTGATAATATTACTTTTGATTACGCTAATTATTATCAAGACCAAACCTCTGAAAGAGTTATTAATACTGAAACTTATCAACAAAAAGGGTCAATTCCTGAGGGAACGGGAAATGTAGAGGGTACAAATACAGTTGTTTATAACTATTTAAGTAGTTATACCTACAGTGGTAAACCAACTACTATGGCAAGTAACGATGCTTTAGACAACTCACTTTTAGATGATATAAACAGCTCTTTGCCTGAAGGACATAATGGAGGAATCCCAAATACACACCCTGAGTATTTAGCAGGTAAAGAAACCGAAATTATACTTGTAGAAGATGCGGAAGTATGGATTACCTTTGTTTCTGAAGGAGCCGGTTATAGAAACTCACTTGGATTTTACACCTATACTTTAGGACAAGAACCTACATCTGCTGATGATATTCAAATGCATAATATTGTTTTTCCTAACTGCTCTATGATAGGTTCTGGAGGTAGTTTAGTGCCTGGTAACCGCGTATATCTAGGATTTTTCCCAGCCAATACTGTCATTAGTTGGTTCTTAGTTACAAATGGCTGGAGTGGTTTTAATGTTAAAAACTATGCTCAGATCTATTATGCAAATCCAGATTTTAACCCTGAAGCAACCGGATACAAAGATCATATTGTATTATTACAAGATCCGGCAAGAGATTTAAATATCTTTGGTTTTGAAGACTTATATAGAGGTACTGGTGGATCTGATGACGATTTTAATGATGCTGTTTTTTATGTTAAATCTAATCCGGTTACCGCAATTTCCAATGAAAACGTAGCAGTATTAACTGCCGCAAATGATACCGATGGTGACGGCATTAACGATGCTGTAGACGAATACCCTGATGATATTAATAAAGCTTTTAATAACTATTACCCTGCTAATGATTTACCAGGAACATTAGCTTTTGAAGATTTATGGCCAAGTCAAGGTGACTATGATTTTAACGATGTTGTTACAAGTTATCATTACAATTTAATTACTAACGGAAGTAATAAAGTAACAGAAATGACTGCTAGCTATACTATTGAACACATTGGAGCATCATTCCATAACGGCTTAGCCTTTGTTTTACCAATAGACCCTTCATTAGTAGCCAGTGTTACAGGATCTGAATTAACTGGGGGATATGAAACAACAGCTTCCAATGGAACCGAATCTGGTACGGCTGCTAACGAAACTGTAATCTATGTTTCTGGTAATGTTTTAAATAAAACCGGTGATACTATAACTGTAACAGTTAATTTTAATACTCCAATTACAATTAGTAACTTAGGGGTGGCACCATACAATACATTTTTAATTGTTAACGGAGACCGTACAAGAGAAGTGCATCTTCCAGATCTTGAGCCTACAAGTAAAGCTCAGAGCTTAGGAACAAGTGACGATGATAGTGATGCCTCTACAGGTAGATATTATAAAACAACACAAAATTTACCTTGGGCATTAAACATATTTGATGTATTTACACCTTCTGCAGAGAAGACACCAATTACTGAAACATATCCATCATTTAAAACATGGGTTAATTCAAGTGGTACCTCAGAATTGGAATGGTATAAAAACTAAAAAATGAACTAAAACCAACTAAAAAAATAGAACCCATGCTTGTACTTGAATTTATCTTACATTTAATTGAATATATAGTATTTATATATTTTGGATTTGCAAGCATTTATATTTTTATATTCGCTTTTGCTGGACTGTTTAAACAGAAAAAAAGAAAAATAAAAGAACAAAAAAAACGAAAGTATGCTGTTCTTATTCCAGGATATAAAGAAGATAGTGTTATTGTTGAAGTGGCTGAAAAGGCACTTCAACAATCCTATTTTAAGGAGTTTTATGATGTAGTAGTTATAGCAGATTCGTTTCAGCCAGAAACATTAGACACCTTAAGACAACTCCCTATTAAACTAGTTGAAGTATCTTTTGAAAAAAGTACTAAATCTAAGGCTTTAAATAAAGCCATGGAAACTATTGGTGATGCTTATGATGTTGCCCTTATTTTAGATGCAGACAACATAATGGAGCCTGATTTCATTGAGAAAGTGAATGATGCTTTTGATCAAGGTTATATAGTAGTACAGGGACATAGAGCTGCTAAAAACTTAAATACTTCTTTTGCTATATTAGATGCAATTAGCGAAGAGGTTAATAATCAAATATTTAGAAAAGGTCATAGAAATTTAGGGCTCTCCTCTGCCCTAATTGGTTCAGGAATGGCGTTTAATTATCATTTCTTTAAATCAACCATGAACAAAGTAAATGCTGTTGGTGGTTTTGATAAAGAGTTAGAACTTAAATTACTTAAAGACGGTAAAAAAATAGAATACCTTCACGATGCCGTTGTATTGGATGAAAAAGTACAAAAAGCAGATGTTTTTGGTAATCAACGTAAGCGTTGGCTTTCTGCTCAGTTCATCTATTTTAAAAGATATGTATGGAGTGGTATTAAGGAATTATTAGTTAAAGGTAATATTGACTTTTTCGATAAGGTATACCAAATGGTATCTCCACCAAGAATATTATTATTAGGTATCGTTACTTTTATTACAGTATTTTATTTATTAATTGGTGTTTTTCATTTAAATAAACCTTTCACCATTTTACCCGATTATTGGTATATAGTTTTTTGTATTACTGTTTTAGCTTTTATAATGGCTGTACCTAAGAAATTTTATAACCCAAAAACATTAAAGGCTGTTAGTAGCTTACCAAAAGCTTTTTTTACGATGCTCTTATCCTTATTTAAACTTAAAGGAGCCAATAAAAAGTTTATACATACTCAACACGGAAAAATTGGAAACTAGTATCTAAACATCAAAACTTAACCAACTCATATGATGACAATAGGAATAGAAGGACAACGCTTATATCGTAAGAAAAAACATGGGATGGATATGGTTGCTCTTGAGCTTATCAAAAATCTACAGAAAATAGATAAGGAAAATGACTATGTAATTTTTGTAAAGCCAGATGAAGATAACACCTGTATTCCTGCCGCTGCTAACTTTCGTATTGTTGAATTAACTTCGAAATTTGGGTATCCTGGCTGGGAACAAATAGCACTACCAAAAGCTGCAAAAAAAGAAGGTTGCGATATTTTACATTGTACCAGTAATACCGGACCACTTTTTAGCAAAGTTCCTTTAATTATAACTTTACACGACATTATTTATATGGAGAGTGTAAGTATTTTGAAAAAGGATGGTACTTGGTACCAGAAATTAGGGAATATGTACCGTAGATATTTTGTGCCTCCGGTAATTAAAAAGAGTGAAAAAATAATTACGGTTTCTGAATATGAACGTAAACGTATAAAACACTTTTTTGGGTTAAATGATGAACAATTGGTAGCTATCTACAATGGTGTAGGAGAACATTTTAAAAAAGTTACAGATAAAGAAATTCTTAAATCAATCAGAAATACGTATAAGTTACCTGATAACTTCTTTTTCTTTTTAGGAAATACAGACCCTAAAAAAAATACAAAAGGTGTTTTAAAAGCCTTTTCCGATTTTAATAAACTGTATCCTAATAAGTATAAATTAGTAATGCTCGATTTCGAAGAAAGTCAATTACAGCGTATGTTATCTGAAGTTGGAGCTACTGATATTAGAAATTTAATTCACTTAACGGGCTACGTAAAAAATACCGATTTACCTGCTATTATTAGTCAATGTAAAATATTTTTATACCCTTCATTACGTGAAAGTTTTGGTATTCCTATATTAGAAGGTATGGCTTGCGGGGCTCCTGTAATTACTTCTAATACTGCTTCAATGCCAGAAGTAGCGGGTGATAATAATGCGGCTTTAATTATTGATCCTTTTAAACCGGAAGAAATAACTGCTGCCATGAAAACAATTATTGAAGATAAAGAGTTGGTAGCAACTTTAGTAGATAAAGGAACACTTAGAGCAAAAGACTTTTCTTGGAAAAACATGGCTCTTAATGTTTTAAATATTTACAGTGAAGTTTATAATAATATAAGCAAGTAAAATGAGTCAACAACAAGACATAGTTTGTATAGCTAATACGACTTGGTTTGGTGAATACACCAAATCTACCGTTCAGATTATGGCTCGTTTAGCTAAAAATCATAGAGTCCTTTTTATAGAATATCCTTTTACTATAAAGGATATGATAAATAGTATTCGCAAAAAACAGCATGCACCAGTAAAACGAATGCTTAATATAGAACCTGCATTAACACAAATAACTACAGATCAAAATACTAATATTTACCATTTAGTAGCACCACCGGTATTACCTGTAGATTTTATAAAAAATAATACTATATTTAAATTCTTCTTCAATTTAAATATCTCAATTTATAAGAAAAGAGTAAAAAAAGTTTTTAAACAATTAAATATTGTAGACCCTATTGTGGTTACTGCGTATAATCCTTTTTATGGACTATCTTTAATTGGTAAGCTTAACGAAAAACTGAATGTTTATTATTGTTATGATGGTATAGGAACCAGAAGACACGGGCCTCGAATTTATGGCATCGATGAACAGTTTTCTCGTGGTGTAGATGGTATTATCACCACTTCAGATTTTTTAAATGAAGATAAAAAGAAGTTTAATGCCAATAGTTTTGTGGTTAAAAACGGGGTTAACTTTGAAACCTTTGTAAAATCTGCTAAAACAAACGTACATAATAGAGATAAAAAAATTGTTGGTTATATAGGGAGCTTAGACCATCGTTTTGATATTGATACCATAGAAAACGTAATTGAGCAGTTACCTGAATATGAGTTTCATTTTACAGGGAATCTAAGAAATGACAACATCAAAGAACGTCTAAATAGATTTGATAATGTAACCTTTTTTGGAGCTATTTCTCCAAACGAAGTGCCTGAGCTATTAAGCTCTTATGATGTTGGTATTATCCCCTATTTAGTAAATGATATTAACAGAAATATCTACCCACTAAAAATAAATGAGTACATGGCTGTTGGAGTTCCTATTGTAATGACACCGTTTGCCAATTTGGCCGATTTTAAGAATATAGTAAGTGTTACAGGAACAGCAGAAGATTTCAAAAATGCACTGATTACTGAAGTTAAAAATGATTCATCTACAAAAATATCCGAAAGAATAGCCTTTGCTAAAGCAAATTCTTGGGATAGTAAAGCAAATGAATTCGACATAATTATTCAAAATCTTTTAGAATATGGGAATAGTTAGTAAAATAAAATCCAATCCTAAAACTAAAGAATTTGCTCTTTGGTTAATTGCACCAAAACGTAATCCCAGACCTAGATTATGGGTTCGATGGTTTCTAAATCCATTAAAACATAAAAAGGGAAAAGGTGCCACCATTAGACGAAATAGTAGAATAGACGTTTTTCCATGGAAAAGATTTGAAGTGGGAGAATTAACAACTATTGAATCGTTCTGCACTGTAAATAATGGTTCAGGAGATGTTATTTTAGGAAATAGAGTTCGTGTTGGTATTGGTAGCGTTGTTATTGGTCCTGTAACTATGGGAAGTGGTTCAGGTTTGGGACAACATGTATTTGTATCTGGTTTTAATCATGGATATGCAAACGGAAATAAAAACTCAAGTCAACAACCTTTAGATATACGACCAACCGTTATTGAGGAAGAAGCGCATATTGGGGCTAACTCTGTTGTTTTGGCCGGGGTTACTATAGGTAAACGTTGTCAAGTTGGTGCTGGAAGTGTGGTTACTAAAGACATCCCTCCTTTTTCGATTGCCGTTGGAAACCCTGCAAAAGTAATTAAACAATACAATCACGAAACCAGTAAATGGGAACGTGTTTAACTAAAGCATTTATGGATATAATTAAAATACTATTCTGGCTTTCGCTCTTTATAATTTTCTATTCGTATTTAGGATACGGTATTGTGCTTTTCATTATTATAAAAATAAAGCGATTATTTGGACATTCTAAAACAGCAAACCAAGACACTGACTATGAACCTGAAGTAACACTTTTTGTAAGTGCCTATAATGAGAAGGATTATGTAGATGATAAAATTGCCAACTCTAAAAGTTTACATTATAACCACAACAAGGTTAAACACATCTGGGTAACAGATGGCTCTAATGATGGTACCCCAGATATTTTAAATCAACATGATGGTGTTACCGTTTATCACGAAGATGCTAGAAATGGTAAAATTGCAGCTATGAATCGTGGAATGAAGTTTGTTGAAACTCCTATTGTAATATTTTCGGATGCGAACACCAATCTAGGAAAAGAATCCATTAAAGAAATAGTAAAACTATTTAGTGATTCTAAAGTTGGGTGTGTTTCTGGAGAAAAACGTATTTACGCTAAAGAAACAGATAGCGCTGCAGGTGCTGGAGAAGGCATGTATTGGAAATATGAATCTCAATTAAAAAAATGGGATGCTGAACTATACTCAGTGGTTGGTGCAGCCGGAGAATTATTTGCCATAAGAACAGATTTGTGGCAAGAGGTTGAAAAAGATACCTTATTAGATGATTTTGTAATCTCATTACGAGTAGCCATGAAAGGGTTCACTATACAATACAATCCAGATGCGTATGCTATCGAAAGTGCTTCTGCTAACGTAAGAGAAGAATTAAAACGAAAAATCCGTATTTCAGCCGGAGGTATTCAGTCAATAGTACGCTTAAGTCCGTTGTTGAATATTTTTAAGTATGGTACATTAACATTTCAGTATATATCACATCGTGTTTTAAGATGGACATTAACACCACTATTGCTAAGTGTTATAATTCCTCTGAATATTATTATTTCTTTACGAGAAGGATTGTTTACGCTAAACATCTACTCTTTGCTACTATTAGGACAAGTACTTTTTTACGCAGCTGCCTTATTAGGTTGGTTTTTAGAATACCGACAAATACGTCTTAAAGTACTGTTTATACCCTACTACTTTTTTATCATGAATTTGTGCGTTTATCTAGGCTTTGGTAGGTACCTTAAAGGAAATCAATCTGTAAACTGGGAACGTGCTAAACGAGGATAATCTTACTTAACTAATAGTTCGTATATTATTACTATCTACTAAGAAACAAATTTTGGTAAAACAAATGAGAAAGTGCTTCCTACATCTACAGTACTTTCTATATGTAACTTACTATCGTTCTTGATTAAAAAGTCCTGACATAAGATAAGACCTAAACCTGTACCGGATTCATTTTCGGTACCGGTTTGAGAAAAATGTTTTTTAGGATCTAATATTTCATTTAATTGATTAGGAGATATACCAACCCCAGTATCCGATATTTCTGTTTTCCATCCATCGTTTATATCATAAACTTTTATGCTTATAGTTCCTCCCCTTGGGGTAAACTTAATAGCATTACTAATTAAATTTACAATTACGGTTTTAGTTGTATTGAAGTCTGCAAAAACTACAGCATCTTTAGATACATCCACATTTAAAGTAATTTGCTTATTCTCTAAAGCCATTTTTTGCAAGCGCGCAGTCTGTTCTATAATATCTATTAAAGGTAAATCCTCTTTAATTACATATAAAACACCCGTCTCAGATTTTGCCCAACCCAATAAATTATCTAATAAATTAAAGGCTTCATCCGCAGTTGAAGATAAATTCACAACAGTTTTCTGCATAAAGAACTCAGATTTAGGATCTATCATCCCTCTTAAAACAAAGTCCAATTGCATTTTTATCGCACTTAAAGGCGAGCGCAAATCATGCCCTATAATAGAAAACATCCTATTAAGTAGTATGTTATCTTGCGTTAGTTTTGCTGCCTGCTTCTCAATCTGTACCTTAGCCAATGCTAAATCTAAATGGGTTTTAATACGTGCATTTAACTCATGCTCATTAAAAGGTTTCGTTACATAATCTACCCCACCTAGTTGTAACCCTCTAATTTTATCTTCAATAGAATTTCTTCCAGTTACAAAAATTATTGGAATCTCTTTTAACTCGTCAACATCTTTAATTTCTTCACATATCTGAAAACCATCCATTTCATCCATTAAAATGTCTAATAGAATTAAGTCTGGTTTAAGTTCCGAAATTCTAGTTACTGCTTGTGTACTATCTTGAATTCCAATAAATCGATAATCAATTTTTCTCATAATAAATGATAAAAGAGCCAAATTAATCTTTTCATCATCTACCCCAATAATTAAAGGTCTGTTATCTATAGGAGTTGACATAATATGCTAATTTTAAATAAACTACTTCAAGGCAAGACTACAAAGTAGCTCTCTCCATTATCGAGTAAAATTTTGGGGTTATTAAAATTAGCAAAAAAAAAGATCTTATTAAAACAATATTTATAGATATTCAGTAACATAACCAATAAAAAGGGAGAAAAACTATTCTGTGTGTATTTTGACAACTAATTCGTGCTTGGTATTATCAAAGCACTTCGTTATTTCAAAAGCTACTGTTTTTGTTTCTCTAGAGCTTTTAGAAAGACTTTTTCAAATCATCTTAACTCTTTTACAAGTCGTTACAAAATCCAATTTTCAGAAATAGTAATAAATACATGTTTGTATATAAATTAAAAAACCCACATTCAGTAGGTAAATGTGGGTTGCAATTCATCAAAGGTTTATTCTCAATGATGAGATAATAAATTTTTATCAGAGACCAATTCCATGCCCTCTCTTATGAGCTGTCTAATCTTAGGATATGTATCCATCAAATCATTTAAGTGTATATATATTTCATCAAATAAGAAATCATCGCTAGCTATTTCATAAATTTCAAGACATAACAACCATTCGGTAGGATATACTTCTTTCACCTTAGCAAACAATGCTCCTAAAATATCTTGATCAACATAGAACTCCTCTCTCAATTCTCGAACGGTACTATAGAACTTCTCTAACCTCTTTGATTCTTCCGACTTTATGGGTTTAATAGTTAATATTTCAGAAGGTTCATACAAATAAGGAAATGAAGTATTATCTGCAGCTCCTGCATAAGCAGATACAATGTTGGTACCCACGACCATATCAAATACACCATACTCCGGTAAAAACAAAACTTCATCACCATAGGTGACTGTACAATTCTCAAGCTGAACAATCATAAGTTTTCCTTTAATATTGCGTATATCTGTAATATAAGTTCCTGATACTTTTATACCGCTTTCAAATTCTAAAGTAAGTTCATTTCCATTTGTAAGATAACGTACTTTAAAATCGTATGGACTCATATCTTCTAAAGAGATTTTACTATCCTTCAACATTCCTAGTGGAGAGCTAAAACCATCTGCATGTGCATTAATACCATGGCCAATTAATTCTTTATCTCTATAGGATAATGACGTTCCTCCATTAGTTTTAAAGAAAATTATATCGTTATTTTGATCGACTAACATTTTAGAAAATAACCCAGAAATCTGTAATCCTGTACCTAATTCAATAGTTCCTACCATCCCCGACTCAATAAGCTTTTGAATCCCTTCGGTCCCTCCTTTTCTTAAACTTAAGGTATTAGCAAAATCCTCTAAAATTTCTGTTAAATAGGCAAAATCAGGAGCTACATATAGTTGAGGTTGCGGTTTTGTAATGTCAAACTTCTGCATAGCGGCATCTAGCGAGTACGGTATTTTTTTTACTTCATCTCGCATACACCATTTACTCTCACCTATAGAAGATAATAATCCTGCTCCATAAATTTTTGGATTGTCAATATCGCCTACTAAACCATACTCTACAGTCCACCACTGTAGATTTCTAATTTCTGCCATTTCAGAAAGTGTCACTTCCATTTGCTGTAATTGCTCCACCTCCTGCTCAGCTTTGTCTATTTCTTCCTGTGGAATCCCCAAAGCTTCTTTTAATATCGATAGTTTCCTTACGGCTTCATACAAATCCATATCATATTTAGAGACAATCGCTTTGGCTCCAATAGCACCTAACCTTCTCAAATATTCAGCATAATCAGGGTTTGCAATAATAGGTGCATGTCCGGCAGACTCATGAATAATATCAGGTGAAGGTGTATACTCCATATGCTCTAATTGTCTGATGTCTGAAGCGATTACCAGTACTTTATACGCCTGAAACTCCATAAATGCATTAGGTGGTATAAAACCATCTACAGCTACAGCTGCCCAACCTATTTCTTTAAGAATCCTGTTCATTCCATACAGGTTTGGGATTCTATCAATTTCTACACCGGTTTTTACTAATCCTTCGATATATGAACAATGCGCAACTTTTGCCAAATACACAGCATTTTTTCGCATCACATATCTCCATACTGCCTGGTTAATAGGTGTATAGTCATCATAATTTTGGGGTTTCACAAATTGCTTCAGATGTTTTGGCAATCTTTCTATTAGCTCATTAGTTTCTATTTGATCTTTATTTATAACTTCCATAATGCTTACTAATTTTGTTAATGGTTAAAATCAGTTTTGTAATAAGGCCATCCATGCTTCCCTTATATCCATAGTGGCTAATAACCTTTTAGCCAAATGCTGAAATGCCTCATTTCTTAAAGCTCTATCATGATATAATTTTTCATGAATTTTAGCTACTTCTGGATGCTTGGAATAAGCTGTTATTTCTTCCTGTTCAGGTAACTTTTCTATATTTCCCAACCTACCCAAATCATTACCTGTTAAGATCTTACTATTTCTAAAAACTTCTGGAATGGCATCTACTCCTATTCCTTTATTTACTAATGGTTTGGGAATTTCGAATCGTACATCTTTAATTGTACGACAGTACCAACTTCCTCCCATTCTTGCAACTAAGTCTAACTTTTCAAGGTCAATGCGGGTATCTTCTGCTATAATATTCTCATTCAGATGAATGTAGACTACTTCTGCTATCACTAAGTTTCCGGCACCTCCATCCTGACCTAATTCAATAATATCGTTTACTTTACACTCAAAAGCCACAGGAGACTCTTTAACATATGGTGGTTGAACCACTTTAGATATGCCTTCCGTAAACCCCGATTTTACAAACTCATTTACTCCAGCATCATATTCAGTACTTGATAACGACATTTGCTCTACCATAGCAAAATCTACCATGTTAATCACCACTTCTTTTACTTCCTTTACATTTTCCAGCGTATGTTTTGTGGTATTATCACGTACCCTTCTAGAGGGCGAAAATACCAAAATTGGTGGATTAGCACTAAAACAATTAAAATAACTAAACGGACTTAAATTTATTTCTCCGTTCGCACTTATGGTACTTGCCAAAGCAATGGGTCTAGGAGCCACAGCATTTTGCAAGTAATATTGCATCTGCTGATTACTAATATCTTTAGGATCTATACTTATCACTGTATTTCTGATTTTAGTTCATTAAACTGAAGGGAAAACTTCTGTAGAAACTTCCCCAAATCCTACCCGAATATCATTTATTTTCGCATGACCTTTCATTATTACAGTATCACCATCATTGATGAATTTTCGGGTACTACCATCGGGCATGTTAATTGGTTTTGTACCCTTCCATGTAATTTCTAGCATTGAACCATAAGAATCCGGTGTTGGACCACTTATAGTACCAGATCCATAAATATCACCTACCATCACATTACACCCATTTACCGTATGATGTGCCAATTGTTGGCACATATTCCAATACATATACTTAAAATTAGATTTACATATCTGTTTCTCAGTACCTGTTGCTGTCTGTAAGCATACTGTTAACTGTATATCATAATTTTTATTACCCAAATATTCAAGATATGGTAATACTTTCGGATCTTGTTTAGGGCCAGCTATTTTAAAGGGTTCTAAAGCTTCCAATGTTACCACCCATGGTGATATGGAGGATGCAAAATTTTTAGCTAAAAACGGCCCTAAGGGCACATACTCCCATTTCTGAATATCTCTGGCAGACCAGTCATTAAATAACAACATTCCAAAAATATGATCTTCTGCTTCTTCTACCGATATGGAAGTCCCTAAGGTATTTCCTTTGCAGGTTACAAACGCCATTTCCAACTCAAAATCCAAAAGTTTACAAGGTCCAAAAACGGGTTGAGTTTCCCCATTAGGTAAGGTTTGTCCTTTTGGTCTGTGAATTGGCGTACCTGAAAGAATAATAGATGATGCTCTCCCGTGATACCCTACTGGAATGTGTTTCCAGTTAGGTAATAAAGCATTATCAGGATCTCTAAACATAGTTCCTACATTGGTCGCATGTTCCTTAGAAGAATAGAAATCTGTATAATTTTTCACTTCTATTGGAAGTAACATGGTCACTTCCTCTTTTAAAAAAAAAGCATTTTCTCTATCTTGAATATGCCCTTTTAATTCATTGTTATCATCAGATAGCAATTCCATTAAACGAAGCCGTACTGCTTTAGTAATCGATTTTCCTAAAGCCATGAAATCATTTAAATAACTACTTTTTAAAACATTTTTAGGCTCTCCTTCAAGCATGGGTAAATATCCCTTATCTGCCAAATAAGCTATATCTAAAACAGAATCACCTATGGCCGTACATACCCGAGGAGTAATCCCTTCAGCAGTAAAAATTCCAAAGGGAATATTGTATATGGTAAAATCAGAATCAACAGGTATATTTACCCACGATTTTAATACATTCATTTTCTATTCTTTTATAAAGTTCCTCTTTTTTCCTGTTCTCTTTCAATAGATTCAAATAATGCTTTAAAATTTCCGGCTCCAAAACCTTTAGCCCCCATACGTTGAATAATTTCAAAGAATAATGTTGGTCTGTCTACTACAGGCTTTGTGAAAATTTGTAGCAAATAGCCTTCCTCATCTGCGTCTACCAAAATAGCCAAATCTTGCAAATCACTAATATTTTCTTTCATGATTTCCATATGCGCTCCCAATCTATTTGGGATATCCTCGTAATAAGTAGTTGGAGGTGCTGAAAGGAATTCTACTCCCCTTGCTCTTAATTCTTTTACCGTAGTAATAATATCATCTGTAGCTACTGCAATGTGCTGTACGCCCGGACCTTCATAAAAATCAAGGTACTCTTCAATTTGAGATCGCTTGTTTCCTTCTGCAGGTTCATTAATCGGAAACTTAATACGTCCGTTTCCGTTACTCATTACTTTACTCATAAGAGCAGAATACTCCGTATGTATTTGTTTATCATCAAACGAAAGGAAATTTACAAATCCCATTACCTCTTCATACCAGTTCACCCATTGGTTCATTTCACCCCAGCCTACATTACCTACCATATGGTCTACAAACTTAAACCCAACAGGGGTCGGATTGTATTCAGATTCCCACTTCTCATATCCCGGTAAAAAATGTCCGTTGTAGTTTTTGCGTTCTACAAACATGTGTACCACATCTCCATATGTATGAATTCCTGATCGAATTACCTCTCCAAATTCATCTTTCTCTACAATTGGTTCCATAAAAGATTTAGCGCCCCTTTTGGTGGTTTCCTCCCAAGATTTAGTAGCATCTTCAACCCATAATGCTACCACCTTAACTCCATCACCATGCTTCACCAAATGATGATTTATAGGAGAATTTGAATTTAAAGGAGTAGTGAGTACCAATCGTATTTTGTCTTGTACTAATACGTATGAAGTATATTCTTTACTTCCTGTTTCTAAGCCCTTATAGGCATACGATTGAAACCCAAAGGCAGTTTTATAATAATGCGCAGATTGCTTGGCATTGCCTACATAAAACTCTATGTAGTCTGTTCCTAATAAAGGAAGAAAATCTTGTGCTCCTTCAAATATTTTTTCCAATCCGTATTCTACATTCTTTATTACACTCATTATGCTTATTTTAAATTATATGGTTTTATTTTTAAAAATGTTTTGCATTACTCTAACCAAGACTGGTAGTAATTTCCATCGTCTATACGCATCCCTTCTTCCGTAACCATTAAAGGAGCAAATGTATCTACCATTACGGCTAACTCTTTGGTCTCGGTTTTACCAATGCTTCGCTCCATGGCTCCAGGATGTGGCCCATGCGGTATACCAGCCGGGTGCAACGTAATTTGTCCTTTCTTAATGTTGTTTCTACTCATAAAGTCACCATCTACATAATACAATACTTCATCAGAATCTATATTACTATGGTTATATGGCGCAGGTACCGATAACGGATGATAGTCGTACATTCTAGGAACAAATGAACAAATTACAAATGCAGATGTCTCAAATGTCTGATGAATTGGAGGTGGCATGTGTAAACGCCCTGTAATAGGTTCAAAATCATGAATAGAAAATTTGTAGGGATAGTTATATCCATCCCAACCAACTACACTAAACGGATGACAGGCATAGATATATTCATGAATCATATCCTGCTTTTTTACCTTTATTAAAAAATCGCCCCTTTCATCATAAGTTTCTAATTTATAAGGCGGGTGCATATCTCTTTCGCAATACGGAGAATCTTCTAAATGCTGTCCAAACCAGTTTCTATACCGCTTAGGGGTGTATACCGGATTTTTAGACTCTACAATAAAGAGACGATTATCAGGAGTATCAAAATTAATTTGATAAATCATTCCTCTAGGAATCACTAAATAATCTCCATACTCAAAATCAATAGTGCCCAGTAATGTTCTTAATTTACCGGAACCTTCATGAATGAATACTACTTCATCTGAATCGGTATTCTTATAAAAATAATCGGTCATTGATTTTCTTGGGCTTGCCAATACAATATGACAGTCTTTATTAAACAACATTGTCTTTCTACTTTCTAAAAAATCATTTTCAGAAGGAACTTCATAACCTTTTAAAGAAAGAGATTTCATGTTTTTTTCAATAGCTACTTTAGGAGCCACTGCATACGATTTTATAACTTCCCTTACTTGAGTAGGTCTATTAGTATGATACAATAGTGAAGACATTCCATCAAAACCAATGGTACCAAACAGCTCTTCATAATAAAAAGAACCATCTGGTTTTTTAAAAATAGTATGTCGCTTCTTCGGTATATCTCCGAGGGTATGATATCTGGGCATAGTATGTAATTATTAAAATTCTAATTATTTGTTTTGGTACTAACACTAATCGCTGATGAACTATAACGTTTTCGTTTTTAAGGTGTATTAGTCCATTTATCAGTAAGATTCCATAGACCATAAAACATATATTACAGCTTACAATAACACCAATTTTCGTGCAAACTAAATATAGCTGCAAAAAAATACTTATCATTTAAATTATATTAATTTAACAATTATAATATAGTAAAATTCTATTTATTATAAAATATATAGAATAAAATTCTTTTTTTATTATTTTTAATTCTAAATTCAGAGTTTAAATCTATCAAGATGAAATTGGACACCACAGATATTCGAATCCTAAATTTACTTCAGGAAAATAGTCGTATCACAACCAAGGAAATGGCTAAAAAATTATCATTAACCACAACTCCGGTATTTGAGCGTGTTAAAAAATTAGAACGTGAAGGTATTATAGAAAAATATGTAGCCATTATAAATCAAAAAAAAATGGGTATCATACTCTCTGCATTTCTATTTATTTCATTAAAAGAACATACCCGCAGACATATTGATAAATTTCAAAAAGATGTAGATAGTTTTGATGAAGTAACCGAATCATTTCATATTACAGGTGAAAATGATTTTCTATTGAAGGTTGAAGTAAAAGATATGGAAGCTTACCAAAAATTTGTATTCACCAAGCTTTCTGTGCTAACTCAGTTAGGTAGTGTGAAAACGCAATTTATTTTAGCACAAACCAAGCAATCGTTTCCAAACATAGAATTATAAGTATATGTTATTCAATACGTACCTAAAAAATACCCGAACCGCACCAAAAAGGTAATCAGCTCGGGCTTTAGTTAAGGTAGGCTCAGATTATTATCTGTAAATTATTTTAATGTTGAGATACGTATTTCAACATTTAATTACGATTATCTTATAAAATAAGACTTTACTTTTGGTGCTATCATTGTAGTATATAGTTGCTCTTCAGTTTTTACCTCTCCTTTAGTATCTATTCCACTGCCAAACATAATTAACCAAGTATTTCCAGACCCTTTAATTTTATCTCCATGATGTTTCCATGTATCTAGTGGATCAGCACCTCTACCATGATCTGTAGTAATGATAAATACTGTTTGCCCCTTATAAAACGGATCATTTTGGGTATAATTCCATAACTCTTTAATAAAGGCATCGGTTCTGTGCGCCGATTTTAAATATGAATCATATTCACCATCATGCGCAAAATCATCAGTCTCTCCATAAGAAATATAGGTTAGTACAGGATGATTTTTTTGTAGATATTCTTTTGCAAAATGATGTGTAAAAGCATCTAAACGCACGCTACCCCAAGGTCCGGGAATTTCATCTTGCAATTCATTAAGAAAAACTTCTCTTTCGGTTAAATTTTCGCTTTCTGCTTTCATAAATCCTGCATTTACAGGAATACCACTTCTTTTCTGGTTTATAATAAACGGAAATACATCCCAACTACCAAAAGCCGCTACTTTACCTTTAAATGACTTTATGTTATTAACCTCTTCCAATACCGTAACATTAGGATTGTAAATCTTATCGTTACTATGTATGTTTTTATCATCTGCTTTTCCCGTTAAAATTTCATTGTAACCTGGATACGAAAACCACATAGTATTAGTAAGGTTCATTTTACTTCCATAAGCTCTATTTCCATGAATCTGACCAAAAGTGGCTACTTCTTTCCAGATAAAAGGAAATAACGTTTCTCTACGCTCTAAAGCAGTTGGTCTCCAAAATAATTCTTTTAATTCATCAGGATGTTCTACAAATTCTTTATTTCCAACTAATAGTGAATCGGCTCCTGTAAACAGTTCTTGCCAACGCAAACCATCAAGTGTAATTAAAATTACTTTTGTTTGCTCTTTCTGTGCTTGTACCATGGTAACAACCATTAGTAACAAAACGGTAACTAATTTTTTCATTTGTTATGATAATTATTTTTCGGTCGAAATTTTAATTACCTCCGACCATTCACTCCATTGTAAAAATTGATCTCTATAACGTACTCGCCAATAATACGTTTTACCCGGCTTTAAATTTAGGGCTATCTCATCCTTTAAATCATCGCCCTTTTGTAAGTTCTGATCGTAATACCAATCTTCAAATTGTTTCCAACTATTAAAAATAGTTTTCTCAAAATCATCTGATTCTGATACCTGCCATTGACTTGCAGCATGAAAAGCCTGATCATTATCACTTTTAAATACTGAAGCCGTTAGCAATGGTTTAAGTGTATCTACCTTTCCCTTAGGGCTAACCGCCATCGGTTTCTCAGGGTTTATGGCATTTTTATAGATTGTAATACTATCTGTTATTACATTATTTTCAGGATTAAGTTCATTTCCTCTACTCACTCTTTTTACCGTGAACTTAGGATTCCCATCATTAGGGTCTACAGCTACCATCACAAAACCATATTTAGCTTGTGTTACGGTAAATTCATCATAGTTTTTTTGGGCATAAGCTCCCCATTCGTCAATACGTCCTCCTGCGGTAGCAACGTTAATCCATAAGTGCTTATGGTTTTGAGACTGACCTCTGCTATAACCATGTGTGTGACCAAAAAAATGAATACTAGGCTTTCCTGTTTTATTGGTAAAATTTTCTAAGCGCTTTACAACTTCACCTGTATAATCTTCTTCCCCACGTAACCACAATTCTGATTTATGTGGATGGTGTAATTGGGCAAAAACGAAATCGATATCATCATTTTCGGCAGTTCTTACTAATAAAGAATCCAACCATCGTAATTGGTCTTTAATTCGATACCCCTCATTAGAATTTAAACCAATGATTCTTGTATTTCCATAATCTTTATAATACCAATGCTCGGCAAAGGCAGGAGTACCGTTTTCTGGTAAACTGAAGTATTTAAAATAAAATACTGAATTACGCTCATGATTTCCTAATACCGGATATACCGGAACCTGAGAACCTAAAGGTTGTATCGGTCTGAAAAAATCATGTTGCCATTGGTCATATTCACTTCCAGAGCTTACCAAATCACCGGGAATCATTACTAAGGCTAAATTATCAGGAACTCCACCTTCAAACTCATCTGAAAGATACGACAGAACCCCATCCTGAATGATCTCAGTAAATTTATTAGGATTACGTCTATCTATCTGCATATCGCTCATGGCTACAATGTTAAAAGCCTTATCATCAGATGCAAATGGAGGTGTTTTAAACGTATAAATATCTGAGACTAACGTACCTGTTTTAACCCTATAATAATAAGTTGTAAACTTCTGTAGCCCTTCTATAAGTACTTCATGTACACGTGCTTCGGTAAAATTGATATCGAATGCTTTACCCGATACTTTTTTACCCAATTTTTTGGTTACACCCCACTCTACAAAGCTCTCTTCTCCAAAATTAGTTTCCCACATAATTTTAATAGAATTAGGTGTAGCATCCTGTAAATAGGGCTTTACATAAAACTCCTGAGAATACCCGAATATACAGGTAAACAGTGCTAGAATAATTATTTTTTTCATACTAAATATATTTCGTTGATACTTTGTTCTACTATATTTATGGCTTTTACTAAATCTTCTCTTGAAATAGTTAAAGGAGGTGACAATTGTAGCACATTGCCAGAGGACACTTTAAAGCTAAGTCCTTTGCGTAAACAATTATACATTACTTTTTCAGCCTCATTAACTGCTTTTTCCTTGGTGATTCTGTCGGTAACTAACTCAATTCCCCATAGCAAACCCATACCACGGATATCTCCAATTAATTCATATTGTGTTTGTAATTGACGCAATCTTTCCTTTAAAAATAGTTCATCCTGTTGTACTTTCTCAAGTAAGTTCTCGCTTTCAATAATTTCGATAGTCGTTAATCCCGCAACCGACCCCAACGGACTCTTTTCATGAGTATAGTGCCCTAGTGAAATATCTCCGAAACGATTGTAATCATCTCTGGTTATAATAGCCGCCTGAGGAAATATGCCTCCTCCAAGTCCTTTTCCTAAACATAAAACATCCGGCTCAATACCATAATACTCAAAAGCAAACATTTTCCCTGTACGCCCTAAGCCTATCGGAATTTCATCCAAAATTAATACTACTCCATAAGCATCACATAATCTTCTAGCTTCCTTCCAAAATTCTTTAGACGGAATCTGAACATCTGTATTCCTGATAGTTTCAGCTATAAAGGCTCCTATTCCATTTTCTTTACTTAAAACATATTCTAAATGTTCTAGACATTTCTGCTCATTGTTCTCATAAATACCCCGATACGTAATCGGTGGTGGTATGCGTTCTACACCAGGCATCAACGGCCCCATATAATCTCTAAAAACAGATTCTCCTCCTACGCTAACCGCATCTAAATTGGCTCCATGAAATGAATCCCAAAATGATATTACTTTGAATTTTCCGGTAACTGCTCTTGCTAGCTTAACAGCCATACCAACAGCCGAACTCCCATTAGGAGTAAGTAGTACTCTATTTAAATCGGACGGTAATAAAGACGCCAACTTTTCGGCAAAATCAATAGCCTTCTCATTGGTATATCGTCTAGTAGAAAAGGTTAAATCATCTAACTGTCCTTTCAATCTTTCTACCAATAACGGATGGGCAAACCCTAATTGATGTACATTGTTTCCATGAAAATCTAAATACGATTTTCCTCTAGTATTTATAATAGATGATCCTTTTGCATTGCTTAACACATCCAAACAAGGAGTAGACATTGACTGATGTAAAAAATAACGTGCATCTTTATCTAACAATTCTTGTGTATTGGTATCTATCTCTGTTTGTTGCCAAGCTTTACGCGCTTCTGTAAAATTTACATCTCCCTCTGTTCGTTTGTGTATATTATCTGCACTCATACGGACCAAATTTTGCTTTTACTGTTCTTTTATTAGTGGTATCATCTAATACATAAATTTCATAAAAATTTCCGTTATCATAAACACGCACTACTATATGTCCTTCCTGACTCTTATAGTTATTCAATTTTTCTCCTATCACATCTTTGTTTGGTTGTAACATAACTGTTGCAAACATATCTCTATCTCCCGGATACAACTTTTTAGAACTAATTCTTCTAAAAACCTCTTCTCCCGGATGATCTGATGACCAGTTCTGTTGTATCCAAACTCTTGGTCTAACCGTTCTTACGTAATAGATATTTTGTGAATTTCTATTACCATGATGGTTTAAGGTAATCACATCTACAGGACCGATAACCGGAGCCATGAGCGATTCCATTGATGAAAAATCACTTTGCCCGTAAGCATCTACTCCACTAATATCTCCTCCTGTGAAGTAATCAAAATTACCATAAGTGATTTTAATACAGGTGCTTAAATCATTTTCACCGTGATATTCTCCCTGCTTATAGGTATCAAAATAATACTCTTTTTCACCTGTCCAAATAGCTCCATTTACAGCTATATTTCTAACATGAAAATTTGTATACTTTTTAGGTGATTTTACTAATTGTATCTGATCTAATTTACCTGGAATCAGCGTCTCATTTTTCAATCCATTTTTATCAGATTGATAATCAATAAACTTCCAATAATTGGTGAGTGTTTGCACCATATGATAGGTATCCTTCCTATACTTTCTTTGAACTATTGTATCCTTTAAATCAATCGGAAAGCTACTTCCCCTATCTATTAAAGTATGAATAGGTACTAAAGTACCAACCTCAGTAATCCCTGTTAACTGATAATCGCCCTTGTCTGATATTTTCCTTATACTATCTACCTCACCAAAATGATCATCATGATAATGTGTAATGATAGCATAGTCTATTTCTTTATTCACTTTCGGACTAAATTGCTTAATATAATCCACTATCCATTGAGGAGCCGTTTTTGACCTATTAGGTGTTAACGGTGCATTTCTGACGGAAAGCGTTCTAGGATGTGTTTCAGAAGTATCTCCAGCATCCACTAACATAGTTGTTCCATCGGGCAATATAAAATAGGCAGCATCTCCTCTACCTGTATTTATATGGTGTATTTCCAGTATTCCTTCTTCCCATTTAGGATATGTGTTTACCTGAGCCACAAGCAAATTCAGTCCAATTAGAGAAGTCAGAATCGTAATACATAATTTCTTCATAATTACAGTGCTAACATGGAAGTTGGTAATATTTGTCTAGTAAACTGACTATTTGCATAATACACATCCAACCAGCCATCTCCGCCTCCATTAAACCAATGCACATTTATGTTGTATGTACCCGGTTTTAAGTGAATTTTACCGCTTTTTTCTTTTATACCATGATCACCGTCGTTATTCACCACTTCTTTACCATCAATAAATAATTTACTCCCATCATCCGAACGTGTAGAAAAACGATAGTCATCTTCGTTATCAATTATTAGTTTAGAAGAAAATACTACAACAGTATTGCTTTTTATAGGCTCTGCTACCTCATCCGAGGTAAATTCAAAACAAGTACCAATTGCATCAGGTTCTAACCCCAAAACCGACGGTAGCTCTTTCAAATCTTTTAAATAAAATAACTTATAGCCAACAGGCTTCTTCTTCTTTTCTTCTCTAATTCTAAAATAAGCATCTGAAATAGAGCTAATTAATACTCCGTTCTTGAATATTCCTGCTTTAATTACCGTATTAGAAGAAACTTTAAATGGTTCAGTATAGATCCCTGATGTACTTTTAGGCATACTACCATCAATAGTAAAACGAATGATTCCTTCACTTGCTATACTTTCTATAGAAACAGTAGCTTCATTTACAAACAACCCTCCTGCTACTTTGCTTAAGACAGCTTCCGGCTTAATAATAGGTGCTGGTTGACGCTCTATAATAGCATAATCATCTGAAATCTCATTACCTTCAAAAGCCTCTAAAACAGGCTTACCTATGCAAGCTATAGGCAATTTCAATCCAAAACCATACGCCACTGTGGCTGCGTTATCATATTGATATACCGGATATTTAATATGGTATCCTTTTTTAACATGAGGTCCCCATAAAATAAAAGGAATTTCAATTTCAGCTAAAGAAGCTCCTCCATGACCTTTACCAATACCTCCATGATCTGAACTTACAATAACCAAAGTTTCTTTAGCCAGCTGAGAAGACTCTATAGTACTTATTAGCTTTCCTAACAATTCATCAGCCTTGGCTACAGATTCGTAATATTCTTTTGTTCCATGGCCAAATTCGTGTCCGGCATGGTCTACATGATCAAAATGTATAAATGTAAAATCTGGATTTTTATCTTTAATGTAAGCAGAAGCTAATGCTTCTGTTTCATCTTCAGAATCTCCGTTAATATCATAACTAACCGCGCTTTTCTCAAACAAACGTCCAAAACCATCCCAATGATAAATAGTTCCTATTTCAGCATTTGGGTTTGCTTTTCTGATATGACTAAAAATAGTTGGGAAAAGATACGGCTCATTCTGAACTACCGTAGGTAATACAAAATTATCTCGCTCCCAAGAATTTGATAGTATTCCGTGTTGCTCTGGGCCTGCTCCCATAATCATAGAAGCCCAGTTGGTACTAGAACTAGTTGGCAAAACTGCACGTGCCTGCATGGTAGAAGCACCTTCAGTTATAAGACGATCAAAGTTTGGAGTTTCTGCATGCTTTAATCCATCAGGACTCAATCCATCGAAACCTATAACCACAATATGTTTATAGGTAAATGAATTACTAGCTACCTCTTTTTGTAATTTATCTGAATGGCAAGACCATAGGAAAAATATTCCTATGGCCATTGCAAATTTTATATATTTCATTTCTTACTGTATACTCTTAGTTATTAGAAGAAACATCCCACCAAAGTCTGGTGTTAATATCATCGGCTCCCTGATTTTGAACAGCAGATTGATAGTTAGCATTGTTTGTAGATTTTACACTAGAAGGATATAAAAATCTAACAGGTACCTGACTGTTGTTACTAGCCGCAGGACCAGGAACTACTTCTGGTTGTCCTGTACGTCTCCAATCAGACCACGCTTCAAACCCTGTGTTATATAACGAAATCCATTTTTGAAGATAAATTTTGTTTAAAATCTCATCACTGGTTCCTGTTAAAGCTACACCGCCTTGAGTTAAATAGGTATCCATATCGGAAAGTGTTCCGTCTAAAAGATCTGATATTTGAGACCAGCCACCTACTTCAATTCTACTTTTGTAATATTCGAAAGATGCTTTAATACCAGTTTCATAATAAGTTTCTACATCGCCTGTAGAAATAAAATCACGTTGTCTAGCTTCTGCTAAGATAAACTGAACTTCAGAATAACTCATGATAATAGTTTGTGCTGCAGTTGCAGAAGCATCATCATCACAAGCGTCACAAGCAAATAAAATTCCAATTCTCGAGATATTGTTAGAACCACCGTTATAAGCAAGTGCATCTTCATCACTTAAACCATTAGGCTCTCCTACGTAGTAATCCCAATTATCTGAATACCAACCCTCATTAGCGTTAGATATTGGTTGTGCAAATACTACTAATCTTGTATCGTTTAAAGCTTTTAATCTTGTTTCTAAAGTTTGACTTAAGCGTAATTCATCAAAACTACCAGAACGAGTTTCGTATTTTGGTTGTGGATTTCCTGTATTCCATGTTACAGCAGCCATATCTTCATTACTTTCAAAAATAGGGTATTGAGTTGGATTACTCACAATGGTTTGAATAGCAGCAATAGAAGAAGAGTTACTAACATCTGTTAATCTCATTAATAAACGTAAACGTAATGAGTTAGCAAACTTTCTCCAAAGACTTACATCACCTCCATAAAGAATATCACCGTCAATATTACTAGCATTGGCTAAAATATCATTAGCATTCTCTAAATCGGCTAAGATTCCGGTATAGATATCACTCTGACTATCAAAAACAGGAGTAAAATTACCAGTAATTTGACCTAGAGTAGCCTCACTGTATGGAGCATCTCCATATGCATCTGTAATAATAGACATAATCCAAGACTTTAAAATAAGACCAACCCCATAGTACCCGGCCATTAATTCAGAATCTTGAGAAGCTTCTAAAATGTTATTAACATCTCTAAGAGCATCATATCCGGTTGAATATGGATCTCCTGATGGATCCCAAATATAACGGTCATCATCGGTAAACTGGTATCTTGCAGAATGTTGCATTACTAAGGCTCCGGTTCCCCAACCGTAATCTGCCCAATCGTTAGCAATAGAACGAATTACACCAGGTACTAATAATTCGGGTGTAGCACTCGTAGGATCATTAGGGTTTGTGTTAATTTCGGTAAAATCATCTTTACAACCTGCAATAGAAACCACCATTACAAGACTAAGTAGATTTCTTAAAAATTTATATGAATGTTTCATTTCGAAATTAGTTTAGAAATTAAAGTTTAAGTTGAAAGTAAATGAACGAACCCCTGGTAACGCCATGTTTTCAATACCTGGTTGTAATGTATTACCAGAAACAGAAAGGGTTTCAGGGTCAAAGTGTGGATTTTCTGTCCAAATGAATAAATTTCTACCAGTTACAGAAAATCTTACATTCTCTAAGAATATTTTTTCAGCAAATTTAGCTGGCAGTGTATATCCAATAGTTATTTCTCTTAATTTAGTATAAGAAGCATCATACTTAGCTGCTTCTACGTTATCTCTGTCGTAGTAACTATAGTTCCAGCTACGAGCACCAATGTTTACAGTGTTTTCTTGGTAAGAACCATTAGATTCTACAACACCATCACCAACAATACCAGTTTCTCTACCTACAAGAGTCTCTTTTAACTGACCAGATGTACTAGCAATGGTTTTTGTTCTAGACACAACAATACCACCTTCGCGAATATCAAATAAAACACTTAAGTCAAAGTTTTTGTACTTAAACTTATTTTGAATACCTAACATAAAATCTGGTGCATAATCACCTTGATATACTAGATCATCTGTCATTTCAGGTAAACCATCAGAATTATAAATGATTCTTCCGTAGTAAGGACTGCTCTTATCTTCTACTCTCTTAAATCCGTAACCATAGATAGCACTAACAGAACCACCTTCTCTAGCTTGGATATATGCTCCGTTTCTAGAAGTTAATGTATAATTAACTCCGTCAAGATCTTTTACTTCACTTTCGTTAGTTGAGAAATTAAAATTAGCATCCCAAGTAAACTTCTCTGTTTTAATTGGTTGAACTCCTAACATTAATTCAAAACCATGGTTTTTAACTTCACCTAAGTTAATGTAACGCTTGCTATAACCACTTGCTATATCAGCATCTACACTCATAATCTGATTTTCAGATAAGTTTTGATAGTAAGTAGCATCTACATATAATCTGTTATTAAAGAATCTAAGTTCTGTTCCAACCTCATAAGAAGTAGTCATTTCAGGTTTTAAATCTTGATTTAATAATACACTGTCCTGACTTAAAACGGTATATTCTCCAAAGGCAGTTTCCTTGTTATACGTAGTTAAACCACTATTATAAGCTCCCGTGTCGTTACCTACTTGTGCAGCTGCAAGTCTTAATTTTGCAAAAGAGAAAGCTTCTGGTAAATCAACCATTTGACTTACTACTAAACCTAAGTTAGCAGAAGGATAGAAATAAGAATCTGGTACTGTACTAGACCAGTCTTTTCTTCCTGTTAACTCTAAATAAATTTTGTTGTCATAAGAAAAACGACCAAATGCATATGCACTATTAATTCTTTTCTGAGTATCATCTTGAACTACAAATAAGTTACCTGCCTGTGCATTGTTGAATGAATATAATTCTGGTACAACAAGTTTATTTGCATACGTATAGCTATTATCTACTTTCTGATCCATACGGTTAGCACCAACAGATAAACTAACACCCCATTTTTCATTAAAAGTATTATCATACGTTAACAAGAAATCGGTATTTGCTTCCTGAAAATAAACATTAAGTTCTCCATAAAAACCTTCAGGGAAACGTTGTGTACTAAATGCTCTTTTCTTGGTACGTACATCTCTGTAAAAGTCTCTACCAGTTCTAAACATAAAACTTAAATGATCCGTGATATCATAATTCAAACTAATATTACCAAATACACGGTCTTTGTTCTGTGCATTCGTATTTTCGTATACATTAAAATATGGGTTATCATGGTAGTTATAGTTATAATTAAACTGTTGCGTACCCTCTAAACCTGGCTGCCAGTAATCTCTTAAACTTGCTGTATTAATCTGGCGACCATACCATGCCCATAAATACATAACGTTTTCTGTACCGTAACTTAAAGAAGGGCGGTTACCACTATCTTGTTTTATGTAGTTAATGTTAGAACTTAATTTAAGTTTATCTGTTAAATTAAGTCTACTTGTAATATTAACGTTGTTACGTTTTAAATCGGTATTGGGTACAATACCTGTTTGATTTAAATTACTATAAGACGCTCTAAAGCTTCCTAACTCACTAGACTTAGCAAATGAAATACTATTTATAGTAGTAACACCAGTCTCAAAGAAATCTTTGATGTTATCAGGATGTGATACCCATGGAGTTGGTGTAATATCAGCAGAACTAACATCTACGTCACCTCCTCTTGTGCCATCAGCTCTTGGAGAATCAAACTGAGCAATTGTATAACCAGCATCTAACTTAGGCCCCCAGCTTTCATCAACACCATCATTAGTTCCACCGTTACTACCATCAAGGAAAGAGAATTCCATGTTATTCCCTTGTCCGTATTCATTTTGCCATTCAGGCATGGTAGAAATAGTTTCTAACTGTACACTAGAACTAACACTAATTTTTAATTTTCCTTTTTTACCAGCACCACTCTTGGTAGTAATTACAATAGCACCGTTAGCTGCACGAGAACCATATAAAGCAGCAGCAGCAGGTCCTTTTAAGATATTGATGGACTCAATATTTTCAGGATTAATTTCCGCAGCACCATTACCGTAGTCAGTATCTTGAGTGCTAGAAGTATTCATCCCTCCTACATTATTACTAATAGGAGTACCATCAATAACAAATAAAGGAGAGTTGTTATTAATGTTTAACGAAGAGTTACCACGAATGGTAATACGTGAAGACCCCCCTAAACCACTTGGGCTATTAGTAATATTAACCCCGGCAACTTTACCAGATAAGCTATTTAAGAAGTTTGTTTCATGAGCTTCCTTCAAGCTCTCAGATTTTACCTCTTGAGAAGCATATCCTAATGCTTTTCTATCCTGCTTAAGACCCAAAGCAGTTACCACAACTTCGTCTAATTGAGCTGCATCCGGAACTAAAATAATCGTTGCTTTTTCCTTTCCTGTGATATCAAACTCATAAGTTTTATACCCAATATAGGTTACAACTAATATTTTATTATCTTCGGGCACTTGTATGGAGAAGTTACCATCAAAATCTGTAGTAACTCCAACAGAAGTACCTTTTACTACTACCGAAGCACCCGGTAATGGTATTTGGTTGTCATCATAGACAACACCAGTAAAAGTTGTTTGAGCAAAGCTGAAAACCGAAATAAATAAGGTGAAAATCAGCCAAAGTTTAATTTTGTTCATCGTATTAAAAGTTTACTTGTTGTTTACAAATATTAAATTTTGAGATAAACTAAACATATGGTAAAAATTAAGTTATCATATAAGAAACATTAAGATTATTAACTAAACGTTAACAAGTATCTTTTTTACAAATAGTAAAATTATAATTTTATAACATGACACATTTGAAAGTTACTTTTAGTAGAATATTATGAATAATTACCTGATTGGAATAGGAAAAAGAATAAAGGAAATCCGTAAAGAAAAAAGCAAGAATATTAGTGATATTGCAACGCTTGCAGAGGTGAGTAACGGATTGATTTCAAGAATAGAAAATGGTAGAACCATACCTTCTTTACCCGTTTTATTAAATATTATTAAAGCACTTGAAGTTGAAGTTACCGATTTTTTTAGTGGCATGCCCGAAACCAATGGTGATACTTTTATAGTATCTAGAGCTGGTGATAATAATGTTATTGAAAAAGAAGATGATGCTGTTGGCTTTAGTTACAAATATATTTTTGGTAAACAACTTTCCTCAATGGGATTTGAATCTGTGTTATTAGAAGTAGCACCCGGCTCTAAAAGAGACACCGTTGTAACCGATGCTTTTGAATATAAGTATATACTATCTGGTACTTGTTCCTATATTATAGGAGATTCTGAAGTAGAATTACAAGAAGGTGATGCCATATTTTTTGATGGACGTATACCTCATGTTCCTGTAAACAGAGGTGATACCCCTTCTAAAATGTTAGTGATGTATTTCTTTATATAAACACCTATACAAAAAAAAGGTTTTGCGGTTGCAAAACCTTTAGCTTAATTAACAAAAAACAACATTGAAAGTAAATAATTTTAAATAATTTCAAGTAATTCTTTTAAATCATTTATAATATAATTAGGGTTTGCTATGGCCAATTGTTCTTTAGTTTGTGCACCTGTAGTAATTCCAACTGTTGCCCCACAATTAGCATTTTTTCCTTCTTCTATGTCAATAGCAGAATCCCCTATTTTAATAACAGCTTCAGCATTTTCAATAGCTAATTTTTCCATCGCTAAAAAAATCATATCCCCGTGAGGTCTGCTTCTTTCTACATCACTAGCGGTTACTAATAAATCTATATCATTTCCAATCGCCCAGTTTAAACGGTCTAATAACAAGGTAGCCGTTTTCACATCGTACCCTGTATTAAGTACCACTTTTATATTTTTTCCTCTTAGTTTCTCAAAAATCTCTTTAGCACTATCAAACGCAAATACATCCATAGTCTTATAAGATGTTTCTAAGGTTTCTTTAAAATCCTTAAAAATTTCTGATGCTTTCGTGGTTTCTTCCCCTAAAAACACCAAAATATCTTTAATAGCTTGTAATTTTTCTTTTCCTGCTCCGTGTATCAACACTGTCTCTAATGCTACCGTATACCCATATTTAGTAATACTGTTAGCCAACGTTTTATAAACAATATTATCTTCATTAACTGTAGTCCCTGCCATATCAAAAACTACCATTTGAACTCCTTGCATTCTATATATTTTAATTTAATACTTCCTCTATTTGTTCTTTTGAATACCCTGCACTGCCTGTCATCCCCTTACCTCCTATAGCTGTAATTACCCTAATATCTTTAGAAACATCTTTATTAAAAATATCTTGAGTTTTACATTGAGAATACATTCCGTACCATCTGTAGGCTATATCGTAGTTTGGCAAATCGATAATTTTCTTAGCCTCTTCAATCATATATTCATTAATCTCTTCACTATTATCAAAACCAAGTTTAGCCTTATCTTTTATTCCACTATACATATGAGAATCTCCTAAAATTACAGATCCATCAGTAGCTTGTTTGAATAATATATGAACACCCCATTTTTTGTAAAGTGCATCAGCTGACTCTTTTGCTTTTATCTCTTTATAGGAAGGACATTCTGTAAACGACTCATATCGTTTGATTGTTAATCCGGTTAATATTGATCCTGGTAACACATACCCTTGTTGCGGTTTGGTTTGCATCATTTGTAATTTAGTTATTTCTATATCACTTACTGCAAACTGCTCTGGGTACAACAACTGAAACTCATCACCATTACAGATAAAAACCTTTTTAGCTTTTATCTTTTTACCACCAGCAACAAGCACTTCTACACCATCTGACAACTGTTCGCAATTTATAACAGTAGTATTAAAATGAATATCTACATTATACTCCGCAGTTAAATATTGATGTAACCTGTTTATCATTACCCTAGGTTCTACCGTAACTTCCTGAGGAAAAAACAAGCCTCCAACTGCATACTCCTGTTTTAAACCCGAATATTTCTCTAAACATTCATTTTTAGAAAGTTTAACAGAAGTATAGTCATTTGCTTTGTTTATTTCTGATAGCTCCTCTAGTAATTGCATTTCGTCTTCATTAGAAGCAATATATACGGTTCCATTATTACGAATAGAGATATTAAACAATTTTTGAATTTCTGCATAAATAGCCAAACTCTCTCTGCCGTATTGTTGCCATTTAATATTCATACCCGATGGCACCACCTGACCAAAATTGCGAACGGTTGCCCCATCTGGTCTACTATTTTTTTCTAAAATAGCAACATTATATCTTTTTTTTGCTGCGTGGTAAGCATGAAACGTTCCTAACGCTCCGGCTCCAACACATATAACATCAAACATTTTTTTGTTGATTAAGTTAGTTTCTAAAATCAGTTTATTCAGATAGTTCTCTGCTCGTTTTTCTATTAAAATAGATATAGGATATTATAATAACCACTAATCCCACCAACGACAACACATAACTTGAATTCACCACGAACTTAAACCATGATATTTCACTCTGAAAGAAGTTTTTATAAAATAACACCAATACACTTCCTAAATACCCAAAACTATCTGCTATATAAATTAAATACCCCGAATTTCCTTTTACAGAAAACGTAGCTATCATTCGATCAAAAAATATTCCGTTAAAAGGCACATAACATAAATACAACCCTAGTCCAAGTAAGGTCATCCATGTCCATGGGGCAATAGCATTCATCATATATAATATAGTGGAACCTCCTGTAGCAACCACCCCTACAAAAAGTAGAACATGATACCACATAAATGCCTTTCTATTTTCCTTTATAAATCCTAATAAACTTAAACTTCCCAACACTATCAAGGCAATTACAATTTCGGTAGTAGCATATACCGAAACATCTCCTTTATACCCAACTGCATCCCAAATTTCTCTAGAGAAATTATCTCTAAAATCTCTAAAAGCCGTTAACAGCGTATAGAAAAATACTAACACCACTAAGGGTAAAGCAAATAATTTAAACACCTTTTTACGATCTGCTTTGGTTATAGGTTCTCTTTTATGCCTAAGCCTTAAATCTTCTTCGGTAGGTTCCGGTAATTTTTGAAGTAAATATGCAAAAAGTACTAACGGAGGAAGAAAAAATAATCCGGTTACAAACGGCATCCAAAACTCAGAGACATCTAAATACTTCATTACAGCCATTCCTGCCGATTTTACAACTCCACTAGAAACAATAAAACTAGTACACAGCATTAAACCAAGAAATTCAGTAACCTTACGCCCTTCTAAATAAGAAAATACAATACCCCAAACGAGTCCTAATGGTAATCCATTAAGAAACATAAAAACAATATTGTACGGAGGTTTTATAAGTCCAAAAAATAGAAGGGCTATTTCTGCAAGGGCTATTAAACCTACCAAATAGAAAGCTCGTTTCTCCTTATTTAATTCCGCAATAAACTTAATACCTATAAATTTCGAGGTAACATAACCAATTACCTGTGCTATAATTAAAAGTATTTTGTAATCAATACTCCAAAAACTATAATCAGCAAAAGTTGCTACACTAAATGGCTTTCTAAAAGCGTACATACAAAAATAAGCTCCAAAAGAAGCTATAACTGCATGAAGTAAAAAAGTGATCTGACGTTTCTTATTCATTTTACAAATAGTAAAATTAAGCAGCAAATAAAGTGAAATATTTTACTATTTGTAAAAAATAGTACGTTATTTTAATATTAAATCGTAAAAAATCACACATTAAAGCCCCTCATAACATCGGAAATTATTATTGGGTAAACTATAAGATATGGTTTTTAAATATATAACGTAAAACACTATGAAACAATACTTTTCACCGAAAAATTAAAAAGTCATATGTAATTAAACATATGACTTTTTAATACTCTAAAATTATAGTTAACAATAACTACGTCAACTATTCATTTTTTAACAACATCTCTAACTGATGTTTACAGTTTATTAATGCTCTAAAATTATGATATGTGGTTTTCCATACGTGTCCTTTTAGCTCCTTTTTAACTTCCGGACGCACATCTGCCCCCCAAGAATACCAGCCTCCATATTTGGCATCCATCATATATTTTTGAGTATATTTCCATAAATTTTCAAATTTACTATAATAATTCATCGAATCATCCGGATACATTCTTGTCAATATTAATAAGGTATTTAATCCTTCTGCCTGTGCCCACCAGTTCTTTTCAAAATTGGTAATGGTTAGCTCTTTATCTCCTTTAAAATAGTATCCCCCTTCATAAAAACCTCCTTTATCAGTATCTAATCCGGTTTTTAATGAGTGATCCACCATTCTTTTTCCAATTTCCAACGTCTTTTCTGTATCTTCTCTACCAATAGCTTCAGAAGCCTCTAACATTAAGTAGGCTGTTTCTACATCGTGCCCAAAAGAAACATGATCTAAATAAAAATGCTTGTTTATCACTTCTTTACTCTCGTTTCTAAAACTCACTGGTTTCCAATCAGGAGTAAAAAATAGATCCATTGAATAATGGTCATTTATAATCGTATCTCTTATTATAAGTAGTAATTCATTTAATCTTTCTTTTACCAAATCATCTTTCCATACATTATAAAGCTCTGTAAAAGCTTCCATTAAATGTATAGAGCTATTCTGGTCTTTATAACCTGCATCTGATGTAGATGGAATATCCTCAGTTCTTACAATTGGGGTACCGTCAATTTGCATATGCTGAAAATATCCTTTATAGGTTTTGTCATGACTGTGTTCTTCAAGCCACATAAAAGTTTTTTTTGCCAATTCTAACACCTCTTCATCGTGAGATACCTCATAATAAGCTGCTAAAGCATAAATAGCAAATGCATTTCCATAGGCAGTTTTAGCTTCATAACTTTTTTTTATAGGTTTTCCTTGTTTGTTTACCCAAGTATGAAAACCACCATGTTTCTTATCCCACATTACATCTTTCAAAAATTCATATCCATGAGCCGCACAGGCTAAGTATTTTTCATCTCCATATTCTTTGTAAGCTTTAGAAGTAACCCAAACTTGTCTTGCTTGCGTCACAATCATTTTTTCTTTCGTATCTCCTAACTTAAAATCATAAGTGATATCTGTATAATAGCCTCCGTCTTCTTTATCCAATGCCAAAGGATACCATTTGTCAATAAGCCCTTCTTTTGCATCGTTATCAAACTGATCTATCAGCTTTTTAGAAACTTTTTGTGCCTGAACACTCACGGTGATAAGCACAGCAATTAGTAATGTATTGATCTTCATAATATTAATATTGTTTACTCAAAAACAGCTTGTATTTATTGAATAAATATAAAATATAACCCCTTAATTTTAATTATATATGAATAATACTTTGTTATATTGATCAAATAGTATTAACGTATATTTACGTCATACCCTAGTTTTATATCATAAATGAATAAATAGTATCATGAAAAACCTACTTTATATAGTTTTTTTGCTAGGTGCCATATGTAGTGCACAAAATGAGAATAAAAATTTTAAAATAAATAAACAGGAATACCTTGAAAATGAGGGTGTAAATGTAATGCTTGCCCATGACTTCTATCCAGAAGGTCACCAAGGTGGTGTGGGGATTATCCAAAATGGAATTCGTGTTGCAACCAACGGAGATTTACGGTTAGAACCTACTCCGGGGCAATGGCAACCAGTACCTAAAGTTGGAGAGCGTAGTGTAGATGCAACCAACCAAACTATTAATTTAAGAATGCAGTTTCCTGATTCTTCAAAAAACCGCACCGGTTTTAATCCGGTAGAATATCCTGATTTATTTTTGGCGTATACTTTAAAGATAAAACCAGAAGGCGAATCTTTTAAAATCATTGTAGATTTAGACAAACCGTTACCTAGCGAATGGGTTGGTAAAGTTGGTTTTAATTTAGAATTTTTCCCTGGTATATTATTCGGTAAGAGTTATTATATGGATAATGAGTTTGGCATATTCAACAGACAAGCCAATGGACCAGGATATTATAATGAGGATGGTGAATACAGAATGGAACCTATAGCTAGTGGTAAAAAATTAAGCATTGCACCTGAAATGCCTGCACAAAGTATTACCATTGAAAATTTAGGCAACGATCAACTTGAATTGTTAGATGGTAGAGCACAACACAATAATGGATGGTTTATTGTTCGTTCCTTAATTCCGGCAAATGCTACTAAAAATGCTATTGAATGGGTAGTAACACCTAATATGATTGAAGATTACATCTACAATCCGGTAGTTCAAATATCCCAAGTAGGTTATCACACAAAACAAGATAAAGTGGCTGTGATTGAAACGGATCCTAAAGATACTGAAGCTAAGGTTACTTTGCATAAAATAATGCCTGACGGAAGCACTAAAACAGTAGAAACTAAAACTCCAAAAACATGGGGTAGTTTTTTAAGATATGAGTATTATCAATATGATTTTTCACATATCACAGAGCCAGGAGTTTACTTTATTACCTACAAAAATTATAAAACATCTCCTTTTCAAATAAGTGAAAGCATCTACGACAGAAATGTATGGCAACCTACCTTAGAATATTTCTTGCCTGTACAAATGTGTCATATGAGAGTTAATAACCGATACAAAGTATGGCATGGTAGAGCACACCTTGATGATGCGCTTATGGCTCCTATCAATTACAATCATTTTGATGGATATATACAAGGAGATTCTACACTTACCTCTTTTAAACCAGGAGAACATGTACCGGGATTAGATGCCGGTGGTTGGCATGATGCTGGAGATTTTGACCTTCGTATAGAATCACAGGCAGAAACCGTTCAAGGGCTTGCCAGAATTTACGAATTATTTCAGGTTAACTATGATAACACTGCTATCGATCAAAACTCTAAAACAGTAGAAATGCTTACTCCTGATGGAAAAGCAGATATTTTACAACAGATTGAACATGGACTATTATCTATTGTTGGGGGATATGAATCTTTAGATAGGTTCTATCGTGGTATTATTGTACCAACTCAAAGACAATATGTATTATTAGGAGATCCTGCAAATCATAGTGATAATGAAACCTATGATGCTGCAACAGGTAAAAATATCTCTATGGGAGAAGATGGTGCTCCTGATGATCGCTGGGTATTTACAGAAGATAATCCAGAACGTGCAATGGAAGCTGCTGCTGCCTTAGCCACTGCATCCAGGGTTTTAAAAGGATATAATGATTCCTTAGCAGAAAAATGTTTAACAATTGCTACAAAAGAATGGGATCGTTATTCATTTGACCCTAACACGGCTCGTATAGAACTGGCTACAGAACTGTACCATACTACAAAAGATGAAAAATATTTAGACTACTTATTGGATCATAAAAAATACATCACACAAAATTTTACAAATATAGGATGGATTGTTGCTACTATTTATAATGACGTAGAAAATAGAAAATTTAAAAAATTCTTGTTAGAACCTGCTAAAGCATACGCTGACCAAGTTAAAGCTCAGGCAGAACAAACCCCTTATGGCGTACCATACGAACCAAATATTTGGGGTGCAGGTTGGGATATTCAAAATTTTGGAATGAAGCAATATTTTTACCATACTGCCTTCCCTGAGTATTTCCCTAAATCATATATGCTAAACGCTTTAAACTTTGTATTAGGTACGCACCCAGGGGTTAATACTGCTTCCTTTGTATCTGGTGTTGGTGCTCATTCATTAACGCAAGCGTACGGCATAAACCGTGGAGAACGTTCTTACATTCCTGGTGGTATAGGATCGGGAACAGCCCTTATACGCCCTAACCTACCTGAACTTCTTGAATGGCCGTATTTATGGCAACAAACTGAATATGTTTTAGGAGGTGGTACTACAGACTACTTATTTTTAGCAATAGCTGCAGGTCATTTATTAAACTAAAAAACTGACAGGAATACACCATGAGAATATTCACCTTTATATTGCTATTTGTAAGCATCAGTATACATGCTCAGTCTCCTGTGAACCCCGATGCGAGTGATGAAGCCAAGGCATTATTACACTATATTTCTAATTTAAACGGGCATATTTTATCTGGGCAACATAGCTATAATCATGATCCTGCCCAATATTATGATGTGGTTACCAACATAACAGGTAAAAAGCCTGCTATTTGGGGAGCCGATTTGTATTGGAGTGGTAATGAGAATCCGGGAGATAAAGTGGTTGAAGAAGCTATTAAAAAGCATAATGAGGGTGCTATTATAACCATTATGTGGCATGTTGGACGCCCTATGGACAACGCTCCTTTTGGCTGGAAGTCCAGTGTTCAAAACACCATTAATGATAAAGACTGGAAGGCTCTTACAACCCCAGGAACAGTACTCAACAAACGTTGGGAAGTTCAAGTAGACACTATTGCAAAATCTCTCAAAAAATTACAGAATAAGAAAATTGCTGTATTATGGAGACCGTATCATGAAATGAATGGTGTTTGGTTTTGGTGGGGTAATAAATCAGGAAAAGATGGATATGTTAAATTATGGAAAATGCTATACCATAGACTTACTGATGTTCATAAATTAAATAATCTCATTTGGGTTTGGAATGCTAATAGCCCAAGAGATATCCCTTATGATGAGGCATTTGCATACAACGATTATTACCCAGGTAAAAAGTATGTAGATATTTTAGCAACAGACGTTTATCACTTTGATTACGAACAAAAGGATTATGAGAGCTTGTTAAAATTAGCAGATGGTAAACCTATTGCCTTAGGAGAAGTAGGTCAATTACCTAAAGCTAATATTCTTGAAAAACAACCTAAATGGTCATGGTTTATGGTTTGGGCCAACTGGATTGAAACCGCAAATAACAAAGAAGGTATTTTAGAAGTTTATAATAGACCAAATACGTTGACAAAAGACAATATAAGCTTAAAAAAATAGACATTTACACCCATAATTATGTATAAAAAAACACCTGCTTAAACAGGTGTTTTTTTATATATTTTGTAAAAGGATTAGTAACTATGGTACCTGATAACCTAATATCTCAAGCATCTTGTACGCATACCTACTACCTAATAACCTATATCCTTCAGAATCGAAATGCGCATTATCCTGTGCTGTACAACCTTTAGAAGATATAATATAAGCATTCGGAATCACTTCCGGTAGGATATTTACAATAGGAATCATTGCATCGCAACAATTTACCTCAGTTTGCAACATTTCTCCAGCTAATATTGGTACAGAATCTGCTTCTAAAGACAAATCTTCTAGCATATCGTTGTATATTTTCTGCACATAAAAAGGCCATTGTATTTGTCCTGTATTCGTTTCTCCCTGATGCAATAAAATCCCTTTAACAACACCTTTCTTTTGAGCTAATTTAGCCATATCTATAAGACGTTTATAAGGATTCCATCCATAACCGGCAACCTTACTTTTAAACCAATCCTCTTTATAAGTTAAAGCATAGTGTTTATAAACATCCTTATCAAACAAACGAATATCGCATCCTCCAATAGCCACATTAATAATACCCACAGAAATACTATCAGGTAAATTTTCTATCATGGTTTTTCCAAAATAATCTGCTGGAGAAAGCTTGGTATCACATTGGCATGTTGGCGGTGTAGCATTATACCATTTACCCATCTCTCTGTTCAGATTAGGACAATCCATTGCTTCTAATAATTTAAATCTACTATTAGCAATGGTATCTACAGGTTCTATTGCTCCCTGCCCTTCCATATTAGACTGACCAAAACAAAGGAATATGTAAAAATTTGAATCTTGTGCATGTAGCTTAATTGTTACTAAGATAAATCCTATTAAAAGGATAAACTTTGTAGTTCTAAAAATTTTCATTGTTTAATTACTAGTTTTATTAATATTTCTGGATATAAATTTAGTAATCTATAAACCATTTCAATTGAATAAAATGCTCATTTCATTAACCAAATTTATCAACTTTTATGAGGTAATTTATACCTCATAAGCACCTTACAAAACCTTTAAAGTACTCTCTTAATACCTTCAAAAACGGCTTTATATTCCGTTGGTGTACAGTTCTTAAACTTCTTAAATACTCTATTGAAATTAGCAATATTATTAAAACCGCATTTATAAGCAATTTCTGAGATACTCTGATCTTTTTCTAACAACCACATAGCTGCATTGCTTATACGTACATCATTTAGGTAGTTTATAAACGTTTTTCCAGTTCTCTTTTTAATAAATCTGTTAAACGAGACACTACTCATATTTACAATTTCAGATACCTCTGCTAAAGTAATTTTCTTGTGAAAGTTTTTTTGGATATAATCATACACCTTTTTTATATTATCGCTGTTATCAAATTCATTTCTATTAACAGTATAGGTAGATAACAAACGTTGATTTCTAGAATTAGCCAAATCTTGTAATACAGAAACCATTTCTATAAAATAATCCATACCATCAAGTCTAGATACTTGAGATATTCTGGGATACAACTCGTTAGATATTTTTTTTGAAAACAAAATCCCATGAATAGAACGATCAAACATTTCTTTAATGGGCTTCATAATTCTACGATTCAATAATTCTTCGTTGAATAAATTATTATGAAACTGAATTGTAATCTCATGAATCTCTTTTTCTTTACACTCATGAGTTATCCAACCGTGATGTAAATTAGGACCAATAAGTACAAGTTCTACATCATCAATTTCTTCTAGAGAATCTCCTACTACCCTTCTAACACCTTTCCCATTTTTAACGAAATTAAGCTCGTATTCAGGATGAAAATGGATAGGAAAATCGAACTCCTTTTTTTTTCTATCAAAAACTAAAAAGCTATCTTCAACCGAAAGTGGAGTAATTTCTCTATGTACTTTTTTTAGTATATCCATTAGTATTTAAAGTTGTTATTTTATTTTAAATGTTTGACAAAATAATACAATCAAATTTTTCATGTGATAGGTATTTTTGTTTTTGTAAATAATAGAGACAACAAATTAGTATTTCAACAATATTTATAATGCAAAAATATAAACTTAATAAATTAATAAAAATAATATCGCAAAAAACAATTTTAGGTGTTTTTATCTTAGTCACATTTCTTACATCTTGTAAATCAATTTACACTGCGAACTATAAAAAACCCCAACTTGTTGACAAAAAGGTATCAACCCCTGTAAAATATTTGCATAAAGATCTTTTTCTTATTTCAGAAAAGGGTTTTGCTATTAGTCAACAAGATGCTACATCTTATGGAATCGGTTGGAAGTTTAAGGAAGATCCATCGCAAACGTTGTTAAAAAGTGATGTGCACGATGTAGTAAATGATTATCCAGCCGGATTCGGATTTGATATAGGTGGAATTGAATATGGTCATGATCAAAATCTAGATAGCGTACCATTTAGTGATATGAGAAAACTAATGGTAGAAGCCTACAAAGAAGGAGGTTTTGTAACTGTAAGTTGGCACTTAGGAAATCCTGTTACCGGAGGAAATTCATGGGACACCACACCTGCTATACCTCAGATATTAGAAGGAGGTGAATATCATGAAACTTACAAATTATGGGTAAAGCGAGTTGCAGATTTTTTTAAATCTGTTAACTACAACGATAAACCTATACCAATCATTTTTAGACCTTTTCATGAAATGAATGGTTCATGGTTTTGGTGGGGAGGTAATAACACTACGGCAATTGACTATATAAAGCTATGGAGAGAAACTGTAGAAATGCTAAGAGATGAATATGGTGTGCATAACCTTTTATATGTGTACTCTCCTAACAAATTAGCACCTGATGACGATTATTTAAAATATTACCCTGCAGATGCATATGTAGATATCCTTGGTATTGATATTTATGATTTTTACAATACTGAAGATTACGTTGAGGCTTTGAAACACGATCTTAAAATTGTAAAAGAAATTGCTGAACAGAAAAACAAACTGTATGCCTTTACCGAAACAGGTTTAGAAAAAGTAAACACAGAAGGTTGGTTTACAGAAGTACTATATCCCAATATAAAATACTCAGGAATTGCTTGGGTGTTATTCTGGAGAAATTATACCGTTAATCATTTTTATATGCCTTATAAAAAACAAAAACTAGAAAACGACTTAATAAAGTTTTCGAAGTTTCCGGAAACCTTATTCTTAAAAGACATTCAACAAATTAAAACAAAAAAATAAACAACAATGCTTAAAATATATGACATATTAATAATTCTTTTATACTTGGTTTCTACCCTAGCTATAGGACTGATTCTAAGAAAAAAAGCACAACAAAGTAAAGATGACTATTTACTAGGGGGTAAATCTATACCGTGGTACCTATTGGGACTTTCAAATGCCTCGGGGATGTTCGATATCTCTGGTACAATTTGGTTGGTAACCTTAATGTTTGTATACGGTATTAAAAGTGCCTGGATTCCTTGGTTATGGCCAGTTTTCAACCAAATATTCTTAATGGTTTATCTGTCTAAATGGTTAAGACGCTCAAATGTTACAACAGGTGCAGAATGGATTGGTACTCGCTTTGGTTTTGGTAAAGGAGCTAAACTATCTCACATCATCGTTGTAATCTTTGCGTTAGTAGTATGTTTAGCATATTTAGCTTATGGATTTATTGGACTTGGAAAATTTGTTGAAATTTTCATTCCATGGGAATCTGTGAGTCCTTACATTCCATTTACTGTGAGTCCTGAGCATGTACCTCATTTCTACGGTATTATATTTACTCTATTTGCAGTATTCTACTCTTTATTAGGGGGTATGTCTGGTATTGTATGGGCTGATGTTATTCAGTTTACCATTATGACAATTTCTGCATTAGTTATTGGATATTTAGGTTTTCAAGCGGTTGGAGCAAATAATTTAAATGTTCCTGATGGTTGGATGAGTCCTTTATTCGAATGGAAATTAGATTTGGATTGGTCTACAATCATTCCAGAAGTAAATCAAAAAATTAGAGAAGACGGATTTAGCCTATTTACGGTATTCTTTATGATGATGGTACTTAAGGGTATTTTAGTAAGTATTGCAGGTCCTGCTCCTACGTATGATATGCAAAAAATATTATCGACAAAATCACCGGCAGAAGCTTCTAAAATGAGCGGTTTTGTATCCGTTATTTTAATGCCTATTCGTTACTTAATGATTGCTGGGTTCGCTGCTTTAGCATTAATTTACTATGAAAAACTTGACTTATTAACACAAGCTGGTGAAGTAGACTTTGAATTAATACTTCCCGCTGCAATTAAACAATTTGTTCCTGTTGGACTACTTGGCTTATTATTAGCAGGGCTATTAGCTGCTTTTATGTCAACATTTGCAGGTACATTAAACGCTGCTCAGGCATACTTGGTGAACGATATTTATTTACGTTACAAAAAAGATGCTCCACACAAAGAAGTGAATTTAATGAATTATATATCAGGAATTTCTGTTGTTATAATTAGCATCATATTGGGGTTATATGTAGAGAATGTAAACTCTATCCTTCAATGGTTAGTATCTTCATTATACGGTAGTTATGTTGTTGCTAATATTTTAAAATGGCACTGGTGGAGATTTAACGGTGAAGGATTCTTTTGGGGTATGGTTACTGGTATCGTTTGTGCCATGGTAGTTCCTGAAATCTTCCCAGATGTTTTAGACCTATACTTATTCCCAATTATATTAGTAATCTCTGGTATCGGATGTATTGTTGGAACCTATTCTGCTCCTCCTACCGATACAGACGTTTTAAAATCATTCTATACAACAATCAAACCTTGGGGCTTCTGGAAGCCAATAGACAAATTGGTTAAAAATGAAAATTCTGAATTTAAAGGAAACGATGATTTCGGTTTAGATATGTTTAATGTATTTATTGGTATTGTAGCCCAAACGGCTTTGGTACTTATTCCTATGTACATCATTTTTAGACAATCAGCACCACTTTACATACTAGTTCCTATACTAATTGTTTGTTCTGTACTACTTAAAAAATTCTGGTGGAACAAACTAGAAACTAAATAATATAATTAATAATCAAACTATTAAATATAACATATTAAGGTTATGAATCAGAAACTTGAAAAACTATTTACCGCACATAATAACTTCATTACGGAGAAAAATGTGGCAATTGAAGAGAATAACGGTGTATATACCAGATATAAAAATCCTGCTGTAACTGCAAAACACATCCCTCTTGAATGGAGATATGATTTCAATGATGAAACAAATCCGTTAATGATGGAACGCATTGGTTTTAATGCTGCATTTAATGCCGGAGCCATAAAATGGAACGACAAATACGTTGTATGTGTAAGAGTTGAAGGAAATGATAGAAAGTCATTTTTTGCTATGGCAGAAAGTCCAAATGGAGTTGACAATTTCAAATTTTGGGAGAAACCATGTGTAATACCTCAAATAGAAGGTCAACCAGACACCAATGTATATGACATGCGTTTAATTAAACACGAAGACGGGTATATTTACGGAGTTTTTTGTACTGAAAGAAAAGATCCTAATGCTCCTGCTGGTGATACTAGTGCTGCTGTTGCTAACGCTGGTATTGTAAGAACTAAAGATTTAGTAAACTTTGAAAGGTTACCAGATTTAATTTCAAATGCAGGACAACAACGTAATGTTGTTTTACACCCTGAATTTGTTGATGGTAAATATGCATTATATACAAGACCACAAGACGGATTTATTGAAGTTGGTGGCGGAGGTGGTATTGGTTTAGGTTTTGTAAAAGACATGACCAATCCAATAGTTGAAGACGAAAGAATTATACAAAACAAAGTATACCATACCATTTACGAACTTAAAAATGGTCTAGGTCCTGCTCCTATTAAAACAGAAAAAGGATGGTTACAACTAGCTCATGGTGTTAGAAATACTGCGGCTGGTTTACGATATACTTTGTACATGTTTATGACCGATTTAAATGATATTAGTAAAGTAACCCACTTACCTGCAGGATACTTTATGGCTCCTGAGAACGAAGAAAGAGTTGGTGATGTATCTAACGTATTATTTGTAAACGGATGGATTGCAGATGAAGATGGTACTGTTTACATCTACTATGCTTCTTCTGATACTAGAACCCATGTAGCTACAACTACTATAGATAAATTAGTAGATTACGTTACTAATTCACCACAAGATACATTTATATCAGCAGGATCTGTACAAACTATTATTTCCTTGATCGATAAAAACAAATCGTACTTAGCACAATAAATTATGGGACCACTTAAAAATGATATGATTGAAGAGCTTCAGAATATATTAGACTACTGGAGCAAAAACATGATTGATGATACACATGGTGGTTTTATTGGGACTATTGATTTCAACGAAGAAAAAGATACCGAAGCTATTAAAGGTGCTGTCTTAAACGCCCGTATTTTATGGACGTTTTCGGCAGCATACCAAAGCACCAAAAACGAAGAGCATTATAAAATAGCACGTAGGGCATTTAACTATATTTATAATTACTTCTACGATGAAGAACGCGGAGGAATCTATTGGAGTGTAAACGCAGATGGATCACCAAATGATACTAAAAATCAAATATACGCGCTAGGATTTACTATATACGGATTAACAGAGTACTATAAAATTTCTAAAAAAGAAAGAGCATTAGTAATGGCTATTAATCTTTACAATAGTATCCAAAAACATAGTTTCGACAAAGAAAAGGGTGGTTATTTTGAAGCATACACTCAAGATTGGGAAGAAATTTCAGATATGCGTCTAAGTGAAAAAGACGCCAATGAAAAGAAAACCATGAATACACACCTACATATTGTTGAAGGTTTTGCAAACTTGTATAGTGTTTGGAAAAATGAAGAGTTGAAACATGTGATCGTAAATCTTTTACAAACGATTGATGATAAATTCATTGATAAGAAATCTTGGCATTTAAAGCTCTTCTTTGATGAAAACTGGGTTGAGAAACCAGATGTTATATCGTATGGTCACGATATTGAAGCAGCATGGCTATTACAATGGTGTGCTGAAGTTACTGAAGACGAAACATTAATTAATAACTTTAGAAAGTACGCCGTTGAAATTACCAAGGTTACTTATGAAGGTATTGATGAAGACGGAGGTTTATGGTACGAATATGATCCTCAGGAGAACCATCTTATAGCTGAAAAACACTGGTGGCCACAGGCAGAATTATGGATTGGTTTTATAAATACCTGGCAACTTACTAAAGACGATAAATATCTGACCGTAGTAAATAAAAACTGGGAATTTGTAAAACGATACCTCCTAGATAAAGAGCATGGAGAATGGTTTTGGGGAATTGATAAGAATTACAACAAAATACCCAAGGACAAAGCTGGGTTTTGGAAATGCCCTTACCACAATGCCAGAGCATGTATGGAACTAATTAACAGATTATAAAAAATAAGGGGAACAAATATATATTTGTCCTCTTATTTCTTTTTTAACCTAATGCGAAAACGTCTATTTATAAATCACTATATCTCAATCTATAATAATGCATTATTTCAAAAATATAATTTTAGCATTACTAAGCTTCTATTTAGTAAGCTGTGGATCAACAAAATCAATATCAAAAACTTCCGAAAATAACTCTTTTGTCACAGTTAAAGACGGTATTTTCTATAAAAACGGGAGTCCTTATCACTACATAGGCACCAACTATTGGTATGGAGCAATCTTGGCATCCGAAAAATATGGAAACCGCGAGCGTTTATCTAAAGAGCTAGATGAATTAAAAGAAAATGGGATGGTTAACCTACGTATTTTGTTTGGTGCAGAAGGCGGTGACCAAGACTATACAGTACGCCCTGCTTTACAATACGAACAAGGAAAGTACGATGATGCACTTTTTGAAGGACTCGATTATTTACTAGCTGAACTTGCAAAACGTGATATGACTGCCGTATTGTACCTTACAAACAACTGGGAATGGTCTGGTGGAATAGCTAAATACTTACAATGGAATGGCTACGGTGATGTTCCTAATCCTAACATTCCTCCTCATGATTGGCCGGAATTCATGGAGTTTACACCGCAATTCTATACATGTAAACCATGTCAAGAAGCATTTAGAAATCATATTAAATATTCATTAAAAAGAACCAACAGATATACACATACAAAGTATATCGAGGATCCAGCTATTATGGCGTGGCAAGTAGCTAATGAACCTCGCATCTTTACTGTTGAAAATGAAGCTAACTTTACCAAATGGATTAATGAGACTGTTGATTTAATTGATAGTTTAGATGCAAATCATTTAATATCTACAGGTTCTGAAGGAAAAGCAAGTTCTAACGATGATATTCTTGCCTACAAACGTTCACACAGTAACCCTAATATAGATTATCTAACCATGCATACATGGCCTAAAAATTGGGGCTGGTACCAGTTAGATAATGAAGAGAATGCAACGTTTTATGCTATTGATCAAGCTATAAAATATATTGATGAACATACCCAAATAGCACGAGAATTACATAAACCTATTGTACTTGAAGAATTTGGATTTCCTAGAGAGCAAGAGAGTTTAGATAAAAATGCATGCTTAGAATACAGAAATGTATTTTACACTGCTATCTTTAATAAACTGGAAAAAAGTATTAAAAACAATGAGCCATTTGTAGCACTTAATTTTTGGGGATATGGAGGTATTGGAGAAAATAATCCTGAAAATGGTAAGTGGAATCCTGGTGATGACTTTACAACAGACCCACCAATGGAACCACAAGGATTAAATTCTATCTTCTCAACCGATAAATCTACACTCTATCTTATTAAAATGTTTAATGGTAATATAGAATAATCACCAACTATTTAGCTTATATATTTACTGTATTATTTTTTGTTTGAAAAGGGGTTTTAAAACCCCTTTTTATTTATATATCTACTCCTGAAATAAATAGTTGTAAGCCCTATAATCATCTTTATAGTACAACCCCATACAAATACTTTATCCCAAATAAAAGAAAGCCTGTGAGTTTCCACACAGGCTTCTATTTAATACAGGTTCCTTAAAATTAAATGTTTAAAATTATAATAAACAACAAACAACTAACTTAGTTTTTATAACTTTTCATCTTCTTTTTAAAGTATTTACCCTGTCTACTAGGCGTGTATTTATCGTCTACATACATCTGTGGAGACCATTTTTTATCGAAAACCCAAATGAAATACGAGATATTTTTTTCGTCACAATAATCGGTAATTGCATCTCCATAGGTTTCATCTCCAATTACTGGAACATGAGCACCAGGTGCTGTTTCATCACAAAAACCAATTTCTGTAAGTACCACAGGATACCTTTCTTTCACATACCCCCAGTCTTCTGTCCATTTTGGTTCCCAAGGTTGTTCCCTTTTCATAGGGTACGGATGTGATACATAACCAATCCCCTCAGCTTCAATAGGATTGTATTTAACAGGTGTTAAATCATATGCCCAATTAAATCCTGCTACTAACGGAATACCCTCTCCTCCATTAGCTCTAACTATAGTTATAATCTCTTCGTTAATGGCTTTCCATTCTTCCCAAGTTATAGTACCAAATTTATGCGTATACATAGTAGGCTCGTTAAACAACTCATAGAATGCTACAGTTGTATTTTTACCATACCTTTCAGCCATTAATTTCCAAAATGCATACGTTTCTGGTAATGTAGTATAATACATTTCGTGAAGGTATAGTTGGTTTTTTAAATTACCAATACTATGCCAGTCTATAATAACGTACATATTGTATTTAGCAGCCCATGCTATTCCTTGATCTAATAATTTAAGGTATTCTTCTTTCCCTCTTCTTCTCCAAGCTTGAGGATGTACAGGAAAACGAACAGCTGTTGCTCCCCAATTACTTATTTCTTTAAAATAGTCTTCACCCCAAACACCATCAGTTTTCAATTTATCAGGATCACTGGTGTTAAGCCCTCTAAAAACAACAACTTTGCCCGATTCATTTACAAACTCGTTTCCTTTAACTTTAATACGATCTATTTTGGTTTGAGCCAACACAGTAAGGCTAAAGAAAACGGTAAGTACATTTATCACTAATTTCATTTTATTCATTGCTAATTATTCTTTAGTTAACGTAACCATTAATACATCATGAACACCAATAGTTGCTTTCATATTCTTTTTAGTTGTACCCAAATTTTTATGAGCAAATAAATCTCTAATTTTAAAAGTATTTTTAGAGACTTCCATAAAGTGCTGGCTTACATCGTCACCAATAGGATGTTTATTCCAATCAAAATCTATTTCTACAGGAGTATCGTTCTTATTTACATATGCAATAGCCCAACCATTATTCGCTAACGGTTTTGCCCAAATTTCTATATTGTTTTCATTAGTAAAACGAAATGCAGGAATTCCTAACGCATCTTTGTTTACAGCAATTACTTCTTTATTAGTAAGCGTTTTTAAGGTTTCCTTAGACATCGTTCTTACATCATTACCCATCATTAACGGAGATGTTAACATACTCCACATAGCAAAATGACTTCTATCTTCTGCATCTGTCATTCCATTACCTACCTCCATCATATCATAATCGTTCCAATGACCAGGCCCGGCTACTTCACGAATTTTCTCATTCTTACGCATTTCAATAATTTTCCAAATACCAGAAGAAGACCAAGAACCATGTCCCACTTCACAATCCCAACAATTAATGATATCTCCGGTAATTCTCCACATATGTCCAACATCTTTAGCCCATTTCCAAGGATCATTATCACCCCATTCACATATACTGAATAATACAGGTCTACCTGCTGTATAAAGGGCATCACGCATGGTTAAATACGACTCATTAGCATTTAATTCGTCAGTATCACACCAGTCATATTTTAAAAAGTCTACCCCCCAAGAAGCATACAAACGAGCATCTTGATATTGGTGTCCTCTACTTCCCGGATAACCAGCACAAGTTTTACCACCAGCACAATTATACAAACCAAACTTTAATCCTTTAGAGTGCACATAATCTACCAATGCTTTCATTCCACTAGGAAACTTTTCAGGATCAGCTACTAAATCTCCATTCTCATCTCGCTCCTTAGTCATCCATCCATCATCAAGAACGATATATTCATAACCAGCATCTTTAAGGCCTAATTCTACAAATTTATCCGCAACACCTTTAACTAATTCTTCATTTATATCAGTTTCAAAGGTGTTCCAGCTATTCCAACCCATAGGAGGGGTTAATGCCAAATTATCAAATTTCTGAGCCTGCATTATTACAGACATACATAAAAAAACGAGTACTAATACTTTTTTCATTGTTAAATTTTAAGCAAAAAACATCTATTACTTAAATAGATGTTTTTACGTGTATATAAATTAATTTTGTGTACAATTTTATAGGAAACCTAAATTATCTATATATAATGTGTTTCCACTACCACTGAATTCCTGTATAGCAAATGCCTGAATATCAGATACATTAAAATCAGCTAAACTAAATGTCAAAGTATACCATTGCCCAGCTGTTAACGACATCACTTGAACATTTGTTGAATAATCATAATTCATTGAAACTAATATATTTCCGTCAGATTCTGCATATACATCAAATTGTAATACCGAATAATCAGAAGCGTCAATTGAAGCTCCTCCATTTCCTACTTGAAATGCGCTCCAACCATTAATTTGAGTTTTAAGAGCATATGAACCTCCATTTACATGTTCAGTATTAGCGAAATCATTTGTTTCGCCCCAGCCACCGCTCCACCAGTCGCTATTTAATGCATCATCATAAATATAATATGAAAGTCCCCCAAAGAAATCTTCAGAAACGACAGATCCTGCAGATGTTGTTACTGTAATTTGTACTGGATCAACAATATCTGGCGCATTTACTACAATTTCCGTATCACTAAAGGAAACAATGGTAGCTTCTGCATCTCCAAAATAGACACTCTCTAAATTATTAAAAACTTCCCCAAAAATAGTAACCTCTACACCAGCAGACCCTACGTTAGGTGTAAATGATGTAATAGTTGGAGAAGGCTGTAAAACATCAAAACTATATTCAGCTTCTCCTCCATTGGTTATAATACGTATTGATTCTGGAGAATAATCGTATGGTGTACTTTCATCTATAGTTACAAAAATAACTTCATCAGTTACATAAGTAGGATTAAAATAAGTATCTACATCATTAAAATAAATATTCTGTACTCCAGAAAATCCTTTACCTCGTACAATGTACATATTTTGTTTGTATCCACTAACTACTGCAGAATCATTGGAAGCTAAACTAATACTATTAATCTCAGGATTAGTAAAATCATCATCGTCATTATTACATGAAGTAATAATAGTAGCCATACATGCAATAATGCATACAAGACTAAACTTTATTAGAATATTAAAAGATTTCATTTTTTTCATTTCTATTTGATTTTAAATCTACAAAACAAGATTAGATTAATTTGTAAAATCATAAGCTACCGCATCTTCTAATAATAAAGGATTAGATGCTGATTCATTAGCTGGTATTGGATACACCAAATCTTCAGCAGATGCAGTATAATATTGCGGATAATTCATATCTCCTCTGTTCTGATTACTTAATAATGTTAACAAATCACTTTCTGATAACAATCTCTGTAAATCAAACCAATATTCTCCTTCAAAAGCAAATTCTCTCCTTCTCTCTTGAAGAAGTATTTCATTTGTTAAATTTGGAAGATCTACAAGACCAGCACGTTCCCTAACCTGATTAAAATATGACAATGCAATAGCATCTGTAGTACTACCAGAACCAGCCATTGAAGCCTCTGAATAAATCAACAACAAATCTGCGTATCGCATAATATATGTGTTATTAGAAGTCATACCCCAGTTATCATATTCATCTTGACCACCTACAACATATTTTTTAATAGCAGAACCAGAAGTTGCCGCAGAAATATCATCTGGAACAGTAAATTGATCTCCATCAGATGTATATAAATTTTCATAAGTATATCCTGGAATCATCATATTTTCTATTTCTCTTTCATCTCCTGTAGGATAGATATCTAAGATATCCTGTGAAGGGCCAAAAACATTCCAATCTCCAATATTGCTTAAGCCATAGCCAGCAGCAGAATTAACAATGTTACTTTGGTTACCACTACCATAATCTGTAGATATACACCATTGTAATGAAAAAATAGATTCTTGATTATTGTCATTACTAGTCAAAAACAAATCTGCATAATTATCTAATAATTTAAATTCACCAGAACTAATTACTTCTCCTGCTAACGTTTTTGCTTCAGTATATTTCTCTTCTGTTAAATAAACTTTAGCCAACATAGCTTTAGCGCTTCCTACAGAAACTCTTGCATTATTGTCAAAATCAGCACCTCTAGTTTTTTCAGGCAAAAGACTTATAGCCATTTCTAAATCAGACTCAATAAACGTATAAATGTCTTCTTCAAAATTTTTATGAACCTGTGGAGCATAAATATAATCATATGCATTTTCGATAATAGGAACTTCTTTCCAAAATCTTACTAAATAAAAATAAGCAACAGCTCTTAGAAAATAGGCTTCCCCTTTCACACTGTTAATAACATCTTGACTAACACCTGCATCAACTTTTGAATCCAGATTATTGATAATTTCATTTGACTGAGCAACTACAGAATATAAACTTCCCCAAGTAGCCTCTAAATTTGAATTGGATGAAGTAACTGTGAATTGAACAAATGAAGTATGAGTATAATTGAACATATCACCCGATGCAATTTCCGTCATAACCCAATAAGGAGTATTAAACATTCCCCACCAAGGTTTAAAATACAACGGTGTAATTCTCGATTCAACCTGCTCATCTGTATAATAGAAATCGTCATCTGAGTAACTATCTTCTGGTGGACGCTCTAAAAAATCTTCACTACAAGAAGATACAAATAGTAAGAGCAAAAATGCTAAACTAAATTTATTGATTGTATAATTGAATAATTTCATCTTTTAATTTATTAAAATTCTATATTTAATCCCATAGTATACGTTCTAGGTGAAGGATAACGTCCGTTATCTATTCCCATTAACAACGCGTTCTGATTAATAGATCCTACCTCAGGGTCATATCCTTTATAATCCGTAAACGTATATAAATTCTGCACCCCACCGTATATTCTCAATCTTGTCATTTTGAATTTTGAGATTAAATCTGATGGGAAATTATATCCTAAGGTTACATTCTGTATTCTTAAATAAGAACCATCCTCAACAAATCTAGAAGATATTCTATTGTTATTATGATCTTCTAATTGTGGTCTTGGTAATGAAGCATCTGTATTATCTTCAGACCAAAAATCCTGTGCTTCAGAAAGCTGATTAATATAAAGATTTGAATTTCGTGTACCATACTTTCTTGTTAAGTTAAGTATATCATTCCCATAAGATCCTTGAAGAAATACTGATAACGTAAAACCTTTATAAGAAAAATTGTTAGTAAAACCATACGTAAACTTAGGGTGCGGATTTCCAATGTACGTGTAATCTTCTTCATTAACAATACCATCACCATTAACATCTTCATATTTAACATCTCCGATTTCTGGCGTTTCCCCGAAATAAGTACCTGCATTTGTAACTTCTTCCTGGCTTCTTAAAAGGCCATCCGCTTTTAATCCGTAAAACTGACCAATTGCTTGGCCTACTACTGAATTTGTAACCGTAATATCATTATAATTGATATCTCCAACAGTTTGAATTAAATTCAAATCTTCATTCATTTCGGTCAATTCATTTTTATACGTAGAAAATATCAATGTAGAATTCCACGAAAAATCTTCTGTCGATGCACCATAGTTTAAAGATAAATCCCATCCTGTATTTTTCATTTCTCCAACATTTACAGTAGGGTTACCCAAACCTCCTTCCCAGTTGTTATTACCAGTCAAATATTCAGGTAATGGAATTGTATACAAGAAATCTTTTGATACTTTGTTATACCATTCAACAGTTAGTTTTAATTTATTATTCAAAAATGCCATATCCAAGCCTATATTAGTTTGGTTCATTGACTCCCATTTTAGATCAGCATTCCCTAAATTAGAAACTAAAAATCCTACACCTGTATCAGTGGTAAAAGAATACAATGAAGAACCATATGCATACCCACCAATATTCTGATTCCCTGTTTGCCCATACCCTACTCTTAACTTAAGGTCACTAACCAATTTAACATCACTCATAAAAGATTCATTGGAAATTCTCCAAGAACCTGAAATACCAGGAAAGTACCCCCATCTATTTTCTTTTGAAAATTTTGAAGAACCATCAGCTCTATAAGTTGCAGTAAGGCTGTACTTGTTATTGAAATCATAAATTAAACGCCCAAAAAATGATACTAACGAAGAACTCCCCTTATAATCATTAGCTGTAGTTTCATCAGCTACATCTAATGCATGTATTTGATCGCTTACAAAACCATTCCCTTGAGAAATTACTCCTTGCCATGCAGATTCTGACGCTTCATGTCCTAATAATAAAGTAAAACTATGCTTATCAATTTTTTTATCAAAGGTGATCAAATTCTTTAAATTCCAGCTATACCAGCTTTGTCTTCTAACATTATATACCGCTTCTTCTGTACTTAAATACTCAGCTTCTGGTGTATATTTATCAAACTCACTAAATTCAGTATTACCTCCAAATTCAAATCTATATTTTAGACCTTTAATAATGTCAGCTTCTAAGTATGTATTACCAAAAAAGTTCTTTCTTACTAACTCAGTATCTACCGCCAACGCCATCGCTAACGGATTATTAAAGTTAATTCCTAAATTATTTTCTTCTTGAGCCTGGAAATCACCATCACCAGCATAAGCTGCTAAATCTGGTGCAGATAATATGGAATAATTAATAATTCCATTACTACTAGATCCAAAAACTAAATCTTCATTTGTAATAGCAACAGATAAATTAGTCCCTATTCTAAGCCAATCTTTTACTCTACTATCTAGGTTCGTTTTAAAAGTATAGCGTTTTAATCCAGAACCAATTAAAGTTCCCTCTTGTTTTAAATAACTCCCTGAAAGATAATACGAAAACATTTCTTTTCTTCCTGACAAAGAAATTTGGTGATTTTGAGTAACCCCTGTTCTAAAAAGCTCCTCTTGCCAATTTGTTCCCGCTCCTAAAAGTTCAGGATAAGTAAATTCAACTCTAGGCTCTAGCCCATATATTTCTGCTAAAGCATTCTGTTGAGACGCATACTGGCTTAAATTCATTACATCTAACAGTTTACTTTGTGTTTGAAAAGTTAAATAAGAATCATAAGTAATTTTACCAGACCCTTTTTTACCAGATTTTGTTGTTACAATAACAACACCATTTGCTCCACGAGAACCATAAATTGCGGTTGCAGAAGCGTCTTTCAAAACTACAACGCTTTCGATATCATTCGGATTTAAAGCCGCCAAAGGGTTTACAGTAGTATTTCCCTCACTAGTAAAATCAGAGCCAGCAATGGGACGCCCACTTGTTGCCGAATTACGAGCATCTCCAGAAATTGGGATACCATCTATAACATATAAAGGTTCATTACTACCTGTTAAGGAAGTTGCTCCACGTATTCTAACAGATACTGCGGCACCAGGTTTCCCTGAATCAGATGTTACAGACACCCCAGCAGCCTGTCCTTGAAGCATTTGATCTACAGTAACTTTTGGTTGCTCTTTAGTATTTTCTAAATCTACCACCGCAACAGCACTATTAACTTGTTCTCGTTTCTGAGAACCATACCCAATAACAACTACTTCATCAAGATTTTCAACATTTGGCTTTAATGTTACATCTATCTTTGTTTGCTCTCCAACCACTACTTCTTGAGAAGTAAAACCTATAAAACTAAAAACTAAGGTGGCTCCCTTTTTTACAGTAATAGAATAATTTCCATCAAAATCAGTAGTAATTCCATTATTTGTACCTTTTTCTAACACTGTCACACCCGGTAGGGTAACATTTGCTTCATCTTTTACCACACCTTCTACTGTTGTTTGTGAAAATGCGGTTGTACTAGAAAGAATAAAAAAAGAATATAATAAAAGGTATTTCCAACTTATATTCTTCCTTTCTAAAATAATCTTCATCATTATACTATACGGTTTACATAATTGTTTGTTAATAACTTAATTTTCAACATAAAAAAATAGATTATTGAAATATATCATGTTGTTTTTTGTCAATATCAAAATTATTGTTAATCCCTCCTAATGAGTAGTATTATTTTGTCATTTATTAATTCTATTTTCTCTTCATTTCACTTTTTCCTTATTTTTTTCCACATTTTATTCGTTTAAAATCAATTCAAAAAGTTAATAAAACGTGAAATAACCTAAAATTAACACTAGTAAAAATAAAAGTGTTAATCTCAGAATTAATGTTTTATTTTTGACATTTTCATATTATTAAATGGCATTTTAAATCAACAATATAAATTAGCATATAAGTAAATTTGTAGATATTATATAATTTAAACATAAAATGAAACCATTAAAGGGACTTATATACTTAATACTTGTGACTTTATTTCATGTAAACATACTTACAGCACAGACCAAAATTCATAAACCAACCAATGATACTTTTTTTACTTATAACGGTCGTATCAACTTAGAAAATGATGCTGTAGCCCTTATAGGATCTGCTTCTTCTACAACGTTTAAAGTGAAAGATAACTCTATCACTTTACATCTTACTACAGATGGTACTACTCCTTATAACTTTGTTGTGATTACAGTTAATGAAGAAAATCCTAAACGTTATAAAATACTAGCTGAACAAGACAATGAAATAGCTTTAAAGTTAAAGCGTAAGAAATCTAAAATTACTATCTATAAAGCTACTGAAGCTTCTATAGGTGATGTCTATTTTACAGGTGTAGATGCTAAAAAATTACTACCTGTAAAATCTAAAAAATATGATTACAAAATAGAATTTATTGGAAACTCCATAACCTGCGGAATGGATGCTGATACTAGAGAAATTCCTTGTGATACTGAAAATTGGTATGACCAGCATAACGCTTATTTCGCCTATGGTTCTACCCTTTCTAGAGCACTTAATGCCAAATATCTATTAAGTTCTGTTTCTGGTATTGGTATCTACAGAAACTGGAATGATGAGAATATTGAAGAGCCCATTATGCTTCAAGTGTATGATAACTTATACCTTAACTTGGAAAAGAAAAAACCATATGATTACAGTTTCAACCCAGACTTGATAAGTATTTGTCTCGGAACAAATGACTTATCCGATGGAGATGGAATAAAAGAAAGACTTCCGTTTAATGAGAAAAAATACATTGCCAATTACATTACATTGGTTACTAAGTTATATGAGCACAATCCTACCAGCAAAATTGTACTATTAAATAGTCCAATGGTATCTGGAGAAAAAAATGATGTATTAGTATCCTGCTTAACAGAAGTGAAAAATCACTTTGAAAAGGAAGATAGAAAAATTTATATAGTACTTATGCATGGTATTACCCCAAAAGGATGTTCTTTTCACCCAGCCATAGAGGAACATCAACAAATGGCTAATCAATTACTTCCTTCGTTTAAGAAAATCTTATCCGAAAAATAAAAATACCAGAAAAATGTTCAAAAAATTATCTGTTCTACTGCTTATAGTAGCCCCTTTATTATCTGTAAAGGCTAGTGTTACACTTCCTTCTGTTTTTTCAGATCATATGGTTTTACAACAAAAAACGGAAACCACATTTTGGGGGTGGTCAGAGCCTAGTGAAGAAATAACTATAGCTCCATCATGGACTACTGAAACTTTTAAAGTTACTGGTAGCAATTTAGCTACATGGAAAATTAACATTCCTACCCCTAAAGCAGGTGGTCCCTATACTATTACCTTTAAAGGATACAATGAAGTTACTATAACCGATGTATATATAGGAGAAGTATGGTTTTGTTCGGGTCAATCTAATATGGATATGTCGGCTGCATGGGGAATAGAAAATGGAGATAGTGAAGTAGCAAAAGCAAATTTCCCTGAAATTAGGTTCTTTAAAGTTCCAAAAATTACAGCAGATACACCACAAAATATCGTTCCAGCAAAATGGAATGCTTGTACCCCTGATGTAATGAAAAATAACAGTGCAGTTGCTTATTATTTTGCACGAAAATTACAAGAGAAACTAAATGTTCCAGTAGGGGTTATTGTTTCTGCCTGGGGAGGTACACCAGCCGAAATATGGATGCCATCAAAGGTTATAGAGCAGGATACGTTACTAACTTCTGAGGCCAATCGTTTAGAACCTACTCAATGGGGCCCTATAAAGCCTGGGAAATCATTTAATGCAATGGTAGCTCCATTAACAAATTATAATGTAGCTGGTTTTCTATGGTATCAAGGAGAAGCCAATGTTGGTTCTAACCATTATGACCATATCTTAACATCACTTATTAATTCTTGGAGAGCTTTGTGGAAATCAGAAACCTTACCCTTTTACTTTGTTCAAATTGCTCCCTATAATTATGAAGGGAGTACCGATGCAAGTGCTAAAATAAGAGATGCGCAACGCAAAGTAGCAAACACAGTGACAAATACGGCTATGGTAGTTATAAGTGATATCTCCTCAACCGATGATATTCATCCTAAAAACAAAAAATCAGTTGGAAATCGTTTAGCAAATATTGCGCTTAAAGACACCTATAAAACGTATAATGGTATCATATCTGGACCTGTATTTAAAGATTTCGAGGTAGAAAAAAACAAATTATTAGTTCACTTTTCAAATAATGATGGACTTTATTTTTCTAACAAAGAGAACTTATTTGAAATAGCAGGAAAAGATGGAATTTTTTATACTGCAAAAGCAACCATAAAGAATAATACTATTTACGTAAAATCAAAACAAGTAAAACATCCGGTAAACGTTAGATTTGCATGGGGAAATACCATACAATCTAATTTATTTAATAGCGCTAAATTACCGGCTTCATCTTTTTTAGCACAATAAAATAAATATGAGCAAATTTTTCTCTTTTTTTATAACCATTTTTATATTAACTACAATAAATTGTAAGGCACAACAGAAACAAAAAATGAATAAAGGCATTAAAAAATCAATAGCAGGAAAAGTAGATTCGCTACTAAATATTATGACCCTAGAAGAAAAAATTGGTCAGATGAATCAATATAATGGTTTCTGGGATGTTACAGGACCCTCTCCTAAAGGTGGTAACGCTGAAAAGAAATACGAAGATATTAAAAAAGGATTGGTTGGTTCTATGCTAACCGTTCGTGGTGTAGATCAGGTTCGTAGTGTACAAAAAATTGCCGTTGAAGATACACGTCTTGGTATTCCCTTAATTATTGGTTTTGATGTAATTCACGGTTATAAAACACTTAGTCCTATTCCTCTTGCAGAAGCTGCTAGTTGGGATTTAGACGCTATTGAAAAATCAGCTAGTGTTGCCGCTTCTGAGGCAGCTGCTTCTGGTATTAACTGGACCTTTGGTCCTAATGTAGATGTATCACGTGACCCAAGATGGGGACGTGTAATGGAAGGTGCTGGTGAAGATGCCTATTTAGGTAGTAAAATTGCCACTGCTAGAGTAAATGGTTTTCAAGGTGACGATTTATCAAAAGTGAATACCATAGCGGCTTGTGCTAAACACTTTGCCGGATACGGTTTTTCAGAATCTGGTAAAGAGTATAATACCGTATCTATAGATCGTAGTACACTTTACAATGTAGTACTTCCTCCTTTTAAAGCTGCGGTAGATGCCGATGTTAAAACTTTAATGAATTCATTTAATGAGTTAGATGGTATACCTGCTACAGGTAATAAATTTTTACAACGAGACATTTTAAAAGAAAAATGGGGATTTAATGGATTTGTCATTTCTGACTGGGCTTCCATTAAAGAAATGATTAGTTGGGGACATGCAAAAGATTTGAATCAAGCTGCGGAACTAGCGGTAGAAGCTGGTTGCGATATGGACATGGAATCATATGCCTATGTAGATGAATTGGTTAAACTTGTAAAAGAAGGGAAAGTAGATGAGAGGTTAATTGACGATGCAGTGAGAAGAATTCTAACTGTAAAGTACGAACTCGGATTATTTGACGATCCTTATAAATATTGTAATGAAGAGTTAGAAAAAACAGTTATTGGTAGCGATGAAAACAGAGCAGCTGTTTTAGACATGGCTAAAAAATCAATTGTATTACTGAAGAACGAAAACCAGCTTTTACCACTTCCTAAAGAAGGAAAAAAAATAGCTGTTATTGGTGGTTTAGCAGATGACAACAATAGTATTCTAGGTAGCTGGAGAATTGCATCTGACGATCATTCAGGAGTTTCTATTTTAGAAGGATTACAAAAATACACAGGTAACCAACTGCTCTATAAAAAAGGTGCCGATGTAACGATAGGGGAAACTGCTTTTACAGAAGAACTAACAATTAACACTACTGATACATCTGATTTTAAAGAAGCTATTTTGACTGCTAAAGATGCCGATATAGTTATTATGGTTTTAGGGGAGCACGGTTTCCAAACTGGAGAAGCTAGAAGTAGAACAGAACTTGGCTTACCAGGGGTACAACAAGAGCTTTTAGAAGCCGTTTATGGAGTGAATAAAAATATAGTTTTGGTACTTACCAACGGAAGACCATTAACCATTAATTGGGCTAGTGAACATATACCAACTATAGTAGAAGCTTGGCAATTAGGTACAGAGACTGGTAATGCTGTGGCTCAGGTATTATATGGAGATTACAATCCAAGCGGAAAGTTACCTATGACCTTCCCTAGAAATGTTGGTCAAATTCCTATTTACTATAACCAAAAACAAACAGGACGTCCTTTAAATTCTGAAAATAACGTATTCTGGTCACATTATAGTGACGTAGCCAATACCCCATTATATCCTTTTGGACATGGTTTAAGCTACACCAATTTTAAGTATAGTAATCTAAAAGTTAGTAAAACCAATTTTAAAACAGATGACATCATCGAAGTAACGTTTGATCTAACTAATACAGGCAAATTTTATGGAAAAGAGGTAGTACAATTATATATTAGAGACCTATTTGCTTCTGTTACACGTCCAATAAAAGAATTAAAAGGATTTGAACTAGTTGCACTTAATGCAGGTGAAACTAAAAAAATTACTTTAAAACTAACCAAAGCAGAGCTTGGATTTTATAATAACAATGGTGATTTTGTTATAGAGCCAGGAGATTTTAAAGTATTTGTAGGAGGAAGTTCCGAAACCACTCTAGAAACAGAAATTACACTTCATTAATTAAAAAAATTACCTTTACTCCCCTATAGATAAGATAGAATTGAAGTTCTAGAATCAACCAATAGAACTTCCAAGCGTTTTATAAAATCATCTACTCTGTTCCAATCAGTATACTCAAGGGGTCCATTCGTTTTAGTTGGACCCTTTGTTATTTTCATAATAATTTTAATCAACATTTTATCATAAAAGGGATACGAATCATAATCTAGTTTACCGGCAAAAACATCAATAATAGTAGGTTTCCAACCTATATTCTGTATAAACTTTTGAACATAAGGATTGCTATCAAATGTATTCTTATTTGATTTCCTAGCCACTAAATTAACTGAGAAAAAAGCCGTTTTTATTGTTTTTAAAAAAGATTGATTTTCAATAATAAAGCGATTCACTTTTTTAGCATGCTTACCATATCGTATACTAGCACCAATAACAACTAATTCATAATCGCTTAATCTATAGTTGCAATTGGTAATTTCAGTCATATCCACTACATAATCCTTACTTCTTAATTGTGCAGAAATTCTTTTACTAATTTTCAAGGTCTGACCATCTACAGAGGCATAAATTATAGCTATCTTTTTCATTCTTCAATCTTTAGATAATACTCTTCTAAAATTAACTTCCCATTAATATATATTTATTGAAGAAACCATTAAGTTGCAACGACAAATAGTATATAAAATGACATTTTTTATTAATACTAAATGTAGAAAAAGACTTCAGCTTAAAATATGATTTCTATCAAAAATTCGTTTATTAAACCATAGCTTTATCTATAAATTTATTTATACGTATCATTATTGATACAATTTGTAATCCTGAGAAAATTTTATAAATATTGAAAAATTTCATTGTTATAGGAATCCTTTTGTTTAGTTTATCTCTTTTTGCACAAAAAAAAGATTCACTAAAAACAAAACTACCTATACATGACAGTATTATAAAGTCAAAAAACACCCAACTCTATAAAAAACTTCAAGAAGAGTCAGGTAAAAGTAAATTCACGAATCTACTTCACAATGCTATTTTTCAACCTGTAAACCCAGCGTACAAAAACACTACTAATAAAATTATAGAACAACAATTAAATAGAAATTTTAAAGATTTTCAAGGCAAACAAATTCGAAATATAATTATTACATCCTTAGACCCATTTGGCTATAGCGAAAAAGACTCAACTAAAGTACCACAAAAAAAAATTGATAAAATAGGTAATGCCATACATTACAAGACTAAACGGTTTACTATTAAGAACCTTTTATTAATTAAAGAAAACGAATCCTTAGATTCTCTACTAATTTTAGAATCTGAACGCTTACTTCGTAGAAGAAATTATATAAGAAGAGCCTTTATAAAACCTCAATTAGTATCAGAAAACAATGAGTTGGTAGACTTGTATGTATACACTTTGGATAGCTGGAGTATTGTAGTAGATGGAGATTTATCTGCCGATAAGGGAAAACTAAGACTCAGAGAATTCAATTTTATGGGGTTAGGACATCGGGTTACACTAGCCTATAAACGTGGATTTAATGATATTATAGGAACAGGCTATACCATTGGTTATAGAGCTCCTAACGTATATAATACGTATATAAATGCAGAAGTATCTAGAGATGTAGATATTGATAACACGTATAAAAATACGTATAAAATAGACCGAAATTTTTATTCTCCATATGCCAGATGGGCAGGTAAAATTGGATTTGTTAGAAGATATGATCGTGAAGACCTATATTTAAGTACTAACGACACCGTTATTTATGAACCTGTGAGAAGAAATGAAATAGATGTATGGAGTGGATATGCAATACCTGTAGCTTATAAAAATGACGATACTCACCTTCCAACCAATTTAATTTTTGCAGCTCGTTATGCTGCACAAAAGTTTGTTGAAAAACCAGACAAAACAATTGACTCGGTTTCCTTTTTCACTAATCAAAATTTCTTTTTAGGATCGGTTGGAATACGATATGTAAACTACATTAGAGACCAATATATTTTTAGAAATGGAGATATTGAAGATGTAGCTTTAGGCTATAGTTATTTTATCCATTCAGGGTATCAACAAAATTCTACAAGTGGTAATTATTATGTAGGTGTAAGCGCTAGTTTTAATGATTATTTTAGTAAATTCGGTTATTTGGCAGGTACCATAGAATATGGTAGCTATTATAGTAATGGAGACCCTAGACAATCATTAGTACGACTACAAAGCACTTATTTTACGCCTGTTTTTTCAATTGGTAATTGGCACTTTAGGCAATTTGCAAAGCTTAACTCAATTATTGGTATAGCACGTAAAAATATTATTTTAGATAGAATAGATCTTAACGGTGAAAATGGGATTTATGGATTTGATAGCCCTCAAGTATATGGAACTAGAAAATTTGTTTTTAGTTTTAAAACACAATCCTATATTCCCTTTAATTGGTTAGGATTTCGTATGAGTCCTTATATAGATATTGATTTAGGATTTATTGGTTCTGAGCCTCATCCATTTTTTAAAAATGAAACCTACAGTAGATTTGGATTAGGTTTTCTAATAAGTAATGACTTCTTTGTTTTTGAAAACATAAAATTATCATTCTTCTATATTCCCAAAATGCCAGGTTACGAAGGAAGTGTATATAGATTTAAAGGTTCAAATGATAATCCATTTAACTTAGAAAATTACAATTATCAACCTCCTCATATTATCAAATATAAATAAATTTAAGGGATATTTGCTACACATCTAAAACCAGTATTTTCCAATCCAGTATCCGAAGAAGACATCATTCTTGAAGAAACCCTATAGCCTGAGCAATAAACCTCATTACACATAAAAGACCCGCCACGTGTTACTTTTAATATTGCATTTCGTTGTCTACTATCAAAACTTATTTGAGGTCCTTTCGGATTAATTTGCAAACTATCTTTTATTGTTAAATAATAATCACTTCTATAATTATCTGAGCACCATTCCCACACGTTGCCTGCCATATCATATAAACCAAAATTATTAGGAGTATAATATGCTGTAGGAGCTAATGTAGTGTAGCCATCAAATTTAGTATTATCATACGGAAACTTACCATCCCAAGTATTAGCCTTGGGTGTACCATCATAAGGTTCCTCATTTCCCCAAGGATAAATGGCATCTTCTAAATTTCCTCTTGCAGCATACTCCCACTCTGCCTCAGTTGGTAATCGTTTACCAGCCCAATTAGCGTAAGCATTGGCATCATCCCATGAAACTTGTACTACCGGATAATTTTCTTTCCCTTCAATTGAGCTATCAGGTCCCTGAGGATGCCTCCAATTGGCTCCGTTAGTCCATTTCCACCACCTTTCAGGAGTATTTAAAGAGACAGGCCCGTTAGTGCTTTTAAAAACTAGTGATGATGGTAGTAATAAACTATCTTCAGGCTTTGGAGTACCCTTAGGTAATTGTGCTTTTATCACCTTCCAATCAATTGTCCGCTCAGCAGTGGTTACATAACCGGTCTCCTCCACAAATTTGGTAAATTGGGCATTGGTAACTTCTGTTGTATCCATATAAAAAGAGGATATCTTTACAGTATGCCGAGGATATTCATTGGGCCTTCCTTTCGCATCAGAAGCGCCCATTAAAAAAACTCCTCCTTCAATTTTAATCATATTATCTAAAGAAGGAGCTTGTTTTCTATTTGAAATAACCAAACTATCAGATGATGAAAAACGCTTGGGTAACCCTGAATAACAACTGGTGTAAGTACTGTCTTTACATGTATTAGATGTAGTAGTATATGGCTTATTTGTTTTAGTCTGACAAGAAAATACAAATAACGTGCTTAAAACCAAGTATAACCTAAACACCATACTAAAATCTATTATTTATTAGCATCTGTTTTATGATACAATGCTAACAACTGTTTTGCTACAGTAATAGCAGGGGCTTTTTCATTAACAACTAGGTCTCTCATATTCTTCATTTCTTCCTTTACTTCCGGATGTTCATAGAAATCTGTTTCTAAATGATATTTAATCGTTTCTTCCATCCAGTTAAGATTCTGTTGCTTTCTGTTGTCTTCAAAGAAACCATTCTCCTTCAATTGTTGCTTGTAATCCGTAATAACTTTCCATATACCAGCCACACCATCGTTTGTTAAAGCAGAACAAGTTACAACGGTAGGTACCCAACCATTAGGGTTTGGAGGAAACATATGAAGTGCATTTTGATATTGCCTTTTGGCTAACTGTCCCTTTCTCATATTATCACCATCCACTTTATTTATGGCTATGGCATCGGCCATTTCCATAATCCCCCTTTTAATACCTTGCAGTTCATCCCCAGCATTATAAAGCATTAACAACAAGAAGAAATCTACCAATCCTTTAACCGATGTTTCACTCTGCCCTACTCCAACTGTTTCAATTATAATAACATCAAAACCAGCAGCTTCGCATAACAAAATAGTTTCGCGCGTTTTTGAATGAATTCCACCTAGCGTAGAGCCACTTGCAGAAGGCCTAACATATGCGTCTGGATCATTGGCAAGTAATTCCATTCGAGTTTTATCTCCAAGAATACTTCCTTTTGTGCGTTGACTAGAAGGGTCAATAGTAAGCACTGCAACCTTCTTACCGAGAGCCGTTAAATGTTTTCCAAAAGCCTCAATAAAAGTACTCTTCCCTACTCCCGGAACTCCTGTAATACCTATTCTTAGTGAGTTTCCGGCATATGGTATAATGGTATTTATTACCTCTTCAGCCAGTTCATTATCCTTAGTTAATTTACTTTCCACAAGGGTAATTGCTTGGCTTAAAATTACTCTATTCTTATCTAGTATACCATCAGTATACTCTTTGATTGTGAGCCTTTTGCTCTTGAATTTAACTTTCATGATGACAAAATTCCTTAATAAAACATGACATTAAACAGGTTTTTTTTGATTTTTTAGACCAAAATTTGAATAGATAAAAAAAACAATAATTAATTGACTAAAAAACACTAAGGTTAAATTCCTTTCGAAACTACAATAATTTTTCAAAATATCTAATTATGGATTTAAATTATATTGAACACATCGGTATTGCAGTTAAAAATATTGAAGAAGCAACTGCATATTACGAAAACGTTCTTGGACTTAAATGCTACTCTGTAGAAGAAGTGGCAGATCAAAAAGTAAAAACTGCTTTTTTTATGATCGGTCAAACTAAAATTGAGCTATTAGAAAGTACCTCTCCAGATGGACCTATTGGTCGTTATATAGAGAAAAAAGGTGAAGGTATCCATCACATCGCATTCGCTGTTAATAATTTAGAAAATCAATTAGCTGATGCGGCTAGTAAAAATGTTCAACTTATTGACAAAACTCCTAGAAAAGGAGCTGAAGGCTTACACATAGCATTTCTTCACCCTAAATCAACACATGGTGTACTTACCGAACTATGTGAAAAAAAAGAATAAAAATTAACATTTAACATATAACATAACATTATAAACACCATAATATGTCAGTTACAAGTATTAAAATTAAAGAACTCGTCGATAAACGAGAACAAGCAAGACTTGGTGGTGGACAAAAAAGAATTGATGCCCAGCACAACAAAGGTAAGCTTACTGCACGTGAGCGTATTGAGTATTTGCTTGATGATGACAGCTTTGAAGAGTATGATATGTTTGTTACACACAGATCACACTCTTTTGGTTTAGAAAAACAAAAGTATTATTCTGATGGGGTTGTAACCGGTAGAGGTACCATTGATGGTAGAGTCGTTTTTGTATTTAGTCAAGACTTTACTGTATTTGGAGGATCTTTATCTGAAACCTTTGCGAATAAAGTTTGTAAAATTCTAGATCAAGCTATGAAAGTAGGAGCTCCTGTGATTGGGTTAAATGACTCAGGCGGAGCCCGTATTCAGGAAGGTGTAAGATCATTGGCAGGATATGCCGAAATCTTCCAAAGAAACATTATGGCATCAGGAGTTATTCCACAAATATCAGCCATTTTTGGTCCTTGTGCTGGTGGTGCTGTATACTCTCCAGCGCTTACCGACTTTATTGCCATGACTGAAAATACTTCTTACATGTTTGTTACCGGACCTAAAGTGGTACAAACAGTTACAGGAGAAGTTATTTCTACCGAAAACCTTGGTGGTGCAAACATTCACGCTTCTAAATCAGGGGTATCTCACTTCCTTAGCAGTACAGAGGAAGAAGGATTACTATTAATACGTAAGTTAATGAGTTACCTACCACAAAATAACCTAGAAGATCCACCGGTAATTGAATGTTCTGACGCTATTGATAGGTTAGAAAATTCATTAAACGAAATTATACCAGAAAATCCTAACAAACCATACGATATTATAGACGTTATTTCTGCTACTACTGACTACGGTGAGTTCTTAGAAGTACAAAGAAATTATGCCAAGAATATTGTTATTGGTTTTGCCAGATATAACGGACGTCCTGTTGGTGTTGTAGCTAACCAACCAAAATACTTAGCAGGAGTTCTAGATATTGATGCCTCACGTAAAGCTGCCCGTTTTGTACGTTTTTGTGACGCATTTAATATTCCATTAGTAACCTTTGTAGATGTTCCAGGTTTCTTACCGGGTAGTAAACAAGAATATGGTGGTATTATTATCCACGGAGCTAAGTTACTTTATGCTTATGGTGAAGCTACTGTACCAAAAGTTACTATTACACTACGTAAATCTTACGGAGGAGCACATGATGTAATGAGCTGCAAACAATTAAGAGGTGACCTTAACTATGCATGGCCAACAGCAGAAATTGCAGTAATGGGTGCAAAAGGAGCAATTGAAGTATTAGAAGGTAAAGCCCTTGCTTCTATTGAAAGTCCTCAGGAAAAAGCAGAGTTTATAGAGAAAAAAGAAAATGAATATTCTGAAAAATTTGCGAACCCATACTTAGCAGCTAAATACGGATTTATTGACGATATCATAGAGCCAAGAAACTCTCGTTTTAGAATCATCAGAGCATTAGAATCCTTAGCTACTAAAAAAGAGGTGAATCCTCCTAAAAAACACTCAAATATACCTCTATAAACTAGTAAATTATGATGTTTTTAAATGCAAACATGGAAGAAGGGTTTGTCATTTTGCTAGTAGGAATGTTTATCGTTTTCCTAGCACTATTGGTACTGTTTTTATTGTTTACACTAATGCCAAAAGTATACGAAGCATTTGATAAAAAACCTAAAAAGCAAGTTCAGACAACCGCTGATTCCACTACAGAAACAACAGAGAGTTATACTTCTGGTGAACAAATTGCCGCTGTATCTACAGCTGTTTATTTATTTTTAGAAGAAGCACATGACCAAGAAAATGCCATTGTGACGATTAATTCTGTAGCCAAAAATTACTCCCCTTGGAGTAGTAAGATTTATGTAACTCATCGCTTTAATAATAAATAAGATGAAAAAATATAATTTAAATATAAACGGAAATAAATACAACGTTCATATAAAAGAAGCGGAAAAAAACACTATTAAAATGGAAGTTAATGGTACTACCTATGAGGTAGAACTAGAAAACGAAGTAAAAACTTCTAAAACTCCACGTCTTGTAAGATCAGAGGTTAAGCCCGCTCCTAAAGTAACTCAATTAAAAGCCACTTCATCGGCTCAAAAAATTACGGCTCCACTACCAGGAACCATCCTTAAAATATGTGTTAAGGAAGGTGATTCTGTTAAAACCGGAGATGACCTGATAATTTTAGAAGCAATGAAAATGGAAAACACCATTCAAGCAGAATCATCAGGTGTTATTAAATCGGTTCTTGTACAACCTAATGGTAGTGTACTTCAAGGTGACACTTTATTAGAAATTGGTTAATAAACCGTTAGCGTACATGATGACCGAATTTAAAAATTTAAGATTATGTTATTAAGTAAAAAAAGAACATACAATAAATTAGTGATTGGCTTCTTGTTATTTTTTATAACAGGATTCGCCATCGCTCAGGTAGCAAGCACCAATGTAATTACTGGTGCTGAAGGCTCCCTCATACAACAGGCTATAGACGGTATTGGAATTTTTCTAAGTTACACCGGGTTTGCCAATATTACTTTTGCGCATTTAATCATGATAGTTGTTGGTTTGTTTTTCATATTTCTGGCTGTGAATTATGATTATGAACCTTTACTTTTAATACCTATTGGAACAGGTATCCTTATTGGTAATATTCCGTTTGTAGCGGGTAACCAAATAGGTATCTACGAAACTGGTTCAGTATTAAACTATCTATATTTTGGTGTAGTAAAAGGTATATATCCACCATTGATATTCTTAGGAATTGGTGCTATGACAGACTTCTCTTCCCTACTCTCTAATCCAAAATTAATGCTTTTAGGAGCAGCTGCTCAAATAGGTGTTTTCTTAACGTTTATTGGTGCAATTGCTTTAGGGTTCTCTCTTCAAGAATCTGGAGCTATTGGTATTATTGGGGGTGCAGATGGTCCTACAGCTATCTTCCTATCTTCTAAACTAGCCAACGGGTTAAATGGTTCTCAAAACCTTATTGGTCCAATTGCTATTGCAGCCTATAGTTACATGGCATTGGTTCCGGTAATTCAACCTCCTATTATGAGACTCTTAACTAGCAAAAAAGAAAGAGTTATTAAAATGAAACCACCTAGAGTAGTTTCTAAAAAAGAGAAGTTGATATTCCCTATCATAGGTCTATTATTAACCACCTTTATTTCTCCTTCTGCTTTACCTTTATTAGGGATGCTATTCTTCGGAAACATTCTTAAAGAATCAGGACATACAGAACGTTTAGCAGAAACTGCAAGAACCAAACTTATTGACATCGTTACTATTTTATTAGGAGTTACCGTTGGGGCTTCAACACAAGCCGACGTATTCTTAACAGTGGATTCTATGAAAATATTTGGTTTAGGAGCTATCTCTTTTGTTATTGCAACTATTGGAGGGTTACTATTTGCTAAATTCATGAACCTATTCTTGAAGGGAGAAAATAAACTGAATCCGCTTATTGGTGCTGCTGGTGTATCTGCTGTGCCAGATAGTGCTCGTGTTGTACATGTAGAAGGATTAAAATACGATAAAAACAACTACTTGCTTATGCATGCTATGGCACCAAACGTATCAGGTGTTATTGGTAGTGCCGTTGCGGCAGGTATATTATTAAGCTTTTTAGGATAATAAAAAACTTAGAATTATGAGAAATTACAAAACAGCTGAAGAAGCCGTAAAATTAATAAAATCAGGAGACCGTGTGCTAGTACAAGCTGCGGCTGCCACTCCACAAACGTTACTTAAAGCAATGGTTGGCAGAGCCTCTGAACTAAGAGATGTAGAAATTGTTCATATTCATACCGAAGGATATATTGACTATACCCTTCCACAATATGCTGATAGCTTTAAAACAAGTTGCTTCTTTATGGGAGGTAACATTAGAAAAGCTGTTCAGGAAGGATATGCACAATACAACCCCGTTTTCTTAAGTGATATTCCTCACTTATTTAGAAGTGGTATTCTACCTATTGATGTTGCTTTAATTAATGTTTCACCACCAGATAAACACGGATACTGCTCTTTAGGAGTATCTGTAGATGTAATGATTGGTGGTTTAGAATCTGCCAAAATAGTTATTGCACAAATTAATCCTCATGTACCTCGTACTATGGGGGATGGTATTTTACATATCGATACATTTGATGCTTGTGTTGAAGTAGACGAACCATTATATGAACTTGTACCAGGAGCTCCTACAGATCAGGAACAACTTATAGGTAATCACATTGGTAATATGATTGAAGACGGATCTACTTTACAAATGGGTATTGGAGGTATTCCGAACGCAGTATTATCTTGTTTAACAAACCATAAAGACCTTGGCATTCACACCGAAATGTTCTCCGAAGGTATTTTACCTTTAATTGAAAAAGGTGTTGTTAACGGTTCTAAAAAGGCAGTTTTACCAAACAAAATAGTTTCTGGTTTTGCTATGGGATCTCGTAAATTATACGATTTCATGGATGATAACCCAGAAGTTTGGATGATGGATATTGCCTTTGTAAACGATACCGCAGTAATTCGTCAAAATCCAAAAGCAATTGCTATTAACTCGGCTATTGAGGTAGATATTACCGGACAAATTTGTGCCGATAGTATTGGTACCAGAATGTACTCAGGCGTTGGAGGGCAAATGGACTTTATGCGTGGTGCTGCATTATCTAAAGGAGGTAAAGCTATTTGTGCGCTACCCTCTATTACTCAAAAAGGAGTTTCTAAAATTGTACCTGTTCTTAAAACTGGTGCAGGGGTAGTAACTACAAGAGCTCACGTTCAGTATGTTGTTACTGAGTTTGGTGTAGCTGAACTTAAAGGTAAAAACCTAGCACAGCGTGCTAAAGCGTTAATTGATGTTGCTCACCCAGATGCTAGAGAAGAACTAGATCGTACAGCCCACGAACGTTTTGGTAATAGTTTCGTTTCATTTAATAACCTTGTTGTTGATTATAATTAACAACAAGGGAGTTATAATACTAATTTAAATCAATCATGGAAAAGGAACTTGATTTATTAAAAACTTTCCCACCGGTAAGTAAAGAAGAATGGAAACAAAAAGCCATTGTAGATCTTAAAGGTGCCGATTTTGACAGAAGACTTGTATGGAAAACCTATGAAGGAATTTCTGTACAACCATTTTATACACAAGAAGACACTGAAAACAAAGAACTTGCTTCTGATATTTTTGAGTATCAGAAATCAGGAGAACGTAATTGGACAAGCTATTTAGAAATAGAGGTAGTAGATGAAACCGAAGCTAATAAGCTTGCTCATAAAATGTTACACTTTGATGCTACAGGTATTTTATTTGAACTTAAAAATCCTGAGCAAACCAATTTAGAAGCCTTATTAAGTGGTTTAAATTTAGGCGAACTAAATATTTCGTTTAAAACTGAAAAACCAAACGCTACATTTTTAGAAAACTATTTTAATTATTGTTTATCTCAAAATGTAGGGCTCAATACTCTTAAAGGTTTTTATCAATCAGACGTTATTGAAGATTTTATTACCAATGGTACTCCTCTAGATTTTAAAGAGTTTGCTAAGGTAGTAGCAGTTGCATCAAAAGCACCAGAATTTTATGGAGTAACCATAAGGTCACATGCCTTTGCAGATAGTGGTGCTAATGCTACTCAGGAAATCGCTTTTGTTTTCAACAAATTGGTAGATTATATTACGCAGGTTACTGAAAAATCAGAACTTTCTGCAGCAGATGTATTAAATAATACATTATTTAATTTGGCTATTGGTGGTGACTATTTCTTTGAAATAAGTAAAATCAGAGCTATCAGATTGTTATATCAAACTATTGCAAGTTCTTACGGAGTAGAAAATACTAACGTTAAAATTCTTTCTTCAAGCGGACTTTGGACAAAATCTCTTTTTGATCCAAATGTGAACATGTTAAGAAACACAACGGAAGCTATGTCGGCACTACTTGGTGGTTGCGACGCCTTGTTAATTCAGCCACACAATAGCAGTTACCAGAAAGTAAGCGATTTTAGTCATAGAATAGCCTTAAACATCTCTAACCTATTAAAAAAGGAAGCCTACTTCGATAAAGTAGTAGATCCTGCTGCAGGTTCATACTATCTAGAAACACTTACTGAAAGTTTGGCTGAAAATGCACTTTCTTTGTTCAAAGAAGTTGAAGTTAAAAATGGTTTTGTAAAAGCTTTTGAAGAAGGCTTTATCACAGGCCTGATTAATAAGAGTAAAAATCAGAAAGAAAAAGATATTACTTCTAGAAAAAAAGTTTTTGTAGGAACTAATAAATATCCAAATCTAACTGAAAAAATTTCTGTGAAAGAAGTTGAGAAAGTCTCTAAAGATACTGCTCTTTTACATCCACAAAGAGCAACCAATGCTTTTGATACATTACGCCTTACAACGGTTAAACATTTTGAAAAAACAGGATTTATTCCAAAAGTATACTTAGCATGCTTTGGTAATTTGGCCATGAGAAAAGCCAGAGCCACCTTTGCTGCAGAATTCTTCGGCATTGCCGGATTTAATATACTTGGAGAATTCCTTTTTGACAATATTGAAGCTGCCGCCACTTCGGCTGCAGAAAGTGAGGGAGATATCATAGTAATGTGTGCATCTGACCCAGATTATGAAGCAAATGCAGAAACATTTGCAACTATCTTTAAAGAAAAAGCGCCCGGTAAAAAATTAGTTTTAGCCGGTTGGCCAGCAGAAATTGTTGAAAAATTACAAACTGCCGGAGTAGACTCTTTTGTACATGTAAAAATTAATGCCATAGAAGCATTAAGTGAGTATCAGAAAATGCTCTTTTAAACATCTAAAACTTTGCAATGATGAAAAGACCAGATTTCACCAACATAAATTATAAATCAGCTGTAAAAGAAGGGCCTAAAAAACCTACTACCAAAGACAAAGATGCATGGCTTACAGCAGAACAAATACCCGTAAAAGACTCGTTTAATAAAAGCGATATTGAAAATGCTGCACATCTTGGATATGCAGCAGGGTTACCTCCTTTCTTAAGAGGACCATATTCAACCATGTATGCAAGCCGTCCATGGACGATACGTCAATATGCCGGTTTCTCAACTGCTGAAGAATCCAATGCATTTTACAAACGTAATCTTGCAGCAGGTCAAAAAGGACTTTCTGTTGCATTTGACCTTCCAACTCACCGTGGATACGACTCAGATCACCCTAGAGTTGAAGGTGATGTAGGGAAAGCAGGGGTTGCTATTGACTCCATCTTAGATATGAAAGTTTTATTTGATGATATACCGTTAGATAAGATGTCTGTATCTATGACAATGAACGGGGCTGTTATTCCGGTAATGGCATTCTATATTTTAGCTGCTGAAGAGCAAGGAGTTTCTATGGACCAATTAAGTGGTACCATCCAGAATGACATCTTAAAAGAGTTTATGGTTAGAAATACGTATATCTACCCTCCTAAACCTTCGATGAAAATTATTGGAGACATCTTTAAATTCACCAGTAAAAATATGCCAAGGTTTAACTCTATTTCTATCTCTGGTTACCATATGCAAGAAGCAGGTGCTACCGCAGATATTGAGTTAGCATATACTTTAGCAGACGGACTTGAATACTTACGTACCGGTATAGAAGCAGGATTAACTATTGATGAGTTTGCCCCTCGTCTATCCTTCTTCTGGGCTGTAGGTATGAACCACTTTATGGAAATTGCTAAAATGCGCGCTGCTAGAGTACTTTGGGCTAAAATTGTAAAACAATTTAATCCTAAAAATCCAAAGTCAATGGCTTTAAGAACTCACTCACAAACCAGTGGATGGAGTTTAAGCGAAGCAGATCCTTATAACAACGTTGGTCGTACTTGTATTGAAGCCATGGCTGCTGCTTGTGGTCATACACAAAGTTTACACACCAACGCATTAGATGAAGCCATTGCACTACCAACAGACTTCTCTGCTCGTATTGCTAGAAATACCCAGTTATATCTGCAAGATGAAACTAACATGACAAAAGTGGTAGATCCATGGGCTGGTAGTTACTACGTAGAATATTTAACCAATGAGTTAATTGATAAAGCCTGGAAACACATTCAGGAAATCGAAGAACTTGGTGGTATGGCTAAAGCTATTGAAACAGGTTTACCTAAATTACGTATTGAAGAGGCTTCTGCAAGAAAACAAGCACGTATTGACTCTGGTAGAGATATTTTAGTAGGTGTTAACAAATACAAAATAAACGAAGAATCTGATATCGAAGTACTAGAGGTAGATAACACTGCCGTTAGAGTTAGTCAGGTAGCACGTTTACAAAAACTACGTGCAGAAAGAAACAATGAAGCCGTAAATGCAGCTTTAGAAGCCCTTACGGAATGTGCTAGAACAGGTGAAGGTAATTTATTAGAGTTAGCCGTTAAAGCAGCAAGAGAAAGAGCTTCATTAGGAGAGATTTCTGACGCCATGGAAAAACATTTTGGTAGACATAAAGCTATTGTTAAAACAATTTCAGGTGTGTATTCACAAGAAACAGGTAACGATGTTGAATTCCAAAAAGTAAGACAGTTAACAGATCAATTTGCTGAAGAAGTAGGTCGTAGACCTAGAGTTATGATTGCCAAAATGGGACAAGATGGTCATGACCGTGGTGCCAAGGTAATTGCTTCTTCTTATGCAGATATGGGATTTGATGTAGATATGGGTCCCTTATTCCAAACACCAGAAGAAGTAGCACGCCAGGCTGCCGAAAATGATGTGGATTTCGTAGGTGCTTCATCACTAGCAGGTGGTCACAAAACATTAATTCCTAAATTGGTAGAAGAACTTAAAAAACTTGGAAGAGAAGACATCTTGGTATTTGCCGGAGGTGTTATTCCACGTCAAGATTACCAATACTTATATGATAGAGGTATCTTTGAAGTATTTGGGCCAGGTTCTATTATACCAATCTGTGCACAAACCATGATGAAAAAATTAATGGTTACCGAAAACGAAAAATAGTCATCTAGTTTAGATTTAATACTTTTAACTAATTCGTTAATGAAATGATCTCGTAATTGCTTACGAGATCATTTTTTTTGCTAAAAAGTACCATTAACTGTAACTATTGTTACTATGGCAGCAGTACGTATTTAGTACCTTAGATGCAACTAATAAAATACATTAATAGGCCATATTACAAATGGTTTTAAAATATATGATGTAGTAATTTATAAACTGTTATGAGTACTAAAATAATCATTATCGGAGGGCTATCTGCCGGCCCCTCTGCAGCCGCTAAAGCAAGAAGAACTGATGAAAACGCTGAAATTATACTATTTGAAAAAACCGAACATATAAGTTACGCTACCTGTGGTATCCCCTACGCTATGTCGGGTAAGATAAAAACCAGAGACAAATTAATGGTAGTACAACCCGAATTACTTAAAAAAAGATTTGGTGTTGATCTACACTTAAATGAACCGGTAATAGACGTGGATACTAATGCACAATTGGTGTATACCAGAAATGGATCGTACAGTTATGACAAATTAATTGTAGCTACTGGCGGAAGTGCCTTCTTACCTCCTATTGAAAATGTTCAAAATTTTGAGAATTGGGCTTTTGCCAAAACCATTGAAGATTTTGACAAAATAATGAAAAGGGGAGTTATTGAAAACTCTGAACATATTACTATTGTTGGCGCTGGTTTAATTGGTTTGGAAACTGCTGAAAATCTTGTTCATGCAGGGAAAAAAGTGACCGTAATTGAATTGAGTACTCAGGTACTTGCCAATTGGAACATGAAATTTGCTCAAATGGCAGCCAATGAATTATTAAAAAACGGAATTGATTTAAAATTAGGAACTTCGGTGAAAGCTGTAGATCCGGCTACTCAGGAAATTCTATTAAGCAACGGTGAAAAATTCTTTACCGACTTTATGATGGTAAGTATTAGTGTAAAACCGAATACCGAAATGTTTGTATCTAAAGGAGCTAACAGTTTACCAAATGGTGCACTTATTGTAAATGAACGTATGGAAACTTCACTTCCTAACATTTATGCGGCAGGAGATTGTGCATCTATCCCTAATATGCTAACAGGAAATTACGGATGGTTCCCAATGGGTACACATTCTAACAAAGCCGGACGTGTTGCTGGTGCAAATGCCGCCGGTGCAAATGAAACATTTATGGGTGGATATGGTACTGCTATAATGAAATTGTTTGACTACACCATTGCAAGAACCGGATTGGGTAGTAAAGATTTAGATCGTAAAAATATCCCTTATAAATCATCTATGATTATTACTGGTACAACTCCCGGTTTCTATCCTGACCCTAAAGATATATTTTTAGAAATATACTACGATCCTGAAAAAGGAACGGTGTTGGGTGCTGAAATGATTGGTGAAAGTGGTGTTGACAAACGTGTAGATGTGCTTTCTACAGCTATTTATGCCAAGCTTACTATTCATGATTTACCCCGTTTAGATTTAGCCTATGCTCCTCCTTACTCTCCAGCGAAAGACCCTGTCGTGGTGGTTGGGTATGTTGCTGAAAATGGGAATAAAGGAAACTATGAAGAAGTAAATGTTACAGCAGCAAAAACGTTAATTAATGAAACCAAAGATTTAACCATATTAGATGTTAGAAACCCTGGTGAGCTACACAACAACGGTTCTATAGAAAGAGCTACCAACATTCCTTTAGACGATCTTAGAAACCGTTTAGATGAACTATCTAAAGATAAACCGATATTAGTATACTGTGCTAAAGGATTGAGAGGTTATTTGTCTTCTTTAATACTAGCGCAAAACGGGTTTAAAAATATTTACAATTTAGCTGGTGGATTTAATGCCTGGAAGAATATGTATTAACTAATACATTTTTCCTTTTTACAAACCCAAAGAGTTAGATACTCTTTGGGTTTATTTTTTAAAAACTTCTCATCTTACTGATATTCATCATATGAATTTGCAAAAAACTAACCTATTTTAAACCTCAGAAAAACAATCTATCATCCTTTAAAAGAATATAGTGTTTATTTAAAATAACAATCATATGATACTCTTTAAAAAATTAAATCTTCCTCCTTAAAAATATGCTTATAAAGTAAGTTCTCTGAATAAAGTTAACAGCATATCTGACAAACAAATAGCAAACATTATTTTTTAACGAACAATAAAATACAGATATGAATTTATTTAATTTAAAGGGAAAAACAGCTATTGTTACCGGTGGTACTCACGGTTTGGGAATGGCTATAGCTAACGGACTTGCAGAAGCAGGAGCCGAATTAATAATAACAGATATTTTTGAAGAAAAACTGGCGAATGCTATAGAACAATATACTAGTAAAGGTTTTAAAGCTACACCTTATCTATTTGATGTTACTAGTGAAAAAGAAGTAGAAGAAAATATAAATACCATTCTTGCAGCTCACGGAAAAATAGACATTCTGGTAAACAATGCTGGTATTATTATGCGTCAAATGGCTGTAGATATGGATGTAAACGATTTCAGAAAAGTTATTGATGTAGATTTAGTAGGTCCTTTTATTATGTCTAAATATGTTGCCAAAGACATGATTAAAAGAAAATCTGGTAAAATTATAAACATGTGCTCTATGATGAGCGAATTAGGAAGAGACAATGTAAGTGCCTATGCAGCCGCTAAAGGAGGTTTAAAAATGCTGACCAAAAACTTAGCAACAGAATGGGCCAGACACAATATTCAAGTAAATGGTATTGGCCCAGGATATTTTGCTACTGCACAAACAGAACCTATCCGTGTAGATGGTCATCCGTTTAATGAATTCATTATTAATAGAACACCAGAAGGTCGATGGGGAAATCCGGAAGATTTAGCAGGTACAGCCATTTACCTTGCATCAGATGCCAGCAACTTTGTAAACGGTCAGGTGGTCTACGTAGACGGTGGTATTCTAGCCACTATCGGAAAACCATCTAACGAAAAATAATTACATTCCATCATTTATCTATCCGTTAAAAAGAATCATTTTGATATTCATTAAAATGATTCTTTTCTCATTTCTAATAATCTTCATACCACCAAAACCATTGTAATAATAATTAAAGTACGTTTTATAGCTGTTGCTAATCAATTTTTTCAATTATTATTATGAAAAAAATAAGATTTTTTTCCTTTTCATAGTGTAGGCTTCTTATTCATTAGAAATTAAAAATCTGGAAAACAATTCAATCATTGCAGACTATACCAATAAAGAGATTAGAATGTGGAAAACCAATGCTACATTGTTAAGACCTAAATGGGGTATTTACCGTAGTTTAAAGGATAAAGAAAATCTAAAAGATGAAACACTGTTGTTTAATGACTTTTATATTAAAAAACTTTGATTTGATATAGCACATCATTTAACCCAAGTAATGAGATGTATGTTTCTCCTCAAACTTGGTTACCTACACCTGTACACATAACTTCCGCAAGTCTATTTTAGTTGTGTACAGGTTACGGTGACTTTTTAAATATATTAATGCTACACTTTATTTTTATAGCGTATCATCGCTTCTACCAAATAATAATCTCCATAAGTTAAAGGTGTATTTATCTCTGTATGATTAGGCATATTTCCAACACCATGCTTTAATAAAAAACCACCATTCTCACCTACCTTTGCAAGGTACTTAGGGCTTAGCAAATTCGTTAAAATAGTAGTTGCATTAGCCATATATTCCTTAGACTTTTCTTCATTAGAATAGCTACTTAACTCTATTAGAGCAGATGCTATTAACGAAGCTGCCGAAGAATCTCTCAATGCATTTGGTATATTAGGTGCATTAAAATCCCAATATGGAATTTTATCTTTCGGTAAATTAGGATGATGTAAAATATAGTCCGCAATGTGCTGTGCTTGCGCTAAGTACTTAGGGTTTTTAGTTGCTCTATACATTACAGTATAACCATACAATCCCCAACCTTGACCACGCGCCCACGAAGAGTCATCTGCAGCGCCTTGATTGGTAATTTGTGCTTTAACATCACCGGTATGTTCATCATAAATCACTTCATGATATGAACTATAATCAGGTCTAAAATGATGAGCCATTGTTATATTCCCATGATTTACAGCAATATCATAGTACTTCTGATCTCCACTATGTTCAGAAGCCCAAAATAGTAACTCTAAATTCATCATATTATCTATAATTACCACTAAATCATCATCACTAGCCTTATTCCATGGGGCACTATCCCAGGAACGAATGGCTTTTACAGTATCGTTATAACGTGTAGCTAACGATTTTGCACTATTCATTAAAATAGTCTCATAAGAAGCTTCTTTTTCAAATTGCTGTGCATTTCCAAAACTACAATACATCATAAATCCAAGATCATGTGTAGACGTATTAAACTCTTCTTTTTTAAGATCATTCAACGAACTTTTAATAGCCTCTTTTAGTATACTTGAAGGATATTCCTCGTTGATGTATAACATGGTTCCTGGATAAAATCCACTACACCACCAACCAGAATTACTTGTCTCAAAGGTATCTGAATCTTCATGATATGTTTTTGGAAATCTGCCAGATGTTACTTCTGTAGACATATACTCATATTGTGCTTTGGCCAATTGTAAGGTAGTGTCTATTGTTGTTTGTAACCCTGTCACATCATTTACTTCTTTTTTTTCCTGTTTATTATTACAAGAAATTATTGAAATTAATGCTACGCATAGGAATAGTTTTTTCATTCTATATTCTTTAGTTTGTTAAGTTTATTAATGACTTGGTGAATATGCATGATCTATAGTTGCCTTCCCTCCTGTCCATATCTTTTTTTGCGTCCAATCTTCAGCCTTTTCCTTCCAGAAAGGGGCATTTTCAGGTAACCCTAATACCAAAAAAGCAGTAGTGCATAAATACAAACTTCCTGTAGTAATATAAGGTTCAGCAATAGACCTTTGATGACCATAAAAACCAATGGTTAACCATCCATCATTGTCAAAAGTATCAGCTGGTTTTAATTGATTTGTAATAACTGTGTAAAGCGCCTCTCTAACTTGAGCAGGTTTTATAGTTTCAGGAAGTTTCTCTAATAACGCTATTTGAGATAACGATTGAAAAACCCCAAAACGATAAGCAAGTGATCTACCTATTGGAGGGTACGTACCGTCAGGAGCAATCAAACGTTCCTGAACCTCTGCATAACGTTGTGCTCGTTCTAAGAACACATAACTGTTGGTTATAAATTTGTCTTTATATCTATAATTTTGTAAAGCTAATTCCTCTTGCTTTAATACAGAGAGAATATCCAAGATCATAGGTTGTATCACATAGCTATTATAATAGTCCCAATGAAAATTTGGTCCGTCACCATACACTCCATCACCTAAGTACCATTCATCGTGCTTCATTAAAGCATATTCTATACGTACCAAATCTGCTTCTCCTCCAAACTTAAAAATAGCCGCTTCAATCATGGCACTAAAAAGCAACCAGTTCATATAAGGTGGTGACGTTTTTCTGGTTTTCTTTAATTCGGTTAAAACTCTCGCTTGGGTTATCTCATCCAAATTATCCCACAAACTATGTGGAGCCCTAATCAATGCTTCCGCAAAAAAAGCAGCATCCACTAGAGGCTGACCCTCTCCTGAAAAATTTAAATAATCATTAGCCTCAGGGTTTACCGCATTCGTTATTCCTTTCACCGCAAGAGTACTATATTTTTTTCTCAATTTTCCTTCTGATGTATTATCAGGTCCCAGTTCTAACCAAGGAGCTATTCCCGCTAAAGTTCTTCCAACCGCTTCTAAATGTATCACCTCTTCTCTACCTCCATAAGGATGATCTGCCTTTTCTACAGGCATATTTTTCCTTAAATTATCTTCAGCTAAATTATTAAGTACCGGAGCGCAGATTTTAAGTAAATCCTGTAAAAGCTCATTTCTTTTATTAGACGAGGTGATTTCTTGAGCATACATTGAAAACGTTATAGTTAATAAGAGAAAGGTTAGTCTGAATTTCATTGATACATCGATTACATTAGATTTATAACAAATTTAAAATTATACTGCTATAATAACTATTAATAACTAAGAAAAACTACTTAAAAAGTATCATCTATTCAGATAATTAATAGTACAAAAAATTCCAAGATATAAGGCATTTATATCTTGGAATTTCATTTTAATAATACACCTATATATCATTTCAGATAAATAGAATTATTAATAAATATGTTTCCCTTAATTTTTAACTAAAGTTTCTGGCTTATTTCTATATTCTTCTTTTTTAAATTCTTTATATTCTCCAAGTTCTCAATTAAACTATCCTCTACATTAATTTTCATATTGATAAAAGAAAAATCTTTAAGTTCAAACTGATCAGAGGCTTTAATATTAAAATCTATCTTACATTTAATATCAATATCTTTAAATGTAATATTATTAGCGTAAGACATTTTTATACCTTTCTCCCCTTTTAGGTTAAAAAACTGAGTCCATGGTTTTACTTCAATAATTTTCACTACCTCCCCGGTAATATCTTCTATCAAAATGTACTCATAGTGTTGCGGAGTATCAGGTCTCATTTTTAAGTTAAGTATGCGTGTTGCCGTATTAATATTACCTCTTCTAAAAATAATATTATAATTATGTATAGACTCACTACCACAGGTTAAGGCACTATGACAAAAACCATATGTATTATCTTCTATAATAATGTTTCTATTTTCTCCATTGTTCTCATCGGTATCCGCAAAGGGCCCTTTGCCTCCTTTTAGAGCAATGGCATCATCATTTACAGCCATATAACAATTCTTAACCAATACATTGGTGCATACATCAATATCTATGGCATCTGTACTAGGAGCTTTTACTGGTTTGTCCGGAGAAGTTATATGAAGATTTAATAATTTTACCCTATTACATTTATAATAATGAGTTGTCCAAAAAGGCGAGTTTTTCAATTTTACATTGCTTATTTGTACATCATTTGAATTTGAAATATAGACCAATCTAGGACGCATTTCATCTTTGTTAGTACATTTAGGGTTGAATTCTCTTCTTAACCAAAAAGCTTTCCAATAGCGTAACCCATTACCATCTATGGTACCTTCCCCTGTTAACGTAAAACCATTTACATGATCTGCATTTACTAAGGCTGGGAAATACTTTACACTCTCACCTTCTATTCGGGTCATTATTACAGGAAAATCACTGATATCATCCGAACCTTTTAGCACGGCTCCTTTCTCTAAATATAAATGAGTCTTAGCCTTAAAAAATAAAGCTCCGCTTAAAAATATTCCTTCCGGAACCACAATAACTCCACCTCCATTTTTGGCTGCCTCATCTATAACAGCCTGTATTTTATTGGTTTGTACTATAGTGCTATCATTTAAAACACCATAATCAGTTAGTTTATATTTTTCACCTAAAGTGTTTACATTAACTATTTTAAAGTCTCTAAACCAATCTGGAATTTTAGTTCCATCTGGAAACAAATCCTGAGCAGATGCACATAGAGAAATCAATAAAAAATATAATAGAGAAATCTTAAAAATTCTATTTTTCATAATTTATGTTGGTAATTTTAATAATACCCTATGAAATTAGTTATTACGAAGATAAGCGTTATCCTGTCCTATCCTGATATAAAAATAATAATCTTTTAGTTTAAGTCTACTACCTATCCAATTCATAATAACCTTCTGGTATCTTCAGAAACCCAATACTCATTTATGAGCGTTCCTAAACTTTCTTTTTTTGATGTAATGGTATAATAAACAGCATAACTAGTGGTTGTCCACCTATTGATATATGATGCGAAGTAACCACTTCGGTAGCTCCTGTTTGTTTAATTTCTTCTAAACTAATAGGATCACTCTGTCTAAACCAGCGTCAATTTTGACTAAACATCATAGCTATTTATTAAAAAAATTTGTTTCCTCTAATAAAGAATAAGGAGTGTCTGTATTTGACGTTTTTAAATAGATAAAATCTAGTGCTACCCCTTCATCAATCATATATATGTTTAATTGGTGTTTCCCTTTTGCTTTAATAGCCACCGGAACTTCTCGTATAGCAAGATTTCTTAGTACATTCTCTTTCCATTCATTACTACGACCATATGTTTCAAAATTCACAATTTGTACAGGCGTGTTATCCCATTGTACCCCTATTCTAACTTTATGGTGTTTTGTTAACGGATGAGTAGGTAATGCCGCAATAATAATTTTTGATGTATCTATTGTTTCCGTATAAAAGGTATACGATAATTTAGGATGATTTTGTTCTATGGAAATGCTATCTAAAGGAGACTTATTAAATGAACCGGCCTGAACAACCTTACCGCTATATCCCAATCCATCTAAAACATTCCAAGCTAATCCATTAGCAATAGTTGCATCTTTAAAGGATGAAGCATAAGCAACTGCGAATCCATTTTTCTCAAAAAAACATTCTTTACAATCTACATCTGAATATTCAGATTTTTTAATAGAAATAGGTATTTTCCTATCACCTAATCTTAGAATGAAACTATCCTTTTTTAAGATTGATTTATTAGTGATAGACCAATCTATTTCAAGCCAAATTCTCTCAGAATAATCTTTACGATTACTGTTGAGTACGCCACTTTTTTTAGATACTTTCAAATATCGAGGTACGTGTTTCAAACTCCAAGTAAGCTGTCCTTCGTTTTTGAGAAATACATCTATATAATAGGAGTCATTAAAACCTTTATAAAAAGTTGGCATTATCGTTCCTTCATTATGGTTTCCTTCTATTTGATATCCTCCAATATCGAAATCGCTGGCTTCTATTAAATCAATTGTTGGTTTTTGAAATACTGGTAGATTTCTAGGAGACATAGACATTATACCATTCCATTTACCATTAGAAATTTCAGTATTAAATTGGTTAGTTAAAGCTACTATACTGTCATAAGAGGCAATAGATTTATTTTTATAATGATACGCTTCTAACCTCCCAGCTTTATTGTATTTTTCTGCTAAATCACGATACAACTGTTTTTGATTCATAAACATAGCCCCTTTCACAGAATAGTGAACCATTTGAAAATATGCATCTTTTAAGTTATTGGGTATAATCTTAAAAAGGTTATCTGACCTACTAGCTAGCTGGTTATAGGCAGCCAATCTGTGTTGTACTTCATCTCCAAAATTATATGGATTATAAGCAGTCGCATTTACCTGAGTTGTTGGTTCTGTTTGGCTCCAACCCATATACTCTGGTTTTCTTTCATAGGCTAAATGATAATAGGTATCCTTTATTTTCGTAATCTCATCTCCTATTTTTTCTCCAAAAATCTTTTTGAAAAAATTACTTTGATGCTCTTTAGTATATCCATCTTCAAAAAATGACTTGGGATTATAAGCCATATCCATAAACAATTGAATATCATAGGCTGCTGGTTTTATATCTCCTACATTCAATATCCACATTTTTCGAGCGTTCATTTGATAAGCTTTTAGCATTTCTTCTGCTATCAAATAAGGAGGAGTTGTAGATAACCATAAATAATCATGTGGTCTGCCCCAATAAGAGATATGATAATATACACCAGCACCTCCAGCACGTTGTTGTTCTTCAAGGTCGCTTAGCCTTCTTATATACCCATAATTATCATCTGTCCAAACTATGGTTATATCCTCAGGAAGCTCAATTCCGTAATCATATAATTTTAATACTTCTTTATATACAGTAAAAGCCTGGGGTATATTAGCAATGGTATCGGTATGATATTTAGATAATAACATTCGCTGATCGCTAATAACACTATTTAAAACCTCTGCTCCTTCTTTTATGGTTTTAACTCCTTCCATCCCACTATCATGTATACCACGCATTCCCATGGTATATATCCCTTCTATATTTTGAGCTTGCTTTACACGCTGCTCCCAATAATTAAAAACGGTTTCTTTATTTGTCTTATAATCAAACCTCCCTAAAGAGCTATCCCATTCATCTACATTATTACGTAACATGGGCTCTGCATGAGAGCTTCCTATAAGAATATGGTATTGTTCTGCCATTTTAGGATTATCAGAATAATGAAAAAAAGCTTTTGTAGAAGGATGCATGGCAGGCCATATGGTATTAGCTTTTAAGCGTAATAAAAGTTCAAATATTTTTGCATACGTTTTAGGCCCAATATCTCCAGTTTCTTTTTCAAAAGTTTTGGCGGCCCATGGCTGCAAACCCCAATCTTCATCATTCAGAAATATGCCTCTATAAGTTATAGATGGTTCCTTAGAATAATAATCGGGTTGAATAATTGTGATAGAATCTTGTTTCTGAACAAGTACATCTGTCCACCAACACCATGGATTAATTCCTATTTCCTCCGATAATGAAAACACACCATAAGCAGTACCCCGAGTATCTGTACCAGCTATAATATAATTAGAAGCTCTTACACCCTTAAAATAGCTTTCCCGCTGTCTTATAAAATCGTTCTCTAATGTATCATTTAGAAAAAATTGAATAAATTCAGAATTTAAATTACCAATTAAAATACAGGTATCTAATGCTTTCTCCCCATTATATATACGTACATTAGGTTGAACACCTGTTGTTAAATTTATATCATCGGCTAACAAATAGGCCACAATAGAATCTAAAGAACTACCCTTATCATCATAAACGATGTTACAAACTGTCTTTCTTTTATAAAGTGAAAAGGTGGAATCATGGTTTTGAGCTTCTAAATAAAGGCTCACTCCAAATAAGAAAATTGAGAAAATACATTTTAGAGGAATGAAAGTCCTACTTCGAATAGTAATTGTTTTTGGATAAAAAAACATAGGTTAAACTGAATCAAAATTAATTTTTACACATAGGAAGTTGTATACGGTATAATAGCTATTACACCATCCTATTTTTTACTCTAACTTTTAAACTCTTTTTGTGATTCTATTACAAAGGTATTTCAAATCGTATAATAAGCATCCTGTGCTTTCATGTTAGTATAGATTCTTCAAAAAACGTATGGTAATCAATACTTTATTTTCAATCTATTTTTAAATGGAACTTACATGACAGGATGGAGCAGGATAGCGATATGTGAATGAAAAGTTAATTTCACTGCCGATTATTCATTTAATGCAACAATAAATTATAAACTTATGAAAAACGTAAACACCCATCCTATTTTGAGGGTACTTATACTGTTTCTTCTTTTAGTTCCTGTAGTCTCTTTTGCTCAGAGTAAAACAGTAACAGGAACAGTAGTAGACACAGATGACATTCCTGTACTTGGAGCCACTATTATGGTCAAAGGAGGCAACACTGGTACACAAACGGATTTTGATGGTAATTTCTCAATTGAAGTTGAGAGCGGTCAAACACTTGTAATATCATTTATTGGTATGGAAACACAAGAAATTTTAATCACTAACCAAACTACACTGTCTGTTACACTAGGTGTTAATAGTACAGAACTTGAAGAAGTAGTGGTAGTTGGTTATGGACAAACAAAAAGGTCTGATGTAACCGGTTCTATTGTTAGTTTGGGAGCCGATGAAATTGCCTCACGACCAGTAAATAACGCTATTCAAGCTATTCAAGGTAAAGCTGCGGGAGTTGACATTACAAGTCCTGAACGCCCTGGTACTGTAGGAAGTATTACCATTCGTGGTGTTCGTTCCTTAACAGCTTCAAATAGTCCTCTTTATGTTTTAGACGGAATTCCGTTAATCACTGGAGGTATCGACAACTTAAACCCTACAGATATTGAGTCTATCGATATCTTAAAGGATGCTTCTGCTACCGCTATTTATGGGTCTAGAGGTGCAAATGGTGTTGTTATTATTACCACTAAAAAGGGTAAAACGGGTAGATTCACTATTAATTTAAATTATTCTACAACGATTGAGGAAATTGTTAACAGAGCCGACATGATGAACGCTTCTGAATATATTACCTTCAGAAGATGGGCAAAACATTATGCAGATCCTGATACATACCCACGTGGAGATAACCCTAACGAAGATAACGACTACGACATTTTTCTAGGTTCCTCTGATCCGTACGCTTGGGCTAACATCTTAAAAGGATGGGAAGGCGGAACTTGGGATGGTTCTAAAGTAAAATCAACAGATTGGACAGACTATGTAACTCAAACGGGAATTACTAATCAATATACTGTTAATGTTAGTGGTGGTTCTGAAAAATTAAAAGCATTTGGTTCTATTGGTTATTTAGATAACAAAGGAACTATTGTTGGTCAACGATTTAAGCGCTATACCGGTAAAGTTAGTGTAGATGTTAAGCCTAAAGATTGGTTTTCTTTTGGAGGTACTATTAATGCGAGTTATGGTGTAATCGATTACGGTCAATCTACTTCTGGTAGAAACAGTTTAGTGAACACCACAGGATTGTATAATTCTGCAAGAGCAATTTTTGCTTATGCTGTGCCATACGATGATGACGGTAACAGAATTGAATTACCTGGTGGAGATGTTGCTGTGAAAACAGTTATAGATGAAGTAAAATATTCAACAGATGAACGAATTAATTTAAGAACCTTTGGTAGTTTCTATTCTCAAATAGATTTTGGAAAAATATTTCCAGTACTTAAAGGTTTAAAATACCGTATTAATTTTGGTCCGGATATCTCTGTAGCAAGAAATGGTTTATTTTTGGATGAAAATTCTGTAGTAAGATCAGGGTCTAATTATGCGTCGTTGTATAAAGGACAAACACTTTCTTATACGCTCGATAACCTGATTTTCTATAACAAAGTAGTTGGAAAACATGCTATAGATGTTACTTTACTACAAAGCCAAACAGAATACAGATCTGAAAACAGTAGCATGGCAGCAAGTAATATTCCTTATTCCGATCAGTTATGGAATGCTTTAACTAATAGTAATGTTACACTATCATCATGGGGTTCAGGATTAACTGAAAAGCAATTATTATCTTATATGGCTCGTATAAATTATACCTTTGATGACAAATATATTTTAACTACATCGGGCAGATATGATGGTGCCTCACAGCTAGCTGAAGGCAATAAATGGGCATTCTTCCCTAGTATGGCAGCCAGTTGGATTATCACTAAGGAAGATTTCTTTAAAAGTACAGAGTGGTTAAATCAATTAAAATTACGTGTTGGTGTAGGTGCAACTGGTAACTCTGCTATTGATCCTTATTCCACTAAAGGAGGATTAAATTCTTTATTTTATCCTAATGGATCTAACTTAATTGCTGGTACTACTACAGATACCAACTTGGCTAATCAGGATTTAACTTGGGAAAAAACAACACAGTTTAACTTTGGTATTGATTATTCCTTATTCAATTATAGAGTTACAGGGGGTATTGACTTGTATACCTCTACAACAAAAGATTTACTTCTTTTAAAAACAATCCCAACTGTTACTGGTTATGCAAATACATACGCAAACGTTGGAGAAACAAAAAGTAGTGGTATCGATCTAACCTTAAATACCACCAACATCTTAACCGATGATATTCAATGGGATACCACCATTAGTGCTTCGGTTCAGTCAAATGAAATTGTAGAGCTTTCTAATGGTACTCAAGACGATATCAACAATAATTGGTTTATTGGAGAACAATTAGGTGTTATTTATGGCTATCAAAATGATGGTTTATGGCAAGAATCTGATGCCGATGAAATGGCCTTATATAATGCCAACGGACATACATTCTCTGCCGGTATGACGAAACCTGTTGATCAGAATGGTGATAACCAAATTGATCCAAATAATGACCGTGTAATTATTGGTAATACCCTACCAAAATACATTTTGGGTGTCACAAATACCTTCAACTATAAGAACTTCGAATTATCTGTATTTCTGTATGGTCGATTTGATTACATTTATAATACGCGTGGAGAATCGCAAACCGGTAGATTTAATCAACGTAAAATTGATTATTATACAGAGAACAATACCAATGCAGAATATCAGAAACCAATATATACAGCTGGAACCGGAGACCCGTACGCAGTTGCATTGGGTTATAAAAGTGGTTCTTTCTTAAAAGTAAGAAACATTTCATTAGGGTATAATTTCCCTAAAACAATTACAGACAATCTTAATATTCAAAGTTTAAGATTATATGTTCAGGCTCAAAACCCTGGAATGATCTTTTCTAAAATCGACTGGATTGATTTAGATGTACGTAGCAGTACTTTTAACAGAGGTATTACTGCAGGTTTAAATATGGAATTTTAAAGAAATTAAATGCATATAAAATGATGAAATTTAATACACTATCAAAAAAATATATAAAGACATCGCTAGTGATTATGGCATTGTTCTTTATACAATCGTGCAACAAAGACTTTTTGGATGAGGAACTAACCACTTCCAGAAATACTGACTACTACCAAACAGAAGAGGGTATTTTATCTCTGTCAATTGCCGGATATTACAGAATACTTGCCTACCCTTTTAGGGGGGAAATGCAATTTGCTACAACAAATTATGGCACCGATGAATTTGTAATTGGCGGTGATGATTCCAATCGTCCTTGGAATGATTACTCTAATAGTTTGGCTTCTATTGTACCTTCTGTAAACTCTAATACAGTAAGTGCAGCAAGACAATGGGACTATTTTTATCTAGGCATTCATATCGCCAACCAAGTGATTCAATATGCCACGGCTATAGAATCTGACAATACAGAAGTAAAAGAAACGGCTCTTGGTGAAGGGTATTTCTTTAGAGGATTTAGCTATCTAAGATTGGTTAGACAATTTGGTGGTGTTCCACTAAAACTAAATGTAACTACTACAGTAGAAACTGAATTTAGCAGAGCTTCTGCGGAAGAAGTATATGCACAAGTAATTGCCGATTTAACAGAAGCATACAATTTGCTACCAAATTCAGGTAACCCAGCAAAAGTATCAAAAGATGCAGCGGCTCACTACTTAGCTAAAGCATATCTTTCAAGAGCTAGTGAAATTAACGATTCATGGAACGGTAGTACCAAACAAGACGACCTTAACATGGTAAAAACATTATGTGATGAAGTTATTGCAAATCACCCTTTAGCTACTAATTTTGGTGAACTATGGGATTATACAGAACCTGATGGCGCCAATGAATTTTTAGATGAAATTATATTATCTGCTCAATTTACCGGTGATCTTTCTGCATCGGGAAAAAACTTTAGTCATGTGATTTTTACAGCTAGGTACGATGACATGCCATATATGAAAAGAGATTTAACTGGTATGAGACCCTATAGTAGATTAGCGCCTTCTTATTTTACTTATGAAGCCTATGATGTAGTGAATGACTCAAGAATTTGGAAAACCTTCAGAACTAAGCATAGAGTTAACAATGGTTCGGGTATCTATGAGAATGGGGATTTAGGAATTATGTATGTAGTTAATGATAAAAACGACACCTACTACAGCGATACCAAAACTAATGATCAAATAGTTTATAGTGAAACTGGAAAAACCATACCTACTGTATATGTAGCTCATGCAACAGATGGGAACTCTTTATTAGATGAACCTCGTTTTCCTTCATTAACGAAACATTTTGATGGAGCAAGAATTTCGGTTAATGATACGCGTGGATTCCGCGATGAGATTTTAGCACGTTCTGGAGAAACTTATTTAATGGCTGCAGAAGCCGAAATTCGTCTTGCTAATCTAGGATCTGGTTCTTATTCAAATGCGTTAACGTACATAAATACTGTTAGAGAAAGAGCCGCTTTTAAAACTGGTGAAGTACGTAATGCCTATACTGATGGCGCTGCTGCATATGTGGTATCTGATTTAAATCAGGATCCTGATTTAAATTCATTTATGACAGAAAATGCATACTATGAGTCAACTCATATTGCCGAAACTACTGATGCTACAAGTTTAACGGTAACAGATATTAGCAACCTTCCAACAGAAGATGAAGATATCATTGCTACATTAGGATATGGTGGAGACTATGAAAGAATGTTATGTTTTGTGCTCAACGAACGTACTAGAGAACTTTGTGGCGAATTCCATAGATGGGAAGATTTAGCCAGAACCAAAACACTTGTAGAGCGCGTTCAGGCATATAATCCTTCTGCCGCTTCAAACATTCAAGAATATCATTTATTAAGACCAATACCTCAGTCTTTCTTAGATGCTATTACCGCTAACGGAACTGCATTAACGGCAGCTGAAAAAGAGGCTATCCAAAATCCTGGATATTAAAAAATAATAATTAAATTGATTAACTTAAGTAACGACACTTTACAACTGAGTAAGGTGTCGTTCTTTTTATCAGGATGCAACAGGACACAAATCAATAACAATATTGATAGCTTTATTTCAAATTCAAATTTGCTACTTATGACACGCCCTATACTAGTGTTTTTGTTAGTCATTACTTGCTTTTATTCTTGTAAAGACACCACTCATAAAAATGAAATTACCCTAAAAACTCAAACCGTTGAAGCACCTTTTGGCAAAATTTCCATAATATCTCCAGATTTCAGTGCTTGTAAAACATATTCGATTACAGATTTCGGTGCTATTGAAAATAACAAAGAAAAAACTTCTGAAGCCCTACAAAAAGCAATAACAACGGCTGCTTCTGAAAATGGAGGTACAATATTAATTCCCAAAGGAAAATGGCTAACCGGAAAATTGCATTTAAAAAGTAATATCAACTTGCATCTTGAAGAGGGTGCCGTTTTAGAATTTTCTACTGATCCTAATGATTATTTACCTTCTGTTCATACTACCTGGGAAGGAATGGAATGCTATAACTACTCTCCTCTTATCTATGCTAAAGACTGCAAAAATGTAGCCATTACAGGCAATGGTACATTAACAGCACAAATGGATACTTGGAAAATGTGGTTCAGTAGACCTCCGGCTCATATGAATAGTTTAAAAAGACTATATACATTGGCTTCTAAAAATATACCTGTAGAGGAAAGACAAATGGTGAACGATACTGCACATCTTCGCCCACAATTTATTCAGTTTAACCGATGTGAAAATATATTATTAGAAGGTGTTTCAATAAAAAATAGTCCTTTTTGGGTTATTCATCCGTACATGTCTAAAAATGTGACCATCAGAAATGTAAACGTAGTTGCTCACGGACATAACAATGATGGTGTAGATCCTGAAATGAGTCAAAATGTACTTATTGAAGATTGTATTTTTGATCAGGGAGATGATGCAATTGCCATTAAATCTGGACGGAATCAGGATGCATGGCGATTAAACATGCCTACTAAAAATGTAATTGTTAGAAATTGTACTGTTAAAAACGGACACCAATTAGTAGCTATAGGAAGTGAACTCTCAGGCGGAGTGGAAAATGTATTTGTTGATAATTGTAACGTAGTTGAAGGAGCTAAATTAAATCACTTACTTTTTATTAAAACAAACGAGCGAAGAGGTGGTTTTGTTAAAAATATGTATGTTCAAAATGTAAGTAGTGGCCATATAGATGCTGGTATCCTAGGTATTGAAACTGATGTTCTATACCAGTGGAGAGATTTAGTCCCAACATATGAAAAACGACTTACCCCAATATCAGATATTTACCTATCTAATATTACTGCTACAGATGTTAAATTCATTTCTAGAATCTTGGCTCAAGAAGAACTACCTGTAAAACATATTCATCTAAAAAATGTAACTGCCAATACCATAAATGAATCGCCTTATATTCATGAGAATGTACTACATTTTAAAAATGAATAAGCATTAAGAGCTATAAGTAAACAAGGGACAGTTATTCTGTCCCTTGTTTACTATAATGAGTTTCGTTCTATATACTTAAATACATTTTTAACGCGTTCTTTTTTATTCTTCATAACCATATAAGCTGCAGATTCTCCCATAGCTTTAAAATCTGTACTAATAACAGTAATACCCAACAAATCTTTTAAAGGAGTGTCGTTGTAAGAAATAATACCAATGTTCTTCCCAAGTTCCAAATTATCAGCTTTTCTAATTTGTCTTACTAGGTTAACCAAATCTCTTTCTTGAATAGTGATGTATAAATCTTTTTCTGGAAGATCCATATCGTCATATATTTCATCTAACACCTCAAAATCAAACTTTTGCTCTACACAAAATTGTTTAAATCCATGTAAAATTCTTTTTGGATAAGGATTTACAGACTTTGTAGGATATACCAATATAATTTTATTGTAACGTTTAATACGTTCAAGTCCTTCTTTTAAAGCCTCATAGATATCTTGTTGAAAATCTTGATATATACTCCCATAATCCCCTTTTATATCAGGTTTTGCATTATCAAGAATAATCAATTTATCTTTTGGTATTTGTTCTATTATATCTATAACGCTGTCAGTAAAACTAACATGATTTAGATTTTTATCTCTAAAATGAGGCATAATAACATAATTATCGTATCCTCCTAAATTCTTCTCTAAAGAACGTATAAACAAAGATTCTTCACAATGATAGATATACAAATTAACATGACCATTTACTCCTATAGCATTTACAAAAGAATTATAAATAAGCATTTTGTAAACACTAGGCTTATTTATCATAAAGAAAACGCTTTTTTTAGAAATCAAATCGGTTTTGGTAGTATAGTATCCCTTTCCTTTTACCGATACAATAACTTGCTGCTCCTTTAAACGCTTATAAGCTTTTTCAACTGTATCTCTAGACAGTAATAAATGTTCACTCAATTCATTGATAGAAGGTATCTTCTCTCCTATCTTTAATTTTCCCTTTCCGATATCGTCTATCACAGAATCTACGATCTGCTTATACTTAGGCACACGGGAATCCTCATTAATTATAATGTCTAATGTAGATGACATAAGAAATTGCTAAATTTTGAAAAATCAGTACTCAGTTTGGTTATTTATGAGTAAATATAACCAAATAATAAAAATATGAATGTAAAAAGTAAATATTCTTCCCTTATATCGAAAACACACAGTACACTACAGGATAGTCTAGCTAGCCTTAAAATTTATATTTGAGTACACTACTTCTAAGAAGAGCTTAGAAGATTCAATTCTCGTTTCGAGAACAAATTAATAAAAGCTACACACTAAATTTAAAATGGAAAAAACGTTTCAATATGTAGATTATCTGTGGGATGAACAAAAAGCAGCATCGATGGCAGATGATCAAGTGGCTCTGTTTCTATATAGGTCTAACATCCTTGGGGCCGACTTAAGAATTACTAACTATGGCGGAGGAAACACAAGTTGTAAAACCATCGAAAAAGATCCCCTAACTAATAAAGATGTGGAAGTAATGTGGGTCAAAGGTTCAGGGGGAGATATTGGTACCCTGAACAGAAAAGGTATTGCAGGTCTTTATACTGAACGGCTTAGAAATCTCAAAAACGTATATAAAGGGATTCAAGATGAAGACCGTATGGTAGGCCTATTCAATCATTGTATTTACGATTTAGACAGTAAAGCACCTTCTATTGATACGCCACTACACGGACTATTACCATTTAAACATATTGATCATTTACATCCAGATGCACTGATTGCTATTGCTGCAGCTAAAGACAGTAAGCAAATTACAAAAGAAATATGGGGGGATTCAATGGGATGGGTGCCTTGGCAACGTCCAGGATTTGATTTAGGACTACAACTTGAAAAATGCCTCAAGGAGAATCCCGATATTAGAGGAATTGTTTTAGGAAGCCACGGCTTATTTACATGGGGAGACACCTCTTACCAATGCTATATGAATAGTCTTGAAGTCATTGAAATGGCGTCGGAATATATCAATCAAAAAATTAAACAAAACGGACGCGTTTTTGGGGGACAAAAAATACAAGCATTACCCAAAGAAAATAGATGTGAAAAAGCAGCAGAAATTATGCCACTACTTAGAGGTCTCGCTTCTTCTGAAAAGGCCATGATTGGTCACTTTACAGATAGTGATACCGTATTACAATATATTAACAGTAACGATTTGGAGAAACTCGCTCCAATGGGTACCTCTTGTCCAGATCATTTCCTGCGTACTAAAATTAAACCACTCATTCTTAATCTTTCTAAAGATGAAAAAATAGCGGATTCAAAAGCCGTTTTAGAGAAACTAAATCCAGCTTTTGAAAAATACAGACAAGAGTATGCAGATTATTATGAAAATTGTAAACATGACAATAGTCCTGCTATAAGAGACCCTAATCCTGTTATTATTATATATCCAGGTGTAGGGATGTTTGCATTTGCGAAAAACAAACAAACAGCAAGAGTGGCAAGTGAGTTCTATATAAATGCCATTAATGTTATGAGAGGTGCAGAGGCTATTTCTGAGTATACTGCACTTCCTAGACAGGAAGCATTTGATATTGAATATTGGCTATTAGAAGAAGCCAAACTACAGCGTATGCCTGCTGAAAAACCTTTATCTAGAAAAGTCGCGCTGGTTACAGGGGCAACAGGAGGAATTGGTAAAGCTATTGCCGATAAATTTATTGAACAAGGAGCAAATGTAATCATTACTGATATTAGTGAACAAAGCATACAAAAAGCATTAAAATCATATCAAAAGGATGATGCTACAGCAGTCGTATGTGATGTTACTTCTAAAGATCATATTGAATCCGCTTTTAAAAAAGCATGTCTCACATTTGGGGGAGTTGATATTATTGTACACTCCGCAGGACTCGCAATTTCGAAGCCTTTGGAAGATACTACGGATAATGACTGGGATATTTTACAAAATGTTCTGGTAAAAGGTCAGTTTATGCTAGCGCAAAAAGGTATCGAAATTATGAGAAAACAAAAAATGGGGGGGGATATTGTTAACATTGCAAGTAAAAACGGACTCGTTGCAGGACCTAATAATATTGCATATGGTACCGCTAAAGCTGCTCAACAACATATGAGTAGACTCATGGCTGCTGAACTTGGAAAAGACCATATTAGAGTAAACACAGTAAACCCAGATGGGGTAATTGTAGGTAGTAAAATTTGGGAAGGTGCTTGGGCTAAAGGAAGAGCAGAAGCATATGGGATTGATGTAAAGGACCTACCAGCTCATTACGCTAAAAGAAACTTATTAAATGAAATTATTTTACCTGAGGATATTGCTAATGGAGTCTACGTTTGTGTAGCTATACTTAATAAAAGTACAGGCAATACCATTAATGTAGACGGGGGAATGGCAAATGCATTTGTAAGATAAATTTTGGATTGGTATGCAGCGGGGTTGCTGATGTACTTCCCTGCTGCTTTATTCAATAATTAATATTTTACACAAAAAAAGTTATAAAATTACTACGTAGTAAGTATTTTATATTTCGAATAATTAATGTAATTTTTAAGAAAATTCGCTATTAACAATAACTAACTAAAAGATGAAACTAAATATAGATCAATTAACTGATTTTAATTCTAATAAGAAAGATTTAGTAAACAACGAAAACGATTTCTTGCGTACTGAATTTTCAAAAAAAAATGTATCCGTAGACGCCATTATCCAAAAATTGGCTGATTTTCAAGTAGCTATTCCAAGTTGGGCTTTAGGAGCCGGAGGAACACGTTTTGGTCGATTCTCATATGGAGGGGAACCTGCTTCTTTAGAACAAAAATTAGAAGATATAGGTCTCATCCATGCTTTAACTAAAACTGCAGGAGCTGTGTCATTACACATCCCCTGGGATATTCCTGAAGATGTTAATGCTATTAAAGATATAGCCTTAGATAATGGTATCATCTTTGATGCCATGAATTCTAATACATTTCAAGATCAAACTGACGCAACTGAATCGTACAAATTTGGATCCCTAAACAGTATGAATGAAGCCTCTAGACAATATGCTATTGAGCACAACAAAGAGGTTATTAAAATTGGGGAACAATTAGGCTCTAAAAGTTTAACCGTTTGGCTAGCAGATGGAGCAAATTTCCCAGGACAAATTAACTTTCAAAAAGCACTATTGAATACTGAAGATAGTTTAAAAGATATTTATAGTGCTATGCCCGATGATTGGAAACTTTTTATAGAATATAAACCTTACGAACCTAACTTTTACAGTACTACTATACAAGACTGGGGAACCTCTTTTATGTTAGCCAATGCATGTGGAGAAAGAGCCTATACCTTAGTAGATTTAGGCCATCATTTGCCCAATACAAACATTGAACAAATTGTAGCCACGCTTATGCTAAAAGGAAAACTAGGTGGTTTTCATTTTAATGATAGTAAATACGGCGACGATGATTTAACCGTAGGTTCTATAAAACCTTATAACCTGTTTTTAATTTTCAATGAGCTCGTATATGGTATGGAGCATAATAAAAATAACCCATACCCAGCATGGATGATTGATGCCAGCCATAATATTAAAGATCCATTAGAAGATTTAATTCAATCATTAGAAGCAATTATGATAGCCTATGCACAAGCATTACTTGTTGATAGAAACGCGTTGGAAGTGGCACAACTGGAAAATGATACCGTAATGTGTCAGGAAATTTTACAAGATGCTTACAGAACTGATGTACGCTCATTAATTAAAGCCGCAAGAATACAATCGAATGCAGTTGTTGACCCACTTTTGGCATATAGAACCTTTAAAATTAGAAAACAACTCATTACCGAAAGAGGAACTAAAGTAATGGCTACAGGTTTATAAAATTTACGATATGGGTAAAAAGAAAGTAACTGCTGTTTTTGATATTGGTAAAACCAATAAAAAGTTCTTTTTGTTTGATAAAAACTATCAGGAAATTTTTAGAGAATATACTAATTTACCACTTACGGTTGATGAGGATGGTTACGAAACTGAAGACTTAGAACAGTTAGAGCTATGGATGAAAAAGACGTTTCATCAGATACTCGAAAGTGAAAAATATGAAGTAAAAGCGATTAATTTTTCAACCTATGGTGCCAGCTTTGTTCATATTGATCATGAAGGGAAAGCTTTAACTCCTCTTTATAATTATACGAAAACAATTGAAAAAGAAATCACTGATGAATTCTATGAAAAGTATGGCGGAGAATTAAAAATTGCGAGAGAAACAGCTTCTCCACAATCAGGCATGTTAAATTCTGGAATGCAATTGTATTGGATTAAGAAAAAATATCCTGAAACCTTTGATAAGATTAAGTATAGTCTTCACTTACCACAATACTTGTCGTTTATGTTTACTAGTATACCAGTGAGTGAATATACCTCGATTGGTTGTCATACCAATTTATGGAACTATGATAAAAACGATTATCACGATTGGGTATATGAAGAAAGGATTAGTAGAAAGCTTGCCCCTATAGTTCCTACAGGAGCTTCTATAAATACTTCCTATTTTGGTAAAAAAATAAAAATTGGAGTGGGTATACATGATAGCTCTTCTGCCCTATTACCTTATATCTTAAGTAAGAAGAAACCTTTTCTGTTACTGTCTACTGGTACCTGGAGTATTTCATTAAATCCTTTTAATGAAGAAAGTTTAACAGATGTAGACATAGAGAATAACTGTCTTAATTACATGAGAGTAGATGGCAACAGAGTAAAAGCTTCTCGCTTTTTCATGGGGAATGAATACCGTACCCAAATAGAAAAGCTAGGTCACTATTATAATAAAGATTATGGCTATCATAGAACTGTAAAATTTGATCAGGATTTATACTTAAAACTCATAGAAAAACCATCCATCTATTTCAAGTTTGAAGGGATCAGGTTACAACGTAAAAAACTTGAAAACACAAAATTAGAAGGCTTTAAAACCTTTGAGGAAGCTTATCATCAACTTATGATAGAGTTAATGGAATTACAAATACATACAATTTCAAATGCTATTGGTAATTCTAAAATAGGAACTATTTATATTGATGGCGGCTTTACAGATAATGATGTATTTATGAAACTAATGTCGCATCATTTTAGTAGTTATAAGGTCTTAAGTACGCAATCACCTTTGGGTTCTGCATTAGGTGCAGCAATGATAATTTCTAACAAAGAAATAGACGGCACCTTCTTAAAAGAAAATTATAGAATGAAACAATTGGTGCCATTAATTTTAAAGTCGCCTCATAACATACAAAATATCTAGTATATGAACTATACTGTCGGATTATTTATACCCTGTTATATAGATCAGTTTTTTCCAGAAGTTGGAAAAGCGACCTTAGAATTATTAGAAAAAAATGGCTGTAAGGTTATATACCCAGAAGAACAGACATGTTGCGGTCAACCTATGGCTAATACAGGTATGGAAGAAGTAGGTAAAAAAATATACCAATCTATGGGCGAATTGTTTAAAGGTTGTGATTACATAGTTGGCCCCTCTCCTAGTTGTGTGTACCATATCACCAAACATTATGATGTTGTGGAACAAACACCAGAAATAAAGCATTTAAGAGCGCATACTTATGATCTGGTAGAGTTTTTATATGATATTTTACATATCGAAAAACTAGAGGTCAGTTTTCCATATCGTGTTGGTTTACACAAAGGATGTCATGGATTAAGAGGGATGCAACTGGACAACCCCTCTGAATTAATGAAGGATATTCCTTCTAAATGGGGACATGTTTTAGGTTTGGTTAAGGATATCCAAATGACCGAACTTACCCGTACCGATGAATGCTGCGGTTTTGGAGGAACCTTTGCTGTTGCTGAAGAAGCGGTATCTACCAAAATGGGCAGAGACAGAATAGCAGATCATGTAAACAACAATGTAGAAGTAATTACATCAGGAGATATGTCATGTCTAATGCATTTAAAAGGAATCATAGACCGCCAAAAAAGCAACTTAAAAGTAATGCATATTGCTAATATTTTAAACGGAGATCATATATGAGTATTCATGCCAAAAAAGCAAGCGATTTTATAAGCAATGAAGAACGTACCAACTGGCATGATGGAGCACTTTGGCATGTACGTAACAAACGTGATATCAGTGCTTCTAAAATACCTGAATGGGAATTACTCCGTAGCACTGCTTCACAAATTAAAGAAAATGTACTAAGCAATTTAGACAACTATCTTATTCAATTTGAAGAAGAAGCTAAAAAGAATGGAGTTCATGTACATTGGGCTGCTAATGACGATGAACATAACTCTATAGTTTCCGCTATACTGAATAAACATAACGCAAAAAAAGTAGTTAAAAGTAAATCGATGTTAACTGAAGAATGCGGACTTAATCATTTTTTAGAAGACCAAGGAATTGAAATTATTGATACCGATTTAGGGGAGCGTATTATTCAATTACGGGACGAACCACCTAGTCATATTGTACTGCCAGCTATACACATTAAAAAGGAAGAAGTGGGTGAATTATTTCATGCAAAATTAGGTACTGAAAAAGGAAATGCTGATCCTACTTATTTAACAAGAGCTGCACGTACTCATTTAAATCATAAGTTTTTTGAGGCAGACGCTGCTATTACCGGCGTTAATTTTGCTATTGCCGAAACAGGTGGTATTGTTATTTGTACCAATGAAGGTAATGCAGATATGGGGTGCCATTCTGCACCCGTACATATTCATTGTATGGGACTTGAAAAACTTCTTCCAAAAGCCGAACATTTAGGCGTATTTATACGATTATTGGCTCGAAGTGCCACAGGTCAACCTTCTACAATTTATACATCTCATTATCATAAACCAGAGTCCGGTAAAGAAATGCACATTGTTATTGTAGACAATGGTCGTAGTGAACAATTGGGAAAAGAAGATTTTAGAAATAGCTTAAAATGTATTCGTTGTGGAGCTTGTATGAACACGTGTCCAATCTATCGTCGTAGTGGTGGACATAGTTATCATGCAACCATACCTGGTCCAATTGGAGCTATTTTACAGCCCAACAGAAACCTACAAGAGTATAGTGATTTACCTTTTGCTTCTACACTTTGTGGATCGTGTAGCGATGTATGCCCTGTGAAAATAAACATTCATGAACAGTTGTATAAATGGCGTCAGGAAATTTATAAACACAACGAATTACCTAAAAGTAAAATTATTCCTTTAAAGGTTACTACAAATATACTTGCTTCATCAACCATGTATAATATAATGGGGAAACTAGCACGTACATCCTTAAAATTATTACCTGATTTTTTACTTTATAACAAGCTAAATACTTGGGGGAAAAATCGTGAATTACCAGCTCCTCCGAAAGAATCTTTTAAGGAATGGTATAAAAAAAATAAACATGAGTAGTAGAGAACATATTTTAAGTAGAATTAAAAAACATAAACCACAATTGATTGAATTACCTGATTTATCTGTATTCGCTCACGAAATCAATACTGAAAAATTGGTCAATGATTTTATCAATACTTCTACTACCAATGCAAGTACTGTGGTTAATATGATTGGGCAAAGTATAAATTTCGACACTTATATTCCTTTATTTATCGCTGAAAATTTCGGTGATAACGCAATCACTTATACCCCTTTAAATTCATCAAATAAGGAGATATTAGATTTTAAATCGAATCATATAGATGTTTTTGTAACCCAACCACAAATAGCAGTGGCAGAGAATGGCTGTATGTGGATTCATGACAAACAAATGCAACAACGAATTGCTGCTTTTGCTAGTGAACATACATTATTTATAGTAGACCATAAAACCATTGTTCCTACGATGCATCAGGCTTATAAAGCTCTCCAAATTAACGCTCATGGATACGGCGTTTTTATAGCAGGGCCTTCAAAAACTGCTGATATTGAACAATCTCTTGTAATTGGAGCACAAGGAGCTGTTAGTAATACTGTTATTTTAGTTTAATTATATAAAGAGAGGCTTTACACAAAATTGTAAAGCCTCCCAATGAAAAATTAATTAAATAACTGAATAATTAACATTACAATATAGTGATATATTCTTTATAAACGGTACACTTCACTTCCTGCCATTAAAAAACATCCTAATCCATAATCCTCAAAATCAGGAATTTTATCATACGATAAAGGTTGACCATCTTTAGGTTCCTTTCCGGTAGATTGTACATAACCAAGAAATCCATCTTTGTGTAAACAATCTGTAACCATTGCATTCCATGCTTTCCAAATTATAGGTTCATAAATCTCTCTATCTAATAATCCATTATTTACCCCATAAGCCATTCCGTAAACAAAAAGCGCCGTTCCGCTTAATTCTTTACCTCCAAAATGGTCTTTATCATGCAAACTAACGTTCCACAGACCATCTTTGCGTTGCACTTTCTTAAGTGCTTCTGCCATAGCTATTAAATCTTCTTCGTATTGCTTTCTATGCGGTGCATCTTCAGGTATAATAGTTAGTACTCGTACAAGAGCACCAATTACCCAACCATTTCCTCTACTCCAATAACAGTCTTCACCATTAGGTTCAGTATATGGAGTATCAAAATCTGCATCTCTCCACCATAACCCATCCTCAGGATTATACAATCCATGCGTACCATGCTCGTTACGAGTAAACATATACATCTCATACATTTTCTCAAAATAAGCTGGATTATTTTCCAATACCCCCATCATTGCCATAGCAGGCATCCCCATTTGTATGGCATCAATCCACGACCAATCATCATTTTCGGGTGTATATAAAAATTTACCCAACATGGCTCTTGTATTTTTCAATTTCTCAGGAGTAGGTTCTAATTTATACAGTTCAATATAAGTTTGTGCAGCACAATAGTCGTCTGCATTTCTATTGGTATTACCATATCTAAATCCCCAATTGTGAAAATTGGCCCAGTCATACGCATACTTATAATAAGCTTCAAATGGATAAATTTTATACAATTCCATTAATCCCTCATAATAGACTGCTCTAGTCCAAATGTTACTGGCTCTTTCTTTATTGGTGATAATAGTTCTACCTACATCAGGCCATTTTTTCATAAAATATTTATTCGCCAACATCATATCCGTCAATACTTTTTTACGACGTTGTTCCACATCTACCTGACTATATGTTGCATTAGCAAACAGTATACAAGCTAGTATAAAGAGCACTCTTCTCATTCTTAATTTATTTAAATTGATATTTTACTTTGTTATTTCCACTTTTAAAGGAATCAATTTTACAGGGCCTAATAAACCGGAAGGTGTAGGTTGCCAAACCGTAGCGTCAAACTTTTTATAGTCTTTGGTCACCATATTAATCTCATGAAATATTTTCCATTCCTCTCCACTTTTTTCTAAAGCTCGTAAGCGATTAGCGGGTAAATTAGTTACATCTATTTTAATGGTATTTCCTTTTTCTTTAAGCGCCCCTATGTATATCTTATAAGGGTTTGCCCATGCACAACCTAGGTACCTACCATTAATCCAAACCTTTGCACTTTCTCTAACATCACCTAAATCTAACATCCATGAAATACCTTCAGCAGGCTTATCAAATGTGGCAGTATAGCTAACAGTACCCGAAAAGGCTTCTGCTTCAGCATTTAATATAGTCCAAGAAGCAAGGGTATCTATTGTAGCATTAGAAGGTAATGTTGGTCCACCTTTCACAAAATCAAGTAGCCAGCTTGTTTCTAGATCGTAAGCCAATCCATCTTCAACGGAATCAAAATAGTTCCAGCTAGAAATATCTTCCTTTGTTGATGCAACAAAAACAGTTTCTCCAGACGGTAGAGACACCCGTACTTTATTATGTCCGTCTTTACTCCAAACTTTAGCTTTACCATTTCTGCCAGTAAGAGGATCTATTAACTGAATAACACTCCCTGCTATATCCAATGATAAATAGGTATCTATTTTATGATCTGTATGATTCACTAGAAAATAGATTTTGTTTCCGTCTTTATCTATTCTACTCACATATTTCAATCCGGTAGCTATCAGACTCTCATTGTGTATACCTATAATATCTAATGCATTATACAAATCTTCAGAAGTGTGAATTTTCATTTTCTTAATTAAATTCAAAAACTCCTCATTTTGTTGTTTATAATTTAAATAGCCCGGCACTCCCTCTGGAATCCCTTTAAAAATGATATGTGCCCCTTCTCTCTTTAAATTTAATAAATGCTCAAGCGTATTTAATGGCATATAAGTACACTCCGGAATTATAATACAATCATAGGCTCCACCCGGCACCATTACTTTTCCATTCTTCACCTTTGCTTGCTGTATAAAACTATCTGAAATAAAATCTGTACTGTAACCCCTCTCTATTAATGAAGTAGCCGTATCATAAAAATCAGTTCCATAAAGCCAATCTTTTAAACTATGAATTGGAAATTGCACCATTAAATCGGCTTTCAAAGGTTGTTGCCAAATATCATAGATTGGCCAATACAGTAACGTTTCTCTAACTGCCGTTCCCTCCTGTAAAAATTCCTGACAATTCTTTATATAAGAAAACAGTGAAGGAGCATCTTCCCAAATAGTATTATTGTAATTGAAATTAACAGAAGCATAAAACTTCCAACCAGGCCATTTTGCTCGTTCAGGAGAATAGGTACTCCCATGTAAAAAAGTATGATTTATGCCATTCAAAAACAACTCCTCTACCTCTGGTTTACACTGAGAAAGAGCCGTTTTAAAATGCTCTCTCAACCACGTAAAGGTTTCAGAGCTTACTAAATTCTTCCCTGAAATATGTGCCGCCGAAGAAGAGAACTTAAGCATTACAAGATCGGCATCTCCTTGTCTTATATTTTCAGCATCTCTTCTTAAACCTTTAATATCAAAAGGCATAGAACCAAATGTTTCACACTCAGGAATATCTGCTGCTGCATAATAGTCAATTAAATTCCCAGGAGAGCCATGTGCTTGCAATCTTGTTATTAAATCATGATTATGTGCCCATAACGTCCAGGTACTATCAAAATCTTTAAGTAAATCTGAAATTGTTTCTCTGTAATCTGACTTAATTCTATTTCCTATTTCTGTAGAGGTAGTATCTAGTAAATGAGGCAAAAAAGGTTTTATATCATAGCCTCTTCGCTGTTCAAATTCAGTAAAAAAATCAGGTGTAAAATCGGTTCCATAGACCTCATAGCTATCATTAAAAACAGCTCTTAATTTTCCATTTAATTTTGAAAACGCCGTATCAAAAGGTTGTACATAATGCCTGAATGCTTTAGTACTATAATGATCTAAAGTATATCCTTCTCCCCCAGGTGCTGCTCTTTTAACTTTTTGCCCGGTTTTACCTGTAAACACTGCATAAATGGTAGCATCTGATTTTCTGGCCTTCCAATTAATCATATGGTTTTCCTCTAATTGATTGGTTATATCCTGATACTTCCCGTTTTTATCAAATGCCAATACATATGATAAGCTTGCTCCCTTTTTTTCTTTAGGATTCATAACGGTTATGGTGTCTTTAAATCGTTCTCCTTTATTTACAGTATAAGTCTGTACAATTAGTTTAGTAGCGGCATCTTTTGTGGTAACCTGCGATCCTCCATAAGGCCATCCGGTTCCAAGGGTCATATCTACCCGCATGTCTAAACTATCGGCAACCTCTAATGTATATGATACTATTTGTAAATATTCTTTTGATAGAAATTTTAAATAGTTTGATTCTTCGCCTTTTACACCATATATTGGGGTTATCTCTACACCACCAATACCAGCTTTTTGTAAGGCTATTAAATTGTATTTAATTCCAGTAGAATCTACAGCATTTCCCATCCACCACCAACGTGCCCATGGCTTTACTGTTTCTGAATGCTGTTGAGCATTCCCTAATGCACTAAATAATAAAAGGAGTGAACAAATTATTGTAAATCCTCCTCTATTCTTTTTAATCATAATTAAACTTATTTAAACGAACAACAACGTTTTCGTTGAAAACTAAAGTAAATCAATATAAAAACGGACCTATCCTGTTCTATCCTGAGTCAAATTTTACAAATCTATAATTCTATTTTTTTTATTCATTAAGCGTAATTCTTATAAAATAAGATAAATAAGAGATTTTCCTACTAAAAAATTTCATTTAAAAATAAGACTTTCTTATGAAAACAGTACAGCACAGGATACCAAACCTTATGGTTAGTTATACTTTTAAATATCAAAATTTATAAATATCAAGCTTCGTAAAAATGGAAAAAACGTTTCAATATGTAGATTATCTGTGGGATGAACAAAAAGCAGCATCGATGGCAGATGATCAAGTGGCTCTGTTTCTATATAGGTCTAACATCCTTGGGGCCGACTTAAGAATTACTAACTATGGCGGAGGAAACACAAGTTGTAAAACCATCGAAAAAGATCCCCTAACTAATAAAGATGTGGAAGTAATGTGGGTCAAAGGTTCAGGGGGAGATATTGGTACCCTGAACAGAAAAGGTATTGCAGGTCTTTATACTGAACGGCTTAGAAATCTCAAAAACGTATATAAAGGGATTCAAGATGAAGACCGTATGGTAGGCCTATTCAATCATTGTATTTACGATTTAGACAGTAAAGCACCTTCTATTGATACGCCACTACACGGACTATTACCATTTAAACATATTGATCATTTACATCCAGATGCACTGATTGCTATTGCTGCAGCTAAAGACAGTAAGCAAATTACAAAAGAAATATGGGGGGATTCAATGGGATGGGTGCCTTGGCAACGTCCAGGATTTGATTTAGGACTACAACTTGAAAAATGCCTCAAGGAGAATCCCGATATTAGAGGAATTGTTTTAGGAAGCCACGGCTTATTTACATGGGGAGACACCTCTTACCAATGCTATATGAATAGTCTTGAAGTCATTGAAATGGCGTCGGAATATATCAATCAAAAAATTAAACAAAACGGACGCGTTTTTGGGGGACAAAAAATACAAGCATTACCCAAAGAAAATAGATGTGAAAAAGCAGCAGAAATTATGCCACTACTTAGAGGTCTCGCTTCTTCTGAAAAGGCCATGATTGGTCACTTTACAGATAGTGATACCGTATTACAATATATTAACAGTAACGATTTGGAGAAACTCGCTCCAATGGGTACCTCTTGTCCAGATCATTTCCTGCGTACTAAAATTAAACCACTCATTCTTAATCTTTCTAAAGATGAAAAAATAGCGGATTCAAAAGCCGTTTTAGAGAAACTAAATCCAGCTTTTGAAAAATACAGACAAGAGTATGCAGATTATTATGAAAATTGTAAACATGACAATAGTCCTGCTATAAGAGACCCTAATCCTGTTATTATTATATATCCAGGTGTAGGGATGTTTGCATTTGCGAAAAACAAACAAACAGCAAGAGTGGCAAGTGAGTTCTATATAAATGCCATTAATGTTATGAGAGGTGCAGAGGCTATTTCTGAGTATACTGCACTTCCTAGACAGGAAGCATTTGATATTGAATATTGGCTATTAGAAGAAGCCAAACTACAGCGTATGCCTGCTGAAAAACCTTTATCTAGAAAAGTCGCGCTGGTTACAGGGGCAACAGGAGGAATTGGTAAAGCTATTGCCGATAAATTTATTGAACAAGGAGCAAATGTAATCATTACTGATATTAGTGAACAAAGCATACAAAAAGCATTAAAATCATATCAAAAGGATGATGCTACAGCAGTCGTATGTGATGTTACTTCTAAAGATCATATTGAATCCGCTTTTAAAAAAGCATGTCTCACATTTGGGGGAGTTGATATTATTGTACACTCCGCAGGACTCGCAATTTCGAAGCCTTTGGAAGATACTACGGATAATGACTGGGATATTTTACAAAATGTTCTGGTAAAAGGTCAGTTTATGCTAGCGCAAAAAGGTATCGAAATTATGAGAAAACAAAAAATGGGGGGGGATATTGTTAACATTGCAAGTAAAAACGGACTCGTTGCAGGACCTAATAATATTGCATATGGTACCGCTAAAGCTGCTCAACAACATATGAGTAGACTCATGGCTGCTGAACTTGGAAAAGACCATATTAGAGTAAACACAGTAAACCCAGATGGGGTAATTGTAGGTAGTAAAATTTGGGAAGGTGCTTGGGCTAAAGGAAGAGCAGAAGCATATGGGATTGATGTAAAGGACCTACCAGCTCATTACGCTAAAAGAAACTTATTAAATGAAATTATTTTACCTGAGGATATTGCTAATGGAGTCTACGTTTGTGTAGCTATACTTAATAAAAGTACAGGCAATACCATTAATGTAGACGGGGGAATGGCAAATGCATTTGTAAGATAAATTATAAAAACTGGTAGAGTATATTACCATATCTACCAGTTTTTATTTATTTTAGGAATATTATTACTACTAATTATATATCAAAATTAATGACACGAAAACGTTTTCATTAATTCCAAATTTAAATCCAACTAAATAATGTTATCAAATATGAGTCAAACCCCTCTGGAAGAAGAAATAATTACAGCAGAAGTATCTGGAGAATTTGAAAGAGAACAAGTTCCGGCCTCCCACCTAAAGGACTGGAAAAGCTTTTTGGGTATGTATGCAGGAGAGCATGCCGCAGGTACCGAATTTGTCATTGGCCCTTTATTTTTAACTACCGGAGTTAGTGCTTTTGACTTAATAATAGGACTCTTATTAGGAAACCTGATGGCAGTACTCAGCTGGCGATTTCTAACGGCAGAAATTGGAACCAAATTTAGATACACTTTATACTATCATTTAGAAAAAATTTGTGGGAGAAAATTGGTTACGTTATACAATTTAGCCAATGGTATTTTATTCTGTTTTTTAGCAGGTGCTATGGTTACGGTATCTGCTACAGCAGTGGGTATTCCTTTTAATATGGAGATGCCTAAATTAACAGATACCTACCCTAACAGTGCTACTTGGGTAATTATTGTATTAGCTTTAGGAGTTGTTATTTCAATCATTGCGGCTAAAGGGTATAGTATGGTTGCCAAAGCTGCCAACTGGATGTCTCCTGTTATTGTACTAGCCTTTATTGCTTGTGGTGTTGTATCACTTACAAAATTAAACGTAAGCTCCTTCTCTGATTTTTGGAATATTTGGGGAAATGGATCTGAACCTTTTCCCGGGCAAATAAAATATACTTTTTGGCATGTATTTTTATGGTCTTGGTTTGCCAATGCAGCTATGCACATTGGTATGTCAGATCTAACTGTATTCCGTTTTGCTAAAAAGCCAAGAGCTGGCTGGACAACCGCAGCCGGTATTTATATAGGGCATTATATTGCATGGATTGCTGCTGCTTTACTATATGCAGTATACCTAAAATCTCCAGAAGCTCAAGGCATGCTTGCCAATGGAGAAGCCCCTACCGTAGCACCAGGACCTTTAGCTTACAATGCTATTGGTGTTTTTGGTATTATTGCCGTTATATTAGCCGGGTGGACAACTGCAAATCCAACAATCTATAGAGCCGGACTAGCCTTTCAGGCAATCATTCCAAAGGTTTCTACCTTTTGGGTAACTATTATAGCAGGAACCGTGGCTACTATTGCCGGGCTATTCCCTGCGTTTGCAATGAAATTATTAGGATTTGTTTCACTATACGGATTCATTTTAGCGCCCGTGGGTGCTATTATAGTATTTGAATATTTCTTCGGGAAAAAATTTGGTATTCAAGCATTTTATGCTGAAAAGTCGGGTACTAAATTTAATCAAGCTGTTTTCTGGGCATGGATATTAAGCTTTGGTATATTCTATTATATATCAATTCAGTTTAATGTGTTCTTGTCTTTTGTAACCTTACCCGCATGGTTATTATGTGGTGTTTTATATCTTGTTTTTAGCAAAATTGTTCAAGTTAAACACAACAAAAAAAACCTATAAAACTTTTCTACTAACTAGTATTATTGATATGTGTGTTGTTATAAAAATGTTATGTATTGGCTACCTAATTTTAGGTAGTCAATTTATTTGGGGGCAAAACGATTCTGTATATCATGGCAAACAAAGAGCACTTCATTATACTCCTGAGGGTAAAAGTTTTGTATTAAAAAATGGGCATCAAAAATTTAATCGTGCTCTGTATGGAACCAATACAGGGTTTCGAGTGGAAACCGGAGATCTCCCAGAATTTGCCTTATACATGCCTGGTATGGGTGGTAATTTTCAACTTGGAATTATAAAAGGTAATAAAAGTAAATGGCTAACAGAAGTAGACAGTATTAAAACCCTATATACTCCGGGGTATATGACGTATACCATAAAAGATAGTTTACTAAATAATGGAGAAATAAATATTAAGGTAGTTGCATCTTATAATTCTGAAGGAATGTTGCTTCAACTAAAAACTATGAATCTACCCGATAATCTTAAATTGATATGGATATATGGAGGTGCCACAGGTAAAAAATTTCACAGAGATGGAGATATTGGTGCCGATCCTGAATCTGTTTTTTATTTGCAACCAAAGTATTGTAAAAATAATACGTATAAATTTGATAAAAACAGCTTTACCCTTACTTATGGGTGGAGTACTAAACATCCACAAAACAACAAAGTACTTACGGGAAGTTTTCCCAATTCTAAAGTAAATATTAAAGAAGCTAAACATCTTTCTTCTCCTAGTAACTTATTGGAAAATACAGTGACCAATGCTCCTATAATTACTGGAATTCTAACACCAGAGATACAAAAAAATACATACTTCTGGAAAATTGAAAACAGCACCGAAACATACAATCAAATTACCCTTAAAGATGATTTTGAAAAATCAGTAGCTCACGCCAATACTATAGCTTCCCAAGTAACCGTCAATACACCTAATAAATATATAAATACCTTAGGCGGAGCGCTTTCCACTGCAGCAGATGCCATTTGGGAAGATCCCGCTTATTTGCATGGAGCAGTAGCATGGCGTATGTACTTAAATGCGTGGAGAGGGGCTTATGTTGCCGATGTACTAGGCTGGCATGATAGAGCCAAAAAGCATTTTACGGGGTATGCTAATTCTCAAGTGCTTACTCCTAACGAAGGTCCGATTATCCCCGATACCACTAGATACTCTTCGCGACAAGTAGAAAAAATTGGTACCGCCCTATTTACCGAAGGTTATATTAGCCGAAGACCTAATAATAATACTGTTGCACATCATTATGACATGAATCTGGTCTTTTTTGACCAATTATTAACACATGTTAAATGGACAGGAGATACTATTTTTTTAAAAGAAATGTGGCCTACATTAAAAAGACATCTAGCATGGGAAAAACGAAATTTTGATAGCGATAATGATGGATTATATGATGCATACGCTACTATCTGGGCCAGTGATGCCTTACAATATAGTGGTGGAAAAGTAACGTACACATCGGCATACAATTATAGAGCTAATATAATGGCAGCTCAATTTTTAAAAATTTTAAATGAAAATCCATCTTATTATGAGCGGGAAGCCTTAAAAATTAAGACAGCTTTAGACCAACAACTATGGGTACCTGAAAAAGGGATCTATGCTGAATACAAAGATATACTAGGGAATCAGTTATCACATGATACTCCAGGAATATGGACTATTTATCATACCATAGATGAAGGTATTGCCAATGATTTTAAGAATTATCAATTGCTTAACTATGTGACTAACTCAATTCCGCACATCCCAATAAATGCAGAAGGATTCTCTACAACTGATTTATTTTTGGTAGCTACATCTAACTGGCAACCTTATACATGGTCTGTGAATAATGTGGCATTGGCAGAAAACCTGAATATGGCTTTAGCCTACTGGCAAGGAAACAACACTGAAACTGCTTATAAGCTTTGGGAAAGTGCACTCACAGAAAGCATGTATATGAGTGCATCTCCGGGAGGTTTTGAACAACTATCCCTTTATGATGCTATGAGAGGAGAATTGTATCGTGACTTTGCTGACCCGATTGGGGTTGCAGGAAGAACATTGATAGAAGGACTCTTTGGTATAAAACCTGATGCCTTAAAAAATATACTTGCAATAACACCTGGGTTTCCTAATACATGGCCTTATGCTTCCCTTGCTACTCCTGATATTTCAATAAAAATGGAGAAAGCTACGTGGAGTGATTATTATGAGATTACTCCAAAGTTCGACAAATCTATGAAACTTTCATTTGCTGTTGATGCTCGATACGATGCTATTAAAAATGTTACTATTAATGGAGAACAAGTTTCTTATCAAGTCTTGGAGAAAATTGGACAACCAAAAATACGTATTGAATCTTCATATGCTCCAACTTATAAAATTACTATTAATTGGAAAGGAAATCCACTTGAAAAAATAACACTTACCGACACATTTAGTAATGCCAATTTTAAAATTTCTAAATCTGAAGTTACCTACTTAGAGTTGTATGATCCGCAACAGTGGTTGCTTTCCTATTCATTAAACAAACATGAATTATCTGGAAAAATTGCTGATAAAACGGGAGATGCGCTATTCTTTGTAAAGGTTAAACAAAACCAAGTAACATGGTGGATTCCTATTACATTCAAAGTTAGCGAGGAAATAGAACGTAATTTCATCGCAGATAATAACACGTATTTCTTAGAAACAACTAACAATACCAACCAACAGCTAAAAGCTAAGATTAATATAAATAATATTTCCTTAGACTCTAAATATCTTCTTCTCCCTCCAAAGGAAACGGTAAACATACCAATAGAAAAAGGGTTTTTACATACAGGTAGAAATCAATTTACGTTTCAATTTGAGTCGCAAAAGAATATCCCTATTTTTTATCAGGACTGGAATATCCCAACCAAAGATGATGGCTTTTTTGACACTATTGATCTTTCGAAAACCTATAACGCACAAGTACAAAACATATTTAGAAACCAATATTTTAGTCCGCGCCCAACCACACCCACTCTTCAATTACCTACTACAGGCGTTGGAAATTGGTGTTACCCTACAATTGCTGATGATATAGATATAAACCCAACCGGATTAAAGAAGAGTGCAAATACTAATGGAATTATCTTGAGTCCACAAGGTATCCCATTTAAAATTGAAACACGTGAAAATACCAACGATATTGTTTTTGCTTCCCAATGGGATACATATCCTAATGCGGTGGAAATTCAGCTTAGCGGAAAAGCTTCCCATGCTTATTTTATACTTGCAGGATCTACCAATCCCATGCAAACACGCATGACAAATGGTATCATTGAAATTGCATACACCGATGGAACCAACGACAGTCTTGCTTTAAAAAATCCTGAGAACTGGTGGCCTATTGAACAAGATTATTTTATAGATGGATATGCTTTTACAACCAACGCCCCAAAACCGAAAAGGGTTTACTTTAAAACCGGAAATATAACCGATACATTTTCTAATTATAGAGATATTCATGGGTTTACCAAATACGGTATTGATGGTGGAGCTGGAATCCTATTAGATATACCATTACATCCAAATAAAACATTAGATCATTTCACTATAAAATCAGTAGTCAATGATGTTGTTATAGGATTAATGAGTTTAACCTTAAAACGAACGAAATAATGATAAAAAAATCTATCTACTTCATACTATTAACCTGTATTTCTTTCTGTTCTTATGCACAGCAGAAGATCAACCGAAAGGCTCTGGTAACCAGACACAATGTGCTACTTACCACTGTTGATACACTAGGTTCTTTATCTGTTGGTAACGGTGCATTTGCTTATACAACAGATGTTACTGGAATGCAATCGTTTCCTCTTTATTATAAGGAGGGTGTCCCTCTGGGAACTGAATCGGAATGGGGTTGGGATACACATCCGAATACCGAGAATTATACGTATGAGGAAACTTTAATGGAATATCAACAATACGGTAGAGATATTACCTATTCTGTTCAATCTGCGAAAGACGCACGCCGTAAAGGAGCTATTGAATATTTTAGAGCCAATCCGCATCGCATCCAATTAGGAAATGTAGGCATGGAACTTTATAAGAAAGATGGTTCAAAAGCTACCATTTCTGATATATCACAAATCAATCAAGAACTAAATCTTTGGACAGGAGTCATTAAAAGTGAATTTACCTTAGAAGGTGTTCCCGTAACTGTGTATACAGCATGCCATCAAGAAAAAGACATGCTTGGTTTTAAAGTAGAATCAAAACTATTAGACACTAAGCAACTAAAGTTCTTTGTACATATCCCCCATCCTACTGCCGGATGGTCAGATTTTGGAACTTTTACGAAAAAAAACAGTTCCTATATCGCAACGGTAACCGAAAAAAACAATACCGCTACCATCAATAGACAATTAGATTCATTACGCTATGCAATTACTTTAGCGTGGGATACACAAGCTACTATGGTGAATAAAGGAAACAATTATTTTCAATTGCAACCCAATACAAAAAGAAACTTTTCTTTCACTTGTAATTTTAACTCACAAAAAAATGATACCATAGCAACGTTTAAAGATATAACAACCAGTAGTAAAGATGGTTGGGAATCTTTTTGGAAATCTGGAGCTGCTATAGATTTTACAGGAAGCACCGATCCTAGAGCCCATGAATTGGAACGCCGAATTATTCTTTCTCTATATTTAACCAAATTACAATGTTCTGGTACCATTCCACCACAAGAAACCGGTTTAACCTTTAATAGTTGGTATGGTAAAGAACATTTGGAAATGCACTGGTGGCATGGTGTACATTTTGCGCTTTGGGGACGACCTGAATTGTTAGAAAGAAGTTTACCATGGTACCAACAAGTAACTAACAAAGCTAAAAAAAGAGCTCAAAGACAAGGGTTTGAAGGGGTTAGATGGCAAAAAATGACAGGCCCTTACGGAAATGAAAGTCCGTCATCTATAGGTTCTTTCTTGATTTGGCAACAACCTCATTTTATAACATTTGCAGAATTAATGTATAAGGCAGAACCTTCAAAAGAAACTTTATTGCGCTACCAAAAAGAAGTATTTGCTACTGCCGATTTTATGGTATCATTTGCTCATTATAATTCGTCAAAGGACAGATATGAACTAGGTCCGGGTGTAATACCAGCGCAAGAACGATTTAAAGCTATGGATACCTATAATCCAACCTATGAGCTGGCTTATTGGAATTGGGCTTTAACTACCGCTATAGAATGGAAAAAAAGATTGGGCATAGAAACTCCCAAAAAATGGCAAGAAGTACTTTCTAAGCTTTCCAAATTACCCATACAAGATAACGTTTATTTAGCAACTGAAAACGCGACCGATTCCTATACCAACCCTGAGTATAAGACCGATCATCCTTCAGTTTTAGGAACCTTTGGGATGCTACCAGAAACACCTCTCTTAGATAAAAACATTATGAACAACACCTTTAATCTCATTTGGGATACTTGGACTTGGGAAGACACTTGGGGATGGGATTTCCCAATGACTGCCATGACAGCTGCTCGATTAGGGAAACCTGATAAAGCTGTTGATGCACTCTTTATGAATGTTCAAACCAATACCTATTTAGCCAACGGACATAATTATCAGGAAGACCGTTTGCCTATATATTTACCCGGAAATGGAGGATTACTAACAGCCGTTGCTATGATGTGTGCCGGTTGGGACGGCTGTACTGAAAAAAATCCTGGATTTCCCAAAGATGGTAGCTGGGTAATAAAATGGGAGGGATTACAACCTATGTTTTAATAATTAAAATTAATCTCTATGAAAACAATTGCTTTTAAAATGAAATTAAAGTCGGGATACGAACAAGAATATAAAAAAAGACATGATGAAATATGGCCAGAGTTAGCAACCCTTTTACATGCTGCCGGAATTAGTGATTATTCTATTTTTCTTGACGAAGAAACGAATGTACTATTTGCCATACAAAAGGTTACTGATAACAACACTGTAAACGATTTGCCAAATCATCCTATTATGAAAAAATGGTGGGATTATATGTGTGATATTATGGAAGTAAATCCTGATAATTCCCCTATAGCACTATCACTTAAGGAAGTATTCTATATGAAATAACCATTAGAAATGATATTGGTTCTGTCAGAACAGCACAGGATACCTATTTTTGTAAATACCGTTATTTTTAGAACAACTAAAAATTAAGCCCCAAATTGTGAGGCATACTCAACATACATTCTAATGACACCAAATAGTAAGGCAAGTATTGTCACATTTTTCATATGCGTAACCGCATTTTCTCAAACGTTTTCATTTAACCCAAACGGCGAGTCATCCGAATATACGATTAGTAAACCAATCACTTATTTAGCTACTGGTAGCTATGGATTTGATTTCAATACCGCCCGTAATGTCACTTTTAATAAAGAAGGATTTACCATAGCTAAATCGACCTATTTCTCAGTAGCGTTACCCGAAGGTAACTATACAATTACAGCTATTTTAAAAGGAGTAAAAAAACCTTGTAATACCACAATAAAAGCAGAATCCAGAGAGTTAATTATTGCCAATCAATATGTTGCAATAGGAAAAAGCCTAGAGGTTACTTTTAATGTCCATGTATACCATACAACTATACGAGATACTAATGAAGAAGTGATTTTAAAAGATCGTGAAGTTCCTAAAATGGACTGGGATAAAAAATTAACCTTGGAGTTTTTGGGTTCAACAACCGTAAGTGAAATTAAAATAACGCCAGCACACAAACTAACTACCATTTATTTAGCAGGTGATTCTACAGTAACCAATCAGGATGTAGAACCCTGGGCTTCCTGGGGACAATTTCTCCCGGCATATGTTAACCACAAAGCAGTGGTGGCAAACTATGCATTTTCAGGTGCTACATTACAATCTTTTAAAAATATGAGACGCCTTGAAAAAATAGCTTCTCAAATAAAAAAAGGAGATTACTTATTAATTGAGTTTGGCCATAATGACGAAAAAATAAAAGGAGAAGGTAACGGAGCTTATGGATTATATACAAATACGCTAAAAGAATACATAGCAATTGCAAGAGAAAAAGGTGCCATCCCTATTTTGGTAACGCCCACACAAAGACGTTTCTTTAAAGATAATAAGCTGGTAGAAACTCATGGTGACTTCCCAGATGCTATGAGAAAAGTAGCATTGACTTTAGATGTTCCACTTATAGATGTTACCCAACTCACCACCTTAATGTATGAGTCTTGGGGAGACAGCCACTCCAGAAATGCCTTTGTTCAATATCCTGCAAATACATTTCCCGGACAAGATTTTAATTTGGAAGACAATACCCATTTCAATGGTTTTGGCGCCAATGAAATTGCTTTAGCAGTCATAAATGATATTAAAAAACAAAAAGTAAAACTAGGGAAATACCTTAAAAAGAATATTCCCGTATATGATGCAAATCATCCTAACACCATCTCTGTATGGAATGTACCACCTAGTCCTAGATATGATAATACCAAACCTTACGGAAACTAACCAATTATGAAATTAAAACAAGTATTGCTTCTTTTTACTTTAGGTCTTGCTCAAAGCTTATTGGCACAAGAAACCACCACCATAATGCTATCAGGAACCGATTTTGAACATCCTGTGACCTGGGATTTTAAAGTAACCGATGGTCAACATAGTAATGAATGGTCCACCATTAATGTACCATCTCAATGGGAAACAGAAAGTTTTGGAACCTATACCTATGGCAGATGGTATCGTGAATTAAACCAAAAAGAACCTAGTAAAGAAGAAGGATTCTATACATATAAATTTAGTGTTCCTACTAATTATAAAAACCAAAAAGTAATTATCCATTTTGGTGGGGCTATGACTGATACGGAAGTAAAAATAAATGGCAAACTAGCCGGTCCTATTCATCAAGGTGGATTTTACGAATTTAGTTATGACATTACTCCTTTAATCAGTTACAAAAAAGAAAACCTCTTAGAAGTACATGTTTGGAAGCATTCGGCTAATGCCTCCGTAAACAATGCAGAACGTAAAGCAGACTGGTGGTTATTTGGAGGTATCTACAGACCTGTATGGTTAAGCATATTACCTGAAAGCCATATAGCCCATATAGCTATAGATGCTAAAATGAACGGTACCTTAGAAGCTGATATTGATCTTAAAAAGATTCCTAAAAACACTTCTATAGTTGCTACTTTAGAGCCAGATGGTGATACCAATGAAACTTTTGAAAAAGTCACTATTAAAGCAAATAAAGGAACTTCTAAACAGCATCTTAAAACTACCTGGAATAAGGTAAAGCCATGGTCTCCTGAAACTCCTAATTTGTATTGGTTACATCTGAGTCTAGTGAAAAATGGTGAGGTATTACATACTATTAAAAAACGAATTGGATTCCGAACCTTAGAATTTAAAAAACGAGATGGTATCTATGTTAATGGAACCAAAATTTTAATGAAAGGGATTAACCGCCATACCTTTTGGCCAGAGTCTGGTAGAAGTACCAGTAAACGTATTAGTATTCTGGATGTAAATCTTATAAAAGATATGAACATGAATGCAGTACGCGGTCATTACCCTCCCGATACTCATTTTCTGGAAGCCTGTGATTCATTGGGTCTTTTTGTTTTAGATGAGCTTGCCGGATGGCAAAATGGCTATGATACTCCATTAGGTACAAAACTAATTAAAGAAATGGTAGAAAGAGATGTAAACCATCCATCTGTCATTATATGGGATCAAGGAAATGAAGGAGGCTGGAATTTAGAATTGGACGATGAATTTGCTAAATACGATCCACAAAACAGAATTGTGATTCACCCTTGGGCTGATTTCAACGGATGGGATGCACACCACTACCCTACCTACCAAACAGGAGTTCACCGTTTTGGAAGTGGAGAAAATGTATTTTTCCCTACCGAATTTATGCATGGCACCTATGATAATGGTATTGGTGCAGGGTTAAAAGACTTCTGGGCACATTACAAAGAAAGTCCACTATTTGCCGGAGGATTTATATGGGTGTTTAGTGATGAAGCGGTTAAAAGAAGTGATTGGATAGGACCACAACAATACGATTCAAAAGGAAACTTAGCTCCGGATGGAGCCCTAGGACCACATAGAGAAAAAGAAGGTAGTTTCTACACTATAAAAGAAGTTTGGTCCCCCATACAAATAGCTCCTTTACAAATAACAGAGAGCTTTAAAGGTACTATATACATAACGAATGAGTATTTATACACCAACCTGAATACATGCACCTTTACCTATAAAATACAGAAAGCTAATGAACATACTTTTTATAGTAAGGCTGAAATAACCTCCTTGCATCAAGGTACTGTTATGCTACCAAGCATTGAACCCGGTGAAACACGAAAAGTGGACATTCCTTTTGACGTTACTGATTTTAATGGAGATTGGTTGGAATTAACCGCAACAGACAGTTATGGACGTGAAATTTATACGTGGACATGGAAAATTCATCATGCTGATTATTATGCTCATAAATTTATGTTGGCAACTAAAAATAGGAATAGAGCCACTGTTACAGAGAATGAAAAAGACGTTACCTTAAACGGAGCCGATATCAAAATAACATTAGACAAATCTACCGGAAGAATAATCTCAATTTATAACAAAGAAAAATTGATTCCGTTTGCAGACGGGCCTACACCTATAGGTATGAAAGCTGAAGTAAAAAGTTTTAAAACTTCTACGACAGATAGTACTGCAACCTGTTTGGTTTCTTATAGTGGAGGTATTAAAAAAATTAAATGGGTTATGTACAACGATGGCCGTTTATACATGAAAGCCCTGATGCTAAAAGATGCTGGAAGAACCAATGGTTTTGACGGTGCCTTTTTTGAAGGAGCCATTGATAAATTCGGACTTAGTTTTACATTCCAAGAAGAAGGAGTCACCGGATTTAAGTGGTTTGGTAAAGGCCCCTACCATGTATGGAAAAACAGATTAGACGGTGTAGAATACAATATTTGGTATAAAGACTATAACAATACCATTACAGGAGAAAGTTTTGAAAACTTGATATACCCAGAATTTAAGGGGTACCACGCCAACTTTATTGCAGGAGAGTTAAAGGGAACTAATCCTTTGCGTTTGTTTAGTGAATCAGATCAGTTATTCTTACGACTGTTTACACCAGATACTCCTAAAAACAGTATTAGTAAATGCTTCCCACAGCCTAAATTTCCTGAAGGTAATTTATCTTTTATGTATGAAATACCTGGAATGAGAGCTTTTAAACCACTAGATCAGCAAGGCTCCTCTAGTCAACCAACCAACATTCGAATCAAAAGTGGAGACGATGGAATCACCATGAAATTATGGTTTGATTTCCGTTCAATTAATTAACAACAGTAAATATGCTATGAAATTTATAAAACAACTTTTTACACTATATACTGTATGTTGTTCTTGTACCATACTCTTGGCACAAGAACAAAAAGAACAGTTAGACAGAGGCATTGTGGTGATTCAAACAAGTGATCATGATGCCTTTGTAAGTTGGCGTTCTTTTAAAAAAGATAAAGAAACACTTGGCTTCAATGTGTATCGTACGTCAAACAACGAAAACGTTGTAAAACTGAATTCAGCACCTATCACTCAAAAAACATGGTTTATAGATAACACGATACAAGATACTGTAGATTATACATATACTATAAGAAGTGTTCAACACCAGAAGGAGACTCAAGAAGAAGGAACATTTACCATTCATACTGAAAGTACTCCAAAACCTTACTTCTCTATCCCCTTACAAACACCTAAAGGCTATACACCAAACGATGCTGCTGTGGCCGACTTAGATGGAGACGGACAACTAGAGATTGTATTGCATCAAACCGGAATAGGACATGACAATTCACATAGAGGATTAACCGACCCTCCTATTTTTCAAGCATATGAAATGGATGGTACCTTATTATGGCAAATCAATTTAGGGAAAAACATACGAGAAGGCGCTCATTATACTCAATTTCTTGTTTATGATTTTGATGGTGATGGCAAAGCCGAAATGGTATGCAAAACCGCTGATGGTACAAAAGATGGTATGGGAAATAGTATTGGAAATGCTACCAAAGACTGGAGAGATACCAGCCCTAACTCTGATACCTACGGAAAAATTATAACAGGTCCTGAATACTTAACTGTATTTAGTGGAGTCAACGGAGAAGCATTAGCCACCATAGACTATATACCTCCTAGAGGTAATATTGGTACTTGGGGTGGTCGTGGTGGAAATGGTAAAAACGACCACGATGGTAATAGAGTAGACAGATTCACTGCGGGAGTTGCTTTTTTAGATGGTAAACATCCAAGTTTTATTATGTGCAGAGGCTATTATGGTCGGTCTGTATTAGCCGCCTTTGATTTTAAAAATAATCAGATTACCTCAAGATGGGTATTTGATTCTGAAAATAGAGAACATCCCTATTCCGGTATGGGAAATCATGGCTTGTCTGTTGCCGATGTAGACAATGACGATAAAGACGAAATTATATTTGGTGCAATGACTATAGACGATGATGGTACCGGCTTATACAGTACAGGCTACAGACATGGAGACGCCTTACACGTAGGTGATTTAAATCCGGATATAGACGGGCTTGAAATTTTTAATATTCACGAAATTGAAGAAGCCACCACTGGTCCTGGTGTTACCTTATACAAAGCTAAAAATGGAAAATTACTATTTAAGTCTTCCCCAAACAAAGATGTAGGTCGTGGCGTTTGTGGCAATATAGACACCACCAGAAAAGGAGCTCAAATGTGGTGGAGTGACGATCCTGATTTGTACGATATTAAAGGAAATGTAATAGGTAAAGCACCAAAGGAAAAGAACTTTCTGATTTGGTGGGACGGAGACCCTACCAGAGAAATATTAGACCGTAACTATATTTTAAAATACAATCATGGCATTTTATTACAAGCCGATGGTGCTGTATCTAACAACGGAACAAAAGCCACTCCCGTTTTATCTGGTGATATCTTAGGGGACTGGCGAGAAGAACTTATTCTTAGAAGTGAAGATAATACAGAGTTAAGGGTTTATTGCACTACTTACCCCACTGATATTAAACTTCCCACTTTACTACAAGACAGACAATATCGTTTAAGTCTAGTTTGGCAAAATGTAGGGTATAATCAGCCTCCACATCCTAGTTTTTATTTGGGTACAGATATGAATTTAGAAGGTTTTTACAATCAATAAAAGGATATAGCTTCAACAATTACTAATTCAGAATTTAGAACACTATGAAATCAAGAATAATTATATACGTAGGCTTTTTAGCATTAGGTAGCCTACAATGTAGCTTCGCTCAAAAAGTTAACGACGCTACTACCCCGCTTCACTTGTTACAACCTGATTATCCTGTACCGTATGAAGCACCCAAAGTAAATGATATAGAAAAAGTACTTACCAATATCTATACCTATTTAGAGGCTACCACGCCAATGGTGCTTATTGATAAAACTACCAGAAAAGAACTTAAAAATAATACGAAAGTAGATGCCGCTACCATAATGAAACCGGGAGATTTTAGATTAACTAGCTATGAATGGGGCGTTACCTATGCAGGGATGCTATTGTCTACTACTGCTACTAACAATCCTGTTTATCTAAAATATACCACTAAGCGACTTGACTTTTTGGTAGCATCTTTGGAAGCCTTTGAAAAATTCGAAGCTAAAAATCGGGATACAAACTATTCATTATACCATTCAGTACACCCGCATGCCTTAGATGATTGTGGAGCTATTTGTGCTGCCATGATTAAAACTGCTAAAGAAACGGGCACTAAAAAGTATGACCATTTTATCCATGTGTATATTGATTATATCTCTAACAAACAATTTCGTCTACCGGATGGAACATTAGCCAGAAATCGTCCGCAACCTAATTCACTTTGGTTAGATGATTTGTTTATGAGCATTCCCGCTTTGGCTCAAATGGGAAGTTACACAGGGGAAACCAAGTATTATAACGATGCCATAAAGCAAATTCTACAATTTAGCGAACGTATGTTTAATACGGAAAAAGGGCTTTATATGCACGGTTGGATACAAGGAATGGAAGAACATCCACAATTTCATTGGGCACGAGCCAACGGATGGGCTGTTATGGCAATGGTAGAATTGTTGGAAGTATTACCTGAAAATCATTCTGGAAGAGAAGAAGTACTTCAGCTACTAAAACAACATATCCGAGGTTTAGCCAACTATCAGGATGGAACAGGCTTTTGGCACCAATTAATCGACAGAAATGACACCTATTTAGAAACCTCAGCAACCGCAATATATACCTATGCAATTACAAAGGCAATTAATAAAGGCTATGTAGATCCTAAAGTATACGGCCCTGTTGTTAGTTTAGCATGGAATGCCATAACAACCAAAGTTTTAAAAAACGGCCAAATAGAAGGTACCTGTGTAGGTACCGGTATGGGCTTTGATCCTGCGTTTTATTATTATCGTCCGGTAAATGTGTATGCAGCTCATGGTTATGGACCTGTTTTACTAGCAGGAGCTGAGATGATTAGATTGGTTAATAACCATAAAGTTGCCATTAACGATAGTTCTTTACAGTTTTATGATGAATAGTAACTAATATCATAATGAAATTAAAACTTGTTATCCTTTTTGTTTGTTCAAGTCTCGCTATAAGCTTGGCAAAGGCTTCTACATGTACGGTTTTTTACAATGTAAAAGACTACGGCGCTTATGGTAACGGAATCTATTTAGATACTGATGCTATAAATAAAGTCATTGAAACCGCTGCCAAAAATGGTGGAGGAACAGTGGTGTTTCCAGCTGGGAATTATCTATGTTTTAGCATTCACTTAAAAAGTTATGTTACGCTTCACTTAGAAAGCGGAGCTACCATTATAGCTGCTAATATGAAGGAACATGATGGTCAATATGATGATCCTGAAGCTAACCTGTGGGGTGATGAATTTCAATATCAAGATTTTGGACATAGTCATTTTAGAAATAGTTTAATTTGGGGAGAAAACCTGACCAACATAGGTATTACAGGTAGTGGACGTATTTATGGTAAAGGTTTGGAACGTTGGGGAAAAAGGGAACACGGACTCGCCAATAAAACCATTAGTTTAAAGCTTTGTAAAAACGTATGCTTACGAGATTTTTCAATACTTCATGGAGGTCATTTCGGAATTTTAGCAACAGGTGTCAACAATCTTACCATAGATAACGTGACCATTGATACCAACAGAGATGCCATAGACATAGATGGCTGCAGGTTTGTACACATTAGCAACTGTTCACTCAATAGTCCGAATGACGATGCCTTGGTACTTAAAAGTTCCTATGCATTGGGGTATCCTTTAGCTACCGAGAATATTACCATAACCAATTGTGCTGTATATGGTTTTGATGAAGGTACTTTTTTAGATGGTACTTATCAAACCACACAAAAACAGGCTCCTGATAAAGGCGTAGTAACCGGACGCATAAAATTAGGAACCGAATCTAACGGGAGTTTTAAAAATATCACTATTAGTAACTGTACCTTTGAACATTGCAGAGGATTGGCATTAGAAACGGTAGATGGCGCTACCTTAGAAGATATTACTATAAGTAATATTATTATGAAGGATATTTTAAATGCTCCCTTGTTCTTTCGATTGGGTAGCAGAATGCGTGGCCCTAATGATTTACAAATGGGTACGTTTAAACGAATATTAATCAACAATGTTAGTATAACTTGTAATAGTACAGAACACAGTAGTATGCTTATGGGAATCTCTAACCATTATGTAGAAGATATTATGCTAAGTAATATATGGATAAGTATGAAAGGAAATGGAACCAAACAAATGGCTAAGATTAAGGTGCCTGAACTAGAGGAAGGTTATCCTGATCCACAAGAATTTGGAACCATGCCTGCATCCGGATTTTATATTCGACATGCCAAAAACATTTCTATGGATAACATTCATATCACCTATGAACATCCTGATGAACGTCCTATATTTTATATTGAGGATGTAAGCAATATTTCATTAGACAATATTTATCTCCCAATAAGTACTAAGGAAAATCAATTTGTTCTAAAAAATGTACAGAAATTCTCAAATTATAGGGTAACTAACCTAAAAGATAGCTACCTTGAAAACATCTCGATTACTAAATTTTAACGACCAATGAAAAAGCCATTCTTTCTGTTTATCTACTGCTTTATATTCTCTTTATTATCCCATTCACAAGACTTAGAAAAGAGTTTCCCAGATAAGGAATTAACCACGGTTGGTGCCTATTATTACCCAGAACATTGGGATGAAAAACAATGGGACAGAGATCTGAAAAAGATGGCCGACATGGGATTTGAGTTCACGCACTTTGCAGAATTTGCTTGGGCACAACTAGAACCCAAAGAAGGAGTCTATGATTTTACATGGTTAGATAAGGCGGTTGCTATAGCTGATAAATACGGTTTAAAAGTAGTTATGTGTACCTCTACCGCTACTCCTCCGGTTTGGTTGACTCGTAAACACCCCGAAATACTTGTAACCAATGAAGATGGAACAAAATTAGATCATGGATCTAGGCAGCATGCTTCTTTTTCTAACAACTATTATAGAGCTTATTCGCAAAAAATGATTGCAGCATTAGCAAAGCATTATGGAAACGACAAACGTATTATCGGATGGCAATTAGATAATGAACCGAGATCTACGATAGATTACGGGTTAGATGCTCAACAACGGTTTAGAGATTGGCTTCAAAAAAAATATACTACCATAGATGCTCTTAATAAAGCTTGGGGAACCAACTTTTGGAGTGGTACATACACAAATTTTAATCAAATTAACCTTCCAAAAAGTTCGCAATGGGGAATGAATCTTTACCAACGTTTAGATCATAGTAGATTTGGAGATGAAGAAACATCCTCTTTTTTAGATGAACAAGCAAAAACCATAAAAACCTATGCCAACAGAAATCAATGGATTACCACTAACTACATTCCCATGTATGATGCTCGTTTTATTGGTAACAGTAAAGAGCTAGACTTTATTTCTTATACCCGATATATGGTATACGGAGAATTTGAAGGTATTGGCGATAAAGGATATCGGGTAAGTGAATACTCAAGAATAGCCATGTCAAACGATTATTTTCGGCCACTCTCTCCTATTTATGGAGTTATGGAATTACAACCCGGACAAGTAAACTGGGGATCTATAAATCCGCAACCGTTGCCCGGAGCTGTTAGATTATGGTTATGGCATGTATTTGTAGGAGGTAGTAAATTCACCTGCACCTATCGTTTTAGAGCTCCTATCTATGGATTTGAGCAATACCATTACGGTATTGTAGGTACAGACGGTGTAACTCCTACTTCAGGAGGGTTGGAGTATCAGCAATTTATAGAAGAAATTGATTTACTAAGAAACGAAGTAAAAGGAACAAAATTACCAGAAGCATATAACGAAAGAAAAACTGCTATTCTTTACGAACCCGATAATACCGTAGCTATAAACCAAAACAAGCAAACTAAACTTTGGAATACACAAGCACATGTTTTAAAGTATTACAAAGCCTTGAAAGGATTTGGAGCTCCCGTTGATTTTATTCGCGACAGTACGGATTTTGAAGATTACAAAGTAATTGTAATTCCGGCCTATCAACAAATGAGCCTATCGTTAATAGATAAACTTACTTCCTATGTTAAAAAGGGAGGTACTATAGTAATGACATGCAGAACTGGACATCAGGATGAAAAAGGACATTTATGGGAAGCTAAACATGCTGAACCCATTTATAATTTAATTGGTAGTGAAATTGCTTTTTATGATTTACCTATGCCTCAGGGTATAGATAATATCATCATGGATAATAAAACCTATGAATGGAAAAGCTGGGGCGATATTTTAAAACCCTATAAAACCACTGAAAAATGGGCTACATACGCTAACGACTTTTATGAAGGTGAAACAGCAATTACCTATAATAAACTAGGCAAAGGCGCTGTAGTGTATGTTGGAGCTGATAGCACCACTGGAGTACTAGAAAAAGAAGTTTTAAAAAAGGTATATAACCGTTTAAATATTGCTATTGCAGATTATCCTGAAGGAGTAATTGTAGAATATAGAGATGGATTTGGTATTGCACTTAACTATTCTGACAAACCTTACACTATGAAAATACCTGAAAAATCAAAAATTCTTATTGGAACTATAGAGATACCTACAGCTGGTGTTTTAGTTTGGAAAGTAGATTAAAAAATCAGGATATCCTGATTTTTTATAACCAATCTAACTTATATTTTCTATTTATCTTTTTGTATATTTTTTTAGGAATCAACAACTTATAATCGAACTCGTATGAATCAGAAACTTTAAAAAGTATTTGAGTTTTCTTAGCCTCTTTAGAAGCAGCAAACATATACTTAATAGCTTCTCCTTCTTCTCCACTAATATTTTTAGCTTCCATATAAGATTCGTAAAACTTATCATACTCCCCTAATCCAAAATGAGCCATACTTTTCATTAAGGTAGTTATAGCCTTTGTTTGATATGAAAAATCAGCTACATCTAATATCATTTGTGAATACCTAACTACATTTTCAAAATCGCTTTTTTTAAAGGACAAGTATAACTTTAAAAAGTAACTTTCATCTGGACTAGATGATTGTAATAATTCGTCAACTACTTTTTCACTCTCATCATATAATTCCACCATGAAGTAAGAACTGCTTAATTTTCTTTTGATATCAGTTCTTACATCCTCCATGAGATCCTCACACTTCAAAGCCTCATCTGCATACGCTATAACCTCACCATACCTTTGTAGGCTATGAAGTGCATTTGTCATAATATAATTAACTTTTGCATCACAAGGATACTTTGCTACTAAGGGGCTCACATCTGCAAGCGCTTTTTCATACAATTCTAAAGTTACATATGCCATTCCTCTATATAACTTTAACTTATCGGTATCAGGATACTCATTAATAAGTTTATTACAAAAATGAGCTATTAAATCAGATCTGCCATCATCAACATAATACATTATAAGGTCTTGAGCATATACTAGCTTATTGTTCCTATTCGTCTCATTTTCAATTGCCATTTTCATGATAGAATAGGCATCGCTTATTCTATCATTTTTTCTAAGTTGTTCACAAAAATAGCTAAGCTTGTCATGGTCTACATCAATAGCAAGACCCTCTTTAAAATATGAAATACTCTTGTCTACCTCATTCATCTTAAAACTGAAGTCAGACAAATCATAATAAATTAAAGCTCCATCAGTATGTTTGTTTACATACTCTTGTAGAATTTGAATAGCCTTTTCATGTTCTTTATTAAGAAAATATGCAGCGCCCTTTAAATGTGTATACAATAACTTTGAGTCAGCCTTATAAGGAGCTTTATCGATGATTGAAATACACTCCTTGTACTTAGACTCTCCTAAATATGCGGTTGCTTTTAGAAGAAAATAGGAATCTTTATTAGGATTTGCAGTGATAAGTGTATCTATCATTTTATGAGCATCAGAATACTTCCCTTCACCTATCAATCTTTCATATTGTATAGATATAAGACTATCAACATCTTGTTGTGCAATAGCAGTTTGAACAACAGATACCGAAAAAATAAACAGTAAATTATAAAATAATGACCTATACTTAAAACTCATAAATAATATTTACACAAAAAAGAAAATAATAGCTAGTTATTAATTTCAAATATAAATGTTGAAATTGAATTTGGTGCTAGACCAAATTTATTTCTTAAACCAGAAATATCTTCCCTCTCCAAATTTTTATTTTCACTAGTAACATAAACGTTTGAAGGCTTATAAATAGTATTTAACCCATTAAAATCTATAGCAACTTTTTCTAATGTCGGATTTGTAATCACAATAACTACTTGATTATTGTTAGGTGATTTATATCCTGAAACTAAGATCCCATTATTAATACTCTCAATAGCCACAGATATTCTCTTATATCCTGGTCGTATAAATCGACTATAGTTTCCAAAACTCCACAACATTTTACTTTCATAAAAATTACCGTCTACCTCATTTTTATCTATATATATAAGTCCATCTTTATAGTTATAAGGAGATATAGCTAGCCACCAGTGCCATGCGGAAGCATTAGCTGTGGTTAGGTCATAATGAATTACCTTCGATAAATAGAGTGCCGACCTTATTCCTAAGTCCCTTCCATTTCCGTCAATCTCTCCTGCATTATCTCCAAGAATACAATATTCAGACATCCAATAATTCAAATTTTTATGGGTAATTAATTTTGTATGTAATTGCGCTCTTAAATCCTTTAATGTTGTCTGGGGTGATGTGGTAAAATAACTATGTCCTGAAATTGTTTTACTTAGATGACTTAAATCTCCCAAATAATGTTTAGAGCCCTTATCAAAAAAGTCGTTGATTTGATTGCTCCTTCCAGGCTTATTACCCACTTCAAACAAGTAATTTATTTGCCCTGCCTCGGCTATATCTATTTTGGTGTTAATATTCCTTTGTTCAAATGCCATATTAAGTAGTGTTGTCAATTTTGCAATATCGCTATTATAAAATGGTGTCCCTTCTTGTCCGCCATCAGACCAATCCCATTGAGGCTCATTTATCGGACTAATATAATCAGCATGTAATCCAATGGCATCCATACCTTCCACTACATTTGCCAGATAGTTAGCAAAATCTGGTAATTTTTCTTCCGTAATATTACACACGCCGCCATCGTTTGCATAGGCTTTTCCATTTAGAGTAAAATTTACAGGAGGACTATTAGCAAAAAGCAATAACTGCTCTACTCCTCTACTTTTAGCAGCATTGGCAAACCACAACTGTCCTTGTTGTTTTGTAAAATCGTAAGTACCATCAGGTAACAAAAAAGATTCTGCTCTTCTCCATACATTTCCAATACCGCTAGCATTTCCCTGAAAAGTACTTCCTGCTCCAATATTAAAACGCCAAAGCGATAAGCCTATTCCCTTCGGATTTCCTATTTCATCAACATCGGTACTAAATAATAAATCGGCTATTGCATTTTTCTTGACCTCTGGCCAATTACCGACAAACTGACAAGACCATGCGTCAGATGCTCCGAAATTTTCAATCGTTTGATATTCTTTAGTAGCGTTTATTTCTATTAATAAGGTTTTCTCAGTATTAACAGAGCTATTAACAGTTTTACCTGTACTTGAACATGAACTAAAAAATACGAAAAGAAATACCATATTTAAAGTCCACAACAGTTGTCTTAATTTCATCATTGAAAGTTATATAATTTAACTAATAAATAGTATGTACCATCTATTAAAAAAAGAAAAATATAACCTATGTATAGACATTTTAAATTACTCTTCTTTTGGTAAGTATATATAATCTCTTAGTTTAGATTTCTTTATCTGCTTTAAACTCTTAGCAACTACCAGAGCATTCAACTCTGCTCCTTTAAAATTAGTATGCGTATGATCTTTAGGAAAAAATGTACTTACCCCTTGAACTCCTAATTCTTCATAAACTTTAGCTATAGAATCGTTTATATCAATAAATAACGTCTCTGTATGTTTCGCTACATTTTTAGCCCAACCAGCATAATCATCACTATTTCGTTCAATCAATTCATCATGCCAAATATTCCTTGGTACCATACTCAAAACTATTGGTGTAGCACCTTTAGCCCTAGCCTCTTCAACATATTTAGTCATATACCAACCAAAGGTATGTACCACTTCTGTACTATCATTTCCAAAATCTACCAGCTGCGTTTTCTCTCCCATACCTTTTATTGATCCTCTATATTTTGGTGTATCAATATGGCCTCCATCATTATGGCCAAACTGAATTAAAACGTAATCACCTTCCTGTAGCGAATCTAATACCGCCTTCCATAATCCTTCACCTCTAAAGGTTCTACTGCTACGCCCTCCTCTTGCTTTATTATGAATAACTACTCTGGTAGTATCAAAAAACATGGTTAACTTAATACCCCATCCTGCTATACTATCATTTCCATTATTTGCAACCGTGGAATCACCAATTAAATAAACATGTTTTTTAGCAGGTAAATGAGTTTTAGGATGCTCTATAATATAATTATTTATAGAATTACTCGAGTTAACTAATTCCTTTATAATTAGAGAAGCTGCTAAAAGTGCGCCTCTCGCAGAAGTATGTGTATGATCTCGCTCGTAAAAATAATTTCCTGTTATTTTATCTTCTCCAAGTACATTCATAAAATCAACCATTTCATGATTTAAATTAATAAAAGTAACTCCTTCCTCTTCTGCTATTTGTTTAGACCAACCACCATAAGAATCATCATTATAGTTAACTTTATCCTCATTCCATACATTTCTTGGTATAGGAGACATAATTATAGGTATTGCACCTTTTTCTTTAGCATCTTTTATCATCTTTCTTACATACCAACCATAGCTATGAACTATCTCATGTGCCCCGGTAAGCATATTATCTATTTCTTGGGTCTCTTCTCCTATTCCCTTAATGGTACCACGAGCCCTAAAATCATCGTTTACTGGTCCATTATCATTATGACCAAACTGAATTAAAACATAATCACCCTCTTTTAGTTTTTCATATACCGGTTGCCATAATCCCTTTGATTGAAAAGTTCTACTACTAGTTCCTCCTAGGGCATGATTTTCTATATGTAGTTGAGTAGAGTCTATAAACTGATTTAAAAAATCACCCCACCCCCAAAGTCCTCCATCACCTTTACCGCTACCATTTTTAACAGTAGAGTCTCCAACAATATATATAGTAGGTTTTTCATTCTTTTTTTGAGAACAACTTAAAAGACAAAAAGTTAAACTTAAGACAAGTAAATATTGTATGTATTTCATAGTGAGATTTTATTAAAAAGTTTTTTCCCTAAAAAAAACTTTCATACTAAATTATGAAATGAAAGTAAGTTTAGACTAACTAATATTCATCATGTACTTACCTGTACTTATTATTTTTTAAGATTTTTTGTATATTCTATACAAAAAATAGGAATTAGACGTAAATTTTGTCCATAGATTACAATTAATACAAATTTATTTGAGGCTTTGCTAAAAATATTCATCAAACAAGTGTATTTTTTAAAAAGAATATCAGACCTTTACCCCTTAAATTTAATTAAAAGCGTTTAATTAAAACTTAGACAGGTTTAAAAGAATACGGATACAAGTTTTAAAATTTCAGTAAAAATTTACTGGAAGTGAAATAAATTATATTAACGACCCCTATTATGAAAGAAAACTTTGATGAATTCATAACGAGATTTCGAGAACGATTACACAATTTGTTCCATAACGAAGAGGATATTAATGCATTAAGTCTTTCAAGAGGATTACCTGAAAAGGTATGGAAAGAAATTATGGATTTAAAACCACTTTCTGTGGCTGTGCCTGAGAACTATAATGGAAGAGGTCTTGAAGTTAAAGAGTGTCTAAGCGTATTATCTGCCGCATCTTATGAATCACTTCCGTTATCATTAACCTTTGGAATTAATATTGCATTATTTCTAGAGCCTTTTGCAAAGTACGGTAATGATGAAATGAAAACAGCTGTTTTTGATCGTTTCATGAACCATGGTGCTATGGGAGGTTTAATGATTACTGAACCCGACTATGGTAGCGATGCCTTAAATATGCAAACCAATTTTGTTGAAACTGAAAACAGTTATAATTTAAAAGGGCAGAAACATTGGCAAGGACTTACTGGTATGGCCGACTATTGGTTGGTTGCTGCAAGAAGAAAAAATGAAAAAGGTGAACTTGCCAGAGATATTGACTTCTTTGTTACTAACGATAACGATTCAAGTCAAAAAATTCATGTTGATAACTACTTCAACAACCTAGGATTATATATGATTCCTTACGGATTAAATAAAATTGATCTTAGTGTACCTCACAATCAAAAATTACAACAGCCTAGAACCGGAATTAAAATGATGCTTGATATTTTACATCGAAGCAGACTTCAATTTCCAGGTATGGGTATGGGCTTTATTAAGCGTATGTTAGATGAAGCGCTAGAGCATTGTAATTCTCGAATTGTTGGTGGACAAAAATTATTTAATCTAGATTCTGTTCGTTATCAAATTTCAAGAATTCAGGCTTCTTATAGCATATGCTCCGGAATGTGTGCCAGAAGCTCTTCTATGAGTGGTATAGATCAGGAACTTAGTGGAAAAGGTCTTGAAGCTAATAGTATGAAAGCTTTGGTAACTGACCTAATGCAAGAAGCTGCTCAGATTTGCGTGCAATTATCTGGTTCTAGTGGGTATAAACTAGATCATATTGCTGGTAGAGGTATTGTAGACAGCAGACCTTTCCAAATTTTTGAAGGATCTAACGAAATGCTTTATACACAAATTGCTGAAGCAGTAACTAAGCAAATGAAGCGTATTAAAGAAACTAAAGTTTTTAAAGCATTATGCGATATGGATAGAACAAACCGTATTGCTCCTATGCTTAAAAAGCAGCTTGATTTTCATTTACCTGAAAATTTAGTGCAAAGACAAATGGTTGTGCTTGGTAAAGTGGTAGCCCGTATGGTTAGTTTACAATACGTAAACGAAATGGCAGATAAAGGTTTTAGAACAGATTTATTTGATAACTGTTTTAAACACATGTCTATGGATATTAGTAGATTGTTAGCTGACTTTACTGAATATAATAATGCTGAACCTATTGTAGAATACAATGAAAATTCTAATTGGATTAACTTTATTTAATGTATTAATCCATATTTGATAAATTAAAAAAGCAGCTCAATTGAGCTGCTTTTTTAATAACAATCCATTCGTAATTGGTTTTTATTTTGATAGTAGGATAATGGCTTATGTGTTTGTTGTAAACATATTTGTTGAAGCAATTCCATCACCTCCTTTTGCATTACCACCGAACCGCATATCATGATAACTCCTTTATTAGTTAACGTTTCGGTTATAAGTGCTACATACTGTTTTAGAACATCCTGAACATATTGTTTCTTATCTCCTTGTCTTGAATATGCCGGAATAAATTCATTAAGGTGATTACTCTTTAAAGTTGTCTCAATATATTCTGAATACAATCCATAAGATTGATTAGTTCGAGCTCCCCAAAATAAATGAATTGGTACTTTGGTTCTATTAGTTTCAATCATTCCTAAAAATGGAGCAATACCAGTTCCCGTAGCAATCATTATTACTTTTTTAGCATTAGACGGAAAATGAAATTTTTTATTATTTACTTTAGATGCTTTTATTACCATCCCAACAGATAACTCATACAAATAGTTAGAACACTTACCATATTCATGTAATTTCACGCTCAATCTAACTGCATTACGTTTCGTAATTCCTATAGAATATAAACGATCATGATCTTCAGTTGAAGGTGCTATAGAAAGTAAATCACCCGAAACACTTTTATCTGAATAACATGGTTCTAATTCTATTATAAAAGAATTGCTTTCAGTCTCTAAATCAGATTTAGAGATTACTTCATAACAAACGCTCTTTGCTTTTTTAATAGGTAGTATTCTTCTATATAAAGGAAGTTCAATACCTGATACTTTAGTATATTGTAACACCCATTGGTTAAACGATTCAACAGACTGATTGTTAATGGTATGAAGAGGTAACAACATACTTACCTTGGCATCATTTTCCAAAACCTTTTCTACATCAAAAGCAAATTTACAGTAATCAGGATACGCTAATGATCCAAAACCAACAATCGCAAATTCAAAATCACTCTGTGCAGTATCAAGATACTTTTGTATAAACTTACTAGCATTAGCAGGCGGTTCACCAACTCCATAACTGGAAGTAAACACTATTAGTTGTTTCATAGAAGAGAAAGCCTTATAATCATTCATCTGAGCTACATAAGCCTTTACCCCATTACGTATTAACTCATTTTGCAGCCAAACAGTAAAAGTAATTGTGCCACCGGTTTCAGAACCTACTAAAATAATGTGAGTACATTCTCCCTTCTTGTACTTATTTTTAATTTTAGCACCTTTCCTTTTAAACGTTATTTTAAATCCAGAAACGATAAAGAATAAAATACTAATGGCGGCAACTAATAAAATAAAAGCCCAAATTATACTATTCTCCCCGGTATGAATGCTAAATCCCAAACGGTAAGCCATTTCAGAAAAAGGGTAATACTTTTCACTAACAACTTCTCCGGTACGTTGATTTATTAAAACTTCTCTATCATCAAGATAGAAACGATAAAAATCTGAAACATCTGTTGAGAACGGAAATTCTATAGATTTAATTTCTGTAAAAGATATATTATTAAAGGCTTCAAAATCTTCCTCAGAAACATTAGAAGTATCCTTTAAAAAGGCTTTATTTACTTCATGGCTAATACTGGTCTTTGAAACTATCTTTAATTGAAAAATGGATAATACCACCCCTGTAATACTTATTAAAATAATAGGTATTAATAACAATCTTCCGAGATATACATGTCCGAATTGAAAAAAATTATCTTTAACAATCTTAGACAAAATATTCCGTATCCCTTGTTGTCTTTTAATTATTAAAATAAATCCTGTAATACTTATTAAAAAAAGTAAAAAAGAGGTAATCATCATAAAGACTCTTCCTGTTCCATGCAGAAATAAAGATCGATGTAATGTTTTAGCAAACTTGTATACCTTTCCATCTTCTTTAATATGGCCTACTTTAAGCGCTGTAGTAGGATCTACATAAAAATCTGCAGCATCACCATCTTCTGTAATAACAGAAGCAACTACTCTATTATCAGGTTTTACACTTATCTCTAAAACCTCAAGATAATTTTGTTTTAAATTATGGATAAATATGCCCATAGGTTCATTACTTGCCTTAGGTATATCATAATTACTAACCTCAGATTCTAAAGGTGAAAAGGCAAGAATGCAACCTGTTATAGCCGCAATAGCAATAAACAAAAAAGAGCATACAGCCAATGTTAAATGGCTGTATCTCCATATTGATAAAATCATTAAAAATATTATTTAGAAATAAATCGTACGTAACGAATGTATCCCGTACCCTCAAACTTTCCGTTTAAATTTTCAGATGTTAAGGCTACTTCCAAATCGGTAGCATAATACTCCTGATCTTCTACTGCACTTTCAAAACGTATTTTATACCCTTTATCTACTGTATCCTCAGGAACATCAAGAACAATTACAGAACGTGCACCAGGATTTATGGTAGCACCACTAATAGCATCTACATCACTATTTGCATGACCAATTCCTCTGTACCAATCCTGTAACGATTCATACCATTCGTTATCATCTCCTACCATATAAAGTGTTTTTTTATAGGTTTCTTTATCATTTAATAAAGAAATCGCTATATAAGCACCTTCACCAGCATAATTTTTTGTTTGTAATAAACACTTCACGGTTTTATTTTGGTAGGTATTTGTACTCTTAAAGCTAAAAGAAACTAATGCTATTAATATAACAGCTACTACTCGATAAGCTACTTTTTTCATATTTAAATGCTATTCTATTATTTTAAAAAATTAATTTGAGCCTTTTGCTTTGTAAGCAATTCATTTTCTGAAGCTAAATCATAAGCTGTTTCATCAAAATCTGTAGCAATAGAAATAGCTGCACCATTGTCTACAAGAAAATGTAAAATTTTTGTATCCTTCGCAATCAATGCCGCTTTCAATAAAGGAGTATAACCATCGTTGTTTTTTGCATTTATATCGATTTTAAGTTCTGCAGCTTTTTCTAATAATGCAAAATTTTCTGTTTCTACAGCTAAGTGAAATAAATTATTACCATTTGGTTGACTCTTGGTTACATCAAATCCATACTCGCCTAAAATAGCTAACTTCTCATCGTTTATAGTTTTAGTAATACTTCTATTGTTAACCGAAGCTACCCAATAATATAATAAACTATTACCTTCTTTATCATTTAAGTTTAAAGATGCTCCTTTCTCTAAAAGATAGCTAACTATAGAAGAAGAATTATACTTAACAGCCCTAGCCAATGCATTTACGCCCTCATTATTTGCATGATTAACATCTTTAACTTTTACCAAAAGTAAATCTAAAATATCTTTATCACTTCTAGATGCTGCATTAATAAATGCTGTGTTACCCTCTTTATTTACCTGATTTACATCTATACCTTGCTCTAGAAAGTAAGAAATAAGGCTTATATCATCAGTTCTGCCACTTACTAATAATAAAGGGGTATTACCCTCTTTATCGGTTACATTTAAAGATACATCTTTAGATGCTAAAAACTTGAACGTTTTTAATGAAGGTACTCCTCTTCTTGTTCCCTTTGCTGCAAAAATTGCTGCATTAACACCGTATTCATTCGTTTTTTTAGGATTTACATCTTTTTCTAACAAATACTCCATAACAGGAATATTACCACCACGAGCAGCATAACAAAATGCACCTATTCCGTTATTATCTTCATCTTTGACTGATAAACCTTTGGATTCAAAATAAGAAATTAACGAAACATCCTTTAGTCTAGACATAATTAATTGCATGGCATTTGCCCCATCATGATTCGTCATTTTAATGTCTGCTCCATTCTTTATTAATACCTCATATAATTCTTTATTCGCTACACCTGCAAAGGCAGCAAAGTTAATAGCATTATATCCATGAGATCCTTCAAGGTTTACATCTGCTCCTTTTTCTATAAGCATCTTAACCATAGGATAATTTCCTTTATACGCTGCCCAAATTAAATAAGTTCTTCCATCATGAGTACGTCTGTCTACAGGTACTTCTTTTAAAGAAACTAAATAATCAACAACCTCTACAGGAGCACCTTCTAATATAGCTAAAGCCGTAGCATCAAAACTTCTGGAATTCATTTCCAAGACACTGTTACCTCCCTTAATTTTTTCTTTTACATCTTGAACCGTCGGATTCTTTTTCCAGTATTCGTTGGATAGAAAAACATTTTTCTGTCCCCAACTAATTGCGGTAAACAATAATGAAACTATTGCTATTCTTAATTTTATCATTTTAGTTATAACATTGTAATTTTTCGTTATCAAAAATAATTCTAAATAACGAATTATCCTAGAATGATTCTAAATAGATTAAAACAGCATCATTCTATTTTAGTTGCTTAACGGCAAAAATAAAATTTACATGAGTATATATCATCACTTATAAGAAATAATATATAATTTATATTATAGCTTCTAAATATTTCGTATACTAATCATATACTTTTAAGTACTTGCTAAATTGGAAAAGATAAAACATTATTTAAACCAAATTGCTCCAATCAATACTGATGATTGGAATCTTTTTGCTTCTAAACTGTCTTATGAAACATATCCTTCAAAAACAATCTTATTGAACCAAGAAGAAATAGAAAATCACCTATACTTTATAGACGAAGGCATTATAAGGTTATATTTTCAAGGAGAAGTTGATGATATTACATTTGGGTTCGGATTTCCTAATTCATTCATTAGCTGTTATGATTCGTTTTTAACCCGACAAAAATCTTCTTATTGTATGTCCATCTATCACAAAGGTTAACTTATGGCGAATTAGTTATGCTAACTTAAATACTATTTATATGCAAACCCCTATTGGTAATCTAATAGGTAGATTAATAGCCGAAAATCTGTTCATAATAAAATCTAAGAGAGAAATTTCATTCTTAAAAGAGACTGCTGAAAAACGATATCTAAATTTGTTTAATGAGCGACCAAATGTCATAAAAGAAATACCTTTAAAATATATTGCCTCTTATATTGGTATTACTCCACAAGCATTAAGTAGAATACGAAAAAGAATTTCTTAACCTAGGTTCATTTTATTGCCTTTAGAGACAATCTATATTTGTGAAAAAAATATTATGAAGCCTTTTATAGTTCTTTTAGCTACTTTTAGTTTACTACTTATTAGTACTAAATTGTATGGCAACACTTATGATTTTAAACTATCAGGACGAGTTGCATTAATTATTATGTTATTGTTCACTTCTATCGCACATTTTATATATACCAAAGGTATGGCTGCCATGATACCACAACCTATTCCTTATAAAAAAGAAGTAGTTTTATTTACAGGAATATTAGAAATTCTATTCGCTATAAGTTTACTGTTTCCAACTATATCCATTCAGGTTGGTTGGGGCTTAATCCTTTTTCTTTTATTGATAACTCCCGCAAATATCTATGGTGCTATAGCATCTATTAACTATCAGAATATAAATAGCCTAGGACCAGGAATTTCTTATCTATGGATACGTATTCCAATTCAAATTATTTACCTATGCTGGGTCTATTTTTTTATTATTAAGTAACTACTTAATTACTATACGTATTCAAAAAAAACCGTCTACTAATGTAGACGGTTTAATAGGTTCTAACCTAACCTTGTAATGGTTTTTCAACTATTCACTTTATAAGATGCAACCATTAAACTCTCTTAAAAGCAATAATATAATTATAAAAGGGAATTAATCTAAGTAACCAACTACCTCATAGGTTACACCACTTACATCTACTTTTTCATGGTTCTTAGATTAAAATTCTAATACAAGTTTCCAACATATTTTTTACACCTATAAATTAATTCTACGTTTACCTCCATTTTATATACAATTACCACTATTTAATAGATGAGAAAAATTGGCTTAATCATAGTATAAAATTTAACTATAAAAAAAAGGATCATCCCTAAGTAAGATGATCCCTTTTTTTGACGATAACCTAAAAGTTAAATAGTTCTAATAATGGTTACTAATAAATTCTTTAGTTCTCAAAATTTAGAATACGTATTACCATTAATACTCTCCCGATGAACTGCTATGAAAATGGGGGAATGCAATTATTAAACTAATGTTGTTATCAATTTTAATTATTAATCACATTTCAAATTTCGTTCTTTAATTACTTAAAATGAAATAGAATCGACATTGCCATAATTATACTGTACGGAATCCTGTATTTTATAGACGAACACGTATTTCTATCTACTTATTTAAGAAATTATATAAAAAAAGTAGATTTTTAAAGGCAATATACACGCTATTTGAACAGTAATTATGTTAAAGAATAATGAATTAGAATTGTTACGTATTTAAAATTGTTACTTTTGTGCATATGAAATCTCTTTTCACTCAAATAATTGGCTTCCTATTGGCATTAGTTGTCATGTTTTCTACGGTATCATATACCATAGATAGCCACTATTGTGGAGATCAGTTAGTTTCCAGGTCTTTAATACAAAAAGCCGTTACTTGCGGAATGGAAATTAAGAAAGAGACTTCTTCTACTTGTACCAGTATTTTAAAATCTAATTGTTGTAGAAATGAAACTTCAATAGTTAAAGGACAAAAAGAGTTACAAAATTCTTTTTTTGATTTATCATTTACGCAGCAAGCCATATGTACAACTTTTACCATTTCTTACCTTAATTTATTTGAAGGTTTAGAAAATACTATTGTCCCTTTTAAAGACTACCGGGCGCCACTGGTCGTCAAATCCATACATAAAATAGACGAAGTTTATATCATTTGATTTATAAATAATTAAGACTGTTATAGCATCTATTATGAAGGCTATAATATGAACCTGTTTCATTTATGTCTAATTATTTAACAATCATATATATATGCTTAACAAAAGCATCAAATTTTTTATAGACAACAAACTTGTATCCGTTCTGTTACTTATAATTCTAGTAACAGCAGGAATTATATATGCTCCTTTTCAATGGGATAAAGGTATTTTACCTACCAATCCTGTGGCGGTAGATGCGATTCCTGATATTGGAGAAAATCAGCAAGTTGTATACACAAAGTGGGATGGCCGTTCTCCTCAAGATGTAGAAGATCAAATAACCTATCCCTTAACCTCTGCTTTAATGGGCATTCCTGGAGTTAAAACCATTAGAAGTTCTTCTATGTTCGGTTTTTCTATCATTTATATCATTTTTGAAGAAGATGTAGAATTCTATTGGAGTAGAAGTAGAATATTAGAAAAGCTTAACGCACTACCATCCAAATTATTACCAACTGAAGTTCAACCAACTTTAGGTCCAGATGCTACAGGTCTTGGACAAGTTTTTTGGTATACCTTAGAAGGTAGAGACTCTTTAGGTAATGTAACAGGAGGTTGGGATCTGCAGGAACTAAGAAGTATTCAGGATTATCAGGTTAAATATACACTATCTTCAGCGAGCGGAGTTTCTGAGGTAGCATCCGTAGGTGGTCATGTAATGGAATATCAGGTAGATATTGATCCTGAAAAATTGCGCCAATATGGCATCACTCTCAATCAAGTGGCAAGTGCCATTAAAAAATGTAATACGGAAATAGGCGCCAGAACATTAGAAATTAATAAAGCTGAATATTTAGTGAGAGGTTTAGGCTATATTAAATCTATCAGTGATATTGGAAATTCTGTGGTAACTTCCATTAATTATACGCCAATACTCATAAAAGATATAGCAAAGGTTTCAAAAGGCCCTGAACCTAGAAGAGGTATTTTAGATAAAGAAGGTGCAGAAGTTGTTGGAGGGGTTGTTGTAGCCAGATATGGCGCTAACCCTATGAAGGTTATTTCTAATGTAAAAGAAAAGATAAAAGAAATAAACACTGCGTTACCTAGCAAAACCTTAACCGATGGAAGAACTTCTAAGCTCACCATAGTTCCTTTTTATGATCGTTCAGAACTTATAGCCGAAACTATTGGTACACTTGACGAAGCACTTACCCTAGAAATTTTAATTACTATCTTGGTAATCATGGTTATGGTGTTTAATCTAAGAGCTTCTATACTTATTTCTACCTTACTTCCTGTAGCCGTTCTAATGGTATTTATTGCAATGAAATGGTTTCAGGTAGATGCTAACATTGTAGCACTCTCAGGTATTGCCATTGCCATTGGTACCATGGTAGATGTAGGTGTTATTCTATGTGAAAATATTATAAGACATTTAGAACATCATAAAGGTACAAAATCAATAAATACAATTGTTTATAACGCTACCGCAGAAGTATCTGGTGCCATTGTTACGGCTGTATTAACAACCATTATAAGTTTTGTACCGGTTTTTACAATGATTGGTGCAGAAGGAAAATTGTTTAGACCACTGGCTTTTACAAAAACGTTTGCTTTAGCATCTTCCATTATTGTAGCTTTATTTTTAATACCACCTTTTGCTGCTATTGTTTTCAAAAGAAAATCAATTCAAAAAACAGCCTTTTTAATTGTGCAGTTTTTACTAATAGCTCTTGAGCTGGGAGCCGTTGTATATGGCTATTGGATTGGTCTTGCACTTGTTGCTTTTAGTATTTTTTCAATACTATTGAAACTAGGATATATTACAACACAACAAAATAACGTATATCAGGTAATTGTTTCGGTTGCTACTATTTCATTACTATTAGCCAACTATTGGAGACCTTTAGGCTTACAACATAGTTATATAACCAATCTGATTTTTGTTGCTTTAGTTTGTTTCGGTTTATTAGGCTTTTTCTCCCTATTCAGAAAAGCCTATACAAAAATTTTAGCATGGGCTCTAGAAAACAAACTTTTATTTTTAGCTATTCCGGCAACATTGGTTTGTTTTGCGGTGTATATTTTAAAAAATACCGGGAGAGAATTTATGCCATCATTAAATGAAGGTTCCTTTCTTTTAATGCCCACTTCATTACCTCATACAGGTGTCGAAGAAAATAAACGAATTTTGCAACAGTTAGACATGGCAGTAGCCACGATTCCCGAAATTGAAACTGTGGTTGGAAAATCTGGTAGAACGGAATCGGCACTAGACCCAGCCCCTCTTTCTATGTATGAAAATATAATTCAGTACAAACCGGAATACTTAAAAGACAACGAGGGGAGCCTTTTACGATTTAAAGTGAACGCAGAGGGTTTATTCATACTTAAAAACGGTGACTTTGCATATAACCCAAACATGCTTGTTAAAGAAGAAGCCATTAAAAAGAATACAATTAGCGATGTATATAAACTAACTTCTCAAGATTTAATTATTGATACACATGGAGAATTATTTAGAAGTTGGAGACCCTCAATTAAAAGTCCAGACGATATATGGAAAGCCATTGTTTCAGTAACCAAATTACCAGGTATTACATCGGCACCTAAATTGCAACCTATAGAAACCCGATTAGTTATGTTACAAACCGGTATGCGAGCACCTATGGGAATTAAAATTAAAGGACGTAATCTTAAACAAATTGAAAATTTTGGGGTTGCCTTAGAAAAAGTTTTAAAAGAGGCAACAGGTGTAAATAAGGATGCGGTATTTGCCGATAGAATTGTAGGGAAACCTTATTTATTAATAGACATTGACAGAGACAAAATTGCTAGGTACGGATTATCTATAGAAGCAGTTCAATACCAATTAAAAATTGCTGTAGGTGGTATGCCGTTAACCCAAACTATTGAAGGTAGAGAACGTTATAATATACGTGTTCGTTATCCCAGAGAATTACGTGATACGCCAACGGATTTGAGTGCTATTTATATACCAATAAATAGTGGTTCATCTATACCCTTAAGTGATATAGCAAGTATTAAATATGAAAAAGGACCGCAAGTAATAAAGAGCGAAGATTCGTTCTTAACGGGATATGTACTTTTTGATAAACTTGACAATTTTGCAGAAGTAAATGTGGTAGAAAATGCAAAATCATTAATTAATAAAAAAATTGAAAGTGGTGAGCTTAAAATTCCGAATGGAATTAGTTATTCATTTACCGGTACTTATGAAAATCAAATACGTGCAAATAAAACACTCTCTTTTGTAGTTCCTATTGCTTTATTGATTATTCTACTTATACTTTATTTTCAGTTTAAATCGTTAGCTACCTCCCTAATGATATTCTCTGGAATATTAGTTGCATTCTCAGGTGGTCTTTTAATGATTTGGTTATACGGCCAAAGTTGGTTTTTAAATTTCTCTTTTTTCGGAGAAAATCTAAGAGATTTGTTTCAAATGCATCCCATTAATTTAAGCGTAGCTATTTGGGTTGGATTTATTGCGCTATTTGGTATTGCAACCGATGACGGAGTTGTTATGGCTACCTATTTAACTCAAACTTTCAATAATGCTAAAAACGATTCCATAAAACATATTAGAACGCATGTTATTAACGCAGGGGAAAAACGGATTAGACCTTGTTTAATGACTACTGCTACTACCCTATTAGCCTTATTACCAGTATTAACATCAACCGGTAGAGGAAGTGATATTATGATTCCAATGGCAATTCCTGCATTTGGAGGTATGCTAGTAGCTTTAATAACCTTATTTATTGTACCCGTTTTATATTCCTGGAGAGAAGAAATTAAATTAAAAAAACAAAGTAAGTCATGAGAATAAATATACAAACACACTGCTTCTTATGCATTGTATTCATGCTAATTACTATAAACATGACTTTTTCTCAAAGCCTGGATAGTTTAATAAAAATTGCTATTGACAACAATCCCGAAATACAACAATTACAGCTACAATATGAGATTTCTAATGAGAAGATAAATGAAGTTGGCTCTTTATCAAATACAGAATTCGGCGTCGGGTATTTTGTATCGGAACCCGAAACAAGAACAGGGCCGCAAACCTTTAAACTTTCGGTAAAACAAATGTTCCCTTGGTTCGGGACATTAACAGCTAGAGAAAATTACCAAAATTCTTTAGCCGATGTTGAATTTGAAAATTTAAGCATTGCTAAAAGAAAGCTAGCACTTTCTGTGGCTAAGTCATATTATAAACTCAATGCAATTTATGGTAAACAAGTGATCACAGATAAAAATATCACCTTATTACAAACCTATGAAGAACTTGCTTTAAATGCTGTGGAAATAGATAAAGCTTCCCTTGTAGATGTTTTAAAAATTAAAATGAGACAGAATGAACTAATCGGAGAGATACAGGTATTAGTTGAGAACTATAAAGGAGAATTAGCGACCCTTCAACAATTACTAAACACTTCTGATACCATTACATTACGTGATTACAAAGTCCTTTCTATACCTTCAGATATAGTTCTTAACGAAACCACAGATAGTCTTCAACTACATCCTGAATTAATTAAATATGATAAACTATATAAATCTGTAAGCCAATCTGAAGTCGTAAATCAAAAAGGTAAAAACCCTATTATAGGTGTCGGACTCGATTATATAAATGTTGCTGAACGTACCGATATGTATGTTACGGATAACGGAAAAGATATTGTAATGCCCATGGTTACACTATCAATTCCGGTTTTTAATAAATCGTACAAATCAAAATCAAAACAACATCAATTAGCACAGGAGAAATTATTAGCCGCAAAACAAGAAAGATATAATCAACTCGTTGCTGTCTTAAAACAAAACATCGCTAATAGAAATGCTGCCAAAATTAAATTTGAAACGCAGACAAAAAATATTGATCAAGCAGACAAAACGGAAAAAATTTTAATGAAAAGCTACGAAACAAATACACTAAAATTTAATGATTTAATAGATGTTCAAGAGTTAAAATTAAAATTTCAGTTAATGCAAATCGATGCTGCTTTATCTTATTATTTACAAACTATAAATATTCATTATTTAAGTAATAACGCATGAAAAAATATATATCGTACATACTACTTTTAATTGTTGGTATTGCTTTAGGATGGTTACTTTTTCACACATCAACCCCTAATAATAACAATAATGAGAGCCATAATCATACAAATACAGAGCAATTATGGACTTGTTCCATGCATCCACAGATTATACAAAATAAACCTGATGATTGTCCTATTTGCGGTATGGAACTGATTCCTTTAGAACAAAATTCAAATGGTCTTGCACCAAATCAATTTAAGCTATCTGAAAACGCTATGGCATTAGCCAATATTCAGACAAGCATTGTTGACTCGACTGCTGATAACGAGAACGGACTTAATTTATCTGGAACTATTACAGAAAATGAAAAAGGAAATAAAACGCAAATAAGCTATTTTTCAGGTAGAATTGAAAAACTCTATGTAAATTTTGAAGGACAAAAAATAGCTTCAGGACAACAACTAGCTACCATTTATTCACCACAATTAATAACCGCTCAACAAGAATTACTTACGGCCATTAGCTTACAAGAAAGTAATCCTAAATTATATAATTCAGTGGTTAAAAAACTAAAATTATGGAAGTTATCAGACAGTCAAATACAAACCATAGAAACAAGTGGTAAAATAATAGAATACTTTCCTGTATATGCTACTATAAGTGGTACTATCTTAGAGAAATTAGTTAATGAAGGTGATCAAGTGAAACAAGGGCAAAGCTTATTTAAAATAAGTAATTTAAATACCGTTTGGGCAAATTTTGATGTGTATGAGAATAACATTAAACATATACAAAAAGGACAAGAAATAGGTATTAAAACAACCGCTTATCCTGGTGAAAATTTTTCCGGAAAAGTTACTTTTATCAATCCGGTTCTTAATACAACATCGAGAACAATTACAGTACGAACTGAATTAAAAAATGATAAACAGCTTTGGAAACCCGGCATGTTTGTAGAAGCACTTATAAAAACTAAAAACAACAAATCAACTAAAAAATGTTACATACCCGAAACGGCTATATTATGGACAGGTAAACGCTCTGTTGTATATATTAAAGTAAATAAGCAAGATCCTGTTTTTGAAATGCGAAACGTTACTCTAGGGCAAAAATCAGGGAATACTTATGAAGTTTTAGAAGGGCTACAAGCAGGTGATGAAATTGTAACCAATGGAACCTTTACAGTAGATGCAGCAGCACAACTACAAAATAAACCTTCTATGATGAACCAACCTTCTGAAAAAAATGCTACTCATGATAAGGAGATTGATACAATTAAGAGGTTTGAGGTTTCTAATATGTTTATGAAACAATTAAACTCCTTATACACTGATTACATAGCTCTTAAAACAGCATTAGTAAACGATGATTTTGAAAAAAGTAAAACCTATATACAAGATATTGATGAGAGTTTGGCTAAAGTAGATATGAAGCTTTTAAAAACCGCTGAAAGTCATAAAGTATGGATGAGTACTAAAAAAAACATTAATGACGCAGTTAGTTCTTTTAAAAAGGCTGAAACTATAGCACAACAACGCGATAGTTTCTATATCATTTCTCAAAAAATGATCCAATTAATTAAAGCCTTTGGCGTACAAAAACAAGTCTTTGTACAGTATTGTCCTATGGGCAATAATAATAATGGAGCTTTTTGGTTAAGCAACGATAATGAAATAAAAAATCCGTATTACGGTAATGCTATGTTAACCTGTGGAAATGTAGCAGAAACAATACCTGAATAAAAATAAGTTTTAATTAATAATAAATCAATTATGAAAAAAGTAATTTTAGCCATTGCTGCTATCGCAACCATTAGTTTTACCAGTTGTAATGAAACTAAAAAAGAAAAGGAAACAGAAAAATTTGATACTGCCAGTGTTGAAGGATTAGAAATAACCACTTTTGGAGTAAGAGGAAACTGTGGAATGTGCAAGTCTACTATAGAAAAAGCTGCAAATGGAGTTGATGGCGTAGCAAAATCTAATTGGGATGTAGATCATAAAGTAATTAAAGTTGCTTTTGATAGCACTAAAACTACGCTTACCGATATTAAAAAGGCCATTGCAGCTTCCGGTTATGATACTGAGAATTTTTCAGGTTCTGAAAGTGCATATGAGGGGTTACCTGCATGTTGTCATTACGATCATGAAATGAAAATGAATCAGTAAACTACTTCGAAGCATTTACTATCAACCACCAAGTAAGTAAAAAAGAGGCTGTCTTAAAAGTATTTATGACGGTCTTTTTGTTTTAGGTATTTTGTTTTTTTGTGAATCATACTTCTAAATCGGCTATTTGAGATCGTTCAAATTAAGTTATCCTTAATGTTCTAAGGATATTATTTAGATGTTTTAATTAAAGTATCTATTTTGTTTTTAATTCTATCGATAGTCATGTCATAATTAAACCAGTGAATCTTTTCATTTCTCCTAAACCAGGTTAATTGTCTTTTTGCAAATCTTCTTGTATTTTTTTTAACCTCATCAATTGCAAATTCCAATGTCCAATCACCTTTCAAATAATTAAAAAACTCTCTATACCCAACAGTCTGCAAAGCATTTAAATGTTTATAATCATTTAGTTGTTCAACCTCATGAAGCAATCCACTATCCACCATTATATCTACTCTCCTATTAATTCTATCGTATATCACTTCTCTATCAGCCTCTAAACCGACATAAATACTTTTAAAATTTCTTGAACCATTACCGGTATTCAAAAATGAAGAATAAGTTTTTCCGGTTCCAATACAAATCTCTAATGCTCGTACTAAACGATGCGGATTATTAATATCTACCTTGTTATAGTAATCAGGATCTTTTTCCAATAACAACACTTGTAATTCCTCTATAGCTTTTTGATTAAGCTCTTCTCTAATACTAGGAGAAACCTCCGGAAAATAATCTAATCCTTTCACTAAAGCATCTACATATAAGCCACTACCTCCTACAACAACAACGATATCTTTTGTTTTAAATAGCTTATTTAAAAGTTCAAGACCGTCTCTCTCAAAATCTCCTACACTATAATTCTCCGTAATACTTATATGCTGAATAAAATGGTGTTTTGCAGCCGACAATTCATCTGAAGAAGGTACAGCAGTACCAATAGCCATCTCTTTAAAAAATTGTCTAGAATCAGCTGAAATTATTTCAGTATCGAAGTAATTAGCCAATTTAATTCCTAAAGCTGTTTTACCTATAGCAGTAGGACCAACTACACAAATAATATATTTAGTTTTATCTAACTTCAATGATTTATAAACTTTTTTATAACCTATTTTAAAAGCTACAATTTTTCTCCGCAATTATAGCAAAATTTTGCCTCATCCGTATGGTTATCACATTGACAATTACTACAAATCTGTGTATTTAAATGTACTTTATTAGATTGTCTGGCAAATTCAATTGTTACAATTCCTGTTGGTACAGCAATAATTCCATACCCCAAGATCATTATCAACGATGCCACAAACTGCCCTAGATTAGTAGCCGGGGCTATATCTCCGTAACCTACAGTAGTTAAGGTTACAATAGTCCAATATATACTTCTGGGAATGCTCGTAAATCCGCTTTCTTCTCCTTCTATTAAATACATGATGGTTCCTAAAATAACCGAAATAATAAGTACTGTATATATAAACACTACTATTTTAGTTCTGCTTGCTTTAAGAGCCTCTTTAAGCTGAGAAGCCTCTCCTAAAAAACGTACTAATTTTAAAACCCTAAAAACTCTTAAAAGTCGCAACGCTCTAAACGCTATAAGAACATGTGAGCCAGCAAAGAAATAGGATACATATAGCGGTATGGTTGAAATAAAATCTATAAGTCCGTAAAAACTGAAAATATATTTTAGTGGGCGTTTAATACTAATTATTCTAAGAATATATTCTATAGTAAATAAAATAGTAACACTCCATTCTAAAATCAAAAATAAATCACCATACGTAACATTTATAGATGCTACAGACTCCAACATTACCAGTACAATACTAAAACATATTAGAAAAAGTAGCCCAATATCAAACCATTTACCAGCCTTTGTATCGGCCTCGTAAATAATTTCATAGAGCTTCTTTTTCCAACGTTCATTCATATTTAACTATAAGGCTTTCTTGTTCAAAATAAGTGTAAGATTAGTAATATCTACTAATTTACTAAATGCTTTTTTCAACTCATCATATTCTTCAGGTAGAAATACTGATTTATAAACATAAAAATCAGTTTTAAAACTAATGTTGTTACCCTGAGATATTACTTTAAAATTCAACTTAATTAAATTTTTGTATTCGTAGGTAAAACTTTCAGGGATGTTGGTAATATCGTAATTATCACTAAGTTTAATCAGCATATTTATGCTATACCCTAATGGATAACCGAAATCTACCGGATATGTTCTTTCTTTTAGTTTAAAAGGGTTCTCGTTAAACAACATTGATTTAAGTGGAGATAGAAAAACCCTATCTTCTTCCATTAAATCTTCATACGTAACATGATAATTCTCTATCAATACCTTTTCAGCATCTGAAGCATTGTAATTTTCATAATTACTGATAAAAGCATTATTATCATCACTCAAATCATTTTCTAACGATTCCAAATATACTTCTCTCCTCAAAGAATTAATTTTTTGCCTTTTACTTACCGCATGAAATCCGCTATATTTATTAGACGATTTAGAGATTATAGCTCCAACTGAATCTATTTCGTACTGGACAAAAATATTACTTTTAGACAATGATGTCATATAAATGTTATCCCATTTGCTTTCATTCTTAAAATCAAAAACTCGACCGTAATCATTTATTGCACGGATAGGTAATAATCCAAAAGGTAAATATGATTCTGTTATATCTAAATAATAAACTTTATCATCCAATACCAATTTCACTACAACGTAATTAAAATCGAGCATTACAGGATAAAGCAATGTTGGAAGACCATCTTCTCGTTCCCTTATTAATACCATATAAACATCAAACCCTGAAGCTTTTAACATATTTAATAAAACAAGATTCATTTCTGATCTAGAGCCTGTTTTATTTTCATAAGCTTTCTTTACATCTATATTGTTATATAACTTATAGGTTTCATCCCAAACCATTCTGTTTTGTAAAAAATAGTAAATAGATTTAGCTTTCTCTACTCCTTCAGGCATAAGAGCTATATCAACTGGTATCAGTTTTTCAAATGCTTTTTCTTTTCTAGCTTGTTTCCCTAAATCTTCCGTTTTTACTTCTTTATCTACTGCTTTCCATGTTTTTGTAAATGTTTGTTTAACACCTCTAAAATTTTCATACTCACTCAATTCATAATCTATACAAGCCTTATAGTTTTTACTTGACGTCATATATTTTTCCTCCTTAAAAGCAGGAATGTCTTTCATTACATAATTATTAATACCACAACCTGCATGAGTCCCTCCATAGATTACACAATCTCTTTCTAATTTTGAAGTATGAGAGGCAAGAGGAATGGTTCCTACTATTTTGGCATTATAGGTATAATTACCTGGTATTTTAGTTTCATACTCACTATATAGTTTAGGTATATCTGATTGAAAATTCCAAGACGGAAAATGTCTATCATAAGGTGAAGTTTTTGTATACTCGACATCAAATACCGTTCCCTCTTTAACTTTTGGTATGGTAAATTTCGCCAACTCAATACTCGATGAGTAATCTTCCTTAAAAATATCTGATTTTGAAACACTTATAGACTCACCATCAGCATTATAAGATTTCGCCTTAATACTCACAATCCGCTCTCTATGTCCACCTTTCTCACTTTTATAAAGGGGTATTTCAAAAGTAGCCTTATTAAAGCTTTTTTTATCAAAAATCTTATATCTTGCTGTGTATGTATACTGAATATAAAAGCCTCTATAACTATCGAATATTATTTCAGAGACCCCTTTTTCATATAAAATTAAAGCACCTGCTTCAGGGTCTTTATCATATGATTTCATCTGTAAAGATTTCGCATCAACATTCCCGTATTTAAAATTTACATCCTGAGAAAAACATAAAGAAAATACGGTGAATAAAATTGTCGTAAATAAAAATTTCATTGGTTAGGTTTTTAATTCAATAATCTTAATTACTTTTCTTTTTCTTAAATATGATTGAATTATATGTTGGGCATTCCCGTTATTTTGTAATGGGGTTACAATATTTTCTAACACGCTTAAATGATTAATCTGGTAATTCAAATTATAAAATCCGATACCTTTTAACTGATTCTTTTCTATTAAAATAACGCTGCGTTCATCTACGCTTCTCCCCTTGTCAACTATTGCCATATCAGGATATTGATACGTATATTTTAAAATAGCCTGTTCAAATCTCGTATTGTATTCTTCAATAGGTTCTTTACCAATACATGCGCCTTTACATTTGTCTATTGTATAATTAAAACAATTCTTTTTAGCTTCAGACAAGCCCAAAAGTTTATGACAAAGAATAAAATCATCTGCCATTTTATAAAGAGCATTCTTAGCTTCAAAAATAGAGGTAAAAGTCATTAGAGGAACTTCATCTTTAACATTTGAAACTTTATGTATGATAACCGTCTTATAGCCAGACGACAACTCTTTAAGATAAAAACCAAAATTAAATAATGTTCTTTTGCGGCTCTTATTTAATTTTGGTTTATTAACTTTTATTTCTTCATTTTCCTTTAATAAGGCTACTAATTCACTTCCGGTTTCTTCATAGGTTACAGCAACAACATCTTTCTGAATAATCAGCGCACTCTTATTCTTATTTGTAAAATGCTGGTTTACTCTTTTCTTTATATTCTTACTTTTACCTATATAGATAATTTCGCCATCACTCTTATGAATATAATATACGCCTGTAACCGTCGGTAATTGCTCTACAATATCTAATAACTTAGGAGCCATACGGTGCTCCATATCGCTTTTAATAGCGCCTTTTATTATTTCTTTAGAAGAATCTTTTGAAAGTAATAATTTAAATAACTTAACCGTAGCCATAGCATCTCCGTTAGCTCTATGTCTATCGCTCACGGGTATACCCAACGATCTAACTAATTTACCCAAGCTATATGATGGCTTATCAGGTATCAACTTTTTAGATAGCTCTACGGTACAAATGGTTTTTCTAGAATAATCAAAACCTAAACGTCTAAACTCCGTTCTTAGAATTCTGTAGTCAAATTTAGCATTATGAGCAACTATAATACAATCTTTCGTAATTTCAACAATACGCTTAGCTACCTCATAAAATTTAGGAGCTGTAAGCAGCATTTTATTATTTATACCAGTAAGCTTAACCACAAATGGCTGTATATCCTTTTCAGGGTTTACTAAAGAAATAAATTGATCTACAACTTGGTGTCCATCATACCTGTAAATGGCTATTTCTGTAATCCCTTCTTCATTAAACTTACCTCCAGTTGTTTCTATATCTAAAATTGCGTACACAAATATATCTTATTTTAAAACTACAATTTAGTGATAATTTCTGGCACCAAAAATACTACTACCAATTCTTACCATTGTACTCCCGTTTTTAATCGCTACTTTATAATCACCACTCATCCCCATAGACAGTACTTTCATTTCTATATTTAAAGTGGTTGTATTCTTAAGTTTATCAAATAATTTCTTCAAAGAAGAAAACTCTCTTTCTATTTGTTCTTCATTCTCGGTAAAGGTAGCCATTGCCATAAGCCCAACCACCTTAACATGTGATAAAAGTGAAAACTCTTCTAAAGCTAATGTTTCCATTAATTCTTCCTCACTAAAACCAAATTTGGTATCTTCTTCTGCAATATGTATTTGAAGCAAGCAAGAAATAACTCTATCATTTTTTTTTGCTTGTTTATTAATCTCCTTTAAAAGTTTAAAACTATCAACACCATGTATTAAACTTACGTAAGGCGCCATATATTTTACCTTATTAGTCTGTACATGTCCAATCATGTGCCACTCTATATTCTTAGGTAAAACTTCCCATTTCTCGGTCATTTCCTGAATCTTATTCTCTCCAAAGATACGCTGACCAGCATCGTAGGCCTCCTGTAAATCTGCTATAGGTTTTGTTTTAGAAACCGCTACCAAGGTAACTTGTTCTGGTAATGTTGATTTAATATCTTTTAAATTCTCTTGTATCTGCATAACTTAAAATTCATAAATAGTTAGCCCACTAACTAATTTGGGCTCTATATAAGTACTTTTAGGGGGCATTTGTAAACCCGCATCAGCAATGTGTTTTAATTCTTCTACCGTAATGGGTAGCATTCCAAAACCTACATCAAACTCCTTATCATCAATTTGCTTTTTCATTTTTATGATATTGTCTTTACCGCAACCATACGATATTCTACTATCATTTCGTAAATCGTAAATCCCTAGTATAGGTTCCAAAATGGTTTTAAAAAGTATCTGCGTATCCAGCTTACTTAATGAATCTGGAAAATTATACTTTGACTTTCTAAGGTATAAAGAATAAAATTCTCCATCAAGATACATACTAAAGTGATATTTCTTAGAAGGTTTATAGAGTTCTAGTCCTCTATTTTCTATTCGAAAAGTTTCATCTAACCGAAATAAAAATTCTTCTTTTGATAATCCATTAAGTCCTTTTACCAATCGGTTATATTCAGAAATCTTCAAATTAGACTCAGGAATTAAAAAACTCAAAAAATAATTATAGTTCGTATTCCCTGTAGCATTATACATTTCTTCTGAAAGTAAATAGGAAGAAGCAGACCTATGATGTCCATCTGCAATATAAACAGCATTCATCCGTTCAAAATGTGACTGTATAAGCTCAATTTGTTTTTTGTCTTCTATCCTCCATAAAGAATGCAACTGTTGTTCAACTGTTGCAAATTGATAATCAGTTTCAGATGCCGTGATGTTAGCTATAATCTCATTAATTACATCATTATCAGGATAGGTTAACAGTACTGGTTCTGTATTAAAACCAACTACCTTTAAATATTCCTTAAAAACCTCTTCCCTCTTCTGTATCGTATCCTCATGCTTTTTTATGAGATCCTTTTTATAATCGTCTACACTGGCTGCCGCAATAATACCAATATAGGTATCATGATGCGTTTCTATCTGATAAATGTAATAGCATTCCTTTTTACTATATTCATAGATATCTCTTTCATGAAATTCAAGATATCTGTTCTTTACCATATTAAACCGTTGCTCCCCACTAATTTCATGCTGAAACTTAAAACCTGGTGTTAAGATATGCAGAAATGAATATGGATTATAGGCTAACTTAGCCTTTAATTCTTTCTTTTTGTAGGTTTCATAAGATCTTGAAACTACTAAAGAAGTAAAAGCTTTATTAGGTAAAACGGCTTTAAATGGTATTACTTTTGGCATATTATATAAACATCTTCGCTACTTTCTCTGCTTTTTTAGACTCACTATACTCATAGAAGCCTTCTCCTGATTTTACACCCAATTTTCCGGCAGTAACCATATTTACTAATAATGGACACGGAGCATACTTCGGGTTTTTAAATCCGTTATACATTACCTCTAAAATTGAAAGACACACATCTAACCCTATAAAATCGGCTAGCTGTAAAGGTCCCATAGGATGTGCCATTCCTAATTTCATTACGGTATCAATTTCACTTACTCCTGCCACGCCATTGTATAAGGCTTCAATACTCTCATTTATCATTGGCATTAAAATACGATTGGCAACAAAACCCGGGTAATCATTTACCTCTACAGGAACCTTACCAAGAGTCTTAGAAAGTGACATTGTAATTTCTGTTACTTCATCAGAAGTATTGTATCCTCTAATAACCTCTACCAATTTCATAATTGGTACCGGATTCATAAAATGCATTCCTATAACCTTTTCAGGTCTAGAAGTTACAGCCGCTATTTTAGTAATTGAAATAGAAGAAGTATTGGTAGCTAAAATGGTTGCTTCATCACATACATCATCTAGTTGTTTGAATATTGCTAGTTTTAAATCTACATTTTCTGTTGCCGCCTCTACAACCAACTCCATTCCTTTTACGCCATCAGGTATATCTGTATAAGTAGTAATATTTTTTAAAGTATTTTCTTTATCCTCAGCCGATATCTTTTCCTTTGCTACCATTCTATCAAGATTACCACTAATAGTAGAAAATCCTTTTTCTAATGCAGCTTCCGATATATCTATAAGATTTACTTTAAAATCGTACTGAGCAAATGTATGCGCAATACCATTCCCCATAGTACCGGCACCAATAACTGCTATATTTCTCATGATCTATTCAATATTAGTTCTTATCAAATGCTTCAATAATTCCTTTAGCTACTCGTAAGGCTTCAGTACCCTGTTCTAAAGTAACTACCGGAGTTGTATCATTTTCTATTGCATCCGCAAATGTTTCCAGCTCATCTAAAATAGCATTATTAGCATCAATATCAGGGTTCTCAAAATAAATCTGCTTTCTTTCGCCCTCGGCATTCTGTAAAATCATATCAAAATCTCCAGGTACCTGAGGAGCATCTTTCATTTTTACTACCTCTACTTTTTTCTCTAAAAAGTCTACTGCTATGTATGCATCTTTTTGAAAGAAACGAGACTTACGCATGTTTTTTAAAGATATTCTACTAGCTGTTAAGTTTGCTACACAACCATTTTCAAAAACCAAACGTGCATTAGCTATATCAGGTGAATGACTAATAACTGCTACTCCACTGGCACTAATATGTTTTACCTTAGAATTAACAACACTTAAAATAGCATCTATATCATGTATCATTAAATCTAATACCACAGGTACATCTGTACCTCTAGGATTAAACTCAGCCAATCTGTGTGCTTCGATAAACATGGGTGTATTTATTTTTTCATTCACTGCAGTAAATGCAGGGTTAAATCTTTCCACATGTCCTACTTGCCCTTTTACTTTATTTTCAGTAGCAAGCTTTATGATAGACTCAGCTTCTTCAACCGTGTTCGAAATAGGTTTTTCTAAAAAAACATGTTTCTTTTTATTAATAGCCTTTACCGCACATTCGTAATGTGAAAGTGTTGGTGTAACAATATCAACAACATCTACTGCTTCTATTAAACCTTCTATTGTATCAAAATAGGTATACCCAAACTCCTCTACAATTTTCTTAGCATTGTCTTTATCAGGGTCATAAAACCCCACTAATTCGTATTTATCTGATTGATTAAGTAATCTTAAATGTATTTTTCCCAGGTGCCCCGCACCTAATACTCCAGCTTTAAGCATAAGTTTTATTCTTTTTTACAAAAATAAGGCTTCTTAAAGGTTTAGCAAGAAAATAGCGCTAGTAAACACTTCTAAAAGCACCTTGTTAGTATCTTTTTAATTTTAATAAAGGTAGTATTATTATTTTTGTCAACACAACCCAGTAAACAATGCTTAAAGATACTCCAAAACATCAAGGTAAACGTAACCAACTTATAAAGATTCTTGAACAAAAAGGTATTACCGATAAAAAAGTTCTGGAAGCTATAAAGAATATCCCAAGACATTTGTTTATGGATAGTACATTTGAAGATCATGCCTATCAAGACAAAGCATTTCCTATTGGAGCCGGGCAAACTATATCGCAACCCTTTACAGTTGCTTTTCAGACCCAATTATTACAGATACAACCCAATGATAAGGTTTTGGAAATAGGAACAGGAAGTGGGTATCAATGTGCTTTACTAGTAGCTTTAAACGCCAAAATATATTCTATAGAAAGGCAATTGGAGTTATTTAAAAAAACCAACTTATTCTTGCCTAAAATTGGTTTAAAGCCTAAGAAATTAATTTTTGGAGATGGTTATAAAGGATTACCAGCAGAAGCCCCTTTTGATAGTATTATTGTTACTGCTGGAGCACCTTTTATTCCTAAACCTCTTATGGGACAACTTAAAATTGGCGGACGCTTAGTTATTCCTGTTGGCAACGATCCTCAAATCATGACATTATTAGTTAGAAAAGGACCTAAAGAATTTGAAAAAACTACCTTTGGAGAGTTTCGATTTGTTCCTATGCTAGAAAATAAAAATTAGTTGTAATAAACAATCCATTTACCGAAATCTTTTTGTTTAGGTAATTTCTCTTTTATAAAATTAAAAGGTTCATAAATACCATATTTCTTTTTAACCAGTACATAATTTTTACCCGAACTAAGCAACTCTCTAAATCTATCCGCTTCAGCTTTTAGATACACATTTATGTGATGTTCTTTCCATGCATCATTGTCCTGAAATTGAGTTTCTCTAACCACGGTATCATGTAAGTAGTTAACCTCAAAATATTCAGTATCTGAATAAAATGGAATTGAAGAAATCATAAAGTCAAAGGCAAATATTCTTTTCCCCTCGTTAGTACTTTCATTATCTATAAAACGTACTATTGGCTTAAATGAATTTATAGCATTGTGATTCTCTTTCATAAAAAAAGTACCACTAAGAACCACTATACATAAGAAGGTACAGCCTAAACCATATATTATTTGTGGTTTGTAATTATTTCTAAGATATTTTATATATACAAAATATGTGGTGATAGTTAAAGCTACTACTATTAGTAACGGAATTAAAGTAATCACAATTCCTTCTAAGGGTAGAAAATACAGGAAAACAAAAGCTCCGGCAAAAATGCCTAGTAACACCAAATAAGAAATTTTCATAGCTTTTAGTAAGCTAAAAGAACATTCTTCTAAAGCTTTAACCAGTAGTAAAGCTATCACCCAAAATAAAGGTAAAATATAGAATATACGCTTTGTACTAAATGCCGAAAAAATGACAAAAAGTATACCTACATAATAAATAAACATTTTATCTAACCTTGTACCCTGTAAAAATATTCTTTTTATCCGAGCTACAAACCCTATTATATAGGGAAAAAGAACCCCTAAAACAATTGGGATATAAAACCAAAAAGGTTGCTCTCTATGAAAAGATTTTGAAGCCATTCTATCTACTGTCTGGTTAAGTACAAAATAATGTAACAATTCTGGTTTTTGATAAATAATTAATACATACCATAACAATCCGATTACTAAAAACAGCAGAAATCCAATAATTTGATGTATTGTTAATTTAAATTTCTCTTTTAAAACCATTCTATACAAAAACGTAAAACTATATAGATATAATAATGCAACCGGCCCCTTGGTCTCAAAAGCTAGTCCCATTAAGAAATAGTAGAGGTACAAATTCCAAACACCTTTACCCTCTTTTATATAAACAACCCAATGATAAATAGCTGCAATTATAAATAGTGTTAGAAAAACATCGGTAGTAAGATTCCTCCCTCCCATAATTAATATTGGGATTGAAAAATAACACATTGCCGTATACAATGCCATCCGCTTATTATGATATAAATGAATAACAAGCTTATAAACTAGCACTAATTGTAAAATAACCGCTATTTGTAAAAAAAATCGTGCACCAAACTCATTGATTCCAAATAGAGCATATCCGAAAGTTGTAATATAGTAAGTAACAGGAGGTTTATGATAATGGTAAATACCAAGTAATTGCGGATTTAAATAATCTCCTGAAAGTACCATTTCTCGGCTAATTTCTGCATAACGAGCTTCACTCGTTTCTGCAACTCCCCAGCCTCCTAAATTGAAAAATAAAAAAAATGCTGCCAAAGCAGCAAAAATTATAAAATAACGATGTTGCCTATAAATCATTCCCCAAAATATAAGTACAATAAATTAATAATTAAGATGTTTGGTCAAGATACTATTTAAAGAATTAACAACAACATAAAATAACTGCAAATAAAAATGAAAATTATCTTATATTTTATTAAAATACGTATATATACGTATAATTCAAAACCACTTTAATCTATATGTTTGCAATGTATTAATCATTTAATATTCCTCTCATAATAATGATTTTACAAACGAGTACTTTTCTGTGTACTACGTAAGTTTTTTAAGCAATAAGTTTTTTATTGTTTCAAGGTTTGGGGTGAAAAGCTACTGTAAAGTAGCTTTTCTTTTTTTATATTACTTATATGCTTTTTTAATCCTATCCAGGTTTCTTTTGTTATCTCTATCTTTAATAGTTTCTCTCTTATCATATAATTTTTTACCCTTAGCTAATGCTACATCCATTTTAGCCAATCCTTTATCAGTAAGAAAAACCCTTAAAGGAACAATAGTTAGACCTGCATTTTTAACCTCTTTATTTAATTTACGAAGCTCTTGCTTCTGAAGTAATAATTTACGTTCTGTCTTTGGCTTATGATTGTAATGTGTACCATAAGCATACTCTTCTATTGTCATATTCACTACAAACAATTCACCACGCTCATTAAACTCACAAAAACTTTCAGCAATAGAAGCCTTTCCTAGTCGAATCGACTTGATCTCGGTACCGGTTAATACAATCCCCGCCGTATACTTATCAAGTATTTCATATTCAAACCTAGCTCTTTTATTCTGTATGTTAATTTTTTTCTGCATAAGAATACAAAATTACAATAATTTTCAGCAATTTAATAACTACTAAAACTCCAATTAATAAAGCGTTATTCCCCCCTATAGCTCCTTAAAAAAGAAAGAGAGATACGTTTGTATCTCTCTTTACTTTATTGAAAAATATTTTTTACTAGACCAATGATAAAGCTATCTCTATCATATCTTTAAAAGTAGTTTCTCTATCTTTTGAACTTGTAGACTCTTGAGTTACCAAACTATCAGAAATAGTTAATACAGATAAAGCCTCTACACCAAACTTAGCTGCAATGGTATAAAGAGCTGCTGTTTCCATTTCTACGCAAAGTACCCCATGATTAGCCCACTTCTTATAATAATCAGGATTCTCCTGATAAAAAATATCACTACTTAAAATATTACCAGTTTTATAACTTATGTTATGATCATCGGCAAAAGCTGCCGCCTTTCTTAATAAGTTAAAACTAGCCGTTGGTGCAAATGTTTCCCCATGAAAAGTAGCATCATTAATAGCGCTGTTAGTAGATGCTGACATGGCTAAAACAATATCTCTAAGCGCTACATCTATTTGATAAGAACCTGCACTACCTACACGTATTAACTTTTTTACTCCGTAATCATTAATTAGCTCATGAGTATAAATTGCTATTGATGGAATTCCCATACCACTACCCTGAACAGAAACTCTTTTTCCATTGTAATAACCAGTATACCCTAACATACCCCTAACATTATTATACAATTTAATATCTGTTAGAAAATGTTCTGCAATCCATTTTGCTCTTAATGGATCTCCCGGAAGTAAAATAGTTTCTGCGATATCGCCAACATTGGCCTCAATATGTAAACTCATAAATTCATTTTCCGTAATTATTCTATAACCTAGTCTTCAAATCTTTCAATTACTTCCATACTTACCCCTGTATTAGAGAAACCTCCATCATGGAATAAGTTTTGCATAGTAACTTTTTTAGTTAGGTCAGAGAATAAAGTTACTGTATAATCAGCACAGTCTTGAGCAGTTGCATTACCTAGTGGAGACATTTTTTCTGCATAAGCAATAAATCCACCAAAGCCTTTAACTCCTTGTCCTGCTGTTGTTGGTGTAGGAGATTGTGAAATTGTGTTTACACGTACATTTTTATCCTTACCAAAGAAATAACCAAAGCTACGAGCAATAGACTCTAAATATGCTTTGTTATCAGCCATATCATTATAATCAGGAAAAGTTCTTTGTGCAGCCATATACGTTAATGCTACAATACTTCCCCACTCGTTCATAGCATCTTGCTTATATAAGGTTTGCATTACTTTATGAAAAGAAACAGCAGAAACATCCCATCCTTTGGTTGTAAAATCATAGTTCTGATCAGTATAATGACGACCTTTTCTAACATTAACAGACATCCCTATTGAATGTAGTACAAAATCAATCTTACCTCCTAAGATTTCCATAGATTTAGTAATTAAGTTCTCTAAATCTTCTGCACTAGTAGCATCAGCAGGAATAATTTCTGAACCTGTTTTATCAGCAAGTTCTTGTATTTGTCCCATTCTCATAGCAATAGGGGCATTTGTTAAAACAAATGTACCACCTTCCTGATGTACTCTTTCAGCTGTTTTCCACGCGATAGAGTTTTCGTCTAACGCACCAAATATGATTCCTTTTTTTCCTTTTAGTAAATTATACATGTTCCTATGTTTATTTCTTAATTTCTAACCCACAAAGATAGTTTAATTTTTTAACTCAAAAGTTCTTTCGCATGTGTTAAGGCCGATTCTGTAACTTTTTCTCCTCCAAGCATTTGTGCCAACTCAGTTATTCGCTCTTGTTTTGTTAGTGATTTTAAATTACTTGTAGTACCCAGTAAAGTACTCTCTTTATACACCTTAAAATGCGTATTTCCTTTAGCTGCTACTTGGGGTAAATGTGTAATACAAAACACCTGCATATGCTCACTCATAGATTTCATTATATCTGCCATCTTAATTGCAATTTCTCCAGAAACTCCGGTATCTATCTCATCAAACATAATAGTTGGCAACTTCATATATTTTGACAGAATTGATTTTATGGCTAGCATAATTCTAGACAATTCACCTCCTGATGCAACTTTCTTTAAATCCCCAAAATGCCCTCCTTTATTGGCTGAGAATAAAAATGTAAGATGATCTTTCCCATTTAATAAATACCTATCCTGTAACGTAACTTCAATTTTAAATTTAGCATTAGGCATCCCTAAATCACTTATAATAGCCTCTAGTTCTTTAACTAAAACAGGAATTGCTTTCTTGCGAGCTTTATGGATTTTAGTAGCTAAAGCATCTAATTTATTTTCGAGGTTGGTTAATTCCAATTGTTTTTCTGCAATCGCTTCTTCTGCATTTTCTGTTACCGAAACTTTCTTCTCTAAACTGGCCTTAACCTCTAATAATTCAGCTATACCAGAAACACCATGTTTCTTCTCTAAAGCAAATAATTTATGTAAGGTTACCTGTAACTTTTCTAAAGTAACCGGATCTGATTCTAACCCCTCCTCTAAAGTAATCAGTTCGGTATTAATATCATCTACCTCTATAAGTATAGATTGAATTCGCTCATTTAACGCATTATAAACACTTCCAAAAGGCGCTAGTTTACCAAACACTTGTTTTAACTCTGTCACCGTAATTTGCAGCCCTACTTCTTCTACATTTATTAACTGTAACGAATGTGCTAGTTTCTCTCTAATATCCTCTACATTAGAAAGCTGATCATAAGTAGACTCAAGTTCTTCTTTATTTAAGGTTTCTAATTTTAACTCTTGTAATTCCTTTAATAAAAAAGTGTTGTACTCGTATTCTTTAGCTGCCTCTTGTTGTTCCGCTATAAGCTTTTTGTATGCAGATTTGGTTTTATTATAAACACTCAAAAGAGATTTGTAGTCTGAAATAGTATTAAAATTAGATGAAACAGCATCTATGATGGAATACTGAAACTCTTCCTCTGTAAGTTCAAGTGTCTGATGCTGAGAATGTACATCAATCAACCTAACTCCCAAATTATTTAGTACAGATAACTTCACAGGGGTATCATTAATAAAAGCTCTAGACTTACCGCTAGGTAAAATCTCTCTTCTAACAATAGTTTCTTTTTCATAATCTACATCATTATCCTCAAAGAACAATTGTAAATTATAATCGGCTATCTGAAAAGCTGCCTCGATTACACATTTCTCTTCCTTGGATTTTAACACCGTAAGATCTGCGCGTTTACCTAAAACCAAAGACAAGCCTCCTAACAATATAGATTTACCTGCACCTGTTTCCCCGGTAATAATAGTATAGCCACGAGAGAACTTAACTTTAAGTTCATCTATTAAGGCATAATTTTTTATAGAAAGTGAAGTTAACAATAATACTCAATTTAGAGTTCAAATATAATTGTTATTTTGTTGAGAATAAAACGCCTAATATTCTATTTTTCGCCAATAAGTCTTATATGTTGGCATAAGTTGATTTAGCGAGTTCGTAAGTTGTGTAGTATTCATTTCAGGACCTCCTGTAAATAACTGAACTATTTCATCTGTTTTAGAATCGAAGAAAGTTTGCAAAAGATATGAATTAGGACGTCTGGCATTCATACTTTTAAACAACTGTAAACTTGATGCTATAGTCTTTTTTGCAGCCTCTGGCTTAGATTCCATTCTATCTAACCCTTTTAAATGATAGTTGTATAATACCGTTCTATATTCTCTATAAAAATTAGATGTAAGATTGTCTATCAACATATATCTTGTTCTATCACCATCATTTTGTTTCCAACCTAAAAAATTGCTACTCTGAGCTATATTAACAATTTTCTTTGCCTCATTATAATACATTGTACCTCCACGCATTTTAAACGAATCGGCATCAACACCTAAAATAACATACGCATAAAACGCTAAAACAGAGGTTAAATTAGATTCAAATCTGTTCGAATTATAATACAATGGCTCAAATTCCTGATATGTAAAAGAAAACTGCTTATCATTTATATTTAAAATAGGAGTCGTATACGAAGAGTTAAAAACAGGTCTTGAAGATTGCACTTGGATTGAGCCTGAAAAACTATTATCGGAATACGAATCTACAATAATCTGCATATTGCATTTGATGCGTTCCTTTGGCTTAAAAGTTTTGTTAGTCCATTTTTTACTATTCATAAACTCATTAAGAGCCGTTTCTAATGTTGCAAATATCTGCTTATTTGTTTGTCCTACCTTTTGGGAATTAACGGTAACAATACAACTCAGCTCTTGACTATATGATACTACAGTACAAACTAAAAAAACAACCAAGAAAAACTTACGCATGTAATCTGATAATTATTTCGTTAAATATATCTTTTGCCACTTCATCTTTCGATTTAACGTCAAAAGGTGTTACTGAATCGGCATCAATAAAGGTAATCTTATTTGTTGGTTTTCCAAAACCAGCACCTTTATCGTTTAAAGAATTTAGAACTATAGCATCTAACTTTTTTCTAGTCAGTTTTCCTTTAGCATTCTCCAATTCATTTTCAGTTTCTAAAGCAAAACCAACTAAAAACTGTTTCGATTTAGTATCCCCTAACGATGCTAAAATATCCTTTGTAGGCGCTAGTTCTATTGATAACGTAGAAGTACTCTTTTTTATTTTCTGTTCTGCTACATTTGCCGGCTTATAATCTGCAACTGCCGCAGCAAGAATAGCAATATCCACAGCACTATAATACTCATGAACGGCATCATACATTTCCTGCGCACTTGTTACTCTAATTAAATGTACCGGAGCATTGGGTTGCATATGCGTAGGACCCGAAACTAAAATAACTTCAGCTCCTAGCCTGTGTGCCTCTTCTGCAATAGCATATCCCATTTTACCCGAAGAATGGTTCCCTATAAACCTAACTGGGTCTATAGCCTCATAAGTTGGCCCTGCTGTAATAAGTACTTTTTTTCCATGCAAAGGCGCATGCTTAGCCAAATCTTTTTCAAGAAATGCTACTATATTTTCTGGCTCTGCCATACGACCTTCTCCAACTAAACCACTGGCCAATTCACCCGATTCAGACGGAATCATATTATTCCCGAAAGACTCCAGAATTTTAAACGTATTCTTTGTACTTTCATGCTTAAACATGTCTAAATCCATAGCCGGAGCAAAATACACAGGACATTTTGCAGACCTGTACACAGTAAGCAATAAATTATCACTATCGCCCGTAGCCATTTTTGCTAACGTATTAATAGTAGCTGGTGCAATAAGCATGAGGTCTGCCCATAATCCTAATTCCACATGATTTGTCCACTCACCAGAATGAGTATCTTTAACAAAATCTGAATATACTGGATTTTTAGAAAGGGTAGAAAGCACTAAAGGCGTCACAAATTCTTTGGCATTTTTTGTCATTACCACCTGAACCTGTGCGCCAGCTTTAATAAATAAACGTACTAAATATGTAGTTTTATAAGCGGCAATACCGCCGGTAACTCCTAACAGGATTTTTTTACCGCTTAAAAAAGACATTGTTCGTATTATTTTTCTGTGTTTCTAAAATAAATTTTACCATCTAACCACTCTTCTACTGCAAGCGTATGTGGTTTTGGTAATTTTTCGTAATACTTAGAAACCTCGATTTGTTCTTTATTTTCAAAAATCTCTTCTAAGCTATCATTGTATGTTGCAAACTCATCTAACTTTTCAATTAGCTCCTTTTTAATTTCAGAGTTAATTTGAATTGAACGCTTAGCAACAATAGCAATAGCTTCATAAATATTTTGTGTTGATGCATCAAACTCATTTTTATCATAAGTAACGGTTGATACAGGTGCTTCAGTTTTCTTTAAATTACTCATTCTCTCTTGTAATATTTATGATCTTTTACTTAATTCTTCTTTAATATCTTCTTGTATCTTACTTGCCTGATCTGCAAATGTAGTATTTGGGAAATACTTTAACAAATCATCATAAGCTTCCTGAGCTTCTAACAACCTATCTTTAATTAAATATTCGTAACTATTTATAGCCAATTTATACGAAGCATCTAATTTCACAAATAAAGCCTCTTCCTTGTAAGATGACCCTGGATAATCTAATAGAAAATTATCTATTGATTTAATACTCGACTTATAATAATATGTTTTACTATAGTTCTTAGCTATCTCTAGCTCTTTCTTTTCAAGCTTACTTGTAAGTTTCTGAACCATTTCATTGGCCTCCGATAAAAACTCAGATTGCGGATAATTATTAATAAACCCTTGAAGTTTATTTAATGCTGAATATGTATCCGCCTGATCAATAGAAAAAACAGGAGACAACATATACGATGACTTTGCGGAATAAAACGCGGCTTCTTCCGATTTCTGACTATTAGGATATGATGTTGAAAAACGCTCAAACTGATATGCAGCTGTATAGTAATCCTCATCTTTATATAAAGCATCTGCATACATGAAAACTACTCTTTCCCCTTGAGGTTTACCAGCATATTTAGGTAATATTTGTTCAAACAGTCTATTCGCTTTTGGATATTTACCTTCTTTGTATAAACTTTCAGCTAAATCGTACTTAACCTTTACATCTTCACTTTTAAGTGCTTTTTGATAAGAGCTACAAGAAGTTGCAACAATAAATACTATAACTAAGTAACCTACGTATTTCATATTTTTAAACATTCTGCAAAATTAGATATTTTAATGGTATTACAAAAGATTTTTTGCTCGGCTAAAATATACTTTTAAAGTGTGTATAAATAGTACAAACCTAAACTTTAACTTTATTTTTGTATTGTGCTATTAAACTTACCATGATCAAACTCCATTACACCTTCTTCATTAAAGGTAAATGCCTTTTCAAAACGGCTGTCTAAAAGTAATTCATTAAGCACATAAGAATGCACTTGGTGTACCTCCTGATTAAAAGAATCATCGTAATACGAGATTAATATAACGATCTCTGCATGTAATTGTTTTAATTCTTCTAAAGAATAATTAATTAAAGGGCTTTTATCATTAATAGGATGAACTACTGTCCAAGTAGTAGATAAATAGGTTATGGTATCTCTTTCAAGCTCTAAGTTATAAAAATTACTTTTATAACGATCTCCTACTAAGTCCGATTTTAATAATATCACATCTACTTTAGGTCTAATCATAGCAGCTCTTCGGGTATTCATAATTCTAAACATTATGCTATTTACTCCACGATGTTCATTTAGTACTACATGCTCGCTAAAATCCAAACTCGCTTTGGGTTTTGAAAATCTACCATACAACAATCCTGTAACAAACGAAAAACAAATAAGCCCTAACATCGCCTCAAATGAAGAAATAAGCCCCGTAACAATCCCTTCGGGTGAAATACCTCCATATCCTACAGTAGTAATCGTTTGTGCAGAAAAGAAAAAAGCATTAAAAAAATCATGACCTAAACTAGCTGTAGAAGGAGTAAGATTCTCTATACCTATAAGCAAATAGATTAGTGCAAATACAATATTTATAACTGTATAGGAAACTATTACCAGTATAAAAAATTTCAGCCACGATATATCTATTAAATAGCTATACGCGGCTGAAATATTTCTTTTTTTATTTAAATGCTTAATATTTAACGTTCCGTCTTTGTTTACGTAACGTTGCATATTACGCGTTGAAAAATTACCAAAACCTGGATCGTTGAGCCTTTTAAACATTACACTGATATAGCATTAAAAGCTTCTGTAAAACGCACTAATTTAGCATATAAATGTTCTGATGCTGGTACCAATGGTAAACGAACTGATTTAGAACACACTCCATGTATTTCTAATAACGCTTTAATACCAGCCGGATTTCCTTCTTCAAAAATATAATCAATACACTTCATTAATTTATATTGAAGAGAAAATGCTTCTTTATGTTTACCTAACAATCCTAAACGAATCATCTCTGAAAACTCTTTGGGAACACCTTGACCTATTACTGAAATAACACCAGCTCCTCCGGCTAAAACCATTGGCAATGCCATCATATCATCTCCCGAAATAACTAGGAAATCCTTAGGCATTGCATTTAAAATTCGCATTGCTTGTGTTAAATCACCAGATGCTTCCTTCACCCCTATGATATTATCAAATTCGTGTGCCAAACGTAATACCGTTGAAGGTAACACATTAGAGCCCGTTCTTGCTGGTACATTATATAATATAATAGGTAGCGGAGAGTTCTCAGCTACCATTTTAAAATGCTGATAAATACCTTCCTGTGTTGGTTTATTATAATAAGGAGAAACCGATAATATAGCATCGAAACCATGCATATCTGTTGTAGTCAACTCGTACACCAACTCAGCAGTATTATTACTCCCCATTCCTAAAACCATAGGAACTCTTCCGTTATTTACAGTTCTAACGGTACTTATAACTAACTGTTTTTCCTCCTTATTTAAAGTAGCTGTCTCTGCAGTAGAACCCAAAACAACAAGGTATTCTACTCCTCTATCTATAACATAGTTTACCAAACGCTCTAATGCCTCTACATCAACCGCATTATCTTCTCTGAAAGGAGTCACTAAAGCAACACCTGTCCCTAAAAATTTTGATCGCATCTCTACTTCTTTATTACTTTCAAATAATTCTTTAACATTTCAAAAAACTGCGTTGTTTTATCAAAATCACAGTTCAATATCAAATCATTACAATTCTTATCAATAGTTGGAAAACCAACTTTAATAGATGCTTTAGTCAAGGTTGAAACCAACACTAACTCATACACCTCTTCAGAAAAGTAATTAATTAACACATCATACTTTTTATTCACAAACCCAGAAAGAGGCTCACTCTTTAATTTACCAATTAACCCCACCTCCTTCTTTTGATATACCGGTATTACATATTCTATTTCTACTTCTTTTTTCTTTACATAACCTATTACTTCGAGTGATGCATTTTTTAACGCTAACGTTTTAAATGCTGTAAATAAAAGATTAGGATTTTTAAAGTTATCTAAGTCCACTAAAATGGCAACTTTCTTTATCTCATTAAATTCAAATCTGACAGTATCATTATCTCTCGCCCCATTTCTTAATTTATTGATAATTTTTTTCCTTACACCATCTAATATCATCTAATTTTATTATTTTCCTGATTACAAATTTATTAAATATTTTTTTTTAAAACTTTGTTATATAACTATTTTTTAAACTATGGAAATCAAACATTTTGTTATAATTATAACATTATTTTTATCTTTTAGCTGTTCCAAAGAACCGCAAAAATTAAGGGAAATAAAAGCATCCCAAATTAATATTAACGATTCTTTAAGTCAAGTTACTGAGATAGAAAATTTTATAAAACCCAAAAGAGACTATATAAAATCTGACCTTAACAAAGTTTTGTGCTACAACCCTGAATACTTAAGTAAAAAAGCGATTAACCTAAATACAGCACTCGGAAATCTAATGGCCGACATAGTATACGAGCAGGTCAATCCTATTTTTCATGAGCGCACTCAAAAAGATATTGATTTTGTCTTATTAAATTACGGCGGTATTAGAGCCACTATTCCAGAAGGTAACGTTACTACAAGAACCGCCTATGAGGTAATGCCTTTTGAAAACTCTATTGAAGTTGTTGAATTACCTTATGAAGCTATTTTAAAAATAGCCGATTACTTAATTAAAAACAAAAAAGCACATCCTGTATCCAAACAATTTCATCTTGAAATTAGTCCTACCGATGCTATACGAAATTATACAATTAAAGGTGAAATACCTAATAAGAACCAAACTTATAATGTTGCTACCTCAGACTATCTTTTATCAGGAGGAGATAATATGGAATTTTTCAAAGATTCTATCCAAACTACCTCTCTAGACTATTTAATTAGAAAAGCCATGATTGACTATTTCGCTAAACAAGATACCTTAAAAACGGCAACCGATAAAAGACTATACCTTTATAAATAGACTATGAAACGAAGAGATTTTATACATAAAACTGCAGCCGGTGCTGCACTTGTTGGACTAGGAAGTGTAAGTCTTACTGCCTGCAACAACAATCCAAAAAGCCATATCACCATTTTACATACAAATGATGTTCATAGTCATATAGATCCGTTTCCGGCAGATCATCCTGTCTTTCCTAATCAAGGTGGAGTTGCTAGAAGAGCCACCCTAATTGAACAGGTTAGAAATGAAAATCAAAATACGTTACTACTAGATGCAGGTGATATATTTCAGGGAAGTCCCTATTTTAACTATTATGGTGGAGAACTTGAGTTTAAGTTAATGAGCATGTTACGTTATGATGCTGTAACTATTGGTAATCATGACTTTGATAATGGAATTGACGGATTACTAGCTCAAATGCCAAATGCTAATTTTGATTTTGTTTGCGCCAACTATACTTTTGTTAACACTCCGCTAGAAACATTAATTAAGCCTTATAAAATTTTTGTTAAAGGAGGAGTTAAAATTGGCGTTTTTGGTTTAGGCATAGAACTAAAAGGCTTAGTTGACAAGAAAAACTATAAAGAAACAGTATACTTAGACCCTATTGAAATTGCACAAGACATTGTTAAAGAATTAAAAGAAGACGAAAAGTGCGATTTAGTTATCTGTTTATCACATTTAGGATATCAATATAATAATAATCCAAACAAAGTATCTGATTTAGTTTTAGCTGCAAACACAAAAGACATTGATTTAATTATTGGTGGTCACACACATACATTTTTAGAAAAACCTGCTATAGTTAAAAATAAAATAAACAAGGATGTATTGGTGAATCAAGTAGGTTGTTATGGGATTAATGTCGGCAGAATCGATTTTTATTTTGATAACGAATCTGTAGTAACATCAACAGGGAAATCTATAATTGTTTAATGATATTTAATCTTCAGTATATATTTGGACATACAATAATTAGCAATGCTAAAACCTGGTATTATAATAAATGAGTTGATAAAACTACTATAGGATATAAACATAACATAAGCTCTTAGCAATACTGTAGTAAACAAGATTGTACCACTTAAAAATAAGTAAATATTAGATTTTATAGAGTTCTCATTTACTATTTTTATAAAAACTGTAAATACAAAAAATCCAAGTCCAGAATTATGAATTAGCAGCGGTATTTCCAATTCTTCAAAATATTTATAAAAGTAAATCGATGGAACCAAATACAAAAGCAAAAAAGGGAAACTCACTTTTATTATAGTGCTTACTTTTAGATGATTCACTTTAGATATTACTAGAAATGCATAAAGATATAGCCCAATACCAAACAAGGGTAACGAAAACAACTCCACTCTGATTACTGAATCTACAAAATCAGCTAATGTAAGAACCAGTAAACTAATTAAATAAACATAATTTAAACCTTTACCTTGCTTCTGTGTAATGTAAAATAAGGATATAATAGGAATCGTTAAAAAAGAAAAAACACCATTATAAAAATCAATTTTAAAGTACCCTAGAACACCATATAAAAAGGTATTTAGAAACAAAAGCATCGGGAATAATTTTACCTTCATTTAGGGCTATTTGGGGTTGTATTTGGCATTTTCTTTATCTACAACATACAACGTCATAAACAAATGTGCCCCCAAAAATAAGAAATTGATAATAAAGTCGTTAACTATTTTATTGAAATATATAAATTCATTAAACATAAAAAGTATAGACATTAAAATAATTGCTGTACTTGATACTAGTGAATATATTTTTCCTTTTCCTTTAGAAACCATAAATTTTATCCAAGTACTCACAACAAAAACTCCCATAAAAAAATTATATATAAGAATTAATTCTACAGATACACCTCTCAAATAAGCACTTAAATAGTAAAAGGTTACAATATACAATCCTGTATATGGAATAGCGGGCAATAAAACATTTTTAACAGTCATTTTATCTCCTAACTCACGTAAAATGTAATAACTATAATATGCCAAATTCAATGCATATAAAACTATATACATATTGTAAACAACAGGATAAAAGCTATTAATAACATCTCCTATAAAAACAAAAGTCAAAGAAACTATAAAGAAATAATCTATCTTAACAGATTTCAAAACATAATAAACTATTAGTAACGGAATCGAAAATACTGCTATTACCCTAGAGAATCCATAAATGTCAAGAAAGTATAGCACACAATAAAATACTGCATGCAAACACAACAGAGCTAAAAAGAAATTGGCTAATTTTTTCTTAAACATTATATCTTCAAATCATTTCTTTAAAATCATATTCAGAAATTATTGGTACACCTAGTTTTTCAGCTTTGTTTTTTTTACTAGGCCCCATATTATCACCCGCAACAATATAATTGGTTTTCGAAGATATTGAAGAAGCTACTTTCCCTCCATTATCTTCAATCATCTTTTTCAACTCATTTCTAGAAACTGACTCAAAAACTCCTGACACTACAAAAGTAACTCCTAATAATTTTTCAGTTTGACTTTCTAAAATTTCCTTAGCTATTTCAAATTGAAGCCCGTACGACTTTAATCTACTTATAAGCACTATATTCTCTTCACTCTTTAGAAAATCTACAACACTTTCAGCAATTTTAACTCCTATTTCATCCACAGCTACTAATTCTTCCAAACTCGCACTTATAATAGCATCTATAGATTTATAATGCTTCGCTAATTTTTTAGCTACAGTTTCTCCTACATATCTAATTCCTAAAGCAAATAACACTCTTTCAAATGGAATCTCTTTAGACTTCTCTACTCCTTGTACTAAGTTCTCTGCACTTTTCTGAGCCATGCGCTCCAACGGTAGTAACTCGCCTACTTGTAGGGTGTATAAATCAGCATAATTAGTAATTAAACCTTCTTTAAATAATAATTCTACAGTTTCTGCTCCCAAACCTTCTATATCCATCGCTTTCCTCGATATAAAATGTTGAATCCTACCTGTAATTTGCGGCGGACACCCCATGTAATTTGGGCAATAGTGTTGCGCTTCTCCTTCTTTTCTAACAAGTTCAGCTCCACATTCCGGACAAGCATTAATGTAATTTGTTGGTACAGAATCAACCGGTCTTTGAGCAAAATCAACCCCTACAATTTTAGGAATAATCTCTCCTCCTTTTTCTACAAAAACCATATCACCTTCTCTAATATCCAGCTTTGCTATTTGGTCGGCATTATGTAAAGAAGCTCTTTTTACAGTTGTTCCGGCAAGTAAAACCGGTTCTAAATTAGCTACTGGAGTTATGGCTCCCGTTCTACCAACCTGATAGGTGATTTTATCTAGTTTTGTTACTACTTGCTCTGCTTTAAATTTATAAGCCATAGCCCATCTAGGGGCTTTAGCAGTATAACCCAACTCTTCCTGATGCTGAAACGAATTCACTTTAATTACAACACCATCGGTTTCATAAGGCAAATTATGTCTATAAACATCCCAGTAATTCACAAATTCCATTACCTCTTTTGTAGAATTACAAAGCTTCGATTCTTTAGGTACCTTAAACCCCCAGGCTCTAGCTTTTTCTAAGCTCTCAAACTGCTTAGTTATCCCTAAATTCTCTCCTACTATATTATATAACAAACAATCCAAAGGTCGTTTAGCTACCTCTGCACTATCTTGTAATTTCAAACTTCCACTTGCCGTATTTCTCGGGTTCATATATGGATCTTCTCCCGCTTCAATACGTTCTTGATTCATTTTAGCAAACCCCTCATAAGGCAAAACAATCTCTCCTCTAATATCAAATTTAGCCGGATAATCTCCTGTTAACTTTAATGGTACTGAACGAATTGTTTTTACATTATTGGTAACATCATCCCCTTGAAATCCATCTCCTCTGGTTACTGCTTTAACCAACACCCCATTCTCATAGGTTAAACTCATCGAAGCACCATCATACTTTAACTCACAAGTAAACGCTACCGTATCATCTCCAATAATTTTCTGAATACGCTTTTCCCAATCTTCCAAATCTTCTTTAGAATACGAATTTTCTAAAGAATACATCCGATAATCATGCACTACGGTTTCAAAATTTTTTGTCACCATACCACCTACTCGTACCGTTGGCGAATTAGCATCAAAAAGCTCCGGATACTTTGCTTCTAAATCCTGCAACTCTTTAAGCTTCATATCAAATTCATAATCTGATATCACAGGAGTATCTAAAACATAATACTGGTAGTTATAATTTGTTAACGCTTCTCTTAATTGAAGTATTCTTTCTTTATCAGTCATAAACTATGCTTTAATAGCTTTTAACATTCTATAATTTCCGTAAATATCTTTACGTAATGTTACCTCTTTAAATCCTTTAGAAGTAACTAATTCTTTGGTTTCCTTAGCTAAATATTGGTTTATCTCAAAATATAAGAGTCCGCCCTCTTCTAGGTTAGTTAAAGCAATATCGCTTATTTTATCGTAGAAAAGAAGTGGATTTCCATCAGAAACAAATAAAGCTGTATCAGGCTCATACTCCAATACATTCTTCTTCATTTCCTTTTTTTCTAATTCCCTAACATAAGGCGGATTAGATACAATAACTGAACATAATGGTAAATCTGACATCTGAGAATCTACTTTTAAAATATCCTGTATTTTAAAAGTCACATTTACCTTATTCAATTTAGCATTATTATAAGCCTTCTCTAAAGCCTTTTCAGAAACATCTAGTGCCAATACTGCTGCTTTTGGTAGTTCATGAGCTACCGTTATGGCAATACATCCGCTTCCGGTTCCTATATCCAACACTTGCGGATTTTCAATCCCTACCCCTTTAACATCCGAAACAATCCAATCTACCAATTCCTCCGTTTCAGGTCTTGGTATCAAAGTATTTTCATCTACCTCAAAAACCAAATCATAAAAAAACGCTTTACCTATTATATATTGTATAGGTCTTTCTTTTTTTAACCCCTCTAAAGCATGTAACATTAAATCACGTTGCTCCTCATTTATTTCAAGATCAGGTTGTAATGCAAGTTGAAGTCTGGATATCTTAACGAAATGCTCCGTCAACATAAAGAAAAAACTATTTATTTCTTCTTTATCAGTCAACCCAAATAATGCATCCTGAAAAGCTATATGTAATTCTTTTAATTTCATTATAAATCCTTAATCATCCATACTGGGCAAGAAGTATGACCTGTACACCCCATTGGGGTTTCTAAATACTTAAAATTAAATTTCTTGTATAACTTTTGGGCTTCTTCCATAAAAGGCATGGTTTCCAAATAACATTTCTCAAAACCAAAATCTTTTGCCGCTTTTAAACACAACTCCATTATATTAAATCCGGCTCCTTTTCCTCTGGCTTCTCTTAAAAAATACATCTTCTGAAGTTCACAAATATCAGATGAATCATTTTGCAACGGGGCTACACCGGCTCCACCAACTATTACACCTTCAGACATTACTACAAAATAATTAGATCGTGGTAACTGATAGGTTTCATACATCTTATCTAAAGACACATCTTCATATGCCGTGCCCGTTTTAGGAATATTTAACTCATCAAAAACACTTCTAATTAACTGCGCTACAACTTTATTATCTTCGGGTTGAATTTCCCTTATCTTCATTCCTGAATTTCTGTTTATAAAATAGTATTTTTGCGAGGTGAAGATACATGAAAAATACCTAAAACGCTGTATTCAATTAGCCAAAAATGGACTTGGTAGTACATACCCTAATCCTATGGTAGGAAGTGTCGTAGTATATAATAATCAAATAATAGGAGAAGGATGGCATGTAAAAGCAGGAGAACCGCATGCTGAAGTAAACGCGATTGCATCGGTTAAAAACAAAGAATTACTTAAAGAATCTACTATTTATGTAAGTCTGGAACCCTGTAGTCATTATGGAAAAACCCCTCCTTGCTCTGATTTAATTATAAGAAATGGTATTAAGAATGTGGTTATCGGAACTATAGACCCCTATTCTGAAGTTGCCGGAAGAGGTATTAAAAAATTAATGGAAGCCGGACACCATGTAACTATGGGAATTTTAGAAGATGAATGCAAAGATCTTAACAAACGTTTCTTTACTTTTCACACCAAAAAACGCCCTTACATTATTTTAAAATGGGCAGAAACAGCTAATAGATGTATTGCTCCTGAAACAAAAGATACTATTGCTCCTGTTTGGATTTCTAACACCTATGCTAAACAATTAGTGCACAAATGGAGAAGTGAAGAGCAAGCTATATTAATAGGCACAAATACTGCTTTAGAAGACAACCCTTCTTTAACCACCAGAGAATGGTATGGAAACAATCCAACGAGAATAGTAATAGATAAAAATTTACGTATCCCCGAAACATCTAATGTATATAATGATGAAGTAAAAACCATTATTATTACACAACATCTTAGGGAAAATGATATCAATACTTGCTTTGAGAAAATAGATTTTTCTAAAAATTTAGCTACGCAAATATGCGATATCCTTTATAAGTATAATCTACAAAGTCTTATTGTTGAAGGAGGAGCTAAAACACTTCAAACCTTTATAGACGAAAACCTATGGGATGAAACTCGTATTTTTGAGGGAGAAAACAATTTTATTGAAGGTATAAAGGCTCCTGAATTGCAGGGCACAGTAATTGAAAAAACAATCATTTTAAAAAACCAATTAACCATATTTAGAAATCATGATTAAAAATATCATATTCGATTTTGGGGATGTATTCATCAATTTAGATAAAACGGCAACCGTTGCCAAGCTTACCGAAAAGTTTGGAGCATTTGAGTTAACCCCCGAAATGCTAAAAGTTAATGATGACTACGAAATGGGCTTAATGAGCAGTGAAGCATTTGTTGACTTCTATAAAAGTGTATTTAAAAATGCGGCAACCGATGAGTTACTAGAAGCATGGAATGCCATACTGCTAGATGTTCCTCAACCAAGATTTGATTTTATAAAAAGTTTAGCTGAGAAAAATGAATATCGTTTATTCTTATTAAGCAACACCAATGACATACATATACAGTATTTTATAAATACTATTTCCCAAGAAAAATTTGACTTATTTAAAGGCTGCTTTGAGAAGTTTTATTTATCGTATGAGATAAAATTAAGAAAACCCAATGCCTCTATTTTTGAATACGTTTTAAAAGATAGTCAATTAACTCCCGAAGAAACCTTATTTATAGATGACACAGCAGAACATATTGCTACGGCAAAATCGTTAGGCATACACACATGGAACTTAATTCCTGGAAAAGATGATATCACCAATTTATTTAATCAACCACACCCCTTTAAGCAACACTAATATTGGATCAGGATTTTTACAAAACCTTAGAAGCACCTACCGAAGAAGTTTTATTTAAAGATAAAAACAGTAAGTTTTTTGGATACGCCTATCCGGTTACTACGGAAGACGAAATTAAAGATATTATTGACACAATAAAAAAACAACACTATAACGCCAGGCATTGGTGTTATGCATGGCAACTAGGCACAGAAACTATACATTACCGCGCAAATGATGATGGAGAACCAAACAACTCCGCAGGAATGCCCATTTATGGGCAAATACAATCATTTGAAATTACCAATGTACTCATTATTGTTGTTCGTTACTTTGGTGGTATTAAATTAGGAGTCCCCGGATTAATTAACGCATACCGAACCACTGCGCAAATAGCTCTTGAAGAAGCGCAAATTATTGAAAAAACAATTGATGCTGTATACAAAATCAATTTTGAATATAAAGACATCAATAATGTCATGCGAATTATTAAGGAAAAAAATCTCAACATTATTTCTCAAAAAATGGAAATGAATTGTGAGATTATTTTTTCTATCAGAAAATCAGAAGCAGAAATAAGTGAAGCTGCTTTTGTTCCTTACTACGAAATTATACTAAAGAGGATATCCTAACTTTTCAAGAATATCTTTAGGGCACCGCATTAGCTTTCTAGAGGTCTTACTCATAAACGCAAGAACAACCGTTGCTTTTGTTAATAACTCTCCATGTTCATTAGTAATTTCATAGTCAAAAGTGATTTTTACAGTGGGCTTTTCATGTAAATTAGTCTTAATATAAATTATATCATCATAGAAAGCTGATTTCTTATATTCTATATTTAGACTAATTACAGGTAACATAATTCCGGCATCTTCCATCTCTTTATAAGATACCCCTTTAACTCTAAGTAGCTCTGTTCTACCCATTTCCAAAAATTGTGGGTAATTTCCGTGATATACAACTCCCATTTGGTCCGTTTCTCCGTATCTTATACGAGTACTGCATGTATGTGAGAAATTCATATTGTAATATAGATTTTTTTTTACCGTTAAAGCAACGTTAAATTAATGTTAGACGATACGTGTATTTTTTTTTTAAAATTCAATACTCTAACCGTTTTTTTTTTCAATTTTTTGTTCACATATTTGTCTTACCAAACTAGAAGAAAAAGTTATTAATCTTACCCCTGTTAATAAAAAAAATTAAAGAAGAATGGATAAAACTGCTCAATCAGTGTGGGATCATTGTCTCCAATTTATAAAGGATAATATTCAGCCGCAAGCCTATAAGACTTGGTTTGAACCTATCAGAGCAGTTAAGTTGACAGACAACTCTTTAAGCATTCAGGTACCTAGTAAATTTTTCTATGAATGGTTAGAAGAACATTATGTGAAATTGTTAAAAGTATCTTTAACAAAAGAACTTGGCGATGGGGCAAAGTTAGTGTACATTATTAGAATGGAAAACACTTATGGTAACAAAAAACCGTTTACCGAAAAAATTCCAAGTAACAACAGACCTTCTGTTCCATCACAAGAGTTAGATGTTCCTCTCAAAAACAAAAACCCTGAATTAAAAAACCCTTTTATCATTCCGGGCATCCGAAATGTAAAAATAGAGTCACAGCTGAATCCTAACTATAGCTTTGATAACTTTTTAGAAGGTGATTCTAACCGCTTAGCGCGTTCAGCTGGTTTAGCTGTTGCCAGTAAGCCAGGAGGAACTTCTTTTAATCCGTTATTGATATTTGGAGGTGTTGGTTTAGGAAAAACACACTTAGCTCATGCAATAGGTGTAGACATTAAAGATAAATACCCTGAGAAAACGGTATTGTATATCTCTGCAGAAAAATTTACCCAACAGTATATTGAATCTGTAAAGAAAAATACCCGTAACGACTTTATTCATTTTTATCAGTTGATAGATGTACTGATTATTGATGATGTTCAGTTCTTTTCTGGAAAATCGGGTACTCAGGATGTATTCTTCCATATTTTTAACCATTTACACCAAAATGGCAAACAGGTTATCTTAACTTCTGATAAGGCACCGGTTGATATGCAAGATATTGAGCAACGTTTATTATCTCGTTTCAAATGGGGATTATCTGCAGAATTACAGAGTCCAGATTATGAAACACGTATCTCTATTGTAAAAAACAAATTATACAGAGATGGTGTAGAAATGCCTTTTGAAATAGTTGACTACATTGCTAAAAACATTAAAACCAATGTAAGAGAGCTTGAAGGAGCCATTATTTCATTAATTGCTCAATCTTCTTTCAACAAAAAAGAAGTAACGTTAGATTTGGCTAGTCAAATAGTTGAAAAGTTTGTAAAAAACACCAAAAGAGAAGTATCTATCGATTATATTCAGAAAATTGTTTCAGATTATTTCCAGATGGATGTTTCTACCCTACAATCTAAAACCCGTAAACGGCATATTGTACAAGCCAGACAATTGGCTATGTTCTTTGCAAAAAAATACACTAAGGCTTCTTTAGCCAGTATCGGTTCTCAAATAGGTAAAAGAGACCATGCTACTGTATTACATGCTTGTAAAACAGTAGACAACTTGGCTGAAACTGACAAACAGTTTAGAAAATATATAGACGATATCTCTAAAAAGCTTACCTTATAATGAAAACCAAAATTTTAATGGTTTGTTTGGGAAATATTTGTAGATCTCCTCTTGCCGAAGGCATTTTTAAAAACAGATTAGATTCTAATTTGTTTGAAGTTGATTCGGCAGGAACCGGAAGTTACCACATAGGTGAACTTCCCGACAGGAGATCCATAGCTATTGCCCGAGAGTTTGATATTGATATTACCAATCAAAGATGTCGTCAATTTAAAAAAAGTGACTTCGATGAGTTCGATCATATTTTTGTAATGGATCATAGCAATTATAGAAATGTTATTGCTTTAGCTGCTAATGAAACCGACAAACAAAAAGTTCAGCTCATACTTAACTTAAACTTTACGGGAGAAGATTTAGAAGTACCAGATCCTTATTACGGAGGAAACGATGGTTTTTTAAACGTCTACAAAATGCTAGATGGTGCCTGCGATGCCTTCATTGAAAAATACACCTAGTATGAATTACGGCAAATTATATCTGATACCTACTACCTTAGGAGAAACAGAACCTTTGAATGTACTTCCAACAGCAGTACAATCTACCATTTATGCTATAGATGAATTTATTGTAGAGAATGAGAAAACTGCTCGTAGATTTATTAAAAACATATGTCCGGAGAAATCTCAACCCTCTTTAAAGCTTCATATAATAAACAAATATACAGAGCTAGCAGAGCTTCCTGAGTTTCTTAGCAATTGCTTAAAGGGTACTGATGTGGGTATTATTTCAGAAGCAGGTTGCCCCGGAGTAGCAGATCCTGGTGCAGATGTAGTTAAAATTGCACACCAAAAAGGAATACAAGTAATCCCATTGGTAGGTCCCTCCTCTATTTTGTTAGCCATGATGAGTAGCGGATTCAATGGTCAGAATTTTGCCTTTAACGGGTATTTACCTATTGACAAAGGAGAAAAGAAAAATGCGCTAAAAACTTTAGAACGCCGTTCTAAAGAACTACAGCAATCTCAAATATTTATAGAAACGCCTTATAGAAATAATCAGCTTTTAGAAAGCATGTGTGGTATTTTACAAAACAACACGCAATTGTGTGTTGCCTGTGATATTACGCTATCTACAGAATATATAAAAACACAAAGCATTGGAAGTTGGAAGAAAACAAAAGTAGATTTACATAAGCGTCCGGCTATATTTATTCTCCATCAGTTTTAAAAATAAGAAACGCCCGGTATTGTAAGATTACCAGGCGCCTCTCCGCTTTAAATAAATATATAGAGTGTCAAATGCATCCGTAATTAAAACTGTGCTGCCTCTGTAGAGCCTTTCATAGCTACTGTACTAGAGGTACCTGCTGTTACAGTATTCTGTACAGCATCAAAATAGGTAGTCCCTACAAAACCTTGATGCTTAACAGCTCTAAAGCCATCTTTCTGTAAACTAAATTCACGCTCTTGTAATTCAGAATATCCAGCCATTCCTCTTTCTTTATATGCTTTAGAAAGTTCAAACATACTTGTGTTTAAGGCATGGAACCCAGCCAATGTGATAAATTGGAATTTATACCCTAATGCCGCAATTTCTTCGCGAAATGTTTCCATTTCGGCCACACTTAATTTAGCTGCCCAGTTAAAAGAGGGAGAACAGTTATACGCTAACATTTTTCCAGGATATTGCGCATGAATACCTTCAGCAAAACGTTTTGCCTCTGCCAAATCAGGTGTTGATGTTTCTAACCAAATTAAATCTGCATAAGGAGCATAACTTAATCCTCTGTCAATCCCCTGCTCTATTCCATTTTTTACATAAAAGAATCCTTCTAAACTTCTTTCTCCTGTTAAAAACTTATGATCTCTTGGATCTATATCGCTGGTTAGTAAATTAGCAGCATCGGCATCGGTTCTAGCAATAATTACTGAAGGTACACCTGAAACATCAGCAGCTAAACGAGCTGCAACCAACTTATTAACTGCTTCTTGTGTTGGCACTAACACTTTACCTCCTAAGTGTCCGCATTTTTTAGCAGAACTCAATTGATCTTCAAAATGTACCCCAGACGCTCCTGCTTCAATCATTGCTTTCATTAATTCAAAGGCATTTAAATTTCCACCAAAACCTGCTTCCGCATCTGCTACAATTGGTACTAAATAGTCTTTCTTATCGGCTATCCCATTTACATTCTGAATCTGGTCTGCTCTTAATAACGCATTGTTAATTCTTTTCACCACCATAGGTACACTATTAGCAGGGTATAACGATTGATCCGGATACATTTCTCCGGCTAGGTTTGCATCAGCAGCTACTTGCCATCCGCTTAAATAAATAGCTTCTAAGCCAGCTTCAACTTCCTGAATAGCCTGATTACCGGTTAAGGCTCCAAGCCCAGCAACAAAATCCTGATTGTTTAATTTTTCCCATAATTTCATAGCCCCTTGCTTAGCAATGCTATGCTCAATAATATAGGATCCTTGCAACGTAATCACCTCTTCTGCGGTATAAGGTCTTGTAATATCTTTCCATCTTGGATTGGTTTCCCAGTCGGTAATTAATTGTTGAATTCTAGCTTCTGTTTTCATAAATTTGTGTTTTACTAATTATTGAATGTCCCGTAAAATTTGTGTCCAGCAAGCTACGGGACGTTTTTTTTTAAATATATTGATACGCTGGTAGCGTTAAAAATTCCTCAAAACCTTCGTTTAAAACCAGTTCGTCAAACAAACGAATGGCCAATTCAAAGCGCCCTTCACAAAAAGCAGTATCTCCTAGCATAGCCTGAATATTAGCTACCTCACTGTTTAAAAATTCGTTATAGAGTTTTATAGAAAAAACCCTACCATCTTCTAATTTAGCACCAGCATGTAACCATTGCCACACCTGAGTCCTGGAAATTTCCGCAGTTGCGGCATCTTCCATCAAATTGTATAGTGCCACTGCTCCATTTCCTCGTAACCATGCTTCTATATATAATATACCTACATTGATATTTTTACGAATTCCTTCCTCTGTAATGGTTCCCACTGGTTGCTCTAATAAGTCTTCCTCTGTAATACTAATATCCTCAAGCATTTTATCCTTCTGATTTGGTTGCGGCATATACTCATCAAAAACATCCATAGCCACTTTTACCAATCCCGGATGCGCTACCCACGTACCATCATGTCCGTTTTTAACTTCTCTTAGCTTATCGTTTCTCACCTTCTCAATAGCGGTATTATTGGCTGCGTCATCATTTTTTATTGGAATTTGAGCTGCCATACCTCCCATCGCATGAATACCTCGTTTATGACAGGTCTGAATTACCAGTTTAGAATACGCTTCCATAAACGGAGTTGTCATAGTTACCTGATCTCTATTAGGCACTAAGAAGTTAGGTTGGTACCGTAACTTTTTAATATAAGAGAATATATAGTCCCACCTACCACAGTTCAATCCTACAATATGATCTTTCAATTCATAGATAATCTCATGTAATTGAAAACTAGCCGTAATAGTTTCTATAAGTACAGTAGCTTTAAAAGTCCCTTGAGGTACATTTAAACACTCCTCAGCATAAGAAAAAACCTTGTTCCACCAACGAGCTTCTAAATAGTGCTCCATTTTAGGAAGGTAAAAATAAGGAGCTGAATCTCGTTCCATCAACGTCTTGGTGTTTCTAAAAACGTACAAACCAAAATCTATTAACGAACCCGAAGCTACTTCATCGTTAAATAATAAATGTTGCTCATTCAAATGCAATCCTCTTGGTCTCACAATTAGCGTAGCTACATCTTCATTAAGTTGATAAGACTTATCTTTTGATGAATCATACAACGAAATCGTTTTCGTTATAGCGTCAGATAAATTCTGTTGTCCCTCTAAATTATTCTTCCATGAAGGCGAATTGCTATCCTCAAAATCAGCCATAAATGTTTTAGCACCACTATTCAGGGCATTAATAATCATCTTACGATCTACCGGACCCGTAATTTCTACTCTCCTATCTTGTAAATCTTCTGGAGTATCACCAGCAACCCAATCTCCGGTTCTTACCTCAGACGTTTCTACAGGAAATGTTGGCAGTTTTCCTTTTTCAAACAGCAACTGTTCCTGCTCACGTCTTGCTAGTAATGACTTTCGTTCTTCATTGAATTTCTCATGTAACTTGTACAGAAAAAACAACGCCTCATCGGTTAGCACATCAGGGTAGTAATTGGTTACCTCATTGCTAAACTGAGCTTTTACTTTATTCACTGCTAAATCAGACATACTATTTATTTGTTTGTTTGTGTGAACAATATTAAAACAAATAAAAACAAGAAACAAGCGAACGTTCGCTTTTTTTATTTATTTCGTTATTTTTTATTTATACGCAAAAAAGAATATCTTTGTTGTATGACAATAGAAGAAGAATATATCCGTCTTATTTTTGGGTTAAAACTGAAGCAAATCAGAACTGAAAAAAACCTATCTTTGTTTGGGCTTTCAAAACTTACAGGTCTTTCTAAATCATACTTAAATGAAATAGAAAAAGGAAAGAAATACCCAAAAACCGATAAGATTATAAGTCTTTCTGAACATTTGAGCGTACCTTATGACCAATTGGTTTCTACAAAGCTCGATAAGAATCTTGCACCTATTGGAGATATTCTTCAGTCTAAAATCTTAAAAGAAATACCTTTAGACTTATTTGGTATTCAAGAAAGGGACTTAATAGATATTATAGCCAATGCGCCTGCTAAAGTAAATGCGTTTATAAGTACTATTATTGAAATTTCTCAACAATACAACCTAAACAGGGAAAGCTTCTTTTTAGCCTCTCTACGCTCCTATCAAGAAGCACATAACAACTTCTTTGGAGAACTAGAAGAAAAGGTTGTTAAGTTTATAGAGGCCTATCAAATTGACACTACCACTAAGATAACCTCTAAAGAATTAGAGTCTATTCTCATTGAAGAATACGATTACACCATTAATGAGGAAGAGCTATCTAAACACTCCGAATTAGGGAACTTACGTTCCGTGTACATTCCTAAGACTAAAACATTGCTTATCGCTAATTATATTGATGAACCGCAGCGTGCTTTTATCTATGCTAAAGAAATTGCCTATAACTACCTAAATTATACAGAGCGCCTATTCACATTTAGTTGGATTAAGTTTGAAAATTTTGAACAGGTATTAAATAATTTCTATGCTTCTTACTTTGCGGGTGCACTTTTAATACCAAGAAAAATAATTACGGATAAGCTTCAATATTTCTTTAAGCAACCCAAACTTTTGCAAAAAGACTTTGAGGAAATTATAGAAACATTTAATGCATCACCGGAAACCTTATACCAACGTATCACAAATATTTTACCTAAGGATTTTCAGATGAAAAATTTGTTCTTTTTACGTTTTACACATAAGGTAGGAACCGATAAATATCAACTAAAAAAAGAGCTACATATTACTCATCAACAAGAGCCGAGAGCTAATGAAATGAATGAGCATTATTGTAGAAAATGGGTAGCTATAAAAACACTCCAAAATTTTAAGAACAACATTCACCAACATCACTTTGAAGCCCAAATTTCAACGTATCACCATAGCGATAATGAGTATCTGGTCTTTAGTTCTACAACCCACGATCCGTTTAAAGATAATTACCTAAGAAGTATTAGTATTGGTATTTTAATTACCCCAAGCCTACAACAAAAAATTAAGTTTTTAGAACAGCCAGAAATCACCGCTGAAGTAGTTGGAGTTACTTGCGAAACTTGTGCACTGACAAATTGTCAAGTACGCAAAAGCCCTCCTATACACATTGAGCAGATAGAAAAGAATAAAACAACTGAAAATATTGTAAATCAGCTAATAATAAAGTTTTCGTAAAGTAATACTTTAAAGTTTTTTGGCTTCTTCCCAAAAAATATCCATCTCTGAAAGGGTCATATCTTTTAGAGATTTTCCCATTTCAGAGGCTTTTTCCTCAAGGTAGGTAAAGCGTTTTATAAACTTTTTATTGGTACGTTCAAGAGCATTTTCAGGATCTACTTTTAAGAAACGAGCATAGTTAATCATGCTAAATAAAACGTCTCCAAACTCCGCTTCAATCTCAGATTGATTCTGCTGATATACCTCTTCCTGAAGTTCTTCTAACTCTTCTTTTAGTTTTTCAAAAACCTGTTGCGGTTCTTCCCAATCAAATCCAACTCCGGAAACTTTATCCTGAATTCGGTTTGCTTTTACCAGAGCAGGAAGGCTTTTTGGAACTCCTTCCAATACACTTTTCTTGCCCTCTTTTAATTTTAATTTTTCCCAGTTTTCTTTCACCTGTTTCGCATCCTTTACTTTGGTATCTCCATAGATATGAGGATGACGATAAATTAACTTTTCACAAAGCGAATTAATCACATCGGCAATATCAAAATCATTGGTTTCACTTCCTATTTTAGCGTAGAATACAATGTGTAATAAAACATCTCCTAACTCCTTCTTTACCTCTTGTAAATCCTTATCCAAAATAGCATCTCCAAGCTCGTAAGTTTCTTCTATGGTAAGAGGCCTAAGTGTTTCCATGGTTTGTTTTTGATCCCACGGACATTGCTCACGCAACTCATCCATAATAGTTAATAATCGGTCAAATGCTTTTAATTGTGTTTCTCTGCTATTCATAACAGTATACTTTATGATCTTGCAATAATTGCTTTATTAATATCTTTAATTAACTGAGGGCCTTCATAAATAAATCCGGTATACAACTGTACTAAATCTGCCCCAGCATCTAACTTATCCAAAGCGTCTTTAGCCGAATGAATACCACCTACCCCAATAATTGGGAATGCCTTATTGCTTTTCTCCGCTAAAAATCTAATTACCTCAGTACTACGTTTGGTTAATGGTTTTCCGCTTAATCCACCGGTTTCTTTTACCAAGTTAGCCTCCGATTGTAAATCATCCCTACCAATAGTGGTATTAGTAGCAATCACACCATCAATCTTAGTTTCCGAAACAATATCAATAATATCCAGTAATTGCTCATCGGTAAGATCTGGTGCTATTTTTAACAATATAGGTTTCTGTGAAGGCTTTTGGCTATTCTTTTCCATTAACGTTCTCAATAACAAGGTTAATGGTTCTTTATCCTGTAATGCTCTTAAATTAGGTGTATTAGGACTACTTACATTTACCACAAAATAATCTACATAATCAAATAAAGCGTCAAAGCATATTTTATAATCTTCCACAGCCTCTTCATTTGGGGTAACCTTGTTTTTACCTATATTCCCTCCTATCAATACATCGGTATTCTTTTTCAAACGTTCTACCGCTTCTACTACACCACCATTATTGAATCCCATTCTATTGATAATAGCTTGATCTGCTTTTAACCTAAACAATCGTTTCTTAGGGTTTCCTGGTTGTGCTTTAGGAGTTAAGGTACCTATCTCAATAAAACCAAAACCTAAGTTTGATAATTCCTTATAAAGCTTAGCATCCTTATCAAAACCTGCTGCCAATCCTACAGGGTTTTTAAATTTCAACCCAAACACTTCTCTTTCTAAAGCTGGATGAGTTACATCAAACTTGCTTTTTAATATACTTTTTACAAAAGGCATCTTTTGAGAAAATCGTAAAAAAGAAAAAGTAAAATGGTGCACTTTCTCAGGATCAAAACTAAATAAAACAGGTCTAATGAGTTGTTTATACATACTGGATAATGTTGTGTGTTTAAAAGCTATGGCAAAAGTACGTTATATAGATTTTATTATAAAGAAAACTTTAGAATAGCTTAAATAGATTGTACTTTTGAATTTATACAATTGAAAAATTCATTTTTATGAAACCTATTATTGATAGATTTATAAGTTATATAACCATTGATACGCAATCGGATCCTGCTTCTGAAACTACCCCTAGTACAGAAAAGCAATGGGATTTAGCAAATAAACTTGTTGAAGAATTAAAAGAAATAGGGTTAGACGATGTAACCATAGATGAAAATGCATACATTATGGCTACCTTACCTTCTAATGTAGAGCACGAGGTACCCACGATTGGATTTATTGCGCATTTTGATACGAGTCCTGATTTTTCGGGTACAAATGTAAATCCACAGATTATAGAAGATTATGATGGAAAAGATATTGTTCTAAATGAAGAAGAAAACATTATTCTAAGTCCTGATTATTTTGAAGATCTCCTTTTATACAAAGGGCAAACCCTTATTACTACTGATGGTACTACCCTTTTAGGTGCAGATGATAAAGCCGGTATTACAGAAATTGTAACCGCTATGGAATACCTAATTGAACATCCTGAAATAAAACATGGTAAAATTAGAATAGGGTTTACTCCTGATGAAGAAATAGGCCGTGGCGCTCACAAATTTGATGTTGAAAAATTTGGTGCTCAATGGGCGTATACCATGGATGGCAGTCAGATTGGAGAGTTAGAATTTGAGAACTTTAATGCTGCCGGTGCTAAAGTAACTTTTAAAGGAAAAAGCGTTCACCCTGGTTATGCAAAAGATAAAATGGTAAATGCTATTACCTTAGCAAATGAGTTTATGAACGCCTTGCCAAAAGATGAAGTACCTGAAAAAACTACCGGACGAGAAGGATTTTTTCACTTACATACCATTTCAGGGTCTATTGAAAATACCACTCTTGAATATATTATAAGAGATCATGACAGAAAGGCTTTTGAAGCTCGTAAAGAGTTATTATATAATATTGAGGCCGACCTAAACTCTAAATTCGGAGATGTTGTTTTACTAGACATTAAAGATCAGTATTATAATATGAGAGAAAAGGTAGAACCGGTTATTGAAATTGTGCATACGGCTAAAGAGGCTATGGAAGCTTTAGATATTAAACCTATCATAAAGCCTATTAGAGGAGGTACAGACGGCTCTCAACTAAGCTTTATGGGATTACCGTGTCCTAATATTTTTGCAGGAGGACATAATTTCCACGGAAAATTTGAATACGTTCCTGTAAAAAACATGGAAAAGGCCACTGAGGTAATTGTAAAAATTGCTGAACTTACCGCTAGCAAAGCCACGGAAGCCTAATAAAACTAGTGGCTTATGGAAAAAGTAATTGCTTATATTGAAAAACATAACAAGTGGAAAGCAGGATTGGAGAGAATTCGAACTGTTATTTTACAAACCGAACTGGAAGAAACTATTAAATGGGGAGCGCCTGTTTATACCATAAACAATAAAAATGTTGTTGGCATTGGGGCTTTTAAAAATCATTTCGGGCTTTGGTTTTTTCAAGGAGCATTACTTAAAGATAAGCACGGTGCATTATTAAATGCTCAAGAAGGCAAAACTAAAGCCTTACGTCAATGGCGTTTTGAAAGTGTTGAGGATATCAACGAAACCTTACTACTTGAATATATTAAAGAGGCTATCGAAAATCAATTACAAGGATTAGAAATAAAACCGGATCGATCTAAGGCTATAGAACTTGATCCGGTTCTTCAATCAGCACTTGATAACGATACATTATTTAAAGAAGCATTTGATAAACTTACGCCTGGTAGAAGAAAAGAATACGCCAGCTATATTTTAGAGGCTAAACGAGCAGCTACCAAACTAGCACGCTTAGAAAAAATAACACCTATGATATTCCAGGGGATTGGTCTTCATGACAAATATCGTAATTGTTAACTAAACCACTTCGGGGCAAGTCTCGGAGCATTTAATCTCAATTATTGAGTAAAATGGATTTAAAAACTCATTACAACGATTTGTATAATAGGTCTATTGAAAAAATAGGCTCTGGTAACTACACTACCGATTCTTTAATTGACGTAAAAAATGATACCCGATTAGGAGTTACTTTAGTCATAAGACCAAGTGAAACTGTTAATAAAAAAATTCAAGAATTTTTATTAGAAGTTAAGCAGATTGAGCCCGAACAATACTTTTATCCTAATACAGATATTCATATTACCCTGATGTCTATTATATCATGCTATAATGGATTTGATCTAACGGCTATTCCATTGAAAGAATATCTTCATCTAATACAAACTAGCATTAACCATATTCCTCCCTTTAAAATTTCATTTAAAGGTATTACAGCGTCAGATTCGTGCATTATTATTCAAGGATTTCCAGAAAGTGATATAATCAATACATTAAGAGATCAGCTCCGAACGAATTTTAAAAATTCTAATTTACAACAGAGCATAGATAAACGCTATACCATTCAAACAGCACATTCCACTGTGGCTCGGTTTAAAACAGCTTTAAAAGATCCAGTTCAACTAGCTAAACTTCTCGAAAGTTATAGAGATTTTGACTTTGGAGTATTTACGGTTAATAAAATAGAATTTGTTTGTAATGACTGGTATTTAAAACACCAAAAACTTACTAAACTGGCAGAATTTAAGCTTGAAACTCCCTAACTTCTACTAAACATCTTTAGATATTGCTTCTGAATCTGTATCTTACTAACAAAACCCATCATTATGAAAAACTTTTTAATCGTACTGGTATGTATAGTATCTTCTGTTGGATGCTCTCAACCCAAAGAACTTGAAATTATACCTGTAGAACATGCCTCCTTTATTTTAAAAACTCCAGAAGCCACTATTTTCGTAGACCCTGCTGTACAGGGGAATATTTTTAATGCACATGGTGCACCAGATATCATATTGTTAACAGATATCCATGGAGATCATTTGAATATAGAGGTTTTAAAAAGTCTAAAATTAGCCAATGCAATCATGATAGCTCCGCAAGCAGTTGCCGACAAATTACCGGAAAGCTTGAAAAAACATCTAGTGGTTATGAACAATGGAGACATAAAAGATCTTTCCGGAATCTCATTTGAGGCTACCCTTATGTATAACTTACGAGAGGAAGCTAAACAATTTCATACCAAAGGAAGAGGCAATGGATATGTGTTAACTATAAACGACCAAAGAATATACATAAGCGGAGATACGGAAGATATTCCTGAAATGCGTAACCTTAAAGATATTGATATGGCGTTCGTATGCATGAATCTACCCTATACCATGACGGTTGATAAAGCCGCTGAGGCCGTTTTAGATTTTAAACCTAAAATGGTATATCCTTACCACTACAGAGGACAAGACGGGAAAAGCGATATTGCTAAATTTAAAGAATTGGTAACTTCACAAAATAAAACCATTCAAGTAAAACAACTTAAATGGTACCCATAGACGAATAACAGACTAAACACATATTAATAAAGCGCCACTTATAGCATCTAAGTAGCGCTTTTTTATATAGAAAGTATTCTAAAAATCTTACATAGCAGCAGCGCTCGTATATTCTTCAGTTAAATCTATGGCTAGATCTTTAACTGGAATATCTATAGTAATCTCTAATAATTGAGACAAATCGTCTTTGTAAGTTTCCAACAACTGTTTAAAATCAATTAAAAACACAGAAGGAGAATCGTACATGCGAACATAATACTTCAAGTTTTGAGTATCTGAAACGGTAATCCATTCTGTAAAATCGCTTTCTCCACTTACAGGTTGAGCATCTGTTTTGGTTCTGCTAATTCCAAACGGAATATCTACTGTATTCAATACATGAATAGCAAGATTAACTGCTTCCTTCCCTGTCTGTTGTGGAAAAGCATAATTTACCATCATAGCAGCTCTCACAAATCTATCTACCGGGGTAGAACTTGCAGGTAACCCTATAAATCCGGTACCTTGAGATGGTGAACTCACTGAAAATCGTGTTCCTGTATGCTCAGATTGATTAACAGGTGTTATGTTAGCGTAATTAATTAGGTTTTGTGTTTGCCAAGGAAAAATAGGATCATTAGTTAAAACACCTATTTCTGTATTATCATAAATATGCAACTGTCCATCTGTATACTCCACTACAATGGCATTACCTTGGGCATCATTCACCGGAAAATGTAATAGAAACCCTTTATATTTTTCAGGCATTAAATCACCAAGAGGATTTGTTACCACCAAATTAGGCAAGTTATTTTTCACATCTTCACAATTAGCACAGGTACTTAAAATCCAATTAGTCACATAAGGATACCATAATACCGAATTTGCTGGTGCACCTTTGCCACTTTCATACATACTACAAGTCAGGGTCATATCTCCGGTAACCAACCCTTCACTATTCATTCCATTGGTAGCTAACCCCGTTCCTAAAGCATTCATTCCTATAAAAGAATAAAGACCTTTCCAAGTAAGTAGCTTTGCATCATTCATTACTTTTAAGTCCGCTACGTCAGCACCTAATAATTCAAACTTCTTACACAGAATAATTTTGTCCTGAACATAAGGATATCCTTCCGGACGAAAAAATACATTAGAATCCATAAATACAGCATTTTCCATGCTGCGTCCTACGATGGTGTTTCCATCTTTACTGTTGATTGTAATACTTGTACACATAACAAAAAAATTAGATTAAGGTTTAACATTTATAAAATTTGGGAGCTTATATTTTTATTGATATGTTAAAAGTATAATATATTAATATTCAATAACATACGTATAAAATGGTATTCTTATGGTAGTAAAGCATAAAGAGTGCTAAAAGTGCTATACAAAAAAGGTTACCCAAAATTGGATAACCTTCTCTACTCTTTAAAATGATAGTTATATATCAATTCGTTGCTATCTTCTCTAAACTAGAAAATATACTTTGAGCTATCTCTTTTTGAGAAGCTTCATTCGTTAATTTGACTTTATCTTCTTCATTGGTTAAAAAAACCAAGCTCTAACATTACTGAAGGAACTAAAGACGCCATAAATCAATCATAAAAAAAGCCGCTAAAAAGCGGCTTTTACTATATTATTT
>NZ_BRVP01000001.1 GCF_027924145.1 Neptunitalea chrysea | reverse complement strand
CACCTGAGCAAAACTCAGGGTACTAATGAACAACATCAAAATTAATAGAGTAGTTTTTTTCATGTTGAATTGTCAGTTATAATTATAAAGTGTATTTCGGCTAAAATAAGGAATTTAACACAATAACAGGAAAAAGTTACAGGGTTATTTATAAATTTTAATCATTCTAAGGTTTATCGTCGTTTTTTCTCGATAAATGAAAAATTCAACATTTCTATTATAGTATGATACAATTCTGGCAGTACCAACTTAAATTGCTCCTGCTTCTCTACAAGGGCTTCAATACAAACTGAAAAAAACTCCATATTATTAGAAAACCCGTACTGTCTTAGAAATTTTTTACTTTTAATCGCTTCGATTTTGGTTTCATCTAACAAAATAGTCTTTAAAGCTTCTAATCCATCCTGAAAAATATCTGTACTCGCATTCTCCCCTCTAAGGTTGGAAAAAAATAATGCATGTGCGAACTCATGTAGTCCTAAATTGATACCATCATCAGAGTCTTCAAAGCCAATTAAAAAATGTTTCCAGGAGAAAACTACTGTTCTATGCATAGGGTTAAACTCCCCTTTATGGTATTCGTCATTCATATTACTATAATAAATATCAGGATATATAATAATACGGTGTACCGATGGAAAATCATAAAACCGCATCCCAAAAGAAAGAAAGACAGCACACGAAGCAATCTGAACCTTCACCTCATCTGTTAAAACAAATCCTTCTCTAGCAACAAATTCTTTATAAGATATAAACTTAACAACGCGATGATCAAAAATACGCTGCTTCTGAAGTGGTAATTTAGTGTAAAAGGGAAAGTTTTGTATTATTATACGACGATGATCTCTCTTTAATTTCTTAAGAAAAAAAGGAAAATAAATAAAAAACGGTTTTCTATAAAAATAATAACTTATAAAATCTAACAGTTTGTATACGTTAAAACCTATAACAAATACTATTAATAATGAAATCAAGATTTTTAACACAAAATCATCAGTTGATCCCTCTTCAACTAAGAAAATAAAAAGTTTAATCACCCTTAAAAATTTATACTAAATAATTTGAGAACAAATAAACTGAAATAACCTTATCCACAAAAAATAAAAAGGGGAAAATACCTTTTTTTATGAAAACTAAATCTAACAAGATTACCTTAAATTATTATTGCTAAGTACAATTATAATTTTCTCCCCCAATTTTTATGATAGTTCAAGATAAAGAAGGGTGCCAAAACTCCCACACTCAATTTCCATTTCCCGTATATCATTATTTTAGAACTAGACATCCTGATAATTTTGTAAATATTGATTATTATTTAAAATACATATTCACCTATTTTTAGTACTTTAAAAGCCTATAAATCATAACGTATGATATTTCATCAGGCATTAGGTACTCAAAGTTTTACTTTTAAAGACTTAAAAGAATTACTAGCTAAAGCTACTCCTCTCCGTACAGGAGATGTTTTAGCTGGTATTGCTGCTATAAACAACAGAGAACGCGTAGCCGCTCAGTATGCCCTTGCAGAACTCCCATTAAAGCATTTTCTTAAAGAATTAGTTATTCCTTACGAAACAGATGAAGTCTCAAGACTTATTATAGATGATTTTAATGCCGATGCGTTTAAATTGATTAGTCACTTAACAGTTGGTGATTTTAGAAACTGGCTTTTAACGGATGAAGTAAGTACCGAGGAGTTAAAAAAACTTTCTTCCGGACTTACCCCTGAAATGGTGGCAGCAGTTGCTAAACTCATGCGTAATCAAGATTTAATTTATGTAGCCTCTAAATGTGAAGTTCAAACTTCTTTTAGAAATACACTAGGAAAGAAAGGTCACTTCTCTACCCGTTTACAACCAAACCACCCAACTGATGATGCCAAAGGTATTGCTGCAGCAATATTAGATGGTTTGTTACTTGGAAATGGGGATGCCGTTATTGGAATTAATCCGGCTACGGATAACCTGAAAATAACCAGTGATTTATTAAAAATGTTGGATGGAATTATTCAGCAAAATGAAATCCCTACACAATCGTGTGTATTGAGTCATATTACTACCATGATGACATTAATGGAGCAAAATGCACCGGTTGATTTAGTGTTCCAATCTATTGGTGGTACCGAAGCGACCAATAAAAGTTTTGGTGTAAATATTGCCATGCTTCAAGAAGCTTATGACATGGCTTTATCTTTAAACAGGGGAACTGTTGGTAATAATGTAATGTATTTTGAAACCGGACAAGGAAGTTCGCTTTCTGCGAATGCACATCACGGGGTTGACCAACAAACTTGTGAAACTCGTTCATATGCTTTGGCCAGAAAATTTAATCCATTACTAATAAATACTGTTGTTGGTTTTATTGGTCCTGAATATTTATATGATGGGAAACAAATTACACGTGCCGGATTGGAAGATCATTTTTGTGGTAAACTTATGGGGCTCCCTATGGGGGTAGATGTTTGTTATACCAACCACGCTGAAGCAGACCAAGATGACATGGACAACCTGTTGACACTTTTAGCTACTGCTGGTTGTAATTATATTATAGGTGTTCCGGGAGCAGATGATATTATGCTTAATTACCAATCTACCTCTTACCATGATTCGGCTTATATACGTAAACTTTTAGGTTTACGCTCCGCACCTGAATTTGAAAATTGGCTTAATGAACGTTTCCCACTTTAAACTTATTACTTATGAACTCAAAAAAACACCCTAAAATACAAACCGACTCCGGACTTATAAAAAAAGAACACCTTAGTAACTACACCTTTGCAAGGGTAAACTTACCTAAGTCGGGCTTTGCCATAAACATGTCGGAAGTCTTAGCTTTTAGAGCAGACCATGCAAGTGCAAGAGACGCTATCTTTACAGCTTTTGATATTGAAAAAATAAAAGGAGAATTATCTCCGCTTACGTTAGATTTTATTGAAGTATCCTCCCAAGCAGAAGATAAGGCAGCTTATTTAAAAAGACCCGATTTAGGTAGAATGTTGAACGAAAAAAGTAACGAACTTTTAGAGGAATCAGTCAATTCTAAAGAAAAAGATATTGTTATAGTTATTAGCAACGGACTTTCTGCAACTGCAGTAAATGAAAACACAGCCTCAGTATTAAATCATCTTATTCCAAAAATAAAAGAAAGTAACCTTACCCTAGCACCCATAATTTTTGCTACAAATGGACGTGTAGCATTAGCTGATGAAATTGGCGAAAAACTCAACGCTAAACTAAGCATTATATTAGTAGGTGAACGCCCAGGGTTATCATCTCCCAATAGTATGAGTATTTATTTTACCTATGCTCCGGAAAAAGGACTTACAGATGAATCTAGAAACTGTATTAGTAATATACGCGACAAAGGGTTACCTCCTATTTCTGCAGCAGAAAAATTATTCTATCTTGTAAATACCGCTTTGACTAAAAGAATATCGGGCATACATTTAAAAGATGATATGGGGTTAACAGAATAAACAACAACATTTTAAAATACCTGATAACATTTATTTACCCCTATTGTATCCTTTACACATCTTCTTTATATAGTACCTACGCAGTGGTATTCTCTATCTAATTTATTTCTTATTACTCTTCTAACAAGTCTTTCTTATGCTTGGTAGACAAACAAGGTTCGGCATAACTAATCACCTTTCCTTTTTCAAGCTTCTCTAAGATATCTTTTATAGTAGCGTAATTGGTATCTTTTTTTACTTCCATAGAAAAGTAATTAGCCCCTACTCCTTCCGATTCACAATTTAAATCATGGAAGGTATTTCTAATCAATTCTTTGTTTAGCCCTTCCTTTAAAACTACCACAAGCACAATAGAATTCCCAGACGATTCTATAGTACGATGATAAACAAGCTTTTTTTCTAAACCGTTATACTCCGCAATAAAAATATCCTCACGTGCTATTGGCGGACCATAAAAGGGAATATTATCTAATTTAAAGACACTTTTTTTGGCATCTACAATATCGGCCCACATGGTTTCTACCACATCTTTATCTAGAATACTGCTATGATATTTAAACAGCACTTTTACTTTTTTAATCTCAGGTTTACTCATAACACAGCAAAAGTCGGGAATTTTTTAAAAAGAAAGAACACCCTTTTTTAAAGACTTACTATACTTTACTTTTTTTAAACCTTGCACGGTATGTAAATAACATGATTTCTAAATCCTTAAAACTCACCTCAAAATTATCAATGTTCAAAACCTCAGCTTCTGGATTCTTTTTATCTCCATACAAATAACTAAAAGAAGGTTCAGAAGTACGTTTATAGGTTCTAATCTCCACCTTTTCATCATAGATCTCTGACCAACTTTTAAAGCCAGCATTTTCAGTTGTTATTCCATGGTCGTCCAAAATTATTTTAGGCTTATTGTCTTTAAGTCTGCCAATGGCTTTATAAAATCTATGTGCCCCTAAAAAAATAAGAATCAATCCCATATAGGTATTTCTTTCTTCTTCGGTAAACTTCATTAAATAAATTCCACCCGCTATTAATATCAACACCACCAATAAAGTTATGTACGTAGTAGATTTTGAGTATCCAATCTCTGTTTTAGCAGGTAATGATGTATCTTCTTTAATTTCTGAATCTAACTGAGTATGTTCAGTTTCCTTTTGAACTGCTTCCAATGCCATTGTATTTTTAGTTCTTATATCTTCAAATATACTGTCTTATTATCAGAATCATATTTGTAACCTTGCCAAGCAACCAAATAGGATGTTATCTGATTAAGATTGTTAAAAGTAAAAAATATAAATCATCTTAAAAATGACGAATAACAGCTTGTTTTTACAGTAAATTACTTTCGGATAAATTCACCAAATTTTAGAAAGAATGATATGTCTATTTAGAGACAGGTCTTGGAGCATTTAATCTCAATTATTGATTACAAGCTACACCTTAAACTCACACCAAAGCGGATAATGATCTGAAATCATAAATGATTTAGATCTCTTGGTAAGATCTCTATTGACTAATGCAGAAGTTAAAAAATCAAAACTACCTGCATTTGTATATTCCATAGTAAGATTAGCACCAAATTGACTGTCTTTAAACCAAGCTATCTGATCATAATACCTACTTTTATCAAAAATGGAGCGTAAGACCGACTCATCTTGTAATTTTTCAGGAATATACAAACCTTCTTTGATAAAGGTTTGATGCAACAAATCGCCTCTCTTGTCAATATTAAAATCACCCAACGCAATAAGGTTTTGACTGTACGCATTTACATTACCCGACCATTTTGCCAACCATTTTGCTATAACCTCTAACTCTGGTATGCGAGCAGCAGCATTATCTCCATATAAAATGTGTAAGGTTACCAAAATAAAGGTTTGTTTTCCACTTTTAAAACTAACGGCATAAGGCGTTCTAGCAAACTGCGACTTTAAGGTATTCTCATTAGCTCCAGCATTCAACCATTCATCGGGAACTACCAATTCACAAGCCAACCCCGATAAGTTTACCCTACGGGTATCAAATAAATATGCCATACGTTCACCGTTTCCGGCATTTCCTTTAGTAACATCTGTTAAAATAAAAGACCAATTGGGACCTAGTACTTTTAGGGTATCTCTAAACGCTCTTAAATTAGACTTCAACTCTTGTATGGCAATAACATCAAAGCGTTTTAAAATTTCCGCAATACATAATACCGAGTGTAAATCTCTTTTAGGGGAATCGTTTTCTGTAGACATCCACTCACGGGTTAAATTACCAAAACCTCTGATATTCCAACTGGCAATTAATAAATTTTTGTCTAATTTTTTGGGCGGAACATTCGTATCTAAATCCCTTTTTAAAGCCTCTAAGTTTTCTAAAATATCTAATGGTGGAGTTTCTAAAATGGACGCCATAACGTATACTATTTAGGTGTTCTACTTTTATAAAGATTGCACGATTTAAATATATAAAATATGTTCTTTACAAAAAATACTCAACCATAAGTATACTCTTCAAAATCAAATAATTAACACATCTATAATACACAAACAAATTCGTACTACATAAGCTCTCTGGTTTCCCATAGCAACTCATTGGTAATGCGTGCTATATTATATAAAATTACAGCACTACTATGAGGTGTAGCCTCTTTAAAATCATAAAGCTCTTTCACTAATTTTTCAGACTTCTCAGAAACCTGTTTAAAATTTATCTTCTCCTCTTTTCTATGTTGGTGTATCGCTTCTAAAAGCTCAGATATTCTATGACAGTATACTTGCTTTTCTTCAGATAATTGTCCGTTATAATGGTGGGTACCAAAAGCAGAGATATAAGACAACAACGAGTGGTTATAATAGGTAAAATTTCGGGCAGACTCTAGCAGCTTTTGTTTGCCTTTGGGTTCTAAACGCATTCCGCGCCAAGCTTCCGTTAGTTGATTATCTGCATTGTTTGCCGAACGTTGATAATGTAAATAAGTATTGTAATCTATATTAGGTGTATAGATACTATCAAAATACCGTTTGTTTTTACCTACCGCAGTTTCTAATAAGTTTGGCAACTGTTTATAACTCCAGTTAGGCCATAAAAACCGGATTGACAAATAGGCTAAAGCTGCCCCTATTAAGGTATCTATGAGTCGTGGTTGCATTACCAGTACCCCTATATTTCCAAGAATATCAAAAATTTCTAAGACAAAAGTAGTTATAAAGACAACCGCTATGGTATAGTTTGTACGTACAAACTTAAAGAACAAGTATACCGATAGCAACAGCATTAAAATTTGTCCTTGCACATTTGCCATAATATGTGCTATGGAAATCCCTAATATAACTCCAATAATGGTACCTAATATGCGATAGAAAATACGTTGTCTTGTAGCCGAATAGGTTTGTTGTAGCACCAACATAGAAGTTAACAAAATCCAATCCCCTTTTTCAAAATGAAAATAATATTTCAACATATACCCCAACACCAAACATAACATTAAACGGGTAGCATGTCTAAAGCGTAAACTTCTTGGGTTTAGCAATTGTCTGAAAGGAACTGTTCTTACTTTATCCTTCATATCTGCCCTAGACCCCATATCTACAGGCTCTTTATCATCCAACATTCTAAGTATTTCCTCTAGTCTGGAAACATTTATAAATAGTAAGGATAGTGCTGTATATTGTGGACTCCCTTTATGCTGTTGAAATAATTGTTCTAAGGCCTTTTTGGTCCAGATAAGGCTTACAGGATGCTGATAGGTGGTTTCGGTTAAAATACTATCGGCATATATTTGAGTAGCTTTGGCTACTTCTTGCATTAATTGGCCTAAACCAGTAATTAACTCCGAGTTTTCAGACGTTTCACTTAAAATATAATATTCTTCATGGCTGGAAGTGGCTCTTCGTTGAATTTCCTGTAGCACATACCAACGATTAAAAAAGGTAGAAATTCTAGGTAACGACTCCTCCGATGATTCAGAACCAAAACTGTACAAATCATTTTTAATTAGATTTATCTTCTGGGAAACATCTATATTTTTAAGCGCTAACTCGTTTCTAATCTCCTGTTGTTGCTCTTTCGTACTCGGAAATAACTCAGCTTTTAACGCTATGTACTCTGCTATCTTTGTATACCCCGAAGCTATTTGTTCCTCTAGCAAACGCCATGGGTGTTTATAAGCTATACTAATAGATATCACTGCATATATTAATCCACCTAAAGGCATAATCACGGGTTGAAAATACCATGGATTTCCGTACCCAGCCCCCAGCATAGTATATACAGCAACTAAAATACATCCATAAGTAATCCCCTGAAATCGAGCACTATGACCACCAATTAGCGTAAACATAAACGTGAAAACCGCCAACCAAATACCAAAAGGTAAGGGATATAAACGCAACAACTCTACCGAAACGGCTACAAACACAAAACAGATATAGGTAAAAATTATCGATTTCAGCTTAGCTCTAGGGTGTACATCGGTTTCTGATAACGCCATAGCCACTACCCCTAAAGCAAGGGTAGCTCCTACCGACTTGTATCCGGCAATCACACACGGGATCAATAAAAAAGCGATACTTACTAATACCTTCAGAGCCCAAAAGTTATTGGGTTTTGTCCAGAATTTTTCAATCCATAAGGTACGGACTAACTGCTCTAGTTGTTTTGTTTTAAACTCCAATGAAAGCGCTTTTTAGTTTTACAAAAATAAAAAGGTTTTTGATGAAAAAGCCAGTATGATATCAGTTAATTCATTTAAAAATTTTATGTATCGCTTTTTATGTTCCTAAAGAAACAGAATTACAGCATGAATACATACAACCAAAATTCCCTTCTGCATTTTTCTTATTTTAGCAATCCAAATCCCATATTATGGATACTGCTACCATTGCTACTATAAAAAAAGAATTAGGTTACTACTCACAAACCGAGTTGTTAAACGTATGCCTACGTTTGGCAAAGTTTAAAAAAGAAAACAAAGAGTTACTTACGTACCTGCTTTTTGAAGCCGAAAACGAACAACATTATATAGACAGTGTTAAACGTGATATGGACGATGCCTTTGCAGCCATCAACACCAAAAACTATTATATGATAAAGAAAAGCGTACGTAAAATACTCACTACCGTTAAAAAATACATCCGCTATTCACAAAACAAAGAAACCGAAGTAGTACTCCTTCTCTATTTCTGCAGAAAGTTACGTACTATGAAACCCAGCTTTACTCGTAATACGGTTTTACGTAACAGCTACCAAACCCAATTACGCATGGCTAAGAATACCATTGCCAAGCTACACGAAGATTTACAATATGATTATGGGATGGAAGTTGATAAACTGGAATCTTAACCCTACCATTAAAACGTACATTTTTTTATTTAACACTTACGAAATGATTATCAATCAAATACATCAATAGCCTTAAAATATAACACCAAAAACAAACTCCCGCCACAACCAGATTGTGCCAGGAGTTTATCTAATTCAATAATTAAAAATAATACAATGGACTATAATTTTCTAAAAAGGCACCACTATTTTAGAACCTGATATTTTAAACCGTTTACTTACATAATTATGGTTCTCTTTTGATGGTTGACTGCCGCCCATATAAACAGTAAACCATCCAGGTTCTACTACTTGCTCGCCCTTTTTATTTATCATTGCCAATTGACGTGGTGTTACTATAAATGAAACTGTTTTGTTTGTTCCTTTTTTAAGATGAATACGATCAAAATCCTTTAATGCTACTATAGGGCGTGGCGTGCTTCCCTTCTCATCTTTTATATAAAGTTGTACTACTTCATCCCCATCCATTTCCCCAGTATTCTTAACGTCAACAGTTACCTTAATTCCTTTAGTTATATCTATTTTTTGAGGAAGTTGTAAGTTTGAGTACTCAAAACTAGTGTAGCTTAACCCATACCCAAACGGAAATAAAGGTTTCCCTTCAAAATATCGATAAGTACGCCCAGCCATGCTATAGTCTTCAAAATCGGGTAACTGATTTACAGATGCATAATACGTTACCGGAAGTCTACCTGCCGGATTGTAATCTCCAAACAATACATCGGCTATGGCATTCCCCCCTTGTTGTCCGGGATATCCCGCTGTTAAAATCCCCTGAACATTTTCGGCCGCATAATTAACAGAAAGGGCACTCCCGTTTAGTAACACCAATACCAAGGGTTTGCCAGTAGCAACCATTGCTTTTAACAAAGCAATTTGTGTTTTAGGTAAATCTAAACTGGTACGATCGCCACCTGAAAACCCTTCTAAATCTATTTGCATTTCTTCTCCTTCCAAGCGTTCATTTAATCCCAGTACCAAAACTGTAATATCAGATGTATTTGCTAAATCAATAGCTTCTTGTAATTGATTTACTTTAGGTACCGACCACATCATTTGAGCTATGGCATTACCATAAAGGTTACTATACTTTATTTCTATAGCATACTTTTTACCTTTCTCAAGGTATATTTCTTTCGGGTTCATTTTAGGATGATGCGTATGCTTGCCACCTCCATTAAGTGCGTCATTAATACTAAAATCAAGGTAAGGTTTTCCCCAATCACTAAAATAATACGTACCTGTCTCTGGTACTTTCAAATATCCAGTCCAACGTACACTGTAGTGTTGCATTGTAAACGCTGGTGATGGCGTGTCTATATCCCAATTAAAATCTATATGGTCATCTACTTGTACAAATAGAGGAGTCCCCTCCCAATTATGGTTATTAAAATAAGCAGCATCTAATCCCTGAGTACCCTTCGCTGTTTCTAAATATATAGAAGGTATTACTTCCATAGTAGGTATTCCCTTTGCTAGCGGTACCCCCTCTGCATAAGTAACTACAGCAGCCGGTGCTAACTTATTTTTAATACCCTCGTATACCGTTACCGGATGTACAGGAACTCCATTATAATTTCCCCATAGCGATTGTATATTGTTAGCGTTAGGGCCAATAACCGCTACTTTTTTTACTGTTTTAGAAATAGGTAGTATATGGTCTTTATTCTTTAAAAGAACAATACTCTCCTGCGCCGCCTTTCTGGCCAGTACATCATGAACAGGATGATTATTTAACGTATATGGTATTTGTGCATAGGCTACATCTTCCACCGGATCAAACATTCCCAATCTAAATCGGGCTTTAAAGAGTCGGATAAGAGCTTTATCTAAGGTTGCCTCTTCAACTAAGCCCTGTTCTACCGCTTGTACCAAGGCCTCATAAGTTGTACCGCAATTCAAATCGGTACCATTTCCTAAGGCTAGCGCCGAAGCCGTTGTGGCATTTTCACTCACCATATGATCTTTCCAAATATCATGAATAGCTCCACAATCAGAAACCACATAACCATCAAATCCCCATTTATTTCGTAACATATCAAATAGAAACGTATTAGCACTGGCTGCTTCTCCTCTAAAACGGTTATAAGCCGTCATAACCGAGGCTACTTTTCCCTCGGTTACCAAGGTTCTAAAAGCAGGTAAATAAGTTTCCCATAAATCTCTATCCGATGTCTGTGCATCAAACTTATGACGTAATGCCTCTGGTCCGCTATGCACCGCAAAGTGTTTAGCCGTGGCAACCACTTTCAAATAATCAGTATCAGTACCTTGTAATCCTTTCACATATGCCAACCCTAATTGTCCGGTTAAATACGGATCTTCCCCATAGGTTTCATGTCCTCTCCCCCACCTTGGATCTCTAAAAATATTAATGTTAGGCGACCAAAAGGTAAGACCTTGATAAATATCTCGCTGCCCCCTTCTAAGGTATTCTTGGTGCTTAGCTCTTGCCTCGTCAGAAATTACCGATGCTACCTCATATACCAAGGCGCTATCCCAAGAAGCAGCAATGGTAATAGATTGTGGAAAAACCGTTGCATAACCTGCTCTTGCTACCCCATGTAAACTTTCATTCCACCAATTGTATTTGGGAAGTTCTAGCCGTTCTATGCCTGGTGCATCAGACATTAATTGACTCACCTTTTCGGCTAAGGTCATATTGTTTATTAAATCTGCTACGCGCTCTTCTAGCGGTAGTTCAGGATTTTGATACGGAAAATTATATTGTCCATTTACTGCGATTGATGATAGTACTAAAAGGCAAAAGACAAATTGCTTTATCATGGTAGGTATGTTTTTTAAATATTATGTTATATCCTAAACAGTACTGTATATTCCTCCACTCTTACCTCGTACAATCCGAAAACGTTTTCGCTATATTATATATATATATATACGCAGTTTTACATTACCATTCCAACACAACCATATACAGTCATAATGACTACAAGGTACAAATTTTACGTTAAGTAATCAAAAAAGGTTTCAATAAATGCACTTTATTTACACTTATTGAAACCTACCTATATAGATTACTCATAACATACTTTAGAGCCATTCCGTAAAGTATTAACTATCAATTATCGACTAAATCATTTCGGGGCATCTCAATTATTGAGTAAATTATAACTTATTACCCTACATAGGCTACTTAAAAAAATAACCGATTTACCTATTACAAGCGTAAAATTTTATTGCTACAAAAAAATACCAAACAACATAAAAGTAACAAATACCCATTATTCATAACACCCAGTTAAACTTTATGTAACATATATAAATTACCATTGCAGTTAGTTTTAAAATAAGAGCAATTAGTTTAACTTATGAAATATTCTACAGTACTTTTTTTTGTAACTCTTTGTGCTATAACAATTAGCACTACCTCTTGTAATAATACAGTTACATCAGACAACAATGTAACGTCAAAGCCTGAGGTGGTTGGCATTCCGGAAGTAGCATACCCCTTACCTATTGTAGATTATATTTCAAACAATTGTGACCCTATAAAAAAACGTAGTATTGAGCACAATCCATCTGTATACATCCTTCGCGGAATTAATGATATTTGGAAAGGAACTACAGATGAGTATCAACATGGGTCTTCTGAACATGGCCCTGGAAAAAATGATTATGTAACTACCAATCCCATAATAGACTCTGTTATTTGGAAAGAGAACATCACCTATGTAATAAATGTAACGAATAATAGAACCGATGATGAGGCTATACTAGCCTACTTAGACGATGTAAGATCTAAATTTTACAGTGTGATAGACGGTTTTGGTCCCTTAACAGAGGCATACGTTAAAAATTCAGGGGCTTATGTAGATTTGCCCGAAATTAAAAAAGAAGATGTTTTAGAAAATACTCACTATCAGAGTTCTTACAATAATAATCAAAGATACGCAGGCTCAGAAACTAGTCCGTTAGGTGCTGTAGTTAAGCTGGCAAGAAGTTTTCAAAACACATGTTCTAGCACCAATGCTCCAAAGTATTTATATTCAACTCCAAGACCATGGCGTATGAATGCTAATGGAGAGGTGGTGTTTAAAGGTACTACATACGATACACAACTACATAAACCTACGTACTTAACTAAAGACTATATTGGAAATATTGAATATAAAATTTTTGATATCTACGAGAGTAACGTGCAGGTAGTTTCGGGACTTATGGCCTCCAGAAAAAATCATAAATATATTTATGACGATAGCCATCCTAAACCAGAAGACTTATATACCAATACCACACAAAATATTAGAACCGACAATGGGTATCCAAGTGGACATACCAATGCAGGTGCTATTATTTCTTTGGCATACGCTTATGCATTCCCTGAACGATTTCAGGAACTCGTATTTAGAGGTTCTCAATTAGGAGAAGATCGAATTATTGCCGGTATGCATTCCCCTGTAGATGTAATTGGTGGTAAATTAATGGCTTTAGCTACGGCATGTGCTGCTTTAAACCAAAGCGAAACTTCTGAAATTGCCAAAGAGGCACGCCAAGTAACTTTAGATTTTTTTGGTGCTAAAGCAGATAGTTTAGAAATGTCGCTACAAGATTATGCACATCAAAAAATAGACACCCCTAAAGAATTTACAAACGGAGACATGATAAATATATCTGTTTTTGATAACAACAAGTATGATGATAAAGAAATATTAAAAAAATTATACCGCTTTAGACTTACCTACGGATTTACTCAAGATACTACTAAAAGCCATGCACTTCCTATTGTACCTAAAGGAGCAGAAGTAATTTTAAAAACAAGATTCCCTTATTTATCAGATGAACAACGCAGAGCTGTGTTGTATACAACCGAACTACCATCGGGATATAAAATATTAGATAAAACTAATGGCTGGGGGCGCATTGATTTATTTACAGCTGCTGATGGTTACGGTGCTTTTATAGATAATGTAACCGTTACAATGAATGCTAATTTAGGTAGTTTTAATGCTTATGACTCATGGAACAACCCTATTGATGGTAAAGGAAAACTAACCAAAAAAGGAACAGGAACCTTGTTATTAACTGGTAACAATTCATATACAGGAGGTACTAGTATTGAAGAAGGAACTTTAAAAACAAATGCTGAAACTGCATTAGGAACAAGGAAAACCACCATTACTAATAATGGTATATTAGAGATACTAACCCCATTAAAGTTAACAACCTTACATGTTAACCAACAAGGGAAAATTAGTATTCATTACACAACAAAAAATCATTATAGTCTAGAAGTTAAAGAGGAAGTTGTATTACAAAATAGTAGTTTAGAAATTATATTTACCAAAGAACCTAGTGTAGGTGACCGTCTTCCTATTATTAAATGTAAAAACATTAAAGGTGAATTTAACACCATTATAAACCATCAATTTATGTGTCATACTTCTATAACAGACGGAATTTTATACCTTGTAATTGATAGCAAAAAATAAATATGGTCTTTTTAGTTATATCGAATTCATATTAATTATTAATGTTAAAGGCTTTCTGCTTTATCCAACTAATAGCAATATCAATAGGTATCGTAGTATATGTAAAAGCTGTATTATGCCCTAACGATGGGAATAAACAATATTCAAAAGGTTTCCCTTTTGCTTTAAAAGTATTTAATTGTTCCATACACACCTTAACCGGAATTTGAATATCCTTCTCTCCGAAAAGCCATAACCTTGGAATGGAAAGTTGGGCTAGAGCTACCTTAGGGTCTGAACCTATAAACTCATACCTGTCAGGATCATTTTTTAAATGCTCACGTGCTTCTGCTTCTGTGTGGGTTTCCCAAAAATTGTGTTGTCCATTGGTATAAAATTGAAACCTCAATTGCTCTAACGAAGTAATGGTAGGACAACTAAACAACACCATAAAATCTACTTTGCTATTTTGTGCTGCTATCGGGATAATCCACCCAGCCTGACTAAACCCTACCAAACCAATAGGAATTCAAATAACTAATAATCAAATCATATAGCCCTATTAAAAACACAAAACCTTACTAATCATTTATTTAGTAAGGTTTTGTAATAATCTAATCTTTAAAAAGTGACCGCGGAGGGATTCGAACCCCCAACCCTCAGAGCCGAAATCTGATATTCTATCCAGTTGAACTACGCAGCCTTAGCGTTAGCTTATGCTAATGCCTTTTTAACAATGGTAGAGATGGTTTTACCATCTGCTTTACCTGCTAATTCTTTAGAAGCCATTCCCATTACTTTCCCCATGTCTTTCATGCTTTCAGCGCCGGTTTTAGCTATAATATCTTTTATTACTTTTTCTACTTCTTCTTCCGATAATTGCTCTGGTAAAAACTGCTCTATAACAGCTGCCTGTGCAATTTCAGGTTCTGCAAGGTCTTCTCTTCCTTGCTCGGTATAAATAGCTGCACTATCCTTACGTTGTTTTACTAACTTCTGAAGTAGTTTTATCTCTTCATCTTGCGATAGTTCTTCTTTAGAACCTGTTTCTGTTTGAGCTAGTAAAATGGCAGATTTTACAGCTCTTAACGCCTCTAAAGCCACGGTGTTTTTAGCTTTCATAGCTTCTTTCATGGCAGTCATTATATCGGCTTGTAAACTCATAGTACTTATTTTTTTATTAGGCAGCAAAGATACTATTTTAATTTGTACTTAACTTAATAGATAAATCATATAATGAGCTAGGATCGGTCTATCTATAAAAATCTTAAAATGAAGTCTGCAGCTATAGATAGAAATAAAAACCTGTTTAATATAAAAGCCCGGAAAACATCCGGGCCTTAGTAATATATAATACAGGTACTTATTAATCTACATTATCATGTAAAAAAGAGTTGTTTCTACGCAACTGTAACTCATCGTTACTGTCTTTATTTAATGAAAGACGAGATGAATTATTAATTGTTGGTTGCGGATTTAAATCAATCCCCATACGCTTATATGCAGGCTCTTTTTCTATATCATCAATTTTCTTAACGTTATTGTTGAACTTATAATTAAAGTCTTTCAACTTCTTTCTACGTTCATCGGCTCTGCTTTGTAACAAATCTTTAATTGGATTGTTGAACGGATCTACCGACTCTGTTGTTGAAGGAACTTCTACAGGCTCTTCTACAACCATCTTTTTCTCAAAAGAAACCGAACGATCTACTTCTGGTTGTTTTTTAACAGGCTCTTGCGGACGCGCATTTTCCAATGCCGACTCCATCTCCATATAATCCTCAAGACTGTAACGCTTCACCTCACCGTTATCTACGTCTGCAGGAGTAATCTCAATTGCATCGTTTACCACTATACTTTCTGTTTCCTCTGTAAGATCAAACGTAACAACTTGCTCCTCTTCGTCTTCATGCTTCTCTTCATTTCGAATAGGCATATCAAAACTTAGGCTAAATTGCTCTTCTTTCTTTTCGAAGGTTACTGCTTCAAAATCGTCAACTTCAAACGCTCTAATAGTTTCATTGGTATCTACTATTACAAAATCGTCTTCATTGATTTCTTCATAAAGCGGAGTTACCGAAACCGGTTCTTGAACAGGTTCAGCTTCTACTTCAATATTTCTAATTGCTTCAGAGGTTGGTATAAAACCATTGCTTACTTCTTCTTTATCCTCTAGAGTATCTTCTACAACAGGCGCTTCCTCTATGCCCATTTCAGGTACCTTTACTTCCGGAGCCTTTGGTGTTTCGGTTACTACAGTTTCCTGAATTACCTCTTCTTCCAGTGTATGTTTAATTACCTGGTGTTGCTCAACTTCAATTTTTTCTGAAGCAACATGTGTAGTTGCAGAGGAACTTTTTGCAACTACATGGTTAAAATTTGATCCGGTAGATTTTGGCGTAAGATTTTGTGTAGCCTTTTGCTCATCTTCTAACGTATGTATAATTTTTTTAGCTTCTACATTTACAATCTCATGTTGCTGATCCTGATTAAATCCGGTAGCAATTACAGTAACTGCAATAGCATCTCCTAGATTTTCATCTTCACCAACCCCCATAATAATGTTCGCACTAAATCCGGCCTCATTCTGAATATGATCGTTAATTTCTCCAATCTCATCTAAGGTAATTTCTTCAGTACCCGATACAATTAACAACAATACATTTTTAGCTCCCTGAATTTTGTTATCATTTAATAACGGAGAATCTAACGCCGCAGAAATTGCCTCGTTTGCACGTTGCGTACCCGCTGCTGTTGCAGAACCCATAATAGCAGTACCACTATTAGATAATACCGTTTTAGCATCGCGTAAGTCAATATTCTGTGTATAGTGATGTGTTATTACTTCTGCAATACCACGAGAGGCAGTTGCCAATACTTCATCGGCCTTGGAAAAACCAGCTTTAAAACCAAGGTTACCGTATACTTCACGTAACTTATTATTATTAATAACAATTAAAGAATCTACATGTCTACGTAGGTTCTCAATTCCTTTATGTGCTTGTTCATTACGCATTTTACCTTCAAACTGAAAAGGCATGGTAACAATACCAACCGTTAGAATATCCAGATCTTTTGCCAACTTAGCAATCACCGGAGCCGCACCAGTACCGGTACCTCCACCCATTCCGGCAGTAATAAATACCATTTTGGTGGTTGTTTCCAACATGCGTTTAATATCTTCTAAACTCTCTATAGCTGCTTGTTCACCTACTTCAGGATTGGCACCTGCTCCTAGTCCTTCTGTTAATGATACCCCTAACTGAATCTTGTTAGGAACCGAACTATTTTGCAATGCCTGTGAATCGGTATTACAGATAACAAAATCTACTCCGTTAATACCCTGTTGAAACATGTGATTGATGGCATTACTACCTCCACCACCTACACCAATTACTTTAATAACATTGCTTTGGTTTTTAGGCAAATCAAACGAAATGTTTCCAAATTCTGTGTTACTAGTCATACTTTTCTTTTTCTGGTTTTTTATTCTGCGTTATCTAAAAATTCCTTTAACCTATCGGTAAACCTATCTAAAAATGATTTTTTGTTCACTTTTGGTTCCGGAGCTTTTTCAGGTGTTGCTTCCGGTTCTTCTATTGGGTTTTCTTCCTGGTTAATAGTTGGTGCTACGTTCTGTTCTTCAATTGGTTCTTCTTCTATTACTTCCTCAGGTTCAGGACGCATTCTTTGGTTCTCTAGTGCTTTCATTACCAATCCTACTGCGGTTGCATATACAGGACTCGCAATATTGGCATCAGAATCGCCCGCTAAATGCTCGTTAGGGTACCCAATTCGGGTATCCATCCCAGTAATATATTCTACTAATTGCTTCAAATGCTTTAACTGGCTTCCTCCCCCGGTTAATACAATTCCGGCAATTAGTTTATGTTTTTGTTCTTCGTGTCCGTAATTCTTAATTTCCATAAAAACCTGCTCAATAATTTCTACCACACGGGCATGTATTATTTTAGAAAGATTTTTAAGGGTTATTTCTTTTGGTTCTCTACCTCTTAACCCAGGAATGGAAACTATCTCATTATCCTTGTTTTCTCCTGGCCAAGCCGATCCAAATTTCACTTTCAACAATTCAGCTTGCTTTTCTATAATAGAGCAACCTTCTTTTATATCTTCTGTAATTACGTTACCTCCAAAAGGGATTACAGCCGTGTGTCTAATAATACCATCTTTAAAAATGGCTAAATCAGTGGTACCGCCTCCTATGTCTATAAGAGCTACCCCGGCTTCTTTCTCTTCCTGACTTAACACTGCATTGGCAGATGCTAACGGCTCAAGATTAATACCCCCAAGCTCTAGTCCGGCACTTTTAATACATCTTCCAATATTTCTAATAGAAGAAACCTGACCTACTACTACATGAAAATTAGCTTCCAAGCGTCCGCCATACATTCCTATAGGCTCTTTAATTTCTGCTTGTCCGTCTACTTTATATTCTTGCGGTAATACATGAATAATTTCTTCTCCTGGTAACATTACCAGTTTATAAACCTGACTGCAAAGATCTTCAACATCGTTATGGTTAATCACTTCATCAAAACTAGGCCTTGTAATATAATCGCTGTGCTGTAAACTTCTTATATGCTGCCCTGCAATACCAACTACTACTTCTTCAATGGTAGCTCCTGACACATTCTCTGCATCCTGAACAGCTTTTTGAATAGATTGTATGGTTTGAGTAATGTTATTAACCACCCCTCTATGAACGCCTAAACTCTTAGACTTTCCTACACCAATAATCTCAATTTTTCCAAATTCATTTTCTTTCCCCACCATTGCAACAATCTTGGTGGTTCCAATATCTAATCCTACTGCATATCTATTCTGATTCATAAACTACTTTTTAGTGCACACAACCTGATTACTAAATTTTAAATTCACCCAGCTATAGGTATCAAGGCTTTTATCTTTTACTGCTTTTTGATAAAATGCTTTTAACTTTTTAAACTTAAGATCTAACCCATCTGCAGACCCTAATTTCACCTTAAAATTGTTTGCTCTCATTCTAAGAGTGAAATCGTTCTTTTGTACTGAAATTCCAATTACACTTACCTTCAAAAAATTATCAGATGTTATTTTTTTCAACACCTTAAAAATTTCTTGTTTATTCTCATTGGTAACTTGTCCATTAATTAATGGCACTCTGGCAGTATAATTTCCTGAAAGAGGCATCTCTTCACCCTCATCATCAATATAAAAAGAACGAGTCCCTACAACTCTTGCCAATGGCTTGCGTTGCGTAACATTCACCTTAAGTTCCCCATCTATAGTCATATACACTTCAGCGTCCTTAATCATTTTGTTTCGCAACAACAAAGATTCCATATTATTCAAATCTAACGCATCTTTTGTTACATCCGTAACACTTGTCTGATTTTGTATCAACAATTTATTAACTTCTTCCTTAGTAATAAAAAGAGACGAATCTCCTTCAAATACAATTACCGAAGCCTTTATTTTTCTACTGTTATTTCTGTTAGATGTAAACGCAAACAACAACGAAAAAATAGCTATAGCAGCTATCATCTGTATGTAGGGTATTAATCGTTTCATGCTAACAGTGCTCTTTTAATTTTTACTACTTCATTTCCTATATCTCCAGCCCCGATAGTAGCCACTAGCTCAGGCTTTTCTTTCTGTAAAAACGGTATTATTTCATCCTTGGCTAATACCATTTTATCTGGGCAATTTATCTGTTCTAATAACCACTCAGAAGTAACCCCTTTAATAGGCAACTCTCTGGCCGGATAAATATCTAATAACACCACGGTATCAAACTGTGACAAAGCAGTGGCAAAGCCTTCAGCAAAATCACGAGTTCTACTATAGAGGTGTGGCTGAAAAATAGCCGTTACCTTTTTCCCCGGATACATCTCTCTAACCGCTTGATGAAAGGCATTTATCTCTGTAGGATGATGTGCATAATCATCAATAAAAACAACATCCTCGGTCTGAATATGGTACGAAAATCTTCTTCTAACCCCTTTAAAAGATGCTAAGGCACTTACGAGGCGATCGGTTGGGGAGCCTGTTTGAATCGCCATCGCAAATGCTACTAAAGCGTTTAACAAATTATGTTTCCCAGGTTTGTTAAACTCAACCCTCTTCAAAACTTGAGTGGGGGTTACCAAATCAAAAAAGTAGGATCCGTTTTCTATTAAAATATTTTCAATTCTATAATCTGCTTCAGGCTCAAAACCATAGGTAACTCCATCTAACGGTAAGCCGTATCTAACAAACATTTTACCCTTAGGTTTTAACTTCTTTGCAAAATCATTGAAAGAAGTTATAATACCATCTTCATTTCCGTAAATATCTAAATGGTCTGCCTCCATAGAAGTAATACAAGCCACATTAGGAAACAATTGTAAAAATGATCTATCATATTCATCTGCTTCCACCACTGAAATCTCAGTACCGGTGCAAATAAAGTTTGTATTATAATTTTCTGAAATACCACCCAAAAAGGCTGTCATAGCTACCCCACTTTCCTTAAGCAAATGCCCCAGAATAGCAGTGGTTGTGGTTTTTCCGTGCGTACCCGCAACGGCTAAACAAAAAGTATTTTTAGTAACATCGCCTAAAACAGTTGCACGTTTTTTAACAGTAAATCCATTATCCTGAAAATAACATAGCTGCTTATGTGATGCAGGTACTGCCGGCGTATATACCACAAAGGTATTCGCTGCATCTAAATACAGTTCAGGTATTACAGTTTCTGAGTCATCAAAAGTTACTGCAATATCTAACTTTTGAAGCATTTCGGTAATTTCGGAAGACGTTTTATCATACCCTGCCACATTCTTCCCGTTTAAATGAAAGTAACGTGCCAGATTAGACATTCCTATGCCACCAATACCTATGAAATAAACACTATGTACCTCTGTTAAATTCAATTCAATAACTTTTTAATTTCTACCACAATTGACTTTGTTGCGTTTGGTAATGCCAATTTTTTTATATTCGTAGCTAACTGATGCTGATACTGAGCATCGGTTACTATCTTTTTAAATTCATTTTCAAAAGTGGCATCTAAGTCCACTTCTTTAATCATTACAGCAGCCTCTTTTTTTGTAACTGCCAAGGCATTTTTGGTCTGATGATCTTCTGCCACATTAGGTGACGGAATAAACACTACCGGTTTACCTACAATACACAATTCGCTTACTGAACTTGCTCCTGCCCTAGAAATAATTACATCTGCTGCTGTATATGCCAAATTCATTTCTTTAATAAACGGAAGCACCTTAATTCCTTTTTCCGAATTGTATTTCATATACGTTTCTTCATACAATTTTCCGCATTGCCATAGCACCTGTACATCTTGCTCTTGAAAAAACGATAGTTCTTTTTCAATTAATTTATTAACTCTTGAGGCGCCCAAGCTACCTCCCAACACCAACAGTGTTTTCTTAGTAGCATCCAAATCGAAAAACTCAATAGCTTCGCTTCTCTTTCCTTCTATCTCTAACAGATCCTTTCGTACCGGATTCCCAGTTTTTATAATTTTACTAGCTGGAAAAAAACGATCTAAACCATCATACGCTACACATATTACTTTTGCTCTTTTGGCTAGTAACTTATTCGTAATTCCCGGATATGAATTCTGCTCTTGTAATACACAGGGTACTCCTGCAGATTCTGCCATTTGCAATAACGGTCCGCTAGCAAAGCCTCCAGTACCAATAGCTACATCTGGCTTAAATTTTCTTATAATTTTTTTAGCCCTTAAAAGACTGCTTATCAATTTCACAGGAAACATCAAGTTCTTAGCAGTAAGCTTACGCTGTAGCCCAGCAATCCACAGTCCTTCAATTGCATAGCCTGCTTGCGGCACTTTCTCCATTTCCATTTTATCCTGTGCTCCTACAAACAAGAACTCCGCCTTCGGAAACTCGCGCTTCAATTCATCCGCAATTGCTATTGCCGGATATATATGGCCTCCTGTGCCCCCACCTGATATAATAAACTTATAATTGCTCACTTAAAACTTCTAATGGGTTTATCTCTTCTTCTAAATTTTCCTTTAAAACTTCTTCCTCTTTAAATTCGTCGCGTTTAGCACTTACACTTAAAATAATACCTAACGCAATACAAGTCATCCAGGTAGAAGTACCTCCGCTACTAATAAGCGGTAAGGTTTGTCCGGTTACAGGAAATAACTCTACTGCAACCGCCATATTTATAAATGCCTGAAAGATGATAGGCAACCCTACCCCCATTACAAGCAGTTTTCCGAATACCGAATCGCACTTCTGAGATACGATGATAATTCTAAACAACAGAAACAAATACGACAAAAGCAACACTACCGCGCCTACTAAACCATACTCTTCTACAATTATAGCAAAAATGAAATCGGAGGTTGACTGTGGCAAAAAGTTTTTCATTACACTTTTACCAGCACCTACACCTGTAACATTCCCTAACGCTATAGCCGTTTTTGCTTTTAATATCTGATAGTCATCATTAATATTTTCATCAGCACTCACAAAGTTTTCAACACGACTAATCCATGTATCTACACGATTAGGAAAAAGTCCCGGAAAAGCTTTTGCTACTAATACGAAAAACGTTAATGATAGTATTCCTACCCCGATAATTGACAATAAATACTTGATAGGATAACCTCCTAAAAAACACAACACACATACCATGAAAAATATGATAGCGGTTGTTGAAAAGTTAGCAGGAAGTATTAGCATTAAAACCACAGCAACCGGAGCCCATAGCGGTAAAATACTATCCTTAAAAGTAATTTTCTTGTCTTTTATTTTTGCCAAGTATCCGGCTACATACACCATAAGTACCAATGATGCCAGTGTTGAAGGCTGAAACGACATTCCAACAAATGGTAATTGAATCCATCTACTGGCATTGGCTCCACCTATGGTAGTACCTTGCAACATGGTTACTACTAATAACACTATTACTAAAGGAACAAACAAAATAGCAATCCCTTTAAAGTACTTAAAAGGTAATTTATGCACCGCATACATAATTACAAATCCCAAAAGCAACAGGATCGTATGGCGTATTAAATACCCCAAAGTAGTCCCTTTACCTACTACATATACCAAGTTAGTACTGGCACTATAAACAGGTAAAAACGAAAACAATGCTAACATGGTAACTACTGCCCATATTGCTTTATCTCCTTTAATACTTTTAAAAATTTGTAACATATTTTTCTTTTATAATTTTCTTACAGCTTCTTTAAACTGTCTGCCTCTGTCTTCGTAATTTTCAAATAAATCGAAACTTGCACATGCCGGTGACAGCATTACGGTATCTCCAGGTTCCGCCATTCTGTATGCCTCTCGTACAGCTTCGATCATAGAACCAGCTTCAACTAATTCATCCGTCACAGCTCCAAAAACATCTATAATCTTACTATTATCTATTCCTAAACAAATAATTGCTTTAATTTTCTCGCGTACCAATGGTAATAAAGAGGTGTAATCGTTTCCTTTATCTACACCACCAACAATCCAAACCATCTGAGTACTTACGCTATCCAATGCGTAAAAAGTAGAGTTTACATTAGTAGCTTTAGAATCATTAATGTACTGTACATTCTGAATCTTCAACACCTTCTCCAATCTGTGTTCTACTCCCTGAAAAGTCTCAAAACTCTCTCTAATCGTTTGCTTTCTTATCTTCAGCAATTGCGCAACAGTTGAGGCTGCCATAGCATTCTTAACGTTGTGCTTTCCTTCTAACTTTAATGTATCTGTCGACATGGTAAAAATTGAATTGTCAATATTTGTTATTATTGTATTATCCTCTAAATATGCTCCCTCTTCTACTTTCTTTGTTATTGAAAACGGAAGCAACTTCGCCTTCACTTTATTTTTCTCAAGCCATTCTGTTATTACTTCATCATCTGCATCGTAGATTAAAAAATCTTCCTGTGTCTGATTTTTAGTAATCCTGAATTTGGCTTCAATGTACTTTTCAAACTGATAGTTATACCTATCTAAATGATCAGGAGTAATGTTGGTTATTACCGCAATGTGCGGCTTAAACGTTTCAATATCGTCTAACTGAAAACTACTTATCTCCAACACATAATCTTCGTAATTCTGTTCTGCAACCATTTGAGCAAAACTATCTCCAATATTGCCCGCCATCCCTACATGCAAACCACCATCTTTTAATAAGTGATAGGTTAGCATGGTTGTGGTTGTTTTTCCATTACTTCCTGTAATACCCACTATAGTTGCATTAGCATACTGTGCAGCAAATTCAATCTCCGACACAATCGGTATATGCATTGCTCTAATTTTTTGCACCAACACTACCTTATCAGGTATTCCGGGACTCTTCATCACAACAGAGGCATTTAAAATTTTCTCCTCAGTATGTGTTTCATCTTCCCAATCTATTTCATGATTTAAAAGAACTCTTTTATATTTTGGTTTTATCGGTCCTTTATCCGATACAAACACTTCATACCCTTTTTGCTTAGCTAAAATGGCAGTTCCTACTCCACTTTCCCCACCTCCAAGTACTACCAAACGCTTCTTCCCTTCCATCTTATCTTAATTTCAGCGTTACAAATGTTAACACTGCCATTAAAATTCCTATAATCCAGAAACGCGTTACAATCTTACTCTCATGGTAGCCCTTCTTCTGATAATGGTGATGTAATGGTGCCATTAAAAACACCCTTTTTCCTTCACCAAATTTCTTCTTGGTATATTTAAAATAACTCACCTGTATCATCACCGATAAATTCTCTGCAAAAAAGATAGCGCACAGTACAGGGATTAATAATTCTTTACGGATAGCAATTGCTATTACCGCTATAATACCTCCAATAGTTAAACTCCCTGTATCGCCCATAAAAACCTGAGCCGGATATGTATTGTACCATAAGAACCCTACCAAACCACCGGCAAAAGCTGCAATAAATACAGTAATCTCACCAGCATTAGGGATATACATAATGTTCAAATAATCTGAGAAAATGATGTTACCAGAAACCCAAGCAAAAACACCTAGGGTTACCACCATAATAGCCGAAGTACCAGCTGCTAATCCATCTATACCGTCTGTTAAGTTTGCTCCGTTAGACACGGCGGTTACAATAAAAATAACTACTGGGATAAAGATTAACCAAGCATACTTTCCTAAATCATTACTTATCCAAGTTAAAATAGAAGCATAATCAAACTCGTTATTTTTTAGAAATGGAACCGTTGTTTTGGTTGACTTTTCTTCTAGACTGAATTTTGGTACATCATTATTTACTGTTGCGGTATCAACAACGGCAACATCTTTTATTTTTTCTTTTACTGTTACACCAGGATGTAAGTACAAAGTAACTCCTACAATAATACCAATACCAATCTGCCCAACTACTTTAAACTTACCTTTAAGTCCTTCTTTGTCTTTTTTAAACACTTTAATATAATCATCGACAAAGCCAATAATACCCATCCAAATTGTAGTAGCAATTAATAATACGGTATAAATATTATCGAGTCTTGCAAACAACAATACCGGAATTAAGGTAGCACCTATAATAATAAGCCCTCCCATGGTTGGTGTACCTGCTTTTTGAGATTGCCCTTGCAACCCTAAATCTCTAACGGTTTCACCAATCTGCTGTTTTCTTAGAAACACAATTACACGCTTCCCATAAATGGTAGAAAGCAACAACGAGAAAATAATAGCCATAGCAGCTCTAAAGGAAATGTACTGAAAAACTCCAGCTCCAATAAAATTGTAATGTTTGTCTAAATATTCAAAAAGATAATATAACATAAGAGTATTACTTTTCCAGTTTCTTTAATAATTCCTCAACTACTTTATAATCGTCAAATTCGGTTCTCACACCTTTAATTTCCTGATAGGTCTCGTGTCCTTTTCCAGCAATTAAAATAATATCGTTAGCCGCCGCCATTTGGCATGCTGTTTTTATAGCTTGTTTTCTATCTAAAATAGAGAGTGTCTTTTTAAAGCTCACTCCATCAACACCCGCTTCCATCTGCTCAATAATCTGTTGCGGATCCTCACTTCTAGGGTTGTCAGAAGTAAAAATTACCTTATCACTTTTATCTGCCGCAATTGCTGCCATCACAGGTCGTTTTGCTGCATCTCTATCACCACCACACCCTACTACTGTAATCAAACTTTCGTTTTTAGTACGGATATTATTAATTGTTTCCAATACATTTTTTAAAGCATCAGGAGTATGTGCATAGTCTACTACCGCAGTAATTTTTGTATCAGAAACCAAGTACTGAAAACGCCCACTTACACTTTCTAACTGACTTAATAAGCGCAATGATTCCATTTTTTCTAACCCTAATAAATCAGCTGTAGCGTATATTGCCAATAGATTATAAGCATTAAAATCTCCTATTAAACGTGTCCAAACTTCTTGGTCGTCCACTTTTAATAGCAATCCTGAAAACTGATTTTCCAGAATTTTAGCCGTATAGTCTGCGTATGTTTTTAATGCGTATGTTTTTTTTATTGCTTTGGTATTTTGAAGCATCACCACACCATTTTTATCATCGGTATTTACCAAGGCAAATGCATCTTTTGGCAAATGGTCGAAGAATGATTTTTTCACATCTCTATAGGCAGCAAATGTTTTGTGATAATCTAAATGATCATGTGTTAAGTTGGTGAAAATTCCTCCGGCAAACACAAGTCCTTCAGTTCGCTTCTGGTCAATCCCATGAGAACTAACCTCCATAAAGCAATACTCTACCCCTTCATCGTTCATTAACTTTAAATACTTGTTTATAGTTAATGAATCTGGGGTTGTATGCGTAGCTTTAAACTCCTTATTGGCCACCATTATATTTACAGTTGACAATAACCCAACTTTATACCCTGCCTTTTCAAACATTTGATACAACAAGGTTGCTATAGTCGTTTTTCCGTTGGTTCCTGTTACCCCTACTAATTTTAAATTAGCTGAAGGATTCTCATAATAATTAGCCGCCATATGTGCTAAAGCGCTATGCGAGTCAGCCACCTGAACATACGTAACTCCGTTTACCATTATCTCTGGAAGCTCTTCACAAATAATAGCAACCGCACCATTATCTACTGCTTTATATATATACTCATGACCATCTACCACCGTTCCTCTAATTGCCACAAAAATAGCATTCAAAACTACTTGTCTCGAGTCAAAATGAATTGCATTCACAGCTACAGCAGTAGTTCCTAAAACCGCTTCTATACCAACTTTGTACAATATGTCTTTTAACAATATCATGATAGCGTTAATACTATTTTCTTATTACTATTAATAGCTTCACCTGCCTTAATGGACTGCTCTTTTACATCTCCAGCTCCTCTCACCTCTACCTTTAAACCTAAGTTTTCAAGTATTGCAATAGCATCCATACCAGGCATCCCTTTTACATTAGGAACCTTTTTAAAGGCTTTATTTGATTTCTCATAAAACCCATCATAACTAGCCAACACCTTTTTATCTGCTTCATCCATCTCTTTAACAGTATCTATTAAAGGAGAGCTTGTATATATTTTTTGAGCCACTTTTTTAAACACAGGTCCCGAAACATCCGCTCCATAATACCCAACACTTTTGTCTGGTTCATGAATTACAACAATACATGAATACTTAGGGTTTTCTGCTGGAAAAAATCCGGAAAAAGAGGATATATAGTTTAGTTTACTCTTATCTGTATGCGCATAGTCCTTTTGACAAGTACCTGTTTTACCAGCCATAGAAAAGTTAGGCGAATACAAACTGTGTCCGGTACCATGTTCCTTTTCAACTACATCTTTTAATAACTGTTTTAGCTTATTTATGGTTTCCTTAGAGCATATCTTAGGATTAATAACTTCTTTATCAAATTTGTTTACGATTTGATCCCATTCTCTAACCTCTTTTATCAAACGAGGCTTTACCATCTCACCATTATTTGCAATCGCATTATAAAAGGTTAACGTTTGCAATGGCGTTAATGCAACCCCATAACCAAACGCCATCCACTCCATAGAAATCCCATTCCATGATTTATCACTAGGATGCGGCATATGAGGCGTTCCTTCACCCGTTATACCATCTGATTTTAAGTCTAACTTCTGAGCCACATTCATGGCATCTAGCCTATCTGTAAATCGCTTTGGATTATCTTTAAAACTCTCATGAATTGTTTTTACGATACCCGTATTAGAAGAAACTTGAAAAGCTTCCGCTAACGATATAATACCATAACCACCTCTATGAGAATCGCGTACCGACTTACCGTAATATTTTATCACTCCTTTTTCTGTATCTACCATATAACTGGTATCTACAACTTTTTCTTCTAAAGCAGCCGCCACCGCCATTAATTTAAAAGTAGAACCCGGCTCATGCGCCTCACCTACAGCGTAGTTAAAACGTTCATAATAATCGCCACTAGTATCTCTACCTAAATTCACAATGGCTTTTATTTCTCCTGTAGCAACTTCCATTACCACAACACTCCCATGATCTGCCTTGTATTTCTCTAATTGCTCTAACAAAGCATAGTGAGCAATATCCTGAATATTAATATCTATAGTAGAAACCACATCATACCCATCCTTAGGCTCTATTTCATCGGCACTATTAATTGGTTTCCATAAATTCTTTGCAATACGCTGCCTCCAACTCCTACCATCTACCCCATTTAAATAAGGTTCACAAGCAAGCTCCAACCCTACAGGCTTCACATCTCCATCTCTAGTTACACGGTAATACCCAATACTACGTTTAGCCATAGAACCTAAAGGATACTCCCTTACCGTTCTTCTATTTACAATAATCCCACCTCTATACGCACCAAGACTAAACAACGGAAACTTTTTTAGCTTCATATAATCACCATAACCAAGATTTTTAGCTATTAGATAGTATCTACTTTTATTTTTTCTGGCACGCTCTAATCTTGATTTTAACCCCGCACTACTTTTACCAAGAAAAACTCCCAGCGAATCACATAAAGGCTTAATATATTTTTTAAAATTCTCATCAGATGCAGTTACTGCATCGAAATGTATATCGTAACGCGTTACAGAAGTAGCTAACAAACTCCCATCATCTGAATATAGGTTTCCTTTATTTGCAGGTACCTCCACACTCTTCATATTATCTTCACGTGCTGCAAGTCTATACTCTTCTCCTCCTAACTGAATGGAAACAAGCTTTACAAAAACAGCAATAGCAAACAAGAACATACATCCTGCTACTATATACAATCTCAGTAATATTTTCTTTTCTGTTATTGCCATTATTAGGTTTCTAATTCGTTACTTTAATTTTTTTAGGAGGATTCTTAGAAGGTCTTAACCCCATCTTACCAACCTCTTCTTTTATTTTTGACTCCAGTTTTAATTTCTGAAGTTTTGATCTTGTATCTACAAACTCGCTCCTTAACTCCTGCACATCTTCATTTAATTCTGCTATCAAATGTGCTTTTTGGTCTGCACTATGCGAACTACTAATCATTATAATTGCCAACAGCGACATAAACAGAAAAAACCGCCATCTTTTAATAGCACCAGCCTCTTCACTCACAAGAAAGCTCCCTCTCAATATGTCTAACAATCCGTTTTTCATATTCTCTCAGCTACCCTTAATTTGGCGCTTCGCGCTCTATTATTTAAAGCTATCTCTTCTTCAGTCGGCACTATCAATCCACCTACCTTTTTAAAAGGCACATCTATATTTCCATAGAAATCTTTCTCTGCCTGCCCCTGAAACTTCCCATCTCTAATAAATCTTTTCACTAATCTATCCTCTAAAGAGTGATAACTTATTAAACTCAACCTTCCTCCTTCATTTAAAACCTCAGGCATCTGTAACAAAAACTCTTTCAGCACCTCTACCTCTTCATTTACTTCTATACGTATTGCCTGATATATTTGAGCCAACACTTTATTCTCTTTAAACCTTGGCAAAAATTTAGAAACAACCTTTTTTAAATCTTCCCCTGTTTTTATCTCTTCATCCTTTCTCGCTCCAACAATCGCTCTGGCAATAGCTCCCGCGTTCCTTAATTCTCCATACATAGAGAACATCATTCTTAAATCAGCTTCTTCATATTCATTTACCACTGAGTAAGCAGAAACTTCACTTTGCTGATTCATTCGCATATCCAACTCTGCATCAAATCGGGTAGAAAACCCACGCTCAGGAACATCAAACTGATGTGACGAAACACCAAAATCTCCCAACACACCATCTACCTTCTTAACACCATGAAACCTCAAAAAACGCTTTACAAACCTGAAATTCTCACTTATCAACACAAAACGTTCATCATCTGGCACATTATCCAAAGCATCCGCATCCTGATCAAAACCAAACAATTTACCACCAGGCCCCAATCGTTTTAATATTTCCCTAGAATGCCCACCTCCACCAAAGGTCACATCTACGTAAACTCCATCTTCCTTAATATTAAGTCCATCTACTGTCTCTTTCAACAGTACCGGGTTATGATATTCATATTCCATCATCATCTCCTCCCATCACTTCTTCGGCCAAATCTGCAAAATCATCTGTCGCATCATCAATTACCTGTTCATACTTATTTTTATCCCAGATCTCAATAATATTTATTGCAGAAGACAGCACAATCTCTTTACTAATCCCTGCAAAATTCACAAGATCTTTCGGTATCAAAAACCTACCCGTAGCATCTACCTCAACCATTTTCACTCCCGCAGTAAACCTTCTGATAAAATCATTATTCTTTTTATTAAACCTGTTTAGTTTCCCTATTTTTTGCATCATTGCATTCCATTCTTCCATCGGATACAACTCAAGGCAACTTTGAAAAACTGCACGTTTTACCACAAATCCATTCGCTAACATAGGGGCAAGCTGTGACTTTAACGCCACAGGAAGCATCACTCTTCCTTTCGTATCTGCCTTACACTCATATGTTCCGATGAAATTTGTCACAAATTCTCCACTAAACTGTTAGTTTTTCAAATATATGGAATATTTTACCACTTTTTACCACATACTACCACATTGTTAATAAATTTTAGAGTTTTTAACTTTTTATAGATAACATTTAGTTTTTCAATTAGTTAGCTCCTCCACAAGACAAAGACTCTCGAGATATAGCAAATTCTACCTTCTACTAAAGGTTTCTGGTTTTTTAGGTTTGAATCTTAGTTAAATACTTATATTTGTTTTTTGGAAAAATTAACATCGTTGATGCTTAAAAACGTAAAAAAAGAAGGTAAGTTTAGTTACCTTGAGACAGGAGAAGGACAACCCATTATTATTCTACACGGATTAATGGGAGGATTAAGTAATTTTGAGGGAGTTACTCATTTTTTCTCAAAAAAAGGTTACAAGGTACTCATCCCCGAGTTGCCTATATACTCTATGCCTTTACTAAAAACTACTGTTAAAAACTTAGCTAAGTTTTTAGAGCAATTCATTGAACATAAAGAACTAGACAATGTAATTTTGCTTGGAAACTCACTTGGCGGACACATTGGTTTATTACACACCAAGTTGTTCCCTGAAAAAGTAAAATCACTGGTAATAACAGGAAGCTCAGGACTTTACGAAAGTGCCATGGGAGATGGTTATCCTAAAAGAGGAGATTACGAGTTTATTAAACAGAAGAGTGAAGACGTTTTCTACGACCCTAAAGTTGCCACTAAGGAAATTGTAGATGAAGTTTTTGAAACCGTAAACGACCGATCAAAACTTATTAAAACATTAGCCATTGCCAAAAGTGCTATTAGACATAATATGGCAAATGACTTACCAAATATGCATACCCCTACGTGTATTATTTGGGGTAAAAACGATTCTGTAACACCTCCTAACGTAGCTGAAGAATTTCATGAATTATTACCAGACTCTGACCTTTTCTGGATTGACAAATGTGGACATGCTCCTATGATGGAACACCCTATCACTTTTAATGAAATTTTGGATCACTGGCTTACTAAAAGAGGTTTTTAATTATGAAGGTAAAAAAAGCAGAATTTATTATTAGTAATACAGACGTTTCTAAGTGTCCAAACGAGCCTATACCAGAGTATGCCTTTATTGGGCGTTCTAACGTAGGAAAGTCGTCTTTAATAAACATGCTAACCTCTAGAAAAAGCTTAGCAAAAATCTCTGGAAGACCTGGGAAAACGCAACTTATAAACCATTTTAAAATAAATGATTCGTGGTTCTTAGTAGATTTACCTGGATACGGGTATGCAAGAGTATCTAAAAGCACCAAGAAGGTTTTCCAAAAATTTATTACCAATTACTTTGAAAAACGCATGCAGCTTGTTTCTGCTTTTGTACTAGTAGACTGCCGCCACGAACCTCAAAAAATTGATATGGAATTTATGCAATGGTTAGGCGAAAACCAGATTCCTTTTTCTATTATATTCACCAAGGCAGACAAACTAAAACCCAATGCGCTTGAACGCAACATTAACCAATATCTTGAAACGTTAAAACAAGATGTTTGGGAAGAAGCACCGCACTATCTGGTAACTTCTTCTTCTTCTAATTATGGCAAAGAAGAAGTTTTGAAATATATAGGACAACTAAACCAAATGCTTAAAAATGGTAATACCTAATTGGCACTTATTATCTCTTCTACCAACTTCCCTAAATCTTTAATTTTTAGATTTCCCTCTGCACTAAGTACTACAAAATTATCATTGTTTTTTATTTTGCAAACGGCCTCCTTTATTTTTCCGCCTTTTTTATAAAAATACAATTCTACACTACCGCCGTTATTACTAAAACCAGCTAATTGCTCGTAGGTTTTTGAATTCACCAACTTCTTAAATCTTATATTTAATTCGCTTGTATTAGATTTAGCTACTACAACACGGTATTTTCTAATTCCTGAAACCACTCTTTTCAAATCATTCACATATGCCTTTTCTACAATAGAATCGCCAATAAAAGAAGAAACATTAAGCGAAAAATCAATAGCTTCTTTATTCTCATTTCTAAATGTTTGGTACGGAGTTTTGGTACCACATGCCACCAGAACAAACAAACTAACCATTAGTAAAAGTACTTTTTTCATAAGAGTATATTTTTGATTATACCCTTAAGACGACCTACCCCAACATCTGCTACAAGAATCTTAAACTTTTTACCAAACAACCTTATCATTTCTTAATACACCCAACTATTCTTAGCCTTTAATACCTTGATATAAAACAAAAATCTTATGAATTTCATTAAAAAATAAGCACCCCTATAGCTACCTTATTCATATAATATATAGGGTTCTTTTTGGTAAAGACGTCGCTAAAGAACATTTTTTAACCTCTTTCCTCTTTATTAGAAAGGTATTTTATCTTAATTACACATTTAAACCTTAGTAACAGGGTTAATTATGGTATTTTGGAACAGAACTCACAAAATTTTAAGCTAACTCATGTGCTAAAAGCTTCTTATGCTGTTTTTACCAAAACATAGTGATTGATATAGGATATAAAAAAGAAACAACCTCTGTAAGCAAAGATTAATTATCTTTATACTTAATTATGGAAATTATAAAAACCTATAATAATGTTAATCGTAACAATCCGTCATTAAGTTTTGGCATCTCCAGAACAGAATCAATTTACGAGAAACATAAAGGAAAACCAGATACTCCGCACAGACATGATTTCTATACTGTACTGCTTATAAAAAAAGGAAGGGGTACGCACACCATAGATTTTAAAGAGTTTAAGATACACGATAATCAGATATTCTTTCTTAGTCAGGGACAAGTACACCAAATTAAAGAAGAGATTGCAACCCATGGTTTCTCGATGGTTTTCTCTGCTAATTTTCTTATACAAAACAACATTCCTTTAAGCTTTATAGATGACCTTAATTTATTTTACGATTATGGAGAAAGTCCTCCTTTACATCTTTCAGAAGAACAATTAACAAAACTAGTTGGCTTTGCAGAAGAAATGATTCTATTATATGAGTCAGACATTCCTCTAAAAGAACAATCTATTGGTGCTTATTTAAAATTATTTTTAATCTCTTGCACCAACCTATGTACCGTACAAGAAAAGAATTTACAGAAAGTAGAATCAAGCAATACCATATTAAAGGAATTTAAAAACTTGGTAGAACAATACTACAAACAATGGCACTCTACCTCTACCTATGCAGAAGCTCTCAATATTACACCTGATCACCTTAATAGAACTATCAAATCACTGATAGGTAAAACTGCCAAGCAATACATACAGAAACGTTTAGACATTGCAGCTAAGCGAATGCTCTATTTCTCTGATCTTACTACAAAAGAAATAGCCTACGAACTAGGCTTTAACGAACCCTCTCATTTTAGTGCATTTTTTAAAAAATGTACAGGACATTCACCTTCACAATACAAGAAGAACTCCTAATATCGGATTTTTATAATTCTTTCCCGTATTCTAATATTCCATACCGTTCATGCATTTCGGTACTTTGTCATGTACAAAAATGATAACATCATGAAACGTAACGATTTTACAAGCAAACTACTTAGCACTACCACGGTTATAGCGCCAGCAATGCGAAGAGCTAAAAATGTAAAGCTTAAAAACTCTGATTACGACAAGATGTTGCAACAAGTAGTATTTAACCATTTACCAAATAAAAAATATAGAACCATGAACACAATACTTCACAAAGCAGCAACCAGAGGACATGCTAACCACGGCTGGTTAGACAGTCACCATACATTTAGTTTTGCCAACTACCACAATCCTGAAAGAATGAACTTTGGAATCCTAAGAGTTCTTAACGATGATACGGTAGCTGCAGGCATGGGATTTGGAACGCACCCTCATGACAATATGGAAATTATTTCTATTCCGTTAGAAGGTGACCTTGAACACAAAGATAGTATGGGAAACACCACTACTATTAAACAAGGAGATATTCAGGTAATGAGTGCTGGCACCGGTGTATTTCATAGCGAGTATAACAAGAATAAAGATAAAGAGGTTCGTTTTCTTCAAATTTGGTTATTTCCAAAGAAGAAAAATGTAACACCTAGATACGACCAAATAACACTTACCCATAGCGATACTAAAAACAAACTTTATCAGATACTATCTCCTAATGCAGAAGACGAGGGTGTATGGATTCATCAAGACGCATGGTTTCATTTAGGAACTTTTGAAAAAGGTATATCTGATACCTACAAAATTAAAAAAGAAGGTAACGGTGTTTATGTTTTTGTTTTAGAAGGAGAAATCATTATAAACAACGAAAGCTTAAGCAAAAGAGATGGTTATGGAATATGGGATGTAAATTCATTTGATTTTACTACTCAAACCGACAACACTAAACTTCTATTAATGGAAGTTCCAATGAAATTATAATAATAATCAATACACAAAAATTTAAAAAAATGGAAAAAGCAACATGGATCATAGATCCTACACACTCAGAAATGGTGTTTAAAGTAAAACACATGATGATTTCAACTGTAACAGGTACTTTTGGTGAATTTGAAGGACACTTAGTAGCCGCCTCTGAAAACTTTGAAGACGCCGAATTTAGCACTACTATTAAAACCGCTTCAATTAGCACTAATAACTCAGACAGAGATAACCACTTAAAATCTGCTGATTTTTTTGATGCCGAAACATACCCTGAAATTACATTTAAATCTACCTCTTATGCAGGTTCTAAATTATTAGGTGATCTTACCATTAAAGGAATTACTAAATCTATTGAACTAGAAATTGAATACAATGGTACAGCTGTTGACCCTTACGGACAAACAAAATCTGGATTTGAAGCAATAAGTAAAATTAACCGTAAAGATTTTGGCTTAACATGGAGCGCCGTAACCGAAGCAGGGAGCATTGTGGTTTCTGATATAATAAAACTACTAATAAACGTACAGTTTATTAAAGATTAATCAACAAAATAACATTTTGTCGTTAAAAAATGTTATTTTATCGATGTAAAATTGAGTATCATGTGCTCAAAAAAAAAATAGAATATAAAATTTTATTATCTTAGCTTTAAGAATTTACCTCCAAATTTTTTGAGCACATGAACTATTTGCAACTTGAACTTAAAGAGTTACTTAAAACAAACTCTGATGTTCAGAAATATCTGGACAACCCTAATTCAAAAGGGTATTGGGTCTGGAATTTGGAAAATCCGGACGACCAATGGTATAATGATGACTTTTGGCATACCTTAGATATTTCTATACCACCCGAAGATAAGACGTCATCATTCTGGAAAGAAGTTATGATTGATGAAGATGTTGCATATTGCTTCGAGAACTTAAAAAATCATCTTAAAAATCCTGAAAAAGAATTTGAACAATTAGTTAGATACACCAATAATCAGGAAGAGATTATTTGGATGAAGTGTTTAGGAAAAACACTTTGCAATAAAGAAGGTATCCCCACTAGAATGGTTGGTATTACACTAAGAAAAAACCGTGTTCAATCTTTACAAGATTATAATAACCTTCTTGAACACTCGAATGAAGCCGCCACTATAGGGCATTGGGAAATTTTTATCGACTCTAAAAAAGCATATTGGAGTAAAATAACCAAGAAAATATATGAGGTACCCGATAACTATGAGGTCTCATTAGAAGAAGCCTTAAAACTCTTCAATGATTCTGCTTCATTAGAATTAGTTCAGGAAAGTCTTGAAAAAGCCACTTCATACGATATAGAAACTAAAATTACCACTTACAATAATACAGAAAAATGGGTACGCGCCATTGGTATCCCCGTTATGCAAAACGGAAAATGTATTGAAATTTATGGCTTGTTACAAGATATTAATGAGGACGTAAAAAAACGCGAAGAACTATCCTTAAAAGAAGAATTATTCCGAAATACGTTTGAAGGTGCTTCTATTGGTATGGCACTTGTTAGTTTAGAAGGAAAATGGCTTAGAGTAAACCAAAGTTTATGCGATATGCTAGGCTATAGTAAAAACGAGTTTTACACCTTAAATTTTCAAAATATTACACACCCTGCCGATTTAGATATTGATTTAAAAAAAGTAAACAACCTTATTAAAGGCAACGGCAATAACTACCAACTTGAAAAACGATATTTTCATAAAAATGGAGACATTGTATACGCATTACTGGCTGTATCCATTATTAGAGATAAAGACAATATACCGCTTCATTTTGTATCTCAAATAACAGATTTATCGGTTCAAAAACACGCTTATAAAAGAATAGAATCATTACTTGAAATAACACAAAATCAAAACAAAAGATTGCTAAACTTTGCCCATATTGTTTCTCATAATTTAAGATCACACTCAGGCAACTTGTCAATGCTTTTAGATTTAATGAAAATAGAAATGCCTAGTCAGACTAAAAATGATTTTTTTACTATGATTAATCAGGCAGTAGATAATCTAGGAGAAACTATTAAACACCTAAACGAGGTTATTTTATTACATACAAAACAACGTGACGATATAAAGAAACTGAATCTTAAAAAATTTATAGACAACGCCTTAACAAGCCTTAAAGGTCAAATTATAGAACATAACGTTACTATTGAAAACGAGGTAAAGGAAGATACTTACATTAATTATGTACCTGCCTATATGGATAGTATTTTAATTAACTTAATTAGTAATGCTATTAAATATAAAGAACCATCTAGAGAACCGTTTATAAAAATAAAAGTAACTAAAACAGATACCCATATCATATTATTAGTATCTGATAACGGTATCGGCATTAACCTTACCAGTAATAAAAGTAAATTATTCGGAATGTACAAAACATTCCACCCACACCCTGAAGCAAAAGGAATAGGCTTATTTATAACCAAAAATCAGGTAGAAGCTATGGAAGGGAAGATTGATGTTGAAAGCACTTTAGGGATAGGATCAACTTTTAAAGTATATTTTAAAAAATGAATAAAATAAATATTGCTTGTATTATTGATGACGATCCTATTTTTATATTCGGCACAAAAAAAATAATGCAAATAGCAAACTTTTGTAACAGCGTCCATGTTTTTAATAATGGAGCTGAGGCTTTTAGTGCCTTAAAAGGGTTTATTGAAAACAATGAAGAACTGCCCGAAATAATTTTATTAGATTTAAATATGCCTATCATGGATGGGTGGCAATTTTTAGATAAAATCACCACCATTAGCATTCCTTCGTCTATTAGCATTTACATTGTTACCTCTTCTATAAACCCTATAGATGTAGAGAAAAGTAAACAATATACTAATGTTACCAGATATATTGTAAAGCCTATTAGCGCTGCAGACTTAAAATTAATTCTTGAAGACCGCGCCTGCTAAGCTATTATTTTTTAATCTCTAACTTCTCTGCAAAATAATCACAAAAATCTTTCATGGTAGCACTCATCTTCTCATCTTGAGTAGCTCTGTAAAAGGTATCGGACATTGCCGTTAAGGTTTGATGAAAAAACATCTTCATTTCATCTAAAGGCATATCTTTAGTCCAAAGATCTATTCGTAACGACTCTTTTTTTTGATGATCCCAAATAGAAAGTAGCATTGCTTTAGCTTCCTCATTTTCAATACCTCCATCCTTAGCCGTCCAGCTTAATTTTTCAGGTATTTTATTCTCATCCAATTCAACATTTAGCTCAATATCCGATCTATATTTAGTACTCATTATTTTCTAGGTTTATAATGCGCATTATTAAAAATTTCCTGCGCAGACGTGGTTAACATTTGTTGCAAAGATACATCATTGTTTTTCATATACGATGCTACAATCTTACTCCCTATATAAACTCCTAAACGACCAGGAGACTCATTATCTATAGGTCTATAAAATTTAGAAAAAGGCGCAGGAAAAACAAAACGCTCTAAAAGCTTCGATTTTGTACTAAACAACACCTCTTCCTCCATAAAATATTTCCAAATCATATCTTCATTCGCTTCTGCCCATGCATACTCATCCGTAGTATATTTTAATCGTTGTGCATCTGTTTTTTCAGGTATCAATAAACTCTCTAAATACAATTTCTTACCATAATAAATTATATACGATAAGAATGCTCTATTCTGAGGAGCAGGCACCTTACTAATTGCAAAAGACGAAGCTACATCTACAATAATATAATCTTTTGTAAACGATTGAGACAAATACTGCTGAATACCTGAGTAAAATTTATGATTTGCACCTAAATAGGTATCTAAACAAATAAATAAATACTTATCGCTATAAATTACCTGATTCTCATAATCAACATCTGAAGTTACCGTAACTACCTCTGGTATACTAGTATCAGGGTAATAGTATTTTACATGCTGAAAAAACTTTTTTAATTCTTCTTTTTCTTCCTTAAAATCAGGATACGCTTTATACACCTCATTAAATAATTCTCGCTCTAGTGTATCTAACATTTTACCTACCCAAACTGAATCGGCATATGCCTCATGAAACATATATGGGTATTCTTTTTTTAAATCTTGCAATTCAAAGGGAGTAGTATTCTTGTATGCCAAATCAAATCTTTTTACAGATACCTCTACAGGAATCTCACCTATTTCTCTTTCTATTTTAGAACTTTTATCACAACTTAATAGAGTAATTACTATAGCTAATAAGAATGCTATTTTTTTCATAAAATTTATTAAATATTATAAATGACAACGTAAATCATTATCTTTAATTGTCAAAAAAAAGTAAATTAGCTGCAAATTTAATGTATTTATGCATTAACCAAAGTAAAGTATTTATTATGAAAACAACTGAAATTATCGAACACATAGTTAGCTGGTTAAAACAATATGCTACACAGGCTGGAATGGAAGGGTTTGTTATAGGAGTTTCTGGAGGAATTGATTCTGCCGTTACTTCTACTCTTTGTGCTAAAACAGGGTTAGATGTACTTTGTCTTGAAATGCCAATCCACCAATCAGACAGTCAGGTAAGCAGAGCATTAAACCACATTAAATGGCTAGAAGGTAATTTTAAGAATGTACATATGACTAAAGTAAATCTTACACCGGTTTTTGATAGCCTGATTGGAAGCTTACCTGCAGTATCTAATGAGGAAGATCGTTTTATGTCGTTAGCAAATACAAGAGCCAGATTACGTATGTCTACCTTATATTACTTTGCCGCATTAGAAAAAAGATTAGTAGCAGGTACCGGAAACAAAGTAGAAGACTTTGGTGTAGGATTCTACACTAAATATGGTGATGGAGGTGTAGACCTTAGTCCGATTGCTGACTTGTTAAAAACTGAAGTATATGCCATTGCTAAAGAACTTGGTGTTAATCAAGAGATTATTGAAGCAGCTCCTACAGACGGCTTATGGGGTGACGACAGAACTGACGAAGACCAGTTAGGCGCTTCTTATCCTGAACTGGAATGGGCTATGAATCAGGATGAAGCAGGAAAAACAATAGATGACTTTAGTGGCCGTGAACAGCAAGTTTTTGCCATCTATAAAAAATTTAATAATGCAAACAAGCACAAAATGGATCCGATTCCTGTATGCTTAATACCCAGTCATTTAAAGGAATAAAATCGTTTTTATACGTTACTATAATATTTTTTTGACAAAAAGAATAATATTCCTTACTTTTACCGCCTACATACCCCACAAATATAAAATGAGGATTTTCAAAAATTGGATTTTTGTTAATACCCTTTATGTTATTTTATAAACCCTTAAACCCTAAAAAATGATTAAAGTTTTAGTGGCCGACAGCCACCCAATCGTGCAGAAAGGACTAGAGTCTTTCTTCAAACCCTCTACTGATCTTGATGTTGTGGGAACAGTAGCAACTACAAACGGATTGTTTGACTATTTAACTAAAAGTACCCCAGATTTAATTCTTTTAGAAATGGACATTCCGGAAGTAAATGGAATTACAGCCTTGCGTAAACTTAAAAAAGATTACCCTGAGGTAAGAGTACTTATGTACAGTGCACAACCAGAAGATGTTTATGCGGTTAGCACGCTAAGAGCTGGTGCACATGGTTATATTTCTAAAACATCTGATTTAGAATTATTAAAAGAGGCTATTATTAAAGTTGCAACTGGTAATATGTTTATTACTAACGAACTTGCACAACGTTTAGCTTTTGACGAAAGTACTAACAAACCAAGAAAATATTTTAGAAGATTATCTACAAGAGAAGTAGAAGTTTTAAAATTACTATCTGCCGGTAAAAGAAACAAGCAGGTAGCCGAAGAACTTGGTTTAAACGAAAAAACTGTTAGTACATACAAAGCCAGATTAATGCGTAAATTAAACGTAGATAATATGGTAGATATGTTACAACAAGCAAAAGCACTTGAGTTATTCTAGATAACTCGATTTAGCTTTTCTGACAATACTTTTTTTAATCGAAGGTAATGCATTGCTTCCTCTAGAAGTTCTGCATTACCTTCTCTATTTTGTAGCGTTTCTGTTTTTAAAGCCTCAACCCTTTTTTGTATCAGAAAGCATCGTAAATTTAAAATCGTTTCGTTAACCATTTGTCCTAAATCATGATCTTTTTGCTTTACCAAAATATCTTTAGACTCCCAATTATGTAATTGATATTTTTCTTCATCCATTAGAATGGAAGTCACTTCAGAAACCACTTCAGGCGTTAACTCCTGCATAAATAACTCGATGGAAAATTTCTTTTCAGAAGTAAAAAACTCTATCAATTGTACATATACAGCTCTAAAAATAGAATTTGTAAAGTCCACTTCATCATCCTGTAAATCCAAATAAATTTTTTCAAATACCCTAGCTTCAAACTGCTGTTGCTCTAACTCTAATTTACCGTCATCTGTTGCCTTTAATACTAAATCATCAAACACTTCTGAGCGTTCTCCATACAACAACAACAACTCTATTATTTTACGCTCTAATAAGTACTGAACATCTACTTTAGTTAGCTGTTGAGCATCATTTTTAACAACATCAAAAGCTTTTTGTTGTCTTGCTTTTTTATAGTTTTTATCGGCTTCCTTTACCTCTTTATTCTGTAATTGTGCCAAGGTATTAAACAATACATCTTCAGAAATATCCATAATTCTGGAACACTCCTGTAAGTACACCTCTTGCTTAATTCTATCAGGTATTTTAGCTATACTCCCAACAATATCTCGTATGGTATCTGCCTTTTTAACCGGATCATTATTGGCTTCTTTTACAAGTACAGAAGCCTTAAATTGTATAAAGTCTTTAGTATTCTCTTTTAAATAAGTGATTACATCATCATAGCTATTTCTTCTGGCAAAGCTATCTGGATCTTCTCCTTCTGGAAATGAACATACTCTCACATTCATACCTTGCTCCAAAATCAAATCCACCCCCCGTAGAGAAGCACGTAAACCAGCCGCATCACCGTCAAATAATACCGTAATATTTTTAGTTAACCTGTTTACTAAACGAATCTGATCAGACGTAAGAGCAGTTCCACTAGAAGCCACCACATTCTCAATTCCGCTTTGATGAAACTGAATCACATCTGTATACCCTTCTACCAAATAACAATTATCTTCTTTAGCTATTGCTTGTTTGGCATAATAAATTCCGTAAAGCACTTTACTCTTGTGATAAATATCACTCTCGGGAGAGTTCATGTACTTAGCTACTTTTTTAGACGTAGTTAAAATACGACCACCAAAACCCAGCACCCTACCACTCATAGAGTGAATAGGAAACATAACCCTACCCTTAAACCTGTCGAACTGCTTATTCTCTTTAACAATAGTTAAACCGGTTTTCTCCAAAAATGTTAGCTGATATCCTTTATCAAGTGCATTTTTTGTAAAGATTTCCCACTCATCAATGGCATATCCGAGCTTAAATTTACGAATCGTAGTATCTGTAAAACCACGTTCTTTAAAATAACTAAGCCCTATAGCTTTGCCCGGTGAAGTTTCCCAAAGGTTACGCTCAAAATCCTCCTGAGCATATTCTGAAACCACATACAAACTCTCTCGCTCATTCGCCTGTTCTTTTGCTTCATCTGTCTGTTCGGTTTCTTCAATTTCTATACCATACTTTTTAGCAAGGTAGCGTATCGCCTCAGGGTATGTAAAGTGCTCATGCTCCATAATAAAAGCAATAGCATTTCCTCCTTTACCACTACTAAAATCTTTCCAGATTTGCTTTACAGGAGACACCATAAAACTAGGTGTGCGCTCATCTGAAAACGGACTTAACCCTTTAAAGTTAGCACCCGATTTTTTTAGTTGAACAAAATCACCTATCACCTCTTCTACCCTAACGGCATCAAAAACTTTATCTATTGTCTCTTTAGCTATCAATCTGCTGAAAAATTTAGAACCGCAAAAATACTTAAAATTATTGGCCTTTATAAATATACTAAGATAACAAAAAACGGCCTCCTCTATTGGAAGCCGTTTTCACAATGTCTTATTTTTAGACTCAAACTAATCCAAATCCCAACGAATCCCTAATGAAACATTATTTTGTTTCGTTTCAGCATTATGAAATATAGGGTTCAAATCATATTTTACATAAAGAGAAGCATCTCCAATACCTACATAAGCTGCCACCCCATAAATAAAATTATTGGTATTATAATCAGTTTTTAGCTTATCTTTAGATTTATCTCCATCCTTCTTATACTTCAATTTTTGACGTGTGCTGTAATTTAATCCAGCATAACCACCTATCCCTATTTTAAACATTCTTGAATTGTAATATCTAAAATAACGATCACGCTCTACCTTTTTAGAAGGACCAAACTCAAAAAACACAGGAGCTACAATATTATCCATACGTAATTTAGCCTTCTTTAAGTCATAAGGAAATTCCTCTAAAATGGTCTGATCTCCATATTCCACAAAGTACTTACCACTGTTTGTCCGCAACCCATTATACTGTAAAGACAAACCATATCTAAAACGCACTGCATTACTATTATTAAACAAACGTGTATTCCACATATAGCCTATTTCAAAAAACTTACTACCTCCTACTTGGTATGGAGATCCATCAATACCCTTTCCTTCAATTACAGCATTATTAATACCTACTGCAACGGTAACGCTTCCATATGTTCTTTTATCATATTTAATTCTTCTTCTATAAGTAGTAGAATCTGTATACATTTCATTATCTAATTCAATACCCTTAGAACCTATTAAAACAGTACTTCTTAAGTCTCGTCTTTCATTAAAATTTTCTCCCCTTTCTGCTAAGGCAATTTTATTATCTAAAATAGCCGTTCTATTTTCAATATTCTTAGCTGCAGTTCTTGCTGCTTCCGTCTTTAGGTCTTCAGCTTCCTCTTTGGTAAGCTCCCCTTTAGCAAGCCTCTCTTCAATTTTTTTTACTTCCTCTTTTAATTTTTCTTTTTCCTGAAAAACAACAACATCTTTAAACTTTTTAAGTTTCTCTATTTCACTTTGATGCTCTTCACTTAACGCTGCTTTTTTACTTTCAACTTCAAGCTTTAACGAATCTTTTTTGGTTTGAGCACTCAAAATATGAACACTAAACAGCATGGCCAACATACTCATGTAGGCTACAAATCGTACCATAATTACTACCTTTTATTGATTATTTAATTGATGAAAAAACTCCTATTAACGGCCGCGTTCCGCAACCGCAGTTTCCACTTTAAAGAAGCCATCGTGCAGGGCTTCAAATACTTTTTCTTTAAATGATTTATGTAAATCGTACTCTACTTCCTCTAATAATGCTTTGGCCAAAACATCTGTATTATTTTCTTTAGAGATAATGGTTTTAAGTTTCTCAGCCCTCAATTCCTCTTGAGCTTTTAATAATAGTGAATCTACCAAGTCATCTGTTATTGTTACCCCTTGCCCATGTAACCCTGTAAGTTCAGCCACTACTTCCTGAACTTTAATATCCTCTGGAGATTTCGTTTTAGGAGCCTCCTGAATTGATACTAACTTGGCATTCGGAACCTTTTGTATCTCTTTTTCAAAAGCATTTTTATTCACTTTTTCAACCTCAGCAGAGTGTTCTATTACTTTATTTGCAACTTCTAACCTAGTTACAACTACAGCATCTTCTTGCTCATATTTTTTAAACTCAACTTCAGGCTTCGTATTAACCTTCAAAACACCTTCTTTAAGAACGTCATGGGCATCTACATCTGTATTTACTACCTCAATAGTATGTATCTCAGATGATTTAAAAAACACACTGTATGAGATAAAAACACCTATAACAAGAATAGCCGCTACCCAATACCAATTAAGTAAAATAACCTTTTTCTTAGGCTCCTCTAATCCAGCTACAACCCTATCCCAAGACGTATCCGAAGGTACAATAGAACGCTCCTCCATTTTATCTCTCAACTCTTTCTCAAACTCAGATAGTCCCATTTTCTCTTTTTTTAATTAAGTCTAATTGTTGCTTTAAAAGCTTTCGTGCTTTCGAAAGTTGCGATTTTGAAGTCCCCTCAGATATTTCTAACATCTCTGCAATTTCTTTATGAGCGTATCCTTCAATAGCATACATCACAAAAACAGCCTTGTAACCGTCAGGTAATCCATCTATAAGTAACTGCAACACCTCTGTAGACATATCAGATTCATAAACAATTTCTTCATTTGTTGCCGTAGTATATTCAGTAAAAATAATTTGTTTATTACTCCGTAAAAAAGATATAGACTCTCTTACCATAATACGCCTTACCCAACCTTCAAAACTTCCTTCAAATTGAAATGTAGAAAGTCCTTTAAACACTTTAGCGAAACCCGTAATCATAACATCTTCCGCATATTGCAAGTCTTTCACATAATACCTGCATACACTAAGCATTTTTGGCGCATAGGTAGTATATAAAGCTTGTTGCGAAACCCGATCATTTCTCTGGGCTTTCTTAATAAGCTTTTCCTCACTGGTATGTAAATGAATAACTTTCAAAACGCGTTTCATACTGGTTTCTGTTTATAAAGACGCAATTGAGACAAAAATGGTTGCCTGAAGGTAGTTATTTTTTCAAAAAAAAATCAAAACAAAAAACAAATATTTGTTTTTCAGGTAATTGTGAAAATTATTTTTTTCTTTCAATTACATAATTCACCATAAGAACTAGTGAATCTTTATAAGGAGAGTTGTCATAATCTGCTAAAATAGCCAATGCCATCTGCTGAAATTCAACCATTTTTTCGGCAGCATACTCCAATCCACCTTTTTGTTTTACAAAAGCAATCACCTCTTTTACCCTCTTTGTATTTTTATTATACCTTTTAATAGAATTAATTAGCCATTCGCGCTCCTTTGCATCGCAATTATCCAAAGTATATATTAAAGGGAGTGTCATTTTTTGTTCTTTGATATCAATTCCCGTTGGTTTCCCTATGGGGCCATCAGTATAATCAAAAAGGTCATCTTTAATTTGAAAAGCCATTCCTATATATTCTCCAAACTTACGCATGCGTTCCACATGATCAGATTCCGGTGCTATAGAACAAGCTCCTAAGCTACAACAGGCAGCAATAAGAGTAGCCGTTTTTTGTCTAATAATTTCGTAGTATACTTCCTCGGTAATATCTAGTTTTCTGGCCTTTTCAATTTGTAGTAATTCACCCTCACTCATTTCACGTACCGCCACAGAAATAATTTTCAATAAATCAAAATCATCATTATCTATAGAAAGTAGCAACCCCTTAGAAAGCAAATAATCACCAACTAGTACCGCTATTTTATTTTTCCATAAGGCGTTTATTGAAAAGAAGCCTCTTCTTCTATTACTATCATCTACCACATCGTCATGCACCAAAGTAGCTGTATGTATAAGCTCTATAACCGCAGCACCTCTGTAAGTTCTATCATTTACTTTTCCTCCTGAAATCATTTTAGCCATTAGAAAAACAAACATAGGACGCATTTGTTTTCCTTTACGGTTTACTATGTAATACGTGATTCTGTTAAGAAGAGCAACTTTAGAGGACATGTATTCTTGAAACTTTTTTTCGAAAAGTTCCATCTCCTCTCGTATAGGAAACTTAATTTTTTCAACTACTTTCAAAGTGTGGGCTAAAAAACTTTTATAAACTTCACAAACCTACAAAAAATTCTACAGTCATTTTTATTTTCTACTAACAGAATAAAGAACTATTTAAAGTAAAAAAACAAGAAGCCTTTATTTAAAAGGAGCTATAAAACTTTCTACAAAAATCATTTAACTTACAAAAAAACAAAATACACCTTAAATATCACAAAAAATACAATGAATCAAAACTTTAGTTATATCCCTGTAAACATTTTAATTATATCGTTAAAACATTAGTTTTAACCAAAAAAAAACTTAATTTTATTGGCTTAATAATAAACTACAATTTATGAAAAAAATTACTACAATTTTACTTTCGATTTTTACTACTTTAACCGCTTCTGCACAATTTTCTGAGGATTTTAGCGGAGGTGCCTTACCTGCCGGATGGGTTACCTTTCTTGGAAGTAACGGACTAGGAACTAACTACGACTGGGGTTACAGTACTTCTGAATATATGTATTGTATATTTGATAGTGATGTAAGTACATGTCAAGACTGGTTAGTTACACCACAAATAACGGTAAGCTCAGGAAATGATGCTTTATCTTTTGAAACCACAACCTATGCCGCTCTTGATTATGGATACAGTTTAAAGATTATGGTATCAACAACTTCGCAAACGAACATTTCAGATTATACAACTGTTACCACATATACAGAATCTGATCTTACAGTTCAAAGTTTCAGTACTAAGATTGTTGATTTATCTGCTTATTCAGGACAATCTATCTATATTGCATTTGTTGCAGAAGGTAATGCAACTACTGCTGGAAGCGATGCTGTTTATATTGATGATGTTACAATGGTTGCTAGTGCATCTAGCGCACCGTCTGTTGTAACCAATCCTTATCCTAGTGATGGTGCTACAGCTGTGCCTTTAACCTTAGCTACAGACGGAACGTATTCTCAAGTTACTTTCACATGGGACGCCCCTACAACTGGCGAAGCACCATTATACTATGAACTTAACTTAGGTACTTCAGCTACAGATTTAACTGCTTTAAATGTTACAACAACCGGAACTACGTATAACATTTACGGATTTTCTGACTACACCACTTACTACTGGGAAATTATTCCTGTAAATAGTGCAGGTGCTGCTACGGGTACTTCTGTATGGTCTTTTACTACAGGAACTGAAGCTTTATCTATAGATACAATTGAAGATACTACATTCTCTGTATACCCTAATCCGGTTTCTGATGTGTTAAACATTAGCGGTAACGAAACTTTAGTAAAAGCTGAAGTTTACAATCAATTAGGACAATTAGTTTTAACTTCTGAGAAGTCTGATTTAAGTGGAAATACCATTGATATAGCACAACTTAACACAGGCATTTATATTGTAAAACTTTTTGGAGAAAACAATTCACAGTCAATTACTATTGCTAAAGAGTAATTTTATTAATACATAAAAAACCACTTTAAAATTATTAAAGTGGTTTTTTATGTATTATTTTTTTTTCAAAACCTTTCGAAAGATGTAATTTTGTAGGATAAAATTACCTACTAAATTATGAAAAAAATTACTACAATTTTACTTTCGATTTTTGCTACTTTAACCGCTTCTGCACAATTTTCTGAGGATTTTAGCGGAGGTGCCTTACCTGCCTGATGGGCTACCTTTTCTGGAAGTAACGGGCAAAGAACTACCTTCGAATGGGTTTACGGTACTTACGGAAATATGTTTTGTGTATTTGATAGTGATGTAAGCACATGTCAAGACTGGTTAGTTACACCACAAATAACGGTAAGCTCAGCATATAGTGTTTTATCTTTTGATATCGGAAACTATTACACTATTGATTATGGATACAGTTTAAAGGTTATGGTATCAACAACTTCGCAAACTAACATTTCAGATTATACAACTGTTACCACATATACAGAATCTGCTATTGCAACTGCAAATTTCGGTACTAAGATAGTTGATTTATCTGCTTATTCAGGACAATCTATCTATATTGCATTTGTTGCAGAAGGTAATGCAACTACTTTAGGAAACGATGCTTTTTATATTGATTATGTTGCAATGGTTGCTAGTGCATCTAGCGCACCGTCTGTTGCAACCAATCCTTATCCTAGTGATGGAGCTACAAATGTTCCTTTAACTTTAGCTATAGACTCATCGTATACACAAGTTACTTTTACATGGGACGCCCCTACAACTGGCGAAGCACCATTCATTATACTATGAACTTAACTTAGGTACTTCAGCTACAGATTTAACTGCTTTAAATGTTACAACAACCGGAACTACGTATAACGTTTCCGGATTTTCTGACTATACACTTACTACTGGGAAATAATTCCTGTAAACGGTGCAGGTGCTGCTACGGGTACTTCTGTATGGTCTTTTACTACAGGAACTGAAGCTTTATCTAAAGATATAGTTGAAGATACTACATTCTCTGTATACCCTAATCCGGTTTCTGATGTATTAAACATTAGTGGTAACGAAACTTTAGTAAAAGCTCAAGTGTATAACCAATTAGGTCAATTAGTTTTAACTTCTGAGAAATCTGATTTAAGCGGAAACACCATTGATATGGCACAACTTAACACAGGTATTTATATTGTAAAACTTTTTGGAGAAAGCAATTCACAATCAATTACTATTTCTAAAAAGTAATAACGTCAATACAGTTTATAACAAATAATAATTTTATGCTTTTTTTAAGAGTAAATTTTACAAATTATTATATTTTTAACTTAAACTATAAAACAATTTCTATGAAAAAAACTACACTTCTATTTCACACATTACTAATTAGCCTTTTTACATTGAATGCTATAAATGCACAAAGTAGTTGTGCTAATGCCTTAACTGTAACAGCTGGTACTACTACAGCAGGAGCTATTACAGGTACTATTAATAACACCTGTTATACTTCATCAACTGCTACATATGGTAGCTGGTATTCATACACCGCTAATTTCGATGGTACCCTCACTATTTCATCTAATCTATCTCAAAATGATGGTACAACATATAGCGATGATACTCGATTAAGTATTTTCTCTGGTACGTGCTCTACACTTACTTGTGTATCTTATAGTGATGATATTTCAACTACTAACTATCTTTCTTCGGCAACTATTCTTGTTTCAAACGGAGAATCCTATTTTATCTATTGGGATGATAATTGGAATGCTAACGGTTTTCAATTTGAGATTACTGAAAATACAGCATCTTGCCCAACTGGGACATTGCCTGTTTCGGAAGATTTTAACAGCACTGCTAATATTTATACTTGTTGGAGTCAAATAGATAATGATGGTGATGGTAATGGATGGTTTCCTGTTGATTATGACCTAGATAATGATGGAGTTGCTGACGGAAATCCTTGTGTTGCATCTGCTTCTTATGACAATACAGATGGCCCATTAACACCAGACAACTGGTTAATTTCATTCCCTATTGACTTAACCTCTTCAGCAGCTACTGACAATATTGCTTTACAGTGGAAAGCAAGAGGTGTAGACTCTAACTATGCTGACGAAAACTACACCGTATATGTAGCTACTGGTAATACTATTTCGGATTTCACATCAAGCTCCGTTACTTTTAATGAAATTGTTGGACAAAATGGAGGAGCAGGTGTTTATGCTTCGAGATCATTAGACATTAGTTCCTTAGCCGGACAAACAATTTATGTTGCTTTTAGACACCATAACGTATCAGATGAATTTGTTTTAAATATTGATGATGTATCTATAACATCAACTTTAGGAATTGAAAACGTTGCTTTAAGCAAGTTTAAACATCATTATGATGCTTCGTCAAATCAGCTAACCTTAAAGTCGTCTGAAAATAATTTTACTGCTATCTCAGTTTACACTATTTCAGGGCAACAAGTTTTCTCTAAAAATTTAAGTAATACTAAAGAGGTAGTTGACTTGCCAAACTTAGCTAAAGGTCTTTATATGGCTAAAGTTTCTATTGGAAACACCGTTCAAAATATAAAATTTACTAAATAGTAAACTATTTTGGGGCAAGCCCAAGAAATATTTAATCTCAATTATTGAGTAAATATTGAGCACAAAAAGTAGCCCCCTCAAAGAAATTCTTTGAGGGGGCTACCTTTTGTGATTTTATTCTTCTCTTTTAAGACTTATTAGCCAATTGCCCACAAGCGGCATCTATATCTTTTCCTCTAGATCGTCTTACCGTTACAGTGATTCCGTTTCTTTCTAAAATCTCCTGGTACAACTTTATAGCACTTTCATCTGCCTGCTGAAACGCTCCGTCATCAATAGGGTTGTACTCAATAAGGTTCACCTTAGAAGGTGCAAATCTGCAAAATCTCACTAGAGCTTCTACATCCTTTCTTTTATCATTTATACCACTCCAAACCACATATTCATAGGTGATTCTACTCTTAGTTTTACTATACCAATATTCAAGCGCCTCCCTTAAATCTTGTAAAGGAAAGGTGCTATTAAAAGGCATAATAGAAGTACGCACATCATCTAAAGCAGAATGTAGTGAAACTGCTAGCTTAAATTTCACCTCATCATCCGCCATTTTTTTTATCATCTTTGGCACTCCTGAGGTAGAAACCGTAATTCTACGAGGCGACATCCCCAAACCTTCTTCAGAAGTAATTTTATCTATTGCCTTTAATACATTATTGTAATTCATGAGTGGTTCTCCCATTCCCATGAAAACAATATTACTTAAAGGTCTACTAAAATACAATCTACTTTCATTATCTATAGCTACTACCTGATCGTAAATCTCATCTGGATTTAGGTTTCTCATACGCTTTAAACGTGCTGTAGCACAGAACTTACAGTCTAAACTACACCCTACCTGGCTAGACACACATGCCGTGGTTCGGGTATCTGTAGGTATTAAAACCGACTCTACTATCAAATCGTCGTGTAAACGCACTGCATTTTTTATAGTTCCATCAGAACTACGTTGCATTAAATCTACCTTAATATGATTAATAACAAAGTTATCCTCTAACATTTGTCGAGTAGGTTTAGACAAGTTTGTCATAGCCTCAAAAGAATGTGCTCCCTTTTGCCATAACCACTCATATACCTGATTACCTCTAAAGGCTTTATCTCCTTCTTTAACAAAAAAATCGCGTAGCTGCTCTTTAGTTAACGCTCGTATATCTTTTTTCTCTGCCTGCATAGAGTGCAAAAGTAATGAATTATAAATGAGTCTATAAAAAAAGAAGATTCGCTATTCACGAATCTTCTTAATTATATTATTTCAAAATCAATATTAGTCTCTACCACCACCAAAAAATCTAAGTAGTAATAAGAATAGGTTAATAAAATCTAAATACAACGATAATGCACCCATTATAGCCGATTTATCCTGGATTTCAATTACCTCATCACTTTTAGTTGTCATTATACCATTGTAAATATTTTTTAGTTTTTGCGTATCGTATGCTATTAAACCGGTAAACACTAAAACCCCTACATAAGTAATAATCCAATACAAAAGTCCGCTACCCATAAATACATTTACCACACTAGCTATAATAACACCTATAAGCGCCATAAATAAAATATTGCCCCATTTCGTTAAATCACTTTTCGTAAAGTATCCGTAAGCACTCATAACTGCAAAAGTACCTGCTGTTATAAAGAAGGTATTTGCTATAGAGCCCATAGTATATATTAAAAATATAATTGATAAAGTAGCCCCATTTAAAGCTGCATAAACCATAAACATGGCCGTTGCATTGCCCGAACTCATTTTATGAATATTAGCAGACAAATACCACACTAAAGCTACTTCACTAATAATTAAAGCCCAAAACATTATCCTATTAACAATTATAGCTTCAATTAAAGCTTCATTTGTTGAAACATAATATGCTACAACTCCTGTTATCACCAAAGCCACTGACATCCACATATATACTTTAGTCATAAAAGCAGCTAATCCGCTATCCGCTTCGCTTCTAATAATTGGTTCTCTGTTGTTCATTTTTAATTTTGTTTTTATGAAATAAAAGTAACATTTTTTTTATAAAAAAATCAAAAAGCCCTTTTAAAATAAAAGGGCTTTAAGTATACTTTATGATTTATCTTACTTAGATGATTATCATCGCATCTCCGTAAGAGTAAAACTTATAGTTTTCCTCTATTGCTTTTTTGTAAGCTTCCATCATTAAATCGTGTCCTGTAAACGCCGAAATCATCATTAACAAGGTAGATTTTGGTGTATGGAAGTTTGTAATCATACAATCTGCAATACTAAACTCATAAGGAGGGAAAATAAATTTGTTTGTCCACCCTTCAAACGGATTTAATGTTCTATCGGAAGATACAGAACTTTCCATCGCTCTCATAACTGTAGTACCCACAGCACAAACTCTTCTTTTTTCATCTTTCGCCTTATTTACTGTATTACAAGCCTCTTCAGAAATTGCAATCTCTTCACTATCCATTTTATGTTTAGAAAGATCTTCAACCTCTACTGGATTAAAAGTACCTAAACCAACATGTAATGTAACCTCTGCAAAATCAACTCCTTTAATTTCTAATCTTTTTAGTAAGTGTTTAGAAAAGTGTAAACCTGCTGTAGGTGCAGCTACTGCCCCTTCATACTTAGCGTAAATAGTTTGATAACGCTCTTCGTCCTCAGGCTCTACATCTCTCTTAATATATTTAGGAAGTGGTGTTTCACCTAGTTCTTTTAGCTTATAACGAAACTCTTCATAAGACCCGTCATACAAAAAACGTAATGTTCTACCCCTAGAGGTTGTATTATCAATAACCTCAGCTACCAAACTTTCGTCTTCACCAAAGTATAACTTATTACCTATACGAATTTTTCTTGCTGGGTCTACCAAAACATCCCATAAACGTTGCTCTGCATTTAATTCACGTAACAAAAACACTTCAATTCTAGCTCCCGTTTTCTCTTTGTTACCAAAAAGTCTAGCAGGAAAAACTTTGGTATTATTCAAAACCATTACATCACCTTCATCAAAGTAATTTATAATATCTTTAAATAATTTATGTTCAATAGTTCCTTCTTTTCTGTTAATTACCATTAATCTGGCCTCATCTCTGTTCTCAGAAGGATACTCTGCCAACAATTCTTTTGGTAAATCAAAATTGAAATGTGATAACTTCATTCTTAGTTTTTTAATGTTTTGAAAGAGAAAGATATACCTTCTCTCTATTTAAGTGTGCAAATATACTATCTCAAAACAGGGGTTGTCAAGTAAAAAGGGAAAAATAATTTTCTTAAACAATAACATCAACCCCTAACAACTTCATATCCTCCCAAAAATCAGGGTACGATTTAGACACTACCATTGCATCATTTATAATTAATGGAACTTTTATAGTTAACGGAGCAAATGCCATTGCCATTCTATGATCGTTATACGTATCTATAGCAACATTCTCATTAAAATGAGTAGATGGCTGTAGGAATAGTTCCTTATCAGTTACCTTAATAATTGCTCCTAGTTTTGTAAGCTCAACTCTAAGAGCTTCTAACCTATCCGTTTCTTTTATTTTTAACGTATGTAAACCACTTAATTCACAACCTATACCTAACCCAAAACAGGTAACCGCAATCGTTTGGGCAATATCAGGAGTTTTGGTTAAATCAAAAGCTACATTTTTAACTTCATCTGTTTCCTTTGTTAACACTAAAGTGTTTGCATCAAAAACTGTAGACACTCCCATTTCTTTATAAAAGCTGGCTAATGCACTATCTCCTTGTAAACTGTTTTGTTTATAACTGGTAAGCGTTATTTGCGAACCTACCTCAGCTAAAGCCACAATAGAATAGTAATACGAAGCAGATGACCAATCAGACTCTACTACCAATGTGGTTGGTTCTACCTCTTCTTTTACCGGATATACTTTTATAAAATTACCTTCAAACTTGGTTTTAATACCAACCTCATTTAATAAGGCCAAGGTCATTTCTATATAAGGTATCGAAGTAATTTTACCTATTAAGGTTAATTCAAGTCCATTTTCTAATCGTGCTGCCAATAATAGTAATGCCGATATATACTGACTACTAATATCTGCAGGTAAGGTAACTTCTGACTTTGTTAGTTTTTTTCCTTTAATATGCAAAGGCGGATACCCTTCCGTATTTGCATAGGTAATTTCGGCTCCTAAACTATTCAGTGCATCTACCAAAATTTTAATAGGACGTTCTTTCATACGTGCAGACCCTGTGAGCAACACATTGCTTCCCTCTTTACCTGCAAAATAGGCCGTTAAAAAACGCATAGCCGTACCTGCATGATGTATATCTACCACACTACTATCTGAAGCCAAACCTTTCTGCATTACAACTGCATCATCAGAGTTTGATATGTTTTCTACCTGTATAGCAGGAAACAACGCTTGTAACAACAATAATCTGTTTGTTTCAGATTTACTCCCCGTTATATTAATAGTCTCTTTAAAAAAAATATGAACTGTACTTACTTTATAATTCACTTTGCTCTTTATTTTCTATCAGCTCAAAAGTATAGATAAGCCACTCAAAAAACAATACGAGTACTCAAGTTTGGTAAAACACTAATAAAAAGTAAAAAAAAACGGCTATTGTCTTATAAACAATAGCCGCTCTTTATTATTTTAAATAAATAACTTATTTCAATTTTTCATTATTATGATGACGGTCATGATCACGTTTTGTTTTCATATCCATCTTTTTATCAAAAGACGCTTGCAAATCAATTCCTGTTTGATTTGCCAAACACAATACCACAAATACAACATCTGCCAACTCTTCACCTAAGTCTTTATTTTTATCACTTTCTTTTTCAGATTGCTCTCCATATCTACGAGCAATAATTCTGGCTACTTCACCAACCTCTTCCGTTAGCTGTGCCATATTTGTAAGTTCATTAAAGTAACGTACTCCGTGTTCTTTAATCCAGTTATCTACTGCTATTTGTGCATTTTTAATATCCATTGGTACCTATTAAGCTTTGGACAAAATTATCTTTTCTGATTCAATTTCCACCATTTTACTAAAAAAGTCTTTAATATCTTTATAGTAACTCGGATTAATTAATCTCATATTTAATTTGAAATCATACACAATTTGAATACCCATCGCATTTGTCTTGAAAAGGTAGTATACTTCTCCTAAACCATCAGGTAAAGGCATTTTATTAGATTGTGGTATATACTCTACTTTATATCCGTCAGGAATATTAAGACTAAAGTTATACTTGCGCTCAAACGGATACTTAAAATCCATAGGATACTCTCTGGTATCTGACACAAAAGGAGAACTCCCTGTAGTTAAAAACAATAAAGGATTAAAATATAATTTACCTCCAATATCCTCTACCAAATCTTCTGAAAAGAAACTAAAACTTTCCAATGCCTTTTTATCTGAAGATTTTTCATTGGTTACTTTAAAGTCTGAAATCTCTATACCACTAAGCTCATTTTCTCTATCTCTGGTATAATCATCTAAATTACTACCCTTAAAATTAGTTCTAAAAATCATAGCACTATGCTGGTCATACGCATAACGTACTTTACCCTCAATGCTTCCATCATCAGCTAGAGTAGCCATTAGATTTACAGCAGTGAGAGAAGGATCAGGACTACGTAAAGAAATTTTATTCCATCTCATACTGTTATTATTAATATACATTCCATCATAATAATAATCATCTAGCGGAAGTACATTAATTTCACTAAACTCTCTTGTTGCATCCATAACATACTCCTGATCATTAATAACAGCATACGCAATTACATAATTAAGCCCTTTTAAGGTAGGGAATAGCGGTCTTACTTCATCCTTTGTACATATTACTACCGGATTTGCATCAATATCAGCATAACGTAACATGGCTACTAATAATAAATTAATATCTGCTGCATTCCCCTTTTTCTCTTTTATCGTTTTTTTTAAACCATTATAAAAATATTTCCCTTCAAACCCATTCCAAGTATAATTCGCTTTAACATAGTTAAAAATATTTTTCATTTTTTGTAGCGGATCAGATACTCCTGAAATTAATGGGTCGGTGATATCATCTACAAAACGAGCCTTATCTAGATCTTCTGCATAATCATCATCGTTTCCTATCTCTTTGGCAACATCTCCCCAACTTTGTGAATATCTCACATAACGAGTATCTAATTCCACCTGAGATAACTCAAACATAATACTACCTCTATAGTTATCTAGATTATCTACGAAAGGTTCATCTTTTAATGCTGGAATATTTTCTTGAGAATATCTGTACACATCAACGTTAACACCTGTACGGTGATCCATTTTACGCTCTGTTGTAAGATTAACAAACGTATTTCCTCTTAAAGTTCTGGTATACGTATAGACCTTAGGAGTTCTAATTTCTGCATAAAACTTCTTAACAGGAATTTCGTACTGGAAATTTAAATCATCAAACGATCTATAAAAAGGAGAGGTAATTTTGTATTCAATTTCAATAACAGACCCCTCTTTTACATTAGGTAACGTAAAAGTAACTTCATCTAATCTATAGGAAAACTCCTTTTTAAAAATCTGATCCTTATCTAATTTTGTTTCGTTAATTTTTGTTCCATCCAGATTATAGGTTACCGCCTTTATTTTACTAATTTGCTCTTTACTACTCCCCGATTTATACAAATAGACTGTTTGAGTAGCCCAATCAAACCCTTCTTTGTTGTAAATTTTAATTTTCTTGTAAACTTCCGTCGTTAGTTCAATAGTAGACGTCGTGGTAAAAATATAACTATCTCTATAGTTATATAAAATAGCCGCTTCGGCATCAGCATCTGTGGGATAACTTACCTCTTGTAATTCTTCTTTGGATACATGCCCAAATTTATACTTCTGGGCATAGCTTTTACCCAATACAGCAAGCATAAACAGTATGAGGATTTTTTTCATAGTTTGTTATATTTATCGGTTATTAGCTACTATATTAATTTACTTTCTTCAGAACTACTTTAGCATTATCTGTTTTAGAAGCACTTCTAATAAAATTTCTAAAATCATTGTACTTTTCTTTGTCATAGGTTCCCGCATTAAGACTCATTTTTCTATGATATACAAGCGTCTTCCCATTTGCTTCAATACGCATTTCATAGTTTCCAAATTCATTACTTTTATGTACCGGATCTGGTATAAAATCAATAGTTACATTCTCTGGAAGTTCTATAGTATACGTATCTTCATCTGCAAATCCACGAACAATATAAAACGGCGTAGTTCTATTTCTATAACGTTCAGGAGTACTCAATCTATTATTAAAAAAATTTGGTATTAACAAGCCTATATCACCGGTATAACTAATAATGGAAGGCGCATCAATTGTTATCTTTTCAGTAAACTTCACAGACGTTTTATCATTTTCGAAAGCAATACTATCTATGGTAAGGTTATTTAAATTTTTCCAATATCTTTTATAATATTCCTCTTTCTCATCACTATCCATTAATGATATTCTGAAACGATCATAAACTACCCCCATATCTTCCAAGGTAACCGTTCCATCTAACCAACCATCTGCATCTATCGTACAGTTCGCTGTGATAATTTGCTTATTCACTTCATTTTTATAGGACGTTGTTCGTTTCATTTCTCCCCCTTCAGGTGTTATTGCCAAAGCAGTTCGGTTATCGGTAAAACTTCCTATATAATTGAAAGGATCATCCTGACTAGTACAATCTATCCAAACATCTTTTCCATCAATAGGAATATCTAAAATAATATGGTTCCCCTGTATACTTACAAAATCCTCTTCAAGACTTTTTGGATAGTCGCTCTCTCCATAAATAACGCTATAATAAGAAGTTACACCTACAGCATCTAATAAATTCTTGGTATAATTAGTTAATGCTTTACAATCTCCATAACCTAATTCATCCACTTCACTAGCTTTCATTGGTCTCCAACCACCAATACCTACTTGTACACTAATATATCTTGTATTTTGTTGCACATACTCATATATAGCTTTTGCTTTTTCATACGTTGAAGGCTTATCAGCAACTAATGCTGTCATTTTTTGTTTAGTCTCTTCAGGAAGGTCAAAAGTTTCCTTTAAAAGTTCATTATACATCCATGTGCCAAATGCCATCCAAGAAGAGGCATCTCCATCATACCCCTCCAAATGAAACTTACTTAGCCCAAACATCACCTTAGGATATAACATATCATCAGGCGGACTCATTACTTCTGGTTTTAAAGCAAGAATATTTGAAACACTGTATGTAATATTGGTTCCTGATTTCTCTTTAGTAACATCATAAGCATCCAAATTAAACTCCTTTGTACGCAAGCCTAGGTCGGCGGGTGCAGTAATCGTATACACACTTTTCTCCACCCCTACATAATTATGGGACAAGGCATACCAAGTTGAAATAAAACCTGTGTTATGATCAATTACTTCTGACGTAAACACAATCGTATATGGATATGAAGTAGCCGTATAATTGGCATATTTCACTCTTGAGTCTCCGTATAAAGTACCGCCACTCACAGCACTCACATCTTCAAAATCTTTTTCTTTAATATGTTCTATTTTCTCTCCTTCTTCATCTAAAATTAAAGCATCTAATTCCTTAATTTTAGTATTAGGATCGTAACCCTCAAACATTCTCGCATAACGTTTACCCTGTTCATTTAAAATAGTAATCACAAAAGTGGTTTCTACCTTTTGGGTTCGCCTATCTTCAATAGTTACTTTTGTTTCATCTAAACGTACTACTGCATTCGAATTTTTTAAAAGGTTTTCAGGAATTTCTGAGACTGGATAAGACTGAGATTTTGCAGAAATAGCAAACACCCCAGCGATAAAAAGGGGTATTATAAATTTGTTCATTATTGGTTGTTTTGGCTAAATTAACAATTTTCATACAAAACGCCCTTAAACAAACTTTATTTTCGCAATAAATAATTAATAACTTCTGATGCCGCCTGTAAGCCAAAAGCCGCAGGCATATAGCTTATAGTACCATAAAAAGAACGTTTATAATTACTTCCATCTGTTTCTTTTACACTCTCCGCTATCTGAATTTCTGTAGAATATACTGCTCTAATACCTTTATTGATATTTACCTTTTTTAAACGCTTTCTAATTTGTCTGGCAAACAAGCACTCTTTGGTATTACTAATGTCTGATACCTTTACTTTAGAGGCATCTAGTTTTCCTCCTGCTCCCATAGAACTAATTAACTTTACCTTCTTACGTTTAGCTGCAATTATTAAATTTAGTTTAGGTGTTAAACTATCAATACAGTCCATCACATAATCAAACTCTGGTGTTACCAATTCAAAGGCACGCTCAGGAGACAAAAACTCTTTTAATACCGTTAATTCTATATCAGGGTTTATCTCCTTAATACGAGCTTCCATAACGGCTGCTTTCGATTTTCCTATAGTGCTATCTAATGCTGGTAATTGTCTGTTTTTGTTAGTTTCATCAAACGCATCCCCATCTACTATAGTCATTTTACCTACTCCTGCACGGGCAATAAACTCAGCTGCAAAAGACCCCACTCCACCAAGTCCTACAACTAATACATGCGCCTTTTGCAACTTTTGCAATCCTTCCTCTTTTACTAATAGCTCTGTACGCTCTAACCAACTCATACCTTAAATACCTCCTTAAAATTTTTAGTTATAATTTGTTGAATCTCTTCAATATTCACATTCCTTAACGCTGCTGCCTTTTCATATACGGCTTTAATAGAAATGCCCAACTGATCATCAGTTTCTAAAAAGAAACTTTCTGGCAACAAGTTTGCAAAAGTACGTTGTACAGATGAATTTTTAAAAAGTGCCGCACCAAAAGATAACTTAAAACCCGCTGACACCATCTGATTTGCTAGCTGTTCATTCTTTGTAAACCCATGCAATATCCATTGTTGAGATGGTTTAAGCTCCTTTTTCAACTGATATATTTCCTGAAAAGATTTTACACAATGAATAATTAAAGGTTTTTGCAATGTTTCGGAAAGTGCTATATGATCTTTAAAAACTGATAATTGTAGATTATAATCGGTATCAACTACCTTATCTAAACCGCATTCCCCTACCGCTAAACAAAAAGGGCTTAACGCTTTTTTAGTCAGCAACTCAAATTGATTAGTTACCTCATTTGCTTTCAAATACCATGGGTGATATCCTACCGAAAAATACCCTTTTGAGACCGTGTCTTGTGGAAGTTTATTGACTATTGTAACGTTACTCTCCGCTGTAATTTCTGAATGTGTATGAATATCTATGAAATGCATACCAATTACTCCTTATTCTTAGTATCTATTAGAATAGTTACAGGTCCATCATTCAATAAAGCTACTTTCATATCGGCACCAAAAATACCGGTTCCTACTTTTTTCCCCAGATCTTTCTCTATCTGTTTTACAAATGATTCATATAACGGAATAGATACATTAGGTTTTGCTGCTTTTAGATAAGACGGTCTGTTGCCCTTTTTAGTAGATGCATGCAGCGTAAACTGACTAACCACAATAACATCACCTCCATCATCCAAAATACTTTTATTCATTACACCATCGGCATCATTAAAAATACGCATCCCTATAATTTTTCTGGAAAGCCACTCAATATCTTCCTGCGTATCCTCATTTTCTATACCAATCAAAACAAGTAATCCTTTTTTAATACTGGAAATCACGTTTCCATCAACGGTTACACTTGCTTCTTGGGTTCTTTGTACAACTGCTCTCACTTATTCTTCTCCGTAAATATCAGTTCTATAATTCTCTTCTTCTCCTTCTAAAATTTGTAAGTAACTGCGATATCTACTCCAAGCAATCTTATCATTGTCTAATGCCTCTTTCACTGCACACTTGGGTTCATCTACATGCAAACAGTTGTTAAACTTACAGTATTGTTTTAATGCAAAAAACTCAGGAAAATAATCGCCTACCTCTTCTTTCTCCATATCAACAATCCCGAATCCTTTAATACCGGGCGTATCTATAATACTAGCTCCAAAACTAAGATCAAACATTTCTGCAAATGTTGTTGTATGTTGCCCCTGCTTATGTTGTTCAGAAATAGAAGCTGTTTTTAAATCCAATCCGGGTTCTAATACATTTATAAGGGTTGACTTACCCACGCCCGAATGCCCAGAAAACATACTTACTTTTCCTATCATTAAATCTTTTACCTGATCTACATTTTTTCCTGTTGTACCCGATATCTCTATACACTCATAGCCAATTTTTCTGTACACAGCAGTTAAGTATTTAGCTTCCATTATTTCTTCCTCTGTATATGAATCTACTTTATTGAATAATAAAACAGTGGTAATATCATACGCCTCGGCAGTTACCAGAAATCGATCTATAAAACTAGGAAATGTTGGCGGATTGCTTAATGTTACCAAAAGAAACACCTGATCTAAATTAGCCGCAATAATATGGGTACGCTTAGACAGGTTAACAGACTTACGGATAATGTAATTTTTACGATCATGTATTTCATGAATTACTCCTACGGTTTCATCCCCTAGGGTTTCCAAATTAAATTCTACCTTATCCCCTACCGAAATAGGATTGGTACTTTTAATGCCTTTAATTCTAAACTTTCCTTTAATACGGCATTCGTATTGTGTTCCGTCTTCAGTTTTAACGGTATACCAACTTCCGGTAGATTTGTAAACAAGTCCTATCATGCATTGTTATTAGAAATACAAAATAACAATATTTACAAAGAAAAAGCCTCCGATTGGAGGCTTTTTTATCTATTTCAATTCTTTAAGCATTTCTTTTACCGCCGCTTCCAGCTGTGTATCTTTTCCATTCAAAAAATCATTGTATGGCAATGGCACCAAAATATCTGGTTCTAACTCCAGATTTTCAGTGGGTCTGCCTTCAGCACCAATAGTAGCAATCATAGGAATCCCAAAAATAATACTTGGGTCTATTTGGCGTTCCCACCAAACAGCTGTACCGGTACCTGCTACAGGCATCCCTACTAATTTCCCTACACCATTTTGTTTGTAGATATAAGGAAAAATAAAAGCATCACTATAATTTCCTTCACTCATTAAGACAATACTTGGCTTAGTCCATCTAGACATAGGCTCACCTCCCTTTACAGCATGTCCTTGTGGAGCAAAAGTTAAATACTTTTTACCAGTTAAGAAGGTATTCAAGTCGTCATGTAACCATCCACCACCGTTAAAACGAGTATCTACAATAATAGCTTCCTTATCCATATTTTTACCTAGTACATTTTCATACACCTCTCTAAAGCTACCATCATTCATACCTCTTACATGTACATACCCTAAACGTCCTCCACTTAAAGAGTCAACCATTTTTTCCATAGTATGCACCCATCTTCTGTACATTAAGCTGTTTTCTACATAAGAAGGTTCTGGTTTTACAGTAACATCAAATGTCTTACCCCCCCTCTCTATAGTTAATAAAGTATTCTTATCTACAAGATTGATTAAATATTTATTCGGATTTTCGGTTGCTGTAATGCCATACCCGTTTACTTTAGTAATCACATCTCCTGCTTTTACATCTATTTCCGCCTTATCTAAAATACCTCCATGCAATACTTCAGCAATTTTAGCACCTTTTCCTTCGTAGGTCTCATCATATAAAACTCCTAGTGAAACAGTACGATCTCCCGAAGGTGAAGGGTAATATCTACCACCTGTATGAGAAGCGTTTAACTCCCCTAAAAACTCACTTAATAGTACTCTAAAATCGTAGTTATTATTAATATATGGTAACATCTTACCATACTCGGTATAATACATATCCCAATCTATTCCGTGCAATGTAGGATCGTAGAATTTTTTAGTAACCTGTCTGTATACATGGTCAAATATGTATTGACGTTCTTTAGCGGCATCTACTTTCATATCGGCATCAATAGCCACATTTTCTACACTACCACTTTCCGCATTAATTTTTACTAAATGCCCTCTGTTACTTAAGAATATGAATTTTTCATCATCACTTAATTCAATACTACTTCCAGAACCTCCTAGTTTAGCAAGTATTTTGGTTTTATGCGTACGTGGTTCGGTTACCCAAAGATCAAATCCTTTTTCAAAATTAGATAGGTAGTATACTTTGCTACCATCTTTGTTTAACACATAATCACTAATACTTGAACTATTAATAGTAAGTTTTACTTTTCTGTAATCAAGATCTTCAAGATTTAATGTTAACGACGTAACTTCCTCTTTATCTTCTTTATCTTTTTTGCTTTTTTTCTTAGACTTTTTGTCGTCTCCTTTGCTTTCTTCAGCTTCTTTTTTCTCTTTCTCGTCTTTCTCTATTTCTTCAAGTAGTTTATATTCGTCTTCACTTAACGTATAACGGTCATACGCTTTCTGATCAAAAAACACAGCAAAAATATCTACTTCTCTACTTCCCTGAGTAGCCAACGATTTTCTACCTTCTTTACTACTACCATAAGTCATCATTTTACCATCCATAGCCCACTTAGCTCCGTTTTCTCCAAAACCACTATTGATAGGATGTTTAATTTCACCGGTACCATCCGCTTTAATTAAAGCCGTATTGCTACTAAACATATATCCCTTTTCATCATCTACCAACAACCACTTACTGTCTGGGCTCCAGCTATACCCCCAATCGCCATCTGCATAGGAGTAATTTCTACCTTCAGGGAAAACTGTTACTATTTTACCCGAGTCTACATCTAATACTTTTAAAATATTACGCTCTTCTATATATGCTATCTTTTTACCGTCAGGTGAAAACTCTGCCTGGAACTCTTCCTTTTCTGTAGCAACTACCGGCTCCGTTTTAAACAATGTAGCCGCATAGAAATATTTCTCTTCAGGACGATCCATAGTTACTTTATACACATCCCAACTATCACCTATTTCTCCAGAATACAATAATGTTTTTCCATCAGGAGACCAACTAATCATACGCTCTTGTTGTGGCGTATTAGTGATTCTCTTGGTTCTGGAATCATCAACTGCAGTTACAAAAACCTCTCCTCTATTCACAAAGGCAATTTCTTTTCCATTAGGACTTACCACAAACTCGGTTACACTACTAATATTCTTGTCTTCTATTAACTGAAAACCTGCATCATTATGGATACTTATAGTTAGCTGTTTTGGAGCTCCATTAGAAAGTTTGTACAAATCTCCTTTCCATGTATACAATAAATCTCCTTTATCTGAAATACTTAATTCCCTAACCGGAAAATCTTTATAAGATGTCAATTTGGTTTCAGAACCTGTAGCTAGGTTTAACTGATATAAATTTTGAGTTCCGTCTTTTTCATTAAGATAAAATACAGAGCTTCCATCTGCACTAAAAAACGGTTCTCTGTTTTCTCCTTTAAAACTAGTTACTTCTTTATAACTATCATTTGCTATATCATAAATCCAAATATCTCTGGTAATAGCAGCCGTATGGTGCTTACGCCATGGATCTTCGTATCCTTTTCTATCTTGAAAAATAATTTTACTTCCATCTGCATTAAAATGACTTTCTTCGGTCCCTGCCGCAGTAATTAAATGAATTCTACCGCCCTTAACTGGCACCTGATACAAATTTTGGAAATATCTGGTCCCTGGAAAACGAACACTTTCTGCGGGTGCATTTCTTCCACTTCCAAACAATACCTCCGAATTATCAACGGTAAAATCATAAGGATAGTCATCTGCACTGTGAAATGTTACTCTATTAGGAATGCCCCCTTTAGAAGATACGGTATACACATCAAAATTTCCATATCGGTCACTTGCAAATGCAATAGTGGCTCCATCATTACTCCATACAGGGCGCATATCATAATATTCACCTACGGTTAGCGGAACAGCTTCTCCTCCTTCAGAAGATACCGTATATAAGTTTCCCATATACCCAAAAGCAATTGTTTTTCCATCTGGAGAAATAGATGGGTACCGCATCCATCTAGCACTTTCTTGAGCGCTAAGTGCTGTTATACTTAAAAGCATACACAGGCGTACAATCAGTTTTTTCATGAATTCTAAGAATTAGTTACGATTTAAAAGACAGGGAAAGATTTGAAATGTTACATTATTTACCAAGTTTAACATTTTATAATACAGCTTATACGCTCTTTTTTGCATATAATTAAACCATAAGCTCATGATAAAAAAACACTTCTTAATACCAATAGTGTGTTTTTCTATTTTAACTTCGAGATCATCGACTCGAGTGAAAATATGGTAACATTTTGTATCTAGACTAGGTCTTCAAATTAAAATTTGGTTCTCGATACATTTTCTTTTCGATACATTTTTTTTCATTACACTAGACAAATTTAATCCTTTAGACGAATTTTTAATTTCTAAATGCACCATGCTTTTAGAATAATTTTCTCGCCTAAAAGAATAAAAATGTATTTTTACACAATAAATAACAATAAATAAATCAAAAATTATGAAAAAAATTATTTTTTTTACTGTATTGGCTATATGCCTAACAAGTATTTCTGCTACTGCCCAAACGTATGAATACAAAGTTGTAACTAGTGTTGAATCTATTGTTCCTAATGGAGTGGGTAGATCTAGACTTATTTCTACGGATGACCAAAGAGATTACAAAGAATTTACCTCTCTTAGATCTGAGGAAAAAGAAAAAAATGAAAAAAACAAATCTAAAAGAAATGAAATACGTGTTAAAAACTTTGAAGAAACTAAACTTTTAAACTTTTACAATATTGGAGGGATTAGATTTCAAAATATAGCTGCTAATGATGCCTTAATAACTTCTAAAATCAACACTATGGTTGAAGAAGGATGGGATTTAGCTTTTGTTACAAGTGCTGTAGAAAGTGATGCTGGAAAAGGCGATAATAAAGGTATTTTTATCACGAGATATATTTTCAAACGTTTAAAAACCAAATAATAAAATTTAAACTTAATCAAAAAATAACGAGGGTTCCAGCCCTCGTTATTTATACTTTACACACTTGGTGAGATACTACCAAATTTTTATAGCTTTTTTCTAATTTACGATTTTAATATCTTCTCCTGATGATTAATCGACTCTTGGTGAATAGCCTTAAACATTTTCAGTACAAACTCTTCACTTAATCCGCGTTGCTCTCCTTCTAAAATCATTTTACCTAAGATTTCGTTCCATCTGTTGTTCTGTAAAACAGCAACATTCTTAGTTTTCTTAAGCGCTCCTATTTCCTTAGCTACCTTCATACGTTTACCAAGTGTCTCAATTAATTGGTTATCTATAACGTCTATCTGAGTTCTTAGGTTTGCTAATTTATTTACATAATCTTCTCCAGCTGCAGTTTCCTTTCTCATTCTCAAATCTGTCATCATTTGAACCAGAGCAGTAGGAGTTACTTGTTGTGCAGCATCACTCCATGCATTATCAGGATCGGTATGTGTTTCAATCATTAATCCGTCATAATTTAAGTCTAATGCGGTTTGAGAAACATCAAAAATCATATCTCTTTTACCAGTTATGTGCGATGGATCACAAATTAATGGTAAGTCAGGGAATTTTTGTTGTAACTCAATAGCTAACTGCCACTCTGGTATGTTACGGTACTTGGTTTTTTCATAAGTAGAAAAACCTCTGTGTATTACACCAAGCTTTTTAATATCTGCAGTATACAAACGCTCTATAGCTCCTAACCATAAAGATAAATCAGGGTTTACAGGATTTTTTACCAATACAATTTTATCGGTACCTCTTAACTCATCTGCAATCTCCTGAATAATAAACGGACTTACCGTAGAACGTGCTCCAATCCATAATAAATCAATATCATGCTCAAGTGCAAGTTTTACATGGTCTTTATTAGCTACTTCTGTAGCGGTTTTTATTCCGGTTTCAGCCTTTACTTTCTGTAACCACTTTAACCCTAATGCTCCAACACCTTCAAAGTTACCTGGTCTTGTACGTGGTTTCCAAATACCTGCTCTAAAATAATTAACATCGGTATCTTTTAATGCTTTTGCAATACTAAGTACCTGATCTTCTGTCTCGGCACTACAAGGTCCTGCTATTACTAATGGATGACTCAAAGCTAAATCATCTAACCACGTTCTCATTTCTGCTGAATTTTCCATGTGTCTCTTTTTAATTTTTTACGGTAATTCCTTTTAATATTTCTTTTATCTTATTCGTATTTTCCATGACTTCATATATAGACTCATAATCGTCTTGAACCATTAGATCTCTAAATTGCTGTAGATTGGCAATATATTTTTCTAACGTCTCTAAAACATTTGTTTTGTTTTGTTGAAAGATGGGAGTCCACATAGCAGGCGAACTTTTAGCCAAACGTACGGTGCTTTCAAAACCCGAACCTGCCATGTCGAAAATATCCCTCTCGTTTTCTTCTTCTTTTTCAATAACTGTTTTCCCCAACATAAACGCGCTTATATGTGATAGATGCGACACATAAGCAATGTGTTTGTCATGAGAATGCGGATCCATATAACGAATGCGCATGCCTATGTCTGTAAATATTTTTAGTGCTTTTTCCTGTAATTTAAAAGCTGTTTTTTCTACCTCACAAATAATATTAGTCTTGTTCTTATACAAGTCCTTAATAGCCGCAGAAGGACCTGAAAATTCAGTACCCGCTATAGGGTGCGCTGCTAAAAAGTTTCTTCGTTTTGGGTGCTCTTTTACCGCTTCACAAATTAATGATTTGGTAGAACCTCCATCAATAACCAAGGTATCATCAGACACTCTATCCAATATTTCAGGCAATAACTCACATAATACATTTACTGGTATTGCTGTATATACTATTTCTGCCTCTCCTAAATCATTCCAATCTACCTTTTCATCAATTACCCCTAACTCTAAAGCCTCATTTAAATACGCATCATTATTATCTATTCCAAAAATGGTTACATTTTTGTATGCTTCTTTTAACGCTAATGCAAACGAACCTCCAATTAATCCTACACCAATTACAAATACCTTCATCTTAAAATCTATTAATTGCTTCTTGTATTTTTTCTTCGGTTACACATAACGAAAATCGTATGTAGCCTTCTCCTTTGTCTCCAAATATGGTTCCTGGCGTAATAAAAACATGTTTATCGTACAATACCTCATCTATAAATGTTTCGGAAGAAGTAATCCCTTCTGGTAGCTTACACCATACGAACATTCCTACCGAATCCGGATCATAGGTACATCCTAGCTTCTGCACCAATTCTAGAACCAACTTCTTACGTTTTGCATATACTTCGTTTAATGAAGCAAACCAATCTTTATCTAATTGCAATGCCGCTATAGCTCCTTTTTGTACAGAATAGAACATCCCACTATCCATATTGCTTTTTACTTTTAATATGGCCGATATATGTTCTTTACTTCCCAACACCATTCCTACTCGCCAACCTGCCATATTAAAGCTTTTACTTAACGAGTTAAGCTCTACAGCTACTTCTTTTGCTTCCGGTAATGCCAATATACTTCTCTGCTCATCATTCAACACAAAACTGTACGGATTATCATTAACCAACAAAATTTGGTGTTTTTTAGCAAAAGCAATCAACGCCTCAAACAGCGCTACTGTTGGTTTTGCACCCGTTGGCATATGCGGATATGACAACCACATAATTTTCACCTTCGATAAGTCTCTTTTTTCTAAAGCTTCTAAATCTGGAAACCAATTGCTCTCAGCTGTCAAATCGTAATATACAGGAGTTGCTTGTACCAATTTGGTAACCGAAGTATAAGTTGGATAGCCAGGATTTGGAATTAACGCCTCATCTCCTTCATTCAAGTATGCCATTGAAATATGCATAATCCCTTCCTTAGACCCCATTAAAGGTAATACCTCATTTTCAGGATTTATAGCTACCTTAAAATGCGTTTTATAAAAGTTGGCAATAGCATTACGTAGTTCCGGCAATCCCTGATAATTCTGATATTGGTGTGCCCCATCTTCATAAGATGCCGTATTCATAGCCTCTAACACTTGCGGGGCAGGTGCTAAATCCGGACTTCCAATTCCCATGTTAATTACAGGTTTCCCCTGTGCTATCAGTCCTCTTACTTCTCTTAATTTTTTAGAGAAGTAGTACTCTTCTACAGTATGTAATCGTTTTGCAACTTCCATTATTTCATCGCATTTTTATATTCTCCTAGTATTTTAAATTTGTCGGCCATAATTCGTAGTAACGTTACTGCCTTTTCATAATCTGCATACTCCTGAAAAGTTACATTTACAAAAAAGGCATATTTCCAAGGTTCTTCTATAATTGGCAACGACTGTATTTTAGTTAAGCTTAAGTGACAATCGCTCATCACATTTAAGACTGCCGCTAAACTGCCTCTTTTGTGTGCTAACTCAAAGCGAAGCGAAGCTTTATTTATTTGGTCTTTTGACAAAACCGAATTTTCTGTTTTTACGATAACAAAACGGGTAGAATTATTCTTAATTGTCTGTATTTTAGTATTTAAAACCTCCAATTCATACAATTCCGCAGCAGTTTGAGAAGCTATAGCCCCTATCCCCAATAATTGATTTTCTTTAACTTTTTTTGCACTCTCAGCAGTATCGGCTCCTTCTACTAATTTAATATGAGGGTACTGCTTAAAAAATGCTTTGCATTGTAGCAATGCCATTGGGTGCGAGTGTACTTCAGTAATATCTTCTATACGCTGCCCCGGCAACACCATCAGGTTATGATTTACATTAATATAATGCTCTCCAATTACATGCAAGTTGTTATGGTCTATTAATGCATAGTTAGGAATAATGGATCCGGCAATTGAATTTTCAATCGCCATAACACCAATATCTACCGTCTTATCAAATACAGAAGTTACTAATGCATCAAACGATAAGCATTCTTTTATTTCAATGTTTTCTCCGAAATACTCTAATGCTACCTGATGATGGAAACATCCTTTAATACCCTGTATTGCTATTTTTTGTTTCATATAAACTCAAAAAAAAAAGTCCCGAAAAAAATTCGGGACTTACTGTAATTTATAACTTATATTTATCGTTTAACTCATACCAGTCCCGTTTCGCTTCTAAAATAGAAGTAAAAATAATAACGGTTCCAGAAATAAGTTCTTGTAATCATGTTACTGTTTGTAATTGTAATATTGCTAAAGTAAATCATTTTAAATTATAATGAAATACCTAATTGCCTTTTTTTTATTTTTTTTACTTAAAATTAAAATAGGCTATAATTCGGTTACAAAAAGTAATAGAATGTATTATTTTTGATGCAATATCTAATTAAGTAAGATCACTCGTTAAACTCATTATATAGAATGTCTATAGAAGTTAAAAACCTAACCAAAACATTTGGTTCTCAAAAAGCACTAAACAACGTAAGCTTCGCTATTAAAAAAGGAGAAATAGTCGGGTTTCTTGGTCCCAATGGGGCTGGTAAATCTACCACTATGAAAATATTGACCACTTTTTTAAATGCCACAGAAGGAAGTGCTTTGGTTAACGGGTTCGATGTGACCACCAATCAAAAAGACATTCAGCAATCTATTGGGTATTTACCAGAACACAATCCGCTTTACTTAGATATGTATGTAAAGGAATACCTTGCGTTTAATGCTAAAATCTACGGTACTCCAAAAAGTCAGATTGAAGAAGTTATAAAACTTACCGGACTTACCCCTGAGGCCCATAAGAAAATCGGACAATTATCTAAAGGATATCGTCAACGTGTAGGGCTAGCTGCGGCATTGCAACACCAACCTGATGTACTTATATTAGATGAGCCTACTACAGGTTTAGATCCAAATCAGCTAATAGAGGTTCGTAAACTTATTAAAGAAGTAGGTAGCCAAAAAACAGTATTACTTTCTACCCATATAATGCAGGAAGTAGAAGCTATTTGTGACCGTGTTATTATTATTAATAAAGGAGAAATTGTAGCCGACGAAAACCTGAATGATTTAAGAAAAGGACAACAACAAATTATTAGAGTTGAATTTGACTTTAGAGTGGAAGAAGCCTTTTTAAAGAAAATTGACAAAGTAGCGAAAGTGGAAAACATTTACGACTTTGTTTACGAAGTTACCTTTGCCACAGAAATAGATATGCGTCCGGCTGTATTTGATTTTGCCCATGATAACGGACTTAAGATTCTGCAACTAAACCAGCAAAACAAATCGTTAGAAAGTTTATTTAGAGAACTTACTGCTTAATTACTTATAAGCGGTTATAAGTTTATCTATTATGGTTCTAACCTCATCGGTAATCTTAGGATTGGTGATATTGGTTAGAAACACAAACACCATTTCTTCTTTTGGGTACACATAGAAGTATCCGTATCCGCCCACACCGTTACCAAAATGACCATAATAAGGTCTTCCTTTATGATCCATACTTACTTCCCAGCCTAGGCCATAATAGGTTGGCACCGCATTTACTATTTGTTTGGTAAGCATCATCTTTTTTGTTTCGGGTTTTAGAAAATCATTGTATAAAATTTCATTCCCGAACTTAGATATATCAGAGGCACTACCCAAATACCCCCCCGAGGCCAATTTATAATAATTGTTAACTCTAGTTGCTTTCACAAACCTTCCCCGCTTCCCTTTTTTAGAATAAAACTGTACTTTATTAGGTACTTTTTCATCTTTATCTGCAATAATATGGGTAAGCCCCAAAGGTTTAAGTATTTGATGATCCATATAATATTCAAAATCATACCCTGAAGCATTTTCCATTGCAGCAGCCACCAAATTCCAGTCGTTGCTATTATAAAAATAACCTTTCCCTGGCTCGTACAACAAGGTATCATTTTTAAAAAAGCTTAACCCCTCATGAATGGTCATAAACTTTCTGTTTAAAAACTCTCTTCCCTTATAAGTTCGTATTCCCGCAGTATGAGAAGCAAGTTGCTTAATGGTTATATCATATTTCTTTTTCGGAAAATCGGGTACATATTTGTACACAGATGCATTCAAATCGATGACCCCTTCTTCTACCATCTTCATTAATCCTACGCCCGACAGCGTTTTTGAAATACTAGCAATTCTAAACAATGATTTATCTGGGTCTATATATTCCCCTTTTCTCACATCGGCATAACCATAACCTGCTTTCCATATAATGCTATCTTTTTTAGTAACCACCACAGCCATTCCAGGAATCCTCCGTTTTATTAATAAGTCTCCAATAATTTCTTCTGACTCTTTTACAGCATCGTTCTCGGGTATCTGAAAATTATCGGACCTCGGAATTTGTCTGGCACAGCTTACCTGCAACATCGCACTACAAACCAGAACAATTATGTTATTTCTTAACTTCATTAATCTTCAACTATTACCCTACCAATGTACGGTGTAGATACCGATACCTCCGCAGGTACATTTTTAGCGATTATATTTCCGGTACTTACTATTTGTCCGCTTAAACTATTTACAGGATATATAATAATATCATTAGTACTTCTATGGTATACAGATACATTTTGAGCTACCAAACCCGCGCCCTCAAACCTGCTGTCACCGCTATAAAAATTCACTGTTAAATTATTTGTTGCACCCGTTATGTAAGCACTAGACCAATCATTAAAGGTGAAAATTAAACTTGTATTTTGTACATTTAAATAAAAATTACCAACTGCTAATCCATCTCCTTCATAATTCTCAGAAATCAATTCTAAACTAGGATATGTTAAGGTATTTTCTGCATGCACATCAAACTGTGAATTATTAATGATTTTAGTAAGTGACACCGCTGTTACATACACCTTAGTTACATTATAGTTACGCACATAATTACAGCTATTATGATCTTTCACCACTAACCTATTATTTTCTATATAGACCTCCACATCATTTATCAGGTTCTCACCTGTCTCTATAAGTACACTTTCCGTAGTACCTTGTGTAAGGTACAAACTAATACCTTCATTAATTTCAATCTCAGAAAATCCTGAAATAGCTACTTCTTGTTGTATAATGCCCCCAGTAGTTTGAAAACAATCTCCTGTACTTTCAGAATTACATCCCAAAAGCAACCAGAACACTATTATTATGTAGCTTATATTTTTCATATAGTTATAATCGAACTCCTAAAGCAAACTCCACAGCTTCTGCTTGTGCCGCATGTGTTTTTAGGGTAAGCCCTGCAAAAACCGTTTTATTGATATGATAATTTAATCCGACCCTTTGATACATTCCGCTTTCATAATCAATCGGATTATACACATAAAAACCTATTTGGGTTAGTAACGACAATCTATTCATAAACAATTCATGCCCCACCAAAACACCTGCTCTCTTGTAATCTTCATCTCCTTTAATACCTTCATCAGGATAAGCAATACTCTTATATTTTATATACTCTTCTAAAAACTTAGAGAAAAAAACATCGGTTCCTAACTGTACCGCACTTAATTTACTTAAGCGCTTATCTGCATACACAGAACCTACGTAAAATGGATACTGCCCACTACCTATAATATCACTCATGTTAACACCCGATCTAAAAACCATATTTAGTTTTATAGGTTCTGTAAACTTATTATCGCTAACGGTTTTTATATATTCTTGTTCTGTTCCGGCAATGCTATAGGTTACTCCAACATTGAAAGTTAATACGTTTACACTCGTATTTGGTGCTTTAAAATTACCATTAGAATAATGAATCATGAACAAACCTGCTTCTAACCCAAGGTTATCTATTAACTTCTCTTTCTTATAATTAATCTGTAAAAAAGTTGAAGTTACGAAGGTAGATCCAAAGGCGGAGTTTCGGTAATTAGTTTCCTTATCATACGGATTACTACAATAGGCCAATCCTTCGCCTAATCGTAACATTAAGTTTCTTTTTAAAAAGTAAAAACTATAATGACCATATACAGAAGTATTATCTCCTAAATATTCATTTTTTAAATCGGTATAGATAAGAGTTATTCCATAATCAGGATAATTAAACCGTTGTTCCCATTCTTCTGCCCCAAATGTTTTAGCACTAAAACTTAAAGCGACACCCTCTGGATGACCAGTGATCAAATGTGATATACTAGTACTATGTCTAGGAATATTCCCATAGAAATATGAAGCATCAATACTATAGCTTCCGGTATTTTCTTGAGAAAACACCATTCCAAAAACGAATAAGAATATCGGGAGAATTTGCTTCATGTATTTAAATCCGTCCAAAAATAAATAAATTCTGAAATCGCACTAAAAAAATCATACAAAAAAGCCACCAAGGTGGTGGCTTTTATCATATTGTAAATTAATCGGTTATTAAAAAATGGCTTCTGCAATGGCCTTTATGTTATCCGATTTACCCATCGAATAATAATGCAGTACAGGCACTCCAAAATCCATTAATTCTTTAGATTGCTGAATAGTCCATTCAATCCCTACTTGTCTTACCTCTGCATTATTTTTACAATCAGTTACTGCATCAATTAAATCTTCAGGTAAATCTATTTTAAACACCTGTGGTAATAATTGTAAATGACGCTTGGTGGCCATCGGTTTTATACCCGGAATAATAGGTACATTAATCCCCATTTCTCGTGCTTTGTTTACAAACTCAAAAAACTTCTGATTATCAAAAAACATTTGGGTTACCACATAATCGGCTCCGGCATCTACCTTTGCTTTTAACCATTTTAAATCGTAATTTAGAGATGGAGCTTCCATATGCTTTTCAGGATAACCAGCTACCCCAATACAAAAATCAGAACAGTTATTGGTTTCAATAACATCGTGTAAATACTTTCCTTTGTTTAGATTGCTTATCTGTGCTACCAATTCCGATGCAAAAGCATTACCTCCCTTTGTGGGTTCAAAATATTTTTGCTCCTTCATGGCATCTCCTCTTAGCGCCATTACATTTTCAATTCCCAAATAATGACAATCTACTAATAGGTACTCTGTTTCTTCTTTGGTAAACCCTCCACACAATACATGCGGTACGGTATCTACATTGTACTTATGTTTAATAGAAGCGCAAATACCCACAGTACCCGGACGCATTCTGGTAATTTTTCTATCTACCAACCCTTTTTCGCGCTCAATATAAATATACTCTTCTCGTGAAGTGGTTACATCAATAAAAGGAGGCTTAAACTCCATTAACGGATCTATATTCTCATATAATTCTTCAATACTACTTCCTTTCTGTGGCGGAATAATTTCAAAAGAAAATAATGTTTTCCCGCTTGCCTTCGCTATATGTTCTGTTACTTTCATTACCGTATTTTGTGCGGTTAACTATAATTATTACTATGAATCGGCTATGTTAGGTGCCAACCATTTTTGTGCCGTTTCTAAAGAAACACCTCTTCTTTTAGCATAATCTGCTACCTGATCTTGTTTTATTTTGCCTAAACCAAAATACCTGCTACTAGGGTTCGCAAAATAATAACCTGATACCGAAGCTGCAGGCCACATAGCCATACTCTCGGTAAGCGTTACCCCTATTTGCTCCTCTACCTGTAGAAGTTTCCAAATAGTTGGTTTCTCTAAGTGATCCGGACAAGCAGGATACCCTGGTGCAGGTCTAATTCCTGCATACTTTTCTTTAATTAAATCGTAATTGGTTAATTCTTCGCGAGCATCGTATCCCCAAATTTCTTTACGTACACGTTCGTGCAAATACTCCGCAAAGGCCTCCGCAAAACGATCTCCTAATGCCTTTACTAAAATGCTGTTATAGTCATCTAAAGCTTCTTCATAACTTTTTGCCTTTTCATCTACTCCAAAACCAGCAGTTACGCAAAAACAACCAACATAATCAGTAACTCCTTTATCCTCCGGAATCACAAAATCTGCTAAGGCAATGTTTGGAGCCCCTTTCGTTTTTTGCGATTGTTGCCGTAACGTTAAAAACGTAGCAAGCTCTTCACCGTTTTCATCCTTTACCAAGATGTCGTCATCGTTTACCTGATTAGCAGGAAATATACCTACTATGCCTTTTGCAGTAAACCATTTCTTTGTTATAATTTGCTTTAATAAACTCTGAGCATCGGCATATAATGAGGTAGCTTGTTCTCCTACTATTTTATCTTCTAAGATTTCAGGAAACTTTCCATGTAACTCCCAAGATTGGAAAAATGGTGTCCAGTCAAAATAAGGTACTAGTTCTGATAAGGATACTTTTATTTGCTTTACCCCAATAAAATTAGGCTTTAAAGGTACATAAGCATCCCAATCTATCGGAAACTTATTTTTTCTGGCATCTGAAATACTTAAGAAATTCTTTTCTCTACTTCTATTTAAATAGCCTTCTCTTAGTTTATCGTATTCTTCTCGTATATTTTTAGTATATCCTGCTTTGGTATCAGGTTGCAATAAACTACTTGCTACAGTTACGGCTCTTGATGCATCGTTTACGTGTACAATAGCATCCTTATATTCAGGAGCTATTTTCACAGCCGTATGTGCTCTACTAGTAGTGGCGCCACCAATCATTACCGGAATGCTAATATTTAAACGTTCTAATTCCTTAGCTAGATACACCATCTCATCTAAAGACGGCGTTATTAGTCCACTTAACCCAATAATATCCACCTGCTCACGCTGTGCGGTTTCTATAATTTTTTCAGGTGGTACCATAACCCCTAAATCAATTATCTCAAAATTGTTACAGGCCAATACCACCGATACAATATTTTTACCAATATCATGTACATCTCCTTTTACGGTAGCCATTAATACTTTACCAGCCCCCCTCGCCCCAGACAGGGGAGCTTGTAGACCGCGCAAAATTCTTTGTAAAACTGTATCAATAGCACCTATTACTTCTTCATTAGTAAATCGAAGAACATGATATCCCTGAGAATTTAACCATTTTATTCTTTCTTCATCACTTATTTTATTTTCAGGTAACTGATGAATTAAACCATCAACTTCAATAATTAAATTTTCTTTCAAGCAAACAAAATCCGCAATATAGTTTCCTATAATATGTTGTCTTCTAAAATTATATCCTTCAAGTTGTTTATTCTCTAAGTATTCCCATAGAATTGTTTCTGCTTCTGTTGGCTCTTGATATCTTAATCCCTTAACAAACTCCTTTAATAGACCATAATTCAGAGGATCCGCAGTTTCCCAAAATGAAGTAGGTTTTACTCCCCCTTTGGGGACCGGAGGGCGTTTTTCTTCCTCTATAAATGGTAAAAGATAAGCCACTGCTTTTTTCATTACTCTGGCCGACTTTACCACCTGTGGTAAGAACATTTTTCCACTACCAAACAAATCGCCTACTACATTCATACCATTCATTAAATGTTGCTCAATCACCATAATAGGTTTAGCAACTTCTTGTCTGGCTTCTTCTACATCAACTTCAATAAACTCATCTAATCCTTTTACCAATGCATGTATAATTCGTTCCTGAATAGAACCACTACGCCATTCTTGCGCTTGTTTGGCAATTACCTTACCATCACCTTTAATACTTTCAGCATATTCCAAAAGTCGTTCAGTAGCATCGTCTTTTCTGTCTAGCAGTACATCTTCTACATAGGTCAAAAGTTCCTTATCAACCTGATCATATACCTCGATCATTTCTGGATTCACAATTCCCATGGTCATTCCATGCTGAATGGCATGATATAGAAATGCTGCATGCATGGCTTCCCGTACCGTATTATTACCTCTAAAAGAAAACGATACATTACTCACCCCACCTGAAACATGCGCATGTGGTAAATTTTCTCTAATCCATTGGGTAGCTCTAAAGAAATCAAGTGCATTTTTACGATGCTCTTCCATCCCTGTGGCCACCGGAAATATATTCGGATCAAAAATGATATCCTGTGGAGCAAACTTTACTTTATCCACCAATATATCGTACGATCTTTTACAAATCTCTATTCTACGCTCATATGTATCTGCCTGACCAACCTCATCAAACGCCATTACAATAACAGCAGCCCCGTAACGCTTAATTTTTTTGGCATGGTCTATAAACAAAGCTTCCCCTTCTTTAAGCGAAATGGAGTTTACCACCCCTTTTCCTTGTACTACTTTTAATCCAGCTTCAATAATCTCCCATTTAGAGCTATCAATCATTACAGGCACTCTGGCAATATCTGGTTCTGCAGCAATCAGATTTAGGAATTTTGTCATGGCATATACGCCATCTAACATTCCTTCGTCCATGTTTATATCAATAATCTGAGCACCACCCTCTACCTGATTCCTGGCAATATCCAGTGCTTCATCGTACTGCTCTTCTTTTATTAATCGTAAAAACTTACGAGACCCCGTTACGTTCGTACGTTCTCCTACATTTATAAAATTACTCTCAGGGGTTACCACTAAAGGTTCTAAGCCTGATAGTTTTAGATATTTTGTTTCTTCTATCTTCATTATTTCGATACTTCTGCAAAAGTTCTTGGTTTATACTCAGTCGCCAATTCAGCAATTAGCTTAATATGGTCTGGTGTGGTACCACAACATCCCCCAATAATATTCACTAAATGCTCATCCATATAAGAGCGTATCAACTCTTGCATTTGCGCTGGTGTCTGGTCATATTCGCCAAAGGCATTTGGTAACCCAGCATTAGGATGCGCAGAAACGGCTGCTTCTGTATTCTGAGCTAATCTCTTTAAATAAGGTTGTAATTGATCTGCTCCCAAAGCACAGTTAAATCCAACACTTAAAATAGGAATATGCGATATTGAAATTAAAAAAGCTTCTACAGTTTGCCCTGATAACGTTCTACCAGAAGCATCTGTAATGGTACCTGACACCATGACTGGAGTAGTTACGGCTCTTTCCTCCTTTACCTCTTCTATAGCAAACAAAGCTGCTTTTGCATTTAGGGTATCAAAAATGGTTTCTACCAATAATAAATCTACTCCACCATCTATTAAAGCCTCAACTTGTTGCTTGTAGGCCGTTTTTAACCCATCAAAAGTTACCGCTCTATATCCTGGATCATTTACATCTGGACTCATACTGGCGGTTCTGTTAGTAGGACCAATTGAACCTGCTACAAAACGAGGTTTCTCTGGCTCTTTAGCAGATATCTCATCAGCAACTTCTTTAGCTATTTTAGCCGATTGATAGTTTAACTCATAGACCAAATCTTCCATATGGTAATCTGCCATACCAATGGTAGTACCAGAAAATGTATTGGTTTCTACAATATCTGCACCTGCCTCAAAATACTCTTTATGAACCGACTTTACTGCTTCGGGTTGTGTAATAGAAAGCAAGTCATTATTTCCCTTTAGAGGATGCGCAAAATCTTTAAATCGTTCTCCTCTAAAATCTTCTTCTTCAAATTTAAAGCGTTGCAGCATGGTTCCCATGGCTCCATCTAATACTAAAATACGTTTCTGTAACGCCTCTTCAATCCTGCTCATTTTATACTATATCAATTAAATCATCTAACTATTTTAGTATACCTTAAAAGGCATACCGTCTTAAAAATGGTGTCTGAAACTGGTATAAGATGTTATCGTGAAAGGTTGGTTTACTCCGAGTTATCTGTCCGTACATAAATACGGTAGAATGTAGCACCTTCTACAAGTGTAGGGTTGCCAAGGCTTCAACGGGTCTAGTCCCTCTGCCTTTCGTGATAACAACATACTATTAAAGAACACCGCAAAGAAACGGCAAAGCGTTCATAAAAACAAATTATGAACGCTTATTAATTAAAATATATGTATGTAACTACTTAAACTATTGCCTGTACCACCGGTTTCGGCGCTTGCTTCTTGGTTCCGTCAAAACCATTTACACCACTTACTGTAGTATACTTAAGCATGTATTTTTTACCGGGGTTAATAATTTTATAAGCGGTTTGACACATTAAAGTTGCCTCGTGGAAACCACATAAAATAAGCTTTAGTTTACCTTCATAGGTATTCACATCACCTATAGCAAATAGCCCCGGAATATTAGTTTGATAATCTAAGGCATTATCTACCTTAATAGCATTTTTTTCAATTTCTAATCCCCATTCACCAATAGGTCCCAATTTAGGAGACAATCCAAATAATGGAATGAAATAATCGGTTTCCACTAATTGTTCTTCTCCATCTACATTAATTACTAATGCCTCTAGCGTATCTGTACCTCTTAAACCGGTTACCTCTGCAGGTGTAATTAAACTTATTTTTCCTAAGTGCTTTAGTTCTTGTACTTTTTCTACAGAATCTAAGGCGCCTCTAAATTCATTTCTTCTATGTACCAAGGTTACTTCACTGGCAATATCTGCTAAATAAATACTCCAGTCCAATGCAGAATCACCTCCTCCAGCAATTACCACTCTTTTATCTCTATATTGTTCCGGATTTTTCACGAAGTATTCTACTCCATTCTCTTCATAAAAATCGAGATGCTCAAGTATTGGTTTTCTCGGTTCAAAACTTCCTAGCCCTCCTGCAATGGCCACTACAGGTGCATGGTGTTTGGTTCCTTTATTGGTGGTTACAATAAAAGTACCGTCTTCTAATTTTTGTATACTATCTGCCCGTTCCCCAAGGGTAAACCCTGGTTTAAACTGCTTTCCTTGTTCTAAGAGGTTATCTACTAAATCTCCCGCTAATACTTCTGGAAACCCCGGAATATCATAAATAGGTTTTTTTGGATATAATTCAGCCAACTGACCTCCCGGCTGTGGTAAGGCATCAATTAAATGGCATTTTAATTTTAATAATCCAGCTTCAAACACCGTAAATAGTCCTGTTGGTCCTGCTCCAATAATTAAAATATCTGTCTTTATCATACTTACTAATATGTATCTACGGCCATTGGTGGTAACCGTCTTTTATTTATTTCTTTATCAATGATTCTGTTAAGGTATTCAGATGCTCTACTTTCGATTCAAAATCGGCTTTCAAACTTTTCCGGTAGCTATTTAAATTTTCTACCAGTTTATTAATATCATCAGGCAATACCTCTTCAAAAAATTGGCGCAAACGTTTGGCGGTGGTAGGTGACTTCCCGTTAGTAGAAATGGCTATTTTCACATTCCCTTTGGTTACAATACCGCCCATATAAAAATCGCAGTACGGAGGATTATCAGCCACATTTACTAAAATGTTTTTCTCTTTTGCATCATTATACACGCTAATATTTACCTGCTCATCATTTGTAGCCGCTATAACCAACTGACTTCCTTGAAGATCTGTCTTCTCATACGCCTTTTGTACTAATTGCACATTATGCTCTTCGACCAGTTCTTTCACACGCTCTGAAAATTCCAAGGCTACCATTTTCACGTTTGCGTTTGGGCTAGACTTTAAAAGAAAACCTACCTTTTCTAGTCCAACCCATCCGCCTCCTACAATGGTTACATGTAATACATGTACCTTTAAAAAAATGGGATATAATTCGTTCTTTTCCATAGCTTTCTTATTTCCCATTTTAAACAGCCACCTTTAAACTATTATTTGCTGCTTGCACACATATAGTATGTAACCTATATCTATGATTTACAACTTCTCCCAACACAATAATAGCAGGATTGCTTAAATCGTTTTCTGCAACCACTTGTTCAATTGTATTAACAGTTCCTACCCCTATTTTTTCATCTTCGGTAGTACCATTTTGAATAATCGCTACAGGTAAATCTTGTTTCCCTTCTTCTTTGAATAGTTCCATTATTTTAGACAGCTTACTCATACCCATTAAAATCACTACTGTTGCTGTAGATTTAGCCGCAAGAGCTACATCATTAGAAATATTATGTGATTTGGTAGTTCCTGTAATTACCCAAAAACTCTCTGCACTACCACGTTTGGTTAACGGAATATTTTGATAAGCAGGCACTGCTAACGAAGAAGAAATACCCGGCACCATTGCTACCTCTACACCATACCCTGCAGCATATTCCATCTCCTCTGCCCCGCGACCAAAAATAAACGGATCGCCTCCTTTTAAACGTACTACATGACCTTTAGTTAAAGCACGGTGTACAATTAACTGATTTATTTGCTCTTGCTGATATGCATAACACCCTTTACGTTTCCCTACATATATCTGTTCTGCTCCTTCTGCATACTCCAATAATTCTTTGTTCACTAAGGCATCATACAATATAACAGCTGCATTTTGCAATGCCTTTACAGCCTTTAAGGTTATTAAATCTGCATCACCAGGGCCGGCACCTACTACGGTTAATTTTGGGTTACTTGCCAACTTCATGTTCTATCTGTTTTTTTCTAAAAGCATCTACCTTTTTATAAAATAAAGTTGCATCGGCAACATATTTCTTAGCAAAACTTTCAGTAGGTTCATTTTTATTTATCTGATATACAAACTTCGAAAACGGAACTTCCAACGTTATTTGATCTCCAAACAATTCTTCAAATTGTTTTATTATACCTGCCTGAGTATTTGTTTTTACGTTCTCAGCAAGCAACAATGCTTTAGCTGCATTTACAATCACTGTATAGGAATGGTAAATACTATCGGCATAGGCATTGCTTTCTAAAGCATTTTTGGCATTTTCTAATTTTTCTTCTACTTCAAATAACAGCGTAGCTATTAGGTCTACTACAACGCCAGCACACTCCCCTATACCCACTTCTTGTACATATGCCTTCGAATGCCCCCAGTCTACAAAGTCATCCGCTACCAAATTGTCGGTTTCCGATAAAGGTTTCAGAAAATCGTAAAAGTATTTCTTACCTTGTTTATTATAATAATTTAGAAAAGATTCATCTTTTGCATTTGCTTTAAAATCATCTAACAGAACCCTCAAAGCTTGCGGTCCTCTTTTAGAAGGAATTTTGATTACTTTATCTGAAAATCTACCGGAGCCATCTCCTAATACACCTCCACCCAGTAATACTTGTAAAGCCGGTGCTACTAATTTTCCTTGACGAATAGACATTCCCTGAAAACCAATCTGCGCCATATTGTGTTGCCCACAGGCATTCATACAACCACTAATCTTTATAGTTATGTCTTTATTATTTAAATACTCAGGATATTCATTCACCAACACATCACCTAATACATCGGCAATTCCTGTACTACTGGCAATTCCTAAATTACAGGTATCAGTTCCCGGACAAGCGGTTATATCTACTGTAGAATTATACCCTAAGCTGGTAAACCCAAGCTCGGCTAATTGGCTGTAGAAAAAAGGCAATAACTCCTCTTTTACATCGCGTATTAAAATGTTTTGGCGTAGTGATAAACGAAGTTCATTACTAGCATATTTTTTAACTAATTCAGCTAACTTTCTGGCTTTATCGGTATAGAAATCGCCTAGTTTTACCTTAATACCAATCGCATAAAACCCATCTTGTTTTTGCGGTAACACATTCGTTTGTAACCAAGCCTTATACCCTGCTTCATCGTCTATGCTTACTTCCGGAACGGTAATCTTATTCAATACCCCATAATCCTTTTCAAAATCATCTGTATGTATCGAATATGTTTGATACGATAATGCTAATTGCTGCTCTTCTACCAATTGCAGAAAAGCTTCTAATCCTATCCCTTGCACCAAAAACTTCATTCGGGCTTTTAAACGTTTAGCACGTTCTCCGTGTCTATCAAAAACACGCAATACACTCTCTATAAACGGTATTAATTTTTCAGAAGGTAAAAAATCATGTACCAATTCAGCATGATTAGGTTGCGAACCTAGTCCGCCCCCTAACAACACCTTAAATCCTCTTTCTCCATCTTTCAGCTTCGGAATAAACCCTAAATCATGAATAAACGACAAAGCAGAATCTTTGTCAGAAGACGAGAACGCCATTTTAAACTTTCGTCCCATTTCCTGACACACCGGATTTCTTAAAAAGAACTGAAAAACAGCATGCGCATAAGGTGATACATCAAAAGGTTCGTCTGTATCTATTCCTGCAATCTCACTTGCTGTAACATTTCTAACCGTATTCCCACAAGCCTCTCTCAAGGTTACATCACTTTTCTCTAGTTCTGCCCATAACTCAGGGGTTCTATCTAAACTTACATAATGAATTTGGATATCTTGACGTGTAGTAATATGCAATCTACCCGTAGAGTATTCATCAGATACATCTGCAATACGCAACAACTGATCTCCTGTCACCTTACCATACGGCAATTTAATACGTACCATTTGAACTCCCTGTTGACGTTGTCCATATACACCTCTAGCCAAACGCAAACTTCTGAATCGTTCTTCATCTACCTTCCCTTCTTTAAAAAGACGTATTTTCTTTTCTAATTCTATAATGTCTTTTTCAACTACCGGATTTTCTATTTCTGTTCTAAAACTTCTCATATTCTACTAAACCTATAGATTAAATTATTTTATAATTAAAAATAAAACAGACGTTTCCTATCTGTTCTATTTTCTACACTATATAATTAGATTTTTATCTTAAATGAATACCACACTCTCTGTTGGAATACACCTTGGTAGGGTCAAAATAATTAAACTCATTTGTTAATTGATGTTCCTGAATGTACTCATAGATTTCCTTATTATTATAATAAAAGAACGGACTCACCTTTAGCACGCCATCATTAGTAAAACTTAAAATATCTAAAGAAGCTCTATGAGGAGTTTGAGACTGTCTGATATTTGAAAACCAAACATCAGGCTTATGCTCATTCATAGCTCTTCTAAAAGGCTCTAACTTTACTATTTCTGTAAACAATTTATGTTTCTCATTCTCAGGCTCAGGAACTCCGTAGTAATAACTTATAAATGACTTAGACAGTGCAGGCTCATATTTCTTTACATTTAACCTTAACTGCTTAATGGTTTTTTCTATGTGCATATAGGTAGCATCGGTATTAAAACCGGTATCACACCAAATTACAGGAATATTGCTAATTACATCTGATACTAAATGTAATAACGATGACGAATACGGCCCAAAATTACTAGTAATAACAGGTCGTTGTGCAAAACTTAAAACCCACTCCACTATTTCGTTTGGAGTTTTCCTTTTAAGAATCTCATTGTAATGTAAAATGTCTTCTGCTACTTTCATACTTCTTTTTCTTTTTGTATAGTAATCTATAGGACTAGTAGATTACTATACAAACCTACATAAATTAATTTTAATGTATGCGATTTTAACTTATTTTTTTAGGATAAAGCCTGATTTATATCATAGATTATATCATCTACATGTTCCAAGCCTATAGAAGTTCTTACTAAACCATCTGTAATACTTACCGCTAAACGCTCATCTTCAGAAAGTTTGCTATGCGTTGTAGAAGCAGGATGGGTTACAATTGTACGGGTATCTCCGAGGTTTGCAGATAGCGAACACATCTTAATTTTATTTAAAAACGCCCTACCTGTTTCAATACCTCCTTTAATTTCAAAAGCCACAATATTACCCCCTAATTTCATTTGCTTCATAGCCGTTTTATACTGTGGATGCGATGGCAAAAATGGGTACTTAACCGAAGAAACTGCAGGGTGTCCTTCTAAAAACTGTGCTACCTTTAACGCATTTTCACAATGCTTTTCAATTCGTACCGATAAAGTCTCTAAGCTCTTTGACAATACCCACGCATTAAACGGGGACATTGCTGGCCCTGTATTACGACTAAACAAATAAATTTCTCTAATTAAATCGGCTCTCCCAACAGCTACTCCCCCTAATACTCTACCTTGGCCATCAATTAACTTAGTAGCTGAGTGTACTACTAAGTCTGCACCGTATTTAATTGGGTTTTGAATGTAAGGAGTTGCAAAACAATTATCTATCACCAAAATAAGATCATGCTTTTTAGCGATGTTACCCAACAATTCTAAATCTAGAATATCTATTGCCGGATTGGTAGGGGTTTCAGCATATAAAATTTTTGTATTTGGCTGAATAAAACTTTCTATAGTTTCTGGTTCGTTCACCTTAAAATATGAAGTTTCTATATTCCACTTTGGCAAATACTTTTTAAATAATGAATGGGTAGACCCAAATACACTACTTGCAGAAACTATATGATCTCCCGCACTTAATAAGGCCGCCAAGGTATTATACACAGCCGCCATACCGGTAGCGAAGGCATAACCTGCCTCAGCACCTTCCATCTTACATATTTTCTCTACAAACTCGCTTGTATTTGGGTTGCTAAACCTACTATATAAGTTTTTACTTTTCTCTTCTGCAAATGAAGCACGCATATCTTCAGCATCATCAAACACAAAACTTGATGTTAAATATAACGGTGTACTATGTTCTGAAAATTGACTTCTCTCTAACTGCGTTCTAACAGCTTCTGTTTCAAACTTATAACTTCTATCACTCATGACTACTGTTTAATGCTTCTAAATTAGTGAATATTTTTTTCAGCTAATCTTAAAATATCACCAAAGACACCCCTTGCCGTTACTGCTGCTCCTGCACCTGCCCCCTGAATTACAATAGGGTGCTCTCCATAAGACTCCGTATATATTTCAAAAATAGAATCGGATCCTTTAACTTGTCCTAAAGCACTTTCTTTAGGCACCGACACCAATTTTACATCTAGCTTTGCTCCATCATCCTTAAATAAGTCTCCATGTAAATCGCCAACATAACGCAATACATGTCCAGGCTTCTGGTTCTTTTTAATTGCTTCAAATACCGGATTCAACTCTGCTAGCCTTCCTAAAAACTCTGATACCGTAGTATCTTGTAAATTTTCAGGTATTAAATTCTGAATCTTTACATCTTCAAACTCATTTGCCAAGTCTAACTCTCTAGCTAAAATCAGCAATTTTCTACCCACATCTACCCCACTTAAATCGTCTCTTGGGTCTGGTTCTGTATAGCCACTATCAATAGCCGTTTGTAACACCTCACTGAATGGCGCATCACTTTCAGAAAACGTATTGAACAAATAACTTAATGTACCACTAAACACCCCATTAATACGCGTAATATTTTCACCTGAATTATGCAATAAACTAATGGTATCAATCAAAGGCAATCCGGCACCTACATTTGTTTCGTATAAATACTTCTTCTGGTATTTGTTTAATACATCACGCAGCTCTTTATAAAAATCTAATGAAATCGTATTAGCTATCTTATTAGCAGACACTAAATCAAATCCGTTTTCTACTAAAGGAATATAATTAGCAACAAAGTCTTTATTAGCAGTAGAATCTACTGCAATCAGGTTTCCTAAATGCGAATTATCTATCAATTCAAACAATCCTTGTAAACCATTATTAGCAATCGTACTTTCCGCTAGTTGAGTTTTCCAGTCTCCTGTTACTCCGTTAGCACTAAATAGTATTTTTTTAGAATTTAGAATAGCCACAATATTCACGGCTAACCCTTTACGCTCTAAAATACTCTCACGTGCATTTAACACCTGATCTATCAAGGTACCACCAACCGTACCATGACCAAATAGTACTAAATTTACTTTTTTAGAAATACCGAATATTTCCCCATGAATTATATTAATTGCTTTGGTTACCTGTGAACGTTTCACTACCAAACTAACATTCTTACCAGTTACTGTATTATTAAGTAACAACGGAACAATCTGGTTTTTAATTAAGGCATCATAGGGTTTATTAAAAGTAGCTAACTCTTGTCCCACAATAGAAATAACAGATACATCGGTATTTACATACACTTCACTTACATCGTTGGTATAGAAGTCATTTTCAAACTCAAGCTCTAATGCTTTTTTAGCCTCAAAGGCATCTTTAGAATCCACTACCAACCCTATTCCACGTTCTGAAGAACCCTGCGAAATGATACTTACACTAATTTGTTTAGCCCCAAGTGCTTTAAAAATACGTGCATCTACACCCGCTTTTCCAAGTAGCCCTCTACCTTCTAAGTTAATTAAAGCAACATTTTGAAAAGTAGACACCGATCTGATTCCTTGTGACGGCGCATTAGAGTGAATTGTTGTACCTTGATTTTCCGTATCAAACGTATTTAAAATACGCAACGGAATGTTCTTTTCTATTAACGGTATAATGGTTTTTGCATGTAATATGTTTGCCCCAAAATTGGCCAATTCATTGGCCTCTTCATACGAAAGTTCTTTTATTATTTCGGCATCAGCTACTAAATCGGGGTTGGCAGTGTAAATACCATTTACATGCGTATAATTTTGTAACTCCTCAGCATCTAAATAATTGGCTAATAAAGAAGCGGTGTAATTACTTCCGTTTCTACCCAATGTAGTGGTTTCTCCTTCTTTAGTAGCCCCAATAAATCCGGTTACAATTTGTACCGCATCTCTGTGCTCGTTAAAGTATGCTACTACCTTTTCTTTAGATAAAGAATGATTAGGTTGTGCATTCCCAAAGGTATTATCGGTCACCAGCAATGTTCTGCTATCTGCAAAATTAGCAGCAACCCCTTTATCATTTAACAATTTAGCTATGGTTTTCCCAGCAATAATTTCTCCTTGAGACAATACCTGATCTTTTACTTTTTCGCTGTAATCTCTTAGTAGCGTAACCCCTTCAAATATCTTATGTAAAGTAGCAAGTTCTTCATTAATATCTACATCTGTAACTAGTAGCTGATATTGTTTAAACTTTTCAAAATCTTCCTCTATATTTTTACCAAGAGCAGCTCTATACAGCATACGCTCTAACTGATCTGTTGCCTTACCTCTTGCAGACACCACAACTGCAATACGCTCTTTAGCAGCTACACGCTCATTAATAATTTCTAATGTATTCGCTAATCCCTCGCCATTTGCCAATGACTTCCCTCCAAATTTTACTACTTTCATTCTTTTATATTTAGGTGACGGAAACACCTTACTGATCAATTTTTCTAGTTGTTCAAATTCTATTAAAAAAGCGTCGTGTCCATGTACCGATTTAATTTCGCCATAGGTAACATTGCTCTTGGTTTGTGCCAGCTTACGGTAGGTATCCCTATTTTCTTCAGCCGAAAAAAACAAATCAGAATCTACCCCTACAATATGTATCGCTGCTTTAATACTGTTAAATACGGCTGTTATATTTTCTCTATCTCTAGTTACATCAATTGTTTTTAAAAGCTGATTCATTAATCTATAAGCAGACAATTGAAAACGTTCTTGCAACTTAGCTCCATGATGCAATAACCAGCTCTCTACATTAAATATCTTTAACTCTGCATTGGTGCTTCGCTGAAACTTTGCCTTAAACGACTCCGGAGTTCTGTAACATAACATAGCATGCATACGCGCATCGTGCACCGGATTATTAGAATTCTGTAATATTTGTTCCTGAATCTGGCAATTTGCAATAAGCCAGTCGGTGGCCTTCCAATCAGTTGCTATGGTTATCAAATGATCTGAAATATCTGTTTGAATACAACTCATTTCCCAGGCAATACCTCCTCCTAAAGAACCTCCAATTAAAGCATATAAATGTGTTACCTTTAATTGTTCTAATCCTGCTAAGAAAACACGAGCTACATCTCTAGCTATAAAAGCCTTATAATCTTCTATTACAAAACCGTCGTATCCATTTCCGGGAATATTAAAGCTAAGTACGGTATACGTATCGGTATCTATACTTTTCCCTTCTCCAATAAGTGAACTCCACCAACCATTAGGCCCCGAAACATTAGAGTCTCCAGTTAAAGCATGGTTTACCAATACCACGGGTGCAGCACCAATAGGCTGACCAAAATGTTGGTAACTTAAAGGAAGGTCATTAAAAAAGTTCCCCCCTTCAGTTACAAAAGATGCAAGCTGGATGGTATGCAATGTATTTGACACTATATATAATATTATATCGTTTTAAAAATAGTTTCCAATTCGGCTTTAAGGTCTGTAATATCTTCTAACCCTACCGACAATCTAATTAAGTCTTTAGTTACTCCGGTTGTTACCTGTTGTTCATCTGTCAACTGTTGATGCGTAGTACTCGCAGGATGTATAATAAGAGATTTGGTATCTCCAATATTCGCTAATAACGAAAATAATGTTGTTTCATCTGCTACTTTTTTAGCTGCATCATAGCCCCCTTCTAAACCAAAGGTTACAATACCGCTTTGTCCTTCAGACAAATACTTTCCACTTAGGCTATGATATTTAGATGAGACTAATCCCGGATAATTTACCCAAGCCACTTGTGGCTGATCTTCTAACCATTGTGCCAACTCCAAAGCATTCTCACTATGTTTTTTAATACGCAAAGGCAAGGTCTCTAACCCTTGTATTATTTGGAATGCATTAAACGGACTTAAAGCTGCTCCTAAATCACGTAAACCCTCAACTCTAATTTTTACAATAAATGCAAGATTCCCTACTGCTTCATACAATTTAAGACCGTGATAGCCTGGAGAGGGTTCTGTAAACTCCGGAAACTTACCGTTATCCCATTTAAAATTACCACCATCAATAATAACACCGCCTAAAGAAGTGCCATTCCCCCCAATATATTTAGTCAACGAATGAATTACAATATCGGCACCATATTCAATAGGCTTTAAGAGATAAGGTGTAGCCACTGTATTATCCACAATAAAAGGTACTCCAGCAGCCTTTGCTATAGAAGATATAGCTTCAAGATCTAACACATCCAGTTTCGGATTTCCTAAACTTTCTGCAAAAAAAGCACGGGTATTCTCCTGTACTTCCTTTTCAAAATTTTCAGGATTATCAGGATCTACAAAGGTGGTGGTAATCCCTAATCTTGGCAAAGTAACATTTAAAAGATTATACGTACCACCATATAAACTGGTAGATGCCACAATATGATCTCCTGCTTTTAGCAAAGTTAATAATGTAGTAGTAATTGCAGCCGTCCCCGATGCAGTAACTACCGCACCAACACCTCCTTCAAGAGCTGCCAAACGTTGCTCTAAAACATCATTTGTAGGATTGTTTAATCGGGTATAGATGAATCCTGGTTCAGCCAAACCAAATACATTAGCCGCATGCTCGGTATCATTAAATACATACGAAGTGGTTTGGTAAATAGGTACTGCTCTAGCACCTGCATGGTCGGTTACCTGATGCCCTGCATGTAGGGCGTTGGTTGAAAATTTTAATGCGCTCATTTTTCTTTACATTTAGTTAAATAAAAAATATTAAACCAAAAGCCAAACAAGGCCTTTTATCAAAGGCTGCTTACAGAAAAATGTTATTAAGAAAAACTAAAATAATACAGAAAGTATTACTCGTTGTTATCTATCCTCTCGTATATTCGAGGTAGAATTTAGCACCTTCTTTATAAAAGAATAAAGGGTTGCCAAGGCTTCTCAGGGTCTATTCCCTCCGCCTTTCTTGATAACACTTCAATAAGTATTTGAACTTTTAACAATGCAAAGTAACGTCATATTAAATATATAAACCAAATATTTTTACATTTTTTTAGCTAAAAATATTCCGCGCAATTAGGTTTTTATTAATATTTGTTTTCATACCTTTGCCCCATTAGAGGATAAATTTGACTGATTGCGACCTCCATAAAAAATGCTAAAGCAGTACACGTCTACTCTTTAGATAACCTTTCGGTCATTTTTTATTTCTCTAAGAAGTGAACTACCAAATGTAGTTTGCAAAGTTTCATTATAACTAGAATATTATTTTTTTCGGCACAACCCGAAACATAAAATCTCACGGAGTGAGTAACATTAAAATAGAGAAAGATTATGTCGTATTTTTTCACATCAGAATCCGTTAGCGAAGGACATCCTGATAAAATTGCAGATCAGATTAGTGATGCTCTTATAGATAATTTTTTAGCTTTTGATTCAGAATCAAAAGTAGCTTGTGAAACCTTAGTTACAACCGGACAAGTAATTTTAGCAGGTGAAGTAAAATCTACTACTTATCTGGATGTACAGGATATTGCCAGGCAAGTAATTAAAAAAATTGGCTACACCAAAAGCGAATACATGTTTGAGGCTAATTCGTGTGGTGTATTATCGGCTATACATGAACAATCTACAGAAATTAATCAAGGAGTAGATAAAGTTAATAAAGAAGATCAGGGGGCAGGTGACCAAGGAATTATGTTTGGATACGCTTCTAATGAGACTGAGGATTATATGCCATTAGCATTAGATTTGTCTCATAAATTACTACAAGAACTTGCCGAACTTAGAAGAGAAAACAAAGAAATTACTTATTTACGCCCAGATGCTAAGAGTCAGGTTACGTTGCAGTACAGCGATGATAACAAACCAGAGCGTATTGATACTATTGTTCTTTCGACCCAACATGATGATTTTGATGAAGAGCTGGCTATGTTGGCTAAAATTAAAGAAGATATTACCAACATTTTAATTCCGCGCATCATTGAAAAACATCCCCAATATGCACATTTGTTTAACGCAGATATTAAATACCATATAAACCCTACAGGTAAATTTGTTATTGGGGGACCTCATGGTGATACCGGATTAACAGGGCGTAAAATTATTGTAGATACCTACGGTGGTAAAGGTGCGCATGGTGGTGGTGCTTTTTCTGGTAAAGACCCTAGTAAAGTAGATAGAAGTGCGGCTTATGCTACCCGTCATATTGCAAAAAATTTAGTAGCTGCCGGTGTGGCCAACGAAATTTTAGTGCAGGTAAGTTATGCCATTGGTGTAGCAGAACCTATGGGAATTTTTGTTGATACCTACGGAACCAATAAAACCAATTTAACCAACGCAGAAATTGCTCAAAAGATTGCTTCTATTTTTGATATGAGGCCGTACTTTATTGAGCAACGGTTAAAATTACGTAATCCTATTTACAGTGAAACTGCAGCTTACGGACACATGGGAAGAAAGCCTCAGCAAATTACTAAAGTTTTTACAGCTCCTAACGGTGATACTACTACTAAAGAAGTAGAGTTATTTACTTGGGAAAAATTAGATTATGTTGACAAAGTAAAAGAGGTTTTTCGTATTTCTTAAGTATCTTTATGTCATAGCATCTTTAAACTTTTTGATATGAAAAATATTGTTGTATTCTGTGGATCTAGTTCGGGTACCGACCCTCTATTTGAAGAACAAGCCTACTTACTGGGAACTGCTTTAGCGGAACAAAAAATAACGCTTATCTATGGTGGTTCTAAACTGGGTTTGATGGGAAAATTAGCCGATGGAGTTTTGGAAAACAATGGCAATGTTACTGGAGTACTCCCTTATTTTTTACAACAAAAAGAAGTTGCTCATTTAGGTATAGACCGACTGATTTTAGTAGAGACCATGCTTGAACGTAAAGAAAAGATGAACGAGCTATGTGATGGTGTTATTACATTACCGGGTGGTTATGGTACCTTAGATGAATTATTTGAAATGCTTACATGGGCGCAACTAGGATTACATAAAAAGCCAATAGGTATTTTAAACATAGCTGGGTATTATGATGAACTCATCGCTTTTTTTGATACCATGGTTAACAAAGGGCTTTTAAAACCTAATTACAGACAAATGGTGGTCATTAGTAATACTATAGATGATCTTTTAGAAAAGATGCGTAACTATGAGGCGCCAAATGTAACCCAATGGATTGGAAAAGAAGACATATAGCTATAAGATATTAAACATATAATAAACCTAAAAAAGGTGCTTTTAATAAAAATTTAAAGCACCTTTTTTATAGTCTATTTTCCATAAGACCTCAATCTAATCAATAGTTACATGCCCCCAGTTTTCACCGGTTTTAATTCTATGCAATTGCATTTCAGACACTCCAAATTGCTTTGCTAAAATTTTCAAACGCGTTCTTCTGTTTGGGTCTAATAACTTTTTCTTTAAGATTTTAACTCTTCCTTCGGTAAGTTTAGAATATTTGATACGATCTCCTCTATCTATATTCTTAAACTCTGGATTGGAAAACTGATGCAACTCTTTTTCTCTTTTAGTTGCCCATTTAAGGTTCTCTACCTTGTTTTCCTTCTTAATGTAGTTAACATGAATTACATACTGCTTGCCTTCTTCTTTTTCAAGAAAATGTTCTGCCACTAATTTGTGCACATAACGTGTAGTAAACTTGTTAATTTTCTTTTTAGTAGCTGCTTGCTTTTCCTTAACGTAATCGGGAGAAAGACGTACCGTCAATTTCTCATATCCATTTACATACTTAGACTTGACAAGCACTTCCTCTTCTCCTCTACAATCAATTATTCTACCATAGTTGGAGATTTTAAAGGTCTCTGTTTCACAAACCTTGTCATCAAATTGTAGGGGTTTCCACGTTTCATTCCAAAAATTTCTAATCATCCTTTAAGGGTTTGGGTTAATACAAAAAATACATTAACAACAGTTTGGGAGGTTGTTATTGCGCTAATATAACACTTTATATTAAAAATACACACTAATGTATTTTTACACGTTATATTTTAATCTTTTTTTAAGAAAAAATAACAGAATTGGCTTTGCTTCTTAACAAAATTATTCTGTTTCTACAAAAATAACATCAAAAACACTGAGATTAATCTGTCAAATAATTTTTAAATATGCGACTGATTCTCAGTGTTTAGGAAACCCTCTTATTAATACAACCCTTACCTATAAATTATACTTCACTTTAAACATTACATAACGTGGCTGTATGAAGTATTGTGATGTTGTATTATACAAGTCACTAAAACTATCCTGATTTAAACTTTTTGTATTTAATAGGTTCGTTATTTCTACACTATATTCCCATTTACTACCAGATTTTTGATAGGACAATGCAGTATCAAGAAAATCATATTCATTATCAACCGTATTATCTTTGGACTTAAAATGGTAATAATCATAATCCGCTGTAAAAATAAACCCTTTCAAAAACGCTGCATCAAACTTCACATACGGTTTATCTGTATAGTTAATGGTTTTAGAACCCGCATTATCATAGTTATTAACACTATAACTGTACCCTACCTCTAAATTTGGAGCCTCTCTAAAATTAGTAGCTATACTACCTTTGTAATTTTGCGTTAATGACTCGGATATACTTCTTTCAAGGTTTACAATATTGTTTCTTTTAGAATACGAAACACTAGCTCCCGTACCTACTTTTAATTTCCAAAAGGTTCTTTGGTAACGACCATTAAAACTAAGATTATCATCGGCAAAATTAGAATTAATGGTAGAGCTCACCTGATTAATTCCTGTAATAGCACTACTGTTTTTAAACGCATCTAATTGTTTGCTATAGCTTACATTAGCAAATATGTTGGTAAAATTAAACATATTAAAACTAAAGAAATTAAGCGATACCGTATGATATAATGCACTCTCTAAATCTCGGTTTCCACTATACATACTATTATAATTGCTAAACACATAACCTTGCGCAAAACTATTAACATCTGTAAACTGTCTATTAATAGCATAATTGAAACGTAAACTCTGCGATTTTTTCATTTGGAAATTAACATATACATCAGGAACCACATTTACTAACTCATCTGATACTGAAGTACCTAATTGTTCGTTAGTAGCTTTGTAAGCATGTGCTGTAAAACCAGGGTTAAAAGTAAACTTACCTGAAATTACTTTGTAATGAAAACCTGCATAGATATCAGAGAATGTAAAATCTACATCATTATTTAATTCTTCATCAGTAAAACCAAGCTCGCTACCATCATCTAATATCTGGAATATATGCGAGCTAAAGTTTTGAGTACTTTGTGTTGTACCTAGCGTAAAGTTTAAGTTACTTTTTGGTCCGGGCACAAAGTAGTAATCAACTTTGGCATCTAGCTTGCTCGTTTTAACCCTCTTATCCTGATTAATATCGTACATGCTTTGGGTATCATCTGTAGGAACAATACCAACAAACGGCTGTTCTTCTCTTATAGCATTATAAAAAGGATCTTCATCCTGATATAAATGTTGTGCCTCTACCGCTAAAATATTTTTATCGTTGATTGTATAATACAGATTTGCATTCTGATTTAACGACAATGGTTTTTGCGTTTTGTTCTCATAAATCTCATCTGTTACACTAGAAATAGAAAGTACATTTCTACTTTCTTCCTGATCTGATAATTTTAATAAAGCATCATAATCAAATTGAAGATTGGTATTAGGCTTATACGTAGAACTGAATTTTGCCAAACCTAAGCTCGTTTTCTGATTCGTATTAGTATATGCATCTTCCTCTTCTCCGAATTGATTGTTGGTATTATTAGGATCAGCAAATCGTCTAAAACGCTGTTCTTCTAAAGCTGTTTTAGAATAAGAATAGATTAAGAACCCGCTTAAACCCCAAGTTTTAGTAGGAGAATAACTAAAATTAGCTGCTCCAAACTTAGTGTCAATTTCTTTAGCTCTGTTATTCTGTAGTGTAGAAAGCCCTAACCCATTAGACGATACACTAAAGCTTGTACCCCCTCTACTATTAATGTCTCTAAAGCCACCAGTAAAATTGAAGTAATCTCGCATTGTAAACGGTAACTCTCCTATATTATTTAAATCCGTAATAATATTAATACTATACTTAGGACTGTAATAGAATAGTTTAGGATGCACTAAATAGCGTTCATCTAATCCGACAGCCACAGAAATATCTCCAAACCAAAAATTTTTCTTCCCCTCTTTAAGTTTAATATTTAAGGCCACATTATCTTGGTCATTGGTAAGACCTTTTAACTGAGAAACCTCATTATGGTTTCTTAACACCTCAATTTTATCAACGGCATTTGAAGGTATATTTTGAGCAGCTAACTTAGAGTCGCCATCAAAAAAATCTTTTCCTTCCACCATTACCTTAGTAACCGTTTTTCCTTCTACCTCAATTTGTCCTTCATCATTAACCTCTACTCCTGGTAACTTTTTAAGAATATCTTCTAACTTTTTCTCGGTACCATTGCTAAAAGAATCGGAGTCGTACACTATAGTATCTCCTTTTACAGTAACAGGCATTTCATATGTAACCTCTACAGCATCTAACTCATTAGCTGCTTCTTCCATTATAAAATCTCTGGTTACATTTTCTGTTGGGGCTGTATAACTCTCCTCAATAGCCTTATACCCTAAAAAGGTTACTTTAAGTGTATAAGTAGCACCCGCCTTTAAATTCAATTTGTATAACCCTTGAGTATTAGAAATACCAAAGGCATCTAAATTTTGTGTTTCTTGGTTAATAGCAATAACATTTGCCATTTCAAGAACATTTCCTTGCGCATCTTTAACAGTTCCTTTTACCGTAATATTTTGGGCATAACTATAACTTCCCAAAAAGAGACTACAAACAATAACTAATAAAATTCTCATAATATCCTGCACCTAAACATTAAAACATTCTACCTGGACTACCTCCACGTCTTCCGCCACCAGATCTAAAACGTTCACGCATTTCCTCCATCTTCTTCTTCATAATATCATTAAATTCTTCTTGAGATACTTCCTTCCCTTTACTAGGCTCTTTTATATCTTCTGTTCCAGAAGGATTTAACGTTATTTTAGAACAAAGTATCGTAGTACGATTAGCATTTATTTCTAAAATTAACCCTGGTAATCCGTTATATTCATCAGGCCCCATGCTTACAGGTATCTCAGGGGTATACCATGCTGTAATGGTAATTTCTTTAGGTACTTCTATCTGATCTAAAAGTGAAGTTTTAGTAGTATCCTTTTCCTTTTCAGGATTTTCTTCACCTTCCTTATTATCTCCACCTCTTCTTCCTCGAGGACGCATATTTTTAAAATCGAACTGATCTACAGGCTTTACAGCTGTAGCCTTAAAACAAGTGTAGTTACCAATTTTTTTACTCTCATTTTCAAGTTTCCATTGTAAATGATTTAAGGTATCTTTTACTAGAAACATTTTTCCAAATACCTCCACTTGATTGGTATAACGATTATCTTTTATATTCTTATAATATTTCCCTGAACCACCAAAACCAGGCATACGCGGACGTCCTCCATTTTGACCGGGCGTTTCAAGCTTTTCTAGTTCTAAATAAGTGGCTTCCGTTTTATTAAATGTTAGAATAAAGGTTTTCTCAAACATAGACTTCATGCGTTCTTCCATACGCTTTTTCATATCGTCTGGAATCTTACGATCACCCATATCAAAATCGAATGAGGTCTTAGACTCGTATTGTGCTACTCCCTGAAATTCCTGAGCATAGCCGGATACAAAACTTAGTAATCCGATAACGTAAACAAAATATCTTTTCATATTTAAAAAAATGATTTTCAAAAACCCTCGTTGGATAGGATTTTTTTATTATAAACTTTAGACTTCTTTTTTTATAAAAGGTTTAGTCTTTCAGGAAATAAAATAAACAATTAACACTTACATTATTAGTTAACTAGTGCTAATGAGTGTTAAATACCCAATCGGTTGAAAAAATCTGCTTTATAACTATCGCCAATAGGTACTTTTTCATCACCAATAACCACACGACTCTTTTGTACAGATTTGATATGATGTATGTTAACCAAGTACGATTTATGGATACGTATAAAATTATGTTTCGGTAGTTTTTCGGAAATATCTTTAAAATTAGATAGCGTTATAATTGATTTATTAGTGCTTTCTAAATTTACTTTTAGATAATCTTTTAATCCTTGTACATATTTTATATCATTAACTTCCACTTTTACGTTCTCGTAATCAGATCTTAGAAATATTAACTTAGGTTCTTCCGTAACAGAACCATATGCTGGAAAAGTATTCATAAGTGAAGTAATTTGATTGTTCTTAAAATTCATTATCTCCTTAGCCCTTAACACCGACTTAACAAAGCGATGATAAGGAATAGGTTTCATTAAATAATCTACCGCATTTAACTCAAATCCTTCTAAAGCATATTCAGAATATGCCGTGGTAAAAATAAATAAAGGTTTGTTTGATATTGAGTTAATAAATTCAATGCCGTTTATTTGTGGCATCTCTATATCTAAAAAAATAAGGTCTACTTGCTTGCTATTAAGTACTAAATGAGCATCTATAGCATTGGTAAAAACCCCTACTATCTCAATAAAATCAATACGTTCACAATAACTTTTTATTACATCTATTGCCAAGGGTTCGTCATCAATTATTACACACTTCATGATTTATTAAATTTTACGAATAAGTTTACTGTAAACTTACCATTTTCATTTGTTATAGTTAAATCATGGGTACCTGGATACAATAACTTTAACCTACTTTTGGTATTTTCAAGCCCTATCCCCGAGCTTCTTTTATCTTTATCAACCCTACCAATAACATTCTCGCAGAAAAACGTAAGACTATCGTCTTTTATACCAATAACAATCTTAATTTTTGTTTTACCGGTAAAATCGGTTCCGTATTTAAAAGCATTCTCTACAAACGAAACAAACAATAAGGGCTGAATTTTTTTGTGATAATAATCCCCATGAATATTTGAAGTAACTTCCTGATCATTTGCCAAACGTAACCTTTGTAAATAAATATAGTTATGTAAATAATCAAGCTCTTTCTCTAATGGCACTAATTCTTTATCAGCCTCATACAACATGTAACGCATCATCTCCGAAAGATTTATTACCGCATCCGATGTTTCTGTAGATTGTTTTACAGATAACGAATAAATTGTATTTAACGAATTAAATAAAAAATGTGGATTTAATTGCGCCTTTAAAAGCTGCAATTCAGAAGACAATTTTTTTGCAGCAATTTCTTTTTTAGTTTCTTCTGTAGCCCTCCATTCAGCATACATTTTTATTACCGTACCAATAACAATAAGCAATAAAGGCACTACCGATGGCATTATATATTTAAAAACCCATCTATTAGGCATATCTGGTTTAAAATCAGGATTCGGATTAAAACCACCTTTAGGCATAGCAGGTTCTATGTGCCCAACTCGTTGCGCTACCTCACCAACTCTTTCCATCCTAATAAATTCAGGTTGAAAAAAATTGTTTAAGACAACTATTGTCAATAATAAGACAATTATAAAAAATAGATACTGTTTAAGATTTCTCTTCAGTAAAAACTTAGGAACTAAGTAGAGGTAGTTAAAGTAAAAAACTCCAATATTAATTAACTTACTATAGTAGAACTGAGCAGTTACCTCTTTAAAATCGGTATAAAACTGAACCCAACTTAATGAGATGAAGCATGTCCAAATAAGCACATGTATCAGTATTATTTTTTTTTCAGATGCAACTCCCATAGCTAGTTAATACAATAATTACAGACAATATAAAGAAATTTGAAGTTTTTCAATATCCTTTTTTGTTACAGTATAGCTTCTTTTTAACATTAACCTATTCCTAACAAGCGTTGCTACAGAACTAGCATCGGCTTTACTACAAAAAGGGGGGTTACCACTAACAGAAGGAATAAACGGCTGGTTTATAAAAACCTCACCATTAATATATATTTTATAACCATACTCACCTTCAATCTCATAACATTCTATCTCTGGTGAACTATTACTAACTGTAGTAAATTTTGCATAAACAAACAGCATCACACTACAAACTACTATAACAACAACTATTGTTGCTATAAAAGATTTTTTATTTTTCTTCATCTTAAATTATATCGTAACTACGTTTTTCTAACTAAAAGATAAAGAAGAGGCTCGGAGGGGGAATAAACTACCGAACCTCTGTTTAAGAACTAAATAAAACTCTAAAAATTAGTCCTCATCATCATATTCATCAAATGGATAAAACTCCATCATATCATCTAAATAACTTGTACCGTTTCTACCCAATAACACATAACCTTGTGTTCCGTTAGAAAAAGCAACAGGATCTCTTCTAGTAGTTAACTCGAAATCTGTTTTTTCCTCCCAAGTATCGTTAGAAGGGTCGTATTCCCAAACACTGTTAATTTGAGAACTGTAAACACCACAAGCAACATAACCATAACCATTAATTGCAAAACCTGCAGCATTACTTCTTACAACATCATAATCATCATCATCATCAAGCTCTTCTAATCTTGTCCATACTTCAGTATCGGTATTAAACGACCAAAAATCTGTTAAATAGGTACTATTAGAAACACCAGTACCAAAATACACCATGTTATCTATTGTAAATGTGGTAGCATCGTGTCTTTTACCCCCACCAAAACCAACAACTTCAGTCCAGTTATCAAGTGAAGGATCATATTTCCAAAAATCTTTTCTATCATTATCTCCATCGGTTCCACTACCAAAAAATCCGTATGAAGTTCCAGCAAAACCTACACCACCTCTACGAGGATCATCAGGAAAATCAGCTACTTGAGACCAAGAATTTGCATCCGGATCATATTTAAAAAAATCTCCCAATTCATTAGTCCCGTCATAACCTGTACCTACATACCCTTTTCCACCTACAACAAATGAAGCTGCAGAGCTACGGGCAGTACCCGTAAAATCAGCCACCTGTACCCAATAATCTCCACTTATATCATATTGCCATGTATCTACACGGTAATCATCCCCATCATAACCTGTAGAAATATATCCTTTATTATCTATTACAAAAGAAACTGCACTACTTCTTGCTTTACCATTAAGCGAAGAACGTTCTACCCAGTTTCCTATAGAGTCATCATCGTCATCACTTCCACAGGCTACTAAAAGCACCATTAAAGGAAGTATTGCACTAATTCTTTTAAAACCATTAAACTTTTTCATGTTCATTTTAGAGTTATATAATATTCTTAAAAATTACGCTATCAAAGTTTTTATATTTGTCAAAAACCTACACCTCAAACAATACTAAAAATTAGTTATTCCACAATTGAATGACTGTGCTTAAAAAAACATTTCGAAACAAATCTATTCAGCCTCTTTCTTTAAGTAAAATCAAATAGACGAAATAGGTTTTTTAACATACAAACCGATATAAAAAATCTACCAACAGACGCTACACTGTACATCTTTAAAAACCCCTGTTTAGTCTTAAAAATCGGCAAATACGTATAATATGATTTTATATATATATAGATAAAAATACTTTTGAAGAAAATAAAGTGAGATGATGAAAAAACTTTTTTGGTTGTGCACATTCGCAATCACTATAATTGCCTGTAACACAGCAGACGATATTACTCTTGAGGCCGGGGAATCTTTTACAAATACAAACACAAAAGTATTCAGTATTGACACCATGACGGTGGAATTTTCAAGTTTTAAATTTGATAGTATTCCATTTCCTATTGGAGATCGATTATTATTAGGATCGTATTCAGATCCGGTTTTTGGGAAAACTTACAGTTCTTCATATCTGGAATTTACCCCAGAAACATATGATGTTGATGATGAAGGGGTTTTTGACAGTATTGTTTTAGTTATGGGATACGACAATTATTTCTATAACGATACGCTTACACAAATGACGTATAATGTTCATGAGGTTACTGAGCGTATCAAACCTAAAAACAATGAAGATTATTTCTACAACACGAGTACCTTAAACTATGACGACACCACTATTTTTGGAAGTCATACATTTACACCAAAACCTATGAGTAGCGACTCTATTAGAATTACATTAGACGCTACCTTTGGTCAAGAATTATTTTCCGAAATTCAAGATGGCAATATCACAGACATCAATTTATTCAGAGACTTCTTTAATGGCATTACTATTCAACCTGTATTTAATGATGACGGATCCATTTTAGGTTTCTCATCAGATTCAGACAATACATACGTTCGTCTTTACTATTCTGTACCTGAAGATGTATCTAACGATGTTCAGAGTATTGATTTAATTCTGAATACCACAGACACTCCTGAAACCTATTTCAATCATATAGAATCTGATAAAACAGGAACCAACTTTGAGAACTTTGAAGACGAAGAAGAAACCTACCTATCAAACACAACAGAAAACCATTTCTATATGCAGGGCGGTATTGGTATTGGTAATACCATTAGAATACCTCATATGAAATCACTCTTTGAACTAGGAGACTCAGGAACTGTTCTGAATGCCTATCTAAAAGTTTATGTTAATCAAGAGAACTATTCAGATAACAGAAATTTAAGCGATTCTTTGAGTGTTTACATCATTAACAGGCATCAGGAATTATCACAACATTTGTATGATTATGCAGGCGAAGAAGTTAACGCGCTATTAACGTCTAAAACAGAATTTAGTGAAACGTATTACACCATTAACATTGTTACTTTTGCAGACAACATATTAGCAAGTACTATTGATGATGATTTATCTCTATGCCTACTTCCTATAGATTATGAAACCTGTGTAGACAGAGCAATTTTTAATGATAGTGACACAAATGAATTTAATGCTGAATTGGTAATAACTTATGCCCTTTACAATGATGAATAGACTTTATATAACGGTAATACTTGCTATTGCATGCATGTATATAGCAAACGCGCAAACCACAAATAATCTTACAGGCTCTCCTTATTCGTTATACGGATTAGGAGTATTTAACGAGGCTAATTTAGGTAAAACAAATGCCTTGGGTAAAAGTGGTGTTGCTTTTGGCTCTACTTATGAGCTAAATAATTTAAACCCAGCATCTCTTGGTAGTATATTTAAAAAGTCATTTATGTTTGACATAGGTATAAATGGAGAAATGGATACATACCAAAACAATAAGTCTGACGATAGTAAAGTAAGAACCAACTTTGCTAATTTGGCCGTAGCGTTTCCAGTAACTCCTAAATCTGCTGTAAGCATTGTACTTACCCCTTACTCCAATGTAGGATACGAATTAATAGGACTACAAACTAACGTAGAAGGAAGCACAGAAACTTACACCACATATGTAAATGGTAGTGGAGGATTAAATAGCTTTAAAGCTAGTTACGGCATAGCTCTTAACAAAGCAATACGTTTGGGTGGTAGTCTTGAATATATATTTGGTGCTATTGATGAAAATGAAGTTATTACTTATAATAATAGCTACTTATACATAGATAGAAACACATATTATAAAAACCTAAGAGCCGCCGTTGGGGCACAAATAGATGTAAACGAAAAATTTGGCTTTGGTGCTACAGTAAAATTTCCAACCAGTTTACATGCTTCGCAAAACATAGAGGTTAGCAAAATTATTGATCTTGCCAGCATAACAGTTTCTGATGATGAAGAACTAGAAATAGACAACTTTGATTTACCATTTGAATTTGCTGTTGGTTTTAGAAAAACTTTTGCCGATAAATTTACCATAAATGCAGATTATAAAAGATCGTTATGGGGCACTACTGACCAAACAGACAACTTAGGAACTTTTAAAGACAAAGACTTTATTGGTGTTGGTTTTGAATACCTAAAAAGTGACAGATCTTTTAAATATTGGGATCGTGTACGCTACAGAGGCGGTTTCTGTTATGACAATGGATATTTAACCATTAACGATGAGACTATAGACAACAAAGCACTCACCTTAGGTTTAGGATTACCATTAAGCCTACGTAACAACTCTTTTATTAATATATCTTATTCTTATGGTAAAAGAGGTGTTGTATCATCATCACTTGTAAAAGAAAACTATCACATGGTTAGTATTAACCTATCATTAGAAAACATGTGGTTTGTTAAAAATAAAATTAACTAAAAACTAGTTAAACTTTTTTAAGAGTATAATTGATTGTTTTACGCATTTAGTATTTTTATAAAAAAATACTAAATGCGTTTTTTCTTTATACTATTTCTCTTCTCAATAGCCAATTACGGACAATCTACCGTAAGCTATTTAAAAAAGGATTCTTTGAATTTTAAAGCCTCTGCCTTTTATGGGGTCGATGATTTTGAAAACTTCTATTACAGCCAAGGAAACACTCTTATTAAACAACAAAAACAAACGATTACATCTTATAATAATATACTGCTAGATAGTATTTCTTCTGTCGACATTTTAAATCCATTACGAATAACAGTATTATACAAAAAATTTAATACGGTAGTAATACTAGACAATGCGCTTAACGAGTTTTACAAAATCAATTTTTCGCTAAACGGATCTTTTAAAAATATTCAGTTTGCAACAACAGGCTCCTCTCAAAACATTTGGGTTTTTGACACTAACACTCAACAACTTGAACTTTACAACTACCAAACCGAGCAATCTACCAAAATTGGTTTTCCTATACATGAAAAAGTTTTAGACATGAAAAGCAACTACAATTTTTGCTGGGTTTTAAGCGATAAATTTATCTATCAATACAACACCTACGGAAGTCTATTAACAAAAATACCTTGCACAAATGGCAAACTATTAATATCAGATAAAAAGGATATCATGGTAGTTGTAAACAACCAAATTTTACAATTAAATAACAGTGAACTAACCCCTATAAATATAGATACCGACAATTTTTCGGAATATGTTTCTCTAAACAGAGATAACTTGTATATTTATCAAGAAAAAAAACAATTGAGAGTTTACTCTAAACAAAACAACAAATAGATGCACATTGCAATAGCAGGAAACATTGGCGCTGGTAAAACAACATTAACAAAGTTACTGGCAAAGCATTTTAGCTGGGAACCACATTTAGAAGATGTTGTAGACAATCCCTACTTAGATGATTTTTACAACCAAATGGAGCGATGGAGTTTTAACCTTCAAATCTACTTCTTAAATAGTAGATTCCGCCAAATTTTAAAAATAAGGCAAAGTGGTAAAACCATTATTCAAGATAGAACTATCTACGAAGACGCTCACATATTTGCCCCTAACTTACATGCTATGGGACTTATGACTAACAGAGACTTTGAAAACTATACCTCTCTATTTGAACTAATGGAAAGTTTAGTACAGGCTCCAGATTTACTTATCTATTTAAGAAGTTCAATACCAAACCTCGTAAAACAAATTCATAAAAGAGGCCGAGATTATGAAAATACAATTTCAATTGACTATCTAAGTCGCTTAAATGAACGCTACGAGGCATGGATTCACGGTTACAACCGAGGAAAACTTCTTATTGTGGACGTTGATAACATAGATTTTGTAGAAAACCCGGAAGATTTAGGAGACATCATCAATAGAATAGATGCCGAGCTAAATGGGTTATTCTAAAAAATTCCTTTTCTGGAAATAGAATACCCATAACTATCATTCCAATCAGTATCATAGTGCCTTAGATTAAGCAATGCTTTTTCTTCGGCATGTTGATAGCTACCCTGATCTGCTCCCATTCCATAAGAAACATATTCCTGATTAGCCTGATTTCTACTACACTTTACAACAACCCAAAAACCACGGACGACAAAGTGTCCATGCTCTTCATGCGGAGACTGATACTTTATATTACCAAATCCTTTTTTCTTAAGTAATTTTTTTACTTTAAGGTTTACTGAAACTCCCTTCCCCCAAGATATCTGCCAAGCTTTTGATGACCCTGAGGAGTCTTCACTGATAGCAAAAGCCATATGAGATGTAGTTTCAAAAAAACCTGTGGTTTTTGAAAACAGCTTTATTAAATTCATAGTGTTGGTTTAAGTTAGGCAGCCCTAATTTCAACTTTTTTTTTTAAACCACCAAACTCAAAAAAACGTTTTATTAAAAAATAAAAAAAAACCTCGTCTATTTAACAACAAACGAGGCTAATAGTTATTTTTTTACAATAAATTAAATATCTATTGAATATTTTGCTTTTTCTTCTTCAGAAAGCCCTTCAAAACGGTCTCTAGCACTCTTAATGTAATTTAACGCTTCACTTAAATCTCCCCAACCATCAACTTGTACAAACTTCTGTTCAAGGTCTTTATATACTTGAAAAAAGTGTTCAAACTCTTTTAAGGTATGTATATTTAAGTCGCTAAGATCACTCAATTTGTTCATAATCGGATCGGATACAGGAACACAGATAATTTTTTCATCAGGTCCTTTATCATCAGCCATTTTAAAAACAGCTATTGGCTTTACCTCTACAAGACAACCTGGTATAGTTGGTTCTGTAAAGAAAACCATTGCATCAAGAGGATCTCCGTCCTCTGCTAATGTTTCAGGAATAAACCCATAGTCTGCAGGATAAAACATTGCAGAATATAAAACCCTGTCAAAACGGATTCTTTTTTTCTCGAAATCGTATTCAAATTTGTTTCTACTTCCTTTTGGTATCTCCACTAGGACGTCAAAAGTCGGAATTTCACTCATGATTTTATTACTTAATGATAGTTTTTCAAAAATAGACTAACGTCTATAAAAAACCAAAATATATTATACTTACTTACTATATATTGAAATAACGCTATGAGCTATGTTAAAAATAAAACCCAAATGCTCCTGTTACACTAAAAGGTCTTGCACCGGGCGTGTCTAAATAATTACCTCTAAAATTAAAGTCGATTCTAAATACTTTAAAAATATTCCCTATCCCAAAAGAATACTCCCAGTAAGGCTTAGAATCCGGTGCCTGTAATACTATTGATGCAGGTGCGCTAAGCGCTATATTTTCATCAGACAACGTTCCATACGCTCCTCGTACACCTACTATCTCTCTCCAATTTAATTTTCGTAAAAACGGAATTCTAGAAAATAATCGTCCATTAAAATTATGCTCTAAGTGTAATGACACGTATGAATCTGTCACGAATTCATAAAAATCTAAATTTGGAAACGTATTAAATATAGAAAAATAGGTTTGATTACCTGGTATTACACTTAATAAACTCAATGGTACTTCACCAAATGTTTTTCCTGCTTCTATAGTAGACGTTAACCTACCAAAACCTCCAATATTTATAGGCTGCCTATAATACAATTGAATCTTCTGATAATCAAAATCGCTATCTACCATCCCTTTCAAACCACCAGTATAAAGCACCATGTATCTAGCATAATCATCATTCACATTTCTTCGTTCTACTCCGTAACCAATAGTCTTACGCTTTGGAGTATACTCTAAAGAAGTAATAATATCTAATTGATTGGTTTCATTTTCAACTCCAGTTAGAGATTCAGAATCAACATAACTCAAGCTAAAAATATCGGGTAATGCAGAACGTAGCATCCTGTAAGAACCCTGTGTTTTTAATATTAAATTTTTAGCCGGTTCAAATTCAACAGCAACGGTAGAAAGATTGATATTTGTTAAGGTATTATTAGACCCTGAAGTAAACACAGATGACGAAGCAAAACTTCTTCCTAAAACATCATTCGTAGATGTTAAACTCACCCCTATTTGTTCAATATCTCTTCTATTACCAGCCGATATAATTAAACGATTTTTACGGTCTAGTAATATTTTTCCAGAAATACCGTACTTAAATTGATTATCTTTAAAACCGTAAGCCGTGTATCCTTCGATACGCCACTTATCATTCTGACCAAAATATGTTCTACCCCCAGCTCTTACTCTAACACCTTCTCGTTCGTTATATCCAAAGGTTGAAAATATGGGACCAAAATCAAAATTCATCTTATCAAACTCTATGTAACCAGATCCTAAAATACTGGCTAAACTATATAGTCTTTTAAACTTAGGCACAGTCTTAAGAGTATCAAGCATATTATACACCTTACGCTCATCTTTATTAAGCTCTTCTAGCCTACTGTTTTCCCAAAAAGTATCATCCCTATTATATGCTTTCTCATTATACGGATCTACTTTAGCCTCATAAAAGCTTCTTGGCTTTTCCTTATCAAAAACATAATTATCATATACCGTAGTTCGTTTACCATAAATACCTCTTGATTTCTCTTTCTTATTTAAACTAAAATCACTCATCATGTAATCGCGTTTTAGTAGAAAGGTAGAGTCATTCACTACTTCAAAATCTTGTTCTATGTATATATCTTTTACCCAGTTAATATTAGCACTACGAGTTACCTGTAGATTAATATTCTTAACAGCAAAAGTAGTATCGTTTACCCAAAAATCTCCCTTAAAGGTGAGTTCATTCTTTCTTCTCGGATAGTATACAATATTATAACACCATTTATTATCAATAAAAGTACTATCGTTTAAAACATAGTTATAAACGTCTACCCCTGTTTTTGATAAAGGACTGGTAAAGCTCTTATCAAAAAACACCATATAATTATTGTAGATATTATACTCAGAATACAAATCCTGAACAAACGATATTATATTTTGATTAGAACTAAACCCTGAGTTTCTATTTCCTGTAAGTCTTTCTACTTGCTTACCCAATTTATTATCACCATACACTTCGTAAACAGCCTCATTAATAAACATAGGCAAATACGTTTTACCAGTAATGCTAGACGTGTCTACTTCTTTAAAAATAAACTCCATTCCTTTAAAGAGTTTACTATTTACAAGTGTACTATCTATGGTATTTAAATCAAATTCAACTTTTTCATACTTATCAAACTCATATTGTTTAAACCTATTTAACCCATTATCTCTTTTCTTTGCCCATATCTTCTTAAGTATATCTATGGCAGGGTTATTTTTTTTTGAGGTTTTACCAAAATACACCACAACCTCATCTAATTGCTCTCCCTCAGTAAGTACCACTTCTAAATTATAAGTTACCTTCTTGGTAAGATCTATATCTTGAGCAGCAAAGCCCAATAACGAAACCGTTAATACTTTATAGGTTTCATCTGTCTCAAGGTAAAAGGTTCCGTCATCATTGGTAATTACACCAACCGTTGGGTTTTCTTTAAACATTACGTTAGCAAACGCAATGGGCTCTCCGCTTTCATCTATAACCCTCCCTCCTACTTTAGTTTGGGCAAAAAGCGAGCAGTAGAAAAATAAGCAGCAGTAAACTAATAATTTTTGAGTCATATAGAATTTAGTATGGGTACAAAATAAAAAAACTTCACCATACGGTGAAGTTCTATAACGCTAAAGTTTTATTTTTATTTGTACATCACTTTTTTTACCGCTTTAATAACATCTTCGCTATTTGGCAACCACTCTTTTAATAAAACTGGAGAATAAGGCGCTGGTGTATCGGCAGTATTAATTTTTTGTATAGGTGCATCTAAGAAATCGAATGCTTGAGATTGTACCTGAAACGTAATCTCAGTAGCAACGTTACCAAATGGCCATGCTTCTTCTAAAATTACTAAACGATTTGTTTTCTTAACAGATTTTAAAATCGTATCATAATCTAAAGGACGTACTGTACGAATATCAATAACCTCACAGCTAATTCCTTCTTTTGCCAACTCATCAGCAGCAACATAAGCCTCTTTAATAATTTTACCAAAAGAAACAACGGTTACATCTGTACCTTCTCTTTTAATATCTGCAACTCCTAATGGAATAGTATATTCTCCTTCTGGCACTTCTCCTTTATCTCCATACATTTGTTCAGACTCCATAAAGATTACAGGGTCATTGTCTCTGATAGCCGATTTCAATAATCCTTTTGCATCGTAAGGATTTGATGGAACAACAACTTTTAAACCAGGACAGTTTGCAAACCAGTTCTCAAATGCTTGTGAGTGGGTAGCTGCCAACTGACCAGCAGATGCTGTTGGCCCTCTAAATACGATAGAACAATTAAACTGACCGCCAGACATCTGACGTATTTTAGCTGCATTATTAATAATCTGATCTATACCTACCAATGAGAAGTTGAAAGTCATGAACTCTACTATAGGGCGATTTCCATTCATAGCAGAACCTACTGCTATACCAGCAAAACCAAGTTCTGCAATAGGAGTATCAATAACACGTTTAGGACCAAATTCGTCTAACATACCTTTAGAAGCTTTGTAAGCACCGTTGTATTCTGCAACTTCCTCACCCAAAAGATAAATAGACTCATCTGTGCGCATTTCCTCGCTCATGGCCTCGCAAACTGCTTCTCTAAATTGAATTGTTCTCATTGAAACTTTTTTGAATATTTTTTTACTTTCTATATAACTTATTTATGCAGATTAAAAAATCGGCTTCACAAAAATAGTAATTCTTTAAAAACTATTTTAATAAGTTTTCAATTAAAAACCGATAAAAGAGAGTTTACTTAACGCTTTTCTCTATTTTAAATAAAAATATAACAAACCCTAACCTAAATCTCCTAAGGTTTCTTAAAAAGAACGTCGTAATTTCTTTAAAACCTATTTCTAAAGTAAATTTGTTAGGATACAAATATCAATAAAATCAATACTTCCGATTATTTACTGATTTTGAGTAAAAAATATACTATGCGTGCATAGTATATTTTAAAAATTATCATTAACTTCGTGTTTAAATTATTGATTTCTTAAAAAAATTATACTAAAATGAAGATATTAGTTTGCATTAGTCATGTACCCGATACTACGTCTAAAATAAACTTTGCTAACAATGATACAGAGTTTGACAAGAACGGTGTGCAATTTGTAATTAACCCAAATGATGAATTTGGCTTAACCAGAGCCATGTGGTTTAAAGAGAAGCAAGGCGCTTCTATAACCGTAGTTAATGTTGGCACTGCAGATACCGAACCTACACTACGTAAAGCACTTGCCATTGGAGCAGATGAAGCAATTAGAATTAATGCAACCCCTACCGATGGCTTTTTTGTAGCAAAACAATTAGCAAAAGTGGTAGCCGATGGTCAGTACGACTTGGTTATTGCCGGCAGAGAATCTATAGACTATAACGGAGGAATGGTTCCGGGAATGTTAGCTACACTTACCGGAGCAAACTTTGTAAACATGTGTATTGGTCTTGAAGTTGAAGGAACAACCGCAAAAGCTACACGTGAAATAGATGGTGGTAAAGAAGAGATTGAAACTACCTTACCATTAGTTATTGGTGCACAAAAAGGATTAGTTGAAGAAAAAGACCTTAGAATTCCGAACATGCGTGGAATTATGATGGCTCGTAAAAAACAACTTGCGGTTTTAGAACCAGAAGCTGTAGAAGCACAAACACAAATAACTTCTTTCGAAAAGCCTGCTGCTAAAGGAGATGTAAAATTAGTAAGTCCTGATAATCTGGATGAATTAATTAGTTTGTTACATAACGAAGCTAAGGTAATTTAATACAAACCCATTAAAACAAGAGAGAATGTCAATTTTAATATATACAGAATCCGAAAACGGAAAATTAAAAAAAGCTGCTTTTGAAGTAGCTTCATATGCTGCTGCCATAGCAGCGCAAAACGGATTAAGTGTAACAGCTGTTTCATTTAACACAGATGACACTGATACTTTAGGGACCTATGGTGTATCTAAAGTATTAAATGTGAAAAATGAGAACCTAAGCGAATTTAACGCCACTTTATATGCCGACACCATTTTACAGGCTGCAGAAAAAGAAACTGCTACTTTAGTAGTTTTAGGATCTTCTGCAAACGACAAGTTCTTAGCCCCTATGGTAGCCGTTAAATTAAACGCAGGATATGCTCCTAATGTAGTTTCATTACCAGAAAGCACTAATCCTTTAAAAGTGAAACGTACCACTTTTACCAATAAAGCTTTTGCTTTAACTCAAGTAGATACAGAGAAAGCTGTTATTGGATTAGCAAAAAATTCTTTTGGATTAAAAGAAGAGCAAACCACTTGTACAACCGAAGATTTTGCTCCAACCATTGTAGAAAGCTCTAGTAAAGTACTAAGTACAGATAAAGCTACCGGTAAAGTAACCATTGCCGATGCCGAAATTGTAGTTTCTGGTGGACGTGGTTTAAAAGGACCAGAAAATTGGGGTATGATAGAAGAATTAGCTGACGTACTTGGTGCGGCTACTGCTTGTTCTAAACCAGTATCAGATCTTGGTTGGAGACCACATGGTGAACATGTAGGGCAAACTGGTAAGCCGGTTGCTTCTAACCTTTACATAGCTATTGGTATCTCAGGAGCCATACAACATTTAGCAGGGGTGAATGCATCAAAAGTAAAAGTAGTTATTAATAACGACCCTGAAGCACCGTTTTTTAAAGCCGCTGATTACGGTGTTGTAGGAGATGCTTTTGAGGTTGTACCACAACTCATAGAAAAATTAAAAGAATATAAGGCGAATAATACATAATTTTTTTAACTTGTGCCACTCAAAAAGGCTGTCTAAATACAAAGCCTATTTAGACAGCCTATTTTTTTTATGAAGCTATGTGTTTATGAGTCTAGTGAAACTTAATATTAAAGGAATATCTTACAGCCAAACTCAAAATGGCGCTTATGCTTTAATCCTTAACGAAGTAGATGGCGATAGAAAATTACCAATAGTTATAGGTGCTTTTGAAGCGCAATCTATAGCAATTGCGCTTGAGAAAGAAATAAAACCGCCAAGACCCCTTACACATGACTTGTTCAAGAACTTTGCCGACAGGTTTGAAATTATTGTAAAACAAGTAATTATACACAAACTTGTAGATGGGGTTTTCTATTCAAGTATTATCTGCGAAAGAGATCGGATAGAAGAAATTATTGATGCCAGAACCAGTGATGCTATTGCTTTAGCACTGCGATTTAACGCTCCAATTTTTACATATAAAAGCATTCTTGACAAGGCAGGCATACACCTTAACTTCGATGGTAATGAAGACGCTGAAGACAAGGAAGAAATTCTTGTAAACGATATCATTGAACCAGAAGCCGATGCTCCTACTACTTCAAAAGAATCGTATAAAACCTACTCTTTAAGTGAACTTCACAAAATGTTGGAAACTGCTGTAAATAATGAAGACTACGAAAAAGCAGCGCGTATCCGTGACGAAATCTCAAAAAGAGAAACAAAATAACCAATAAACGCCCCTTGTATGAATAAATTTTTGTGCTTTATTATTGTCCTTTTTTGTACCGTAATAACTGTAAATGCCCAGAAAAAACTTGAAAAAAAATGGGTGGATGCCAACCAAAATTATATCGAATTTAGTGCTGGAGCTTTTAAACAAAAATTTAGTCAATATACATTAGAAGGAGATTATATAAATCAGAATAATCTTTTATTACTTTATTATTCGAAATCTGATTCTACTGCTACTTACAGAATAAATGAACTTACTGATTCTACTTTAGTTTTTAATAATAAAGCAACAACTTATACTTTTACCACTAAAGCTACCCCTATCACAAAGGTTGCTAAAATAACGGAAATTGCTAAACTTGAAAGTAAAGGATTTTCCTTCGATAATTTATGGAGAGGCGCTATAGGTATCCTATTAATTTTAGCCATTGCTTATTTATTTAGCTCTGATAAAAAAAACATCCCTTGGAAACTTGTCGGGTTCGGTATCACAGCACAAATAGTTATGGCTATTGGTATTATCTACGTACCGGCAATTCAATGGATTTTTGACCAGGTAAGTAGTGCATTTGTAACAATACTAGACTTTACACGTGCTGGAAGTACCTTCCTATTAGGAGATAAATTAATGGATACACAATCGTTTGGTTTTGTATTTATTTTCCAAATACTACCTACAGTTATCTTTTTCTCTGCTCTTACTTCTCTATTCTTTTATTTAGGAGTATTACAAATTATAGTAAAAGGATTGGCTTGGGTTATGACCAAAGCATTAAAAATATCGGGCGCAGAAAGTTTAGCTGTAGCCGGTAATATTTTCTTAGGACAAACAGAAGCTCCTTTAATGATTAAGGCCTATTTAGAGCGAATGAATAAGTCAGAAATATTCTTGGTAATGGTAGGTGGTATGGCTACCCTAGCCGGCGGTGTTTTAGCTGCCTATATTGACTTACTAGGAAGTGGAGACGAACTCATGCGATTATTATTTGCCAAACAATTATTAATGGCTTCTATTATGGCTGCTCCGGGAGCCATTGTTATTGCTAAAATGTTAGTACCACAAACAGAACCTATAGATACTTCGGTTAAAGTCTCTTCAGATAAAATTGGGTCTAACTTTTTAGATGCTATTGCTGTAGGTACTACAGAAGGTTTAAAATTAGCAGCTAATGTAGGAGCTATGTTATTGGTATTTGTTGCCTTTATTGCTATGGTAAATGGTTTGTTAGGCTGGGTAGGAGATCTCACTTCCCTAAACACAGCTATAGCTTCTTATACCAATCATAAATACGATTCTTTATCTCTTCAATATATCTTGGGTACTATATTTTCACCTTTAGCTTACGGGGTTGGTGTTAACTGGGAAGATGCGAGCTTAGTAGGTCGTCTATTAGGAGAAAAGTTAATCGCTTCTGAATTTATTGCCTACAATAGCTTAAACAACCTTAAAAATGCTGGTGCCTTTGTAGAAATGAAATCTATTGTTATCTCTACCTTTATGTTATCTGGTTTTGCAAATATTGCTTCAATCGGTATTCAAATTGGCGGTATTGGTTCTTTAGCACCAGGTAAAAGGGCATTACTTTCTAAGTATGGCTTAAAAGCTATGATTGGTGGTATGCTTGCTTCTTTACTTTCCGCTACGCTTGCCGGAATTTTAATAGGCTAATATTTGATCCTGAGGTATTAAAAAAGCTATATTCACCTCATTTCTAACGCGTATAACGCCAAGCATTTTGGTAGGCGGCTCTACGTTAAAATTGGTTAACTGAATCATTTGATCACCACTTAAATAATTCTTATCCCCACGTTTTACATTTGCTAATAAGACCTCGTATGTTTTAGTAACATCCTTAAGGGTTAAGCTAAATTTAATAGTGGTATCGCCTGTGTTTTTATTTATATCCTTTTCTAATATAGATAATTTTGCATAAGGATATACTTCTGATTTAAATAACTCCTGAAGATCTCTTTCCATTAACTTTTTAGGACAATTAAAAGAAACTAACGGAAACAGAATCGTAGTATTATCTTTAGCCGTAGATATTGTTTTATTGGCATAAATAAAATCATTCTCTTTACAATCGCAACTAAAGCTATTAACATTAGTAGTTATCTTTACACTAATCTTACCCTGTGCTTTAACAGCACAACAAAATATTCCTAAAAAAACACTTACTAGTATGGTTATTATATTACGCATTAGTGCTTTACATTAGTGGTTAAATAAAGAAAGCAGTACAATTTAGTAAAAAATGTGTACTGCTTTCCAACTACTCTTAAACTTCTATTTTTGTGTTAATCAATTAACTGAATTTACAATTAGAAGGAAATTACAGCTTCAAACATAAATCCTTTAAACTCTCCTCCTTCATAAATACTTCCGGCAGGATAATCTTTATACTGTTGATTAACATACTCTAATTTTGCTAAAACATTGTTAGTTAAAAACCAACCTGCACCAGCTTGCACTCTATTAACAGTTACATCGTCTTCATATCCATTCATTTCTGAAGTAACTGTAGCATATCTACCTCCTACATAAAAGTTCTCATTTGCTCCAAATCTATATAACAATTCTCCAGCAAGTTGAGTTGCATTTCTATTATCTATCTCAGAAGCTTTTCTACCACTAGTAAACTCGGCAGTCCCAAAGAATTCTAAACCATTATACTTAACAAAAGGGTTAATCATAAGAGCATGCACTTCATAGTTAAACCCAGGATTAAATCTACCTGAACGGAAGTAAGAAGAAAAATCTCCTGCAGCTTCTTCTGGTTCCATTACATAATAATATCTAGATCCACCTCTGTCTCCTGCATATAGCGTATTGTTAGCAGATTTATTAGTTGAATAATAAGAAGCTGTTAATCTTGTTCTTAAAGCATCGTTTACTTGCTTATCATATCCTACTTTAAAGTAGATAGAAGGATCAGTTGATCCGTGATTGGTAACATCTCCCTTTATTTCTCCATTAGAAGCACCAACCATTGCTAAGAATCCATTCTTTTGATAATATACCTCACCACCTATCTCTGTTGCAAAAGCATCCATTAACAAGTTACCTACAAATGGGTTGTAAATTGCATTACCGTTGTCAGTACGTCTAAAGTGAGCATCCCCATAGTTAATTTCCATATGCCCTATTTTAATAGTCACATCTTCCATTAATTTATTCAATACTTCGCTATTTAAAAAAGGTAATTTATCAAATTGAATATATCCACCTTTTACCCAAGTATCTTCGTGGTGTCTTGAAGAAAGGTATGTAACTAAGTTCATACGCACACCTTCTGCTAACTGAACATCAAAATTCAAATTCGCAGTAGCCAAGTTAAATTCATTTCCTATATCAGCCAAAGCTACACCAGAATCATTTGAATGCTCTATGCCTTGAAATTGTAACGCAAATGCTCCACCTACTCGTACCTTAACATCTTTAAAAGCTGCGCTATCTACTTTCGATGTTTCAAACTTATTAAGACTTTCTTTTCCTGGTTTATTATAATAACCTATTTGTGTTTCCTGTGCTAACCCAGTTCCTGTTACAAATACCACTACCAATAGTACTAATAACCAATTTAATTGCTGTTTCATGATTTAATAATTGTTGAGTTAAAAAAAATTTACTTAGTTAACAAAAGAATGTTGTAATGAATACTTACTTCTTCTCCTGTTTTAATGGTTCCAAACATTGCTGTTGGTGGTTTTATACTAAAGTCGGCCAATTTGAATGCCTTACTTCCTTCTAATTTTATATTTCCTCCTTCGTAGGTAACATCTATCATAGTTTCAAAATACTTGGTTACTCCCGCCATTGTCATTTTTCCTTTAAACTTAGCCTGTCCATTTATAAAAACAACTTCTGAACCTTTATAGGTAATTACGGGGTAATCTTCTTCTTTTAAAGCTTCATACATTTTTTTGTTCATACCTCCTTTACCACTTTCTAAAGACTTTACTTTAAAAGTGAAGTTATAATTGTTAATTGCACTTACCGCTCCGTCTGTTATAACAGCATCAATCTCTCCGGTAAAATCTTTTACTGAACACTCCCAATCGTGAAGGCTTGAAGTACCACTTACAGACAACTCAGAAGTTGATGATTTTGCTATATAGTTTTGAGAGGCTCCTAAACTTATCCCTAAAACTGTAATTACAAGAGTTAAAACCAATCTTTTCATTTTTATTTGTTTTAATTTTACAGTTCAAAACTACCTCGAACTTTATGCCTAATACATGATTATTATCATTATTTAGGACAGAAATTTTTTACTGATTTATGAATATTTACTTTTTAAACGTCAATTAGTAAGAATTTTACATTTACATGTGTAGATTTTTGAAATAAATTAATTTTTTGTACTTTGATTATTATTAGAAAATTTAGTCTCAAATGAAACAATATCATGACCTTCTAAATCACATTTTAGAGTTTGGCCACACAAAAGAAGACCGAACCGGAACTGGAACAAAAAGTATTTTTGGGTATCAGATGCGCTTTAACCTAAGTGAAGGGTTTCCTATGGTAACTACTAAAAAGTTACACCTGAAATCTATTATTTATGAGCTTTTATGGTTTTTAAACGGAGACACCAATATTAAATACCTTACTGATAACGGAGTTCGTATCTGGAATGAGTGGGCTAATGAAGATGGTGATCTCGGTCCTATATACGGTCATCAGTGGCGTAATTGGAATGGAGAAGAAATTGACCAGATTAAGGATATTATAGAGACCATTAAGAAAAACCCGGATAGCAGACGAATGTTAGTGTCTGCCTGGAACCCTAGTGTTATGCCTAACACCTCGGTTACTTTTGCAGAAAATGTAGCTAACGGTAAAGCAGCCTTACCTCCTTGTCATGCTTTTTTTCAGTTCTATGTGTCTAATGGAAAACTTTCTTGCCAATTATACCAACGTAGTGCCGATGTATTTTTAGGTGTTCCATTTAACATTGCTTCCTATGCACTGTTAACTATGATGGTAGCACAAGTATGTGGTTACGAAGCCGGAGACTTTGTACATACCTTTGGTGATGTACATATATATAACAATCACCTTGAACAAGTACAACTTCAATTAAGTCGCGAACCAAGAGCATTACCCACAATGACACTAAATCCTGAGGTTAAAAGTATATTCGATTTTAAATTTGAAGACTTCGTATTAGACAATTACAATCCGCACCCACATATTAAAGCGGCTGTTGCTATATAAATTTATTGGTTAACGAGCATTTAACCTTTGTTATCATAAATTTTAAAATAAATAACTGTATCTTCAAGGATAATTCATGTGCAATGAATTATCCTTTTTTTTATGTTGTAACACTATAACTCTAAATAGCTCATAATTATGGTTATTCTTAATGCTGTTCAGCACAAATTCTTGCACTTAGCACAATTTTTAAGTGCTTTTGGAAATAGCTTTCTTCCAAAAGAGGAAAACAACAGCCACCTAGTACTCCATTGGGATATCGCAAAAAGTGCCTTACTAAGTCAAAAAACAAACAATACTCAATTAGAACTGAGCTATAAAGACATTATGCTACGAATAGTGCAAAATGATACTATCTACGAATTAGACTTACTTGGTGTTAATGAAGCTATTATAAAAAACTGGATTGTAGAAAATCTAGAAGATTTTAATCTTTCTCCTGAGCTATACAATACTTCTACTACTTACAACTTAGAAACCCCATTTGATGGTTTTACATCGGTAGATAACGAGGAAGAAATGGCTATATACACCGCCATTGAACATCGAAATATTGCACAAAAATGTTTGGAAGAATTAGCGCTAAACACCTCTCAAAAAGCCAGTACTATTATAGTATGCCCAAAAACCTTACATAGTAAAGTAACCATAGACAAATCATTAGACAACAGTTTTTCTAAATACATTTGTTGCGGCTATAGCCCGTCTAATGACATTTGTGAAGTACCGTACTTTTTTGGCTATGTAGTAGATAACAAACGTACTGTTAATTACACTACTAAAGTAACACTAACCGTTGGCACATGGCAGTTAACCGAAGACTTTAAAGGTATTATATTACCCGCCAACTTTACCGATAACATTACCATAAAAAGCGTAAACAGCTTTTATAACGAAGCCATTTACGCCTTAAGTAAACTACTGTAAAGTAGTTTACTATTTTAGTTATTTAAAATTTTACGTAGCGCCAACAACAACTTATTTACATCTTTCTCTGTATTGTAAATATGAAAACTCACGCGTAATCGGTTTGCTCTGTACGATGCAATAATAGATTGTTCTCTTAAAACCCCAAGGTACTTTTCCTCTAGCTTTAAACTAAAAATAGTAGATAACTGATTAGGTCTATTTTCTACTGCGTCATCTAACAACCCTAATTCTTTAAACCCTTTATAAGCTTTTACAGATAACCCCGTTAAATAATCTGAAATATCAGTTAAATTAAGATCTGTTAAATACTCCAGCCCAAACTGCATACTGCCAAAGTTGAACATATCTAAATGTCCGGGGTCTAATTTCCTAACTAATGAAATATCAGTAGCCTCCATATTACCATCTGCCGATGCCATTCCGGTAGTCTTCACATCAAAACGAGACATTACTGCATCTGTAAACATAAAAAAGCCACAACCATAACCACCTAACATCCATTTGTAAGCACTCGCACCAATTACATCAATTCCTGAATCTTTAAAACTAAATGGTTCTGTTCCAAAGTACTGTGTACCATCTGCTATTAACAACAACTCCGGAAACTCAGCTTTCAATTTCTTTATAAAAGCAAGGTCTATCTTAACCCCGTTAATAAACTGCACTATACTAAACGCAAATACGGTTGGTTTTTCTTCTTTTACTTTTTCTAAAATAACCTCTTCTAAATTAGCTGTAATAGGCAAAGTAACTACCTTAAGCCCTCTGCTCTCTACAGACCAGTTAATAGATGGATAATCTACATCTAACAACAATACTTTCTCAGTTGGTTTTAAACCTTCTATTAAAGCATTCATCCCCCAACTAAAATTAGGCACTAACGAAACATTAGTAGCCTTGCCATCAAAAAAGTTGGCTACAGATTTTCTAACATTATTAAAAAAAGACACCTGCTTTTCACGGTATATACTTCCACCTATTAGAAAATCCAAATCTTGCTCTTGGCGGTAATCTAACATATCTTCAGAAAGCAACCCACTGGCTGCCGTATTTACATAGGTATAATTTTGTGCTACAGGAAAATCCTTCTGTACTTGTTTCATATCATTAATTTGGTTTTAAAAATTGAGTCACCTTTTTAGGGTCTTCTGCAATCTCTTTAATTACCTTATTTCGTTTTTCTAAAAATCTGTGCATATATCGCTCTAAAAATAACACGTCCGCCAATTTCCCTAAAATCCCTAAGGGTGCTTTGTATTCAAAAATATCATTCATACACACCCTGTTCTCTTTCATATAAAAATAGTGCTGATGATTCATAGATTTAAAAACACCTTTCACCATCCTATCTTCAAAAAAATAAGGCGCTTTAAATTTTGATATTTCTACAGTTAGATACTGATACACCCCTAAATGTCTTGCCCGCCAGGTTACCACATCTCCTAGACCTAATAGTCCGTTAGTAACACCATCAACTGCCTTTTCATTTGTTTTAGAAGTAGACAACTCATGCAGTGCTACACTCCTACTCAAATTAAAAACAGTTACAATATCTGAGGTTATATTTGTTTCTAAAACAATTTTAGGCATACCACAAAGGTACTACAGAGATTAACATTTTTTAAAAACTCGGCTTTTATTTTAACTGACATTTATTAAAACCTATATTTAACACCCTGAATAAAATTGTATCTTTATAAAAAACACTGTTATGAGTCAAAAAAGTAAATCTGAAGATACCTTGGAAGCCTCTCAACATGACCTTATAGAGACTGCCAAAAAACGAATGAAACAAAAAAGAATAGTATACATTCATTGTATTTTATTTTTAATAGGAAGTATATTTTTGCTCATTTTTAATAAAGTACTGGGCTACTATCCAAACACTAACTGGTCGGTTTGGGTAATGACGGCTTGGGCTTTTTTAGTGTGTATACACACTATAAACGTATTTATTATCAATCGGTTTTTAGGCCAAGAATGGCAACGTGCACAAAAAGAAAAACTGGTTACTATACAAAAGAAACGAATTGCCAAACTACAGCAAGAGGTAGAGAAAGAATACCCTTTAATTTCAAAAAACCAATAAATAGAAGATGATTACAATCATTGCCGCTGCGGCAGAAAATAACGCTTTAGGTAAAGACAATGATTTGGTATGGCATTTACCTGACGACTTTAAACGTTTTAAAGAACTTACAACGGGGCATCATATAATTATGGGCAGAAAAACGTTTGAAAGCTTCCCTAAGCCATTACCTAACAGAACACATATTGTAATAACTCGCAAAACCGACTATAAACCGGAAGGTTGTATTGTAGTGCACTCTCTAGAAGAAGCCATAGCTACGGTTACTAATGATGATACACCTTACATTATAGGTGGTGGCGAAATATATAAAATGGCGATTGAGGTTGCCGATTGTATAGAACTAACTAGAGTACATGGCGAATTTGAAGCTGATACTTTTTTTCCTGAAATTTCATCTAAAAACTGGAAAATAGTAGATTCTGTGTTTCATGACAAAGATGTAAAACACGCATACTCATTCACGTACCAAACCTATAAAAGAAAAAAATAATCGGAATCAGCACTCATATATTACATCGTATTTCCGAACAAGACGGTTTTCAGTTACTATCATACAAACCTTTAGTGGGTGGCGATATTAATGAAACCTTTCTTCTTGAAACCAATTTAGGTACAAGAGCTCTAAAACTGAATAGCGCCAATGCGTTCCCTACTATGTTTGATGCAGAAGCATATGGGCTACAACTGTTGCGAAATACTAAAACCATAAGAATTCCGCAAATATATGCTACAGGGGCTATAGAAGAGACTTCGTATTTAATTATGGAGTACGTGAGTGCAGGAAAAAAAACGGCTAATTTCTGGCAACTTTTTGGGGAACAATTAGCTAAACTACACCAACAAAGTAATGCTACATTTGGGTTAGATAAAGACAACTATATAGGCAGTCTACCTCAATATAACAAAGTAACTATTGACAATTCGGCCGACTTTTATATAGAAAATCGACTGAAGCCTCAGTTTCAAATGGCTGCTAAAAACGGATATACGTTTCAGCGTTTAGAGCGATTCTACAATTATATAAAAGAACTGATACCAAATGAACCACCAGCCCTTATTCATGGAGATTTGTGGAGCGGCAATTTCTTGGTTGGTGAAGATGGGCATCCTTGTGTGATAGATCCGGCAGTAGCGTATGCCCCAAGGGAAATGGATATTGCCATGATGCATTTGTTTGGTGGTTTTTCAGAAGAATTATTTCAATATTACAATACTGTTTATCCGCTACAAAAAGACTGGAAAAAAAGGCTTAGCCTTTGGCAATTGTATTATTTACTGGTACACCTAAACCTTTTTGGTAGCAGTTATTTAGGTTCAGTTGCTACTATTATAAGACAATATAGTTAATCATGTTAAAGGCTAGAAGCTTAATAAATAAGAATTTGTTAAATTTGCCGTCACTAAATAAGAAATTATGAATGCATATGTATTTCCCGGTCAGGGAGCGCAATTTGTAGGTATGGGATTAGACCTTTATGAAAAGTCTCCTATAGCGCAAGAACTTTTTGAAAAAGCGAACAACATTTTAGGATTTCATATAACAGACATTATGTTTGAAGGAACTCCTGAAGATTTAAAGCAAACCAAAGTTACCCAACCGGCTATATTTTTACATTCCGTAATCTTAAGCAAAGTTTTAGGGGATAGTTTTAAACCAAATATGGTTGCAGGTCATTCTTTAGGTGAATTTTCTGCTTTAGTTGCTAACGGAGCATTACCATTTGAAGATGCTTTAACCCTAGTTTCTAAAAGAGCTTTAGCCATGCAAAAAGCATGTGAGGTTACACCAAGCACCATGGCTGCTGTATTGGGCTTAGCCGATGCTGATGTAGAAAGACTTTGTGAAGAAACTGAAGGTATTGTAGTTGCTGCAAACTATAACTGCCCAGGACAATTAGTTATCTCTGGTGAGGTTGAAGCTATTAACACTGCTTGTGAAAAAATGAAAGAAGCTGGAGCAAGAAGAGCATTAGTGCTACCTGTTGGTGGTGCTTTCCATTCTCCATTAATGGAACCTGCACGAGAAGAGTTAGCTGCTGCTATTGAGGCTACTAAATTTGTTACGCCAACATGCCCAATATACCAAAATGTAACTACAACTGCTGTTACCGACCCTACAGAGATTAAGAAAAACTTAATCGCTCAATTAACAGCCCCAGTAAAATGGACACAAAGTGTTGAGCAAATGATTGCAGATGGTGCTACCTTATTTACAGAAGTAGGACCAGGAAAAGTACTTCAAGGTCTTGTGAAGAAAATAAACAAACAATCAGTAGTTGCTTCAGCTGAAATACCAGCAGAATAACAACTTTTTAAATCATATAAAAAATGCCCTTCATTATGAATGAAGGGCATTTTTTATTTTAATGACTTATAACGCAATCACTACAATCTTTAACCTTACCATAGTATGTTTCTCTATACTTATGTAAAGTTTTGTATGGTATGCTTGCAAAAGTTTTTTGTATGTAGGTCACTTTTGCATTAAACATACCCATTTCATCTGAAAACCTTTTTTCCTGTTTCGTTCTTCTTTGAACGCCTATCAGTCCCATGGTATATTTCAATTTTTAATTCAATACCTATTATAACATTTTAAAACTTAAATCCAAATTTTCAACAAATAATTAGCACATTGATAATGGTTTAACATTTATTTTAAGAAAGATGTTAAATACTTTTAAAATTAGATCTCCCCATCCTATCGGCTTTAAATTTACAGTACAATAATTAAAAAGAAAGTAAATTATGTTAAGATGGTCAATCACATTTATCGTTATCGCTCTAATAGCCGCTGTATTAGGTTTTGGAGCCATTGCAGGTACTGCTGCATTTATTGCTAAAATTTCATTCTTTGTATTCTTAGTGTTATTTATTATCTCACTAGTAAAGAGTGGTACAAAAAAGTAGCAAACTACTTCGGGGCAAGTCTCTGAGCATTTAATCTCAATTATTGAGTAAAAACGTTAACCACCAAAAAATTAATGCACAAGAAAAACATGTGTTACCGTTATGGTAATGTTTATAACATTGTGTAAGCTGGCCCTAATTAAACTGTTTATTTACCCAAAAACTCTAGGTTTAATTAGGGAAAAGGTGAGAGCATTTATGTATAGTTTACGCTATAAAATAACAACCGAATTCTTCTCTCAGCATCTGTTCTATTTGTGCTATTTCATTCATTACTAAAGACTGTTTTCTTCTCCCGAAAAATAAGGTAGTTTCCACCGGTGTATACCCTTCCCATATAGTATAAACACAACCATCTGTAACCGCTTTTTTAGATAAAAAATCTGGTAAAATAGCCAGTCCTTCCCCTTCCGATAAACATCGAATTATAGAATACTTATTGGGTACAATATAATTTGGTAAAAAGTCGGGTAACTCGTTAAAATTGTTTTCCCAAAATGTATTCAACATCTTCATATCAGATGCAGTATTGTACCAAATTTGCTTTCGCAACCAATCTTTAAATTGCTCTTTATCTGCTTTATCTATGGTTTTTAAACCCGACAAATCCATCTTCCTACCCGCTATCAAAATTAAACGTTCATTGGTATACGGAGTAAAAACCAATGACTTATTAGTACTTACTTCCGAGGTTAAAATTAAATCTATTGCTCCGTTTTCTAACGCCTGAGTAAGCTTTACATTAGAATCGAATTGCATAATCAGGTTAAAACCCAGATTAGGAATATACTTTTCTAAGGCCTGCTGAAATGTTTCAACACACATCCCTACGCTAACCGTTGCACGCTCTTCACCCGACTTCTTTTTAAAACGCATTTCAATGTCTTCTAAATTTTGTAAAGACACATTAATTTGCTGATATAATAAATGTCCTTTCTCGGTTGGGATCATTTTTCTAGGAGTTCTGTCAAACAAAGGAAACCCTGTATATAACTCTAAAGCATTTAAATGTAACCCTACTCCAGGCTGTGAAATATACAATTGCTTTGCTGCTCCACTCATGGTACCTGTTTCATATATCTCCTTAAAAGTTCTAAACCATTCTAAATTTGACCGCATACATCTATAACTTTACTTATACAAAGGTCAAATTTACATTATTTTTATTAGTAATAAAACCGCTTTAAGTTTGTCATGTAATTATAAAAGAATATTGATATGACAAAAGTTTTTGCTATTAACGGCGGATATAAATTTGCCCATTCCCCTGGTCAATTTAACCATACTTTACTAGAATTAGACAAACACTATTTTACCCCTGAAAACGGTTTTGAACTGCGAACCACAGATATTAACGAACCCTATAACCCAGAAGAGGAAGTAGCGAACTTTCTGTGGGCAGATGCAATCATCTACCATTTTCCTATCTGGTGGTTTGCCATGCCATATGCCCTCAAAGAATATATAGATTTGGTGTTTACCGCCGGACATAGAAAAGGAATGTATTACAGTGATGGCCGTAAAATGGAAAACCCCGACATTAACTATGGTAAAGGAGGTTTGCTTATAGGAAAATATATGGTTACTACCAGTTGGAACGCTCCTGAAACTGCCTTTACTTTACCTGAAGAGTTCTTTAAAGAAACTAGTGTAGATGACGGTATTTTATTTGGTTTTCATAGAATGAACGAATTTATTTCTTTACAGAACATTCCAAGTATGCATTTTTATGATATTGAAAAAAACGGAGGAACTGAACGTATCAATCAATTAAAAGATGAATACGTAAATCATTTGCAAACGTATTTTTGTTCATACATTCATAAAACCCAATCACGTTAAACTCATTTATTCTGTAAAAACGTTAAAGAAGTTGGATAAATCATCCAACTTTCTTTACTTTAAATTAAAAAGCACTATGTACCAACTAAAATTTATAACTCTTGCTATTGTAGGAATTTTTAGCCTTATCTCATGTGGCGATAAACCTGAGAAAAAAGCCACTAGTAAACCTATAGCTGATTCAGTAACTACAGCCATTGAAATAGCGCATTTTAAAGGACAACAAGTAACCGGAGTAACGGTTACCGATGCCGGTAGAATTTTCGCAAACTTCCCAAGGTGGCGTACAGGAGTGAATAATTCAGTTATAGAGGTATTTGAAAACGATATCCCAAAGCCCTACCCATCCGCTGAATGGAATACTTGGGAAATAGGAAACCCCGTATCAGATTCTACCTTTGTAGCGGTTCAATCGGTGGTGGCTAAAGACAGTATGCTGTATGTTTTAGACACTAGAAACCCGCTGTTTAAAAGTGTTATAGACGCCCCGCGAGTTTTTGTTTTTAACCTGCATAACAATTCACTTCGTGATATCCTTATCCTTACCGAGGGTAGCTATAAACCCAAATCATATATCAACGATTTGCGAATAGACACTAAAAATAACATGATCTATTTTACCGATAGTGCGCAACCGGGTTTGGTGGTTTACAATTTAAAGACCAAGGAAAGTAAACGTGTGTTAGATGGTCATTTTTCCACCTCATCAGAAGTCGATTTTCTTACCTTCCACGGAGAGAAACAAAAACGCACAGTACATTCAGACGGTATTGCCTTAAAAAACGACAGGCTTTATTATCACGCCCTTACAGGGTATAGTCTTTTCTCGGTACCTGTTGACTCGTTGATAAATGGTTCGGAAACAGGTATAGAAAAAAGTGTTACCAAAGTAGCTACAACCGGAGCACCAGACGGAATGATTTTCGACCAACAAGGAAACTTATACTTAGCCAATTTAGAAAAAGATGCGATAGATTATCTTACTCCAAAAGGTGAATTAAAAACCTTACTAAGCGGAGCACAGGTAAAATGGGCCGATAGCTTTAGTATATTTAACGGCTATTTGTATTACACCAACTCCCGAATTAATGAGGTAAAAGGCACTATAAACGATATGGAATTTACCATTTATAAGGTGAAGATTTAAAAACCGTTTATGGTAAAACGCTTCAATAATTCATAATTTATGCTGAAACCAGATAAGGTAATGACTTTTATTTGGTCATTACCTTCCAAAAGTATTTTAATATCCTTAGGAAGAACTTCGGCTTCGGCTGTCTTAAGAAATTCTTGAAGGGTTGTATCTTTTAAATCTCCATTATCAAACGCCTCTTTGAACAAAGACAGATTATTTTTATAGGGACCTATAGAAAGTGCCAACATAAAAATCAACACCAATAAAGCGTCATCAATAGCACCCTCCTCTTCCTTATAAATCAAATCTTTATGCGTTTTTAAAATACGATAAACATTTAAATACCTCTTTACTAACCTAGGACTACCTCCTATTAAGACACTGAAATATTGCAAACTCTCTACTTCTTTCTTTGTAAGAATGAGTTCTTTCACTAAATCTTCTTCCGACTTAGTATCTACAATGATCTCGGGTTTACTTGGTTCAGGTGTACCTCGTTCAGGTTCATTTTCCCCTTGATATCCTATTAGCATACCATCTTCCTTATTTATTTCTTCACGCAAAGGAAGAGCTTGAACATTAGCGATATTTGAAATCATTGTATTAATATCCTTCTCCTCTGGTTTTTTAAGATTATATGGTACCTGAAATATTTTCTCTAAATAATTAGAAACTTCCAAAGGCTCTATAATTCCTATATCTGCTTCTACATGAGAAAACTGAGCAAAATGCTGTTTATACAATGCATTCTTTACCCACCTTGGGTCTACACCAACCACTACTACAAATAAAGGGTAGGCCATTAAAAGATTTACAGCCTCCAAAACCTCTACTACTTTTTGCTCAGGACACCTATCTAAATCATCCACATACAATATAATTCGCTGTAAACTTTTTTGATTTTTAAATAGTTTTTTAAATTCTTTATCTGCAACCGATTGTTCTTCCCGATGTCCTGCCAATAAAGTATTTAACGTTTCCAAATCCTGACGTACCGTTGAAATAATACCTAAATGTTGTTTATAATCAGAACCTCCCGCACGCTTATCTATAAAATTCATTAACGCCTCAGTTGATAATGCATGCTCTATTTTATACTGTATTTCAGATTGTATCTTCTTATGCCCAATAACATTACCTTCAACTAATAGAATTTCCTTTTCTTTCTTCTCTATCTCAAACTTTAGCGCCTTTTCCCATTGTTCAAGTTTATATAAAGCTGCTTCTTTTTTATCATTATACTCTTTTTTAAGTTTCCAAAAAGGAGCTATATAACTATCAAATTTTTCTTTTAATTTATACAATCTTGCTAATACCATAGATGCAACAGGCACTATCTGTATGAAGATATCCGATAGATGAACTTTCATCTTATCCAATTGCTCTCCTAACATAGGTCCTAAATAGATAGCCCCCCCAATAAATAAGATCAGTAAAATATGTTTCCACCAATCCTTTATTGAAAAAAGCATTCGCATATAGGTTGTTATTGTGTTTAAATGTTCATACACTTTCTCAGGATCATCCTGATAATCTTCAGGGACAAAATTCGCAAAATCCTTAGATGAAAGTTTTTGAAGCTCCGCTAATTTTTCTTTGTACTTATATTGTTTTTTTACTCCCTCAAGAACATCTACCACAGAACTCCTTCTTAATTGCTTAATTTTCCCTTTCAATTCACTGGCAAGCTTTACTTTTTTATCATCTAATACCTTTAGTTCACTCTTTAAAACTTGCTCTTTCTCTTCTAGTTGCAATAGCTCTACCTTGGTAATGTTCAGATCTTTAGTTAGCTTTTTTTCTATCTTCCTCTTTGCTTCATCATCTACACTATGATCTTTAATATACGCATTGAGTCCTTGAAATATTTTAGAGGTTAAACTAGCCCATAAATTGGCATCCATATACGACCAAGCATTAAACTCTATATGGGCAATGCCCGTGCAGTACACCTTTTTCGGATTATTAGAAACCCCTTCAATGGTCCCTTTCAATTGTTTCATAAAAAAACTCTTTCCGCTTCCCCACTCTCCAAAAAGGGCTATTGCTAATGGTGGCGTAAAACTATCTGCGGCAATAACTCTAGCAAAAGCCTTTACGTCCTCCATTATATTTAAACTATCAGCTCCTCTATCTGAATCTGAAGAAATATTGGCTAATTGTTCTTGCCATGTACTAATTTCTGTAGTAGGTTTAAGTTGATACGATTGTATCTGATGAATTATATTCTCCCTAACACTAGTAGCGGTAATACCACTTATAATTTTGTTTACATGATCTAGACTAGCTTCCTGAATCGTTTCTCGATAATGCCCTAATCCTGATACATCAAATTGAATGTCTTTAACTAACCAATCTACCTCTAATTTAGTTCCATTTTTAGGATTTTGGGTTACCACACCAAACCCTTTTATCCTTAAAATACTATCTCCCTTTTTGGCATAGGTCGACTTATGCACCAAAAAATCACCCGGCTTTACATTGTCTACTATCGTAGCAAACTTTTCATTACTACTTCCATAACCATTTTCCCAATACCCTTCTTTATAAAAAGCATCAGCCATTTCACCACGATCCCAGATAGTCCCAACTATATAGAACTTAATACTATTTTTTAAAATATAAGCTTCTAACTTCATGAAATCATCTTCCTTCAAATATTCCAAACTAGTAGCCATATTCATCTCTTCAAATAGCTTTACTCCTTCACTATCATCTGGAATAGAAAACACTACATTAAAAGGCACATCCAACTGATAATCCGTTATAATCTCATATTGAATTTTATAACTCTCAGAATAAGATAATCCAGCTACACCTGTACCCATTAATGGAATCCAAATATTTTTTTTGATAATAAAACCGCTTAATTCTTTTAAGGCATTAAGTAAATTAATTTTTAATAATTCTATTGGTAAGTTGTTCCTTGAATAATCTATTGTTACAATAAAAACAATTAAGAAACCTTTCCCTGAATAAACATCAAATCCTTTTAATAAATTAAGTTGGCCAGTTATAGATTCATTCAATCCTTTAGATTTCAACACGAATCTATTCAACTGCCCCAATGATCCTTTTCCGTCTATAGGTACAAAAATAACATCATACCCCCTTGTAGACTCTCCTAGCTTTACTTCAAATAAATCATTGGGTCTAAAGGATTTCATGGTAGAGTAATTATAGTGGTTATAGCCTATAAATTTACCAAATTTTTATGCGATTAAAATACTTACTACTAAGTATTCTTTCTACTTATGTTATAAAGATGCTAATTATATTTAAAGTAACCTTACAGATTTATATCTTAGCAGTTTATTTAATATACCTCCCTTTTTAAATTAGTAAAGTGAAACCAACAACGCCAAAAACCAAAAAGCCTAATATTTTTAAAATATTAAAACCGTATAGAGGTTTGGTTATACTGCTCATTCTGTTTGCCTTATTAAGTAACGGATTAAATTTATGGATCCCGAAGATTATTGGAGACGGTATCGATTCTTTTAGCAACAACACCTTTTCTGCCAATACCATTATAAAAACCTTTGGTTGGGTTGCAGGGGTTATTTTTGTGTTCACTTATTTACAAAGTGTTTTACAAACCTTTACGTCTGAAAAAGTAGCCCGTGATTTACGCAATCAGTTATCCGATAAAATATCTAGGCAGAGTCATGCATTTGTACAAAAGGCGAACCCGTCTAAACTATTAACCAACTTTACTTCAGATATCGATGCCATTAAACTATTTGTTTCTCAAGCCGTGGTATCTATGTTTTCTTCGGTTTTTGTAATTATTGGAGGGAGCATTTTATTGTTAAGTATCGATTGGAAACTGGCGCTAACCGTTATCGCTATTATCCCGGTGATTGGAGTTGCCTTTTTTCTGGTACTTAAAAAAGTAAAAGTATTGTATACCGAGAGTCGATCGGTAATAGATCGTCTAAATAAAACTATTAACGAGAGTATTATTGGCGCGGCATTAATACGCGTGGTAAACTCGCAACAGCAGGAGTATCATAAATTTATGGAGGTGAATGCACGCGCACGTGATTTGGGTCTTTCTATTTTACGATTGTTTGCAGCCCTTATCCCAATTATCATCTTTGTAGCCAATATGGCAAATTTGGTTATCTTGGTTTTGGGTGGACATTATGTTATTGAAGGTGATATGACTCTAGGAGATTTTGCTGCTTTTAGAAGTTATTTAGCCCTGTTAATATTCCCTATTTTGGTGATTGGGTTTACAAGTAATATTATTGCACAGGCAACAGCTTCATATATTCGCATCAAAGAGGTATTAGATGCCGAAGACACCGAATATAAAGGCAGTAAAACGAGTCCTTTAACCGGACGTATTACCGTGAGTAATCTTAACCTAACGTATGACCAAAAACCCATATTAAAAAATGTTGGTTTTACCATACAACCAGCAGAAAGAGTCGCTATTATTGGGCCTACTGCTGCCGGAAAAACGCAATTACTAAATATACTTACCGGCTTGCTTTCACAAAATTCGGGAACTGTTTTATATGATGGTGATACTATAGAAACCTACAAGTCTACTAAATTCTACATGCAAATTGGATTGGTATTTCAGGACAGTGTATTGTTTAATATGACCATTAGAGAAAACATTGCATTTAGCAATACAGTAAAGGATACCGATTTACAAAAGGCGATAGACACTGCAGAACTGGCCGACTTTATTAAAGAACTACCAGACGGATTAGACACCAATATTGCCGAACGCGGTACAACGTTATCAGGCGGACAAAAGCAACGAATTATGCTAGCTAGAGCCTTGGCTCAGAATCCTAAGATTTTATTTTTAGATGATTTTACAGCACGTGTAGATACACAAACCGAACAACGAATTTGGCACAACCTAAGGGTTAATTATCCTGAGATTACCTTAGTATCGGTTACCCAGAAAATTAATGCGGTGTTAGATTATGACCGTATCATTCTGCTAATGGAAGGCGAATTATTAGCCACCGGAACACACGAAGAGCTACTACATAGCAGTCCGGAATATGTACAAATATTTAATTCACAACAAAGCACCAGTACGTATGAACTATAATTTAGATCAGCTTTTTGAGCAACAGAAAAAGACTTCTAATGTCCGTGCTTTAAATAAATTATTCAAGCTTATTCCGCATGAAAAGAAAAATTTGTGGTGGGCATTCTTTATCATTATTATCAACGCTGCTTCTAAATTAATAGCTCCTTTATTAGTAGGATATGCAGTAGATAATGCCGTTACTACCGGAGATTATAAAAGTTTATTGTATTATGCTGCTGCGGTTTTAGCCACGTATTTGGTAGCCAGTGGTACGCAGTACTTCCAAACTAAAGTAATGGGTTCTATTGGGCAACGCATGCTATACACCTTACGTAACGCTTTATTTAACAAACTACAAGAACTTCCTATTGGGTTCTTTAATCAGAATAAAACAGGAGATATTATCTCTCGTGTAAATAACGATACCGATAAAATTAACCAGTTCTTCTCGCAATCATTAATGCAGTTTATAGGCAATATGGCTATTATGATTGGTGCCGGAGTATGTTTACTGGTAATTCATATTCAGTTGGGGGCTGCTACCCTTATTCCTGGGGTGTGTATATTTGCTTTTACGCTAATTGTTTCGCCATGGATTAAAAAACGAAACGCCATTAGTTTAAAAACTACCGGAAATTTAAGTGCTGAAGTACAAGAAAGTCTTAGCAACTTTAAAGTAGTTATTGCTTTCAATAGAAGAGATTATTTCAGATCACGTTTTTCGAAAGTAAATAACGAAAATTATGATGCCTCTATCAAGGCCGGACTTGCTAACAATCTGTTTGTTCCGGTATACGGATTAGGTGCCAATTTTGCACAGCTTATTGTGTTGGTGTATGGTATTAGTTTAATAATAGCAGGCAATTTCACGGTTGGACTCTTAGTGAGCTACATAGCCTACGCACAAAGCTTCTATAATCCTTTACAGCAAATAGCTGCCTTATGGACCAACTTTCAACTGGCTATGGCTGGCTGGGATCGTATTTCTCAAATTTTAAATCTGGAGAGTGACCTTGCCATAGTAGAAATCACCAATACACCTCAACATAAAAACGCTGTATTGAGTTTTGAGAAAGTACATTTTTCATACCCTGAAGGTAAAGAGGTGTTACACGATATTAACTTTAATCTTGAAAAAGGAAAAACCTATGCGCTGGTGGGGCCTACCGGTGGAGGTAAAACAACTACAGCGTCATTAATTGCCCGATTGTTTGACCCAACATCGGGTACTATTTATCTAAATGGAAAAAATTTAAAAAGCTACACCACAAAAGAACGCACTCATAAAATCGGATTTATTTTACAAGAACCTTTTCTGTTTAGTGGTACAGTAAAAGATAATATTCTTTATGGAAATTCATCTTATGAAAATACTTCTGATGAAGAGCTTATTAAACTATTGCATAACTCAGGATTAGAGGAACTGTTAAGCTTATTCAACAAGGGCTTACAAACCGAAGTTGAAGATGATAGCAGTATCAGCTTAGGGCAAAAGCAAGTAATTGCCTTTATGCGTGCTGTATTGCGCAACCCCAATTTACTAATACTAGACGAAGCCACCGCAAATATTGATACGGTAACAGAACAGCTATTAGATAAAATCTTAAAAAAACTTCCTAAAGAGACCACCCTCATTATTATTGCACATCGTTTAAACACCATTGAAAGTGCCGATGAGATTTTCTTTATTAACAACAAACAGGTAGAACCTGCCGGATCTTTGGAAGAAGCGGTTACTAAACTAATGCAAGACAAAAGAAATTCGTAAGAAGCTATACATCATTAGTTTTCGGTATAGTTTTTTTATACACCTGACAAATATCATTGGTAGTTAAACACTCGATAGTGTTTATTGAAAACTAAGCTATTTCTGTATATTTTTGTTTAGAATAAATCTAAATAATAATATGAGACTTCAACAATACAAAACAGGCATATTTTCTTTTATAATTGTGTTATTGTTTATGCCTATAGGTCACGCCCTTATGGTGTTAAACCAACAATTACTTCTAGACTATAAATACACAGGAGCCTTTTGTATTGGGCTTTTAGGAGTCATTGCTCTTAGATCAGGTTTTTCGGTAGATAAAAAAAAGTCGACCGCTACTTTACTAGGGTTACTAGCAGGCATTTTAGTTTGGACCGGGTGGATTGAATTTTCATTTGTATGGATTGCAGAAAAAATTGGTACACTTCCGCTAACAGAAAACGGAACCGTAGTTACTAAACCCGAATATCTTATAATGCCTTCAAGTTTGGGATTGCTGGGTACATTTTTCTTGTTCTACGTATTTTCATATAACAAATGCCAATTTTTTAATTGGATACAAAAACAAATTGGCATTAAAAAAAGCTTAAAATCAAAAGAGAAAAGCAAACCGATTGCTTTGGTTACCTTTATAGAAACCATTATGATATTATGGACTTTTTATCTGGTGCTATTAACAGTGTACGATTCTGATATTGCAGGAGACAAACACCCTGTAACGTATATCACCGCATTTGGCTCTTTACTTTGGTCTGCCTATTTAATAAGAACCTTGGTAAAGATTAAAAAGTTTGATTATGCTATTAGATATGCAGTTCCTACAGTAATCATATTCTGGAACTTTGTAGAAATTTTAGGACGATGGAATGTATTTAAAGAAATTTGGATACATCCAATGGAATTTTGGTTAGAGCTCTCGTTACTAACCTTTGTACTAATAACCTGTATAGGGTACTATTTTGTATCCTCTTATTATGTGAAAACAAAATTTTTAGTAAAGTAATAGAGTAAGTTCACGATGCCTTTATTAAGAATTATATGTCTATTTCGAGATAAATTTAGAGCGTTTAATATCTTAACCTTTTTTTTATAATGAACTAACGTACATTTAAGCCTATAGCCGTAATTTCAATTTCTGATAGCCCCCAATATTTTGAAAATACATACTAAAAACTTAGCCTTTCAGATCTGGCAGTCTTTTATTTATTTGGCATTAATTCTTGCCTTATGGTTATTTTTGTATTTACGTACCGATAAAGAAACTAATAAGGTTTCTGTATTTTCTATTAAGCTATCTAAGACACAAAACCGATTTTCAGAAAATTTCATCAACTATCAGAACTTTATTTTAGCAGGGTATAAAGATCCTTCTTTTTACACTCGTAATACACAACCTAACATAGATACCTACCTTAATAATCTCCAGATAAATCAAAAAGCATTGTCCTATTTAAAAGGAGATTCTAAAAATCTGAGTATTGCTATTCAAGATTCTATTAAAACAGCAAACAATAACTACCAGAAGTTAATTACCTTAGCCTGGGACACCAGAAAAGCAATACAACTAAGAGGCTTTAAAGATTATGGTACTGAAGGGAGCATGCGAGAAGCTGCTCATAAAATAGAGCGCCTTGACGTAATACCAAAAGATGTTATACTACAGCTAAGAAGACATGAAAAAGATTTTATGCTTCGTGGCGAACATATTTATCAAGAAAGATTCAACTTTCTTATTACTGAAATTGAGAAACAGTTTAAAAACGACGCTCAAACACTAGAACTGTTAAACACCTACCACACTACCTTTAATGAGTACGTAGAAAAAAGCAATCTGTTAGGGTTTTACAATGAAACAGGACTTATTAATGATGTAAAAAAACTGCACGACCAGATTAACAATAACTTGGTAAACATTAAAAGCATCACGGCCGACAAAATGATGCAGTTGAATAAAACCAACTCCAACTACCTGATAATTCAAACCATTTTTATTGGAATCATCGCTATTTTTGCCAGCACTTATTTAGTAAAAACACTTACCCACGATATTAAACTTATTAATGATCGATTTAGGTATTACATTCAAAATGACTTTCTAAACAATCCTAATAACTCGCTTCCGGCACCTAAATTTAAGCTTTCGGCAATTGAAATACGGAGACTGTTCTCTAATTTTCAACTTATGAAGGAAACCTTAAATAAAACCATTGTAAGGCTTAATGAAGAAAAGGAAAAAGCAGATCGAAACGTTCACTACAAAGCTCGATTTTTAGCCAATATGAGTCATGAAATACGCACCCCTCTTAATGGTATTATTGGTATGTTGCAGATTATTGAAATGGAACCTTTAAGCGATGAACAAAAGAAAAACATTCAACTAGCCAATTACTCTGCTAACCACCTGCTAGAACTGGTGAACATGATTCTGGATTACTCCAAACTGGAAGAAGGTAAAATGACTATTGAAAACAATACCTTTCAACTAAATAGTGTATTTAAAAACATTGAAGGTATTTTTAAACATCAGGTTAAGGAAAAAAACATCGCTTTTAAAACCAAAATAGATAAAAGCATCCCAAAACAACTTAAAGGAGATGTGTTGCGTTTACAACAGGTATTGCTAAACATTGTAAGTAATGCCATTAAATTTACCCACATAGGTAGTGTAAGTCTTGTAGTTAAAAAGGTAGCGAAAACAGACACCCATACGGTAGTACGATTTACAGTAAAAGACACCGGTATTGGAATAGAAAAAGATCAGCAAAAGCGCCTTTTTGAAGCCTTTGTACAAAACGATATTTCTACCACTAGAAAATATGGTGGTACCGGATTAGGACTTACCATTAGTAATGAGCTAGTACAACTTATGGGAGGTACATTACACTTAGAAAGCACCCCTAACCAAGGAACCAAGTTTTACTTTGAACTAAGCTTTGAGGTGGCCCATATACCTACTTCCCTGACACATACAACAGCTAACAATACCAAATTAGACAAACTGAAAGGCAATCGTATTTTAATAGCCGAGGATAACAAAATAAATCAAATGGTATTGCAACGTATGCTATCCAAGCTACAGGTAGCATATACTATTACCCATAATGGGAAAGAAGCTTTAGATGAATATCTAAGTAACGATTATGAGCTTATGCTTATGGATATTCAAATGCCCTTATTAAATGGTATTGAAGCTACTAAACAAATTAAAGCTACCCAAAAATACAAAGACACCCCTATTCCTATTATAGCGGTAACTGCCTCTGCTTTTGAAGAAGACCGAAAACTTGCCTTTACCGAAGGTTTGGATGACTTCCTTACGAAGCCAGTTATTTTTGAAAAGTTACAGATATTATTAGAGCAATACTTAGGAGAGTAATCACGAAGACAATAAAAATAATAGACAACAATAATTCAAAAAAATTAACCCCGCCACAAACAATGCCGAGGTTAACTTTAACAAGTTATTATTAAATGCATTTTAAATCAAGCCTCAAGTAATTTTAAAAAGATAGCCGGTTCGCCTGCCGAAATGGTTGTTAAACCAAACTGCGTATGAGTATCTCCTGAAGGTGTTTTTGCCGTTATAGAAATATTTTGCGCCCCTAGCACTAAGCTGGAAACACGATCTCCACTATCTACCTCAATACCCATTAAATGCGGTGTTCCAAAACGAGTAGTGATAACATACCCCTCGCCATTCATAATAATAGTTCTGGATAATGGAGTTATCCCAGGAAATCTCTGACTTACGGTGATACCTGCTAACGGAGTTAATCTGATATAATCAGATGGGTCTATCATACCTAATCCTATACTGGTATGCAGCACATCTTCAGTAGCAGGTTTTCCTAATGTAACGGTACGACCGAATTTTGCTGCTAAAGAATTATCTATACAATACATCCATTCTGTTTTTATGGTTTTTCCATCAGCTGTTTCACATACCGCATAATAGGCACCGTGAATACTTAAAGGATTCTGAAACTTCCCATCGGCATTCAAGTCTAAATTGTAAAATACGCTGGTCATTAAAGTTCCAACGGTATACGTTCCTGTGGCTCCTGTAAGAATCACTTCTTCTAACGGCTCTAACGGATTAAAATACGCATAGACCGTAACGTTCTTAACGGCAATCGGGATTCCTTGCATAATAATTCAGTTTAAAGCGTTTGAATATGAGTAATATGCGCCGAACCGTTTAAAGCAAAAATGCTTACAATGGCAGCCCCTTCTCCCATCACAAACTCAGGAGTTGACGTATTACAGAAAAACTTGTAATTAACACCATGAACCACTTGCGATGATACCGCTACCGGAGTATAGGTTACCCCTACAAAATCTTTTAATGCTGTTTTAAAGGCCGCTGATGCCTCACTTGAAATATCGGAAGTATAAGGAGTATACGCTCATACCATTACATCTGTCATAATAAAAAGTTTTAGAAAATTGAGTCCTACTCTATTTAAGGCTTTTCGGAAACACCTTTGTAAACAATTCACTGTAGCTACAAAATCGATTGTGAATTACGTACTTCTCAAAATTCCAATTTTATTAAAACGAATACATACCCTATACGGGGTATAATCATAAATACCTATTTAACAGTATTCTAAACATATAAATACGTAAGGAGAAAGAAAACAAAAAAACCTTATCAAAAAAATGATAAGGCTTTTGTACTCGAGGCGGGACTTGAACCCGCACGACCATTACTGATCACTGGATTTTAAGTCCAGCGTGTCTACCAATTCCACCACTCGAGCGAATATTGTATATATAAATGTATAACCTCTTTTAAAAAGCTGCTTTAAAATAGAAAAAAAGCCTCGTCAAAACCGACAAGGCTTTTTTGTACTCGAGGCGGGACTTGAACCCGCACGACCATTACTGATCACTGGATTTTAAGTCCAGCGTGTCTACCAATTCCACCACTCGAGCGTTATACATTACATGAGCGAAAAACGGGGTTCGAACCCGCGACCTCAACCTTGGCAAGGTTGCGCTCTACCAGCTGAGCTATTTTCGCATATTTTTAAGAGCGTTTGCAATTCTTGATTGCGGATGCAAATATAATACATTTATAGCAACGTCAAAGTTTTTTGTAGCAAAAAAAATATATTTTTTCACAACCCCTTAAAAATCAATAAATCACTTGGTTTTCTTTACCAACATTCGCTTAATTTCATTCAGCTTCATTAAAGCTTCTACAGGGGTTAACGTATCTATATCGGTATGTAATATTTCTTCTTTTATCTCCATTAATAACGGATCGTCTAAATTAAAAATGCTCAACTGCATTTCATCTTCCAATCTGGCAATGGTTTCTTTGGTTTGTTCTCCTGCGTGCGATTTCTCTAACTGCTTTAATATTTTATTAGCACGTTTAATTACCTGTTGTGGCATTCCGGCCATTTTAGCTACATGAATACCAAAACTATGCTCACTTCCTCCCGCTACCAATTTACGTAAAAACAATACATTGTCTTTAGTTTCTTTTACAGCTACATTAAAATTACGAATACGGTTAAACGTATTGGTCATTTCATTTAACTCATGATAGTGCGTAGCAAACAAAGTTTTTGCTTTAGCAGGGTGCTCATGCAAATACTCAGAGATAGCCCAGGCTATAGAAATACCATCATACGTACTGGTACCTCTACCAATCTCATCTAACAATACCAAACTACGTTCTGACATATTATTTAAAATAGAAGCCGTTTCGTTCATCTCTACCATAAAGGTAGACTCTCCCATAGAAATATTATCACTAGCACCTACTCTGGTAAATATTTTATCTACCAAGCCCATAGCTACCTCATCTGCGGGCACAAAGGATCCTATCTGTGCCAACAACACAATTAAAGCAGTCTGACGTAATATTGCCGACTTACCACTCATGTTGGGCCCCGTAATCATAATTATTTGCTGCTGCTCACGATCTAAATACACATCGTTGGCAATATAGGGCTCACCAATAGGCAATTGTTTTTCAATCACTGGGTGACGTCCATTTTTAATATTTAGCGTAAAGGAATCGTCTAATAGTGGTTGTGTATACTTGTTTTCTTTTGCTAATTGCGCAAAACCACACAAACAATCTAACTGTGCAATAAGTACTGCATTGGTTTGTACCTGCGAAATGTAACCTTGCAACCACTCTACTAGTTTCTGAAATAGTTGTTGCTCTAACACCCCAATTTTTTCTTCAGCCCCTAATATTTTAGCTTCGTATTCCTTTAATTCTTCTGTTATATAGCGTTCGGCATTTACTAAAGTTTGCTTACGCGTCCATTCTTCCGGCACTTTATCTTTATGCGTATTTCTAACCTCTATGTAATACCCAAAAACATTGTTACTGGCAATTTTTAAAGATGGAATCCCCGTACGTTCCGTTTCGCGTTGCAACATCTGATCCAAATAATCTTTGCCTGAAAAGGCAAGTCTTCTGTATTCGTCCAGCTCTTCAGAAAAACCTTCAGCAATCGTATTTCCTTTTAAAATATTCACTGGAGCCTCCTCATTAATCATCTCCTTAATCTTGCCACGAAGCAACTCACAGTCGTGTAGTTTATCCCCAATAACCTTCAACGCTTCATCACTGGCTTGTAAGGCAATAGACTTAACAGGTATCACTGCCTCTAAACTATTTTTTAACTGCACCACCTCGCGTGGCGATATTCTTCCGGTAGCCACTTTAGAAATCAAGCGTTCTAAATCGGCTATTTGTTTTATTTGGTGTTGTATTTTTTGCAGTAGTGGCGGATTTTCTAGCAGAAACTTCACCACCTCATGACGCTCGATTATTCTATCGGAATTTTTAAGCGGCAACGCCAACCAACGTTTTAGCATACGCCCTCCCATAGCAGAGATTGTTTTATCTATAACATCTAACAAGGTAACCGCATTAGAAGCATTGGCATTATACAGCTCTAAGTTACGAATGGTAAAGCGATCCATCCACACATACTCATCTTCCGCAATACGTGTTAATGCCGTAATATGCTGTAATTGATTATGCTGCGTTTCGCCTAAATAATGTAGTACGGCACCAGAAGCTAAAACACCCTCATTTAAATGTGCCACTCCAAACCCTTTAAGCGAATTGGTTTTAAAATGCCCTGTAAGCGTTTCCTTCGCATAATCTTCCTGATAAATCCAATCTTCCTGAAAATAGGTATGAAAATCGGTTCCGAAGGTTTCTGCAAACTGCTTTTTATGTTTCTTAGAAACTAATAATTCGCTAGGCAAAAAGTTTTGTAACAACTTATCTATATACTCATTGTTTCCCTGAGCCGTTAAAAACTCCCCGGTAGACACATCTAAAAAAGCAACCCCGGTAAATGTTTTCCCAAACGATACAGCTCCTAAAAAGTTATTGGTTTTAGCATGTAAAATATCATCGTTTAGCGCTACCCCGGGAGTTACCAACTCGGTCACCCCTCTTTTTACAATGGTTTTAGTTTGCTTAGGATCTTCTAACTGATCGCAGATAGCAACACGTTGCCCAGCCTTTACCAGTTTAGGCAAATACGTATTTAAGGAATGATGCGGAAAACCTGCCAGCTCAGAACGCTCACTTCCGTTATTCCTACTAGTTAATACAATTCCTAGAATGGCAGATGCCTTTACTGCATCTGCTCCAAAGGTTTCATAGAAATCGCCTACGCGAAAAAGCAACATTGCATCAGGATATTTTGTTTTAATCTGATTATATTGCTTCATTAAAGGGGTCTCCTTTTTTGCACTGGATTTTGCCGACAAATCTTCTCTTTTTTATAAATTAACCTAAAAATGCGAAGTTAATGAATTAAAATTGCTGGTAGAACTGTTAAAAAAAATAAAATAATACTTGCAAAATTTATTCTTTGGCACGGTATTTTATATATTTGACCAACAAACTCAATACTATTGATATGAAAAAATTAATATTACTTTGTAGCGTTGCATTTTTTAGCTTAACAGCTACTTACGCTCAAACAGCAAAAGAGACACCTGCCACTAAAGAAGCAGCTGTACCTCAAGACGGGCCAAAAATCACTTTTGACAAAGAAACTATTGATTATGGAACTGTTGAGTACAAAGGTGACGGAGTTAGAGAATTTAAGTTTACAAATACAGGTAATTCTCCTTTAGTTCTTACTAAAGTTAAAGGTTCTTGTGGATGTACTGTTCCTACAGCTCCATTAAACAAGCCTTTTGCTCCTGGTGAGTCTGGTGTAATTTCTGTTAAGTATGCTACTAACAGACCAGGGCATTTTACTAAAATTGTTACTGTTACTTCTAATGCAGTAGACAATAACATTAAAAAAGTTAGAATTACAGGAACTGTTAAACCAGATCCGAATGCTCCTGCTCCAACTGCGGAACAAAAAAGATAATTAAAAGTAGACCACTACTTTAAAAAAACTTCCTCTTACTAGTAAGAGGAAGTTTTTTTTATGAATACCATATAACAACAATATCTATTTCTATGAGAAAATTAAAAAACAGTGAGTTAAACCGTATTGATGTTCAAACTTTTAAAGAAAGTAATAAGACGCCTCTTATAGTAGTGTTAGACAACATTAGAAGTTTAAATAATATTGGTTCTGTTTTTAGAACTTCAGATGCCTTTTTAATAGAAAAGATTTACTTATGTGGCATTACCGCTACGCCACCTAACAAAGACATTCATAAAACTGCTTTGGGCGCTACAGACAGTGTAGCATGGGAACATAAAGAAGATACCCTTGAACTGATTGAAGCCTTGAAACAAGAAGGCGTTATTACACTCGCCATTGAGCAAGCAGAAAATGCTACAATGTTAGATACGTTTACACCAGAGGCTCATAAAAAATATGCGGTAGTTTTCGGGAACGAAGTTAAAGGTGTAGCACAACCAGTAGTATCTGCCTGTGATAGCGTTATAGAAATCCCTCAATTTGGAACCAAGCATTCCTTAAATATTTCGGTGAGTGCTGGTGTTGTACTTTGGGACTTATTTTCTAAAATAAAATCATAAGAAGAAACTAAGCTTCCTGTTAAACTGCTTTAGTACTTAGCTATTTCATCTAGGATAAACTCGTAATCTTCAGGATTTTCCACAAAGTCCTTATCCGATACATCTATCACAAGAACATTTAAGTTGTTTTGCGAACGCATAAACTCAGCATACCCTTCATTTATCTTTTCAAGATAACTGGCAGGTATTTTCTGTTCGTACATTCTGCCACGCTTTTTAATATTCGCTAAAAGCCCTTGAGTATTCTGATGCAAGTAAATGTATAAATCTGGCTTTATCATTTCCTTGTGCATAATGGTAAATAACTTACGATACAGACTAAACTCCTCTTTTTGTAAAGTAACCTTAGCAAAAATTAACGATTTAAACACATCATAATCAGACACCACAAAATCTTTAAACAAATCGTACTGCGCCAAGTCGTCTGAAATTTGCTGATACCTATCTGCCAAAAAAGACATTTCAAGAGGAAACGCATAGCGTGCATTATCTTCATAAAACTTAGGTAAAAACGGATTATCGGCAAAACGTTCTAAAATAAGTTTACCATTAAAATCGTCCGATATTTTAGTAGCCAACGTAGTTTTACCAGCCCCAATATTTCCTTCTACAGCAATATAATTGTACTTAGAAAAAAGCTCTTTACGGCTAGGCAATTGCAATAAGTTCCCCACATTTATGCAGTCACTTTTATCTTCACACTGATATAAAAGCTCTTGTGTGGTTTTATTAAATACAGGATGAATTTTACCTGGAGCCATAGCTGCTAAGGGAGCCAAAACAAACTTACGCAACTGCATTTGCGGATGCGGCACCTGAAGTGTTTCGGTGGTAATTACCTCATCTTCATAAAAGATTATATCTAAATCTATTGTTCTGCTTTGGTAACCTTCAGCACCGTTACGCATGCGACCTAAACAACTTTCAATAGCCAAAAGCTTTGCCAAAACTGTTTCGGGCAACTCAAAAGTTTCTACAGAAATACAAGCATTGTAGAAATCATTACCATCAAATCCCCAAGCCGGTGTTTCAAAAACCGGAGAAACCGATACAACAGTACCTATTTCGGCTGATATACGACTTAAAGAATTTTGTAAATACTGTAACTTATTCCCAATATTGCTACCTATAGCAATGTAAACCTTTGAACGCTTTTTCATAATCAAAGGCAAAAATAAACAAAAACTAAGGACAAAATTTTATCTTTGCCCGTATTTTTAATAACAGATTTCACATGGCATTTTTAAGAAATTTATTAGCATCTATATTAGGATTCTTTATAGCATCTGGTTTTGTTTTTTTATTTTTCCTTATAATCATCTCTTTTACAAGCGCTAGCAGCGAAAAAGAGACGCTTATTGTAAAAGACAATAGCATATTGGAATTAGACCTTACCAAACCGATTAACGATCATGGTGGCACCTATAATTTTCCGGGAATGGAATATTTTAATTACGATGATCACTCTGGTCTTTATGACATTCTTAATGCCATTGAATATGCCAAAACTGATGATAAAATTAAAGGAATCAGTATTAAAAACTCTAAAGATTTACAAGGGGGCATAGCTACTACCAAAGCCATAAGAGATGCCTTAGCCGACTTTAAAAGTAACGGGAAATTTATTTACAGCTATGGAGATAATTATACGCAAAAAGAATATTACCTAAGCTCTGTTGCCGATTCTGTTTTTTTAAATCCTGTTGGAAATCTAGAACTTAAAGGACTAGGGGCTGAAATTTTATTTTACAAAGATTTTCAGGATCAAACTGGTATTAAACTAGAAGTAATACGTCATGGAAAATATAAAAGTGCTGTAGAGCCATATTTACAAAACTCGATGAGTGATGCTAACCGTGAACAAATGACGGAGCTACTAAATTCTGTATGGACTACTATTTCTGAAGACATTGCAAATTCTAGAAATATTGCTTTAGAAAACTTAAATACTATTACCGATAATTTAGCTGCCAGAACTGCTACTCTAGCTGTAAAAAATCATATTATTGACAACGCATATTATCATGATCAATATATAGACCTCCTTAAAAAGGTTACTGAAACAAGTACAGATGATGATTTAGAATATGTAAACATTTATGACTATGCAGATCAGGTAGCTACCAAATTATTTTTAAATCCCAACCCGGGAAAAATAGCCATTATTTTTGCGCAAGGCGAAATCATGTACGGTGAAGGTTCTAATACCATTATTGGACAAGATATAATGATTAAGGCCTTAAAAGAAGCGAGAGAAGATGACGATATTGAAGGTGTTATTTTAAGAGTAAATTCTCCTGGAGGTAGTGCACTGGCATCTGACATTATTTGGAGAGAAGTAGAACTAACAGAAAATGTAAAACCGGTTTATGTTTCTATGGGAAATTATGCTGCTTCAGGAGGTTATTATATTTCTTGTAGTGCCGAAAAAATATTTGCTGAACCTAATACGATTACAGGATCTATAGGTGTTTTTGGCATTTTACCAAACATTAAAGAACTTGCTAACAAATGGGGAATCCATTCTGAGCAGATAGGCACCCATAAAGCGTCTAACGGATATAGCCTTTTCAATGGTTTAACTGAAAACAAAAGAGCCGAAGTAAAAGAAGGTATTGAAACTTTTTACAACAACTTTGTATCTAAAGTTGCCGAAGGCAGACACATGACATTTGATGAAGTAGATGCAGTAGCAAGAGGTAGAGTATGGAGCGGAAATGATGCTCTTAAAAAAGGATTAGTAGATGAAATTGGTGGGCTAAAAGAAACTATTGAAGCATTAGCTACAGACAAGAATATTACAGATTATAGTATTGTAACCTACCCTGAATACGATGGCGATATCAACGATTTAATTAGACGTTTTTCCAACGAAAGTGCTAGTCTAAGCTTATCTACTGAAGAACAACTTAAAAAAGAGCTTGGTACAGAAACTTATGAAATATTAAAAAAATTGAATACCTTACAACAAGCTAAAGGTATACAAGCAAGATTACCTTTCGAAATAGAGATACAGTAAGTGCCTATGAAAGAAAAGGAGAAGAAGTTAGCATTTCAAATTTATTTATATTTAGGAGCCATGTTTATAACATCGCTCGTTGTGTCTAACCTCATATTCCAAAAGTTCTTTTACTGGTACCCTTTTGGTGATGTTACTGTATTTGGCACGCCACTATTCGTAATATCAGTAGGATTATTACCCTACCCTATTACTTTTTTAATTACCGATTTGATTTCTGAAATCTACGGAAAGAAAAAAGCGAATCAGGTAGTTGCCACTGGTATATTAGCATCCCTATTTTCTATGGGAATTATTTTAATTGCCGATCTTGTTCCAGCAACTTCGTACTCAGGTATAGACGATGCAACCTTCACTGCTGTTTTTGGACTATCTCCCATTGCTTTGCTGGCTTCTATGAGTGCTTATCTTATAGCTCAGTTTATAGATATTAGAATCTATCATTTCTGGAAAAAACAAACCAGCGGCAAGCATTTATGGTTACGTAATAATTTTTCTACGATTGCTTCTCAATTTATTGACACTGTTACTGTAATTTTGCTACTATGTGTTTTTAAGGTATTTCCTTGGAGTATGTTTAAAGGTTTAGTTATAAGCGGCTTCATATTTAAACTACTAATTGCGCTTATAGACACTCCGTTTTTATACTTGTTTACCTATTTATTTAAAGTTAGGTTTAAGTTAAAAACCGGGGAAGAAATTAACATAGATTAAACACAATTTAACAGTTAAATACTGTATTTTCCATTTCAAAAATTTAACACAGAACCATGAAACTAAAAAAGTTCTTAAAGGTTACCGGTATTGTTATTCTGATATTTATAGTAGCTCTGGTAACTATTCCTATCATCTTTAAAGGTAAAATTGAACAATTAATTAAAGATAGTATTAACGACAATCTAAATGCAAAACTAGAGTTTGCTGACACCGATATAAGCTTACTTCGTAATTTCCCTGATGCTTCTGTGCAAATTACCGATTTAAGTTTGGTAAACTACGCCCCTTTTTTAGGAGACACTTTAGTAAAGGTTAATTCTATTGATTTAAAAATGTCGCTTTCGCAATTAATCGCTAGCGGAGACGAACCCTTATCATTGGATTATTTTGCCATAGATGGTGCTAAAGTAAAAGTATTGGTAAACGAAACAGGAGAAGCTAATTACGACATTGCCAAAGCTTCTACAGAAACTGAAGAAGAAGAAACTACCAATAAAGAAACCACCGAAGAATCTACATCTGGCTTTCAATTAAACGTAAAAGGGTATGAATTAACCAACGCAGAGGTTGTTTATATAGACAAAAGCTTAGGAATGGAAGTATTAGTTGCCAACCTTAATCACTCTGGGAGTGGAGATCTTTCTTTAGAAACTTCTGAGCTAACTACTAAAACAACTGCAAATGTTAGTTTTGTAATGGACAGTACAAAGTACTTAAACAAAAACAGCATTTCATTAGATGCTATTTTTGGTGTTGACCTTGCAAACAACAAATATTCGTTCTTAGACAACAAATTACTGGTAAACAAATTACCCCTAGTATTTGACGGATATGTACAGTTACTAGACGAAGGACAAATGGTTGATCTAACTTTTAAAACGCCATCTACCGACTTTAAAAACTTATTGGCTTTAATTCCGGAAGCATATTCTAAAGATATCGAAGGTGTTGAAACAGAAGGTGCCTTTAGCATTAACGGTAAAGCATCTGGAGTGATAGACGAGGAGCATGACATGCCTACATTATCTATCAATATTGTATCTAACAATGCTAAATTTAAATACCCTGCATTACCTAAATCGGTAGAAAATATTGATATCAACGCCTCTATTACCAACACTACTGGTAATATGAATGATATTATAGTAGACGTAAAAAACTTTTCGTTTAAAATAGATACAGACACCTTTAAAGCAAATGCTTATATGCAAAACCTAATGGAGAACTTTACTGCTAAGGCTAACTTTGATGGTACAATCAACCTTGCCAACTTAAGCAAAGCATATCCGGTGGAACTAGACATCCCTCTTTCTGGTACCTTAAAAGCTAAAATGGCTACTGCATTCGATATGAATTCTATAGAAAATGGTCAGTACCAAAACACCACCAATAGTGGTAGTGTTTCTTTAAGCGGATTCTCATATAGCTCAGATGCTATGGCAAATCCGTTAACTATAAACAACACTGCTTTAACTTTTAACAACACAAAAGTATCTTTAGATGACTTTGATATGAAATCGGGCTCTACAGATATTAAAGCTGCTGGTTCTATAAGTAACTTTTTAGGATATATGCTCAATAACGAATTACTAAAAGGTAATTTCGATATCACCTCAAACAACTTCAACCTTAACGATTTTATGGTTGTAGAAGCTGAAGAGGAAAACACTGTTGTTGAAGAAGAAAACACCACTCCTACACCTACAGAAGAAGCACAAATAAAAATTCCTGATTTTCTTGACGCCACTGTTACTGTTAAAGCAAACAAAGTACAATACGATCAGTTAAACTTAACCAACGCAAAAGGTAGTTTAGTAATAAAAGACGAAACCGCCACTTTAAAAGATGTTTCTACCAATGTACTTGGTGGTACGGTAACCTTAAACGGTAATGCCTCTACTAAAGGAGACACCTCTACTTTTGACATGGATTTAGGCATAAAATCGTTCACCATTGCCGAAGCTTTTGAAGAACTAGAATTGTTTAAAGCTTTAGCGCCAGTTGCAAAAGCAGTTGAAGGAACGTTAAACTCATCATTAAGCTTAAAAGGTAACTTAGACGAATCGCTGTCTCCTGACTTAACTACTTTATCGGGTAATGCTATTGCAGAACTTTTAGGAAACGGTATTAACATTAAAGAATCTAATGCACTTAGTGCTTTAAATAGCAGTGTTAATTTTATAGATTTATCTAACCTTAACGTAAAAGACTTAAAAGCCATTCTTAAATTTGAAAATGGTAAAGTTAACGTAGAGCCATTTCAAGTAAACTATAAAGATATCTCGATTGATATTTCGGGAACTCACGGCTTTGACCAAACCATGAATTACAATGCTACGTTTAATGTACCTGCTAAATATTTAGGAAGCGATGTCTCTAAATTATTAAGCAAATTAAACGATAGTAGTATGGACAATACCATTGTTCCGGTTACCGCTAATATTACAGGAACCTTTACAAGTCCTAAAATTAACACAGATGTTAAACAAGCAGTAACCGACCTTACCACTCAATTAATAGCAAAACAAAAAGATAAACTAATTAACACCGGTACAGAAAAAGCACAAACTGTTATTAGTAATTTAATTAGTGGTAATAAATCTGAAACAGATACTACTGAAACAACACCTACCAAAACCACAAAAGAAGAAGTTAAAAATGTGGTAAAAGATAAAATCAATAATTTATTTAAAAAGAAGAAGTAATAAAAAATAACAAACTAAAAAGGCAGCTCATGAGCTGCCTTTTTTAATATCGTTCTATGGGTCTGTCTTCATACAAATCGTTAAAGGTTTTATTTGTGACGTAGTCATCCCTTAGTACTCTGTAAACCATTAGTACTAATATTACCTGACCAACAACGGTTACACCAAATATCCACCTCAACGGAACCTCAAAACCAACCATTGCTACTACAGTTACAAGCAGCAAAGTGGTTACAAATAAGTAAAATGCAATTGGTACTTTCATAACTTTTCTTTAAAAGATACAGAAAGCCTCTGAAATCACCTCTTCATTTAACTAACAATTAACGGATTACACTAATAGTAACCACCAATCCTTCATTACCTCTTACATTAAAAACCGTATTATCTTCAAAAATTAAATACTGTCCTTTAATTCCTTTAAGCACCCCTTCAAACTCAGGAGTCTTAGTTAAGTTCAAACTTTTTAATTTACTCGGATACGTCAACACCGGAAAATTTAAATTTAACTCGGTACTATTTTCAAGATAGTAGGGCATTACCTCTTCAGGAATATATTGTTTTAAACGGTTCTTCCACTCTTTTAAATCTTCATCCTTAATTTCATTTTTAAGCATGGTACGCCAATTCGTTTTATCGGCCACATGCTCTTTTAGCGCAACCTCAGTAATCCCTGCAAGATATCTATTAGGCACTTCTACCAACTCAATAGCTTCATGCGCCCCTTGATCAATCCATCTTGTAGGCACCTGATTCTTTCGGGTTACCCCAACTTTTACATCACTACTATTTGCCAAATACACAATATGCGGTTGCAGTTGTGCCTTCTTTTCATAGGATAAATCCCTATCTTCTATACCTAAATGAGCCTTACTCAACTCAGGTCTAATTACCCAATCAGCCGCCTGAGGCACTTCATAAAAACACGACTTACAAAAACCTTGACGATAAATAGGCTTATCTAAATGACAATTAAGGCATTCATGCTTTACAAACTTAATCGCTATCCTCCTCTCTAACAACTGATTCATGTTGATATAATCATTCGGAAGTTTCAAATAATATTGTATCGGATTTGCTAATTCTGTTATCATTTTTATAAGAACACCTTCAAACATGTTAAATCTTTTATATTTTATTAATCAATATATTTTGGCTAACTATTTTATATTTATTTTAGAGAACTAATTTCTATTTTCAGAATAATTGAAAATAGCACTATTAGTTAATGTAAAAGTAGCTAAAAAAATGCCGATTCCTATATTCAATTCTGTTGCTTCTTGGTTTTTAAAACAAAGAATAAATCAAATAGAACTTTTTATAAAGTACCCACATGAGGTTCAAAATGAACTTCTACATCAGTTATTAGATACTGCCAAGGACACGCATTACGGTAGCAACTATGGTTTTGAAGGAATGAACAACTACGATATTTTTAAAAACAATGTTCCGCTTACAACCTATGAGGAGTTTGAACCTTATATAGAAAGATGCAGAAGAAAAGAGCATAATATTTTTTGGCCCAACGAAATTAAATGGTTTGCAAAGTCTAGCGGTACTACAAACGCAAAAAGTAAGTTTATACCAGTAAGTGAAGAATCCTTACAAGATTGTCATTACAAATCGAGTAAAGACTTACTTTGTATTTATCTTAATAACAATGAAGACTCCGAGTTATTTTTAGGCAAAAACTTACGCTTAGGCGGAAGCAAAAACATTTATGAAGACAACGGTACTTATTTTGGAGATCTCTCTGCTATACTCATAGAAAACATGCCGCTTTGGGCCGAGTTTAGTAGTACGCCTTCTAACAAAACATCTTTAATGAGCGAATGGGAGCATAAGATAGAAGCTATTATAGAAGAGTGCATAATAGAAAACGTTACCAGTTTAGCCGGAGTACCATCCTGGATGCTAGTACTTTTAAATAACGTTTTAGAAAAAACAGGCAAGCAGCATCTACTCGAAATATGGGAAAACCTTGAAGTGTACTTTCATGGTGGAATTAGTTTTACACCCTATGCGGATCAGTACCATAAATTGATCCCAAAAGGTGATTTCAGATATTACGAAACCTACAACGCTTCAGAAGGTTTTTTTGCGATACAAGACACCAATAATAGTAAAGAACTTTTATTAATGTTAGACTATGGGATTTTCTACGAATTTATCCCAATGAATACCTTTGGCACACCAAACCAAATAACCATCCCTTTAGAACAAGTAACGCTAAACACCAATTATGCCATAGTAATTACTACTAACGCTGGACTATGGAGATATATAATAGGTGATACCGTTCGATTTACATCACTTAGTCCATACCGCATTAAAATAACAGGTAGAACCAAACATTATATAAACACATTTGGTGAAGAACTTATTATTGAAAACACAGAAGAAGCTTTAAAATCAGTATGTAAAAAATTACAGTGTGAAATTATAGATTATACTGTTGCCCCCGTATTTATGGAAGGAAAAAATAAAGGAGCTCATGAATGGATAATTGAGTTTAGAACAATTCCTGAAAACATTAAAGAATTTACTGATCATTTAGATAAAAGACTCATGGAGTTAAATTCTGATTACGAAGCAAAACGCTATAAAAACATTACTCTTAACCAACCAAAAATTCACACCGCACAACCAAAGCTATTTTACAACTGGTTAAAGAAACATAATAAGCTAGGCGGACAACACAAAATACCAAGACTTTCTAACTCTAGAACTTACCTTGAAGAGCTTCTAGAACTCAATAAGATAACTGTCTTATAACTAAGAATATAAAAAAAAACTAAATCTAGCTTTAGTTAAAAAAACACAAAACAATACACTTAATCGACGATAATTAACATCTTAACAAATAAGGTTTTACATTTTTGCTTTCAGCCCTGTAGCAGTAGTATATTTGAGTATCGCTAAAATAATATTACTAAAATCAAGATTAAAAATGAGAACTTTACAAATCACAGCAGCCATACTTTTTTCTGCACTTTTGAGCGTAAACGCGCAAGATGATGTAGCATTAGTAGAATCTGCAACTACTGTAGATCGTCAACCAGTTCGAGAAAGAAGAATTAATAAATTAGATCCTAGTGGGTTTAAATATACTGTTGATAACTTAAAAGTTAACAGTCAATTTACCGACTTAACGAATCACATTTATAAAGATAAAATGATCTATTCTTCTTCTAAGAAAATAGGCATTTTCAAATCACAAATAGACCCTGCTTCTAACGAAGCTTACAAAGAGTTGTTTTGTGGTAAAATAGCAAAGAATGGTGAAATTGTTCATTCTACATTTTTTTCGAATGTTATTAATACTGAAAATTCAAACGAAACTTACGCTAGTTTCACAGATGATGAAAAAACAGTATACTTTACAAGAAGTGTAAAAGAGGGAGACAAAGAGCCTTTAAAAATATTTAGAGCAAGATTACACGACAAATATGAGCAATGGATTGACTTAGAAATGCTTTCTTTTAACATGGAAGGATTTGATTTTGATACGCCTTATATTTCTCCTGACGGTTCTAAATTATATTTTGCATCTAACATGCCAGGTACTTTAGGTGGTTATGATTTGTATGTAGTAGACGTTGCTGCTGACGGTACAACAAGTACCCCAAGAAACTTAGGCAACGAAATCAACACTACAAAAAATGAGAAATATCCTTACATGCTAGATAATGCTCTTTACTTTTCATCTGAAGGGCACTATGGATTAGGTGGATATGATATTTTTGAGAGTTTATATGTTAACCAAAAATTCCACTTCCCTGCAAACATGGGATCATCAATCAACAGTATTTCTGACGATTTTGGTTTCTTAATCACTGCTGATAATAAAGGATACTTTACTTCTGATAGAGAAGGTGGTAAAGGTGGATATGATATTTATAAATTCGAAAGAGAAAAAGTTAAGCAATTCTTAGACATTCAAATTGTTGACGAAAACAATGTACCAATTGCTAACACTAATATTATAATTAAAGACGAGTACAACAGAGTTTTCAAAAACGCTGCTACTAATGATAAAGGTGAATTAAAAGTTGAAATTTTACCTTATAGCTCTTATTCTTTACATATCGAAAAACAAGGGTATATTGAAAACATGAAAGGCTTTGAATCTTTAGAAGGTGAAAAAGCAGACTTAGTGTATAACGAACAAATTACTCTTGCTAAAGAAAGAACAATTATAACCGAACAAACAATCTTAGATAGAATTGTTTTATTCGAAACAGACAAATCAGACATTAATACAGATGCTTTAAAAGATATTGTTGCTACTATAAACAAAACAGGAGCTAGCAAGGTAATCATCAATGCATATGCCGATAAGAGAAGCTCTGATGAATACAACTTAAAGTTATCTGAAAAAAGAGCCTTTGCAGTTAAAGAATATTTACTTGCAAACACGAACATCAACCCAGAAATAGTCTCTTTAAACTTCTATGGTGAGCACCACCCAACACTTAGCTGTGAAGAGTGTACTCAAGAGCAATTAACACAAAACAGAAGAGCTAGAATTATAGTAAAGACTCAAAAGGTTGATATTGAACAGTAATTCGATAATTATTTAGCGATAATTAATAAGAAAGGAGTTAACAATGTTAACTCCTTTTTCTATTTATCACCCCTCTCTTTAATTAAAAAAAGAACTAAAGCGCATACCATAAAAAGGATGCCTTAAAAGCTATACTATCAGTGAGCACTCACAACAAACCTCCAAAATAATATATAATCTAAAACTGAAAGTATTACCAATAAAAAAAGCCGTAAACAATATTGTTTACGGCTTTTTTTATATGTAGTATACAGACTAACTAACTTGCAGCCTTTAATGTACTTATAATAGCTTTATTTAACATGCTTTCCGCATATTGCTTAGAAACATGAAAAGCACTTACATCTTTATCACTTGGCAACTGAAACATTGCATCAGTTAATATAGCTTCACACAACGATCTTAAACCTCTTGCTCCAAGCTTATATTCAATAGCCTTTTCTACAATATAATCTAATGCCTCATCAGAGATACTAAGTTCTATATTATCCATAGCAAAAAGCTTTTCATACTGCTTAACAATAGCATTCTTAGGCTCTGTTAATATAGATCTTAATGTTTTCTTATCTAACGGATTCATATACGTTAAAACAGGCAACCTACCAATAATTTCAGGGATAAGACCAAAATCTTTTAAATCTTTAGGAATAACATATTGCAATAAATTATCCTTATCAATAGTCTCTACGCTATTGGTAGAGCTATACCCTACCGCTTGCATATTAAGTCTTCTTGTTATAATACGCTCTATACCATCAAAAGCACCACCAGCTATAAACAAGATATTCTCTGTATTAACTTCTATAAACTTTTGATCAGGATGCTTTCTTCCTCCCTTAGGCGGAACATTTACAACAGTACCTTCTAACAACTTTAACAAAGCCTGTTGCACACCCTCACCAGAAACATCTCTAGTTATTGACGGGTTATCACTTTTACGAGCTATTTTATCTATCTCATCAATAAACACAATACCTCTTTCTGCCTTTTCAAGATCATAATCTGCCGCCTGCAGTAATCGGGTTAAAATACTTTCTACATCTTCCCCAACATAACCAGCCTCTGTAAGCACTGTAGCATCAACAATAGCTAACGGCACATTCAACATCTTAGCTACACTTTTAGCTATTAATGTTTTTCCTGTACCAGTTTGCCCCACCATTATAATGTTACTCTTCTGAATCTCAACATCATCTTCAGTAGATGATTGTAAAAGTCGCTTATAATGATTGTATACCGCCACAGACATTACCTTCTTGGTTGCATTTTGACCAATCACAAACTGATCTAAAAAATCTTTAATTTCTAAAGGCTTTTTAAGCTCCAGTTCAGTAGACAAATCTTTGCTTCTAGACTGCTTAGATTCTTCCAAAACAATCCCATGTGCCTGTTCTATACATCTATCACAGATATGCGCATCCAATCCGGCAATCAACAAACTTGTTTCCGGCTTCTTTCTACCACAAAAGGAACATTCTAACTCTTCTCTAGCCATTCAGTAAATTTATTTTCTAATTAACACCTCATCAATCATACCATAAGCCTTAGCCTCATCAGCTTTCATCCAATAATCTCTATCACTATCATCACTTACTTTTTCAAATGATTGACCTGAATGACTTGCTATAATTTGGTATAACTCCTCTTTTAATTTTAAAATCTCTCTAGCTGTTATTTCTATATCACTTGCCTGACCCTGTGCCCCACCTAAAGGTTGGTGAATCATAACACGTGAATGAGGTAAAGCAGAACGCTTACCATCTGCTCCGGCACACAATAATACCGCACCCATAGAAGCTGCCATTCCAGTACAAATAGTAGCCACATCAGGCTGTATAAACTGCATTGTATCGTAAATACCTAGACCTGCATACACACCTCCACCAGGTGAGTTAACATAAATTTGAATATCCTTAGAAGCGTCTAAACTAGTTAAGAACAATAACTGTGCTTGCACTATATTAGCAATCTGATCATCAATTCCGGTTCCTAGAAAAATAATTCTATCCATCATTAATCTAGAAAAAACATCCATTTGAGTCACATTTAATTGGCGTTCTTCCATAATGTAAGGAGTCATCCCTACAGGATTCATTTTACTAACAATCTTATCATAGTACATATTATTAATACCATGATGCTGGGTCGCATATTTTTTAAATTCTTTCTTAAAATTCATAACTTATTATTAAAAAAAAGGCGTTAATCTCTTCTATAAAGATTAACGCCTAAAGATAGGTATTTATTTTTTAACAAAACTACGAATAAGCCTCTTTAACGAAGTCTTCATAAGATACTTCCTTTTCTGTTAAATTACCATTATCCTTAAAGAATGTTATCATTTTTTGACTCATTAACTGCTCAGAAAGTCTTTTAACCTCTTCCTGATTAGACATGATACGCATTGCTACATTTTCTACCTCTTCATCGGCAGGATCTAATTGACCAAACTGAGCCATTTGAATTTTGATATAGTCTTTAGCAAAATCTTTAAGCTCATCAAAAGTTACTTGTAAATCGTTATCCTTAATAATTTTACCTTCAATTAATTGATAACGTAACCCTTTTTCTGCCTTTTCATACTCTTCTTTAGCCTGCTCTTCTGTTAATGGTTGTTCACCAGAAGCTTGTAACCACTTAATTAAAAACTCAGCTGGTAAATCAAAAGAAGTATTTCCAATTAACCCTTCAGTTACATCATTTAACAACTTTTGATCAGACTGCTGAACAAACTGCTTTTCTGCATCTTCTTTGATTTTAGCTTTTACTTCCTCTAAAGTAGTAACAACTCCTTCACCAAATAACTTATCAAATAACTCCTGATTTAACTCAGCAAGTTCTCTTGTATTTACCTCTTCAATGGTAGCTGTAACTTCAATATCTAAACCATGAGCATCATCATGAGAAACTTTTAAAACCTCCATTAAGTCATGATCATCTGCAAATAATCCGTTAGTAGATAAAGCAACAGTCTCACCTATTTTAGTTCCTAATAACTTTTCAGCAGCTTCTTCACTTTTAATTTTATCAAAAGTAAATGTTGCTTTGTTATTAATTTCTTTTTCTTCGTTTACAAAAGTAGCCGTAATTTCTGCATCTTTAATAACCTCTTTTTGACCAACAAGTTTACCAAACTGCTTTTGAATACGCTCTATTTGCTCATCAAGCATTTTATCGTCTGCAACAACTTTATAGTGCGTTACAGCATCTTTACCAAATTCTATATCAAAAGTAGGAGCAAGACCTAACTCAAACTGAAATAAAAGCTCTTCCGCATCCCAATCCAACTCATCTTGAGGTTTTGGTAACGGATTACCAAGAACATCTAGTTTCTCTTCAGTTAAAAAGTTATTTAGAGCCTCTTGTAATAGTTTATTTACTTCGTCTACTAAAACAGCTTTACCATATTGTTTTTTTACCATACCCATTGGTACATGGCCTTTTCTAAAACCAGGTATATCTGCTGTTTTACGGTAATTATCTAGCGTACTATCTACCTTATCACTATAATCTTCTTTAGATAATGCAACGGTTACAATTGCATTTAAATCATCTACTTGCTCTTTTGTTATATTCATTTTATATACTATAAAAATTGGGTTGCAAAATTAATACATTTTAGCAACTCAACCAAGTTTTTAAGCACCTGTATTTCATATTGTTAATTTATTCTTCTATTTCTTCGTTTAATGCAGAATTCAACATTGATTGCAAAACAGATAGCAATAAGCTAAAAATTAAAGCCCACCAAAAACCATCTACTCCAAACCCGTCTACCAACTTACCTGCAAAAAGAATAATAAACGCGTTAATCACTAGCAGAAAAAAACCCAATGTTAAAATAGTTATAGGTAACGTTAGCACTATTAAAATTGGCTTTACAATAGTATTTAACACCCCAATAACAAGAGCTACAATTACTGCTGACAAATAATTATGTACACGAACTCCCGGTAATAAATAAGCTAAAAACATGACTACTATCGCAGACAATAAAATTTTGATTATAAGTTTCATTACGTCCTTTTTATTATAAAAATAAAAAAGGAGCTGCTTTGAACCAAAAAGCAACCCCTTTTTTGGGAATTATTTAATACAAAAACTCAAAACTATTCTAAATATAACGCTGTATAATCTAACAAATCTACCTCTGGCAAATTAGAACCATAAGTACTATTTATAGCAGCTATAAACACATTAGACAAATATGCATACCCTCTTGAAGACGGATGCACCCCATCTAATGAAAATGCACCACCCGTAGCATAGGTGCTGGTTAATGTAGAACCATTAACAGTAATACCTCCATTGGCCAAATCATACATCACTCCTTCTACATCTACGAATGCTAAACCATAACTAGAAGCCAAAGTTTCAATACTCAAATTATACGATGTTTGTGCTGTTGCTGCCACCAATTGCTCTTCAGGCGTAAGCACCCATTTATCTCCTAAAGGAACAGAAACTCCGTTAATCATGGTATCATCATTATTAACCGTAGTACCAATTATACCCTGTGCTGTTAACACAATTAAATCATTTTGGGTAGTCAATCTATAATTAGGCATTCCTAACGCAGACAAATCAGTTAAATACTCATCTTCCATTAACATCGCATTATTTTCTCCAGCTGCAAAAACAATCATACGCTTATTCATTTCATCAGCAGTAATCATCCCATAACTATAAGCCAATTGCAGCCCTCCGTTATAGGCTGCAAATGCATCATTAATAGTAGCAGCGGTAGCAGCATCCAACGGTATTGGATTGTAAGGTACTGTAGTAAAATAAGGAATTGTTGTTATATCTGGAATATTAGCAACTACTCCTTTTGCTCCATTAGCAGTAAGGGCTGCTAAAAGATCATTATACACAGACCCAAATACTGTAGGATCTGTGATATCTTCAGACCCATACATAGTAGGATCATAATTTCCTGTCTGATCTTCACCAACACCTCCACCTCTCGCATAGCTTAGTACATCATTATTACCTATCCACAAAGAAAAGAAAGTAGGGTTTTGCACCATCGCATCGCTTATAACAGATGCATCTGTAGAAGAAGCAAATCTAACAAAAAAAGGATTTGCTGTACCTGACAATAATCCATCTAAACTACCATAGCCTGCTGCCGTTAAATGAAATATTTTAGCACCCGGCACTCCCATATTATTATAAGATCCTGACAAGACATTTGTAATATCTGTAGTAGGTGTTCCTGAAACATTTACCGGAGCGGGATCATAATTTGCAAAAGACAAAATTAATCTATTATCAAAAATCTGAACTCCAGACATGGTCACACCTCCTAAATTATCACTCACTAATGGCTGGGTAAAATCACCTCCACCCGCAAGTGCAAATTGTTGAGATAAAATATTAGGCAAAGAAGACTCTTGACTCTGAAGTGACAATGCCCCATCACAATAGCCTGCTGTTAAAGAATTTCCTAATGCTACAAATGTGGTAAAATCAGCAGATCCACTAGTGTAAGACACATCTTCTTCTGTTGGCTCAACAACAACATCATCGGAACTACACCCAACAACCAATAACAACGATAGTAAAATGCCGTAAGTAAAACTGTATTTCATTCTTGTATAATTATTTGATTATATCAAAAATAATACAAAATATGAATTTATCAATTTTTTATATTAAAAATTATAGTATTTATAATTAAAGTGGCTTAAAAAATAGGTTTTAACATTACTCACTACTTAAAAAAGCTACAGATTTTTTGTAAAACTCCTTCGGATTTTCTGCATGTAACCAGTGTCCTGAATTGGAAACTGTTTCAATAACAGCTTCCGGAAAGTGTGTTTTGATAAGGTTTTCATCGGTAGGCATTACATATTCGGATTTGTCACCTCTTAAAAACAACACGGATCCATCATAAGATGTAAAACTTGGTAACGCCTCTCCTATTTCTTCTCCTTTCGTTCTTAGCACCTCTAGATTAAACCTAAACCCGAGACGCTCTTTCTCTACCCAATATAAATTTTTCAATAAGAATTGTCGGGTTCCCCAATCAAAAATATATTTAGACAACTCTTCATCGGCTTGCTTTCTAGTTTTTATCACATCAAAATTTAACGAAGAAAGACTATTTAAAATTGTTTCATGATGGGGCGGATAAAACTTTGGAGCAATATCTGCAACTAGCAACTTAACAACAATCTCTGGATACGTAACAGCAAACAACATAACTGTTTTACCCCCCATAGAGTGTCCTAAAAGCATTACCTTTTCCAACTTATAATCTTGAATGTACGCATAAAGATCTGCAACAAGCACATCATAATTAAACTCATCATCACGAAAGCTTCTCCCATGATTACGCTGATCTATAATATGCACCTGAAAACCCGCTTCCGCATATCCTCCAGCCATCGTTTTCCAGTTATCAGACATTCCTAAAAAACCATGTAATATTAATAATGGTTGTCCTTCACCAATAATTTTAGAATACAGTTTCCCCATTATTGCAACTTATTTAAATACAAGTTAACCACATTCTCGATCCCTAAATACAGCGATTCGGCTATTAATGCATGACCTATAGACACCTCTAATAACCCTGGTATATTTTCTTTAAAAAACTTAATATTATCAAGACTTAAATCGTGCCCCGCATTAATACCTAAACCCAATGCATTCGCTCTAACAGCCGCTTTTACAAAAGGCTCTATTCCTTTTACATCTCCTTTACCGTATGCAACTGCGTAAGCCTCGGTATATAACTCAATTCTATCGGTACCGGTAGCAACAGCACCTTCCACCATTTCTTCTACAGGATCTACAAAAACAGAAGTACGTATTCCATTGTTTTTAAATTCAGTTATTACATCGGTTAAAAAATCCTTGTTTTTAATCGTATCCCAACCAGCATTAGAAGTAATAGCAGTTTCCCCGTCTGGCACCAATGTTACCTGAGTAGGCCTAATTTCCAGAACCAAATCCATAAAGCTTTTTATAGGATTTCCTTCTATATTATACTCTGTATAAACCACCTCTTTCAACTCTCTTGCGTCCTGATATCTAATATGCCTTTCATCGGGTCTTGGATGTACGGTAACTCCATGAGCACCGAACTTCTGAACATCCTTAGCAACTTTTAACACATTAGGCATATCTCCTCCTCTAGAATTTCGAAGCGTTGCTATCTTATTAATATTAACACTTAATTTCGTCATAATTTTATTTTTTTTTCGCTGTCTGCAAAAATACAAACAACATAATGCTAAATTATAGTCTAAAATTACTATTTTTCGGCTTTATTTAAATAAATATGGAAATCACGTCATACATAAACATTGATTTTCAAGTCATTAGCCCTGATGAAAGCATAAAAAACGTTCAAGCTATTTTTAACAGCACAACGTTTACGCATTTACCTATAATCCATAACAATGTTTTAGTAGGTAATATATCAGAAGATGATTGCAAAAGCTTTGACAATTCTGAAAATATTGAAGCCTACAATTACCTCTACAATGCATTTCATGTAAAAAAGAGTACAAGCTGGCTAGATGTTTTAGAAGCATTTGTGCTTAATGAAACAAACATTATGCCTGTGCTAGATGAAGATGATTTGTACATTGGCATTTATGAATTAAACGACATATTATCATTCTTTAATGAAACTCCTTTCCTAAGTGAACCAGGAAGTACAATTGTAGTTGAAAAAAATAGAAGAGATTATTCGTTTAGTGAAATAGCTCAAATTATTGAGAGTAATAACGGAAAAATATTAGGTATTTTTATTTCTGATCTTAAAGACAACATTACACAAGTTACCTTAAAAATAACGTCTGGAGGACTTAACGAAATATTACAAACCTTTAGAAGATATAATTACGAAGTGATTTTAGGAAGCGAAGAAGACACCTACTTAAAAGAACTGAAAGAACGATCAGAATATTTAAATAAATATCTGAACATTTAACCCCCAAGTTAATGAAAATCGGAATCTACGGACAATACTACCATGATAACTCGGGAACATATATCAAGGAGCTTCTTGAAATATTAGATGCTAGAGGCGTAGATTTCCTAGTTAAAGAAGATTACCTACAGTTACTTGAGGAAGAGATTTCTATAGAGAAAAAATACAAAACATTTAGCTCTTACAGTGAATTAGACAATTCTTTTGATTTGTTTATCACTATTGGTGGTGATGGCACCATTTTAAGAGCTATCACCTACATTAGAGATTTAGGTATTCCTATATTTGGTATTAACACAGGTAGACTAGGCTTTTTAGCTACCGTACAGGAGTACGAAATTAAAGACACAATAGACTATATTTTAAATAAAGAATTTAAAGTAGAAAACAGAACCTTACTGGAACTGACCACAAATAACGACGAAATTTTAGCCACAGAGGACGGACTTAATTTTGCATTGAACGAAATTACAATCAGCAGAAAAAACACCACCTCTATGATTACTATTTCAACGTATTTAAACAATGAATACCTAACCTCTTATTGGGCTGATGGATTAATTATATCAACCCCAACAGGATCAACGGGTTATTCCTTAAGTTGTGGAGGTCCGGTTATTATGCCACACGCCAAAAATCTTGTATTAACACCAATTGCTCCGCATAATTTAAATGCTAGACCTTTGGTTATACCAGATGATATGGAAATACAACTCGAAGTTTCAGGACGTGAACCAGCCTTTCTTGCTTCGTTAGATTCTAGATTAATTACATTAGATCATGATACAATACTAAAGATTAAGAAAAGTTCATTTAAAATTAAATTAGTTGAATTGTATTCTGAAAGTTTTTTAAAAACTATAAGAAAAAAACTTTTATGGGGAGAAGACAAAAGAAATTAATATAATATGGACGTTAATTAACCGTTAAATTGTTAAACAACTAAACACTTAATTTAAATCAAGTTTATTTATATTTGCAAACTTTAAAATTATGAGGGGATTATTTATTACATTATCATTTTGTTTTGCTTCGATCTTTTTATCGAATGCTCAAAGTCATGAATTAGGAGCTTTTGTAGGCGTTAGTGGATTCATGGGAGACGTAGGAGAACAAAGCTATTTCAACCCAAAGAACCCGGCAATAGGAGTACTTTACAAGTACAGCCCACATCCTAGATATGCTTTAAGAGGTTCTATTATTTCTACCAAGCTCTATGGAGATGACTTAGATTCGGGATACCCATCGCGTTACAGAAGAGGATATATGTTTGAAAACAACATACTTGAAATAAATGCTAATTTTGAATTTAATTTCTTAGAATTTGATCCAAATGACACCGAAACACATGTTACACCATATGTAGCAACAGGGCTTGCTTATTTTTTTATGGATAAAAATTTCTATACAAGCGATTCTAGAATGGCAAAAAGTAACATTAGAAAAGGTGACCTTGCTATCCCTTTTACACTGGGTCTTAAAAGCAACATATCAAATGGTTTCATACTAGGTTTAGAAACGGGAACTAGATATACTTTTTCAGATAATATTGATGGAAGTGGACCTTCAGGAGAAGGTTTTGGAAACACCAATAGCAAAGACTGGTATTTCTTTTATGGCTTAACTGCTACCTTTACGCTAGGAAACAATTATAAAAATTGCCGTTGTCCTTTCTAAACACTAAATTGCACGCATTCTTTTTATACAGTCACAAATGAATTTAAAAGACCAAATAGATACAAATAACCTACCTAAGCACATTGCCATCATTATGGATGGTAACGGAAGATGGGCTAAAGGGAAAGGTAAAATACGCGTATTTGGTCATGAAGAAGGGACTAAATCTGTTAGAAAAACAGTTACGCTTTGTGCTAAGCTAGGAATTAAAAATCTTACCCTATTCGCTTTTTCTACTGAAAATTGGAATAGACCTAAATTAGAGGTAACCGCTTTGATGAAAATATTAGTTTCTTCCCTTAAAAAGGAAACAACTACTTTTCTCGAAAACAATATACAACTCAATGTTATAGGTAGAATAGACGATTTACCGAATAATGCCAAGAAAGAACTTTTAGAAGTTATTAACAAAACTAAAGACAATGATGGACTTATTTTGACGTTAGCATTAAGTTATGGTGCAAGAGAAGAAATTAAAAATGCCGTGGTTGATATCGCGTCGAAAGTTAAAAATAATATAATTTCTTTGGAAAGCATTGATGATTTACTCATTAATAAGCATCTTTACACACACAATTTGCACGATGTGGACTTACTTATAAGAACCAGTGGTGAGTGCAGGATTAGTAATTTTTTACTATGGCAGATTGCGTACGCCGAATTATATTTTACAGATACACTTTGGCCCGATTTTAGAGAAAACGATTTGTTTGAAGCAATAATAAATTACCAGAAAAGAGAACGAAGATTTGGAAAAACTAGCGAACAGATATGCAGCCCCTTGCATAATGCAACCTAAACTTATTAAGATTTTATTTGTATTATGTACTTTATTTTTTAGTTCACATTCAATTGCTCAGGTAACTGAAGATGAAATTATAGAAAAAGGAAAACAATATACTCTTGCTGAAATAGAAGTAACAGGCCTAAAAACCTTTAATAAGCAAACAGTAATTACCGCAACAGGACTTAGAGTAGGACAAAAAATGTCTTTCCCTAGTGATGAGATTAGCGATATTATTAAAAAGCTTATAGGCTATGATCTTTTTAGTAATGTAGATGTATATGCTGCTACAGAAGGTGACAACTTATACCTAACTTTTGACCTTCAGGAACTTCCTGCTTTGTCCGATTTTAAAATTGTTGGTATAAAAGACCGTAAGAAAGAAGACATTATTACGGATACCGAATTAAAAAAAGGTAAGAAAGTTACCGAAAGTTTTATAGTTAACACGCGTAACTTCCTCATTAATAAATATAAAGATGACGGTTACAGTAACGCAAAAGTAACCGTTACTACCAGAGTAGATAGTACCGAAGCGAACGCTGTTAAAATGCTTATAAACATTGATAAAGGTGCTCGTTTAAAAATTAAATCAATAGACATTGTTGGTAATGAAAAGCTTTCTGATAAGAAATTAAGAAAGGCTATGAAAAATACCAAACAAAAAGCTATATACAGATTTTGGAAAAAATCTAAATATATACCTGAAAATTTTGAGGAAGATTTAAGTTCTTTGTTAGATAAGTATAAAGAAAATGGTTACCGTGATGCGCGTATACTTTCAGATTCTGTTATCAGTAATGATGACAATACGCTCTCTATTGCTATTAAAGTACAAGAGGGTGATAAGTATTACTTCGGTGACATTGAGTTTGTAGGGAACAACGTGTACTCAGATGCAACACTTAAAAAGGTTTTAGGTCTTAAAAAAGGAGACACTTATAATGGCGTATTACTTAAAAAACGTATTCAGGATAATACCGATCCCGACGCAGATGATATTACAAACTTATACCAAAACAGTGGTTACTTATTCTCTAATATAAGTCCGGTTGAGGTTTCTGCTAAAAATGACACGATCGATTTTGAAATACGTATTATAGAAGGTAAGCCAGCATACTTTAGCCACATTACTGTAGTAGGTAACGACCGTACCAATGACCATGTTATCTATCGTGAATTAAGAACAAAACCAGGAGAACTATACCAAAAGTCTAATGTTGTACGTAGTGTACGTGAAATTAGCCAATTAGGTTTCTTTGATCCTGAATCAGTAGATCCGCAAATAAAAAATGCAAACGCAGCTGCTGGTACTGTTGATGTTGAATATCATGTGGTAGAAAAAGGATCTAGCCAGGTACAGTTACAAGGTGGTTACGGTGGAGGTGGTTTCATTGGAACCTTAGGACTATCGTTCAATAACTTCTCTATTAGAAACATTTTTAATAAAAAAGCATATCGTCCATTACCAATGGGTGATGGTCAATCATTAGCATTACGCTTACAAGCTAGTAGGTTCTATCAAACGTATAGTTTTTCATTTGCAGAACCATGGTTAGGTGGTACAGAACCTAAACAATTATCTGTTTCCTTGAACCACACAAAACAATACGCAAGTAGTTACTCTAGTACAGGATATTACACAGGTAATGTAGATAAAAGTAGAAGATTCCTAATTACCGGAGTTTCTATAGGAATAGCGAAACGTTTAAAAGCTCCTGATGATTATTTCTATTTTTCACAAGCTTTAAGTTTACAACATTATAACCTTAAAAATTATTCTACATCACTATTTACCTTCCCTAACGGACATTCAAATTCGTTAGCGTATACTGTAGGTCTATCTAGAAAATCATCTGGTCCTAGCCCTATATTCCCTAAAACAGGTTCAGACTTTAGCCTTTCTGCCAAATTCACACTTCCATACTCTTTATTTGATGGTGTAGACTACAAAGCGTTAAGAGAAGAAAGAGACGAATTAGAAGCAAGTGGTGACGATATTGACAGAATAGGCGAAATTGACCAAAAACGTTTTGAGTGGTTAGAATTTTATAAAATTAAATTCTCAGGAAACTGGTATACATCATTACCTGCAAAATTTGTTTTAAAAACAGGATCAGAATTTGGTTTCTTAGGTAGTTATAACAGCTCGCGTGGTTTAGTACCTTTCGAAAGATTCTTTGTGGGGGGTGATGGTATGGCTAACTATACCTTAGATGGTAGAGAAAATGTACAGCTTAGAGGGTATCCTAATCAAAGTTTATCTTCATCAGATGGTTCTGTAATTTATAACAAATTCTCGCTTGAATTACGTTACCCTATCACACTTAAACCGCAAGCATCTATTTATGCATTAACATTTATAGAAGGTGGTGCTGCTTTTGATAGCTTTAGAGAGTTTAATCCGTTCCAATTAAAAAGATCTGCCGGATTTGGTCTACGTATATTTATGCCTGCCTTTGGTTTATTAGGGATTGATTTTGGACATGGTTTCGACTCTATCGATGGCACAAATCAGCCAAATGGTTGGGAAACTCATTTCGTTATTGGACAACAATTTTAATTTTTGGCATGGTTTTTTATTTACTAGGATTACAAACGAAAATTTATTAGCTTTTAGCACTAAAAATCATATTATGAAAATCAAGTTTTTAGCAATAATTGTAATCTTTTTAAGCATTAACTCTACTGTTTCAGCACAAAAATCTATTAGGATTGGTTATGTTGATATGAACTACATTTTACAAAATGTACAAGAATATCAAACCGCTAACAAACAACTTAATGATAAGGTGCTGAAGTGGAAAAAAGAAATGGAGAAAATGCAGAGCGAAATAAACAGTAGACGTGCTGAGTTAAATGCAGAAAGTGTATTGCTAACAAAAGAATTAATTGAAGAACGAGAAGAAGATATATCTATATTAGAAGGTGAACTTTTAGATTACCAACAACAACGTTTTGGACCCGACGGTGATTTAATCACGCAGAAGAAAACCTTAGTTCAGCCTATTCAGGATCAGGTTTTCAATTCGGTACAAGAAGTTGGAAAGGGTAGAAAATTTGATTTTGTATTTGATAAGTCATCCGACTTAATGATGTTATATGCCGACAAAAAATACGATATAAGTGATATTGTTCTTATGTCTATTAACAGAGCAGAAAAAATACAAGCTAGAGAAAAAGCGCTTGACGAATTTGATAAACAAACAAATCCAGCACTTTTAGAAAGAGAAAAAAAATTAGAAGAAAAACGAAAATTACAAGAACAAAAGAAAGCTGAACGTCAAGCGGCATATGAAGCTAAAAGACAAAAACTTTTAGAACAACGAGAAGCACGTATAAAAGCAAAAGAAGAAGCTCTTAAAGCAAAGCAAAATAAAGACAACGAAAATACGCAGAGCGACGAAGAAGAATAAACAAATTTAAAAATTTAAAAAACTTAGAAATGAAGAGTATTAAAAAATTAGCAGTAACCGTAGTTTTATTTATCGGCTTTTTTATGACTGCCAATGCGCAAAATAAGATTGCCCATATAAACACTCAGCAATTAATACAGGAAATGCCTGAAATGCAACAAGCTAACAGTGAACTACAATCATTAGAAGCTACTTACTCAGAAGATATCCAAGCTTCTAAAAAAGAATTACAAGCAAAAGCAAAGGCTTTAGAAGACAAAACTAAAACCTTAACAAACGCAGAAATTGAAGCAAGAAGAGCAGAGTTTGAAAAAGAGGCTCAAGAATTACAAGTTATGAATGCTAATATTGAAGAAGCTAGTAAGAACTACATGAAAATTCTTCAAACAAAACAACAGGAAAAATTAGCTCCTATCTATAAAAAAGTACAAGACGCTATTAAAAAAGTAGCAGCAGATCAAGGTATCGACTATGTTTTAGATGCTACCCAAGGTGGAGGTCTTATTGTTGCTAATGGTAAAGATTTACTTCCTGATGTTAAAAAAGAATTAGGAATCTAATTAGATATTATAAAATATACTATAGTAAAACTGCCCCTTTATAAGTGGCAGTTTTTTATTTTTGTACCATGAGCAATTCTCCTATTGGTCTTTTTGACTCCGGTATTGGTGGACTAACTATCTGGAAAGAAGTTGTTAATTTGCTACCCTATGAAAACACTATCTATCTTGCCGATAGCAAAAATGCTCCTTACGGAGAAAAGTCAAAAGAAGACATCTTAGCGCTTTCTATTAAGAATACAGAGTATTTAATTAAACAAGGATGTAAACTCATTGTAGTAGCTTGTAACACTGCTACCACAAACGCTATAGACTATTTAAGAGCTAACTATAACATTCCATTCATTGGAATAGAACCTGCAATAAAACCTGCTGCCTTGCAAACAAAAAACCAGTCGGTTGGAATACTTGCTACCAAAGGCACTTTGAGCAGTCACCTTTTTAGTACAACCTCTTCTATTTATGCCTCAAATATTAATGTTACCGAACAAATTGGTGAAGGAATTGTTGATCTTATAGAACAAGGCAAGCTACATTCAGAAGAGATGACCTTACTACTTAATAAGTATATACAACCCATGATAGATGCCAACATAGATTATCTCGTATTAGGTTGTACACACTACCCCTATCTTATTCCGCAACTACAACAACTACTACCAGATAACGTTACTATAATAGACTCCGGAAAAGCGATTGCCAAGCAAACAAAAAAAATAATATCGGAATTGGCTCTATTCAACACCAATACCACTAATATTCATCATCGCTTACATAGTAATTTAAACGCACAGCTCATGGAAACATTTGTTGCACCTAATTCTCATATAAAAATTGAATTTGCAGACTTTTAATCCTCAGCTTCTTCTTTTTTAAACCACCCAGAATATTTTACGTAGTTATTAGCTATTCTGTCTATTTCACCACTAATTAATTCCTGGCTAATATCTTTAACTTTCTTAGCAGGTACACCGGCATATATACTCCCCGCCTCTACATGTGTATTTTTTGTAACCACTGCTCCTGCAGCAATTATTGAATTACTCTCTATAACACAATCATCCATAACAATACTCCCCATTCCTATAAGTACATTATCATGAATTGTACAGCCGTGCACCAAAGCATTATGACCAATAGAAACATTATTACCTATAGTGGTAGGCGACTTCTGATATGTAGCATGAATAACGGCACCATCCTGTACATTTACTTTATCTCCCATTTTAATAAAATGAACATCGCCACGTAATACTGCATTAAACCATATGCTACATTGTTTTCCCATAGACACCTCCCCTACCATAGTAGCGTTAGGTGCTATAAAACAATCTTCTCCTATTTCTGGATAATTACCGTTAACCTCTAGTATAATCATCTAATAAATTTTTAATTAAAATATGATAATAATTCAGATTTTCTGGAAGCAGAAACCATAATCTCCCTTTGATTATCTAATACCACGCTTCCTCCTTTTCCTTTTTTATATTTCTTAATCTTGCACACACTTACTAAATACGACTTATGTACCCGAGCAAATGAATGAACAGCCAAAAGATCTTCAAAATATTTTAAAGTTTTACTTACCAATATCATTTTATCTTTAAAATGTACTTCGGTATAATTATCATCTGCCTTACAATAATATACTTCCGCAACATCAATAACCTCAAAACCATCCTGTACTGGAATTGTAATTTTACCTGGCACATTTTTAACATTAGGCGCTAACACCTTATTATAAAGTTCAAGCTCTTTATTCTTTATATCAACAACATAATCTACAGCCTTTATCAACTCATCAATATCAATAGGTTTCATTAAATAATATGATGCATGCTGATTAAGCGCGTCCATAGCATAATGATTATAAGCCGTAACAAAAATAACTTCGAAAGACCTATCTGGCATCTTATCTAATAAATCAAAGGCATTACCATAAGGCATCTCTACATCTAGAAATAATAAATCTGGCTGATGCTTTTCTAACAACTGTATTCCATCATTAATATTAGCTGCTTCTGCAACTATAGCGATACTTTTACAATACTTAGCAGCATAGTTTCTTAAAATATCTCTACTAACCGCCTCGTCTTCTATTATAATTGCTTTCAATAGTTCCATTTAATCCTTTTTTAAAATAACAATCACACGGGTACCGGTTTCAGGCTGTTCCAAATCTTCTATAGCTACCTCAAACCTATCTTTGTACATAGAATTTAAAATCTCTATTCGTTTGTTAATATTTTCCATCGCCTTAGACTTTTTCCTTTTTTGATGCTCCGTCTTTAAAGCCATCGATTGTTTTCTTCCTATACCATTATCCTCTATTATAACCTTAATACTTTCAAAAGTATTCTTTTCTACATATACCTTTAGCAATCCTTTAGTTTCTCTATAACGCAGCCCATGCCAAATAGCATTTTCTATATAAGGCTGCAATAACATAGGAGGTATTACAAACTCATCTGAAGCTATAGCATCGTCCATGTTAAATTCAAAATCAAATTTATCGGTAAATCTTGAGTGCTCTAGCTTAATATACAGTTTAAGCAACTCAACCTCCTTAGAAAAAGGTATTACATCCTCCTCAGAATTCTCTAATACACTACGCATTAAAGATGAAAACTGACTTAAAAATCTATTCGCATTACGCTCATCATTGGTTGCTATGTAATGATTAACAGAGTTCAATGCATTAAATATAAAATGTGGATTCATTTGCGACCGTAATGACTTTAACGCCAACAAATTATTATTTAATTTTTGCTGCTTATTACTTCTAAAAAACAAATAAGCCGTAAACCCCATTAAACACAAACCAGCAATTAATAAATAAATTGTCCACTGTTGCCGTTTATTACTTTCAATAGTTAATCGCTGATTTTGAATAGCCAAATCCATTTTACCGCGTTGCAAATCGCGTTCCTTTTCTAAACTTGTAATACGTTCTTGCTTAGAGGCTATATCTCTACGCAAACGGGTAGCCTGAGATATCTGTTGCTCCTTTTTAATATATAAAGTATCTACCAGGTGTACATAATTCTGATACGTCTCTAAAGCTTTCTCAAAATCACCTACGCTACGGTAAACCTCAGATAGTTTTCTGGTAGCATCTTTTTGCACCACAATATCTTTCTTTTTATCTGCTTCAGAAATACTCTTTTCTAAATATGGTATCGCCTTTTTAAACTCATCTTTAGAAACATAAGCTCTACCAATTTTATAATTACTTTTTTGAATAGACAAAGAATCGGTCATAACAGCATCATCTGTATTATCTAATTCCTCTAACTTCTCTAAATTCTTTTTCCGAATAGATATCTCTTTATCATACATTTCATTTTCACCATAAAAATCAGCCGTATTCTCCAAAGCTTTAATTAACTCTCCTCCATCAGATTTGTTTTGCGCTAAAAGTACAGAGTTATTAAAATACCCTATAGCATTGGTTTGATCTCCTATTTTAGCATACGCAGAACCTAACTGAGCACTAATATCAATAGCCTTAGCATCTCTACGCGCTACTGCTAAGTCTAAAGCTTTCTTTCTATAAGTAATTGATTGATCCTCTTCTTTAAGCACATCTAATACATCTGCAAGCGTATTAAATACTTCTATTTTTTGTTTTGAATTTAAATGTTTTGAAGCCGTTAAAGTTTTTAATAACACTTTACTCTTTTTATACTGCTTATTTAAAAAATACGCTTTGCCTAATTTTAAACTTAATGCATCACTAGTTTTTTCAGAAACAGCATTCTTATAATTTTCCACAGCCAAGTCATACTGTTTCCAATACACATAAATATCACCTAATAATTCAAAAGAAGCTTCTCTTTGGGTTTCAAACCGATAGTTCCTAAGTATTCGTAACGATTTTTCTATAGCCTCTAAACTCTTCTCAATAGATGTTTCCTGATAGCTCTTTGCTGTATCTAATAACTTTTTATGCAATTCTACTATTTCATCAGTATCCTCAGGCATATAAAAGTCCTTTACAAGAACATCTACATCCTCTTCCGATTTTAATGTGTAATAGACCGGTAATATATCCATACCAGTTACTACCAACTCATCTCCTATACGTGCTCTAATCTGAAATTCCCCTGAATAATCAGTAAGCTCTGTTGTAGACGCACCCGATATATAGACCTCAATTCCCTTTATAGGTTTTTTACTATCATAGTCCTTAACAGTACCTTTTAAGGTAAAGTAATTTGCACTGGTTTTTGCCTCATTATACTGTTGACCAAAACAAAAGGTAAAAGACCCTAGTAATATTAGTAAGATAACATACTTCATTTTATTCCTTAAACTACGATAAACATACATTGAATTTATGATATACGAAAACGCTATTCATACAATAACTTACATAAACAGTTGTAAAACAACCTAAAAAGGAGTGTTTACTCAATCAAAATACCATTTCCCTAAGTTAACCCTTCACCACACGCATTCAAACTTTTTTAGCATAAAAGTTTAGACTAGCTTACCCTAAATAAAACAATAATACATATGAAAAAAAGAGTCACATCAGTCTTATTAATCCTCGGAGTATTGCATATACATGCACAGGTAAAAGGTAATTATAACCCGGAAGGATCTTTTCTAATATCACGACAAAATGTTACACAAACATCCAGCTTAAATCTTCAAACGCAAGACAAAACTCTTTTTAAAGCCACCCCACCTACAAATACGATAGATATAAACATACGTACACTCTACAATGTAAAGGCAGCCAAATATGTAGCTGTATTTAATATTACACAAGTAGGTGAAACCACAAATCAAACCAATACATTAGCAAGTGAACGTATAAACAACATTAGAAATATACTCTTAGCTAAAGGGATTCATAAAGAAGATATAGTAACAGATGTTATATCTTTTAACCCTGAATACGAAACTACCATAGAGAAAAAACTATTTAGTAAACGCTACGTAGAAGTACCCACAGGGTTTGAATTACAGGAAAACCTACATATAGGATTTGATGATATAATTTTATTTGAAGACATCTTAAAAGCATGTGCTCAAAACGAAGTTTATAACCTTATAAAGGTAGATTACTTTATTAAAGATCTGGAATCTATATATAAAGAAATTGAAGAAAAAGTATTAGCTACTATTAAACAAAAGAAAACCTTTTACGAACAACTAGGATTCGATTTAAGTAATTACACACCACAATATGTCGAAGCTAAATATTGCTATACACCAAAAGACTTTTATAAAAGCTTTCAAGCATTTAACAGTGTTTCTATAGAGGCCATCACAAAAAAGCAAGGCGTTACAAAAGCTAAACAACAAACTTCCTACTTTTATCAACCGTTAACAAGTGAAAGTTTTGATATTGTATATAACCCAACTATCATAGAACCGGTTATACAGGTAGTGGTACATAACCAGCTAAGATATATTCCAAAACCCGAACCCATACCTGCACCAGAAAAAGAATATATTATAATAAACCCCAGCGGTAAAACTGATATTCAGAAACTTAAAACAACATTATAAAAAAAAGAGGGGATAAATTATCCCCTCTTTTCATATGACTAAATACTAACTAATAAAATTATTCGTATTATTGATTAAATGGACAGTTACAGTGGTAAGCTTCTTTTTCTTCTCCAAAAGTAAGTCCTAAAGTAATTTGGTGATATCCTCCATTCTGAAACTTAATATCTCCCATTTGGTAAGAATACGTATACCCAAACATAAAATTGTTATAGGTAACCCCTAATACAGGAGAAATCAACTGTAATTTTTGTTCGCTGGTTGCTTGTCCTAAAACATAATCAGCACCATCTAAACTACTTCTATATGAAAGACCACCCCAAAATCTACCAAATTCCATTTTCTTATAAGCTAAGAAGTTTAAATCAACAGTACTTTCTTTGGTAAAGTTAACATATTGGAAAAGTACAGATGGTTGGAAACTCCATTCCGATTCACCAAACGTATACCCTGTAGATAAAACTACTCTTCTTTTATTACCAGATTCTGATTGACTATACAAATTTCTTTTTTCCTTTAGAACATTTAAAACAGAAAATTGAGCATAGAAATCACCAAATGCATAAGCCATCCCTATATCAACATTAGGCTCTGTACTTGTTTGATCTGTTCCAAGAATATTATTATCTACAACTCCATTGTAATTAAAAAATTCAGATTCATCTAAGCGACCCTGAAAAACTACCGCGCTTAAACCAAATGAAAGTTGATTTAAATATCTTCTTCTACTATCTAAGCTAATATGGTGAGCATATGTTAATTTAACACCTGTTTGAGAATGGTATCCATTTCTATCATTAATCACCATAGCTCCTAACGCAGAACGGTCTCCCATTCTAGAGTTAATCCCTATAGTTTGTAAGGCAGGTGCCTGATCAACTCCAAACCATTGTTGTCTGGCCGTCATTCTTACTTTAGTACCAGAACCAGCACCAGCCATTGCAGGGTGCACTAAATAATAGTTATCTGTAAGATAATCTAAATAAACAGGTAACCCTTCTTGAGAATATAAATAACCTGAAAACGTTAAAAAAAGCAATAAGAAGTATTTCTTTAAATTCATGGTTTTATTTGTCATATTTATGTATACCTATACAAGTTTGTTAGATGTTTTGCACAGCTAAGATAAGACTTTCGTAAAGTAGCTACCATAATAACTTAAAAAATGTTAAAATATTATATAAACAAAAAAATATCCACCATTTACTTCAAGATGAATATTCAGTTTTAAGAAATTATAAAATTAACATTTAGTCATGGTTAGATTCTTTCGCCTTATCGAAAACAATAATAAATCTTTTTTATGAAACTGTTAATTAAAATGCCATAATTTAACAGCTTTATTCTAAAAATTTATTTCAAAGCAGCAAATTACAGAAATACTATTTAATTTTCATAATGAAATATTAAATTATCTTAAAAATTATTAATACATGAAATAATAAAGTCCAAGAAAATTAAAAATATTTTGTTTTACCTATTTTTGTGAAAAATATTTAATTGATGTCCAAATTCAAAATTAGCATACAACACACTAACAATCCTACAATTGTTAAATTTACAGCAAATGAGTTTCTTACAAAGAACTCTTATGAATTTAAAAATATAGACGAGGCAGGTAATTCACCTTTAGCGCAGCAGCTATTTTATTTACCTTTTATAAAAACCGTTTATATTTCAGGAAATTTTATTGCTGTAGAACGCTATAACATTGTAACCTGGGAACAAGTTGCAGAAGAAGTAGGAACCCAGATAGAAAACTATCTAAACGAAGGTAAACCGGTATTAATAGTTGACGAAACATCTAAGAAAGTACCTGTAACAGTATATGCTGAGAGCACCCCTAACCCAGCAGTAATGAAATTTGTTGCCAACAAAAAATTAGTTACTACCATATGGGAATTTAAAAATATAGACGAGACTGCTCATGCTCCTTTAGCTAAATCGCTTTTCCACTTTCCGTTTGTAAAGGAAGTTTTTATGGATGAAAACTACATCTCTATCACTAAATATGACGTGGCAGAATGGAGTGAAGTAACCATGGAAATACGAGAGTTCATAAGAAACTACATTACTGATGACAAAGAAATTATTTCTGAAGGAGCAACTGCTCAAAAGCAAGAAACTAATGAGGTTAGTAATGATGAGTTTGAAAAACTTGACACTACCTCTCAACAAATTATCAATATTTTAGAAGAATATGTAAAACCAGCAGTTGCCAGTGATGGTGGTAATATCTCTTTTCAAGGTTTTGATGAGGAATCACAACGTGTTTCTGTTGTTTTACAAGGTGCTTGCAGCGGATGCCCGTCTTCTACTTTTACGTTGAAAAATGGTATTGAAACCATGCTACGCGAAATGTTAAACAATCCTGATATAAAAGTAGAGGCTCTAAACGGTTAGTTAAGAGCCTCTTTTATATTTCTTTTTATGTTCTTTAAGTGTTATTTCACAATTTCTTTATAGTCATTGTGAAATTCTTGGAACATTTCTAATAAACTAATTACAGCTCCAATTAAATCCTTGGTTTCTAACAGGAGACTAAAGTATAGTTTAGTATTCTTTGGAGACGTTTCTGTTGTTCTAATTCTATCAATTTGCTTTTGAATTAGTACAGCAACATGATCTTGAAGCTGCTTGTGCTTAAGAATAATAGTAGATACATCATCAAAAATCTCTTTATCGAAACTACTAGATATTTCATCAAATAACACTTGTAGCTCTTTATCAATACTCTTAAGATCTCTAATCTGATTAAATTTAAGATTCTTATGGTTATTGTTTACGTGTGAATAACTATTTTTAGTTATAAACCCTATAGACTGTACCATATCTTGTAAATAATCAAGAATAAGGATGTAAAACTTACTAGCCTCTACAGAAGTATCATCTAACGACTTTATAAAATAGAATACATCACTTTTTAACGCATCTACCTCTTCCTCTAGCTTATTTAAACTCTTCTTATTCTTTTTTAAATTACTAAGCTCTTGCAAGCCTAAGTTATCTATAACATTCTTATACAAATTATTAACTTTCCCTATAACCCTAGAGATATTATCAGAACTCTCATTAATAATCTCATTAATAGTTATTAAATCAGCTCTATCAAACTTACGGTTTGCTTCTTTCTCTTGCTCTACTTTTTTGTGTAGCATATAACTACGGAAAAGCAATAAGCCAGCTATAATAAGTAACCCAACAACAGCAAATATTTTTCCGTAAAATATAATAGTTGCGAAAATTGCTGCAGCAACAAACGCCACTAAAGCCGTTACGAACCAACCTCCTATTACATTAAATACACCAGCAACACGATATACTGCACTCTCTCTACCCCATGCACGATCTGCTAACGACGACCCCATAGCCACCATAAAAGTAACGTAGGTTGTAGATAACGGTAATTTTAACAAAGTACCTATAGAAATTAATATACTAGCAACTACTAAATTTACTGCTGCCCTAACCAAGTCAAATGCAGGAGCATCTTCATCTTTCGATGTTTTTTTAGTTTCTCTAAAACGCTCATCTAATTTTCTACTAATAGACTTAGGTACAACATACCTTATTCCTGTAGAAATATTAACAGAGGCGCGTACTACTAACCTCGACAAGGAATTAGGCTCAAATCGCTCCGCACCATCATTCTGTCTTGCTAGGTTAACTCCTGTTTCAACTACTGCACGTGCTTTTTTAGAAAACCACAAAGTAATTACCATAATAACTCCTGCTAAAAATAACAGATAGGTATTGGCTGGTACTTTTGATGCAAGAGCACCCATGGTTAAGTCGGCAGGAAATCCTTTATCAAAAGCAATTTCGTAAGAGCTTAAAGCCGCTAATGGCACCCCAATAAAGTTTACAAGATCATTCCCTGCAAAAGCCATTGCTAACGCAAAGGTTCCTACAACAATAACAACTACTAAAATATTAACTTTAAGCACATTTTGTAATAGATATGAAGCTAATGTCCAAATTATAAAACTAATACCTATTAACATCAAAGTATTGTCATTAATCCAAGCAAGTGTATCAGCAGAAATAAAGGCTACCCCTTTTAAACCTTTAAATAATATAAAGTAAGAGATAGATGTTATAGCTACCCCTCCAAATAGACCTCCGGTAAATTTCAGATTTTTTTCGTAATCAAATGTAAATATTAAACGTGATACATACTGAACTATAGCCCCCACGGAGAACGCTATGAGAACCGAAACAAAAATACCCCGAATAATTTCGTAGGCCTTTGTAGTATTAATATAATTCATGATTTCCGCAAAGCCTTGTCCATCGTTTAATACTTTAATAGACGCAATAGCAACGGCAGAACCTAATAATTCAAATACAATAGAGACTGTTGTAGAGGTAGGCATCCCCAAAGAGTTAAATAAATCTAACAGCAAAATATCTGTTATCATTACCGCCACAAACACAATCATAATCTCTTCAAAGTAAAACTGATCTGGATTGAAAATTCCTTTTCTTGCCACCTCCATCATACCACTTGAGAAAATAGCACCAAATGCAATCCCTGCACTAGCCACTATCATAATGGTTTTCATAGATACTGCTTTAGATCCAATAGCAGAATTTAAAAAGTTTACAGCATCATTACTAACACCTACAACTAAGTCAATAATTGCCAGTACAGCTAAGGTCACCAGCAGAAATATGTACACTTGATCCATTATAAATTTATTATGTAGCAAAAGTGTGGTAATATGAATAATTAAATGTTAAGATAATGTTACCAAATACCGCCTTTAACTACTTTTTAATATGATTTGGCAAAAATAATTATTTCATCATCAAGTAAGGTTATTTAAAAATTAATTACCTTACTATAGTCAGTTAAAAAGACCGTTTATGAAACTAAAAAATCCAAATAAGTTAATACACGAAAATAGCCCATACCTATTACAGCATGCATATAATCCGGTTAAATGGCATGCATGGGATCCATCTATTTTAAAACTTGCTAAAAAAGAGCATAAGCCCCTATTAATAAGTATTGGATACGCAGCCTGCCATTGGTGCCATGTAATGGAAGAAGAATGCTTTGAAGATAGTGAAGTAGCTAAGGTTATGAATAGTAAATTCATAAACATTAAAATTGACCGAGAAGAACATCCTGATATTGACCACCTTTATATGAATGCGCTGCAACTTATGCAAAACACAGGGGGATGGCCTTTAAATATTATTGCCTTACCAGACGGCAGACCTTTTTGGGGAGCTACCTATGTTAGAAAAAATGAGTGGATTCAAACACTTCATCAGCTTTCCGAGATTTACGTTACGCAACCTCAAAAAGTGATAGAGTATGCAGATAAACTAGAAAAAGGACTTGCTCTTTTTAACCTTACCGAGACCTCTACAAAATCACATCTCTCTATAGACGCTATTAAAAATGCAGTTTACAAATGGAAACAGAGTTGGGATACTACCTATGGTGGTAATAATGGGGCACCCAAGTTTATAATGCCAGTGCATTACACGTTTTTACTTTCTTATGCCTACCACACTAATGACACATTCGTAAAAACGTTTATTGAAAACACCTTAACACATATTAGTAACGGTGGAATTTACGATTGTTTAGGAGGCGGATTTTCAAGATATAGTGTAGATGAACAATGGCATGTACCCCATTTTGAAAAAATGCTTTATGATAATGCCCAATTAATTTCATTATACGCCCAAGCCTATAACTATTTTAAAAACCCCGATTTTATTGCTACCTGCATTGAAACTATTGAATTTACCTTTACCGAGTTAAATTATAACAATACTGCTTTCTATGCATCACTAGATGCCGATAGTTTAAATACTGAAAACATAAAAGAAGAAGGTGCTTATTATGTTTGGACGAAGCCCGAATTAAAACAACTACTTAAAGAGCACTATGCTGTTTTTAAAAAAGCTTATAATATTAACAAAACCGGATATTGGGAAAACAACAATTACGTACTCTACAAAACAGAGTCTATTAAATCTGTTGCACAGGCATTTAAATTAAGCGCTGCTGAAACTACCACTATTCTAAAAAAATGTAGAACAATACTATACAAGGAACGATTGAAAAGAAATGCTCCTGCTATTGACACCAAAATACTCACCGGGTGGAATGCCTTAATGATTACTGCATTAGTTGAAGCTTATTACGGTACAGAAAACTTACAATATCTGGAAAAAGCTAAAACAGTTGCCACTTTTATTATAACAAATCTAACCAATGAAAAAGAACAACTCATTCGCTCATTAAAGGAAACAAAACCTATCCTTGGTTACTTAGAAGATTATAGTTTAACTATCCAAGGGTTGCTACAACTCTTTGAAGCAACGGGAGAATTATCATGTTTAGAACAAAGTGAAAAGTACACTAACATTTGTATGGATGAATATTATGATACCGCTTCAGGACTATTTTTCTTTTCATCTAACGAAATACCTGTGGTAGTTCAACGAACTATTGAAAAATCTGACAACGTAATACCTGCTTCTACTAGTGTTATGGCAGATAATCTTGAGAAATTATACGTATACACTTCCAAAGAACACTATAGAACCATAGCCATCAAAATGAGAGCAGCAATGAGTAGCGATGCTGTTTCGTACCCAAGATCATATGCTAATTGGATGAAAGTGCTGTTAAAGCAATGTTGCCCAGCACATGAAATTGTAATTATTGGTAAAGAAGCTCAAGAAACTTTAATGGAATTAAAAAAAATCTATTTACCTAATGTGATATTCGCCATCAGTAAAACCAATAGTACACTTCCTATTTTTAAAAACCGATATAAAGAAGGTAAAACGCTTATTTATGTTTGCACCAATAACTCTTGTAATTTACCCGTTGAATCTATTGAAGAAGCATTAGAAAAGATTAGTAAATAAGACTTAGTTCGCTTTTTTACCGGTTACAAAATCTTTTAAGTAAAAAGGTTCAAAGTAAGCTATATTTTCAAAATCATTCTTTTGATATTTTTGAAAAGCCAACTGACCAACCTCTTTTGCAGAAGGAAATTTGTTATCTACAAACACAGCATTTGCATGAGAGATAACTGATTTACATTTTTGAGCCCCGTCACCTAGAAAAAGTACTTTCCCTTTTTCCAGATAGGTTAAAAATGAGGTTTCATCTATTACTTCAGCCTCAACTACTCTTACTGGTTCCATTGCATTGGTAAAAACAGCAGAATACACCTCCATACGTCTGGCATCTATCAAAGGTATTATATACATTACCTCTGCAGCCACCGCTTGATAAGCTAACGCTTCTAACGTAGACACCGACAACATGGGCTTATCCCACGCAAAACAAAGTCCTTTTACTGTAGACACCCCAATACGTAAACCTGTGTATGAACCAGGTCCTTTACTTACAGCAATAGCATCTATATCTTCTGGCGCTACATTCCCTAACTCCATTACTTCTTTTATAAATACATGTAATTTTTCTGCATGCGAAAAGCTACCAGTATTCTCTTCCTTTATAAAAGTTACTTCATTTCTATTACTTAACACTACCGAACAATTGGTACCCGAAGTTTCAACACTAAGAATATAGCCCATTTCTAAAAACATTTAAAGTGCAAATATAAAAAAAGAGAAGTGCTAAAAACCGCACTTCTCTTTAAATTGATTCTGTCCCAACACATACAGAACCAACATCTCCGCTAACAAACTTGGGTTACACAAAACAAATGTGCTAATTCTTTCTTTTTCAATAACAATTGTTAGCTTTTTCCCCTTAACTAAATTTGTAATTACAATTAATTTCCCCCTTAACTTTAATTACATTACAAATAAAGAACATAGACCCTATAAAAAAAATCCTCAACAATGAGGATTTTTTTAACTATACGAATATTTTTTATTTTCTAATTATTCCTTTTTATCTGCCTTCTTATCGTTTACTTTATCCCCAGGGCTTAAAGTTGATGATACCACTCCATACGGTCCGGTAATTATCTCGTCTCCCTCTTTTAATCCAGATACAATCTCGATATTCGACTCATCCTGAATTCCGGTTTTCACAACCCTCAATTTCGCCTCATCGCCTTCTTTCACAAAAACACATTCAAAACGTTCTGTAGCTGTATTCTCTTCCTTATCATCTATAGCCAAAATATCCTTTTTAGTATTCGTGGTATCCGTTTTCATAACCACAGCACTAATAGGCACTCCAGCAATCCCTTTTTTAGTAGTGGTTATAACATCAACTGTTGCCGTCATACCTGGTCTAAACGGAGAGTAATGCTCAGGCTTTCCTTCTAATAAATCTTTATACGAAATTTCTAAAATTCTAACCTTCACTTTAAAGTTTGTCACCTGATCAGAACTTGTAGTCTCGTTAGACGTATTTGCTATTTCTGTTACAATTCCTTTAAATTCCTTTTTAGGGTAGGCATCAACTTCTACTATAGCACTATCTCCCACTACTACTTTAACAATATCATTTTCATTCACATCTACTTCAACCTCCATATTGCTAAGATTAGCTACCCTTAAAATTTCGGTACCAGTCATTTGTTGTGTTCCTAAAACACGCTCTCCTACTTCTACATCTAATTTAGATATGGTTCCTGATACCGGAGCATATATGGTAGTTCTCTTTAAATTGTCCTGCGCTTCTGATACCGATGCCGCCGAACTTTCTACATTATAAAAAGCAGACTCCTTAGTAGCCTTAGCCACCGAATACGTAGATACTACCTTATCCCACTCTGCTTTAGAAATAACCCCTTTATCAAAAAGAATTTTATTTCTATCATAATTTTGCTTCGCCTCTAACAAACTAGCCTCTGCCTGTTGTAAATTAGCTCTTGTATTTTGCAATGCGGCTTCTGTTCTATTTAAACTAGACTCATAAATATCTGGATTAATTCGTACTAACAAATCACCCTTCTTCACTTGTTGTCCTTCTACTATAGGCAAATCAATAATCTCACCCGATACCTCTGAAGATATCTTAACTTCAACTTCCGGTTGTATTTTTCCTGTTGCAGAAACCTTTTCAACAATATCAAGTTTTTCTAGTTTCTGAATGGTAACGTCTGTAAAATTTTCATTGGATCCTAGCATCCCAGCTTTCTTAGCTCCAATTAATCCGGCTAATAATAACAATACAACTACCAGTATTATAAAAAATGTTTTCTTACTCATAATTAAAAAGGTTTAATTGGCCGTTACGGGAATGCCAAAATAAAATTCTAAGACTTTTAGTTTAAAAATATAATCGTATTTGTTTCGTACCACATCTGACTGTGCGCTTTCGTAATCAGTTTTAGACTGGTTGTAATCATAAGAGTTTAACAGCCCAACATTATAGCGCTCTTCAGTAAAATTAAAAGCTTGTCTACGAGCCTCTAATGTTTTTAGTGAAGCTTCATAAAGCTTCTTAGCATTAGATGCATCCATATAGGCCTGATACACATTTTTTTCAAGATCTAGTTTTGATTGCTCTAAAGCATTTTCTGCTCGCAATGTATTTATTTTGCTGCGCTGCACATTAGCTCTGGTACTAAATCCGTTTAATACAGGTATACTAAGTTGCATACCAAGACCAATACCATCGTATGAAGCTAACTGATTCATAAAGTCGATATTGCTTAAACTAGACCAACGTGTATTATAACTAAAAAAACCAGATAATGTAGGATAGTAAGCACCTTTAGCCAACTTTTGGTCAATCTTTGCCAATTCTAAATTAGATTGTGCCACTTTAATAGTATTAAGCACTTCTTTAGCCTTATCTGATATCTCTTTAGGAGACTTATCTAAAATGGCTATATCTAACGGTACTTCAAACTCTTCATCTACAATATCAAAGTCTGCATAATCTTTAATAAGTAAGGTTTGCGCCAAACCTATTTTAGAGATTAGTAAGGTATTTTGGGCTACAATAATTTGTTGCTCTTGCGAGGCTTGCGTTGCCTGAAGATCGTAAATATCTCCCGCAGGTAACGATCCTGCATTAATCAATTCTTGCGTACGTTCTAAGTTCTCTTTGGTTAGTGCACTTTGTACTTCTAGAACTTTTAACTGCTCTTTGTTAGATAGTATTTCAACATAGGCATTGGCCACCATTAAAACAATATCATCTTTCATTCCATCGAGCGAATATTGAGTAGCTATTTTGTTTAATTTGGCACGTTGCAGTGTTCTCCAGTTCGTAAGACCCGAAGATAAATTTATAGAAGATGTTCCTCCTCCGTTAAAAGTAGAAAATCCTGTATCATACGTATTGGTAGTCTGGTTAAGTCCCACACTAGGGTTATACGTATACGTTCCGCTAAAACTTAAATTAGGAATAAAATTACCTTTTGCCGCTAGCAAGTCGCTATCGGTTAACCTAAGATCGAGTGTAGATTGCTTTACAGAGATATTATTTTCTAAAGCATAATTCACACACTCCATAAGTGTCCATTTCTTTTCTTGACTCCAACTCACCGACGCTATAAAAAAAGCCGATAGAACAAGAATCTTTTTTATTGGAATAGAATAATACATAAATAGTAATACTAAAGTTTGTTTAAAACTAAATTCATTAGCATTAGACTACCTCCTATACTATTTGTTACAATAAAAAGTTATTTTCTAAATTTTTTGTAGATCATAAAGCCAATAAAACCGACTAATAAATAAGGCATCGCCATTAAAAACACAATCCCATTATTAACACCTTCTGCTGCCGAAGTATCATCACTGTTTTCTAAAACAGCTCTACACATAGCACATTGTGCCTGGGTTACTATTGGCAACAATAATAATACCCCTGCAACACCCCATGCCATTTTACCTTTATTACGACCCATAATACGGAGCAATCATTACATAAACCACAACTCCTGTTACAGCAACATATAACCAAATAGGAAACGTAATTTTAGCAATTTTACGATGTTTATCAAAACGTTCTGCTAATGCTCTTACATACGTTATTAACACCAAAGGTATAATAGCAATAGATAATAAAATGTGTGTTATTAAAATAACAAAATAAACTACTTTACCTACACCTTCTCCACCGTAACTAGTGCTATCAGAACTCATATGATAGGCTACATACATTACTAAAAACAACAGTGATAGTCCAATACACACCTTCATTATATTTTCATGAAGCTTAATTTTTTTATTCTTTACAGCCCATAAAGCTGCTACTAATAAAATAGCAGTTACCCCATTAATACAAGCGTAAATTGGAGGTAAAAAATAAAAAGGCTGAACATCTAACCCAAAATCTGATAACTTAATAGTAAACAAAATAGCTACTGCTACCGGAATGATTATAGATAAAGCTATAATCAATTTGTTATATTTTTTTTCTATTGTAGTTTGCGCTTCCATGTATTACTTTCTTAATTCTATACCTATATCTGTTATTAAATTCTCTACCTCTTTATTGTTGGTACCATCGTAGCCATAAACAGGGTTTCCGTTAACTACTCTGCATATTACATACCCTTCTTTATCTACAATTAAAAATTGTCCTGAATGTTCAAAACCTCCATTAGCAGCACTCCCTTCTCCCGCATATATCATTAACCCCTTATTCGCCAAGGTATAAATCTCATTTCTATCACCCGTTAGAAAATGCCAATCAGGATTTGTTACCTTATGCTTCTTAGCATACTCCAGTAACACTTCGGGAGTATCATGCTCCGGATCTATTGTAAAAGATGCAATACCAAAATTATCTTTTGTCACAAACTCATCTTGCACCCTAACCATATTTCTATTCATAATAGGACAAATAGATGGACAAGTAGTAAAAAAGAATTCTATCACATATACCTTCCCCTTATAATCTTCATTGGTTATGGTTTTTCCGTTTTGATCTGTAAACGAAAAATTGGGTACCTTACCCATACGTTTCATCTCTACATATTCTTCTGCCGCCACCCTATGCCTATCATCATCAACAACCGAGTTGTTACCTATTTTCTTAGAGACCATACGAATTGTAAATATCCCAAAAATGACAATTACCGCAGTTAAACCAATTACATAATTTTTATTCTTCATCACTTAATTCTTTTAATCTTCGCTGATCAGAATTAAACTTACCACTTCGTTTATCTCTATACTCCTGAAATAAGATTCTAAGATCGGATACTACTTTCTTATGTAATTCAGAAATATTAGTCGCATCATAACCATACAACGGCATACCCTTTTCATCATCTTTGCGCCCACGCAGCCCCAATTCCTTATCTATAATATAAAAATGAGTATTTAACCCAAAAGTAGTATCGTTATCAAAACCTTGTTTTAAATTCTGATAGTATTTATGTATATCATCATTAGATCCGAATACAAAAGTCCAGTATTTTAAATCTACGTACTCTCCTATCTTTTCCCTAATGATTGGCTCCGATTCCTTATACTCTTCCGGAACCACAAATATCAACTGAAATCCTTTATAACCCTTAGCCCACTTATAAGCCTTCTCATTTACATTTGAAATCTCCGTAACATGTTGTATCGGATCTTCATCAAATAACATTACCAATGAAATATGTCCCTTTAAAACCACTTGCATGGTATCTGTGGCAGGTTTAAAATCACCTAATTCCTGAATATCGGTTTTTACAACATCTAGTGGTGTATAGTAATGTTTAGAAGAGAGCATTATTAGCAAAAACATTACCGGCAAAAAAAACAAAATCCCTAAGATTACCTTCTTTTTCATTCTTCTTATTATAGAGCGGTACAAAAATAGAAAAAGGCGGTTAAAAAACCGCCTTTAAATTATATCTTAACTTTTTTTAAAAATCCCATTTTATATATCCAGTGTGATACACATCGAAAATGTAGCTACCTTCATGAAGTAAAATAAACGCTAAATACGGTATTAAAATTAATAATGGTAAAACCAATGACATTTTAAAACTTGTTTTTTCATCTCTAAGGTGCATAAAGTCCCAAGCAATATAATACGCCTTAACCAAAGTAAGGATTATAAATATCCAGTTAAGCAACTTCATACCTGCAACTACTTTTAGTAAAGATTCTGGTTTTAAAATCCCTAATACAACCTCTATTACAGTTATAAAAGAAAGAAAAATAAGTACTCCAAAAATCTTTTGTTGGTTCGACTTAAACTTAAGTGTTCCTCTAAATATTGCTAATTTATGTGAATCGTGTGCCATAATACGCTTTTCTTAATTTGGTGATTAAACAAGGTAAAAGAAAGTAAATACAAATACCCATACTAAGTCTACAAAGTGCCAGTATAAACCAACCTTCTCAACCATCTCATAACTCTTTCTTTTTTCATAAGTACCAACAATCACATTTGTAAATATAATAATGTTTAATACTACTCCAGAAAATACGTGGAAACCGTGGAAACCAGTAATAAAGAAAAAGAAATCTGCAAATAACTTGCTTCCATACTCATTTCTGTGAAGATTAGCACCTTCTACAACATAAGTAGCGTTTTCTAATTTTTTAAGAGATTCTTCTCTACTTAATATTGTTTTGTGTCCATGCTCATCTAAAAGTTGTGTTCTAACTCTTAAATTCTCATGTTCTTTAAATCCTTCTACAACACCAGAAACGGTATAAGTTGGTAAAGCGCCTTCGCTCTCAAACCAAATACCTTCATTAGCTTTATCTTGTACTCTTTCAGTTTCTGTATGCAAAGCAAAATCACCTAAAGCTACTTGTTTGTTAGCTTCAGATACATTTACAAACTGTAAAATGCTACCTCCTTTAGTTTCAATAGCTCCGTACTCACCTTTAATAAAAGTACCCCATTCCCATGCCTGAGAACCAACAAAGACAAGACCACCAATAATAGTAGCAAACATATACCATGCAACACGGTTTTGTTTTAATTTATGCCCTGCATCTACTGCCAACACCATAGTTACTGACGATATAATTAATACAAACGTCATAAAAGCAACATAAATCATAGGTTGCGGATTCCCGTGCATAAATGGTACGTGCGTAAACACCTCATCGGCTATAGGCCATGTATCCATAAATTTAAATCTCGAGAAACCGTAGGCAACTAAAAAGCCCGAGAAAGTTAATGCATCAGAAACGATGAAAAACCAAATCATCATTTTCCCGTAGGTAGCATTTAGTGGTTTATTTCCACCGCCCCATACTGTGCCCTCTGTATCTGCATGTGTAACAGTAGCTTCCATATTAATTAAAGTATATCTGTGTTAAAAATTTCTCAAATTTACATTTTTTTCCTTTTAAAAGAAATATAAAAATGAAACTAAAACAATCCATAAAATATCTAAAAAGTGCCAAAATGTAACACCCTGTTCAAATCCAAGGGTTTGCCCGTGATTATATTTCTGTTTAAAATGATTATAAATAAGCACCAACAGTACAACTAACCCTGCTACAATGTGTAAAATATGCAACACTGCTATCACATATATATACGATGTTCTTACATTACTAGCAGGCCCCGTTAAGTACAAATTTTGTCCTATAAGCTCTTTAAAACCTAAAAATTGAAAATATATAAAGGCTATTCCTAAGGCAAATGTAACCAATAGCATAGCACTTGTAATAGCACTTTGGCTTTTCTTTAAGCCTACCCATGCTACATGCATGGTTATACTACTAATTAAAATAATAGCAGTGCTAATTAAAAACGAGGTAGGAAAATCAAAATCGTGCAACCAATCTTTTCTTTTACTACTTACGATATAAGCACTTAAAAGCCCTGCAAACATCATAGACAAACTAATGATTGCAAATAAAAGAATCATCTTTTTGGCTCTTACTAACTTTTCCTGTCCGGTTCCTTGTGTTAAATCCATCAATTAAGTGGTAATAAATTTATCTGCCACAAAAATAATCTGAATAAGTGTAATATACATAACACTTGCCAACATTAAATTTCTAGCCGACTTATTATCTCTGTTATGGTATAATTTTATAGCAAAAATAAGCATTCCTACTCCTGCTAAAGTCACCAATACAGCCGATACTACAGACAAATGTAACTTACCAGTAATACCTGTAACAGGCAATACAGCAACCAACATCATCCAAAATATATACATTATAATTTGTAGCGCAGTACCTTTATCTCTTTCTCCGGTAGGCAATAAGTTGAACCCACCTTTTTTATAATCATCATGCAACACCCAACCAATAGCCCAAAAATGTGGAAACTGCCAAAAGAACTGAATCATAAACAACGTCCCTGGCTCTATACCAAAATCATTGGTAGCAGCTACCCAACCTAACATAAATGGAATTGCTCCCGGAAAAGCTCCTACAAAAACAGCTAACGGTGTTTTTGTTTTTAAAGGTGTATAGATACTGGTATATAAAAATATAGACAACGCACCAAACATGGCTGTCTTTGGGTTTACATAATATAAGGTAAGAATACCCATAACCGTAAAAGATATAGCAATAAGCAATGCTACACGAACCGACATTCTACCCGATGGCAACGGACGGTTCTGTGTTCGCTTCATTAAAGCATCTAAATCTTTTTCTATAATTTGGTTATACGCATTAGAAGCTCCTACCATAAAGTACCCTCCTAACGCAAGAAGTAATAAAGTGTAATATGAAATTTCTTCGGCTCCTAGCAAATATCCAGCAACAGATGAAAAAACCACACTAGCAGCTAAGCCAACTTTGGTTAATTGTTTAAAATCATCAATTGCGACAGAAAAAGAACTGGTTTTAGATATTGTACTCAATACAGACTTCATCAATAAATTTGTAATTGCGGGCAAAGATAACCGCCAAACTCCTATTCCGCAATCTAAATAGTGCTTTTTTTCTATACAAACCTAATGTTTAACAATTCTAAACAATGATAAATATCATACAAGAGGAAGATTGGAAGAAAAAACAGCGGCTTCTACTAAAAATATTTACATTTGAATACAGTCATAATTATTCCAAACATGAAATACATTTTAATTACTATTTCTCTATTATTACTTATTTCCTGCAATAACACTCCACATAGTAAAGAGATTACTAAAGAAGTAAAATCAGACATAACCACAAAAACCTTAACTCCTGAAGTTCACCTTACCGAAAACCTTGCGTACACTATATCACAACTTCCTATAGCGTGCATTAACACGGAATACCCTAACAAAACCGGACAACTATTACAGTCTGAAAATCAACTGGGCACTCCTTCACAATTACACCCAGCTTTTTATGGTTGTTTCGACTGGCATTCTTCTGTTCATGGGCACTGGTCCATTGTAAGTGTTCTTAACAAATATCCTAACATTAAAAACAGAGATACGTTAATTCGTATTCTAAAAGATCATATTACGCCTGAAAAAATTCAAGGTGAACTAGAATATTTTAATAGAGAAGGTGAATATGCTTATGAACGAACCTACGGCTGGGCATGGTTGTTAGAACTTTCCGGAGCACTTAAACGTTCTAAAATTAATGAGGTTGCCATTTTACAGAACACACTTAAACCATTAACTAAATGCATTGCAGACCGGTATATTAATTTTCTTCCTAAACAACAATACCCAACAAGAGTAGGCACGCATACCAACACCGCATTTGGGCTTAGCTTAGCATACGACTACGCCAAAATAGCTGATAACGACACCCTCTTAAAGGTTATAGAAGAAACTGCTATACGTTTTTTTAAAAATGATGTAGATTGTCCTATTTCATGGGAACCGGGCGGAAGCGATTTCCTTAGCCCATGTTTAGAAGAAGCAAACCTGATGAGAAAAATTCTAGATAAAGACGCATTTAGAGTATGGCTAGACGCATTTCTTCCTCAACTAAAGGATAAAAATTTTACCCTACCAACTGGGATTGTAAGCGACAGAACCGACGGACACCTTATTCACTTAGACGGACTAAACTATAGTAGAGCTTGGTGCTTATTCGGAATAGCCAACACCCTTGGCAACGACTACACCCACCTAAACACCATTGCCGATAAACATATTCAAAAAGCTTTGGAAAACTTAAGCGGTGATAGTTACGAAGGTAGCCACTGGTTAGGTACCTTCGCTTTATACGCTTTGCTAACTAAGGATCATTAAAAATCGTTATACCAGTTAAATAAATCAGTTCTAAATCCTAGTGAAAACCAAACTGTATTTTGCTTAAATGCAGTTTCGGTTGTTGCACTCGGATCAAAGTTTCGTACCAATACATTTCCATACAAACGTAGATTGGTTACCGGATTAATAACATAACCAGCTTGTAATTCGGTAATAAATATACTCGTCTTATTACCCTGTAACATATTTATACCAATATCACCCACTCTGTCATTATAAGTACGGTAAATATTACCCCCATAACTATAATTATCGGTATCCGAATTAAAATCTAATCCTTTTTCACCATAAGTCACTTTTGCGTACCCAAACCATCTATCATATCTATAGTTTGCAATAGCAATTAACTCTTTAAAGTTTGCTCCCCACAAATGTGCCATAGACTGATTATTGTGTCCATAGTTATAATATACTTCATCATGCGAATATGTGTAAGGCCTTACTTGGTTATACTCTAATTGAAGTGTTAAATCTTTTGCCCCAAAAGCATTGTAATACTTAGCTCCTATTTGATAGCCAAATTTGTTAGCCCAACTTTTTTCTCCCCCAGTAATATTCCCCACAGACAACTCATCTAGTATAAACTGACTATATACGTTTATACGGTCATTTATTTTATACTTCCCTGTAAGCCCTATCAAAGCATTCCCAGAACGAGACCCTGCATAAAACTCCATCGCTCTGTAAAATATCAATGGGTTTAAATAACTCACATCAAAACCTCTATGATTATCATCTTTCCAAATTACCGACTCAAAGAACCCTAAATTTAAACGCTTACTTACATTCCAGCTTAAATAGTGTGTTGCCATGTATTTGGTAAGGTATGCACCATCTTCTGTAGCCTCAGGTCTTACATCTTTTAACCACATCCAGGTATTGGTATATTTAAACTTCCAAAACGTAGTATTTAATTTTAAAAAAGGGTACGGACTAGCAGCATCACTAGTTAACAACGACCTGTAACCATCACCAATAAAGTTTTTACCTTGCCCGAACTGAATATTTAAAAATTTAGTTGGTGAGTACGATAAGTAAGCTTCCGCCACCGGATAATCATAACTATCTTCTCCAAATTCTTTAGCAATACCTCTACCTGGTATAATAGCAGGATTTCCACCATCAGGTGCCATACTCTCGGCATACTCGTTAAAATAAGAAGCAAACCTCCCCTGACTCTCATAAAACACCGTGTTAAAATTTAAGTTTTTACCCAAACCACCCTGAAACCTAACCGCTCTTGTGTTGTTATACGTATTAGTGCTACTATACGTATCTCTACCCACTCTTAAATCGGCCACAATATCAAAAGAAAACCAATAATCTTCTCCTACAATAGTAGTAAAATGCTCGTTCCAAAACTTTCTACCAAACCACGTATTTCTTTCCTGAAGCAATGAATTGGTATACTTTTCTAAATCATAATACGAAGCTACCTCATTATACACAAACGGTTTAGATGCTGTATGCGCATTGGTACCAACCGCATTCATTGACGGATCGAAAATTGCGTAGTACTGATGATGAAACGGTATATTTAGTTTGCTATCAAACTCTTTATTCTCATACGGTCTTTTTACAGAAATACTATCATACTGACTCTTCCCGAACGGATTCGCAAAAGCATCGGTAAGATCTTTACCCGATTTAGAAGTAGCAATAGAGTCATTATTAGCCGAAGGTGGGGTTACAGCTTTCGCAAACGGATACTTAATAGTTACCGTATATTGCGAAAACGTAGGCCTACCCGAATACATCACAGGCTGCACCTTAGGAAGCTCTTTAAAAACGCGTTCCATTTCGGTCTTAACAGAAGGTTGTTCTACATCTACAAACAACACCTTAAACTCTCCAGATTCAGTTACCTCAAAAAGCATATCAAATTCTAAGCTATCTTGCACTATTACATCATCAGGCACTTTAAATAATCCTTCTATTTTAGAAAGCAAGGTAGACTTAAAACACTCCTCTTTCCCTACAACAGTATCACATCCTTCAAACAGCGGATACCCATCTTCTGTGGTAACATACTTTTGCTGCGCGAAACCCGTTAAACTAACTATTAACAGAAAAAATAAAACTCTGAACTTATTCATATGAGGCACTTCTATTTTTACGGGTGAAAGATAAGGTTTTTTAAAAAAGTGCTACCTCACAAAATTAAAAAATCCGCCAAAGCGGATTCTTTTCTAGTACAACTACACCAACTGTTTACTCTATAATCGAGATTAGACAGTAGATAGACTTACACCTAATTAGCTTACTGTACTTTAAATATTATTGGAACCATATAACGAACTACTACATTTTCACCTTGCACCTTACCAGGCTCCATTTGCGGTATTTTTTTCACTACCCTTTCAGCCTCATCTCCTAAAAAATCATAAGGGGCTCTTGTTTTAATATCACTAACATACCCATCTTTACCAATATTAAACTGTACATATATTTTTTGAACTCCTTGTAACCCAAAATCAACAGCTTCTTGCGAATCAAAATTCTTTGCAATTAGTTCTCGTATCTTTTCGGAAAGACATGCTGTTTTCTCTTCATTAGAACCTAACCCTTCACACCCAGGAAAAGTTGGAACCTGTTGTACAACACCAATATCATACAATTCTTTCAACTCCCCTTTATCTTCCTTACCTACAACCTCAGGCACAAATGTTAATGCATCTTTAGATAAATCTACCGCCGGAACTTCCCCTGCCTTTTCATCTATTTCATCCGTATCATCTTTCAAATCAAAATCATCTAAAAAATTAGGTTGCTCCACTTGCTCCATAGGCTTCTCTTGTTTTACCTGTTTTTGTTGTTCCTTCTCAATGGTAAATTCTTCTACTATAGGTTCATTTATTATGTAAGGATCAGTAAGGTCTATATGAGCTAGGTCATTATTCTTAGGAAAAGAAATCTGGAACATACCGTACACCAAACCCAAACTTAGAATTAACCCTATTTGAAAATATAACGCCCCATTTCGCCTTACATTAACATCATACTTGCTAGGCACATGTTCCTTACCATTGCCGTGGCTAGAACTTTTTGTAATCTTGTTTTTCATAATGATACTATTTTAATGTTACTTACATCACTTAAAACAAGAAGCGTACCAAAAAAATCTAACCAATAGTACACCATTAAAAAACCTGAAAAATTTTATAGAAGTAGCTGTTAAAAGACTTAAATCGAAGCGAAATTTTAAAGAAAAAAAATGATTTTCTCTACCTTAGCAAAATACATGTTTGGTACACGTTTATTGCTATTGCCGTAGCAAGAACAAAACATCTTGATTTTCATAACGATACTATTTTAATGTTACTTATCACATGCAAACAAGAAATGTACTAAACAAAAAAAGTCCGGTTAACACCGGACTTTTACTATATTATATAAAACTATATTAGTTTAATCTAAATACAATAGGATAAGCAAACGTTACAGGAGTTGGTTGCCCTCTCTGCTTTCCAGGAATTAACTTAGGTAAAGCATCAATAATTCTTTTTGCTTCTTTTTCTAAGTTTTTATCTGGTCCACGTGTACCTAAAACAGTAATTGTACCATCTTTATTAATTCTAAAGTTCACATAAACCCTACCTTGAATTCCCATCTCCTGAGCTATTTCAGGATAATTAAAAGTTTTTCTTACGTGCTCATCTAATTTTTCTTTAAAACACTGTGCTTGCTTGCTTTTTGGCTTTTTCTTACAAGCAGGGAACATAGGTTTATCTTCGATAACTGTAAAAGGAACGTCTACCATTGGCCCTTCTTCTTCTTCTACCTCAACAAATTCTTCCACCTCTCTTACTTCAGTATCTTTACTTACCTCTGTAGATTGAATTTCAACTTCTTCAATTTCTTCATCATCATCAACAATATCAATGATTTCAGGTTGTACTGGTGGTGGCGGTGGTGGCGGTGGTGGTGGCGCTAATTGCATAGTCATTGGCACTTCCTCTACAAGCTCATCACTTAGGTCCATTGAGTAATTAAAATCATCTACCTTGTCATAGGTTTTATACTCAATAGCAGCCCACATAAGCCCAGAAACAAACGCCAGCCCGATGGCAAAGTACAGACCTATATTTCTGTTAAGATCGGCTTTTGGATTTTTCTTAAGTTCCATAATGTTTGTTAAAATTTACGTTCGCTAATTTAAATATTTATTTTAATTAAAAAAACCCCTATTTCACAGTTTTCTTAATTATTAATTTCACCACTATAGCAGCAATAATCGTGCCAGCAAGATTACTTAGAACATCTAAAAAATCTGCATGCCTGGTTTCAGTTAAAAACTTTTGTAGAATTTCTATGGTAACACCAAACAAAAAATCTAGCAACATTGCTAAAAAAAGAACATGTTTGATGTACTTATTCTTAAATTCAAATTTCAAAAACAAATACCACAATACAGTACCTATAAAATGAAACCCAAAATGCACATATTTATCAAAATTAGCAATACGTATTTTTGGAGCATCACTAAGGTTAAATAAGCTAAGGTATACCACTACACTTAACCAACCTATGAGTACTATCAGGTATTTATTATTCTTAACCACCAATTAATTCTTTATATTCTTCTGCAGATAACAAATCATCTAATTCAGAAGTTTCTGTAAACGTTACTTTAATCATCCAACCGTTTCCATAAGGATCAGAGTTTACTAATTCAGGCTCCTCTTCCAATACTTCATTAAATGCTACCACTTCACCTGTTAATGGCATGAATAAATCAGAAACTGTTTTAACCGCTTCTACAGTACCAAAAACTCCTTCTTTATCTAAGGCTTCATCTAGTGTTTCAACCTCAACATAAACGATATCTCCAAGTTCACTCTGAGCAAAATCAGTAATTCCAATAGTTGCGGTATCACCTTCAATCTTTACCCACTCATGATCTTTTGTGTACTTTAATTCTCCAGGTATATTCATTTTTAACCAATTAAATTTTTAGTAATAAAAGCCAAAAATAGTTCTTTATTTCGATTAAAAAAACTAATTAGTTTAGTTCCCAAAATTATATGTTATACTAAACCCTGAACGAATACTAGTTTGCGGATAGGCTGTAGAAATGGCAAATTTAGAAAACGAGTGATCGTAATAGAATTGAGCTTGAATATTTTCAGTTAAAGCGTAACCTGCTGTAAATTTAAGCGACCAGATTGTTTGTCCTGCCGTTACCTCATTGGTATCTAAATTCAAGTACCTAATAACGGTTATATTATCACTTATAGTTACATCTGCTTTTAAATTTAAATCACCGGTAAATGTCTCCTTCTTACCTCCAATTTTTGATGTTAGCCTTAAGTCTTTTACTCGGTAACCAAGTCCTATTACATAGTCGTTACCACTTAAATCGGTTAACAAACTATTATCTAAACTCAACGATAACGATCTGTTCTTTCTAACTTCTGCAGCCATACTAAAAGAGTTCTTCATTTCGAAATCTACACGTACTAACGGATTAAACTGATCTACTAAGTTAATAGTAGAATAGGTTAACTTACTCTTATAGTCGCCACCCGAATTTATCGCTTCTTCCGATTGATCATCATACGACAACCCTCTAATTGGTCTTTCGTAATCTAAGTCTGTAGAAAACTGATTTAACGTATAACTTGATCTATATCCATGAGAAATTGAAAATCGCTTAAAACGATTCTTAAACCATTCAAACTGCATAAATCCGGTGTACTTAACCGTCCATCCCGGAATTGGAATATCTCTAAAGGTTCTTAATGATATCTTTTTTGCATCACCTCCACTATACGCCGCAAGGAATGCCGGTAATAATACTTTCTGACTGCTTTTTCCGAATCCAACAGGATAACCATCCTCATCTACATCATAGTTATTCACCCCGTAAAAATCATTTGCTAAACGCTGCGCTACTAGTAATCTATTTTCTTTAAACTGATCAAACGCTTTAGAAGTTACTTGCCCACCTTTTTCAAAGGCCGTTGCAATCATATTATTCGATATACTAAAATTACCATAGCGATTTTCTATCTGCATATTATAATCTAGTGTACCATCTGAATTTAAATCTTCTACCGTAAAGGTTTCAGCATAATTATCGCTATAAGTACGATCTGCCGAAAGGTTTATTTTTAAATTATTCACAGGCTCTAACTCTGCAGTAAAGTTTAATACAGTACTATTTACCTGCTGAAACTGCTCGCTATATTCGCTATAAGTAGTTAACCACCCGTTCTTAGCAGCTTCGTATCTCACATCTGCCTGACTACCAAAAATAAATCCTAAGGTAGGTCTTGTAGTTCCTATAAAACCAATACTATTTGTGTAACCCGGAAGCACTGTACCATTGCTTTCAGAATAACTAAAGTTCATTCGCTTAACCATGGTTACAAAATCTATCAATCCATCCTTAAGCAAACTACTCTTATCTTCCTCTTGGTTCTGATCAGGGTTTTGCATTGGTGGTGCTCCAGGTCTTGAAATTGAATTTCTCATAGTGCCTCGGTTAGCGTTTCTACGCTTTTTTCGATTATCGATACCTAAATAGCGATACAACCTATCCATATTAAACCCGGCATTAATTTTATGTGTATTCGCATTCTGAACCACATTAATACTTTCACCCGATTCCTGCTCTAGAATATCAGACCCTCTTTGCCAATCAAAATCTCCCGTATACTCATAACTACCCGTCATAAACTTCAACGCAGGAATTTTAGCAAACGGTACGGTATAGTTCAGTTTTAAAGCAGACGCATGATGATTAGCTTCACCGGTATCCCAATAACTACTCCACACATCTTGTGAAGCATCTACCACTTTATTCCCTTCGCTATCATACATGTAATCCCCAAATTCATCTCTCATATAGTAGTTCTTCACAATATTATTGTTAGAAGCACTAAAGTTAAGATTCAACGACTGGGTTAACTGATGACTCACATTAAACTGCCAATCAAATAAGAAATTACGTTGTTGTATTAACGTTGGCTCTAAACTTCCTTCTGTAGCCAATACATCTCTAAATCGTTGCTGATTAAAGGTTCTGTTAATACTTGAAGTAACCGATACACTCTGAGGTAATAAGTTTATGTTTAAATCTTTTAACCATTGCCAATAACTACCTGTAAATAAAGAATCTGCATTTTTAAAAGGCTCTACATTTAATGGCTGAAAGCTATACGAGTAAATAGCTTCTGAACGTACCATCTGATTTCTGTAAAACTGAATCTCATAATCTCTGTGATTTACCTCTGTATACGACTGATTAAATGTTAAATTTTCTATATCGTAAAAATGAGGTTTCTGCTCAGCTCCTCTATTTTTTCTTACACCAATAAAGTTTATACTCTCCTTCTTCGTAAATTCTTGCGACTGCTCTAGAATAGCATCTTTCTCTTCTTGAGTTTCTGCTTCATCTATGCGGTCTTGTAATTTTAAATCTTGATAATATGCATCGTACTCAGGAGTAATTATTTCTTCTGAGTGACTATAATTAAACGGCACTTGAATTCCCCAATTTTTTGGCAATAATTGCCCTAATTGAACATTGGTTACTAAAGAGAAGCTTTTGGTATCTTCCATACTTCTTTCTGTTGGTGTATCTTCAATACCTCCAAAACCAATAGTTGCAATTTGTCCGGTTGCAGAAACTGTTGCAAAATCTGCCACGTTTGCATCTAACTGCCCTACTGCTGCCCAACCTCCTGAGGTTTCCATTTCAGACAAACGCAATTCGTTAAACCAAACTTCCCCACAAACAGTATTTGTATCCGAAGGGTTTTTAAGCCCTACCATCAATACTCTAATATTACCCAATGACGGGTTACCCTTAATACCATACCTAAACTCTCCGGTATCATAAGGAGCACCTTCCGCTACACTATTTAAATCTTCATCATAGAACAGCAAATCACTTAACGATCCGTCAGATATTCCCTTAGCTTTCATATCAGTAAGCGTTTCAAGCACTACCTCTAAGTTATTCTCATCTGGCCAAATTAATTCTGCTGTAGAAGAACCTGCCTCAGTAACCTGTAACGGCACATCAATCTGATAGAAATTATCGGTAAAGTCGGTACCAATTCTAATAAACGCAACAAGATCATTATTCTCTAACGGATTGTTGTTTGCTTCCTCAGCATGTAAAAACATCTTAAGGTTTTTGTACTGTCTAAAATCTACATTTACATTTTTATAGACACCACGAGAATCTAACGGCTCTAAATCGCAAACCAAAAACGATAATGATTGCTCATTTTGTCTTACTACCGTATTGTTATTATTAAGCTGTTCTCTTTGTACACCAGGAGGTAATACATAAGGGATAGGATCTCTGGTTTCATTCTCCTGAATATTAACTGTACTTACCTCAACAGTAGTACCGTCGTCACCCGGAATATCTTCATCTGTCTGCAGTGTATTACTATAGGATCTCCAATCTCCTCTAATTAAATCTAATGTACCAAAACGAAGAATCACCTCATTATTAAATCCGGTTAAATACATACGTATATGAGATATAGAAGTAAAATCTTCTATTCCTCCAATCGTATTAGTTGGAGTATCAATAGGCACTTTATATTGTATCCATCTAACAGTGTATGAATCACTATTTGGCACATCTACCTCCACCTCTCTAATATCGGTAACATAGGCATCATCTACCGTTACATTAGGCTTAATAGGCACACTATACTCAAAATAGCTGTTTACAGTATTCATGGTAAAGTCACGGTTCACATCTTCTACATCTGGTAAAGTAGTAGATCCCTGGTTATCTCCTGTACTAATAGGTGAGTTCCCTTGAGTACCATTATAATTGTAATAACGTTCAGAAATACCTCCCGAAGCCGTTAAGTAATACTCATAGTTATCTTGCGCAGGATCATCAGGATATAAGGATGCATTATTTGTATAATAAGACACCTCTTCAGAATCCGACAAACCATCTAACCCAATATCTTGTGCCGTTCTAGAAGACTCATCATCGTCAAAAGCATATACCAATGCCGAAGTTTGCGGTACTTTACCCCAAGTGGTCGTAGTTTCTAATCCGTCATTTAACCCGTTTTCATATTGCTTTCTACCATCTTTCAGTACATCTTCAGAAATCTGACCTAAGTTAAATACTAATTCTCCTTCTTCTCCTGCCAAAACACCATCCTGATAATATGGATCTAACACCCAGAATTGAATATACTCTACATTTGACTGTTGAAAGTTTGTTGTAGAAATAGAACGGATAATACCACCAAATTTATCATCTGCCGATACCGTACTAAAGAATGAGTTATCGTTATAAGGTCCTTTGGTTTGTGGATAATACGAAAGGTCAAAAGTAGATTGTACAGTAGACTGTCCTTGAGAAACATCTTGCTCAGGGAAAATTTCTTCTATATATACACGTCTGGTACTATTTAAAGATACATCGTCATTTGAGACTCCCGAAGGACGTTGATTTGTATAGAAAATAGGGTCAATCGTATACCAGTTTATCTTTGCTCTTTTGTACCCTGCACCTATATCGTCATTGCTTAATTCTCCTCCTAAGCTAATTGGCGGACTCGAAAGCGTCCATGAAGTGGCTCCACTAATATCTATCGCGGTTTGTGCCCCCTCAAAATCATCTATATACGCAGTGGTTTCCCCTTCAAAATCGGCATTCTTATTTGTTCCTGCTTTTAAGTAAGCAAACTCACCTCGCACCGACACTCTCGATGGCACATCGGTATCAATATTTGGTAATTTATTTACCAAACGAGTAAGTAAAGGAACTTCCGTAGAATAGGTAGCATTTAAACCGTAAATGGTATTATTTACAGATTCCTGCCCATAATTTGTTTTTTGTGTAAGTGGTCGTTCAGACATATTAATTAAGGTACCCCCAATAATAAAGTCATCATTAAACTTATGCTCAATATTAAACCCTGAATATCTTCTTGTTTGTTGTCCGAATAACGAGTTATTCTCTACGGTTGCGTTAATAGTTGCGTTAGACGCTTCTAAGGTAGGGTCTAGAATTTGTACGGTACCTGCTTTATAATTAACAGTATAATCAATACCCTCTGTTAGTGTTCTACCATCTGCAGTAACAGTAACCGACCCCATAGGAATATTATAAGCTCCTAACTGAATGTCTCCACTACTACTTTCTGAAGAATACCTCCCTTTTAATTTAAATTTATTCCTCTCTGCATCTTCGGTAGCATTCGCTTTGGTTTTCTTATACATTGACCTAAAGACATATTTATCTTGGTTAGGGTTTACTGTAGCCTCGTAATTATCATCATTATCGTAATAATCACCTCCACCAAGTAATTCGTATAAGTATTCACCAAAAGGTTCTGCTTTGGTGAAAATAATTTTTCCTTTGGTCTGATCTATTGTAACACCATTATAAAAATCAAAATAACCATCACCCCCTGTTTGTACATCACCATATACATTCAACCTATCAACACCAAAAACATTCAATAACGATTTTTGCTCCAATCCATCTGGCCATGAAGTATCATCCGCTGCCATAATATAATTAACAGGTGAAGGGTCTGTGTATAAAATACTCATTCTAAAATCATCCTGAGCTATTTGATATGCCCCTGTATAATATACGTTTTTCATCATCAGATCCCAGATCGGATCTTTCACTCTAGTCACATTACTCTTTAACAATTTAACTACCAAAGCATTATTATACACTGTAGTAGTTCCGTCTGCATTAGCTGTAGAAGTTGTAGCCTCTATACCATCAGTGGCAAATTCACCTACCTGATACACCTGCCCTTGATACGTATACTGAAATGCCACTCCCAATACCTCATCATTACTCAAAGTTTGGTTTAACGAAATGTATCCTAAGTCTGCATTGAAGGTATAATCTGTACCCTTAACAAGTTTTTGAGCACTTTCTAAAATACTATAGTCTAACCCTTGTGTTACATACCCTTGTAATGCCCCAAAACCATTTTGCGCAGTAGCGGTCTCCCTTACAGCATTTGTTAAAACAGAAGTCCCACCAATTTTGGTAGGATCATAGTCATTTGCATTGTTACGTGGTAATGCATTTGGGTAACCACTGTTGTTATTAAAAAATCCTGAATAGGCATATCCCTGACGTTCAAAACGCGTATTTTGATCATCAGATTGGTACTCCCCTAAATCCTGAATTGCTACAATGTTTCTAACATTATCAGTAGATTGTCCTCGGTTTGTTACCCAAACTTCAATATTTGTAATTTCTATATTTCCTCTTATAAACGGATAAAGCTCTGCATTGTAATCATACACATCTCTAAAGTATTGCGATAAGAAATAATGTTTATTAGCCTCATAGTCTAACGCCATAATTTCAAAATCGTTTACCGTACCACCACCTTGTGCAGTAACTGTTTTGGTTTCCGATTTTTGTTCTGAGAATACCCCCGTAATGGTAGTACCACCAAATTGCAACGTAGTTTTAAGACCAAATAAACTTTGCGCCCCTGTGATTAATTGATTACTAAGTGGCATGCTTATATTACCCACTTCAATACTTCTAATAATAGCATCTTCGTTAGGAGTGTACTCCAGCTTAATCAAATTCTGGAAATCAAGTGTAGTTTCTGTATTATAATTAGCATTAACCGTTAAGCTTTTACCTACTTTACCCTGTAAACCAACTTGTATCTGCTGATCAAAATCAAAACTCAACGAACTTCTGTTTCTTGGTGATATAGAAGGGTTATCCGTTTTTTGGTAACTAATCCCCATGTTAATACCTACACTACCCGATGGTTGCACGGATATGGAATTACCGCCAAAAATACTTGCAAAAAAACTACTTTGTATATACCATGGAGGTAGTAAGTTCTTTTGAGCTTCTTCTCCTTCTTTAGTATTTCCTGAAACCGCACTTATTTTTTGTTTAAAATAATCGCGCATACTTTCCTGAAGTACTAATTCATTGTACTGATCAGGAGTTAAAACAACTGGATACGAAATATCGAATTCACCTACGGTTTCATTATAAATATATAAATCTAATTCCGGATTGTATGTGTATTTTCCAACAATACTACCCGGGTTAGGCAATTCTATTTCACCTGTTGCATGTCCTGCAGATTGATTACCATCTCCGTTATCTTGTGCCTGTAAGTTTACCGATACACTCAACAAGATTACTAAAACAAATATTCTAAAGTAACTGTTCGACACTAAATGTTTTAAGTGGTTAGCTGTGTGGTTGTTAGTCATTATAGTCGTTTCAGTGCTTCTTTAATTATAGCTTCAACACTTAGTTCCGAATCTTCTGCTGCAATTTTTTGGACAACTTTTTCCGCTTGTTTACGCACAAAACCAAGAACCTCTAAAGCAGATAACGCCTCATCTTTATTGGTATTGCCCTCAGATATGTTAATATCTTCTATTTCGTGAATTTTTAATACTTTATCCTTTAAATCAAGTATTACCCGTTGCGCTGTTTTAGCTCCAATTCCTTTTACAGATTGTATTGCCGTAACATTTTCAGTAGCAATTGCTGTAGCTACCTCTTTAGCTGTTAAAGAAGACAACATTGTTCTGGCAATACCGGTTCCAATTCCTGAAACAGATATTAACAACCTAAATACTTCTCGTTCGGCTAAAGTAGTAAATCCGTATAGAGTGTGTGCATCTTCCTTAATTTGTAAATGTGTATACAATTTAAGTTGTTCGGCACTACCTATACTCGAATAGGTATTTAATGAAATATTTATAAAATATCCAACCCCGTGACAATCTATTATCACATAAGTTGGATTTTTCTCTGTTAATTTTCCGCTAATATGAGTTATCATCCCTTCTTCAAATGCTAAGCCCCAAAAATAATAAAATTATTTACAAAGCATTTGAACTTTACATTATTAGGACATTATTTACGCCCACGGGCTACTTTTTCCTTTTCTTGAGCATCTACAACAGCAACCGCAGACATATTTACCATTTCGCTAACACTGGCTCCTAACTGAAAAATATGTACTGGTTTATTTAACCCTAATAACATAGGACCAATAGACTCCGACTTATTTAACTCCTTCATTACCTTATAGGTTATGTTCGCCGCATCAAGGTTAGGAAATATAAACGTATTCACATTTTTACCTGCCAATTTTGAGAACGGAAATTTACGTTGCATCATTTCTTTGTTCATGGCAAAATCTGATTGTACTTCTCCATCTATAATTAAATCAGGGTAATTATCGTGTAAATAACTCACCGCATGATTCATTTTCTTAGCTGTATCATGGCTAGATGATCCAAAATTAGAATATGATAACATTGCCATTACCGGATCTACACCAAACATTTTAGCCACCCTTGCCGTCATAGTTGCTATATGCGCTAATTGCTCAGCCGTTGGATTAAGATTGATAGCAGTATCTGATAAAAACATAGGTCCTCTATCGGTAAGCATTAAGTTGGCTGCAGCTACAATAGCATCTCCTTCTGCCTTTCCTATTAACTCTAACACGGGGGTAACTACCGATGGATAACTTCTAGAATACCCGGCTACCATTGCATCTGCATCTCCTTCATTTACCATAATAGAAGCAAAGTAGATACGCTCTTTCATTCGTCTTCTTGCCTCATACAAAGTAATTCCTTTACGTTTTCTAGAAGCCCAATACTTTTGAGCATAACGCTCTTTTAGCTCCTTCTGCTCATCGGTCTTAGGATCTATTATCTCCATACCAGGCTCAAACTCCAGAGTATTCATCAACTCCTCTATACGAGCCCTGTCCCCAAGTAAAATTGGGGTTCCTATTCCCTCTTCCTTTACAATTTGAGCTGCTTTTAGAACATCTAAATGATCTGCTTCTGCAAATACAATTCGTTTCGGATTTGTTTTTGCACGATTGTGCAGCATTCTTATAATCTTATGATCGTTCCCTAAACGTTGTAATAACTCTTCTTCGTAATTCTCCCAATTGGTAATTTCGTCTGTTGCTACACCACTATCTATAGCAGCTTTTGCTACTGCTGGTGGAATCTTAGCAATAAGCCTAGGGTCAAACGGTTTAGGTATAATATACTCTTTACTAAACGTAATATGAGTTTCTCCATATGCCTTATTTACTTGCTCAGGCACTGGTTCTTTCGCTAATGCAGCAATTGCTTTAACGGCCGCCATTTTCATTTCTTCATTAATCTTAGTTGCTTTTACATCTAAAGCACCTCTAAAAATAAACGGGAATCCTAATACATTGTTTACCTGATTAGGATGATCTGATCTACCGGTAGCCATAATAATATCGTCTCTGGTTTTTACCGCTAAATCATAATTTATCTCTGGATTTGGATTTGCCATTGCAAATACAATAGGGTCTGCATTCATAGATCGCAACATCTCAGGAGTTACAATATCGGCTACTGAAAGTCCTATAAACACATCGGCACCTTTCATAGCTTCCTCAAGTGTATCAATTTTTCTATCACTGGCAAATTCCATTTTCTCGGTAGTCAGATTCGTGCGGTCTTTACGTATAACCCCCTTACTATCTAACATTACAATATTGTCTGCCTTAGCACCAAATGCTTTATATAAGCGGGTACAAGAAACAGCCGCAGCACCAGCGCCACTAACCACAAAGGTTACTTCTTCTATTTTCTTACCGGCAATCTCAAGGGCATTCAATAAAGCAGCCGCAGAAATAATAGCAGTTCCGTGCTGGTCATCGTGCATTACCGGTATATCTAATTCCTCTTTTAATCGTCGCTCTATTTCAAATGCTTCCGGAGCTTTTATATCTTCTAAGTTAATCCCCCCAAAGGTTGGGGCAATTATCTTTACTGTTTCAACAAACTTATCTATATCCTTTGTGTCAAGCTCAATATCGATTCCATCAATATCCGCAAAAATTTTAAACAGAAGTCCTTTTCCTTCCATTACCGGCTTAGACGCTTCTGGTCCAATATCGCCTAGCCCTAATACAGCTGTACCATTAGAAATTATTGCTACTAAATTTCCTTTTGCGGTATATTTATATACGTTTTTAACATCTTTTTCTATCTCTAAACAAGGTTCTGCTACCCCAGGTGAATACGCCAACGCAAGATCGCGTTGTGTTGAATAAGGCTTGGTTGGCACTATTTTAATTTTTCCTGGTTGTGGCTTCGAATGATAAACTAAAGCTTCTCTTGGTCTAGTATCTTTTTTTGACATAATATATTGATTAAGATATCTAAACAAAGATACATGTATTAACAAAAAAACAGTTCGCTTTTTCAGATATAAACAATATTTTAAAGATAAATTTGACAAATATCATATTTACCAAAACTAGTTACACACTACTATATGGTATACTAATTATGGTTACATTTAAAACAACACATCTATTCATCATCAGTAAACCTAGCCTTACCTAAAAAAACAGCAATACTAAAGCACCAATTACTTTACTATGTTTACTATTAATCTGGAACTTGGAACCTTCCTTAATTACGGATATTATGCTACATCTAAATTTAAAGACAATCTAGCCTTTAAATTCACTTATAGTATAAGTTTTAAATAAGAGCTATTTCAAGAAAGAGATATTACGGCTAAGGCCGGCAAACTTAGTACGCTTAACAGCCGATTTTTTAAACACTTTGCTAAATGTTTCCTGAGTAAGTTCTGTCCAGTCTTTATACGTCATATCTAACAACTCAGGATGTGGATTAAAAAGCGGTTCATTATGCGGTTTAGAGAATCGGTTCCACGGACATACATCCTGACACACATCACAACCAAACATCCAATTATCAGTTTTTCCCTTAAACTCGGTTGGTATTTGGTCTTTAAGTTCTATTGTTAGGTACGATATACATTTACTACCATCTACCACATACGGAGCCACAATAGCCTCGGTAGGACACGCATCTATACAAGCAGTACATGTACCGCAATGATCGGTAGTTGGTCCGTCATACACCAAAGGTATATCTACAATAAGTTCAGCAATAAAGAAAAATGAGCCTGTTTGCTTTGCTAATAAATTAGAGTGCTTACCTATCCAGCCTAAGCCACTTTTAGCCGCCCATGCTTTATCCAATACAGGAGCCGAATCTACAAAAGCTCGTCCGTTTACTTCTCCAATATACGCTTGCATATCAGTAAGCAATAGCTTTAGTTTGTCTTTTATCACAAAATGATAATCGGTACCATAGGCATATTTAGATAGCTTAGGAGCTTCTATATCTGTTTGTGTTTGTTCAGGATAATAATTTAAAAGAAGCGATATAACCGATTTAGCATCATCTACCAATAAACGAGGATCTAAGCGTTTATCAAAATGATTCTCCATATAATGCATTTCACCCTGTCTATTTTCAGACAACCACTTCTCTAATCGGGGAGCTTCTTCTTCTAAAAATGTTGCTTCCGATATACCACACCCCATAAACCCAAGCTCTTTAGCTTTGGCTTTTACAAAGTTGGTATATCTGCTAACATTAGAATCCAAAAATTATCGGGTTTTAAATTGCAATATAGCATTCTTTGGTTTTAAGGTAATCAATGGTAAAATTTCAATAGGCGTGTTTTTAGTTTCTATTCTAAATCGCTTTAAAAGCTCAGACATTGCCAAGATCATTTCAAACATCGCAAAATTATTCCCTATGCATTTTCTAGGTCCCGCACCAAATGGGTAGTACGCCATCGTATTCTGAACAGTAGCATCCTCAAAACGTTCTGGTTTAAAAGTAAGCGGATCGTCCCAAAAATCAACACTTCTATGAATCTCATAAACCGACATAAGTATACTGGTTCCTTTGGCTATTAGCATACCATTATAGGCATCATCTTCTAAACAAACACGATCTATAAAATACACCGGAGGATACAAACGCATTACCTCCGCAATAACTGCATTAGCATAAACACTTTCTTGTATACGCGTCATAATATCAAGAGACGTATTTTGCTGTACCTCCACTGCTAATTTCTCCTGCACTTCCGGATGCCTTGCCATGAGTTCGCAAAAAAATGTAAGCGCATTAGAAGTTGTTTCATGTCCGGCTATAAATAAGATCAGAATTTCATCTATTAGTTGCTCCTCCTCCATTACACTGCCGTCGTCATAAGTAGCCTCTAACAACATATCCAATAAATCTCCGAAACGTTCTTCGGCTTTTCTTCGCTCGTCAACAATTTGTTTAAGAATAGTTCTGGCTTGGTGCGTATAGGCAATATTACGTTCTATTTTACCAGTTAACTTAAACCACCATGCTTTGTAAGGTTGTCTTAACTCCGAAACTAACATTTTTTGAGCCGTTTCCGTAATCTCTTGCAATTCGGCTATATCATTAGCATCTGCTGCGCCACTAAACAAGGCCTTTACAACCGTTTGAAAAGCCAAATCGTTCAGAATAGGAAATATATCAATAGGCTCAGTAACCGTAATCCTTTCAATTTCAGAAATTATAGCCTTTTCTACGGTATCTAATAATCGGGTTAAATGCTTTTTATGAAAAGCAGGCTGAATTAATTTGCGTTGTTTTCTCCAATGCTCCCCATTGGTAGTTAACAAACCTAGTCCAACATACTTAGCTAAATCCTCTGTCTGAATACTAGACTTATAATAGTTCTTCTGATTTTTTTGTAGCACATATTGTGCTAATCCGGCGTCTCTGGAAAACAGCAAAGACGTTTTTGCTCCTATTTTTAATCTAAAAGTATCTCCTAGTCTTTTAAAATTAGCCCGATGAAAAGGCAACGGATTTTTAAGAATCTGCGCTGCATTTCTTAAAAAACGAAAAGTAGACACAGTAGGTATATTTGTTTGCAAACTCATAAATCCGTTTTTAAAACAATCCTCCTTGAATATTCCCTTTAATTCTACCTAAATGTTTATAGGCTAAATCGGTTACCTCTCTACCTCTCGGAGTTCTAATAATAAACCCTTGCTGAATTAAAAAAGGCTCGTATACTTCTTCTATAGTTTCGGCACTATCCGAAACGGCAGTTGCCAAGGTAGTAATCCCCACCGGCCCCCCTTTAAACTTATCTATAATGGTGGTTAAAATTTTATTATCCATTTCATCTAATCCATGTGCATCTACATTCAATGCTTTTAAGGCATATCTTGAAATTTCAATATCAATAGAACCATTTCCTTTTATCTGTGCAAAATCTCTAACTCTACGTAATAACGCATTCGCAATACGAGGCGTACCTCTACTTCTTCCAGCAATTTCTATGGCGGCTTCCATAGTTATGGGTACTCGTAAAATACCAGCACTACGCTGAACGATATCTGCTAAAAGTTCGGTAGAATAATATTGTAATCTACTTTGAATTCCGAAACGGGCACGCATTGGTGCTGTAAGCAAACCAGAACGTGTTGTTGCCCCAACCAATGTAAACGGATTCAAATTAATTTGAACTGTTCGGGCATTGGGACCAGACTCAAGCATTATATCAATCTTATAATCCTCCATAGCAGAGTACAAATACTCTTCTACTACAGGACTCAATCTATGGATTTCATCTATAAATAAAATATCTCGCTCGTCAAGATTTGTAAGCAATCCGGCAAGATCACCTGGTTTATCCAAAACAGGTCCGGAAGTAATTTTAATTCCCACCTCCAACTCATTGGCTAATATATTTGCTAGGGTTGTTTTTCCTAGTCCAGGAGGACCATGAAACAAGGTGTGATCTAACGCTTCACCTCTTAAATTAGCTGCCTGCACAAATATCTCAAGATTCTCTAATACAGAGGCCTGACCAGTAAAGTCACTAAACGAAAGGGGTCTTAACGCCTTTTCTACATCAAGCTCTTCTGGTGAAAAGTGAGATTTTTCGGGATCTAGATTACTATTCATATATTTTCTGCTTACCTTAGAGAATAATTCTTCACAAAGAATTCCCCCCTACACAGCAAAGATACTAAAAGAATGTTCATAATATTATAAGAATAATTACACAATCATTCGATGATAATTATCATATCAGGTATCGAAAAAATAAAGGACTTTTACAATGTAAAATAAAAACATAATTAAAATTAATTACTAACTACATAAAATTAATTAAAATGGGATTTAATCTTAAGCAATACGGAATTGAGGTAGAGACTATCTTTAGAAACAGTAGTGTACCAGTTCTATACGAACTAGGTTTGAGACTTGAAAAAGGAACTGCAATATCTGATGTAGGGGCTTTAATGACTTACTCAGGCGAAAAAACAGGAAGAAGCCCAAAAGATAAAAGAGTTGTTAAACATCCAGAGTCTGAAAATAATATCGACTGGGGTAATATCAACATCGCTTTAGAAGAAAGAGTATTTATGCTTAACCATGAAAGAGCTATTGACTACTTAAACATTAAAGATCACTTATATGTTGTAGATGCTTTTGCTGGTTGGGATCCAAAATATAGACTTAAAGTACGTATTATTTGTACAAGAGCATACCACGCATTATTTATGCAAAACATGCTTATTATGCCAACAGAAGAAGAGTTAGCTAACTTTGGAGAACCAGATTACGTAATCTTTAACGCTGGTGGTTTTAAAGCTAACAGTTATACAACTGGTATGACATCTAAAACTTCTGTAGATGTATCTTTAGAAAGAAAAGAAATTGTAATCTTAGGTACTGAGTACGCTGGTGAGATGAAAAAAGGTATCTTCTCTATCATGAACTACTTAATGCCATTAGAAGGTGTAATGCCAATGCACTGTTCTGCTAACGTAGGTGAAGAAGGAGATGTAACTATCTTATTCGGATTATCTGGTACTGGTAAAACAACTTTAAGTGCCGATCCTAAACGTAAATTAATCGGTGATGATGAGCACTGCTGGACAGATGAAGGTACTTTCAATATTGAAGGTGGATGTTATGCAAAAGCTATCGACTTATCTGCTGAAAAAGAACCAGACATCTTTAACGCTATCAAATTTGGTACTGTATTAGAAAACGTAGTGTATGATGAAGCTACAAGAGCAGTTGATTATACAGATGTATCTATCACTCAAAACACTAGAGCATCTTACCCTATTAACTATATTGAAAATGCACAAATACCATGTGTAGCTGGTCAACCTAAAAACATCATTTTCTTAACTTGTGATGCATTCGGTGTACTTCCTCCGGTTAGTAAATTAACTCCAGAGCAAGCTAGTTACCACTTTATCTCAGGATATACCGCTAAAGTTGCAGGTACTGAAATGGGAGTAACTGAACCAGAAGCTACATTTAGTGCATGTTTTGGAGCTGCTTTCATGATGTGGCACCCTAACAAATATGCTGAGTTATTAGCTCAAAAAATTAAAAAACAAGGTGTAACTGCTTGGTTAGTGAACACAGGATGGACTGGTGGAGCTTACGGTGTAGGTAGCAGAATGAAATTAAAATACACTCGTTCTATGATCGACGCTATCCACAACGGATCTTTTGAAAATGTAGAGTACGTTAAAGATGCAAGTTTTGGATTTGATATTCCAACTAGCTGTCCTGAAGTACCAGCTGAAATCTTAGTACCAGAAAACACTTGGGCTGATAAAGCTGCTTACAACAATACAAAAGGCAAATTAGTTTCTTTATTCCAGAAAAACTTCGAGCAATTTGCTAAAGGTGTAAATGAAGAAATTTTAGCAGCTGGTCCTAAAGACTTAGTAGACGCTTAAACTTTAAATAAATAGTTATAAATAAGATTGAAGTATAAGTTGTGTTAAAAATCAATCTCGTAAAGCCTCCTGTATTCCAGGAGGCTTTTTGGTTACATATATGAATCGATAAAATTATATATTACGGGCTATATAAGCATCTCCCCTATTATACCTACTAAAAAGCCAAATACTGCCCCTATAGAAGTGTTATAATTATTAGAAAGCTTACTTTCCGGAATTATATCCTGTATAAGCAGGTAAAGTATACAGTCGCCGGAAAAGGTCATTAGAATGGCTTTAACACGCTCATAATCCATTAATAAAAATGCCCTCCAAGCGAACCTATTACTCCACTAAAACTCAACAATAAAAATACAACCAATGTTTTACCTGTAGTAAAGCCACTTAACACCCAATCTCTAAATGAACTAAAAACCTCAGGTGAATTCTGCAACCCAATAAATACGGCAAGCAAAATACCTACGGAAGGTTTGGTAGCAAATGTAGCGCCTAATGGATATAGATTCTGGCACAAAATCCATCATCATAGCCAGTAAGGTAGCTATTCTACCTCCCTTAGAAGATAAATACCTATCTAAATACATAAAGAAGATAGCACCTACCAAAAATGAAATCGCCAACACATACACATTTAATGTTTCCATTCCAAATAACATTACACCCCCACCAAATTATATTAGACCATGGGTAATTTCATACTTAACACGGCTTTATTTTATATGATAATTAAAAACATTTGCTAATACACCTCCTAGTAAAACAGTAATACCGGAAAATCCGGCATATAAAATCATTGTTAGTAGCATAATAAATATAATAGAAATTGAAGTACCTAAATACAAGAAACAAAAAAGGCTATTCTAGAAAGAATAGCCTTTTTTAATTTTATTTGGTGGTTTTTAGTGGTGTAAAACTTCTTCACCATCCTGCAGAGGAACAGTTTGCGGAGCAAAATCCTGTCCAGGAATAACATACTCTCCATCCTCGCCGGTCTTAGAGTAGTCATAAGCCCATCTGTGTACTTCTGGTATTTCACCAGGCCAGTTACCGTGAATGTGCTCAACTGGTGTAGTCCATTCCAATGTATTTGATTTCCATGGATTTTGAACAGCTTTCTCTCCGTAGAACATACTCTTAAAGAAGTTGTATAAGAAGATTAACTGCGCTAAACCAGTAATGATAGCAAATACAGTAATTACCACGTTTGTATCTTGTAACTCATCAAATAATGGAAAGTTCGTATTATTATAATAACGTCTTGGTAAACCTGCTAGTCCAATAAAGTGCATTGGGAAGAATACCCCATATGCCCCAACAGCAGTAATCCAGAAGTGTAAATAACCTAAATTCTTATTCATCATTCTTCCAAACATTTTAGGATACCAGTGGTAAATACCGGCAAACATACCATATAAAGAAGAAACACCCATTACTAAGTGGAAGTGAGCCACTACGAAATACGTATCGTGTACGTTAATATCTAGCATACTATCTCCAAGAATAATACCTGTTAAACCACCGGTAATGAAAGTAGATACTAAACCGATAGAGAATAACATAGCAGGGTTAAACTGAAGATTACCTTTCCAAATAGTAGTAATGTAGTTAAATGCTTTTACCGCAGAAGGAATTGCAATTAATAAGGTTGTAAAAGTAAACACAGATCCTAAGAACGGATTCATACCCGAAACGAACATGTGGTGACCCCATACAATAGTTGATAAAAATGCAATTGCTAAAATAGATAATATCATAGCTCTGTAACCAAAGATAGGTTTACGAGAATTAGTTGCAATAATTTCAGAGGTAATACCCAATGCCGGTAATAATACAATATATACCTCTGGGTGACCTAAGAACCAAAATAAGTGCTCATATAATACAGGAGAACCACCTTGATAATGTAATGCTTCACCACCAATAAAGATATCAGATAAGAAGAAAGATGTTCCTAAACTTCTATCCATTATTAATAATAAAGCTGCTGATAATAATACAGGGAAAGAAACTACCCCTATTACAGCTGTAACAAACAACGCCCAAATTGTTAACGGAAGTCTAGTCATAGACATTCCTTTTGTACGTAAGTTTAATACAGTAACAATATAGTTTAACGATCCTAATAAAGAAGAAGCAATAAATATAGCCATAGATGTTAACCATAATGTCATCCCTAATCCAGAACCAGGTTGTGCAGCTTCTAAAGCAGATAACGGAGGATAAATTGTCCATCCTGCAGCAGCAGGCCCAGCTTCAATAAATAGAGAACCTACCATGATAACACTCGATAAAAAGAACATCCAATATGATAGCATGTTCATAAATCCAGATGCCATATCACGAGCACCAATTTGCAACGGAATTAATAAGTTACTAAAAGTACCACTCAATCCTTGTGTTAACACAAAGAATACCATAATAGTACCGTGAATGGTAACTAAGGCAAGGTAAATATTAGCATCCATAACACCTTCAGGTGCCCACTTACCAAGTAATACTTCAAAAATTTTGAAAGACTCTCCTGGCCAAGCTAATTGCATTCTGAAAAGTAAAGACATAGCAATACCAATAACCCCCATTAAAAGTCCGGTTATTAAATATTGTTTAGAGATCATCTTATGATCTTGACTAAAGATATACTTTGTTACAAAAGTTTCTTTATGATGTTCGTGTCCCGACATGATTTATGCTCTTCTGTTTAAGTTATAATATTTTAATTTCTTACTACTAGTTAACTCCCATAATTTCTGCTTCCTCATCAGAAACAATTACCTGAGCTAATGTATCATCTGTTTTGGTTTCTTCATCTAAGCCCATTGAGCTAGCAAATGTTTTTTGGGTAGCTAACCACTCGTTGTACTCTTCTTCAGTTTCAACAATAATTTTCATTTGCATATTATAGTGAGACTGCCCGCATATTTTGTTGCAAAGTAATAAGTAATCAAACTCATATGGGTCAGCATCTTCTCCTTTAGCTCTCTTGTCTGCTCTAATTTTATTAATACCATCTACTTTCTCTACAATACCATCATCTAAACGCATATCAGCAGTAGTTACCGTTGGAGTAAATGAAAATTGCGTAATCATACCAGGAACACAGTTCATTTGTGCTCTAAAGTGTGGCATGTAAGCAGAGTGTAATACGTCTTGAGAACGCATTTTAAAAACTACCTTTTTACCTACAGGCAAATGTAATTCTGTTGTAATTTTATCATCAGCAGCATACGGATCAGATTCATCTAAACCTAAGATATTAGCTTTCGCAATGTCAATTAACCTAACATTTGCTTTACCTAATACATTATCTGTACCTGCATATCTCGCTTTCCAGTTAAATTGCTGAGCATATAATTCAACAATAATTGGGTCATCATCCTCTGTAATCGTAGTAACATTCACCCAACTAAATAATCCGAAGATAATTAAACCCGCTAACGTTAATGCAGGTATAACAGACCAAATCATTTCTAATTTAGTGTTATCTGCAAAGAAAAGGGCTTTTTTACCTTTTTCTCCTCTGTATTTAAATGCGAAGTAATGTAATAATGCTTGCGTAATAAATTGTACTACAAAAATAAGTATAAAAGATATTGTCAATAACAAATCATAATTCTCACCATGTTCAGAAGCCGGAGTTCCTAATAAGAAACTACCCCACTTCCACATAGAGTAAATCATGAATACGTAAAGAAATATTAAGAAAGCAAACATTAAATAACCATTCAATTTGTTATCCTTATCATTTGCTATTTGCGACTTATCTGCACCTACCTGCGATAATTCGAAAATTTTAGACATCTGCCAAATGGCGATGGCAACTAGTACTACAACTATGATAGCTAATAAAGTAGTCATTCTATTCTTTGTTTACTTTAAATTATTAATAATGGAAATGTTTACTCTCTTCAATAAACGGATTACGCTTAGCCAACAACGGCACTTTAGTTAACGCTGTAAACACAACTAAAATAAATAATCCTAAGAAGAATAGTATACTTGCAATTTCAGGAATTCCAATAAACCACTGATCTCCAACCGTAGAAGGCATAATCATGTTATAAATATCTAAATAATGACCAAATAGTATAATACAACCAGTCATGATAATAAACCAGCTCTTACGTTTAAAATCACTATTCATTAATATTAATAACGGGAATAAGAAATTCAATGCAATCATACCGAAAAATGGTAATTGATAATCTCTGATTCTTTGCACAAAATATCCTACCTCTTCAGGTATGTTAGAATACCAGTATAACATAAATTGAGAGAACCATAAGTATGTCCAGAAGATACTAATACCAAACATAAACTTACCTAAATCATGAATATGACTATCGTTTACATATTCTAAGTATCCTTTAGATTTTAAATATAATGTAACAATTGCAATCATTGTAATACCAGATACAAACATACTAGCAAACACATACCACCCAAATAAGGTACTAAACCAGTGTGGTTCTACACTCATAATCCAATCCCAAGACATCATAGATTCTGTTACTAAAAAGAATACTAAGAAAATAGCAGAAGCTCTAAAGTTTTTCTTAAAGTAACTATCGTCCTCAGCAGTATCCTGAGCTATAGAGAATTTACGAGAGATTTGACGGTAAGCAACCCAACCACCAATATATACAACCGCTCTTATAATAAACGCAGTCATATTTAAGTAACTGCTTTTACCTTGTAACAAGTGATCGCTGTCTACAACTTCTTTGTTTGTCCAAATAAATAAATGGTGATCCCCTAGGTTAGCAACAACCCAAATAACAATCATCAAAACAGCACCCGGTAATAAGTATGCTGTAATACCCTCCATTACTCTAAACAATACAGGAGACCATCCTGCTTGAGCAGCACGATTAATGGCATAGAATGCCAATGTTCCTAAAGAGATCATCATAAAGAAAAATGCTGCAACGTATAAAGCTGCCCAAGGCTTATTTTGTAATTGACTAAAAACATGGTGTGCATGTTCTTTATCGTGTCCTGTGGCATGTACTTCGTGTGCCTCTTCTCCGTGATGTGCAGTTACCGCCTCTTCATGTTTTACCACATGCGTTTCGGCACCATGATCCTCATGGCTTGATGCTGCAATAATTTCCATGGCTTCTTCAGGTGTTCCAGGTGCACTTAAAAAACCATATACAATACCAAGAAGTCCAACAACCATTAAAATGATTGCCCCCATTCTTAATTTATTTGAAAACGTATACATATCTTTAATATATCTCTTTATTGTATTGTTTTATTTATTTCGTAACTCTAATACGTACTCTGCAACTTGCCAACGCTCTTCTTCATTAAGTTGCACAGCATAAGAACCCATCGAATTTAACCCGTAATAAATTACATGGTAAATACTACCTTCGGTTATATCTCTGTCTTTATAATTAGGTACCCCTAAAAACTTTTCTCTTTGTACTAAAGTACCTTGACCGTCACCTTTATCACCGTGACATATAGCGCAATAGATCGTATATAATTCAGCCGCCTTAGTAGCATCATATTTTACATCAAGACTATCAGCCATTAAAGGATTCACAAGATTAGCTTTTGCTAAATCATACCCTTCTGTGGTGTTTTCGTATTCGTAAGGTTTCCATCCTCTTTTAATGGTGTGAGCCGGTGGTAACTGCCCTTCTTTACCATTTGCGAAAGCGTCAGACTCTTGATAAGTCTCATAACTTACACCTTCGTACATGTTAGGGAAGTACTGATAATTTGGCTTCGAACTGTTAAAACAAGAGGTAACAGAGGCAGCTACTCCTAAAACAATTCCTAGTTTAATCAAGCTTTTCATATCCTGGTTTAATGCTTTTCTGTAACAATTACTTCAACTGCTCCTGTTTCTTCTAACAATGCAGTTAATTCACTTTCGTTATTATCTACCGCGATCTCCATTAAAAAGTGATCATCTGTAGTTCTTACGTCTGGGTTTTCTGCTTCTTTAAATGGCCATAACCTACTTCTCATATAAAAAGTGATTACCATTAAGTGAGCTCCAAAGAATACCGTTAATTCAAACATAATAGGCACAAATGCAGGCAAATTAGTTAAGAAACTAAAACTTGGTTTACCTCCAATATCTTGTGGCCAGTCAGCAATCATAATATATCCCATCAAGCTACTTGCTACAGCTAATCCAATACAACCGTAAATAAATGCAGCAACAGCAATTCTTGTATGAGGTAGTCCCATTGCCTTATCAAGTCCGTGAACCGGAAAAGGTGTGAAAATTTCCTCTATATGAAGCTCTTTTGCTTTAATTTTTTTCACTGCAGCCATTAAAACATCATCATCGTTATAGATGGCTTGTATAATTTTATTACTCATGATCGCCGTCTCTTAATTTTTTATATTTTTCACCAGATGATTTCAAAATAGATTTTACCTCTGCCTGTGCAATTACAGGGAATGTTCTAGAATATAATAAGAACAATACAAAGAAGAATCCAATAGTACCAACATAAATTCCTATATCTACAAATGTAGGAGAGAACATTGTCCATGATGATGGTAAAAAGTCTCTGTGCAATGAGGTAACAATAATAACGAAACGCTCAAACCACATCCCTACGTTTACTACAATAGAGATAAAGAACGAGAACATAATACTTGTTCTCAGTTTTTTGAACCACATAAACTGAGGTGAGAACACGTTACAAGACATCATCATGAAATATGCCCACCAGTAAGGTCCTGTAGCTCTGTTTAAGAACGCATATTGTTCGTATTCAACTCCTGAATACCATGCAATAAAGAGCTCTGTAATATAGGCACATCCAACAATAGATCCTGTAATCATAATTACAAGGTTCATCAACTCAATATGCTGTAGTGTAATGTATGCCTCTAGGTGACATACCTTTCTCATAATAATCAATAACGTGTTTACCATTGCAAATCCTGAGAAGATTGCCCCTGCAACAAAGTATGGAGGGAAAATGGTAGTATGCCAACCCGGAATAACCGAAGTTGCAAAGTCCATAGATACGATGGTGTGCACAGAAAGTACTAACGGAGTTGCTAAACCAGCAAGTACCAAAGATACTTCTTCAAAACGTTGCCAATCTTTAGCACGTCCACTCCATCCAAAACTAACAAGACTGTAAATTTTCTTTTGGAAAGGTTTTACTGCTCTATCTCTAAGCATTGCAAAGTCAGGAAGTAGACCTGTCCACCAGAACACTAAAGAAACAGACAAATAAGTAGAAATCGCAAATACATCCCAAAGCAACGGAGAGTTAAAGTTAACCCATAACGAACCGAATTGGTTTGGTATTGGCAATACCCAATATCCTAACCATGGACGTCCCATGTGAATAATTGGAAATAAACCTGCCTGAACTACCGAGAAAATTGTCATTGCCTCTGCAGAACGGTTAATAGCCATTCTCCACTTTTGACGGAATAATAAAAGTACTGCAGAAATAAGAGTTCCGGCGTGCCCGATACCTACCCACCATACAAAGTTGGTAATATCCCAGGCCCATCCAACAGTCTTATTCAATCCCCAAGTACCAATACCTGTGGAAACCGTGTAAATTATACATCCTAAACCCCACACAAAAGCTGCTAGTGATATTGAAAACACTATCCACCATTGTTTGTTTGCTCTTCCTTCTACAGGAGCAGCTACATCTACAGTTACATCGTGATAAGTTTTATCTCCTGTAACTAAGGGTCTACGTATAGGTGCTTCGTAATGCGACGCCATAATACTTTATAAATTGTTTCTTTATTAATAATTTGTTTAAGCTTCTTCTGTATTTCTAACTTTCACATGATAGAAAACATTTGGCTGTGTTCCTATATGCTCTAATAAGTGATACATTCTGTCGCTCTCTTTTAATTCTGCTATCTTACTTTCGTTGTCGTTGATATCTCCAAAAGTCATTGCTCCTGAGCTACAAGCCGCAGAACAAGCTGTTTGGAATTCACCGTCTTTAATTACTCTTCCGTCTCTCTTAGCATCTAAAATGGTCTTTTGTGTCATTTGAATACACATTGAACATTTTTCCATTACCCCTCTCGAACGAACAACTACATCTGGATTAAGTACCATTCTACCTAAATCATCATTCATGTGATAATCAAACGCATCGTTTTCATTATACAAGAACCAGTTAAATCTACGTACTTTATAAGGACAGTTGTTTGCACAGTAACGAGTACCTACACAACGGTTATAAGCCATATGGTTTTGACCTTGCTTACCATGTGATGTTGCCGCAACCGGACAAACAGTTTCACAAGGAGCATGGTTACAATGCTGACACATTACAGGTTGGAAAGCTACCTGAGGATTAACTCCAGGATGCTCTAACTCACCAAAAGTAGATAAAGACTCTCCTAATCCTGAAATATTTTCAACAACTTCAACATCTTCAATAAAAGTCTCTTCTGCCGAATAATATCTATCAATACGCAACCAGTGCATATCTCTTGATCTTCTCACCTCTGACTTACCAACTACAGGAACGTTGTTCTCGGCATGGCAAGCAATCACACAAGCACCACAACCCGTACAAGCATTTAAGTCAATAGATAAATTAAAGTGATGACCTATAGATCTATCAAAATCATCCCACAAACTAACTGTTGTAGAAGGAACTTCCTGATGATCTAAAGAAACCTGAGGTTGCGGATTCCAAACCTCTGGTTTTTCATCATTAAAAGTAGCTAATGTTGTATCTTTTAAGATATCACCTCTACCCATTAATGTATTGTGCAACTGAATACATGCAAACTCATGTGTTCCGTTAGCCTTTTCAAAAGAAACAGACTGCACATTATTAAAATCAGTGTAAAACTTAAACGCATTTACACCTGTTTTCATTTCTTCTTTAACACCAAGCTCTCTACCGTAACCAAACGATAAACCAACAGTTCCTTTGGCCTGCCCCGGTTGAATTAACACAGGAACATTTGTAATGGTTACTCCATTTACAGTAACATTGGCTAAATCTCCATCTAGTGCACCGTTATCAACATTCCAGTTTTCAAACTTACCTTTAGCATCATCAATAGAAATTGTTAAGTAGTTATCCCAAGATGTTCTGGTAATTGGATCAGGAAATTCTTGTAACCAAGGGTTATTAGCTTGTTGCCCGTCTCCCATACCTGTCTTAGCATACAATACCAATTCAAAACCACCAGGAACTGATGTTTTTGATAACTTTAAAGCTAATTCACCAGCACTAACACCAGACATCTCAACAGGCTCACCTTCCGGATCCATTTCCTCCAAAACTACAGGAGTTGAAGAAGTAAACACACCGTCATGTAAAGCTTGATTCCATCCTGAACCCCCTAAAATAGTATCAGTCCAGTTAGATTTTATATAATCATAGTAAGCAACATCACTACCCATCCATGTTAACAAGGCATCCTGAAACTGTAACGTATCAAATAATGGCTTGATAGTAGGCTGCATTAAACTATAATGACCTTTTTTAATTTCTACATCACCCCAAGACTCCAAGTAATGAGGAGTAGCAGCAACATAAGTAGTTTTAGTTGAAGTCTCATCCTCTTTCATAGAGAAAGCAACCGACAAACCAACTTTTTCTAAACCAGCAGCAAAACCTTCAGCATCCGCTAATGTATACATAGGATTAACACCCGCTGTAACCAATACTCCAACTTTACCAGCTTTCATATCAGCAATTAACGATGCCACTGCATTAGCATTACCAGAACGAACCTTTAATGGCGCTTCGGCATCAAACACCTCAGACTTACCTTCGTTCATTTCTAACACTAAAGATTGTGCTGTTACATCTTTTATCCCTGTAACAACAACCGCTTTACCTCCAGCAGCTTTATATGCCTTAGCCGCAGCTTTTACAGCTTCTTCTGCTTTCTCAGAAAGTGACCCTCCATAAGAAACACCAGTTACATAACCGTAAAACTTAGCCAATGCTATTTTAACCTCACTAGGCTTTAATGCAACTCTAACATCTGCATTAGCCCCTGTAAGACTCATATTAGATTCAAATTGGAAGTGCTTATTCATTTTTCCATGCGTAGGTACTTTTTTCTTAGCGTAACCGCTTTCGAAACCACCACCTTGCCAATCTCCTAAAATATCAGCACCAAATGAAATCACAACATCTGCTTTTGCAAAATCATAATCAGCCATGGCTCTTACACCATATTTAGCCTCAAATGCATTTAACGCAGCATCTTCAGATATTGCATCATACACAACATGCTTCACGCCACCAACACTCTCAGAAAACTCACTAATAAGCTTTGACGTAGATGGACTTGCAAAAGTTTGTGTTAAGAAAACAACTTCTTTACCTGCTGCTTTGGCATTCTTAATACCAGCTTTCACATCAGTATTTAAAGTTGCCCAGTCAGTACTATTACCTCCTTTTTTAGGACCCTGCACTCGCATACTATCATACATAGATAATACAGAAGCAACTACACGAGCATTAGCACTACTATTAACCGTCGCCTTATCATGATTGTTAATGAAAATTGGACGACCCTCTCTTGTTTTAACTAAAACACTTGCAAAGTCATACCCATCCGCAATCGTAGAAGCGTAGTAGTTAGCCACACCCGGACGAATTTCTTCCGGCTGCACAACATAAGGTATAGCGTGTTTAACAGGCCCTTCACACGCTGCTAAAGTAGCAGCTGCAGTACTAAACCCAACAAACTTTAAAAAATCTCTTCGTGTAGTTGAAGACGAATCCAAAGACTGCTTATCTCCTAAGAACTCATCTACAGGAATCTCATCTACAAACTCATTCTGTTTTAGTGTATCAACAATAGAGCTATCAGGATTTAACTCCTCAACACTTTTCCAGTATTTTTTGTTTGATGCCATGTTATATATAAAATTAGCTCTTTAACAATATTAATAGTGACACTTACCACATTCTAACCCACCCATCTCAGCAATAGTAAAATCTTTTCTACCATACTTTTTATAAAGTTGTTCGTGGATTTTCTCATAGTACTCATTACCTTCCATTTTCACATTTGTTTCACGGTGGCAGTTAATACACCATCCCATAGTAAGTGGCGCAAATTGCTCCATTACCTCAAATGTTTCTACAGGACCGTGACATTTCTGGCACTCAACTCCTGCTACAGTAACGTGTTGTGAGTGATTAAAGTAAGCAAAGTCTGGTAAGTTATGAATACGAACCCATTTAACAGGATCAGTCTCACCAGTATATTTCATATTTTCAGCATCCCAACCAGTTGCTTTATACAACTTTTGGATTTGCTCATCGTAAAATTCTTTTGAATGATCTGGTGTAGCCGTAGTCTCAGCTACTTCACTAATATTTTTATGACAGTTCATACAAACATTTAAAGAAGGAATACCAGAAGTTTTACTAACTCTTGCAGAAGAGTGACAGTATTTACAATCAATACCATTATCACCAGCGTGAATTCTGTGAGAGAAATGAATTGGCTGATTAGGCTTATACCCCTGATCAACACCCACCTGCATTAAGTAGCCATAAGCAAACCATGCAGACACCAACAATAACAATATCACAGAAACAATTACCAAGAATTGATTTTGAATAAACGCTTTCCATAACGGCAATCTCTTTTCACTTTCTTTCTGAAGTTCAATACCATTCGCCTCAGCAATTCTTCTTAATGTTTGATTAACCACATAAAGCATCGCAATCATTAACGCAAAACCAAGTGCTAAAGCAGCCAACACTATATTAGTATCAATACCACCCGAAGAACCTTCCCCTCCCCCTTCTCCTGACACAGTCGGCGGAACCGGTGGCGCAGGCTTAGGAGCCATTGTATAAGCAATAATATCATCTATCTCAGCTTCCGACAACTGCGGAAACGCTGTCATAGGCGTTTTATTAAACTCTTCAAATATCTTAACAGCATCAGCATCACCTGAAGCGATTAACGCACTACTATTGTGAATCCAACTGTACAACCATTCCTTATCATGCTTATCTCCCACACCTCTCAACGCAGGACCAGTCATTTTTTTATCCAAATTGTGACAAGCGGCACAATTGGTATTAAATAGTTTCTTTCCATTCACAGGATCACCAGCACCGACGCTTGCATCTGCAGTGGTTTCTGTAGCTGCTGCGGCTGTGTCAGTTTCTTGCGAAAAAACAGTGGTAGAAAATGCTAGCAGAAGTGCTAGACTTAACCCTAAAATACTCGAGGCTGAATTGCGGTGTTTCACCTTTTTCATATTAATAAATTGTATTATCAATCTAAATTTGGCACGATTTTTACAATGATAAAAATCATAGATTCGTGATGAACTGTGAGCAAAAATACAATATCAAGTTGAGTTAAGAAATGCTAAAGAAGCGTTAATTATTAATTTATATAGATTCTAAATAATAACAGTTTTAACCAACATCTTAAATATATTTTAATTTTGCACTATTAAGTATTCAATATGAGAATTTTAAGAATGAAAACGTTTTACTACATCCTATTCGGAACAGCCTTATCTACCCAGTTATGCACTGCACAAGATAGCATTCCTGAGTCAAAAAAAATTATAGAACAGAGTCCGGTTATCGAAAAACTAATAACCCTTAAAAAAAGCATCGGACCCAACGAGAGCTTCGATAAAATCTATACTGTACAGATTTTTAGCGGCAATAAACCCAATGCATTAGAAACCCTAAAGGAGGTTCGTGAAAATCATCCAGAATGGATTGTAGACATGTATTACGAGTACCCTAATTATAAAATAAAAATTGGCAAATACAGAAAGCGCTTAGAAGCCGACAAAGAACTTACAGCTATCAAAGAATTTTACCCAAATGCGTTTGTTATAAACCCAAAACAGTAAACTACTCAGAGGCAAACCCACGAAACATTTAGCAAGCATTGTACTTCTATTTCGAGACAAGTCTCAGCACATTTCATCTCAATTATTGAGTAAATAAAAAAAGCGGCTTTTTTACAAAAGCCGCTTTTTTTATTGTAACATTTATTTTAGAAGTTACTTGATTTTTTTCATCACAGCAACCTCCTGGAAAGCTTCTACTATATCACTTTCCTTAATGTCGTTATAGTTCTTAATCTGTAATCCACAATCATATCCTTTAGACACCTCTTTAACGTCATCTTTAAAACGTTTCAAGGAAGTCAACTCTCCGGTAAATATTACCACACCGTCTCTAATAAGACGTATTCTAGAGTTTCTGAAGATTTTACCATCCATAACCATACATCCGGCAATTGTACCTACTTTAGATATTTTGAATGTTTCACGTATTTCCGCAGTACCCGTAATCTCTTCTTTCATCTCTGGAGAAAGCATCCCCTCCATCGCATCTTTAAGATCGTTTATAGCGTCATAAATGATAGAATATGTTCTAATATCAATTTCTTCCTTATCTGCAATAGACCTAGCATTACCCATAGGCCTAACATTAAATCCGATAATAATTGCATCTGAAGCCGAAGCTAACAATACATCCGATTCCGTAATAGGCCCCACTGCCTTGTGAATAATATTCACCTGAATTTCCTCAGTAGACAATTTCTGGAACGAATCTGTTAATGCCTCAACCGATCCATCCACGTCACCTTTAAGTATAATATTCAACTCTTTAAAGTCGCCTAAAGCAATACGTCTACCAATTTCATCAAGGGTAATATGACGTTGCGTTCTAACCGATTGTTCACGCTGTAACTGAGTTCTTTTGGTAGCAATCTGTTTCGCTTCTTTTTCATCTTCAAAAACATTAAACTTATCACCTGCCTGCGGAGCACCATCTAAACCTAAAATAGATATCGGTGTAGAAGGCCCTGCCTCTTTAACTATATTACCACGCTCATCATGCATCGCTTTTACCTTACCGCTATGCTTACCAGCCAATACATAATCCCCTATTTTCAACGTACCCGACTGCACTAAGATAGTAGCTACATAACCTCTACCTTTATCTAGGAAAGCTTCTACTACAGTACCTGCCGAAGCCTTTTTAGGATTCGCCTTCAAGTCTAATATCTCAGCTTCTAACAACACTTTCTCAAGTAATTCAGAAACTCCTGTTCCCTTTTTAGCAGAAATATCGTGTGACTGAATACTACCACCCCAATCTTCCACTAGTAAATTCATACTAGCAAGTCTTTCTTTAATCTTATCAGGATTCGCAGTAGACTTATCAACCTTATTAATTGCAAATATCATAGGTACACCAGCTGCCTGCGCATGTGAAATAGCTTCTTTTGTTTGCGGCATGATATCATCATCTGCAGCAATTACAATAATAGCAATATCGGTTACCTGAGCACCTCTAGCACGCATCGCGGTAAACGCTTCGTGACCAGGTGTATCTAAGAATGTAATTTTCTGTCCACCTTCTAATTGTACCCCGTAAGCACCTATGTGCTGCGTAATACCACCACTTTCACCAGCAATTACATTTTCTTGACGAACATAATCTAACAACGATGTTTTACCGTGATCTACATGCCCCATTACTGTTACAATAGGAGCCCTAGCTACTAAATCTTCTTCTGCATCTGGCTCTTCCTGAATTGCCTCTTCAATATCAGCCGTTACAAATTCAACTTCATATCCAAACTCATCAGCAACAATAGAAAGCGTCTCTGCATCTAAACGCTGGTTCATGGTAACCATAATACCTAAAGACATACATGCTCCAATTACTTTATTAATTGGCACATCCATCATGGTGGCTACTTCTGCAACCGTAACAAACTCGGTTACTTTTAATAACTTACTTTCTGCTTGTTGTAATGCTAATACGTCTTCCGTTTTCTGACGGTGAGAATCTCTTTTTTCTCTACGATATTTAGCACCTTTATTTTTAGCACCCTTCCCTTGCAATTTTTCAAGGGTTTCACGTACTTGTTTTTGTACATCTTCCTCAGTCGGCTCTACTTTAGTAACAGGCTTAAATTTACTTACGCCACCTCTTCTAGGTTTGTTATTATTGTTATTAGGGCGCTGATTGTTATTATTACGGTTATTACCTCCGCTATTATTGGCGTTATTATTGCCATTACTATTGTTAGAATCTCCCGAAATTCTTCTACGTTTTGTTCTACGCTCTTTATTAGGACGGTTGTTATCCTTTTTATCTTTCGGATCTTCTTTCTTCTTTTTAGGCTTTTCAAACTTGGTAAGATCTATCTTCTCACCTACAAGCTTAGGACCTGAAAGCTTTTTATATTTTGTCTGAATTACTTCTGGTTCCTGATTTTCTGGAGTTTCATTATCAGGTTTTTCCGGTTGACGCGGTTGTTCTTTAGCCTTAGGAGATTCAGGCTTAGGAGTAAACTTTTTATCTTGTCTTACTTTATTAAACTGAGGCTTAGAATGAGGAGGTCTGTTTTGTGATGTCTCTTTAGAATCACGCTCTCTTTTAAAAGCAGTGTCCTTTTTAAAGATATTTTCTTTAACAAAAAGCTTACCTTCCTTTTTAACAACACCTGCTTCAGGTTTCTTTTCCTCTACCACTTTCTTTTCCTCAACCTTAGGCGCTTCTTCTGCTTTTGGAGCTTCTACTTTTAGAGCTTCTGCTTTTGGTTCTTCCGCTTTCGGGGCTTCTTGTACCACAGGCTCTTTCTCCTCTTTTTCTTCTTTCTCAGCTACCACGTTCGGCTTCGCTTCTACTTCAGGCTTAGCTACTTCTTTAACAGGCTCTTCTGCAGGCGCAGGCACTTCTTCTTTAGCCGCTTCTAAATCTATTTTACCAATAGTTTTAGGTCCGCTAAGTTGAACTCTTGCCTTCACCACCTCTTCCGACATTTTTCGTTTAAGCTCTTGCTCCTTCTCAAGCTCAATACGAATCGCCTCTTTCTCTTTTCGCTTTTCCTCGCCCACCTCTTTAGACGCAACTTTTTTACTCTTATCGGTTTGAAATCCCTGTTGCAAAATATCATATACTTCTCCTGATATTTTGGTAGTAGGACGTGCTTCGACCTCATGTCCCTTAGAGGTCAAAAACTCCACAGCACGGTCCAAAGAAATATTCAATTCCCTAAGTACTCTGTTAAGTCTAATTGTTTTGTTTTCAGACATATATTATTTTTTATTCCTCAATTTAATTTTGAAACCCGAAGAACCCTATGAGTGTTTACTCATCAAATTCCTCTCTCAGGATTCTAACAACTTCCTGAACAGTTTCTTCTTCTAGATCGGTTCTCTTAACCAAATCATCTACATCAAGCTCTAATACACTCTTTGCAGTATCTAAACCAATTTTCTTGAATTCTTCAACAATCCACATGTCGATTTCATCCGCAAACTCGGTTAACTCAACATCTTCTTCAACTCCTTCTCTATAAACATCAATCTCATAACCTGTTAAAAAGCCGGCCAATCTAATATTAAAACCACCTTTACCAATTGCTTTAGAAACTTCATCTGGCTGTAAATACACCTGAGCTCTTTTAGTTTCATCATTAATAGAAACTGAGTTTACTCTTGCAGGGCTTAACGCTCTTGTAATATATAATTGCGTGTTACCAGTATAATTAATAACATCAATATTTTCGTTCCCTAACTCTCTTACAATACCATGAATTCTAGATCCCTTCATACCCACACAAGCACCAACAGGATCAATTCTGTCATCATAAGAATCTACCGCTACTTTTGCTTTCTCTCCAGGAATCCTCACTACTTTCTTAACAGAAATTAATCCGTCAAAAATCTCAGGAATCTCTTGCTCAAATAACTTCTCTAAAAACACAGGAGAAGTTCTAGACATAATAATAGCAGGCTTACTACCTTTTAATTCAACACTATCAATAATACCTCTTACATTCTCTCCTTTTCTAAAGAAATCAGATGGTATTTGCTTATCTTTTGGCAATACAATTTCATTCCCTTCATCATCAAGCAAAATCACAACTCTATGTCTAATATGGTGCACCTCTGCAGTGTATATCTCACCAATTAAATCTTTAAATTGCTTATAGATGGTAGTATTATCATGTTCATGAATTTTAGAAATTAAGTTTTGACGCAAAGCCAAAATAGCTCTTCTTCCTAAATCTACCAACTTCACTTCTTCCGACACATCTTCACCAACCTCAAAATCAGGCTCAATCTTTCTTGCTTCGGTTAACTCTATTTCCTGATTCGGATCCTCAACCTCACCATCAGCAACTACTATACGGTTCCTCCATATTTCCAAATCCCCTTTATCAGGGTTTACAATAATATCGAAATTATCATCTGAACCATATTTTTTTCTAAGTGCGTTTCTGAAAACTTCTTCCAGAATTGCCATAAGTGTTACACGATCTATTAGTTTATCATCTTTAAACTCCGAAAACGAATCGATCAACGCAAGATTTTCCATGTCATGTCTTTAATTAAAATATTACCATCACTTTTGCTTCATGTATAGCATCAAAAGCTATTTCTTCTTTTCGCAAAACGGTCACCTTCCCTTTACCTACCGGTTTAGGTTCTCTAACCTTATATTCCAAAAAAATACTAGCATCATCTACATCGGTCAAAGTCCCCTCTGTTGATTTAGCACCACCAATAAGTTTCACCGATATTTTTCTACCAATATTTTTCACAAATTGCCTTTTTATTTTTAAAGGTTCTGAAATTCCGGCTGAAGCAACTTCCAGAGAAAAATCTTCCTCTTCCCTATCTAAATTATGTTCTATTTTACGGCTAACCTCAATGCAATCATTCAGAGAGACTCCATTATCACCGTCCAAAATTACATAAATTGCATTAGATGATGAAATAGTTAGGTCTATTAAAAACAAATCTTCCCTTGTTTTTAGTGCTTCTGCCAACAATTCTTCTACCTTTTCTCTAAACATATTCGAATTATTACTAATTAAAAGAGGGGACTCCCGTCCCCTCCAAATAACTTTATATTATTCTTTAGGCTGCAAATATAATACTTTTTTACGGTTATAATAAAGCAATTACGCAAATAATTCATACCTTTATAAGAAACCATATTATTTCAACTATTTATTCAAAAGATGAAGAAAATTTTAGTACCAACAGATTTTTCCGAACAGGCAGAGCATGCCCTTCAAACAGCAGCATCAATTGCTAAAAAGCATAACGCTGAACTTTACATACTCCATTTATTAGATTTACCTGTTCACTTACTAAGCACCGATAAAAATGAGCTACCGGAAGCTATTTTCTTCCTTAAACTAGCACATCAAAAATTCAATACCTTTTTAGACAAACCTTACCTTGAAGGACTTACTATTCACGAATTAGTTGAAGAAGACGAAATAACCACAGGCATCAACAGGGTTGCCGAGGAAAATAATATAGATATAATTGTTATTGGATCTAGTGGCGCTTCAGGTATTTCAGAAATCTTCGTAGGCTCTAACACAGAAAAAGTTGTAAGACATGCAAACATCCCAGTAATGGTTATTAAAAAACCAATTCTTGAGATTAACTTCAAACACATGGTGTACGCAAGTAGCTTTTTACACAACTACCACGAAAGCTTTAAGAAAGCAGTAGAAATGTCGAAGCAATTTGGCTACACCCTACACCTACTATACGTTAACACCCCCAATAACTTTAAAACTACACACGCTATTAAAGACCGTATAAACGAATTTTTAAACATAGCCGAAGTAACAGATTACACCGTTAATATTTACAATGACGAAACCATAGAAGAAGGCATCCTTAATTTTGCTAACAGCATTAATGCCGATTTACTAAGCGTAAGCACACACGGCAGAAGAGGCTTAGCACACTTCTTTAACGGAAGCCTGAGCGAAGATTTAGTAAACCACGCCATAAGACCCGTAATCACTTTAAAAATATAGGCTACCAAAAATAAAAAAACCTCTTAGAAAACTAAGAGGTTTTTTTGTTGGCCTACAAGGACTCGAACCTTGAACGACTGAACCAAAATCAGCTGTGTTACCAATTACACCATAGGCCAATGCTTTATTGCGGATGCAAAACTACAACAAATATCCAATTGAACAAGTTTTTAAGCAAAAAATTTGAATATTTTTTGAAATAAAATTTCAACCTACTTTTAGCCAATTAATTATCAATAAGAAAAGTCTTTTTATTTCTTAAAAAAATATTAATCTTTTTTTATCGTTTAAAAACCTGACGCAACTTTTATAATAATTAGTAAATTCGCCACAATTATATAAATATAAGAAAAAGAAACACTTCTATGTTCTCAAAAGACTTTAAAAAATGGAATACTATCATAGGATGGATAGTTTTTATTATAGCCTTCACTACATACGGACTTACCGTGGAACCTACAGCAAGCTTCTGGGATTGTGGAGAATACATACCTACTGCAGCTAAATTACAAGTAGGACACCCACCGGGAGCTCCGTTCTTCCAAATGATGGGAGCCTTTTTTGCTATGTTTGCTATTTCTAAAGAACATATTGCACTAATGGTCAACTATATGTCTGTTACCTCTAGTGCCTTTGCAATTCTTTTTATGTTTTGGAGTATTACAGGTATTTTAAAACAATTTATAACCAAAGAAACTGAAGAGTTTACAAACGCTAAAGCATTTGCTATTTTAGGAAGTGGTGTAGTTGGTGGTTTAGCATTAGCTTTTTCAGACAGTTTTTGGTTTAACGCCGTAGAAGCCGAGGTATATGCAATGGCTATCTTTATGATGTCGTTAATGTTTTGGCTTGGTCTTAAATGGACAGAAAATTTAGATTCTCCACGCGGAAGTAAATGGTTACTATTAATAGCACTTGTTATAGGGTTATCATTTGGGGTTCACTTTATGGCATTACTTACCATTCCGGCTATTGGAATGATGTACTTCTTTAAGTCGCACTTTGAGAAAAATGTAAAAAACTTTATCATAGCAAACATTGTTTCTATTGCTATTCTTTTATTTATTTTCAAATTACTATTACCATATACCTTATCCTTTTTCGGGTACTTAGAAGTTTTCTTTGTAAACTCTATAGGGCTTCCTTTCAATTCAGGAACTATTATTGCAGGGCTATTAATTATAGGAGGGTTCTACTACGGACTTTCATATTCTAGCAAAAAAGGCTTTGTAAATTTAAACACAGGTATCCTATGTACCATTTTTGTACTTATTGGTTTTTCTACCTGGTTAATGGTTCCTATTAGAGCCAATGCAAATACCGTAATTAACGAGAATGACCCATCGGATGCGCGTACCTTATTAGCCTATTACAACTTAGAGCAGTACCCTGAAACGCATTTATTCTACGGACCTATGTATTCTAACAAATACGCAGGATTAGATGAGAACCAACCGTATGTTGATGGTAAACCTAAATATGAGAAAAATGAAGTTTTAGGAAAATATGAAATTGTGAATCACTGGAAAGGTGAAATACAAAATGCAAATAGCAAACAAGAAGGATTACTACCTAGAATGTGGAGTGAAGAACATGCTGCCAATTATATGAAACTTACCGGCAAACTTGACTTTAACATTAATGCTGATTATGTTGAGAGTCCTGAACTGCAATCATTGGTACAAAGTTTTAAAAAGCAAGTAGCATCAGGTGAAATTTCTACCGACAACTATGAACAGTTTTTAAATGATTATAAAGACTATTTAGAAATAGAAAAACCATCTTTTGCCCAGAATATAGACTACTTCTTCAACTTTCAGATAGCCTACATGTATGTACGTTATTTTGGATGGAATTTTATTGGAAGAAAAGACGATATACAAGGTAAGTTAGACGACCATGGATCGGTATTAACGGGTATTAAATTTATTGATGAAATTTTCCACGGGTCACAAGACAACTTACCTAGCGATGTAGCCAACAACCCAGCTCGCAACACCTATTTCTTATTGCCATTAATTTTAGGACTTATAGGGGTATTCTATTTAGCTTCTAGAAGTCAGCAAAAGTTTTGGGTGCTTTTAATGCTATTTCTCTTTACAGGTATTGCCTTAAAGCTGTACCTAAATGAACGTCCTTTTGAACCTCGTGAACGTGATTATGCTTTAGTAGGATCGTTTTACGTATTCTGTATATGGATTGGTTTTGGTGTATATGCCCTTTTTGATGTATTTAGAGAAATGCTTTCTCCAAAAGCACTTTCACCTTTAGTAGTGGCGGTATGTTTCCTATCGGTACCAACCGTAATGGCATACCAAAACTGGGACGATCATGACCGTTCTAACAGATATACGGCACAATCTATGGCGAAATCGTATTTAGATTCGGTTCAAGAAGACGCCGGTGCGCTCCTCTTTACTATTGGAGATAATGACACCTTTGCATTATGGTACGCTCAGGAAATTGAGGAATATAGAACCGATATCAGAACTATTAACACCCAATTATTTGCTACTGCATGGTATATAGATCAAATGAAACGTAAAACGTACGAAAGTGAACCGATCCCTAGCAGCCTAAAGCATAGCCAATACAAATGGGGGACTCGTGATGCTATCTATTACCAACCCGTAAGTGAAACCGTTTCAAAGCAACGTTGGGATATCAAAAAATTCATGGAGTTTATTACCAGCGAAAACCCTAAATATAAAATGGGTTATGTACTTAATAATACAGCTAATATTCCTGAAAGTTTATTAGAAACAAACTACTACCCTACTAATAAGATTAGAGTTCCGGTTAATAAAGAAAATGTACTTAAGAGTGGATTAGTAAAACCTGAAGATGCCGACCTTATTGTAGATCATATTGACATTGACTTACCAAAATCTGCCATCGGAAAACACCGAATGATGATGTTAGATATACTAGCAAACAACGATTGGAAACGCCCTATTTACTTTACAGGTGGTAGTTTTGATGATCAGGAATACATTTGGATGAAGGACTATCTGCAACTTGACGGTATGGTTTACAAATTAGTGCCTATTGAAACTCCTATTGACAAAAACAACCCTTATGAAATGGGACGCATTGATAGCGACCTAATGTTTGATATTGTTAAGAAATGGGATTGGGGTAACTCTGGAGATCCTAATATTTACCTAGATCCTGAAACTAGAAGAAACAGTATTAACTATCGTGGTAACATAGCTCGCCTTGTTGAAACCTTAATTAATGAAAACAAAATAGACAAAGCTAAAGAGGCTATTGAAATTGCTATGAAGAATATGCCTGCTGATAGATTTGGTTATTACTTCTTACTAGATGCTTATATTGATGCTTATTACAAAGTAGGTGAAAAACAAAAAGCAAGAGACTTGTTTACCCAAGTAGCAAAACACTATCAAGAAGAATTAAAATACTATGCCACCCTTGACAATATAGCCATGAAGGAGGCAGAAAATGATATTAATTCTAGTGCCTACAGATACTCTTCTCTAATTGATATTATAGGTATGAATCAAGACATGGACTTCTTTAAAGAGGAAGCTACTAAATACAACGCGTATATGTCTAAATTCCCAATGGAAGAAGAACCAGAAGGACTAACATCAGAAGGTTTATTACAGGAGGGAGATAGTACTCAAACGAAGGATACCATTGAAAACATGAGTATCCCTGAGACTTCTACAGAAGCAACAGAGTAGCTTTAACTCTAAACTTTGTTAAAGAATAAAGAATACAATAAATAATTTTATAATTTTATAGCAGCAGGTTTAACCCTGCTGCTTTTTTTATGTTACTAGTAAAAACCCCAAAAATAATTAAGTTGCTATTCCAAAAATTGGTTTGGAATATCCCTGCCAACAAAAAAGTGGTATACCTTACTTTTGATGATGGCCCTACGAAAGAAATAACTGAATGGGTTTTAAAACAATTAGAACAATACCATGCAAAAGCCACCTTTTTTTGTATTGGTAAAAACATAACTGAAGAACCTGAAATCTTTAATAAGATTATCCATGCAGGTCATGCTATTGGAAACCACACCTACAATCACCTAAATGCTTGGAAAACTAATCAGAAAAATTACATGAATAATGTTTTACAGACAGAAGAGGTTATAAAAGAATATTATCCTGAATTTACAGAAAATCGAAAATTATTTAGACCTCCATACGGGAAATTTACACCCAGCCTCATCAAACGCTTGCGTAAAGAGTGTTACACGATTATAGCATGGGATATTATTAGCGAAGATTATGACACTACCTTAACTACAGAAAAAGTATACAACAATGTTGTAAACCACGTAGAACCGGGTAGTATTATTGTTTTTCATGATAGTAAAAAGGCCTTTAAAAATTTACATAACGTTTTACCCAAAGTGTTAGAACATCTAAGCAATAAAGGATATACCTTTAAAGCCATCTAACGTTATACAAACTCTTGCAATGTTAATGCAAGCATACTGGCATCTAAGTTTCCAGACTGCCTCCAAACCATTTCACCATTCTTATAGATGATATAGGTTGGTACTACCGTAATCTTAAGCGCCTCGATTAGCTCCTGATTCTTTTCCACATTAATTTTAATAATCTTAGCATTATCACCCATTGTGGTAGCCACATCTAACAGCACAGGATGATTGGTGGACTCCGTACCTAAATGTGCATAGAAATCAAATAACACCGGAACTGTAACATCTATTAAATCTCCAAATTTCGACATAGATCTATAAGTTTATCTGTTAGCTATAATAAAATTACTAAATTATATTTAATGCACTACAACATTCAAAGAAACAGTTAATACACTCCCAAATCTACTATAACACTCTAGACATAACCTTAATACAATCATTAGCATCTAATTCTACCAGTATTTACAGTATCTACAAAAGTTACCTCATATTCAGCAGCACCGGAGCCGATAAAAACACCCTAAACTGTTGGAGTCTCAAAATAACATCTATTCAAACACATCTCGATTAGCAACTACAAACCAACCTAGACCTAAAGAATCATATATCTAAAGAGATACACAGTATCAAAACTAGAGCAATTATTTACACTAACTTCTTCTTAAGTTTTATCACAGTAACTTCTGGCCATATACCAACTCTACCCGGAAAAGCAAGATAACCAAACCCTCTATTTACATTCAGAAATTCCCCATTACTTTCATAAATACCTGCCCAATGCTTATACCTCCACTTTGATGGACTCCATTTAATCCAACCTGGAATTTCTATACCAAATTGCATACCATGGGTATGCCCAGATAAGGTAATATGAAAATGATCTTCATCAGGTAGCACTTTTTCTTCCCAATGCGTCGGATCGTGACTCATTACTATTTTAAAATCATCTTTAGAAACGCCTTGCTTAGCTTTTTGCAAATCCCCAGCTTTCTTAAAATGACCGCCTCCCCAATTCTCTACACCAACCAACGCTATACGTTGTCCGTCTTTTTCTAAAAACCTATTTTCATTCAACAGCAAATCAAAACCCATAGATTTTTGTCTGCCTTTCAAATCCTCTAAGTTGGCTACTTTTTGCTCCTCTGTTTCCCACTCTACATAATCTCCGTAATCATGATTACCCAGTACAGAATACTTCCCGTCTTTAGCGTACAACCCAGCAAAAACATCCATCCAGCCATCAAGCTCATCAGCTTTATTGTTTACCATATCACCGGTAAATAGCAACACATCACTTTGCTGCTCGTTTATTAAATCAATTCCGTATTGTATTTTTTCTTTATTATCAAAACTACCACAGTGAATATCGCTCACCTGAGTAATGGTATATCCGTCAAATGCTTCTGGTAAATCATCAAACTCCAAAGTATAAGACAACACTTTATAATTATACTTCCCCCTGTACATTCCATATAACATAGAAGCAAAAGGTACAGCTGCTATACCTAACAACATATTTTTCACAAAAGCTCTTCTATCCGGCATTGTAAAAACCTCATCACTCCCAAACAAACGTTTATATCCACCAATAAAAAATCGTATTAGAGTCTCACTTGAAAAAAACAACAAAAAGAACACTTTGAATACTATAAAAGAGATAAAGAATCCTATAGCATAGCTTTTAGAAACCGACAATACTCTTCCCCCCTCATCATTAATTACAAAAAACCGAACAATTAAGTTGCCTATAATAACTGCCGACACAAATAGGTATACATACGGCCAAAAAGAACGCCCTGTTCCTCTTAACACTCTAAAAACATAAACATCTATTAGCACATAAAGCGCTAACATCACAATAAAAATAAATCGCATAATTTGTATTTGTCAATTACAAAAATAAGGGTTAAGTCTACCAATAACACAAATACTTACAGTACCATTCCTTATTTAACTTTTTACAAACAAAAAAGACTGCCTTTTTAGACAGCCTTTTCTTAATATATTATTTCTTATTTTTTATAAATAGTACTAGGCCATACATCGTTAGAACTATTTACATCCGGAGTAATTTTATCAGGATCTATTTCAACAGACTCTACCACCTTTTTCGTTTTTAACAAGTAGTTCCAACTATCTCCACGTTCCCAAATCTCCACAGGAAGTTCCTTCATTTCATCAGTACCATCGGTATAGGTAACTTTTAATTTAACAGGCATAGGGAAATCTCCTCTGTTCTCTAAAACCACTAAATAAGCCCCCTGAAACTGCTGCACTTGACTTATTGCTAAATCAATATTACCATTACCATAAAACCAACCTCTCCAGAACCAATTTAAATTTTCGCCTGCTGCACTTTCCATTGCATTAAAAAAGTCTGATGGTTGTGGGTGCTTATAAGCCCATGATTTTATATAATCTTTAAATGCATAATCAAAACGTTCAGGTCCTAAAATATACTCTCTTAACATAATCAATCCTAAAGCCGGTTTGTAATAGGCCGTATAAGCTAAGTTACTCGTATTCGCAATATCAGGATAGGTATCTATCCCTTCTCTATCTTTTTTAGTATAATACCCTAAATGCTGTCTTCCTTTGTTTAAATCTGAAGGATACTCCCCATTATTAAAAGCCAAGGTGCTATAGTGATTAATAAACGTATTAAACCCTTCATCCATCCAAGGATACAAACGCTCATTAGACCCTACAATCATCGGGAACCAAATATGTCCGAATTCATGATCGGTTACATCCCACAAACCTCTACCTCTACTATCAGATCCGCAAAAAACAATTCCAGGATACTCCATACCCCCAACATTAGAAGCTACATTAATAGCATTTGGATACGGATACTCAAACCATTGATTAGAATAATTTTCTATAGAACCTTTTACATATTCTGTAGAACGCCCCCAAGCGTTATTACCTGAAGATTCTTTAGGATATACAGATTGTGCCATTGCCTTTTTACCACTTGGTAAATCTATTTTAGCAGCATCCCAAATAAATGCCTTTGATGTAGCAAACGAAACATCTCTGGTATGCTCCATACTAAAATGCCATGTAACCATACCACTAGAAACAGGTCTAGTAACCGACGGGTTGTTTACCTCATCAGGGGTAATAATATAAACACGATCATCGCTCTTAGAAGCTTTCTCCATACGATCTATTTCGGTAGCAGTTAATACCTCTTTAGGATTCTCTAATTCCCCAGAAGCTACTACAATATGATTGTATGGCACCGTTATTTTATAATCAAAAGTACCGTACTCTAAATAAAATTCTCCTGCTCCAAGATATGGCTCGGTATTCCATCCTTTTACATCATCAAAAACAGCTACTCTTGGGTACCATTGTGCTATAGAGTAAATAGTTCCATTATTGGTTTCTAAACGCCCCATTCGATCCATCCCAGCTTCCGGAATTTTAAAACTAAAATTCATACGCACAGTTGCCATTCCATCTTCTGCAGGAATTGGTTCTGCAAAAAACACCTGCATACGTGTATCATTAATTAAATACCTATCAGATGCTTTTCCTCTTTTACCCACTTTTGCCTGTACACTAGAGATACTGTATCCGCCATCGGTATCACCTGAATACCTATTCCCCCTTATGGGAGTAGTAAGCGTGCCTCTGGAAGTTTCAGTAAAACGGTTCTGTTCTACATACAACCAAATATATTCTAAAGGTTCAGGACTGTTATTATGATAAGTAATAGTTACCTTACCTGTTAAAGTGTTTTCTTGATCATTAAGCGTTGCTTCTATTTTATAATCAGCAGTATTTTGCCAATATTCAGGCCCTGGCTTACCAGATGCCGACCTATACACAGAGCTCTGACGATACATAATCGGGTTGTACTCTGATTGATTATTAGGAGTTACCTCCTGAGCATTTATATGAGCAAACTGAAACAAGAACAAGCCTAAACAGCCCCACTTCATACTATTTTTCATTTGGATGATAAATTAAATTATTAAAACTATAGCAAGTTAACGGAATCCCCTAATTTCGTTACATATTCACGGTATTTTAACAAATATTTAGAACACTTACATTATCAATATTACATATTGCCCTATTTTCATTAATTTGCCACTAATTAATAACACTACTGACGTACGTTTATGAAAAGAAGAAAGTTTTTAAGAAACACTTCCCTTGGTACCGCAGGCATATTTGTAGCCGGTAAAGGATTAGCAGCAAACACAGATGCACTTACCCCTGTAGTCTCTGAAACACAAGCTGCCCAAAAACCCCTTATTATAGCAACATGGAATGTAAATAAAGAAACCGAAAAGGCTTGGGAAACCTTACAAAATGGTCAATCGGCACTTGATGCAGTAGAAGAAGGTTGCAAACTGGCCGAGGCCAATATAGACAATATTACAGTGGGTAAAGGTGGCTTACCCGACAGAGACGGGCATGTAACTTTAGACGCTAGTATTATGGACAGCAAAGGAAATTGCGGATCTGTAGTCTATCTGCAAAATGTAACCCATGCTGTTTCTGTTGCCCGTATGGTCATGGAAAAAACGCCTCACGTAATGCTAGCTGGCAAAGGTGCTGAGCAATTTGCCTACGAAATGGGTCTTAAAAAAGAAAATCTACTTACCGAAAAGGCGAAAAAAGCATGGGATGAATGGAAAGTAAAATCGGAATACCAACCCGTTATTAATATTGAAAACCATGACACTATTGGTATTTTAGCAATGGATGCTAATGGTGATATTGCCGGAGCCTGCACTACTAGTGGACTTGCCTATAAAATGAATGGTCGTGTAGGAGATTCACCTATTATAGGATCTGGATTGTTTGTAGACAATGAGGTGGGTGCTGCCGTAGCTACCGGACTTGGAGAAGAAGTTATTAAAACCGTAGGTAGTTTTTTAATTGTAGAGTTAATGCGCCAAGGAAAAACACCACAGGAGGCTTGTGAGGAAGCCGTAAAACGTATTGTAACAAAACCAGATAGCAATTATAAAAACTTTCAGGTAGGTTACATTGCTATGAACAAAAAAGGTGAAACTGGTTTTTACAGTATCCATAAAGGATTTTGGATGACCAAACACACTAATGGTAAAAATGAAAACAAAGAATCGGGTTACTACCATAAGTAGTAGCCCATACCCCTTTATTCTGCTTTCTAAAATTAGCAGAACCTTACAGCGAGACTACAAAACTACAAGCCACAGCCGAAGCACAGAAAATATTGGAAGCGCCCATACGTAAACTACTTCAGGGCAAGTCCACAGAGCATTTAATCTCAATTATTGAGCAAACAAACCGATTTGTTATTTGCCAGAGACTAGCATTATGTACATAAGTATGTTCATAATTTTAGTTCTATTAAGCATCACATTAATACCTGATTTTCATTAGCATTTGATAAAAATCGACGATAAACTCACCTCTATTTAAAAGGTTTTATACGGCAGAAAGCCAAAATCTTTGTAGTTTTGGTAACTCAATCGGTAACCGAGATCACCTATACCGAGACTCGTTTCGGTGTAGTTTACGCAACAAAAAAACAAACCCAATGGCAAAGAAAAGGCTTTTCTTATTAGACGCATACGCACTTATTTTTAGAGGTTATTATGCTTTTATTAAAAATCCGAGAATAAACTCTAAAGGAATGGACACCAGTGCAGTCTTAGGTTTTATGAACTCGTTACTGGAAGTTATTAAAAAGGAAAAGCCCGATCATTTAGCTGTTTGTTTCGATAAAGGTGGAAGTGCAGACCGTACCGAAATGTTTCCTGAGTACAAAGCCAATAGAGATGAAACACCAGAAGCTATTCGTATTGCCGTGCCGATTATTCAAGAACTTATCAAAGCTATGAATATCCCGTGTATTGAAAAGGCAGGATATGAAGCCGATGATATTATTGGCACACTTGCCAAAAAAGCAGAACAACAAGGGTATATGACCTACATGGTAACGCCCGATAAAGATTATGCTCAGTTAGTTTCTGAAAACATTTTTATGTATCGCCCTGCAAGAATGGGGAATGGTATTGAGATTTGGGGTATCCCTGAGGTACAAGCTAAGTTTGGAGTAGAAAGGCCTGAGCAAGTGATTGACTTTTTGGGGATGATGGGTGACTCTGTAGACAACATTCCGGGACTACCGGGAGTGGGTGAAAAAACAGCCATGAAATTCTTAAATCAATTTGGCAGCATGGAAGAACTACTCGCCAATACCGATCAGCTTAAGGGAAAAATGAAAGAGAAAGTAGAAGCTAATGCTGAACTTGGTCTTCTTTCTAAAAAATTAGCTCGTATAATGTTAGATGTTCCGGTGGAATTTCATGAGCAAGACTTTGAAATGTGTGATCCTGATTTTGAAAAGGTAAATGAACTATTTCAGGAATTAGAGTTTCGACGTATGGCAGAAAACCTGATGAAAATCTTTGATAAAGATAAGAGTCTACAAACAGCTGCTGCTGAACCTGCTTCCGCAAACGGACAAACCAATTTATTTGCTGTTGCAGATGATAATGCTTCTACAAAAACTACTGTTATAAATAGCTATATAACAGCAGAAACACACCCGCATCTATACCAATCTGTAACCTCTCCTGTAGCTCGTAAATTACTGTTAGAAAAATTATTACTTCAAAAAGAAGTCTGTTTTGATACCGAAACTACTAGCTTAAAGTCGCTAGAAGCCTCTTTAGTAGGGATTGCTTTTTCATGGGAACCTGGAAAAGGATACTATGTTGTAGTTCCTGAAGATAAGGAAGAAGCACAGGCCATTACAGAAGAATTTAGACCGTTTTTCGAAAATGAAGAAATCACCAAAATTGGTCAGAATTTAAAATACGATATCAAGGTACTTTCCAATTACGATATAAATGTTAAAGGAAGTATTTTTGACACCATGATTGCGCATTATCTAATTAATCCAGATATGCGTCATAACATGAATGTACTTGCAGAAACGTATCTTAATTACCAACCTATAGCCATAGAAACCTTAATTGGTAAAAAAGGGAAAAACCAAAAATCAATGCGCACGGTTCCGGTAGAAAACCAAACCGAATACGCTGTTGAAGATGCTGATATTACACTACAGCTAAAAGAAACCTTTGCTCCCGAATTAGAAGAAAGAGAAGCTAACAAACTATTTGAAAAAGTAGAAGCTCCTTTAGTAAAAGTTTTAGCCGATATGGAGATAGAAGGTATTAGTGTAAATAAAGAATATCTTGGCACCCTATCCGAAGCCTTGAAAACAGACATTGCAGAACTTGAAAAAAGTATTTTTGAGCAAGCCGGAGAAGAATTTAATTTATCGTCTCCAAAACAATTAGGCCCTATTCTTTTTGACAAGCTAAAACTGGTAGACAAGCCTAAGAAAACAAAAACAGGACAGTACTCCACAGCAGAAGATGTACTATCTTATTTAGCAAAAGACCACAAAATAATTGAAGATATTCTTAGCTGGAGATCTTTAAACAAACTACTTAACACCTATGTAGACGCCCTTCCAAACGAAATAAATCCGAATACCGGAAAAATACACACCGTATACAGTCAGGCAGTTGCAGCTACAGGTCGTTTAAGCAGTAACAACCCTAACTTGCAAAATATTCCGATTCGTACCGAAAGAGGTAGACAAGTACGTAAAGCGTTTATTCCGCGTAGTGAAGAATACACTATACTTGCCGCCGATTACTCACAAATAGAACTACGTATCATTGCCGCATTAAGCGAAGAAGAAAACATGATTAGCGCATTTAAGCACGGTGAAGATATTCATGCCGCTACTGCTGCAAAAGTGTTTAACGTAGCACTAGAAGAGGTAACCCGTGAGCAACGTAGCAACGCTAAAACTGTAAACTTTGGTATTATTTATGGAGTTTCGGCATTTGGTTTAAGCAACCAAACCAGTTTAAACGTGACCGAATCTAAAGAACTGATAGAAACCTATTACGGAACATACCCTAAATTAAAAGATTATATAAGCAAGCAAGTACATTTTGCTGAAGACCATGGATATGTTGAAACAGTTTTAGGAAGAAGAAGGTACCTACCGGATATTAACTCTCAAAACAGAACTGTAAAAGGTGCCGCAGAACGTAATGCTGTTAACGCCCCAATACAAGGAAGTGCCGCAGACATTATTAAACTGGCCATGATTAATATTCATAAGCGTTTAAAAGAAGACAATTATAAAACCAAAATGCTCTTACAGGTACACGATGAATTGGTATTTGATACCTACAAACCTGAACTGGAAAAAGTACAATCCATGATTAAATACGAAATGGAGAATGCTTATAAACTTAGCGTTCCGTTAGATGTAGAAATTGGCATGGGTAACGATTGGCTAGAGGCACACTAAACCATAGTCCATACGCTGTTTTAAAAAAACTTTAAGGCCCTTAGAGAAACCTGTTGGTGCCTTCTATTTTTACAATAGATAGAAGAAGAAAAAGCTAAACTACTTCGGGGCGAGCCCAAGAAGCATTTAATCTCAATTATTGAGTACGATTGTTTCATAAACATAGTTAGTTAGTGTTCGTTTTAACTATAAGTAAAACCCATTGTTAAATTACTATAACACTACAAATCAACATTTCACCTCTCATAATGTAGTACCCTAACAATAAGATTACAAAAAACACTTAATTACATAACAATTTTACATTATTACATCTACAAAGCTCACATCCCAATTGATTTCCTATAAAAAAACATATTATTCAATATAAATAACTTATGCATCTAAACCACCTTTAACCACAGTCATTTAAGTACCTAACCCACCCTACAAAACCCTAAACATTTAAAACACAAACACTTTGTAATTCAATATTTATTAACTAAGATTTGCAATTAATACAAATAGTTGTACTTTTGCACTCCCTTAATTGGGAATGGAATGTTTAATTATATAAATTAATTTAGTGTGGATTCATTAAGCTACAAAACAATGTCAGTTACTAAAGCCAATGCAGACAAGCAATGGGTTTTAGTAGATGCTGAAGGACAAACGTTAGGGCGTCTTGCTTCTAAAGTAGCCAAGTTACTTAGAGGTAAATACAAGCCTAGTTTCACCCCGCACGTTGATTGTGGAGATAATGTAGTTATTATCAATGCAGAGAAAATCAATTTAACAGGTAACAAGTGGAACGATAAAACGTATATTCGTCACACAGGTTATCCGGGTGGACAAAGAAGTTTAAACGCAACAGAGCTTTTCGCAAAAGACCCTGCTCGTTTAGTCGAGAAATCAGTAAAAGGAATGTTGCCTAAAAACAAATTAGGAGCAGAGTTATTCCGTAATTTAAAAGTGTATGTTGGAACAGAGCACGGTCAAGAAGCTCAAAAACCAACTGCTATTAACTTAAACGAACTTAAGTAATGGAAGTAGTTCACAAAATTGGTAGAAGAAAAACTGCCGTTGCACGTGTATATGTTACCCCTGGAACAGGAAGCATTACCGTAAACAAAAAAGACTTTAACACTTACTTTCCAACGCCTACTTTACAGTACAAAGTAAAGCAACCATTTGCTTTAACTAGCACTGAAGATGCGTATGATGTGAAAGTAAACGTATATGGAGGAGGAGCAACCGGACAGGCTGAAGCAGTAAGATTAGCTATCTCTAGAGCTTTATGCGAAATTGACGCAGAGCACAGACTTAGTTTAAAACCTGAAGGTTTATTAACAAGAGACCCAAGAATGGTAGAGCGTAAGAAATTCGGTCAGAAGAAAGCTCGTAAGAAATTCCAGTTCTCTAAACGTTAATTTTTTATCACGTTCTTTAAAAAGAATTTATTATTTAATTAAAATCAGTTGTCGTTGTCTCTTTCAAAAGAGAGTTAGTTTAGCATCCAAATGATGAAGGCCAATACAACATTGCCGCTTCAACATTGCTAGCAACTTTTCCAACGGAACGTAAACTATTACAAAAATGGCAAATAACATAGAAGTAAAAGACTTACTAGATGCAGGTGTTCACTTTGGTCACCTAACTAGAAAGTGGAACCCAAACATGGCTCCTTACATTTACATGGAGCGTAACGGGATTCACGTTATCAACTTATATAAAACTGCTGCTAAAATTGAAGAGGCTAACGAAGCCCTTAAGAAAATTGCAGTATCTGGTAGAAAAATTTTATTTGTTGCTACCAAAAAACAAGCTAAAGACATTGTTGCTGATAAAGCTTCTAACGTAAACATGCCTTACATCACTGAAAGATGGCCAGGTGGTATGCTTACAAACTTTGTAACCATTAGAAAAGCTGTTAAAAAAATGGCTTCTATAGACAGAATGAAGAAAGACGGTACTTTTGATTCTTTATCTAAAAAAGAGAAATTACAAATTGACCGTTTAAGAGCTAAGTTAGAGAAAAACTTAGGATCTATATCTGATATGACACGTTTACCTGGTGCATTGTTTATTATTGATACAATGCGTGAACACATAGCAGTGAAAGAAGCACAAAAATTAAACATTCCTATTTTCGCGATGGTGGATACAAACTCTGACCCAAGAGAGGTTGATTATGTAATTCCATCTAACGATGATGCTTCTAAGTCTATAGAAAAAGTTCTTGCTTACGTTACAGAAGCTATTGGTGAAGGTTTAGCTGAAAGAAAAGCTGAAAAAGAAGAGAAAAAAACTGAAAAAGAAGAAGCTACAGTAGCTACTGAAACTGCAGCTACAGCTACAGAAAAAAAATAATAACAATTTCATAAAGTCTGTACAACTAACAGGTAATCTATAAAACTGATTTTTGTACAGACTTTAAAAAAACTACTATAATCATGGCAAATATCACAGCCGCTGAAGTAAACAAATTAAGAAAAGCTACCGGTGCAGGTATGATGGACTGCAAAAAAGCATTGGTTGAAGCTGAAGGTGATTTTGATAAAGCAATTGAAGTTCTTCGTAAAAAAGGACAGAAAGTTGCTGCTAAAAGAGCAGACAGAGATTCTTCTGAAGGTGCTGTTATAGCTAAAATCAACGAAGCTAAAACTACCGGAGCTATCATTTCTTTAAACTGTGAAACAGACTTCGTTGCTAAAAACGAATCTTTCATAGCTCTAGCTAATGACTTAGCTGAATTAGCAGTTAGCGCTGCTACTAAAGAAGATCTTTTAGCTTTAGATTATAACGGTATGACAGTTGCCGACAAACTTGTTGAGCAAACTGGTGTTATTGGTGAGAAAATTGAAATTGGTGCTTTTGAAAAATTAGAAGCTCAATTTGTTGGTGGATATATCCACGCTGGTAACAAAATTGCTACTATTGTTAGTTTATCTGCTAATGTAGAAGGAGCTGAAGAAGCTGCTAAAGATGTAGCTATGCAGGCTGCCGCTATGAACCCTGTAGCATTAAACGAAAGCGAAGTTAACCAAGAGACTATCGATAAAGAAATCGAAATTGCTAAAGAGCAATTAAGACAAGAAGGAAAACCAGAAGCTATGTTAGACAACATCGCTAAAGGTAAATTAAACCGTTTCTTTAAAGATAACACTTTAGTTAACCAGTCTTTTATTAAAGATTCTAAAGTTAGTGTTGCTCAGTATGTAAAATCTGTTAGCGCTGACCTTACAGTTACTGGATTTAAAAGAGTTGCTTTAGGATAATCTAAAACACTCTTACCATATAAAAAAAGCCGATTGTGTACACAATCGGCTTTTTTATTACAGTATATTTAAATTCTTATATAGGTTATAACAAATGCTAACGCTATCAATTTCTATAAGAATTCACACAAAAAACAATCAGCTAATCGTGTCCCACAACAAAAACTAACACAAACAATTACCTCCTCTTCATTTAATAAACGTCAAAATCAATCACAACACAGCACAATATCTTAGCTTCATTTTAACCGATTAATTAAAATTTTAAGAATAGATAACTATTTTTAACATTAATATTTTTCATTACCTTTGACACAGTTTATTAAAACTCTTACAACACATTCTAAAAAAAATGCAATACACAAGAATCCTTCTCAAATTAAGCGGGGAAGCGCTTATGGGCGAAAAACAATACGGAATAGACCCAAAAAGACTTTCAGAGTATGCACAAGAAGTTAAACAAATAGTAGACAAAGGTATTCAGGTAGCTATAGTTATTGGCGGCGGTAACATCTTTAGAGGTTTGGCCGGAGCTAGTAATGGTATGGATAGAGTTCAGGGAGATCACATGGGTATGCTTGCAACCGTTATAAACGGTTTGGCATTACAAAGTGCACTTGAAGATGCCGGAATAGAAACCCGATTACAATCGGCTATTAAAATAAACGAGGTTGCAGAACCGTTTATTAGAAGAAGAGCAGTGAGACATTTAGAAAAAGGACGTGTTGTTATTTTTGGAGGAGGTACTGGAAATCCTTACTTCACAACCGACTCTGCTGCAGTTCTAAGAGCTATAGAAATAGAAGCTGATGTTATTTTAAAAGGAACCCGTGTAGATGGTATTTACACTGCAGATCCTGAAAAAGATAAATCTGCCACTAAATTTGACTTTATTTCTTTTGACGATGTACTTAAAAAAGGGCTTAAGGTTATGGACACTACAGCCTTTACATTAAGTCAGGAGAATGAATTACCTATAATTGTTTTTGACATGAACACACAAGGTAATTTACTTAAAGTGATGGAAGGAGAAAATATAGGAACAAAAGTAAATTTATAAAATTCTTAAATGTAGGATTATATGAACGAGGAAATTGACTTTATACTAGATAGTGCCAAAGAATCAATGGAAGGAGCACTTAATCACCTTGAAAAAGAATTTACTAATATTAGAGCAGGTAAAGCAAGCCCTGCCATGCTAGGTAGCGTATTTGTAGATTACTACGGAACCATGACACCTCTTGCTCAGGTTGCCAATGTAAACACTCCCGATGCTCGTACTATTAGTGTTCAACCATGGGAAAAAGCCATGTTACAACCAATAGAAAAAGCAATTATGATAGCCAATCTTGGTTTTAACCCCATGAACAATGGTGACCTTATTATTATTAATGTTCCACCGTTAACAGAGGAAAGAAGAAAAGAATTGGTAAAACAAGCTAAAGCTGCTACCGATGATGCTAAAGTTAGTATTAGAAGTGCCAGACAAGACGGTAATAAAGAAGTTAAAAAATTAGATGCTTCAGAAGACCTTAAGAAAAATGCCGAAGTAGACATTCAAGGACTTACCGACACTTACATTAAAAAATCAGACGAATTATTAGTTCTTAAAGAAAAAGAGATTTTAACAGTTTAAGCTTTAAAATCTTAATAATTTATTAAATAAAAGCGACTTTAAACATAAAAGTCGCTTTTGTTCGTTATTATATCTATATTCCCCGAACCCCTAGAATTGACGTTAGTTTTATGCATAAGTTCTTAACTTTTGTTTTTTTATTTTGGTCCACAACTATGATGGCACAATATCAGGTGTCTGGTGTTTTAACGAACGAAAAATCACAAGAACCCCTGCCATTTGCCAATGTTGTCTCAGAAAATGGTACAGGAACCATTACCAATAGAGATGGATATTTTACCATAAAACAAAAGGACTCCATTAAAACCCTCACATTTAGCTATATTGGTTACACTACTAAAACAGTGCATATAACACCAAAGCAAACCTATTTAAACGTAGCGTTGCTAGAGAATGTTCAGAACCTAAAAGAAATAACTGTATCTGCTATAGATAGCTCTGCACTTAAAATTATACAGCAAACCATTGCTAACAAAAAATATAACAATCCTGAAAAAGCACTAGAAAGTTTCAAATTTCAATCTTATTGTAAACTTTTGGTTACAGCAAACCCCGACTCTATTTCGAGCACCATAGATACGGTTTACACTATAAAAGACGGTAAAAAGAATCTTGCCTATATAGACTCTAGCGACTATGATTTGAAACAACGATTAGAAAAATCACATTTATACATTACTGAGAAAATATCAGAATTCAAATTCAATCAAAGTAAAGGTAAACGAGAAAACGTGCTAGCCAACCGTATGGCAGGTTTCGACCAACCCATTTATCAGGTAATGGCTATTCAAATGCAATCATTTTCTTTTTACGATGACATCTATACTATTTTTGGCACTCCCTACACAGGCCCCATTTCTAATAATGCTCCAAAAGAGTACAAGTATAAAATTTTAGACACACTAAGCACCAATAACCATTCATGCTACGTTGTTTATTATAAACCCAAAGCTCAAGATGACATTGCCGGCCTACAAGGAGTATTGTACATTGACACCCAAACATTTGCTATACAAAAAGGAATCGCTCAATTAAAAGGAAGCATTAACGTTAATGCCAAACAAACATTTACTTACTTACCTAAAGAAAACATCTGGTTTCCTGAGAAGAAAGAGTTAATTGTTAAAAAAGGGGAAACAGACCAAGCAGTAAGCTTATTTGGAAGACGTATTACAATTAATGATGATGGCTTTAAAAACGATAGTACTGTTGTTAGAACCGACAATAAAGATGACTCCGAAGCCATCCAAATGATTTTAAAAGAGCAGAATTCAAATATTAGCATAAATACTCCTGTAGAAATTAAAGGGCGAGGATTAGAAATTGCTTATGATGATAACGCCTTTAATAGAAACGAAACGTTTTGGAATACTTACAGAACAGACAGCCTTACCGCAAGAGGCACCGAAACTTATAGGTATATTGACAGCTTAGGAAAAGCCAACGACTTTAAAAATAAAATCAATTTCTTTTTAAAAATCACTAATGGTTATTTACCCACAAAATATATAGACCTCGATTTACGTTACCTCCTAAAGTACAACAGCTACGAAGGTTTTAGAATGGGTATGGGAGCTACTACCAATAAAACGTTCTCTACCAAGTATAAGATTCATGGCTATAGTGTTTACGGAACCAAAGATAAAAAGGCAAAGTACAGTATAGGAGCCGATGCCAGGCTGCATAAATTTACCAATACTTGGGTAGGATTTATGTATACCGATGATTTAGTAGAAACCGGTAACCACAACTTTATTACAGACGGAAGAGCATTTTATGTTTTTCAACCGCGTCTTTTTAATATTGAAACATTTCAAAGAAGCCAAAGTCTTAATGTTAATATAGCTCACAACATTACTTCTAAAGCACGAATTAAAGTACAACTTGAGAAAAGTAATATCGATCCAACTTATGCGTATTCATATATAAATAAAGGAGAAACTTTTCATGAGTTCACCACTACTGAAGCCACAGCAGCATTAAGCTACCAACCATTTAGTAGATTTATGTTAACCCCCGATGGTTTCTCTCAAATAGAAAGAGGCTTTCCTACGTTTACATTTCAAGTTCAGCAAGGGTTTGCCGGTTTTCTAAACGGAGATTTCCATTATACCAAACTTAACTTTAGAGCGCACTACGAGTTACAACCCTTAGAAAAAGGAAAAACAACCTTTACATTTAAAGGCGGATTAGCTCTTGGAGAATTACCTATTACTGAACTTTTTCATACCAACCCTAACAACCCGAATAAAGCTAGTATTATGCGACGTTTTTCGGTGGCTGGTCTAGACAATTTTGAGACGATGTATTTTAATGAATTTTACTCAGATAAATATATTACTATGATGGGTAGGCATGATTTTATCCCCTTTAAAATTAGTCGCAAGATAAAGCCACAATTAACGCTCTTCTCAAAATTTGCCATAGGAGATATTGACCATTTAGAAAAACATCGTTTTATTACTTCTAAAAAAATGGATAAAGGATATTATGAAAGCGGACTCGAATTAAACAATGTTATTTCAGGTTTTGGAATAAGTGCTGCCTATCGATATGGACCTTATCATTTAGCCCGTTTTGACGACAACATTTCATTTAAATTCACTTATACGTTTAAACTTAACCTATAACCCAATAACCAGAATACCTTTTGATCTATTAAATCTAGATTATCAAAGAAATCTTAGCAGTATTTTAAAGCCTCTACCCTTTCTAAAATTTATTATTTAGCTAACTTTGCCACTCTTAAAATTAAATCATGGCGAAGAAAAAGTACTCTGGCTTTTGGAATTTTTTAGCTGGAAAATTACTTAGAAATAGAATTCTTGTTATCTGTATAATTATAGGTATGACTGTTTTTCTTGGATCGAAATGGAAAAACATGCGATTCACTTATACAGAGGCAAACTTGTTACCTGATCATGACACTGTAAATATACAATACAACAAATTTCTAGACATTTTTGGTGAAGAAGGAAACCTTATTGTACTGGCTGTAAAAGACAGCACACTCTTTACCCCGGAAAAATTTAATGCTTGGAACCGCCTTAACAGACAGTTACAAGCACTACCGGAAACCACATTAGTAATGTCTACCGAGAACCTACAGACGATTAAAAAGAATGTAGAGAAACAGAAGTTTGAGCTAAAACCCCTATCTAAAGGAACTATTAAAAACCAATCACAACTAGATAGTATTACCGACAAGTTATTCAATAAACTTCCTTTTTATAATAAACTTTTATTCAATAAAGAAGACCGCACCCTAAGAAGTGTTGTTTACATGGATAAAGAAATTGTAAATACCTCGGTTAGAAAAGACTTTATTTTCAATGATTTTATTCCGTTAATTGAAAACTTCGAGAACGAAACTGACTTAGATGTTCGTACCTCCGGTATGCCTTACATACGTACCCTAAACTCTCAAAACATTATTGATGAAATAAGCCTATTTATCATAGCTGCTTTAGGCGTAACATCGCTCATCTTTTTCTTATTTTTCCGGTCGTTTAGAGCCACCTTTATTTCTATGGTGGTAGTAATTTTTGGAGTAATGTGGGCATTTGGTATTTTAGGTCTCCTTAACTATAAAATTACTGTATTAACAGCAATTATTCCTCCACTAATTATTGTAATTGGAATTCCTAACTGTATTTTCTTAATTAATAAATACCAGCAAGAATATCAAAAACACAACAATCAAGCAAAAGCTTTACAACGCGTAATTAGCAAGGTAGGTAATGCCACATTAATGACCAATGCTACTACAGCAGCAGGTTTTGCAACGTTTATTATTACCGAAAGTAAGCTACTGAAAGAATTTGGTATTGTAGCCTCTATAAATATTTTAGCTATCTTCTTATTATCATTAACCATAATTCCTATTATCTATAGTTTTATGGCTAAGCCAAAAACTAAACACCTAAAGCACTTAAACAGTAAATGGGTAGAAGGCTTTGTGAGCTGGCTAGAACATCTTGTAAAAAATAGAAGAATCTCTGTATATATTGCTGCAGTAATGTTATTAACTGCTAGTATTATTGGTATTTATAAAATACGTGTTTCGGGTAGTATTATTGAAGACATGCCTAAAAGCGCCTCCTTCTTTAAAGATATTAAGTTTTTTGAGAAAGAATTTGATGGTATCATGCCACTTGAAATAATGATTGATACCAAAAGAAAGAATGGTGTTATGAAGCTTCCTACACTTAGAAGAATGGAAGAGCTTCAAAAACTTATAGAAGAAACTCCTCACCTATCACAACCTTTATCGGTTGTTAATTTAGCCAAGTATATAAAACAGGCATTTTATAATGGTAATCCTAAATATTACGATCTACCTACCTCTCAAGAAAATTCATTTATACTTGCCTACCTAAAAAATGGAGGAGTACAAGGCAACGTACTTTCTAACTTTGTAGGTGAAGATGGCCAAGTTGCTCGTATTACTACCTTTATGAAAGATATTGGCACCGATGAAATGGAGAAAATTGAAGACGATTTAAAAACCAAAATTGATAAATTATTCCCTGCAGACAGATACACCGTTACCGTAACAGGTAAAGCATATATGTTCACTAAAGGAACCAATTACCTCATAAACAACTTGATTGTTTCACTTGCTTTGGCAATTTTCCTTATCTCACTATTAATGGCCTATATGTTCAGGTCGTTTAAAATGATTATTGTATCGCTAATACCCAATATTTTACCATTATTAATTACCGGTGGTATGATGGGGTATCTAGGCATTCCTCTTAAACCTTCAACGATATTAGTTTTTAGTATTGCCTTTGGTATATCGGTAGATGACACTATTCACTTTCTTGCCAAATACAGACAAGAACTTAAATTAAACAACTGGAAGATTAAAAAATCGGTCTTTGCAGCTCTTAGAGAAAGTGGTGTTAGTATGTTCTATACCTCAATAGTACTATTCTTCGGATTCTCTGTATTTATGATATCAAGTTTTGGCGGAACAAAGGCGCTAGGAGGACTCGTTTCATTCACCTTATTATTTGCCATGTTATCTAACTTGGTATTACTTCCTACATTACTATTATCTTTAGAACGTAGTGTTGCCAATAAAAAAGAATTTATTGAACCTAACATTGATATTCTAACACATGATGACGAAGAAGATGGAGATGATGATATGGAGAAAGAACCTGAAAATGAACCAACTAAAAAATAAGAAAAAGAAACATATTTAGTAGCAAAAAAATAAAGCCTGTTAATAAAATTAACAGGCCTTACACCCCCAAACCTACTTTTACTTAACTACGTTAAGCATGAGTATGAAAACAAATATACTAAAGTTATTAGATATCTTACAAGCTTATTTTTCAACTTAACCTCTAAAAATCAGTCTTTTTAAAATATTTTTCGTCTTAACTATCAATTAACCAGTTAGTATTTTCTACAAATAGAGTAAAAAACTATCTTTGTCTTTCGTATAATGAATAGATAATACAATGAAAAATTATAGCGTAAAAGAACTGCTAACAAATGGTACATTACAACAAGATGTTGTTGTTAAAGGATGGGTAAGAACCTTTAGATCTAATCGTTTTATTGCTTTGAACGATGGTTCTACCATAAATAATATTCAGTGTGTTATTGATTTTGAGAATACCGATAAGGAAGTTCTTAAAAAAATTACCACTAGTGCTGCTGCAGAAATAAAAGGAACTCTGGTTGCAAGTAAAGGAAGTGGACAAAATTTTGAAATACAAGTAAAAGAAATCATCATATTAGGAGCGTCTAATCCGGAAGAATATCCTATTCAGCCTAAAAAACACTCTTTAGAATTCTTAAGAGCCAACGCTCATTTAAGAGTACGTACCAATACATTTAGTGCAGTAATGCGTGTGCGCTCTGCCCTATCGTTTGCGGTACACCAGTTTTTTCAAAAAGAAGGATTTTACTATGTAAACACCCCTATCGTTACAGGTAGTGATGCCGAAGGTGCCGGAGAAATGTTTAGAGTATCTGCGTTAGATGCTAAAAACCCACCGTTAACAGAGGCTGGTGATGTAGACTTTACAGAAGACTTTTTTGGTAAAGAAACCAACCTTACCGTTTCTGGTCAGTTAGAAGCTGAAACCTACGCTATGGCAATGGGTAAAGTATATACCTTTGGTCCAACATTTAGAGCAGAAAACTCTAACACTACGCGTCACTTAGCAGAATTCTGGATGATAGAACCAGAAGTAGCGTTTATGGAATTAGATGGTAACATGGATTTAGCTGAAAGCTTTATTAAATATGTTTTAGCGTACGTAAAAGAAACATGCCCTGATGATTTAGCTTTCTTAGAAAAACGACTATTAGACGAAGAAAAAACAAAGCCTCAAACGGAAAGAAGTCCTATGCCGTTAAGAGAAAAAATAGACTTTATTCTTGATAACAACTTTAAGCGTGTTAGCTATACAGAAGCAGTAGAGATCTTGAGAAACTCTAAGCCTAATAAAAAGAAAAAATTTGAATACCTTATTGAAGAATGGGGTGCCGACTTACAAAGTGAACATGAGCGTTATTTAGTAGAAAAGCACTTTGAGTGTCCGGTAATATTATTTGATTACCCTGCTAAAATTAAAGCTTTCTACATGCGTTTAAATGAAGATGGTAAAACCGTAAGAGCTATGGATATTCTTTTCCCTGGTATTGGTGAAATCGTGGGAGGTTCGCAAAGAGAAGAACGTTACGATGTGTTAGTAGAAAAAATGAAAGCTATGGGTATTGATGAAAAAGAACTTTCTTGGTACTTAGACCTAAGAAAATTTGGTACCGCAGTACATAGTGGTTTTGGTTTAGGATTTGAGCGTTTGGTATTGTTTGCTACAGGTATGACTAATATTAGAGACGTTATTCCTTTCCCAAGAACGCCAAAGAATGCAGAATTTTAAGAAATACCGTTAAAAATAATTCAAAAACAATCTACACCTTATGGGCTGTAGATTGTTTTTTTTACTTTTATAACAAAGTCATCATACATCAATGTTAAAACAACATTTACAATTTAAATTATCGCAAAAGTTATCGCCGCAACAAATTCAATTAATGAAATTGATTCAGTTGCCTACACAGGCTTTTGAACAACGTCTTAAACAAGAACTTGAGGAAAATCCTGCTCTGGATACAGGGAAGGAAGAAACCTATGAAGACACGAAAGACGAGTTTGAAAACGATTACGATGATTACGATAATGAACGTATAGATGCCGAAGACATTAATGTTGACGAGTATCTAAGTGATGATGAAGTACCTGATTACAAACTTCAGGCAAATAACTATAGTAGTGATGATGAAGAAAAAACCATGCCCTTTGAAGCTACTTTTTCATTTCATCAACATTTAGAAAACCAATTAAACACCTTTAGTTTAAGTGATACCGACCGAGAAATAGCCTATTTCTTAATAGGGAGTATAGACGAAAGTGGTTATATAAGGCGTACCATACTAGATATTATGGACGACTTAGCCTTTACCCAAAACATCTTTACCACTGAAGAAGACATTGAACGTATGCTAAAAAATGTGGTACACGAAATGGATCCTGCAGGCGTTGGAGCACGTAACTTACAAGAGTGCTTACTTATACAATTAAAACGTAAAAAAGAAAACCCAAGAACCGAATTAGCTATACAAATTATTGATAGTGCTTTTGAGCAGTTTACCAAGAAACACTACGAAAAGCTTTTACAAAAATGTAGCTGTACGGAAGAAGAGCTAAAAGGGGCTATTCATGAAATTGAAAAACTGAATCCGAAACCGGGAGGCTCATACACCAACAATAAAGTGGTAGAACATGTGGTTCCCGACTTTTCTATTCGCATTAGAGACGGTGAACTAGAAATTACTTTAAACGGTAGAAATGCTCCTGAATTACACGTATCTAAAGATTATAAAGATATGCTAGCCGGTTATAAAGAATCTGCTACCAAATCTAAACCTCAAAAAGATGCCGTACAATTCATTAAGCAAAAATTAGATGCCGCCAAATGGTTTATAGACGCTGTATTGCAACGCCAACAAACACTTTATGTTACCATGAGCGCTATTATGGAATATCAGAAAGAATATTTCTTAACTGGAGATGAACAGAAACTTCGTCCAATGATCTTAAAAGACATTGCCGATATTATAGGGATGGATGTATCTACCGTATCTAGAGTAGCCAACAGTAAATATGTAGAAACCCCTTATGGCACCAAGCTAATTAAAGAATTTTTCTCTGAAGCCATGAAAAACAATGAAGGAGAAGATGTTTCTACTATCGAAATTAAAAAGATACTTAAGGACATTATAGCTGATGAAGATAAAAGAAAGCCTTTAACAGACGATAAGCTAGCCGTTATATTAAAAGAAAAAGGGTATCCTATTGCCCGTAGAACTATTGCCAAATACAGAGAACAACTAGATATTCCGGTAGCACGCTTAAGAAAACAACTGTAATATGAAGTGGTTTTTTAGAAGCATCTCTGTTGTATTTCACCCTATTAGTATGCCTTTATTTGGGGTTTTACTATTTTATAGAATATGCCCTATATTCTACTCTACCGAGATTAAAAATGCAACCTATATTTCTATTGCTATTTTAACCATTATTGTTCCGTTATTAATAGCTATAATTTTAAAAAAGTTTCGTTTTTTGGCAGATTATGAAATTAGTAATGCAAGAGAACGGATACTTCCCTTGTTTATAAATCTTCTTATTACCGCAACTATTTTACTTAAGTTACTTCCAAAAATAGACGCTGCCGAACTATACTATTTTTTCTTAGGTATATTAGGAAGTACTTTAGCTTGTTTAATTATGGCTATTTTTAAAGTAAAGGCAAGTATTCATATGACAGGTATTTCGGGACTTATGATGTTTATTATAGGATTAGGGATACACTATGCTATAGACATTACTTTGCTATTAGCACTTCTCATTATAGCAGCTGGTTTTGTAGCCTCATCACGTTTGTATTTAAAAGCACATAGTAATACAGAACTAATTATTGGCATTATAACAGGAATTTTACCCCAGCTATTAACTTTTCAATACTGGTTATAAAATATAAAACATCAACCCTGCACTTAAATAACTCATATCTAACGGCTCTCCGGTACTTTCTATTTTAGCACCATCTTCAAAAAGTTTAGTAAAAGCAAAACTACCATACAAATTCCAAGTATTATACCCAATACTTATATAACCCGAACATTGCAAAGGCTTAATATCTGTATTTTCAAACACGTCTTTTTCAGTTTCCGAGATATATTTAGAAATCCGCGAAAATGCATAACTAACCCTCACACCTGTATAAACTCTCCAGAACTTAGTAGAAGTAGCCGTAGAAGTTCTCCAACGGTACTCTAAAGGTATCTCAATAGCATGAGTTTCAATCTTACTTCGTTTATAAGAGGTATTACTATCTATATAATCATAGGTAATAATACCGTTACTCTTAGCAGCACGCATATTAAAATAAAAAGACATATTGTTATACCCTACTCCTAAACCAATTGCTTTATTACGTTGTTTATTAATAGGCATATCTTTAATAAAGCCAACTAAAAACCCATTAGAAAAGTTATTCTGAGAGAGATTCTCAGGTCCATTATACAAAACATTATACACCATACCAGCATAAAACTGATCTTCATAATAAGTATCATCTACATATTTATAATGCAAGCTATCTATAACGCTTGCCTGCGCATTCACGGCAACAACACCTAACACCCCAACCCATAATGTAAAAACAATATTTCTCATAGTACAAATATCATAAAATAAAAAAAGCGTTCCATTTCTGAAACGCTTTTTTTATATCTGTAAAGATTAATAATATTTACTTTTTTAAGCCAACAAGAGGATCGCCGTCTTTTGTAATATAATTAATCTTTAATGCATTCGCATCTCTCAACGCTTCTTTAACATCGGTAACAATACCCATGTTTGTGTCTTCGTCGATTTTTAATGCTGTGATAAAACGATTTTGTAAATCTTGATGTAAACCAGACTGATATTCTAAAACAAAATTTGGAATTTCATCTGGAACAACAAACTTATCGTTTATCTGAACCTTATTTGAAGTACCTGCTTTTTTCTGGTATTTCATAGTAGGTTTTCCTGCATATATATACATAACAGGATCTTTCTTATCTAATTTCTGTACTTCAGACGCTGTTGGTACCTTATTAGTTACCATCAGGTCACTATCTTTCATAACTGTTACCGTCATAAAGAAGAAAAGTAACATGAATACGATATCTGGTAACGATGCCGTAGATACCGCTGGTAAATCACCTGATTTCTTTTTCTTAAATTTAGACATAGTTATGAGTTTTAATCTTTTTTAGGTTCTGCTTCCGATAATTTATATGGAAAAAGTTCTTGTAACTTTTCAATCTTAGGCTTTAAAGCATCTTTTCTAGCATCAGATGTTTTAGCAGCATTATACTGCGCCCACATCTCTGTCCAGCTAACCTCATTAGGATATAATCTTTCACGCTCACGCTCTCTTAACACGTTGTATGCTGCCTGAAGTTCGTTCTGAACTGCAACATACATCTTATAAGAAGTACCACGTTGGTTACGTAAAGAAATTATAGCTTTATTAGGGTTTACTGAAGAGTTTACATCTTTAGTACCTTGACAATAAGCGCAAGAACCATCACCTCCATTATCTAAAAACGCTACAGCTGCTTCTCTAAGATCACCTATCTCCATTAACTCATTCTCTACTAACAACTGGTCATTTTGGTTAACCATAACCTCGAACACATTTCGCTTCCTTAAAGGAGGTGCATCTTCTGTTACTGGTTGTCTTTCAGGTAACCTTGCACTTAACCCTTGATTGGTTTCAATGGTAGTAGTTACCAAGAAGAAGATAAGCAGAAGGAAGGCGATATCCGCCATAGAACCTGCGTTTACTTCCGGTGCTGCTCTTTTTGCCATAATAAATTACTTAATCAATTTTTTAACTCCAGCGAATACCATAGAAAGTATTGCTACTGCTGTTAGGATATAAAACATAACCAAACCAGCTCCAACAGTTTTAGAAGTAGATTCTGAAACTGTAATACCTTGATCTGATAAATCTTGTACGTTGATATTACCCGAACTTGCAAATACAAATCCTAAGATAACTACAACGGCTAACGCTCCTAATCCTATTAATGTTCTTTTAATCTTTTCACCTGAAGAGAAGATATTTATTAAACTAAATATCGCTACTCCTACAACAGCTATTGCTAATAAGATATAAGAAACATAGAATAAGATATCTGAATACGGATCGGTACTTCCTAATAATAGATACCAAAATACAAAGCAAATGACACCTAAAATTACAATACCTATATTAAATACTTTTTGTTGCATAATTAAATCTTATAAATGTTCTTAAGTGGATTAAATTATTAATTAGATTAACCTTGTACTTTGTTTCTAATTAATAAATCTATTAAAATAATAGAAGCATCCTCCATATCATTTACAATACTATCAATTTTAGCAATGATGTAGTTGTAGAAAATTTGAAGAATAATAGCCACGATAAGACCAAATACAGTTGTTAATAACGCAACCTTAATATCACCTGCGATTAACGATGCATCAAGACCACCAGCCTGACTAATTTTATCGAATGCCAAAATCATACCAATTACCGTACCCATGAAACCAAGCATCGGAGCTACAGCAATAAATAAAGACACCCAAGATACATTTTTCTCTAACTGCCCCATTTGAACACCTCCATAAGCTACAACAGCTTTTTCAACAGCATCAAGACCTTCGTCAATTCTATCTAAACCTTGGTAATAGATTGAAGCAACAGGTCCTTTTGTGTTTCTACATACTTCTTTTGCAGCTTCTACACCACCAGACGTAAGTGCCTCTTCTACATTAGCAGCTAATTTCTTAGTGTTAGTAGTAGCCATGTTTAAATAGATAATTCTTTCAATAGCCACAGCTAAACCTAAAATTAAACACAATAATACGATACCCATAAATTCAGGCCCCCCCTGGATGAAACGCTCTTTCAATTCCTGGTGAAATCCTTTTGTGGTCTCTTCTTGTGCACTTACAGTGGCAACATTTAAAATTGTTAATGCTGCAAAAGCAAACATTGAGAATACTCTTTTCATTTCTTTCGACTTAAAATTTGTTAGTTAATAGGGTTTAAAGATATAAAATTTTTAGTTCAATTTGTAAAAAAAATAAGCAGAGAGGAAGGGATTCGAACCCTCGATACGCTTTTGACGTATACACACTTTCCAGGCGTGCGCCTTCGACCACTCGGCCACCTCTCTGTTTCCGTTACTTTTTCAGGGCAGCAAATAACAAATTTTTTTTGGAATGATAAAATTTAAGGAGTTAATTTTAGGATAGCTCACCTCGAAGCGATGTTTCGTAGATTGTTTTGAAAACACGTGGCTGAATTCCTTCACCTAACAAATACATCAATTTAGTCAATGCCGCCTCAGTGGTCATATCTTTCCCACTTACTACACGCATTTTTTCTAGTGCTGTACTGGTTTCATACTGCCCCATAGAAACACTTCCTCCCATACACTGCGAAACATTCACCACCATAACACCTTGATTTACAGCTTCTTTTAAAATATTCAAAAACCATGCTTCTGTAGTCGTATTTCCGGCTCCGAAAGTTTCTAAAATAACTCCTTTCAAATTCGGATTTAACATCATCGAAGACAAAACGCCCTCTGTAATTCCCGGAAATAATTTTACAATAGCAATAGCATTGTCCATTTTTTTATGAACCTTAAGGTCATTTTTATTATTTTTATTCAATAATTTTTCTCTAGAAATTTTCAAATGAAGCCCACTTTCTGCTAGCGGAGGATAATTTAACGACAAAAAAGCTTCAAAATCGTCGGCACTTACCTTAGTAGTTCTATTAGCCCTGTACAGCTTATATTCAAAATACAAACACACCTCTTGCACCAAAGCTTGCCCTTTTTCTCTTAACGAAGCTATTTGTACTGCAGTAATTAAATTCTCTTTAGCATCGGTTCTCAAATCTCCAATAGGCAATTGAGATCCGGTAAACACAACTGGCTTGGTAAGGTTTTCCAACATAAAACTTAAAGCAGAAGAAGTATAACTCATCGTATCGCTACCATGCAACACAACAAATCCATCAAACTGTTTATAGTGCTGCTCAATAATCTCTGCCAACTCTACCCAATACAAAGGATTCATATTAGACGAATCTATAGGCACTTCAAAAGATACAGTCTCAATATCGCAATCAATTTGATACAACTCAGGTATCCTACTCAGTAACTGATCAAAATCAAAAGCACGGAGTGTACCTGTTTCATAATCTTTCATCATACCAATAGTACCACCTGTATATATCAATAGTATTTTAGACCTGTATACTCCCATTATACACCAAATATCTTTTTAGAGTTTTCTGTTGTTATTGAAGCTATTTCACTTGGTGTTTTTTGATAGATAGTAGCCAATTTCTCCACCACATTCACTATATAAGAACTCTCATTTCTTTTTCCACGATACGGAACCGGAGCCAAATAAGGTGCGTCTGTTTCTACCACTATATTATCAAGTGAAATTTCTTTTAAAAACATATCTATTTTTCCATTTTTAAACGTTACCACTCCACCAATACCCAACATCATATTATAAGAGATAGCCTTATGAGCTTGCTCAATAGTTCCAGTAAAGCAATGAAAAATCCCGAAAAGATCATCCCCTTTTTCTTCCTCCAACACCTCAAACACTTCATCAAAGGCTTCTCTGCAATGAATCACAATAGGCATTTTATTTTTCTTAGCTAATTGAATTTGCATTTTAAACGCAGCTCTTTGCTCTTTTATATAGGTTTTATCCCAATACAAATCCATCCCTATTTCCCCAACCGCATAAGCAGTGTGCTTTGCCATCATCTCTTCAACATGCGCCAACTCTTCTTTATAGTTTTCTTTTACATGTGTGGGATGCAACCCGAACATTAAAAAAATTTCCTTTGGATATGCCTTCTGAAGCGTCAACATTTTATCTGTATAAGTTGAATCTATTGCTGGAAGAAAAAACCTTCCTACCCCGTTTTCTTTTGCGCGGGCAATCATTTCATCTCTATCTTCCTCAAAGGCTTCGGAATATAAATGTGTATGTGTATCTGTAATCATGAAGCAAAAATAAAAAAAGCAGGCTCTAATCCTCTGGAATCGGCATAAAATTATCACTCTATAAGCATAGCTTGTACTATCTTACTAAAAAAGAAATTACACCTACCTCTATAACCTTCTTTCTTTACACTTCATCTTATTATACCTTCACAAAAAACTGTAATCTTCAATAAAAATTATAATTTTGGGGCATCAAACCAAATCATGGAAGAAACAGTAAGTTTAAAACATTTTCTAAAAGAAAAAGGATACACTAAAATTCCTTTAACGTATACCAATACCAATCATTTTGAAGTAAGAGCTCATTTAAATGGTATATCTGGCAGGTTTATATTAGATACAGGTGCCTCTAACACCTGTGTAGGTACCGACTGTATAGAGCATTTTAATTTACATACTGAAGAATCTGAGATTAAAGCTTCCGGAGCCGGAGGTAGCAACCTTCACACCAAAGCATCTAAAGACAACATACTACATATTAAAGGATGGAACAAGAAGAACCTTGAAGTGGTTATTTTTGACCTTACACACGTTAATGAAGCCTTAACCATGCAAGATGCATTACCAGTACATGGCATTATTGGCGCAGACGTACTTAAAAAGGGAAAAGCAGTCATTGACTACAAAAAGAAAAATCTATATTTAAAATAGCATTGAAAATTTCTAAGTATTCATAAAAACAAGTATTTACCAGCCAAAATAGAGACTATTTAAAAAATACGTGTTTTTACCGATGTCTACAGGTTTTGATTTTTAAACATTTGTAATGTAAAATTAATAATCAGCGCTATGACATCACAAAATCAACGTCAACCGTCAACAAACTTAACTATTTTAATTGTTACTTTATTTTGCTTGTTCTTTGGAGTTTACGCTTTTGTAAATGCTATTTTAACAATCAATATATAAGTCAAATTTTCAACATAGTTCCACATCTTCATGTGAGACACTAAATCTGGACAAGTAAAAAAACATGTATTTACACATATACATCTTATTTACAGGTTTTTAACTTTTGCTACATGAAAATTAATAAGAAAACAAAAAAGCGGCAATTACCCCTATATAAAAACACGTATGTTCTCTTAATAATTATCTTCTGCTTACTATTTGGCATTTTTGCGCTATGTAAAACAATTTTATCGCTA